>JBJBCN010000002.1:0-1392346 GCA_047285805.1 Synechococcus sp. | reverse complement strand
CGTCAACTTCTGAGGGTGCGGAGGTTCCTGCGGGTGAGGTAGAGGTCAATGAAGTGGAAGTCATTGAGAGTGAAGGGGCGTCAACTCCTGAGGGTGCGGAGGTTCCTGCGGGTGAGGTAGAGGTCAATGAAGTGGAAGTCATTGAGAGTGAAGGGGCGTCAACTCCTGAGGGTGCGGAGGTTCCTGCGGCTGAGGTACAGCTTGATGAGCTATAGACAGTTGATGTCTATGGTTCTTCTCCTGTGGACTGGTACTTAAAACTCAGCCATTGGCTTGAAGCTCTGAATATCACCTTTTTAAGTAGTGTCTGAGTTGAACAGTTGTTTTATAAGGGTTGATTTTCGTATTTTTTATTGCTCGTTTTTTGTGGATTGTCCCTGCCTTCCTCTTCTGAAATCGGAGCCTGTGTTTGGCTATCTTCTAGCGCCACGGTTGTCCCATTTTTTGCCGGCCTAGCTTTCCCTTGGTAGAGGGTTAGGTGCTAACAGGCGGCCCTTGTCCGGGCGCTCTGGTGCCAAGGGCGGCTATCAGGTCACCCTTCTTCATCGCGGCTCGCTAGAAATGGGGTTCCATGGCCGTGGGAGCGATGCCTCTTCTGCCGCGCTGGCGCTTCATGACCGACGAGGCCAAGGCCCTGACCAAGCGGGTTGCAATGTCGGCCCTTGCCTTGGTGGTGGCGGCCTTCTTGCTGCGGACCCTGCTGCCCTGGATGGTCTTGGTTCTGGTGCTCTGGGGGCTGTGGCGTTGGACGCGGCGTTAGCGGCTGCTTCTGGCCGGGGCGTCCATCTCCTTGTTGCGGGCAGTCCCAAAAGGACCTGGGCTGATCCTTAAATCGGGCGCTTTCGATATAAACAGACTTGCGCCATCGATCAGCGACACGGATGCCGAGTCATGTTTGATCCGTTCCGCCTGTCCTGTCTGGATTATTTGATCTGGCTGCGTTCCGGCAGAAGGCAACCTATCGCTTGGGTTGCAATCAGTCCACGGTGTCGCGTAACGCCAAGTCCGTTACTGATTTCCTCGAGCTCGATGCCCGCAAGCTCGAAGGCGAGTGGACTTTGGGTGGGGATCTGTCTTTGCTCAACGCCGAGCGGGATGTGCATCATCTCTACCGCTGGACCCAGGGCGAAGAGCTGCGGATTGATGCCATCTATGGCGTGGGCGACCCCTATCTCGAGGGGTTGGCTGCGCCCTGGGTCGGCGAGCGCTCCGACTTCATTTGTATCACCTACCCCATTGCTTTGCTGTGGCAATCCATGTTGGATGTCTGGATCGGTTGCTATCCAGATTTTCCCGAGGAGGACCCCGACTTTTCTGTGATTCACCTCAGCCGCTATCCGGCGTTTTTCCTGGTGGACCGGGCCCACCCACTGTTTGTGCATCCCGCGGCTCTGGAGCTCGAGGGTTTGCGGGGGGGGGGCCGGTGCTCGCACTCCCCAAGGGTGCCTTTCCCAAGATGCAAGTGCATTTGAAGGGCTTGGGGCTTGAGCGCGCGCCGGTGGGTGCCACACGGCATGAGCCCAGGCGTTGGGAGGGGCGCACCGAAGATCAAATCACCATCAGCTACGGCAGCCCCCACACGTGGCTTGCTTTGGCGGTGCAAAGGTTCCGTTGCCCTTCTCCAGAGGACTAACCCTGGGGGACTCCCTGGTGGTGAAGCGCCGGTTTGCCGGCAGCGAGATCTTTCGGCAGCTTGTCGCTCAGCTGCGCGGGCGGGCTCAGCTCCTGTCTGAATCACGGCCAGCGCTGGAGTGCTGCTGAGACGTCCATGATTGGTCTAGATTAACTGGATTGCCTCGACCACATGGTCTGGTTGCGCACCGGGGATCGAGTGGCGAAGCGGCTCAATATGGATCAGACCTAGATCTCCCGCAAAGCGCGGCGAGCGGTGGCGGCCTTTGGCCTTGAAGTCAAGAAATCGGCCAGTGAATGGGACATCGAAGGTGATCTCAGCCTGCTGAACTTGTGGCGGCAGGTGCATCAAGATTGCCGCTTCAAGCGGGACCTTCCTCTACGCATTGATGCACAACATTGTTCCAGTTCGTTATTTCTCAACCAGTCACCGCAGGGATGGCTCTGCGGTAAATCTGACTTGCTTGATGTCTCAATTCCATTGAGTCTGTTGCGGCGAGGTGTTCTTGATGTCTGGATCGCTGGATGCAGGGATGTGCCGGGTGACGATGAATTTGCCGTTGTACATTTAGATTGATTGCCACCCCACCTGGTGGTTTCTTCGGGGGACCCTTTGACGCGCTTGGGTGATGCGATCACCCTTTATGAGGCATGAATCAGTTCCAATATTTCATTGATGCTTCGACTATGCGGATGATTACTGCTTTGGAAATGTACACTGGCGTGGCATTTGTCGCATTCTCAGGTCGGCTTATGCGCCCAGAATTGATACATGCCATTAAAAGTTGAGGGATGTTCTTCCTCGAATTTTCCCCAGTTAGACAATGAAGTCATGTCGCCATCTTCTGGGTATCGTTCTTGGTAGAGTTTCTTTATCTGTTTTGGTACCATGAATCCACAGAAAGTCAGATTCTGAGAATTCAGTAGCTTTTGGAGTTTTTCTGTTGTGTAGCGATGTTCTTGAACATGGAAACAAAGGTCTCGGCATTCCGACAGCGACCAAAAATCTCCTCTTTGCTGAAGAGGTGCGAGTTCTCTCATCTTTTCATGGAGGACTTTCCTCCTAAATTCTCGAATGCCCTCAGGAGAGCTGTTGATCCTTAGAGTTCGAATTGTCTTGCGTGCTTCCACGATGATTTTGCGGGCAATTTCGCTATATAGACCTAGCTTGATGTATCCACCAGGCTTAAGTTGTTGAACGAGTGCCGATAATCCCTCAGCTGGTTGCTCCATGTGGTGGAGAACACCACCACATTCAATAATGTCGAATGTGGCTTCGAGCTTAGAGATATTGAGCAGATCCATTTTTTTGAAAGACACGTTATTCATGTCATATTCATTTGACTTTCTTATTGCATATGCCAGGCTGCTGCTGCTGAGATCAATCGCTGTGATTTGAGCATTTTTATAACGGCTGGCAGAGATTACTTGATTGCCAGTGCCGCAGCCAGCAATCAGGACGCTTGGTGCGGCGGTAGGGGACTTTAATTCTTCCGAGAAAGATAGACATTTTCTGGTTGTTTCAATCTCAATAGATTTATAAACAGGCTTTGCTAGCTTGCTGTTTGTGTAGTTAGAAAACTTGAATCTGGGATATGGACTCTCCTCATACATCTCTTGAACTCTTTGGGAGGTTGCGTCGGTAATGTTCTGTTTTTCTTGGAAGGAAGTCTTGAACTCTTGCTCCAGGAGCGGTTCTTTGAATTGAGCTTTAATCAGCTCTTTGCTGTTGTCATCAGGGGTGGGGTAATTGCCGATGAATACCGGACTTATTCCTGTCGTGTAAATCGCTTTGTAGCAGCCTATAATCGTAAGATATCGATTGGTAGCTTCCTGGCTATTGGCTGCTGCCTCAACGAACTGGGATATAGCAACATCTTCTTCTTGTGATGTGAAGTAAACGTATTCATTTAGAAAACACTGTGCTGCTAGGGCTTCTGTTAAAGGTCTTAGTTTTTTTGGGACTGTGCCCTTTTGAATTGTGAGTGTTAGCAGCTCCTTCCTTAATCTAGTGAAAAATTTCTCGACTTCTGGGCTTGAAGAGGTCAGTAGGGTAAGAGATTTGTGAAATCTCCAGTCGGCGGCTAGTGTTTCTAATGCCTCATTGTCTTCAGAGATAATCGGATCTGATGTAGATGCCCTTTGGATTGTCGGCAAGAATACTTGCAAGAATATTCGCCTTAGCTTTTTGTGTGGTATGTCCGTCTGGTTTAGTAGTAATACATATGCTTGCGTGACATCCTTGGCGTTGGATGGGCTTATACTTAGTTCATCGATGAATGCTTTGAGATTATTAATCTCGCCAGGGGTATTAGGTTTGAGCTCTAGGGACTTGAGAGTGGAGGCAAGTGCCTGATCAAGGTTGCCGAGATCTATGTAGATCCCGCTCAGGTTCATGTAGGCAGTGGGGTTATCAGGTTTGAGCTCGAGTGATTTGAGAGTGGAGGCAAGGGCTTGATCAAGGTTGCCGAGGTCTTTATAGATGCCGCCCAGGTTCATGTGGGCAGTGGGGTTGTCAGGTTTGAGTTCTAAGGATTTGAGTGTGTAGGAAAGTGCTTGATCAAGGTTGCCGAGGTCTTTATAGATGTCACCCAGGTTCATGAGGGCATCGGGATTGTCAGGTTTGAGTTCTAGGGATTTAAGTGTGGAGGCAAGAGCCTGATCAAGGTTGCCGAGATCTATGTAGATGCCGCCCAGGTTGGTGAGGGCAGTGGGGTTATCAGGTTTGAGTTCTAACGATTTGAGTGTGTAGGCAAGTGCTTGATCAAGGTTGCCTAGGTCTTTGTAGATGCCGCCCAGGTTCATGAGGGCAGTGGGGTTATCAGGTTTGAGCTCTAGGGACTTGAGAGTTGAGGCAAGAGCCTGATCAAGTTTGCCTAGGTCTTGGTAGATGCCGCCCAGGTTGATGAGGGCAGTGGGGTTATCAGGCTTGAGCTCTAGGGACTTGAGAGTGGAATCAAGCGCCTGATCAAGGTCGCCGAGATCTTTGTACAAGCCTCCTAAATTAGTGTAAGTATCTGGGTGATCAGCGTTTATTTCTATAGCCTTTCTATAAAGCGAGATTGCTTCTTCTATGCGCTGGCTTGTTTGGCAAATAGTACCTAGATTTGAAAACAATGTGACATTTATCAGGCCGGAATCAATGGCTGCTCTGTAATTTGTCTCGGCTTTCTTTAGATCGCCTTGGAGGTGGTTGTGTATTGCGTTCTTCAGAAGGCTAGCACCATTTATTTGTGGCTTTTGCTGAGCTCTTTTCTTCTTCCTTTCTTTTTGCTCCCCAAATCCTGCCATCTTCCGCCTGAATGTCTGCAGACTTTAAGCCACCTCCCCAGCCAATTTGCCCTTCTCTCTCCCTTCTCAGCCCCTCTCCACTCCATCTTCGCATCGAATGATGCTCAAGTTTGCATTGCAGGCGCGGTCTGATCCCCAGTTCAGCGTTGTCCCAAAGGCGATCCATCTGGCGGGTGAAGTGCTTGGAAAGTTGAGGTGAATGGATCACAAGTAGCGTTTCGTCATTGGTGTGAGCCGCTGATTGTGACCAGTTGAAGCTGCCTGAGATCACAGTTTTGTTCTCGATCACGGCGAACTTGTGGTGCAGCTTGTCGCCGCGGGCCAGCTGCGGCGTGCCAACCCCATCGGCTCTCTCTTGGAGCTGTTGGTTTCCCTGCTCGATCCTGCAGTCGCGATCGGCCATCGCTAGCTCCACCAGGTCGAAAACTTCCGAAAAGGGTCGGCTGGCGAAGCCCGGGTTCGCCACCAGTCGCAGCCTGACCTGGTGGTTTAAGCGCTCGGCCAGCTTGTTGGTGAGCGCTTGGGCGGAGAAGACAAACAGCGCCAGATCGATCTGCTCTTTCACCTCCGCCAAGACCGAGGCGATGAGGGCTAGGCCGTTGCCGGGGTCACTCCGGCGATGGGCGGTAAAGAGCACTTGGACAGGAGTGTCGCCAACGCGCAGGCTTTCGGTTCCGCCCTGGCCCTTGGCTAGGCCAAAGTGACTGGCGCTGCGGCCGTCTGGGCCGTCGCCCCACATCTGGCCGAATTCTTCTCGGAATCGTGTGGCCCGCTCCTGGCTTTCGATCCCCAGCAGATGGTTGGCGTTGCCCCGGGTTGGCGGGGCTCCGGGGTCGCCATGGATTCCGGAGGCCGTGAAGTTGGCCGATCCCATGATGACGGTGCGGCCATCCACGACCAGGTACTTGCTGTGCATGAGCCCGCTGCCCTTGCTGCCATCGGCGGTGTCATCCAGCAGCGGTACCCCTGCCCGCTGAAGGATCGTGAAGGCAACCCCTTGCTGGTGCCCGTCTTCGGATAGCTGGCCGTCACCGTTGCGGTCCGCGAGGGCAATCAGCTGCCGCTTGCGTTGCCGTTGATGGGATGAGAGCGCCGCATCATGCTCCCCACCCCAGGGTTGGCTGTAGAGGTGCTCCCGCACCACCTTCACCTGGACGCCACGCTGGTGTTGTTCGGCCAAGGCTTGGGCTATGGAGGGCAATGAGAGCTCCTAAACCGCCACTGGGATTTGGGACCGAGCGGTGCCAATGGCCTCTAGGATCAGGGCCTCGAGGTTCTCCCTCGCCTGCCATTGGTCGCTGATGTGGCTGCCGTAATGGCTCTCTTACCGCTGGTTGAAGACCACCTGGGTCTGCGGGTGTTACTCGAGGTTCGGGACACGCTCGGCGCCGAACAGTTGGCCCGCCGTGCTGCATCCCTGGAGCAGGGCAGCCAGGGCGAGCACCCAGTTCAACCTGGGCCACCGCGCCATGGGGGATGCCAAGACGGTTTCAAGATCAGTATTCCCGGGTGGGCTCAGCCGTGCTCCGGCATCTCAGAGGTGAGCAGCATCGAGCCAAACCAAAGGGCGCTGAGGACAACCGCCGCCAACACCCCGGCGCCAGTGCTGACCTTGACCATCAACAGGGGGACTGAGATGGGGAGAAGAACGGCTCCAGCAAGAGGGGTGAAGGCAACAAAGGCTTTCATGGCGGATCGGTCATCAGAACCACTCGGCCACAGCTTGGTCGCTGGGGTTGCTGTTGTCTTCCGGTGTGCTGCGATCGAAATTCAAGGTGATGTTGCGCTTCTGCTCGCCGTCGGTCGAAATCGCCTCAATCGCGTAGACCTGCTCGCCGTCGCGGAAGGGCACCTGGACACGGAAGGTCCCGTCGCTGGAGAGGGGCACGTCTTCGCCGCCAATGCTAAGGCGGGCTGAAGGGTCGGTGGCGCCGTAGACGATCAACTCGGCATCGGCCACGAGCCAGAAGGCGCGCTTGCGTTGACCGACCATACCGCTGCCAGATTCATTACGGCCGCTGGCCCAGAGTCCGGCACCTGAGGCGTTCAGGCCGGCGCTGTCCAGTTCGTGGAAGCCCTCAGAGCCGCGCCCCATCGTGCGTCCGAAGCTGGTCGCGGTTTGGTAAAGCCGCTCATGCAGCCCGCTGTCAGGACCGCTGCTGGGTTGGGTCGTGATCCCTGCCGCATCGGCCGACTCAAGGGGGGCATCGAGGGAGAAGGGAACGAACTGGTCAAGGATCTGCTCGCTGGGATGGAGAGCCGGAACGCGGGCCACCGATGAGTAGGCCAGGGAGATCCACCCTCCGGCGTTGACCCGGTAGCCCAGCTCGACGCGGTAGTCGCGATCGCTCAGGGGCACAGGGAGGTACCACTCGGTGGCATGGCTATCGACCGGCACCTCCTGCAGGGTGTGTGGGTGCACGCCACCGTCGCTCACGCCGGTGACGTCGGCTACGCGCAGGCAGAGCTGGTTGGCGCCGTTCTTGAAAGCCTGCTGGCGATCTATTTCTGAGATTTCCCAGAAGACGTAGGCCCACTGAGGATCGCGGGGCAGAAACACCACGCGGGTGCTGTCGATCGTTTTCGGAGGTGGGCTGTGCTCCTGCTCGACGCTGCTGATATCAGCCTGGCGCTCGCCGATGGCGTTCATCAATTCCGCCTTGGTCTTGCGGCTGTAAAGCGTCACCCCAAGTTCGCTGGCCACCTGCCGCAGTTGGCGAAGGGTCATGCGTGCTAGTGAAGACAGGGCTTGCGTCACAGCTCTTCGGATTCCTTTCGGGATCAATACGCTTACTCTCCCTGATCCCAAAGGGAATCGGCAGTCGGGGTCAGGATCCCGTGACTGCTTCTGGTGTGGAAACACAAAAAAAGCGGCGGATCAACCGCCGCTTCAGAGGTCTTGCAACGGATATCAGCGGCCGAGGCTGCGATAGGGCACTTTGGAGAGGTAGTCGATGTTGCTGCCACCACTGGGGCTTGCACCTCGCGGTGAAGGCATGGAGCGAACCCAATCGGTGTAGTCCTCGATGTAGCCACCACGGCGACGCTTGGCGCGTGCGGGAAGACTCTTTGCGGTGCCGGTGTAGACGATTTGGGGGAAGCCCAGGATGCCGCGGTAGTACTCGTCGTACCGGGGACTGGTGATGTTGAAGGGAGTCTCGCCGAGTTCGCGGCCGGGCAGAACCCTGGCCCGCTGATGAGGAACAGTGTGGTATCCGAAGTTGTCTAGGTACTCCTCGCTGTCGAGGATGGTGTCGACCAGTCCTTCTACGCCACGTGTGGCGATCACTATGGACCAGGCGATTTCCTCAGATTTGCCGTGTGTTTTGCGACCCAGCAGCTTCTCTACGAGGTGACGAACAACTTTGTAGTTGCTGTTCATCCCATAGAAACTGCGCTTAAAGGTGTCAGAAAGGCACAGGCCTCTTACAAAGTCGCGAACCGTGATCTGACCGTTCTTGAGTTGTGACTCTAAGAAGGGACTGCGGTCTGTTTTGAAAGCGTGGAAGAAGACCTGGCGGTACGCACTCTCGATAACGGTCTTGCAGTTCTCGCTATCTGTGGCGAATTCCAAGGAATTCGCTCGGGAGGTCTCGTCGGAGTTCACTCGAACAGGAGCCACCCTGTTGTTTTGAGTAGTAGGGGCGTACTCCAGAAGAGGGATGGCCACTCGAGCTCCACAAACCAACTTCACGACCCTAATAGTGGCCCTGTTTCGGCCAGAGCACTTCTGAGAGGATGAATCACAGTCCGTAACGTTCCTGAGGATTCACCAGCCCAGGGGAGAGATGGCCTCGAAAGGTCTCTGCTCACTGGAGTTCGAATTTGGCGCGGCCGATTTGTCGTCGTCGCATCGGATCTCGACGCAGAAGGACGCATTATTTGATAGCCCCTCAACGGTGCTACTGCGAACCCGAACGTTGGGGCCGGAGAACGAGAAGCGCTCCCAAACGCTCATGGTTTCGTAGCCGGTGCTCAGCAGCAGCCCGTCCCGTTCATCCATCGAGAACTCCGAGCTGGCTGGAGCCTTTTCGGCGTAGCCCTGATCGCGTAGCAGGATCCCTGAGCGTCCCCGTTCATCGGTTGGGATCAGGCCAAATAGGCTTGCTCCGGTGTGGTCTTCGCCAGCTTTGTCCCAAGCCATCGAGGCGCTCCAGCGCACCCAGCAGCCCCCCACGAGGCGAGCGGGATCTTGACCGTGGTGTGCCGCAATGTTGGCCAGGCGCTTGTCGCTGCGCTCCAGCTCCTCGACCACGATCAGCGACCCGCCGGCTTCAGTGCGGCGGTGCAGCAGGTGATGGACGCTGCGCTGGGAGCGCCAGCGGCCGCAGCTCAGCTGGAAAAAGCTGAGGGCATCCTCAATCGCAAGGGTCACGGCGCCTGAGCAGTTTCAGCGATCATCGCAAGCAGTAGTTATTCCCTGCCGCGGTGCTGAGTGGAGTCTTGGCGGCTTTGGCGGGCGCCCTCTGCTGGACCCTGGCAAGCAGCCTTTGGCGGCGCCTGCCCACGGCCCTGAGCGCCAGCCAGCTCAACTTGCTCAAAAACGCCTTGGCCCTGGTGTTGCTGCTCCCGCTCCTGGGACGCACCGGAGTGGCGGCCTTTGGCCAGGAGCCCCCGGCCTTGCTGCTGCTCGCCGCCAGTGGGGTTCTGGGGATTGCGGTCGGCGACAGTCTTTTTTTTGCAGCCCTACGCCGGATTGGCACCCGCCGCACTTTGACTCTGGATGCCGGCGGTCCGGGCGTAACGGCGCTGCTGGGGATGGTGGCCCTATCGGAGCGCCCCAGCCCGCTGCAATGGCTGGGCATTGCCCTGATCACGGCCGCCCTCTGGCTGGTGGCGGGGCGTGATGCAGAAGGGCCGCGCTTCAGGGGTTGGGGTCTCGGGGTCGCCTTCGCCCTGGGGGCCTTGGCCTGCGGTAGCGGCGGGGCCGTTCTCGCCCGGGCGGCGTTGCGTTCCGGTGCTATTACTCCGCTCGATGCGGCCGCCCTTCGCCTGTTGGCGGCGACCCTTGTGTTGCTGCCGCTGCTGCCCTCACTCCTGCATCGGCCCCAGGGCCCTAGGCCACTTGGTCGGCGCTGGCCCCTTGGCGTGCTCGCTACCCTGCTGGGAACAACGGCTGGGATAGCTCTCCAGCAGACGGCACTGCTGCATCTGCCCAGCGCGTTGGCCGTGGCCCTCTTGGCCACGGCTCCGGTGATGGCCCTTCCGCTGGCGTCTCTTGAGGGGGACCCCCCTGGCTGGCGTGGGGTCTGCGCGGCCTTGATGGGCCTGGCGGGTGTCAGTTTTGTGGTGGTTTGAGCCGATTGTCGGCTTGCTGTTGCCCCCATCGCACGAGGTCGGCGATGTCCAGCTGGAGCGCCGGCTTCCCGAGGGCATTGCCAATGCTCTCGAGTTGGACGGAGGCCTTGCCCAGCTGCTCCACCAAGACCGGAATAAAGGTGGGATCCACCGCCAGGTTGGGTTGGCGTTCCGCCCAGGCCCTGAGCCGCTCGCCCTGTGGCTGCTCACCCGCTTGGGCGGAGGCCTGTTGCAAGCAGCGCAGGCTGTGGGCCAGAAGGCGCAGGTGGTGGCGCTCGAGCGCGGGCAGCAGGGTGCTCTCCAGCTCGTTCAGATCCTGGTCGCTCAGCACGGCATCAGCTCGGCGCGAGCCGGAAGCCGCAGGCCTGGTTGCCTTCGAGCAACCAGTGCACCCGATCGACCTGGCAGTCCGGGAAGGTGTGGCGAATCAGTTCCAGTTCCTGCTCGCAGACGCAGGGGAATTGCTGGGCAATGGATTGGACCGAGCAGTGGAACTCGCTGAGTACCCAGCTGTTCTGATCGGGTTCGGCATGGAATTCGGCCAGGTAACCCTCGCCCCGCCGCAGCTCCACCAGCCGCTCAAGCCGTTCGGGAACCGTGCCCGTACCGATTTGCTCGCGGTAGTCCTCGGCCTTGTCGCTGGCCTGCCGCTCGAGCAACTCTTCGACCATGCCGCTGGGCAAGTTGGCGGTCATAGAGGTGAGGAGCCCCAAGGCGAAGTGCTCGCTGCCGTTAGGGAAATGCCCTCGGCCGCGGGTGGTGAGTCGCCAGCGGTTGCTGGGCCGGCCTTGACCCTCGCTCAACGGACTCGCCTCGACTAGCCCCTCTTGTTCTAAGGAGCGCAAATGGCGCCGCATCACCTGGACGGATACCTGCAGGGCCTCGGCGAGCTGGGCTGCCGTGAGGTTCCCCCGCCGCAACATCAAGCTCAGAGCGGCTTCGCGGGTAGGTGCCTGGGCGGAGACGCTCATGGTTTGAGGCGGTCGCCCACACCATGCCACGGCCCAACAGGCACTGGCGAGTGTGGGCTGACAGGTCCAGGCCCCGATTGGCGCAGGTAACACGCAACAATGGCCATTCAATGGCGACGCCCTAGACCTCTATTGTTGAGTTACGAAACCATGGTGTTTCGTAATTTGTTGATGGACGGGTCGCCAGTCCGCACGTTCAAGCTTCGTCCCTGCGCTCATGTCTGCAGCCCCCTCCCCTTCAGCCAGCGACAGCCTTGAGGTGATCCGCAAGTTTGCTGAGACCTACGCGCAGCGCACGGGGACATATTTCTGTAGCGATCCCAGCGTCACCGCTGTTGTGCTCGAGGGTCTGGCTCGACACAAGGACGAATTAGGTGGTGCTCTCTGCCCTTGCCGCCACTACGAAGACAAGGAAGCCGAAGTCGCCCAAGCCTTCTGGAACTGCCCCTGTGTGCCCATGCGTGAGCGCAAAGAGTGCCATTGCATGCTGTTCCTGACCGAGGACAACCCCTTCCGCGGCGAGAACCAGACCATCTCCATGGATGACGTCAAAGCCCACATCGTTGGTTGAGGCTCGCCAATGAGTAACCCGCAGGCTGTTGGTGACTTAGTGAGTCGGCCGTACAAGTACGGCTTCGTCACGGATATCGAAACCGAAAAGATCGCCAAGGGCCTCAGTGAGGACGTGGTGCGTCTGATTTCCAGCAAGAAAGACGAACCGTCTTTCTTGCTGGACTTCCGCCTGCGGGCATACCGCCAGTGGCTCCAGATGGATGAGCCGGACTGGGCCGCACTGGGCTTCCCTCCCATCGACTACCAGGACATTATTTATTACGCGGCTCCAAAGCAGCAGGACAAAAAGGCCAGCCTCGAAGAGGTGGATCCGAAGCTGCTTGAGACCTTTGACAAGCTCGGGATCCCCCTGAGCGAGCAAAAGCGGCTGTCGAATGTGGCGGTGGATGCCGTCTTTGACAGCGTTTCGATCGCTACGACCTACAGGGAAAAGCTGGCCGAGCACGGGGTTGTCTTCTGCTCGATAAGCGAAGCGGTCAAGGAATACCCCGAGCTGATTGAGCGCTACTTGGGCACCGTGGTTCCCAGCAATGACAACTATTTCGCAGCTCTGAACTCAGCGGTCTTCAGCGACGGCTCTTTCGTCTTTATTCCCAAGGGCGTGGAGTGCCCGATGGAGCTCTCCACCTATTTCCGGATCAATTCCGGGGACACCGGCCAGTTCGAGCGCACCCTGATCGTTGCCGAAGAGGGGGCATCGGTCAGCTATCTCGAGGGCTGCACGGCCCCGATGTTTGACACGAACCAACTGCATGCGGCGGTGGTTGAACTGGTGGTTCTCGACGACGCGTCGATCAAGTACTCGACCGTTCAGAACTGGTACGCCGGCGATGAGAACGGGGTCGGTGGCATCTACAACTTCGTGACCAAGCGCGGTCAGTGCCGTGGTGAGCGCAGCAAGATCAGCTGGACTCAGGTGGAAACCGGCTCATCCATCACCTGGAAATACCCCAGTTGCGTACTGCAAGGGGCCGATTCCGTTGGCGAGTTCTACTCGGTGGCCCTGACCAATAACATGCAGCAGGCTGACACCGGCACCAAGATGATCCATGTGGGGCCTCGCACCCGCTCGACGATCGTCAGCAAGGGCATCAGTGCCGGACGCTCCTCGAACAGCTATCGCGGCTTGGTCCAGATCGGCCCGAAGGCCACAGGCGCCAAGAACTACAGCCAGTGCGACTCGATGCTGATCGGCGATCAGGCGGCCGCCAATACCTATCCCTACATCCGTTCCCAGCAGCCCCAGGCCGCGGTTGAGCATGAGGCCAGCACCTGCCGTATCTCCGAGGACCAGCTCTTCTATCTCCAAAGCCGAGGTATCGGTTTTGAAGAGGCGGTTTCGATGATGGTCAGCGGTTTTTGCCGCGACGTCTTCAACCAGCTCCCCATGGAGTTCGCCGCTGAGGCGGACAAGCTCCTGGCCCTGAAGCTTGAGGGCTCGGTCGGTTAAATCCCACCGCTGCGGGCGGCCCCGATCCGACCGCTCGCATTCCTTTATCTGTTTCCCTTCGTCTCCCTTCCCCCGTGATTCGCCCTGACGCTCCAGTGCTGCTTGAGATCCGGGATCTCCACGCTCGGGTCGAGGACAAGGAGATCCTTAAGGGCGTCAACCTGAGGATTCGTGCCGGCGAAATCCACGCGGTGATGGGTCGCAACGGCAGCGGTAAGAGCACCCTCACCAAGGTGCTCGCTGGCCATCCCGCTTACGCGGTCACCGGCGGCAGCGTGACTTACCGCGGTGAGAACCTGCTGGAGCTGGACCCCGAGCAGCGCGCGCGTACAGGGGTCTTCCTAGGTTTCCAGTACCCGGTCGAAATCCCAGGCGTGAGCAATCTTGAGTTCCTGCGGGTGGCCACCAATGCCCGCCGTGCCGAGAAGGGCGACGAGGAGCTCGACACCTTTGCCTTTGAGGATCTCGTTCGCGAGCGCCTCCAGGTGGTTCAGATGGATCCCGCCTTCTTGGACCGCTCTGTTAACGAGGGCTTCAGCGGCGGTGAGAAAAAGCGCAACGAGATTCTGCAGATGGCTCTGCTGGATCCCATGGTGGCGATCCTCGATGAGACCGATTCCGGCCTGGACATCGACGCCCTCCGGATCGTGGCCGGCGGCGTCAATCAGCTGGCGAGCCCCGACAACGCGACTCTGCTGATCACCCACTACCAGCGCCTGCTCGACGCGATCACCCCGGACTACGTCCACGTCATGGCAGCGGGCCGGATGTTGCGCACGGGCGGGAAAGAGCTGGCCTTGGAACTGGAAGAGCGTGGTTACGACTGGGTCGACCAGGAGCTGGCCGCCTTGGCCGCAGCGGAGGTGGCCTGATGACCGCCAGCCTCAGCGCCCCCACCCATCGGGCAGCTTGGCTGGAGCACTGGCTCTCCGAGCTTCCCCCAGCCTCGGGTTCCTTGGTTGCCGTGCAGCAGCGCGGCCGTCACGCCTTGACCCAGCAGGGTGTGCCGTCCTCCCGCCTTGAGGACTGGCGCTTCACTGACCTCAGCCTTTTGCAGGGGCTTCCCCTGGGTGCCCCGCAGGCGGCCCACCCGACCGCTGGCTCCAGCGGTCCGGGCCTGCGGCTGCAGCTGGATGGATCCAGCGATCCACTCGCTGGTGTGGCCCTGCCGGAGGGGCTGGAGCCCCTGAGCGCCTCTGAGGTGGCCCAAGGGTTGGGCCACACTCTGGCGGCCACCAGCTGCGAGCAGCATTGGCCCGTTGAGTTGAACCATGCCAGCGCGACTCAGCTGCTGGCCCTGCGGGTGAAAAGCCGCACGTCGGCTGCCCTGGAATTGGTGAGTGCCTGCGCCGGTGGGATGCTTCCGCTACGCATCCTTCTGGTGCTGGAGGAGAAGGCCGATCTTGATCTCTCTCAGCTGATTGAGGCTCAAGGGGCGGGGCTTGTCAGCGTGGTGATCGAAGCCCATCTGGCCCGCAGCGCCCAGTTGCGCCATGGCCTGGTGGCCCTGGGTCAGAGCGATGCCGCCCTGTTCAGCCATATTGCAGTTGAGCAAGAGCAGGAGAGTCAGGCGGCCCTGAGCAACGTCGCGGCGGGCTGGGGACTGGCGCGCCATGAACCCCGCCTGGTGCAGGTGAATGGCCAGGCCTACTCCACCCTGAGGGGTCTGCAACTGGTTGGGGAGCATCAGATCGCTGACACCCATAGCTTCGTGCAGTTCTCCGGTCCTGAAGGGGAGCTTGATCAGGTGCACAAGGCCGTGGCGGCTGGCCAGGGCAGGAGCGTATTCAACGGTGCGGTGCGGGTTCCCCGTGAAGCCCAGAGGACCAACGCGGCGCAGTTGAGCCGCAACCTGCTGCTCTCGGACCGCGCCCGGATCGACACCAAGCCCGAGCTCGAGATCGTGGCTGATGACGTGAAATGTGCCCACGGCGCCACGGTCAGCAGCCTTCAAACCGACGAGCTCTTCTACCTCCAGAGCCGCGGCATTGGAGCCGAGCAAGCTGCTGGCCTGCTGAAGCGCGCCTTTTGCGAAGAAGTTCTACGCACCCTGCCGGAGCCCGCGCGCCATTGGTGCCCCCTGGATCGGTTGGAGCTGGAGTCGGCATGAGCAGCTCCGCCGGCCTGATGAGCGTTCCCGCGGTGGATTTAGCGGCCCACACCCGCCAGGACTTCCCCTTGCTGGCGCAGAAGGCCTGCCTGGGCCAGCCCTTGATCTACCTCGATTACGCCGCTACCAGCCAAAAGCCCCACCAGGTGCTGGAGGCGCTGCAGCACTACTACGACCACGACAACGCCAACGTCCATCGGGGTGCCCACCAGCTGAGCGTCCGGGCCACCGAAGGCTTTGAGGGTGCGCGGGCCAAAGTCGCCGCCTTTGTAGGTGCCTCGACCCCGAACGAAATCGTCTTCACCCGCAATGCGAGTGAGGCCATCAACCTGGTGGCCCGCAGCTGGGGGGAAGCCAACCTCCGCCCGGGGGATCAGGTCCTGCTGACGGTGATGGAGCACCACAGCAACCTGGTGCCCTGGCAGCTTCTGGCCGATCGCACCGGTTGCGTCCTGCGCCACGCCGGACTCACCGATAGCGGTGAGCTGGATCTGGAAGACCTGCGCAGTAAAATCAACGAACGCACCCGGCTGGTGAGCCTGGTGCAGGTCAGCAACACCCTGGGCTGCCTCAACCCAATCAGTGCGGTGGCTGACCTGGCCCATGCATCTGGCGCTCTGGTGCTGGTGGATGCCTGCCAGAGCCTTCCGCACCTGCCCGTCAATGTCAAAGACATGGGCGCGGACTTCCTGGTCGGAAGCTCACACAAGCTCTGTGGCCCGACGGGCATTGGCTTTCTCTGGGGCAAAGAGGCGCTGCTTGAGGCGATGCCGCCCTTCCTCGGCGGCGGCGAGATGATTCAGGACGTCTACCTGGACCACAGCAGCTGGGCGGGCCTGCCCCACAAATTTGAGGCCGGGACCCCCGCCATCGGCGAGGCGATCGGCATGGGTGCCGCCCTGGATTACCTCCAGGCCTTGGGGCTCGATCGCATCCACGCCTGGGAGCAGCAGCTCACCGCCCATCTCTTTGAACGGCTGCAGACCATTGATGGAGTGACCGTGCTGGGCCCCACCCCCGAGCAACAGCCGGATCGCGCGGCGCTGGCGGCCTTCCACGTGGAGGGTGTCCATGCCAACGACATCTCGGCTCTGCTGGACGCCGCTGGTATCTGCATTCGCAGCGGCCACCACTGCACGCAGCCCCTCCACCGTCATTACGGCATCAGTGCCTCAGCACGAGCCAGCCTCAGCTTCACGACGACGCTCGAGGAGATCGATCGGTTCGCCGATGAACTGCAGGGAACGATCAGCTTCCTGCGCGAGCACAGCTAGGCCGGTCTCAGCACGGCCATGGCCTCGGCGCGGTGGCTCCCTCGCCAGGCCCAATGCCATGACCAGCCGGCGGCCGCCGCGGTCGATTCAATGGGGCCCCGTTCGGCGGGACGGTCAAAACGCTGGATGTGCCCCAGGACCGCCTGGCGTTGCTTCGGGCTGAGGTCGCTCCAGCGCTCAACCCTCGTCTCGTAGCGGGCCAGGTAGTCCGAGAGGCTCTCCCCGGTCTCGCGGAAGACATCGATCCAGATCAAGTACCCGCCCGGGGCGATGCGACGGCGGCAGCCATCGAGCCACTGCGCTTTCTCGGCGTCCTGGAGGTGGTGCACCGCGTAGCTGGTGTGGATGACGTCCACGGCGGTCCCACCGGGCTCGCAGGCCCAGCTCAGCATGTCGCCGGCGATCCAACGGCGGGGATAAGGCGCCCCCTCCAGGGCCGCCTGCGCCAGGGGCAGCACCTGGGCGCTGAGATCCAGGCCGGTGTAGTTCGCCAACGGCAGTTCCCGCAGCAGCGGCGCCAGCAAGGCAAGATCGCCACAGCCTAAATCCACCAATCTGGGGGGCTCGGCTTCTGCGCAGCACTGCCGCAGCTGCTGCCCGCAGACCTCACTCATGGCCTGGTGCTCCATCAGGTCGTGATCGAGTACGGCCCGGTAGGTGGCCCATTGCTGCTGAAACAGGTCCATGACGCCGCCATCTCCCAGCGCCCCAACCCTATTTCTGGTGGTCCTCGGTGGGCGCACCGCCTCCAGCCTGATCGAGCTCCATGACGTCCGCTTTGTGGCTGGATCGAGCCTCGATGCCACCATCCCGGAGCTCAAGCGCCAGTGGTTCGGGAGGCTTGAGGGCCTGCACGTGGATGCCTACATGGCGGTGCGATCGATCGATGGCTGGACGGTGAGCTTGGGGCTCGAGCCCGCCGCGCCCCGGCCCGAGAAGCTCTGGTTCGTCAACCTGGGCGCCTACCGCCCGGACTCCCTCGCGGAACTCCACCAGTTCGGTCTTGTGGTGGCCCGCAGCCCCAAGGCGGCCAAGGCCCTGGCGAAACGCCAGTGGCTCCAGGGCGCCCTGCAGCAACACAAGGACGACCTCTGTGCGGTCGATAACTGCCTGGCCCTCGAGCAGTTGGACCTGCTCGGCGGTGAGCGCTGGCATGTGCAGCTCAGCCACGATCCGGCGGGATTCAGCCCGCCCCAGGTGCCCGATTGGCAGGGCTATCGCCCGATCTGAGGGGGCTGGAGGGGATGATCGGTGCAGTCCTTTGCGCGGGCAGCAGCCATGAACATCGACGGCCAGGCCTGGCGTACCATCTGGCTTGAAGAGGGTGGTCGCTCGGTCGGGGTCATCGATCAGACCCTGCTGCCCCACCGCTTCACCACCCGCAGCCTGAGCAGCTGCGATGAAGCCGCCGCGGCCATTCGTACGATGGTTGTTCGCGGTGCCCCCCTGATCGGGGTCACCGGGGGTTACGGCCTGATGCTCGCCCTGCAGGCTGACCCCAGCGATGCCGCTCTGGCGGCCGCCTTTGAGCAACTCAATGCCACCCGCCCCACGGCCGTGAACCTTCGCTGGGCCCTCGAGCGGGTCCGGGATCGTGTCGCACCGCTGGCCCCCGAGCAGCGGGCCGAGGCGGCCCAAGCCGAAGCGGCAGCCATCGCAGATGAGGACGTGGCCATGTGTGAGGCCATCGGTGACCACGGCCTCGCGATCTTTCAGGAGCTGGCCGCGGCTCGGCCGGGCAAGACCTTCAACGTCCTCACCCACTGCAATGCCGGTTGGCTGGCTACCGTCGATTGGGGCACCGCCCTCGCGCCGATTTACAAAGCCCATCGCGCTGGCCTGGACATTCACGTCTGGGTCGATGAGACCCGCCCTCGCAACCAGGGCGCCTCGTTGACCGCCTATGAGCTTGGCCGCGAAGGGGTCCCCCACACCGTCATCGTCGACAACGCCGGCGGGCACCTCATGCAGCACGGTCAGGTGAATGCCGTGATCGTCGGCACCGACCGCACCACCCGCCGCGGCGATGTCTGCAACAAGATCGGGACCTACCTCAAGGCCCTGGCGGCGCGCGACAACAACGTCCCCTTCTATGTCGCCCTGCCGGCCTCCACGATCGACTGGCAGATCGATGACGGGGTGGCCGAGATTCCGATCGAGGCCCGCAGCCCCGAGGAGGTCACCCACATCCAGGGCCGCTGCCCCGATGGGTTGATCACCAGCGTGCGGCTCAGCCCCGATTGCAGCCCTGGCTTTAACCCCGCCTTTGATGTCACCCCGGCCCTCCTGGTGACGGCCTTAATCACCGAGCGCGGCGTCGTCGCCGCCAGCGCGGAGGGGCTCCAGGAGCTCTACGCCGATGTCTGATCTGGATCTGCGCGAGCAACTGGTCGACTGCGCACGTCGCATGCAGGCCAGCGGGATTAACCAGGGCACCTCTGGCAACCTCTCGGTGCGCATCCCCGGCGGGATGCTGATCACCCCCAGCTCCCTGCCCTACGAGCAGATGCAGCCCACCGACTTGGTGGCGCTTGATCTCAAGGGGGAGCCCCTCTTCATACCCGCCGATGGCCGTCCTCAGCGCCGGCCCTCCTCGGAGTGGCGCCTGCATGCCGATGTCCTGGACAGCCGCCCAGAGGTGCAGGCGGTGCTGCACTGCCACTCCATCCACGCCACCGCCCTGGCTTGCCATGGCCGCGATATCCCTCCCTTCCACTACATGACGGCGGTGGCCGGCGGCCATGACATCCGCTGCGCCCCCTACGCCACCTTTGGAACCCAGGAGCTCTCCGATGGGGTGGTCCAAGCCCTCGAGGGACGGCTGGCTTGCCTGATGGCTCAGCACGGTCAAGTCGCGGTGGGCCCCACCCTCGACAAAGCTCTCGCCCTCGCCGTCGAGGTTGAAACCCTGGCGCGGATCTACCTGCAGGCTCTCGCCCTTGGCGAGCCGCCGTTGCTGAGTGCTGAGCAGATGGAGCAGGTGCGCCACCAGTTCCTCACCCTGCTCTACCGGGCCTCCTCGAGCTCCTGCAGCTGAGCGATCCAGAGGCCCGCGCCCGCGGCCAGCAGCATCACCCCGGCGCAGACCAGGGTCCAGAGCGGCAGCCCCCAGCCCGCCACGGCCAGGGGGGCCACCACGGTGATCACCCCGCCCGAGAGCAGGGGTTGTAGTAGCAATTGCTTTAGCGAGAAGGCTGGGAGGGCGTCGCTGTGGGCCTCCGGATCCGCCATGCGCAGCAGCAGCAGGCCCGAGGCGGCCACGCCGGTGGCCTGGCCGAATTCCACCAGGGCCCGCTCAAACCAGTCCTTCGGCAGCAGCTTGGGGGCCAGCCAAAGACTGATCAGGAGGTTCCAGGCCAAGCCAGCCCCTGCCAGCAGGCTGATCGGTAGCCAGTTGGCCTGCAGAAGTTCCAGATTGAGCCCGGCGGTGGCCGAAGCGATCAGCAGATCGGCGGCCAGGGTGCTGACTTCGCTTTGTATCGTTGCGGACGCCCATTGGCTGCGCCCGCTGCGCTGCAGCAGCCAGCGCACCAGCAGGGACCCCAGGATCGCCAGCGGAAACACTGGCAGGGCCTGTCCCACCGTGGCCACCCCGCCTCCGATCCAGCCGGTCAGCTGTCGCAGCAGCAGTTGCAGAATCCAGCCAACGCCAACGGCGAGGCCCACCAGGCCGAGGTTGCAGAGCCACGCGGCCAGCGGATGTCCTGGACCGTCGCGGGTCCCTGTTGGCGTCGCGGGGGGCTGGATCGCCTCTGGGGCGAGATCCGCCACCAGCCAACCTCGGGAGCGCCCGAGCACCACCACCAAGCCCCCGATCAATGTCGAGGAGAGCAGCCCCACCGTCGCCAGGGCGAGCCCGAGGTCTTGGCCGCTCTCGAATCCCAGGGCCGCATAGCTTGCCCCCATGGCCGCGGCGGCGCCATGGCCGCCTTCAAAGGCCACCTCGATCAGGCATGCCATTACCGGGCTGAAGCCCAGCAGGGGGTGCAGCACCAGCAGCACCACCAACCCCGCCACGACGTACTGACCGAAGGCCAGGACCAAGGCGAGTGCGACGTGGCCGCCCACCGGCTTGAGCACCCCCGCGAGCTTGGGCAGGGGTTTGCCGAGCATCAAGGAGCCGAAGACCAAGGTGAGCAGTACCAAGGGCAGCTGCGCCCAGAGCTCCATCAGGTGCTCGGGCAGTAGCGGGAAGGGGCCCTTGGGGGCCACCAGCAGGCCCAAGACACCGGCCACCAAGGCCTCGGGAATGCCCCAGAGCTGCAGCTGCAGCCGCCGGCCGATGGCCCGACCGGTCGCCAGGATTCCGGCCAGAACGCCTCCGGCCAGGACCAGCCAGCTGATCCCATCGAAGAGATCAGGGCCCCAGAGTCCCGGCAGAAGCGCGTCCATCAGAGGGCGAAGTGCGTTCGGAAGAAGGCTTCCGTGGCCTCTAGCACCTCGATCTGGGTGCTGCCTTTCCGGAACCCGTGGCCCTCTTCTGGAAAGAGGCGCACCTCCACGGGGATGCCCTTCTCGCGGAGGGCTTCTGCCATCCGCTCGGTTTGCTCGGGGGGCACCACGACGTCCTCGAGCCCCTGGAAGAAGATCACCGGGCAGCTCATCCGCTCGGCATGGTTTAAGGGAGAGCGGTTCGCATAGTTGGCGCGCACGTCCGGCCACGGACCCACGAGGCCATCGAGGTAGCGGGCCTCAAAGCGGTGGGTGTCCTCTGCGAGGGCGCTCAGATCGGCCACTCCGTAGCGGCTCGCTCCAGCACTGAAGCGGTCTGTGAAACAGAGGGCTGCCAGGGTCGTAAAGCCGCCGGCGCTGCCCCCCTCGATCGCCACCCGCTCCGGGTGGGCCTGCTCTTGGTCGATCACGGCCTGGGCCGCGGCGGCACAGTCGGCGACATCGACCACACCCCACTGACCGTTGAGCCGTTCGCGGTAGGCCCGGCCAAAGCCCGTGGACCCGCCGTAGTTCACGTCGACCACCCCCCAGCCGCGGCTGGTCCAGAACTGGATGGCCAGATTCAGACCGGTGCGGGCCATCGCGGTGGGGCCGCTGTGGCTCTTTACGAGCAGCGGCGCCTCACTGTGGCCGCCTCCGGCGGGCGGGTAGTACCAGGCCTGAGTGGGCTGGCCGCCATGGCCGTCAAACCACAGTTCTTCGGGCTGGCTGATGGCCTCCGGGGCGATCGGGCAGGGGGCCGCGGCGCGATGGCTCCATTGGCCGCCCTCCAGCGCGACCTCCAGCAGGCCCGAGGGATGGGTTGGGCTACTGGCGATGCAGGCCAGCTTTCCGGCTTCGGCGCAGAGTCCCGCCAGGTCGCTGCAGGGTTGCTCGATCGGTTGCCATGTTTCGCCGGTGACTTCGCCGAGTTCCCAACGGCCCTGGCGGCAGGCGATGGCCAGCAGCCGTTCTCCATCCCAGGCGTGGGTGCTCATGCCAAACACCCACTGGGGCATCGCGAACTCGGCCTCCAGCGTCAACAAGGGGGCCCATTTGTGCGTCTCCAGGGGCGCCTGAGCGGCGCCGGACCAGCCCTCCAGATTCCAAAAGCCGCTGCGGTCATTGGCGACCACCAGGTCGTGCCCCGCCCAGATGGGTTGAAAGACCGAAATCGCTTGGGCGTCCTCGGGGGAGGCTCCTGCCACCCGTTGGGCCCGGCTGATCGGACCGGCGCCATTGACCTCCGCCAGCCAGAGGCTGCTGCGGTCCCAGGGCATGCTCGGTTGCTGCCACTCCACCCAGGCCAGTCGCGTTCCATCGGGGCTCAGGGCGGGGTAGCCGCAGAAGTCGGCGGCTTGATACAGCAGATGGAGTTCCCCGCCGGCCAGGGGCAGGGCCACCAACTGGTCGCGGCCATCGCGCTCGAGAACGCCGATCCAGCGGTCCTGCTGCGGGTCGATCAGGCCGCCCCCCAGGGCTCCCTCGAAGCGATCCCCCAGCCGCTGCGGTTCGGCCCCGACTTGATCGAGATTCAGGCGCCAGAGGCTGCCGTCAGCGTCATGGACAAACACCGCCACGGCCTCTCCGTTAGCTCGGCGGCCGATCGCACAGGCGCCGCCGCCGTACTCATGGACCCGGCAGCGCAGATTCCAGCTCCCTGGGGTGTATTCGCGGGCCTCCTGCCCTGGGGTCGATCGCCCCATCAAGGTGGTGCGTCCCTGTTCGTGCGGCCGCTGCTCCAGCCAATAGAGCGCCCCACCCAACAGCGCAGGCTCCTTGAGGCTGGGAGTTTTCCCCAGCACCAGTTCGGCGGAGAGGGGAGTGAGCGTGGCTGGAGGGGTCAGGCTCAACGGAACATGCAGATCAGGCCTCCTAGAATCGCTGTTTGCAACGCTGTTGAGGACACGTCTTGGCCAATAGCTTCGCCAAGTTGGCGCGCTCGGCTGAGCTCTCTGGACGCCTGCAGGTGTCCAAGGAGCCCATCGAGAATCCTCCCTTCGAAATCCACAAGCTGGGTGATGAGGCCCTGCGGGAGCCGGCGCGGCGCATCGGCAAGGTTGATGACGCGGTCCGCAAGCTGGCCACCGACATGCTGGTGAGCATGTACGCCGCCAAAGGCATTGGCCTTGCTGCTCCGCAGATTGGTGTGAACCAACAGCTGCTGGTGATCGACTTGGAGCTGGATGACCCTAATAGCCCTCCCCTGGTGTTGATCAACCCGGAGATCACCTCCGTGGGCGGTGGCCTGTGCACCTATGAAGAGGGTTGCCTGAGCATCCCCGGCGTTTACCTGGATGTGGTTCGCCCCAGCGTGGTGGATGTGAGCTACCGGGATGCCTTCGGCCGCCCCAAGCGGATGAAGGCCGATGGCCTGATGGCCCGCTGCATCCAGCACGAGATGGACCATCTCAACGGGGTTCTCTTTGTGGATCGGGTTACCGACGATGAGAAGCTCCTCGAGGGTTTGAAAGAAAAGGGGTTTGACCGCTCCGACGTCCATACCATCGCCTGAGCCATTCGTTATGCCGATGAAACCCCTAGCGGGACTCTTCCTTGCCTTGGCCTGCGTTTTGGGTATTGCCGCTACCGGATCAGTATTTGAGTTGGCCTACGGCGACCCCGAGCTGGGGGTGACCGCCACCGGCACGATCCTTGGCCTGTCCCTGCCTGGCACGTTGATCAGCCTGTTGGTGGCCATTCGGATCAACAAGCCGGCCTGAGGGACTGGCGCCGCTGCCGATCACTTTTACGATCAGCCCCTGCCAACTGAAGCGACTCTGTGTTTTCTCTGGTCCGAACCCTGGCTGCCCTGCTTCCGGTCGCAAGCCTGATAGCTGCGCCCGTGCAGGCCAAAGCGTTGTTTGAAGCTGTAGAGGTCGATCAGACCAGGTTCGTCATCGTCGCTGCCCCGATTGGAACAGGCGAGCGGGCCCAGCTGAATATCTACGAACAACGCAAGGACACCCGTCCTTGTTTCGCCTTGGTGGAGGAGGGGCCGGTGAAGGTCGACCCCCTGCTTTCCAGCTTTGACTTCACGGGGATCTGTAGCCGCTACATCGACGGCAACGGCTATTCCCTGCGGGTGGGCGAGGACGACCTGGCCAGTATTTACCGCATCAGCGTGGTGCGGGAGAAGGGCGACAACGTTCTGATGGCCTTCCCCTCAAAGCCCAGCGCCGGCCCGGAGATGGTTATTGCCCGCACCGGCGGCCATAACAAAAACACCGACTACCTTCTTCTGCAGCCCGAACCCGGCTGGAAGCTGATGCGCCGTCAGTTCGGTGGACGGAACCTCGGTCACATCTACATCTTTAGGGAAAGCTGGCCGGTGGCTGAGCAGCCCGCTCCGACCGGTGATCAGCCCGCTATGGATCCCGCTGTCCCTGGTCTTTGGTGATCCCCTCCCCCTCGCGGGGGATTGGGTGAAGAGCGCTTGGTATCATCTTCAAACTGCAAAATTCTTAGATCGGTTTTATGACCCAGGTCACCGTCGGCGAGAACGAGGGCATTGAGTCGGCGCTGCGCCGTTTCAAGCGCCAGGTCTCCAAGGCCGGGATCTTTGCCGATCTCAAGCGTCTGCGTCACCACGAGACTCCCGTAGAGAAGTACAAGCGCAAGGCCCAGCAGCGCCGCCGCCGCCGCTGAGCTTCGGCTTCAGCCCAACCTTTCAGCGGGAATCGGTAGAAACACTGATTCCCGTTTTTTCATGGCTACCAATGATGGTGAAGGTCTCCATCGAGGTGCGCTGTGAAGCAGTTGTTCAATGCCATCAACCGCTGGTTTGGCAAAAGCGTGGGCAATGCCTTTGGCAATCCGCTCGAAGAGCGCCAGCACCAGCCCCCCAACGTGGGCGTGCAGCCTTACCGCGATACACCTCCCCACAAGCACTAGGGCGTAAAGCTGCGGTAGGTGAGGGCTTCGGCCACCGCTAGGGTCCCGACCTGCGCTGTGCCATCGAGATCGGCAATGATTCGGGCCACGCTCAGCAGATGTTGACCGCTGCGGGTGGACAGGGCCCGCGCCGCCATGACCTGCTCCCAGAGGCTGAGCCCGTCTGGGACCAGCTGAGCACCCTCGCGCTGATCGCGTGCGCTCAGCTGTGGTTGTTGATCCCTGGGGGATTGCGCTGGACCATCCGCGCCCGTGCCTGCTGGATTCGCTGGGCGACGCAGCCCGTGGATTCCGGGGACGCGAGGCGGCGGCCTGCTCCATAGCCCTACCGCAGGATCGTCGCCGGAACCCGCCGCATGACCACCTTCAGGTCAATGCGATTGAGCAAGGGGCCTGAGAGGCGTCCCCAGTAGCGTTGGCGTTTGGCGCTGGAGCAGCTGCCGGGCGGGTCCACGAGCAGGAGGCGATAGCCCCCTGCCGCGGCGATTTTCAAGGCACGGCGGCCGTTGGGCTGGCCGTGCACGTCCCGCAATCGACGGGCGTGCCCCTGGCGCTTGGAGGGGACCTTGAGCCGGCAGCGGCTTGGGGGTGTGGCTCGGCTGCAGGGCCTCGAAGTCTTCGTTCAAGCTGCCGGCCGGCCGAACCTCAAGCCCCTCCACCAAAGCGGCTTCCGGCCCATTGGTCTCGGGGACCAGGAGGACCCGGACTCCGGACTCGTGCGCGCCCAGAGCGATCAAGAGGGCCCCGCGGATGGGCCGTAGCTGGCCATCGAGGCCGAGTTCGCCGCAGCACCAGATCCCCTCGAGTTGCTCGGGTTGTAGTTGTCCACTCGCTCAGGCCAGGGCTAGGGCGATGGGGAGATCAAAGCTGGGCCCCTGCTTGCGGCGGTAAGCTCGCGCCAGGCTGACGACCACTCGCGAGAGCGGCAGCCCCAGCCCGCTTTTGCGCAGGGCTGAGCGCACCCGCTCCCGGGATTCCTGAACGACCGCATCGGCTAGGTCGACGATGACCAGAGCAGGCCGGCCGGTGGCGAGATCCACCTCCACATGGCCGGGATAGGCCTCGATCCCGACCAGGGCGGCGGTGCTTGATCGTGCCAGCATCGGCTTAAGGACAGCGCTGGTTTCGAAGTTCCACCGCTGTTTCACCAGCTGCCTGAACCCATGGCCGACGCCGCTGACCTCGCTAGAAACGACACGATTTTTGGCCGGATCCTGCGGGGGGAGATTCCCTGCGATCAGGTCTATGCCGATGGACAGTGTCTGGCTTTTCGCGACGTGGCTCCCCAGGCTCCGGTCCACATCCTGGTGATCCCGCGCGAGCACGTGGTGAACCTGGCGGAGGCCGAGGCCTGCCAGGCGTCATTGCTGGGCCATCTGCTGCTGGTGGCCGCCAAGGTGGCCAAGCAGGAGGGGCTTACGGGCTTCCGCACGGTCATCAACAGCGGCGAGGAGGCCGGCCAGACCGTCTTCCACCTGCATGTGCACGTGATCGGTGGCCGTCCCTTGGCTTGGCCTCCAGGCTGAGTTGCAAGCGGCGAGAATGAAGGCATCTGAGCGCCCTCATGAATCCCCTGCAGGCCTTCCGCCGTCAGCTCATCAAGCTGCAGCGGCTGGCTCAGCCCTACTTCCTTCCCGTTGAGGAGACCAGTGGTTGGCAGTTCCTGCTGCTGATTCTGGCTCTGTTGGCGGTCGTGGCCGGCAGCACCCTGTTGCTGCTCAGTGGGGTCATCGCCCTGAGTGTTGCGCTGCTGCCTGAGTTTCAGGCCCGTTTCCTGCCAGGGGTGCCCGAGCAGGTGGCTTCGATTTGGGCCAGTCCCGCCGGACCGATCTTGATGGTCCTGTTTGCGGCAGGGGTCGGCAGTTTTGTCTCCCTGCGCAGCAAGTTGCGTCAGGGGCGCTGGCTCCCGTGGCTGATGCTCGGTGTGATCACCCTGCTGATCCTGGTGATCAACGGGATCAACGTCGGCATCAGCTATGTCGCCCGCAACGTTGAAAACGCTCTTGTCACCTACAAGGTCGAAGAGTTCTGGCAGATCGTCGCGATCTACGCCTTCTGCTTGGTGCTGGCGTTGCCGATCCGGGCCCTGCAGAGCTACCTGATTCCCCGCTTGGGTTTGTTGTGGCGGGAATGGCTCAGTGGCCGCCTTTTGCGGCGCTACCTGACTAATCGCGCTTACTACGTCCTCAATCCCAACGATGAGGCGGCCGAAGAAATTGATAACCCGGACCAACGGATCTCCCAGGACACCGCCAGCTTCACGGGCACCAGCCTGAGCGTCAGTGTCGAGGTCGTGTCTGCCGTTTTGACCTTTCTCAGCTTCATAGTGGTGCTGTGGACGATCAGCTCGACCCTGGCCCTATGGCTGCTGATCTATTCCCTGGGCGGGACGGCCGTGATCGTCTTCGCCAGCCGCAAGCTGGTGGCTCTGAACTACGACCAGTTGCGCCTGGAAGCCGACTTCCGTTACGGCTTGGTGCACATCCGCGATAACGCCGAATCGATCGCCTTCTACCGCGGTGAGCAGCAGGAATCACGGGAGGCGGAGCGGCGCCTTGGTGGGGCGATTCAGAACTACAACAAGCTGATCATTTGGGAAGCACTGATCAGCGTGATTCAGCGCTCTTATGACTATTTCTCACGCTTTTTGCCATGGTTGGTGATCGCTCCGATCTACTTCGCCAAGGAGGTGGATTTCGGGGTCTTCGCCCAGGCCGGGATTGCCTTCTCCCAGGTGCTGTTCTCGGTGAGTTTCATCGTCAACAACATCGACCGCCTGGCCGCCTTCTCCGCATCGATTAGCCGTCTGGAGGGGTTCCAGGGCAAGGTCGAAGCCATTAGCGAGTTCAACGCCGAGCAGCAGCGTTTGAGCGAGGCGCAATCCAGCGCTGGGGCCTCTGGTTCGCTGTTGGTGCGTCACGTCGATCTGGTGCCCCCCAATAGTGAGCGGCGCTTGATTCAGGATTTGAGCCTCGAGGTGGGTCCGGGGCAGCGGGTGTTGGTCGTGGGCCCCAGCGGCTGCGGTAAGACCTCCTTTCTGCGTCTGGTCAGTGGCCTCTGGCCGGCGGCCCTTGGTGAGGTCCAGCGTCCGCCCCTCTCAGAGCTGCTGTTCATCCCCCAGAAGCCTTACATGATTCTGGGCAGCCTGCGGGAGCAGCTCTGTTATCCCCAGGAGCCCCAGCGCTTCAGCGATGAGCACCTGCGCAGCGTTTTGAACGAGGTGCGTCTGTCGGCCCTGGTGCAGCGTTACCCCGATTTCGACATCAAGCAGGACTGGCCGCGGCTGCTCTCGCTGGGCGAGCAGCAGCGCTTGGCCTTTGCTCGCCTGTTGCTGAATTCCCCGCGCTTTGTGGTGCTGGATGAGGCCACCAGTGCCCTGGACGTGGGTACGGAGAGACACCTCTATGAGCTGCTCTCCCAACGGGAGATGGCCTTCGTGAGCGTGGGCCACCGCCCTAGCCTCAAGAGCTTCCACGACCTGGTGCTCGAGCTCGACGGCCAGGGGGGATGGAAGCTGATTCCCGCCACCAGCTATGACTTCAGCTCAGGAGCCTGATCCCACGATGTCCGAGACGCCCGACGTCCCTGCCACAAGCGCCACCACCAATGACGCTCCGGCCTTCGGGTGGAGCGGTTATGCCGAGCGGGTCAACGGTCGCTTCGCCATGGTCGGCTTCGTGGCGATCCTCGTGGTGGAGGCCATCAGCGGGAAGACTTTCCTGAGTTGGGCCGGCTTCGTCGGCTGAGGCTCGTCTAGGGGATCTCCAGGAGATCTATCTGCCAGAGTCCGCCGCGGCTGACCTCTACCGCCAGCACGCGCCCATCGGCGCTGAAGCTCACTTGACGCGGCACCCCGGCGGGCTCCATCGGAAGGAGTTGTGTGGCCTGCAGTCTGCGTTTATAAAGCACTAATTCGGTGCGGTCCTCCCGTTGGCGCACGACGGCGAGGCGTTCCGCGTTTTGGTCCACGGCGACGCTGATCGGCAGGGCATCTGGTCGATTCAGCCCGGGCAGGGGGACGGGGTTGCGGCGGTTGACGTCGATCAGCTGCACCTGGACGCGGCCGCTGCCGCGGGCGGCGATTAAGGCCAGCCAGCCGCCGGAGAGCGAAGGACTCCGGCCTTGGCCCAGTTGATTGAGTTGCTGGTTGAGCCCGGCGAGGGGCCGCAGCCGTCCACCGCCACAGCCGCTGAGCAGGAGCAGCGCCGTGCCGGCTGTGAGCACGAGGCGCCGCGTCACGGCGGCCCCCCTGGTCCACCGCCGCTCTCGCGCAGACCCGGGGCCAGGTCCGGCTCCAGCAGTCCGCTCAGGTCATAGAGCTGCAGCCGCGTGCTGCCTTGGCTGGTGAGCTCCACCGCCAGTTGGCGGGCATCCGGCGCCAGGCTGAGTCGCCTGGGCTCCGCATTCCCAGGCAGAAAGAGGGGCTGGAGGGCGCCGCTGGCCCGATCTTCAATGACCGCCTCCCGGCGGGCCCCCCGTTGGATCAAGAGGGCCAGGTAGCGGCCGTTCCAACTCAGCGAAGGGGAACTGTGGGGTTGATGTCTCCGCAGGTGCCCCAGGGGCAGCACCTTGCCGCTGCGGCGCTCCTGCAGCAGAACCGTGGTGCGTCCGCCGCGCTCGACGAGGGAGGCCAGCAAACGACCATCGCCGCTCAGGGCCGGCTGCTCGCGGTTCTCAGCCCCATTGAGGCCGATCGGACTGGCCGTCTGCCGGCGCAATCCGCATCCGCCGATGGCCAGCAGCACGCCAGCCATCACCAGTGCTCGGGTGTGCAACGGCCTCAGTCGTCGAAGCGGGAACTGTTGTCGCGGGGACGGGGGGATCCGTTGGTGCTGCCACCAGCGGCCGGCTTGACCGGCCGGAACTCGGCATCACTCACGCCCGCTTCCGATTCTGGTTTGGCGTTGGCTTGATAGGGAGCCCCTTGGGGCACACCCGGATTGCCGGTGCTCGGGGTCGAGGAGGCCTCCCCCATGGGGCTGCCGCGACGGCTGGAGCGGGGCATGTCGTCAGGGCGAATCGTCGGACGGCTGCCGCGGCGCATATCCTCTCGGCCTTGGCGGCGACTGCCGAATTCCGAAGGCGAGGAGGCTGGGGCGCCGCTAGCGCGGAAGCGGCTGGAGGGCTCGCGGTCCCGCTCGGAGCGGCCGCCTTGGCCTTGCCAATCATCCCGGGACGCGGCCCGCTCGGGGATGGCGGCACGGGCGGGGCGACGGGGACGGTAGAAATCATCTTCTTCCCGTTCGCCGTAGCTGTCCTCTCGGGAGCGGATCCGCCGGCGCAGGGGCTGGGGATCGTCAAAGCGGTCGGCGTCGTCGCGGAAGTCCCCTCCGCCACCCATGCGCGGCCTTGGACTGGGTTCGTCGTCGTCGTCGAAGTAGGAGGAGCGCCGGGCCTGTTCCGTTGTCACACCCCGGAGCCGCACGCTCTCGTAGCCGAAGAAGACGGTGGTTGCGGCCAGCAGGAATTGACCGAACTGGAGTATCGGATCCAGGCGCCAGCCCTGGAAAAAGAGAATGCCGCCGCAGAGAAGCCCAACGGCGGCAAAAAACACGTCGTAGTCGCGGGCCAGAGCCGGTTTGAAGCTCCTCATGAAATAGAGGAGAGCCCCGCCGACGGCCAGCACGATCCCGACAATGCTGGCCCAATTCAGGCTGGCGTTAACCACAGATCGATTGCCCTTTCAGGCCACTCTAGGGCGGGCGTCGAGACCGGCCCGGCAGCCGAAGCGGAATCAGAGCTTGCGGTCGACCCGGTCGTTCTGGCTGATCAGGATCACTGCGGCTGCCACAGGGATGACCACGATCACGGCGCCCCAGAGAAGGCTGCTCAGAAAATTGGCGAGGGAAGGGGTCATGACTGTGCCGAATCCGCGGGTAATCCTAGGCAGTGATGGCAACTTCCTACGATTGCGTAGCCGCTGCTTAGGGCTTTGTGACGGGAACTGATGGCTCCAGCTTGGAACTGCTCCGTCTTGTGCTGCCGCCCTTTGCAGTGGGCCTGGGTCTGGTGCTCTCGGCCTGGACCTTGCTGTTCTTGTTCCGGATCGTTCTGACCTGGTACCCGCAGGTGGATCTCAGCCAGGGGTTTTGGAAGCTGGTGGCGATTCCGACTGAGCCGGTGCTTGCCGTCAGCCGCAAGTTGATCGCTCCGATCGGCGGGGTGGATGTCACCCCCGTGATCTGGGTGGGGCTGGTCAGCCTGATTCGAGAGCTGTTGGTGGGTCAGCAGGGGCTGCTGACCCAGATGGTGATGCGCTTGAGCGTGCTGCAGGCTTAGCCGTTCGGCAGCATCTCCTGCTCAACGAACTTGGTGTGCACGTCACCGGAGATGAACTCCGGGCGCTCCAGCAGTTGTAGGTGGAAATCAATTGTGGTGGGAATCCCGGTAACGGCACATTCCGCCAGGGCGCGGCGCAGGCGCTTCAGGGCGTGATCGCGGTCCTTGCCCCAGACGATCAGCTTGCCGATCAAGGAGTCGTAGAAGGGCGGGATCTCATAGCCCGTGTAGACGTGGCTGTCGAAGCGAACCCCGGGGCCGCCGGGCGGAAGCCAACCGGTGATCTTGCCGGGGGCAGGCCGGAAGTTTTGGCGGGGGTCCTCTGCGTTGATCCGGACTTCAATGGCGTGGCCGGTGAGTTTGATCTGGTCCTGGCTGACTGAGATGGGCTTACCGCCGGCGATGCGCAGTTGCTCGGCAATCAGGTCTACACCGCTGACCATCTCGGTCACGGGATGCTCGACTTGAATGCGGGTGTTCATCTCCATGAAATAGAAGTTGCCGGTGCGATCCACCAGGAACTCCACGGTGCCGGCGCCCTCGTAGCCAATCGTGCGAGCTGCGGCGACGGCGGCCTGGCCCATGCGCCGGCGCAGTTCTGCGTCGATAGCCACGCTCGGGGCTTCCTCGAGTAGCTTTTGGTGACGTCGCTGAATGGAGCAGTCTCTCTCTCCGACATGGACCACGTTTCCATGGCGGTCAGCCAGCACCTGAACCTCGACGTGCCGGGGCCGGTCGATGAACTTCTCCATGTAGAGACCGGGGTTGCCAAAGGCGGCTTCCGCCTCCCCTTGGGCGGCCTTGAAGAGGTTGTCGAGTTGGTCCGCTGAGGGAACCAGGCGCATCCCGCGGCCACCGCCACCGGCGGTCGCCTTAATCATCACGGGGTAGCCCATGGACTCCGCCAGGCTGCGGGCATCGTCCACGTTCTCCAGCAGGCCTTCGCTGCCGGGGATGGTGGGGACTCCCACCTTCTGCATGGTGGCCTTGGCCGTGGACTTATCGCCCATCGAGCGGATCGACTCGGGCGAGGGGCCAACAAAGGTCAGGCCGTGGTCGGCGCAGATTTCGGCGAACTTGTCGTTCTCGGCCAGGAAGCCATAGCCGGGGTGGATCGCGTCGGCGTCCCTCGAGGTCGCTGCCGCGAGGATGTTGGGGATATTGAGGTAGCTCTTGCTGCTCGGTGCATCGCCGATGCAGACCGCTTCGTCAGCCAGTTGAACGTGCAGGGCGTTGCGATCAACCGTGCTGTAGACGGCCACGGTGGGAATACCCAATTCCCTGCAGGTGCGCAGGATCCGAAGAGCAATTTCGCCGCGGTTGGCGATCAGCAGTTTGCCGATGGGCATCCAGTGGCAGTCCGGCGAATCCGGCAGGGCAGGCCGGTGGGACTGTATCAGTGTTGACCGAGACCCTCCCGTTGCTGAGCGGGGTCAGGTGATGGGTATATTGCCTGGGCAGTGCATCAGCGCTGCACCCCTCACGCCACCGTTTCTCGGTGGTGCATTCCCCCCGAGAATCCAGTCTAGGACATCGTTCTGGTGTGGGCTCTCACTACCACGCGGATGTGGTGGAATTGGTAGACACGCACGTTTGAGGGGCGTGTGACTTCGGTCTTGCGAGTTCAAGTCTCGCCATCCGCATTCTTCAAAGCTCCGCAGCGTGAAGCCTGCCGCCGCTGAGCAACAGCAACAGCATTCCCCCCCTGGCGGGAGTGATCCAGCATGCATCGTCCTGGTTTGTAATGGCCCCGGCGAACTTGCCACTTGGGTGCGCCCCCTGGCCCAGCGCCTTCACCGTGAACTGGACCTGCGCCCGGTGATACCAGGGGCGGAGATGGCGCTACAGCTGGTGCTGGTTCCATGCCCCAATGCCACGGGCATTGAGCACCAGGTGGCGGAGCGGATGGGTCTGTTTGAGCGGATCAGCCCCGCCAAACGCTTCTGGAGCCTGCTGCTGTGCCCGCAGCGCTGGGGGCGGTGGCCACGGCGCGGTGTGGTGGTCTTCCTCGGCGGTGATCAGTTCTGGACGGTGCTCCTCTCGGCCCGCCTGGGCTATCGCCACATCACCTACGCCGAATGGGTGGCCCGCTGGCCCCGCTGGAACGACCGGATTGCAGCGATGGGGCCAGCGGCCGCGGATCGCCTCTCCCGCCGCTGGCAGCCCCGCTGCCAAGTGGTGGGGGACTTGATGGCCGATCTCTCGGAGGCCGCCCGTTCGGAGCGCCCCCTGCCCCAGGGCGAATGGGTGGCGTTGATGCCCGGATCCAAGAGGGCGAAGCTCCAGGTGGGCATGCCGTTTTTGCTGGAGGCCGCCGATCGCCTGGCCGCCCAGCGGCCCGGCTGCCGCTTTCTGCTGCCCGTTGCCCCCACCACAAGCGTTGCAGAGCTGGTGGCTTATGGCAGCGCGGCCAATCCGATTGCCCAGCACTACGGCTCCGGGGAGCCCTGGCTTGAGGGCGAGGATCTGATCACCCCTGCCGGCTCACGAATTCGTTTGGTGGAGGAGCAGCCCGCCCATGGGGTGCTCAGCCAATGCCAATTGGCGCTGACCACGGTCGGGGCGAACACGGCGGAGTTGGGGGCCCTTGGGGTCCCGATGATCGTTCTGGTGCCCACGCAGCACCTGCATGTGATGCAGGCCTGGGATGGGGGCATCGGGATCCTGGCTCGCTTGCCCTTGCTGCGCTGGCTGTTGGGGGCGGCCTTGACCGCCTGGCGGATGCGCAACCACGGCTTCTTGGCCTGGCCGAACATCTCGGCGGAACGTCAGGTGGTGCCCGAGCGTGTCGGGGCGATCACGCCTGAGGAGATCGCCGCGGAAGCCACCGATTGGTTGTCCCATCCCCAGCGGTTGGAGGGGATGCGGGAGGACCTGCGCAGCCTGAGAGGGCAGCCCGGTGCCGTGGCGGCCCTGGCCACGATGGTGCGGGAATTGCTGCCGCCGTCCCCTGTGGACGCTGCCTAATTTGAGCGCAATCCGCAGGATCTCCAGCGATGGCTGACGCCGCCCGGCACGACCACGAGCAATGGCGCGAGAAGCTCACCCCTGAGCAGTTCCAGGTGGCCCGGATGGGGGGGACCGAGCGGGCCTTCACCGGGGTCTACTGGGACAACAAAGCGAAGGGCATGTACCGCTGCGTCTGCTGCGGCAGTGAGCTCTTTAGCTCCGAGACCAAGTTCAACTCGGGCACCGGCTGGCCGAGCTTCTGGGATGGTGCCAAGGAGGGCGCCATCAGCATCCACTCTGATACCAGCCACGGAATGGTCCGTACCGAGATCAAGTGCGCCAACTGTGACGCCCACCTAGGTCACGTCTTCAACGACGGTCCCAAACCCACCGGGCTGCGTTACTGCGTTAACTCTGCGTCCCTGAACTTCAAGGAGGAGAAGGTCTAGTCCCTTCCCCCATCACCAGGGATCGCCGCCGGAGGGCTCCCGCCGTCGCGGTATGGGTGCCCGCTCGTCGTAGGGCTCATAGGGCTCCACGTCCAGCGGGGACTCATCACGCACATAGCGGCGTGGCGTGGGCTCGTCGTCCAGATAGCGGCGCTGGCGCAGGGGCTCCCGTTCGCGGCGCTGCTCCACCTCGACGTAGTCGTAATCCTCTTCCGGCTCGAAGCGGCGATTGGTGGCCGGTGCAATCCGGCGCTGTTCCTCTTGGGCCGTTGGTTGACCGGCGGCCAGCTGGTTCTCAACCGGAACCATGTTGAGGCGATAGCGCTCGCGCTCCTCCTGCTCCCAGCTCGGTCCACCGACGCCCAGCTTCTCCAGCAGTCCGGTGCCGAGTTGCTTCAGCTTCTCCTCGGCGCCCTCATAAACAATGATTCGGTCGGGTCCGCTGCTGACGATCTCCTCAACGGTCAGCTCCCAGGTGCTCAGCACCCCTTCCCCGAGCAGGGGAACGCCGACGGCCCCGATCACCAAGGTGGTGAGCTCGCCGGTTTCGATGTCAAAGCTGAAGCCCAGCACCCGGCCCAGCTGTTCGCCCGATTCGGTGATCACCTGGCAGTTGATCACCCGGGAGTACCGGTCCGGATCGAAGTTCTCGGAGAGAGAGTCCGCGGAATCCACCAGGATCACGTCGCCCACCTGGCGAATGCTCTCCAGGGGCATCCAGCGTGGCAGGCCCGGCAGGAAACGGGTCAGCGGGTTGTCGCGCAGGCCCAGGGAGACCACCTCGCGGCGGTCGATATCGACGACGACTTCGCCCACCACACCCAGACGCCGTCCGGTGTCGCGGGTGATCACCTGGGTGCCCATAAGCTCCGAGCGCAGCCAAAGGCGATCGCTTGGGGTGGCCGCGGGGTCGCTTCCGGGTGGGGTGCTTGTCATGGGCGCATTTTGACCGAAAAGCTGGCGGGGCTTGGTTACGCCGCTTGGGGTAATCCCACCACTTGGGTGTGGGCACCGCGGGCCTGTGTCACACCGATGGTGCGGGTGGCTGCTCCAATCATCGGACGGCGGTGGCTGACCACGAGGAACTGGGCGGCATCGGCCTGCTGGGCGATCAATGTGGCCAAACGCTCGACGTTGACGCCATCGAGGAAGCTGTCGACCTCATCGAGGGCATAGAAGGGGGAGGGACGGAAGCGCTGCAGCGCAAAGAGGAAGCTCAGGGCGGTCAGGGACTTTTCGCCACCGCTCATGGAGGCCAGGCGGCGTACCGCTTTTCCCTTGGGGTGGGCCACGAGGTTCAGCCCCCCTTCGAGCGGTGCCTCGGGGTTCTCCAGTTGCAGGAATCCTTCGCCATCGGAGAGGCCCGCAAAGATGTCGCGGAAGTGTTCATCGACGGCCTTGAAGGCCTCCATGAAGGCCTCCTGGCGCAGGGTCGCCACGGTCTCGATCCGCAGTAGCAGTTCCTCGCGCTCCTTGCAGAGGACATCGAGGCGCTCCTGCAGGTCCGCTAGCCGGGTCTCCAGCTCCTCGAGCTCCTGCAGGGCGAGCATGTTGACCGGCTCAAGAGCCTCCATCCGCTGCCGCAGGCTCTTGAGTTCGGCCTGAAGGGCTTCTAGGCCGTTCTCGCGCACCTCGTCGGGAATCTCTGGCAGGGGATCGGGAAGCTCCAGCTGCAGCTGCTCGAGCCGAGCGCCGCTGCTGCGCTCCTCCTCGGCCAGGGCCAGGAGTTCTTCGCCGAGGCGCTGTAGTTCCCACTCCTGCTGCTGCAGGCCCTGGCGCTGCTTGGCGAGTTGGGCCTCGGCTTCATCGCGGGCGCGGCGCCGTTCACCGAAGCGGGTTTGCAGCTCCTGTTGTTTGGTCTCGAGTTCGCTGCGCTTCTGCTGGTCGGCCTGGTGTTGCTCCTTCCATTGGCTGCGCTCGGCGATCAGGGCGTTCACGGCTTGGGCTAGTCGCTGTTCTTCGCCACCGAGGGCCTGCAGTTGGCTGCTGACCCGCTCCGCGGCCAGTCCCCTCTCACGGCGGGCGGCTAGCAAGTTGTCCCGTTCCTGCCTGGCCTTGGTCAGGGCGGCGTCGGCGACTTCGAGTTCCTGCTGGAGTCCCTGCCAACGCTCGCTGTCGCCGCTGGCCTGGGCGCTGGTTTCGCTGGCTTCCAGTTCCTGCAGGGACTGTTGCAGCGGGCTGAGTTCCGTGGCGATGGTTTGCAGCCGCTGCTGACCGCCGCTGAGGTCGGTCTCGATCTGCTTGATCCGTGTCGTCAGCTGATCGCGCCGCTCCTGCAGGGGGCCATGGGACCGTTGGGCGGCCATGCGTTCGGCCTCAAGGGCGGCTTTGCGCTGCTCGAGGCGGCTGAGCTGCGGGCGCAGTTCCTCGAGGGCCCGTCCGAGATCGGACTCTTTGCGCTTACAGGCCAGCAGGGTTTCACCGAGCTCCAGCAGGCGCCGGCGCAGGGGCTCGGCTTCATCGGCGTCGCTGGCCGCGCCAAAGCTCAGTTGGTTGCCCCGCTGCTGGAAGCTGCCTCCGGTCATGGCCCCGCTCTTCTCGAGCAGTTCGCCATCGAGGGTGACGGCGCGGCAGCGGCCCAGTTCGCGGCGGGCGCTGGCGAGATCCCGGAAGACCAGGGTGTCGCCGAAGACGTAGCGGAAGACCTCGCCATAGACGGGTTCGAAGCGCACCAGCTCCACGGCGCGGCCCACCAGACCGTCACCGCCCACGGCACTACCGCCTCGCTCGAACGCGGCGCCATTGCGCATCGCAGCCCCGCCGCCGCGGATCTTGTTGAGGGGCAGGAAGGTCAGCCGTCCGGCCCTGCGGCTTTTGAGCAGATCGATCGCCCGGGCCGCAATGCGGTCGTCATCGACCACGACCTGGCCGAGGCGGGCCCCTGCGGCCACTTCGAGGGCCAGGCGATGGGCTTCTTCCACGTCGCCGAGTTGGGCGACGGGACCATGGATGCCCTCGAGTCCGGCCTCCAGCAGCAGGCGCAGAGCCCCTGTCCCGCGGCTTTCCTGGATGGTTTCGCGCCGGGATTCCATCCGGGCGATCTCCCTCTCCAGGCTGACCTGCTCCTGTTCGAGCCGCTGGCGGGTGCGCTGCTGGAGGGCGAGGGCTTCGGCGATCTCCTGGGCGCGGGTCTGCTGGGCTTTGAGGTCGTCGAGGAGCTGTTGCCACTCTTTCGCGAGCGCGGTCAAGGAGCTGGAGACCCCATCGCTGCTGGCGGAGTCCTGCTGGAGTTGCTCCTGGAGTTCGCCCAGGCGCTCCTCCTCCTGACGCAGGCGCTCGACGAGTTGCTGTTGCTCGGCCTGCAGCGGGGAGAGCTTGGACTGGATGTCCTGGCGTTGGCGGCTGCGCTTTTTTTGTTCTTCGAGCCAGCTGCCGCTGCGGCCGGCCACTTCCCCGAGGCGCCGGCGGGAGAGTTCGACGGCGGCTTCTGCGCCGCGGCAATTGGCTTCGGCCTGCTCGAGGCTGGCTTGGTCGTCGGCGCTGTTCAGCTGGCTCTGCTGTTGCTTGAGGTCGGCCTGATGACGCCCCAGCTCCATCCGTTGGCGCTGCAGCTCTTCGGCGCCCTGCTGGTGCTTCTCGGCCTGGCGGCTGAGTTCCCGGGAGCTGGCCTCGAGTCCCGCCAGCTCAGATTGAACCGCCAGTAACTGGTCTTCCCCGAGGGCCTTGACCTCGGCTTGCAGCGCCTCGAGGGCCGTGGCGGCACTTTCGAGGGCGGTCCTGCCTTCGATGACGCTTTGGCGCTCGCTGTCCTGCTGGTGTTTCAGCGCTTCCTGACGGCTTTGCAGCTGCTTGAACTGGCTCTCGGCCTGTTCGAAGCCCAGCACTTGCTCCTGGAGCCGGCCTCGCTGGAAGCGGTCCCGCAGCTCCTGATAGGTGCGCGCCTTGGCGCAGTCCCGCTCAAGCTTCTGGCGGGAGACCAGAAGTTCCTGCTGGACGATGGCGCAGCGCTCCTCCCGGTCTTGGACGTCGGAGAGTTTGGAGCGGGTCTGCTCGATCCGGGAGTCAAAGAGCGCCACCCCGGCCAATTCGTCGATGATTCCGCGGCGGTCCCGGGAACTCATCGAGACAATGCGGGTAACGTCGCCCTGCATGACAACGTTGCTGCCTTCGGGGTCCACCCGCAGGCGCCGGAGCTGGGTTTGGAGCTGCTGGAGGTTGCAGGGGACTCCGTCGGCGCTGTACGTGCTGGCGTAGGTGCCGCCCGGGGCGATGCGCAGCCGACGGGTCACGGTCCACTCGGTTTGCCCGGGTTTGATCCAGGGCCCCTCTTCGGGGGCCTCCAGGCCCTGTTCAGCCTCATCGGGCTGCCACTCGCTGAGGTCAAAGCGAACGGAGACCACCGTTTCGGCGGCCTTGCCCTGCTTCAGCTTGGAGCTGTTGACGAGGTCGGGGAGTCGATCAGCCCGCATCCCGCGGCTGCTGGCGAGGCCCAGACAAAAAAGAACCCCGTCAAGGATGTTGCTTTTGCCGGAGCCATTGGGGCCGGTGACTACCGTAAAGCCTTCGTCCAGTGGGATCGACACCGATCCTCCAAAGGACTTGAAGTGGGTCAGCTCTACCTGATTGATGTGAACCAACAGGCCCGAGCGTCGAGCACCAGAAAGGTAGCCGACCCGCTGTCGATTTCAAGGCATGGTCATTACGGTGTGTTAGCTGTCCCACGGCCCCATGGACTTAGGCACGACCAGCAAAGGTGTCCCCAAGGAGCCCACGCCGGAGCAGCCCTGGCAGGACAAGATCGAGCAGGAACTGGACGAGCCGCCTGAGACCGAGCCCGTCTCCCCGGTCGCGACCCTGTTCCGCGAGCACTTTGAGCAGTTTCTGCCGACGATCCAGCGGCAGTGGCCCGAGGTGGCTCGCCACACCCTGGAGGCCACCCGCGGCAGTTTGGACAATGTGGTTGAGGTGATCGCTCGCCAGACCGGACGCACCAGCGAGGGGGTCAAGGATCAGCTTTTGGATCTGCTGACCCTCGGCGAGGACCAGGCCCAGCAATGGGCGGATTCCCTGCGGCCCCTGGAGGAGCAGCTCGAGCAGTTGCTGGACGACCTCAACACGACTTTGCGGCCGCGTATTGAGAAGCCCGTGCGGGAACGCCCCTTGATGGCCTTGGGTTTGGCTGCTGGAGTGGGTCTGTTGTTGGGTCTGATGCTCTCCGGCCGCCGTTCGTCATGACCAGCTCCGACTCTTCTCCTCAGCAAGATGCTCCTCGGCGTGGGGTTCCCCTGAAGGCGGCGTCTCGGATTACCGGTCTGGTCGCCTCGGTGATGGACCTGCATGTCCGCATTGCCCTGAAGGAGGCCGATCGGGAGAAGCGGCGCCTTATCGGCGGCGTGGTACTGCTGATGGCGGGTTTCTCCGCTCTCCTGATGGCCTGGTTGGCGGCCGATGTGGCGCTCCTGGTCGGGCTGAATCAGGGCTGGGGTTGGAGCTGGATCCACGCCGCCCTTGGGGTGATGGGCGTGAACCTTCTCTTGAGCGGCCTCTTCCTTCGAATCGGAGGTCTGTTGACCAAAGGGCCCTACCTGCCGGAAACGTTCGCGGGCCTTATGAAGACGACCCGGGCGTTGGTCGGTCGCTGAGCCAGCGGCAGAGGCTGGGTAGGGAGATGCCCTGCAGGCTGAGGTTGATCATCACCGTGATGAAGACGATGGCCTGGCAGTTCTGAGCCAGAAAGTTGGCACTTGTATCGCTGGGCACCCCCCGCAGCATCGGGATGGCCGCCATGACGTTGAAGGAGAGCGCCAAGGGCACCGCACCGCGGAGGCCGCACCAGGCAATTAAGAGGGACTCCTTGAGGCTGAAGGGCGATAGCCGTTGAAAGATCAGGACGCTCAAGGGGCGGGCGAGGAGCATCAGGACCGCAGCGGTAGCCAGGCCGGTGGGCAGGGCCGGGAGCAGCTGATTCGGGTTCACCAGCAAACCAAAAATGAAGAAGATGCTGATCTCCGTCATCGTGTTGAACGGCAGCAACACGTCTTGGATGCTTTGGTGATTGATCTCAGGTCTGTTGTAGTGCTCGTTGGTCATCAAAAGACCAGTGATGTAAACCGCGACAAAGCCAGATCCGCCGAGAATTTGGGTGCAGCCGTAATCCATAAAGGCGATGGAGATCGCCACGATCAGTAGTTGCTCGCGGTCGACCACTAAGCGGTTAATCATCAAGCGGGCGATGTAGCCAAAGCCCAGGCCCACCAAGACGCCTGAGCCCGTTTTTTGCAGCAGGCTCGAGAAGGCTCCGATGACGACATCAGGGAGGGCTTGTCCTTGCGCGCCAACGGTGAAGAGACTGGCGGCAACGCTGAACAGAATCAGAGCCGAAGGGTCATTCACCGAGGATTCGAATTCCAGCAGGTCCTGCACTTTTTGAGGAACATGGCGTTTGACCTGGCGCAGCACCCCGAGGGTTGCGCCGGCATCCGTAGACCCCAGGCAGGCCGCCACCAAAAGCGCTGCCCCAAGGGGGATGGCGTTACCGAGTCCTGGGGTGATAGCACTGCCGCTTTGGGACGTCAGCCAGACGATGACGGCCCCCAGCACCAGGGTCGAGATGGCGACCCCGGCAATGGCGAGGACGAGTCCGTACTTCAGGAAGCCCCGAATCGCTTGGATGTCTGTTTTGAGGCCGGCATAAAAGAGCAGCAGGGCCAGGGAGAAGGTCTGGAGGCGCTCCACCTCCGAGGGATGCACATCCAAGACCTGGAGATTGATCAGGAGCCCTAAGAGCAGGACGCCCAGCACGGCGGGAAGACCCATCCGAATGGAGAAGCGACTGATGATCAACGTCCCGAGATAAACCGCGCCGATAAACAGCAGTTGCATCTCAAGCGGGACGCTCATGAGTCCCTGGGTACTCGCCAGCAAATGGCCCATGGTGCTAACGAATCTCGTAGTGGAGCCAGCGGCAATCGATGCCGCCATTGCTTACGGGAATGCGCCGGCTGGCTTTCATCCGCAGGGCTCCGGTGAGCTCAGGGTTTCCGCTCAGTAGCCAGAGGCTCCAGCCGCTGCAGAGCTCTTTCACCATGGCCCCCAGATCGGCGTAGAGCTGTTCGAGTTCCTCCCGTTCGCCAATCCGCTCGCCATAAGGCGGGTTGCAGACCAGGACCCCGGGGCCGCTGGGTAGCTCCAGCGTGCGGAAGTCACCGGTTTGGATCGTGATCGCGTCGCCCAGGCTGGCGGCCTGGACGTTGTGGCGGGCTTGATCGGCGACGCTCGGGTTCTGTTCGCAGCCCAGCAGCACGGGCAGGGTGCTGAGCGGTTGCTCCCGGGCCTGGGCCCGTCGTTGTTCCTCCTCCCAGAGCTCGGCGTTGAAGTCGGCCCAGCCCTCGAGGGCAAAGGGGCGATGCAGGCCGGGAGCTTGGGAGATGGCCCAGCTGGCGGCTTCGATCAAGAGCGTGCCCGAGCCGCAGAGGGGGTCTACCAGGGGAGTGGTCCCATCCCAGCCACTGAGGCGAACCAAACCGGCAGCCAGGTTTTCCTTGAGGGGGGCCAGGCCCATGGCGCTGCGGTAGCCCCGGCGATGCAGGCTGCCCCCGGAGCCATCCAGGCTGAGCAGGGCTTCCTGGCGGTTGAGGTGGACATGGAGGGAGAGATCCGGTTCCTCGATATCGATGGAGGATCGCTCCCCCCAGAGATCCCGCTGCAGGTCGACCACGGCGTTTTTGACCTGTAGGGCCGTGTAGTGGCTATGGCTGAGCCCCGGGTTGCTTCCGCTGACATCCACACGGAAGCTCATGGAGGGGTGCAGCCAACGCTGCCAGTCGAGGGAATTCTGGATGCCGAAGTAGAGGGACTCGCGGTCATGGCAGGGGAACCGCGCCATTTCCCGAAGGAAGCGGAAGGGGTAGCGGCTTTGCAGATGGAGCCGATAGAGGCAGGCCATGTCGGCTTCGAAGGCCGCGGCGCGCCGGAGGGGTTGCACCTGTTTGGCCCCCAGCTTGATGAGCTCGTCAGCGCCAATCTCCTCCAGGCCCTGGGGGAGCACCGCAATCCCTTGGATGAGGCCGCTGCGGCGATGGGACTGCTGGCGCCAGGCCTCTGTCATGTCATTGATGAACGCGGTCGGTCACCCGTCCATCGGGCGGCCTCTCTCATTGTGCGTTCACCCTGCACAATGAAGAAGTCCGGTCTTGATCGGACTAGGTGGCTCACACCAGTGTTTCGGACAGCGGTTCGATTCCGCTCAGCTCCATTCCAAGGGGCTGCAATGGTTTCGACGGGGCATGAGGAGGGTGACTGAAGCCTGCTCGGTTAGAGCGAACCCGTAACAGCGAACAACATCGTTCGTTTCTCCCGTCAGACCGCCCCTGTGGCCGCCTGACCCTAATTAAGGGAGATGGGGTTAGATCAGCCTTATCAACCAAATGATCCGTGGGGGCTGGAAGGCCCCTTCAAATCATTCCAGTGCAGGGGATCTTGGTATTACGCCAGATCCTCGAAAATCGCTTTCCGACAAAACTTCCGACAAAATCCCGCCGGTCTTAAGCGGCATGGATAAGGCGGAGGCTTTGGCCTACGTCTCGCGTCTGTTCGACGCCGCCACGGCAGGGGCCACCCTGTGGGGAGACGACCTTCTGTTGAAGCGTTTCCTCGAACAGTGCAGCCGCACCGGGAGCCAGGAGACCATCAACGGCTACGCCCGAGAGCTGCGCCATTTCGTTCGCTGGCGAGATGAGCTTCACCCCCACCTGCACCTGCGGGAGTTGGACCCGGCCCTCGTTGATGACTGGGTGTCCTCGCTGCGGGAAATGGTGTCGGCAGACGAACTCAAGCCGCGCAGTTTCAACCGCCGCATCAGTGCCGTCAGTGCCATGTACCGCTGGGCCTCCGAGCCCACCCGCTCTGCGGTGACGGGAGTTCCCCGAAACCCAATGCCCCGCCGAGCCACCCTGCACGCTCCCAAGCTCGCCAAGGCTTTGACCGATGACGAGTTGGGCATGGTGCTGGCCACGATCGCCCAGGCGATGACCGCGGCCGCCGACCGGGGCCGTGGGACAGCCGCGCGCGACTTCGTCATGGTCAAAGGCAGCTACCTGATCGGTTGTCGCGTCACCGAGTTGTGCCGTTTGCGCTGGCAGGACATCGAGCCCCTGGAAGACGGCGCCCAGATTCATTTGCTTGGGAAGGGATCAAAGGCCCGCACCGTTCGTACAAGTAAGGAGACACTCGCGCTGTTCGAGTCGCTCGGCCGCGGCGAGGCGGAGGAATGGCTGTTTCCTTCTGATCGTCGGGACGGCCCCCTGACCCGTCAGGCAGTCGCCGGTCGAATGGCGAAGTGGGGCCAAGAGGCTGGGGTCCGGCTTCATCCGCACCGGTGCCGCCACACCCACGCGACCCATGCCATTCGCAGGGGGTGCGACGTGTTCACGCTGCAGTGCACGCTGGGCCATTCGTCGGCATCGACGACTGGTGGCTACGTCGCCGCTAATCCTGCGGATAGTTCGTCGCTGAGGTTGGGCTGATGGCGGTTCCCTCTGACGAAGAGCTGGCCGTGATGTTCCGGTGGACGATGCACACTCGCTGGGGTGTTGGTGGCCTCAACGGTTACGGGGCCAAGGGTGACGACTTTGTTTGCATGTGCAGCTTCTGCCGCGAGCTGCGAAGAAAGCGATTTGAGAAAGAACAGACGTAACTGCGATTGCGTTAAATCGTCTTAGGCCGTCTACAGCCAACAAAAATGGGGGGTGGTTAATACCTGCCCCCCTTTTTGCGGGATAGTGGCCAACACCTGCTATCCCTATGTGGCGAACGCGGGCGACCCCTGCTCGGCCACTAGATTAGCAAAGAAAAAGCGGGAGATCGACTCCCGCGCCCACACCGGTAACCAGTCAGGGATGGCGTTCCCGACATTTAGATTATAACTTTGTCACTAGAATAGATTCGTATCTACGGACCCTAGAAGATGAAGAGCAGAACACAGCTCTCATTGTTAGGTGAGCTAGCAATTCGTGAGCTACAAGATGAGGCAAGGCTTGAGCGTCACCTGATCGATGATGACCTGCCAAATGCTCCCGAATCGCCACTGACTAATCCCCAAGCGCGCCGTAAGTCTGCTCATGTTTGATCTAAATAAAGAAGTCGCGGAGGCCCATCAGAACGTCACCCACGCTGAGACCCAGGCGCGGGCGATCGAAACTCGGATCAAAAAGATCGACGGGGCCGCTGAGCTACTGCCACCCCGCGGTTACGGCCGCCCCTTCGACACCGCCGCACTGGCGAAGTCGTTGACCCTGCGATCGCTACTGGCAAAGCATGACCCTGAGCTTGCTTCCTACTTGGGCGTCCCCTCTGACGCTCACATCCGGGAGGAGGAAGACCAGGAGGCCAGGGCTTTGCGGGTCAAATCGCTTGAGGCTCAAACCGAACGGCTGCGTCGTCAAAATGCCGCCCGCCGCCACCACGTTGAGCAGTCATTCGCACGCGGGGTACAGCCTTACAGCAACCGGAGGCTTGGCCAGTGAGGGTCGCTAAATCTCATCCCCAACTCGGTTGGCTGAAGCTGGAAGGGCGCGACTACAGCGCCACCATGGATCGCTTGATCACTGAGCGCGACAACGATCCCGACCAGCAGCGGGCAGGCCCTGCCCCCGGCTTCATCGATTGGATGTGGCGTGAGCAGCTACCTGCTCTTGCTCGACAAGATCGGTATCGCGGCCAGATTCAACAGCACTGCGAACAGCTGCGTCGGCGGTCAGAAGCGATCGGCAGTGAGGTTCACAGCCTTGTCGGCTCAAAGCTCGCGGAACAGGCCGCGGCGGAGGAGCTGTGCGCACAACTCAGCGCGCTGTTGGATGAATGATCAGCTCCGAGGTCCAGGCGGTCGCAAAAGCAATTGCGGCAACAGCAACCCACCACCCGAGCGTTCTGCAGAAGGTCGTGCCGATGTTTGTCGGGATGACGGCCTTGGCCCACAGGGAAATGTTGCTCTTCGTCCTGGACCTGGAAATGGAACGCCTCGAGCGACCGCCTCAGTCACCAGAGACCGAGTCGACGAGCTGCAGCGACTGATCCTGGAAGGGACCAGCAACTCCTCTTGTGTCGCTTTTGCGCGACAACAGTGGGGGGTCTCACGAAGCCAGGGCTATCGGCTGATCCAGAAAGCCTGGGCGCAGATAGAGGCCGACGTGGAAGGCGCTGGCTGTGATCGACGACAGCTTTTGGCCTGGTGCGTCTCCCAGCTCCAGGCGGCCGTAGGGGTCGCGCTCAAACAGCGAAACCCTGGCGCTGTTGTCGGCGCTTGCAGAGAGCTAGATGCCTTGTGTGGCCTGGGCGTGAACAGCCACGTCCGCCACCAGCGTTGGTCGTAATTACCGTTGCGGTGTGCTAGGGCAACATGGAGGGCAGCCAGGTTCCCAACATGCGCAAGCTTGTAATTGGATCAATCGCAGTCATAACAGCCTCATTACCTGCAGTATCACAAGAACTGCAACCGCTGGAACCTGTCACAACTGTTGAGGAGTTGCCTGTGGAAGCTAGACCCGACTCACCTACGTATCTTGTACTCACGCTTGGGAAGTCTTTAAGAGGCAATGGAATTGTGAGTCTTCCAATGAAGTCGCTTGACCAGTGCGAGGAGCAAGGGGCGAAATGGATGGCATCCAGCAGAATCCCTACCTACTTAGACCAACCTCTTGAGTACAGAGGATTCGAATGCTTTGAAGGGGCAAGATGAAAGTGCAGAGTGGTCTTCAATGTCCCCATGCGGCTATGGCAAATGTGGAGATTTGCATGAATGGAGAGCAGTAAGTGATAAAGGGATTCCTTGCAAAGCTTTGCTTGGCCTCAGCCGTTGCGTTACCCGGAGCAGCGTTTGCTGATTTTGGTGATGCAGACTTTCCCTTGGGTGCCTTTAATGAAGGGCCTAAGAGTTACCACGACGCCTGGTGCCGAAAACTCAAGAATCAATGCAGAATACGTTTTCAGGGTCCGGGGATGTGGGTCGAAGGTCAAGGTGGCATTCAATCGAATCAGTATCTAGGATTTAAGTACGATATAGACGGTAACGAGTATTATAATTATCTCCGATATGTTTCCTCGAGTGGTGAGCCCAGGGTGGCTCTTTTTCTGTTTGCCAATCCAGTCGCGCAAAACGAATTCTTAAGAGCATTCTTCCGCTGGAAGAAGCAGGTCGCTCAACCCATACCTAACTATCGACTTCCTGCGAGTCAAGGGCCTCAGGAGACTCACGGTCGGGATAATAGCTATGGAAGGAACAACAATCCTTATGCCAACCCGCCTATTACGGACTGGAAAGAGAAGAGCACTCCTTAGCGGCAGGCTTGGTCGGTCGTAATCAGCCTTGCGTAACTACTGGGCAAGTTGCAGAGAGATTGCTTGGTGGTTAGTCAACTGACTGCAGCTTGAGCCTTTCTTTTTGGGCAAGTTCCGGGTTTAGTTCAGCCCATTTCTTCATGCCTGGGTTGGCATCGAGGTACGCGTTGTAGCTGCACTTGTATGCCTTGAGCTTGAAGTCGCACTTAGGGCCTTCCCTTTCTTCGCGTGCAGCCTTGGCAGCAGGGCTTTCCCATCCAAATGGAGGTTTGTCGCAAGTGCTGTTGTATCCAATCTCTATTTCACCAGCGGGGCAGTTTGGATTCTGAGAAGCTCTTGCGGTGGTCGCACCCCAAGCCAATCTCCCTGGGCTGCCAATCCCGCCTCCAGTGCATTTCCATGTCTTACCGGCAAGCAGCGGGTTATGAGGCCCAACGAACCACATCCCATGGTCAGCACAGATGACTTCCTGGCAATTACCCCCACCCCTGTAAGCCATAGATGCAGGGCATTGATTACCTTCCGCCACTTCAGCACCTGCTGAATTGATGATGCGAGTGGTGGGAGCTGGCTCGCCTTTCATTGCTCTGACGCAGCCTGCATAGTCCTTCGCCTCAATGCAGAGCTTGTGAATGGCGGGGTCGACCTGCCCCTGGGCCAAGGCTGTCCCTGCGCTGAGGGCGGCAAGGGCTACGAGAAGGCGAAGCACGACATGAAGGCGGCTCAGCCCAGCATGGCCCGTAAGGCTGGTTACGTCACAAAAAAGCCCCCGAGGTCAGACCCCGGGGGCAGAACGTTTAGCCCATCTCTGAGTCTGGTCCGTGCGTTTTGAGCTTCCAGCCCTGCACGAACATGCAGGCATCGCGCAGGGAGGTGAAGGCCATTGTCTCTGGCGTGTTGTTGAAGACGGTGAACCAGTAGTCACCACCCTTGCCGATCACCCAGATCGGTTCGCACATGTAGAGGAACTTTCCGTTCCCGTCCCTAATGCATCCGTGAGGTATTCCTCCGTTGTGGCGGACCTTGTCTTCAATGTCGATCTGCCAGTTGTTGATTTCAACCTGCCAGTCGTAGAGGGCCTGTTCGCTGATTACTTCCGCTTCGCTCCAGAGCTTTAGATAGTGGCAATCAGACTTCAATAGCTGACTGGAGTCGATCAGTCCTTTACGGGCTGGCTGACTGACTGTGTCAGTGATGTAGACGTCGCTGAATTGGATGCCTTCGGGGAGTTGCTTTGTCTGAGACATGGTGGAGTTCAGGGGGTTGGTGGATGAGTGGGCGGGGTGGTCAGGGGTTTTTTCCATAACTGGAGAGAGAGGGGGTAGGTAATAAGGGGAGTTATGCGCTTTCATCCCTGCCCTCCCTGGCCGCAGGCCAGTACGCAGAGACTTTTCCTTGCCCGTTGAACCTGAGGCGCTTTTTGTCCCAGCCCAGTTGCGCCATAACGACATTGAGCCGTGCGCTTAGTTGTGGCGAGCCTGTTGGATCTGCGCCGATGAAATCGAGCACTTCGTCCAACGTGATGTATGGCGCGCTCGCCTTTCGCTCGACTAGGCGCCTGAGCTTGCCTTCAAGCGGATCCTCAGGGTCGTAACAGGCATTGCGTTCAGCAATTTCCTTGGCCTCTTGAGCGGTTGGAAATGGCTGGTAGCCGTCGCGGTACTGGACCAAAGCCCTCGCCCAAATGTTGTCGCGCAGCTGAGCGACTTCGTTGAAGGGGAGTGGTTTTTTGCCCAGCGAGATCAGGCAGAACCGCGTTGACCCTGTTGGGTCATTCAGCGGCCACTGGTTGCTAGTGCCAAACAACACACTGCGCCGGGGCACCCGCTCCGAACCGTGGTGGTACTTCCTCCTGATGAGGTCGTGAGTGCGAGAGACGAAGGCTTTCAGCGACGCCGTTTGAGCCTTCCGAGTAAGGCCGTCTAGCTCGGCCAGCTCGGTGGCCCACGTCAGACCCATCGAGGTGATGTCATCAACGTCGAGCTTTGCGTTGCCGCTGACGGCATCGCCGTAGAACTCAACGCCGAATAGTGCACTGCCCAGGGTGGTTTTCCCGATGGCTTGTGGCCCGACCAAAACGGGCAAGATCCTTTGCGGGCACCCGGGTTCGAAGACCCTTTGAACCGCGCTAACCAAGTACCGCTTGAAGAATGCCGCGGTGATGGTGTCGTCGGTTCCGAAGAGCAACCTGTCCAAACGGTCCCACTGCTCCATTGGCAGCGGCTCCGCTCTGATCGAGTCGAGATAGTCCCGGACGGGGTCGAACTCGTTTTTGGAGGCCAATGCCGTTAGGCAATCGACGGCTAGTTGCTTGGGCCAGCAGTACCGCCCCCGTTGCGACAGGCCGAGGTAAACGTTTGCCGCTTGTTCAGCGGTGAACACCTGGTCTTCGACGTGGATTGCGCGCGTCCGCACATTGAGGCGTGGGACACCATGCAGTTCCTGACTCATCAGCCGAAGCCCCTCACTTGGAGGGACCATCGGCTTCTTTCGCAATGGCACTTGCGTTTCGTCGATTTTGAAGAGCGCCGCTGCCCCCACCGCTGTCTGGGTCTCGCCGCAGTAGGCCCAGGAGGTGTCGCCTCGTTTGATCGTCTCCCCAGGCTTCAGGAATGGAGGGGTCCACCTGATGCCCCGGTGGCAAGCAATCGTTCGCCCGTCGCCGCTGATTCGACAGTCGGGTTCGGTCCTGCCGCAAATCGTGCAGGGCACACAATCCCGCCATTCGCCGCGCCCCCCGCGGGCGGTTGAGCTAGGGCTGCTGGCGATGGCCGCAAACCACATTTCAGCCAACTCACGGGGGAGGGGTTCGATTGACTCAGGCCCTCCGTGAAGCCAGCGGTAATGGCCGCCACTTGGGACGTGCTCGCCCAAGACGATGACCTGTCCGCTTTTGAAGAAGACCTCGACTTGCTCGCCGGGACCGGTGCTGTGGACGGTCTTCCCAGGGAGTGCCCCCCAGTCGTTCTCGCCCACGCGGTAGACGGCCTTGAACCGATCCGCATCGCTGTCGCGGCCAATGACCCAGGACGTAAGTTCCCTTGCGTCATGGCCAAAGCCGGCGGCGTAATCAACGGCTGATGCGCCGTCGTAGTCGATGCAGACCAGCCCTCCGGCATCGGGCCCAAGGCGGATGCCGACACTGCGGAGTCCGGGTGTCGCCAGCACCTCTTCAGGGCTGCAGCTAGCTGTTGGCCAGCTCTTGATTAGTGGGGCCTTCCCACTTGCACCCCCGCCACAAGGCAGGAGTGGAAACCCGTTCAGACGATGAACGTCCTCGCGCCATTGTTGGCGCGCTTGTTTATTGAGCATCAGAGTCGCCCTCTGCTCAGCGCGGGTTCCGCGAACCGGAGAAGGTTTCCACCTCTCTCCAGCTCTGCCGGTTGAAACTCCAGAGGCTTTTCAGCGCCTGGCTCTTGTTCCACCCGAGTCGGCGGTTGCCACTACCCAGGTGGACGTAATCGCGTCCAAGTTTGAACGGGCCCTCGGGCCCTAAGCGCCGCAATTTGAGCAGCGTCTCTTTGTGAAGCTGGGCCGCTTCGGCGACATCACTTGTTGTCGCGAAGGCTGGCTCTGTTGTTGGTGACGCAATAGACATTGCGACCCTCCTTTTGGCCTCCCGCGTCTTTCAGCAAATGGTCTTGCCACTTCTGGGCAAATTTCCAGAACCGTCCGCGTTGCTCAGGGCTCAGCAGCTCTCCGCCTAGTTTGACGGTCATACGGCTGCAGTCGCTAATCGGCACCGCACCGCTACGGGTCATGTTGACCACGAAGCGTTGAAACTTGCTGCGGCGAACTTCGAGCCAGCTAGGAAGTTGCTGCCTCTCAGTGCTTCGCACCATCTGGAGGATTTGCCCCTCGGTGACAGGCACGCTTGAAGACTTGGGTTAATCAAGACTCGGTCCGTGCGCCGACGGCTGCTCCGAGTTCATCGCCAACGTACACCATTTGTGGCGGTTTGACGCCATTTTCGACAGTCAGTCCTCCGTATCTGGTGTAGACGGGAGCCGCAAATCTGTGGCACAAGATTCGAAAGCCCGGGCCACGATTGAGTTCGTGACGGTTCGGTAGCTCTGCTGATGGACCTGGTGGGAATGGCCCATCGCATTGACAATCACATCCAGCGGAAGGCCCTCGCGATGGCACCTGACGCTGTAGCTGTCCCGAAACGAATAAGCCCTCAGCCACTCGGGCTGGGGCTTTGATGCGTACTCGGCGACCTTGGCCTTCCACCATCGTTGAACCGCACTGGCAGGGCCGCCGTCTTTGCCCTGGCGCGCCAGGTAGGTATTCACAGCAGAACCGCTCAGCTTGCGTAGCCCGCCGTTCCTGTCCTGAGGAAGAGCCAGTGTTCCTGCCTCCCACGCATCGATCAGTGGCCACTGCACCGGCCTGTCGTCAGCGTCCCGCAAGTACATGGCCCGCAGGTACCGAGGCTCTGTACTTGCCTCACCGCCGGCGTCTTTTTCGTACGAACACCAGAACGTCCGCTGGCCTGTGATCGGGTCCTTAACGATTGACAGGTACTGCAGTTCAGTCGGTCGTAACCCGTATTGCGCGCACAGGCGGAAGACGTTCGACCAGGCTGGGCTGTGGGCCTCGACCAGTTCGACGAACTCCAAGATCTCAACGTCTTCCAGGACGGCCTTCTTCCTTCGCTTGGGCGCTCGGGGCGCCAGCTCCTGCCTGTCGGCCTCGGTTATCAACCAGCTCCGCGGGACCTTGTATCGCCGCTCTGCAAATTCCATCCAGCGACTGAGGTATCGGGCGCACTCGCGCTGAGTGGCGGGGGCGTGGCTCCAATGCTTCTGAACGGCCTTGAGCAACTCGTAGCCATCAGCCGGCGCGTTCTTCCTGCTGAGAACTCTCACTGCTTGGTTGAGGATCGGCGCCCAGTTGGTCTTCCAGGTTTGGGGCTGGATCTTGCGGCCGTTCTCGACCTTTGCCTCGCGCATGGCCTCAACGATCTGCCCCCAGGTGACGACCTGTGCCGACCCCTCTGAATCGCAGGAGCCCTTGACCTCAATTAAGGCTGCTTTCAGCGATAGCCCCCCTCCTGCCTTGTCCCAAACCTTGAAGAGCTGCCTGGCCATGGTGATGGCCGCAACTTCGTCCTCTTCGCGGTACCGGAGCTTCGGCAGGTTGACTTGTTGCCTTGGCTGCCCAGCTACGCGGTATCGAACGCAGACGTAGCCCTTGTCATTGGTGATGCTCCATCCCGGCCACTTGGCCGCAATGGAGACCAGGCGCATCTCCCACAGGGGCATGGAGGACAGGTTCCGCCTGGGCAAATTTCCGACAAATTTCCGACAAATTAGTTTTGTCTGACCGCCTACGACTGTCAAGGACTGTCTTTGGGATTAGTCTCTGACTGGCTTTACGGCGAAATCGCTTGCGGCCACTCCTTCCGTAATCCTGTGGATCATGCCTATCAACCAAATGATCCATGGGGGCTGGAAGGCCCCTTTTTAATTGTGTGGCAATAGTTCTGGCGCGCGTTGCGATCGCGTTCGGTCTGTCTCCGGATAAATCTCCGGATAAAGGATCTCTTGGCTTCACGATCGAAAACAGCCGTTATCGTGAGCCTGCTGAACGCAGCTGCTCTGCACCGGCGTTCCTAAATCGCACAGGCTCAACACGATGGACCGATATGAGTCCGTTGGGCGCGAGGCATCTGTTCATTCCCCTTCGCTATGGCGGGCAAGCAGAAGCAACGCGTCAATGCAGTGCACGTTGGAGGTCAGACCATTCGGATTCCGAAAGGTTGGACTCCAACAAGGTTTATGCAGACGCTTGAGCTGTTGGAGCGCACTACCAGGTTGTACCCCCCCTTAGAGGAGCATCCTCTTCTCAGGAAATTCCTGACCGTTCCGGCATTTCAGCTTGCTCTACGGGCGAAGGGGTCTATCTAGCCCCCCCAATGAAAATTCAAAGTTGGGTGAGTTCGGCCGTAATGGCTGACCACCTTGGTATTCACAGGCAGACGCTGTTGAAGCTGCGTCGTGATGGGCGCAGCCCATTTGTCGAGGGAAGTCACTACCGATGGTCTGGAATGACAACAGCAGGATCACTCCAGTGGAATATCGCCACCACTGAAGCCGCCTTTACAGGTTTTCGGCGTATGCCTGCTTCTTCAGTAGAAACCTTCGGTCTGCACCAGCCCCTCGTGCAGGTTCGGGCATGAAAAAACCCCCAGTTGGCGCTGGGGGTCGCGAAGAAATGTCTAACGACAACCTAATTGTCGCTAAGCGCTACCGCTGGCGGCATTACGGAGATTTTTCGCGGCCTCTGGACTCCGTTGATCTGACCGGCAAGCTGCTGCGTCTCACCAGCGAACAAACCTGGTCTTCAGCGGATTACGACCGAGCAGCAACGCTTCTGGAGCGCCAAGACCCGATCGGCTGCCTCCGAATGGCCCGGTGGGCGAGGAGGTCGAGATGAGCGATCCACTTGCATATCTCGACAACTCAGACGCGTTTGATCAAAGGGAACGGCAACAACGCGTTCAGGGTCAGCTCAAACGCGTTGACCCCACCCCTCGACGCAAGCCATCGGCAGCAGAGGACCTACGCACCCTGCAGAGGAAGGCGCGGGATCTCCTTTGCGATGAGGCCATTCCCAGCCATCAGCGGCTTATCCACCTACGCCGAACCGCATCTGAACTTCAGACGCGCGTCCGAGACGACGAAATGCGCCGCCTACTTGGGCAAGAGCGGCGAAAGCTGATGGGCGCCGTTGAGCCCATCCCACAAGGCGGAAAGCTTTCCTTCGAAGAAGCACCTTGGCTCTGGGAGAACGTCCTGCTTAAGGCAACGAGCAACCTGTTCGTTGGCCCTCCAAAGGTCGGCAAATCACGGCTGATGTGCGCCGTCCTTGGCGCTCTGGTCCGTGGTGAAACGTCCTTCTTGGGACAGCCTCTGCATCCATGGCCGGACCCCAAAATCCTGATCGTTGGCAGCGACCAACCTCAACGGGACTGGGCGATATGCCTCAAGCGTGCCGGCCTGCTTTACCCAGACCGGAGCATGCACCCGTCAATCGTCAGCCTCTTCCATAAGGGTGCGCCCCTTTCAATGGATGAGGAAGGCATCGAGCGAATTGCCGGTTACTGCACCCGCTACCCAGGGTTGATCGTTTTGCTCGACAGCTATCACGCACTCACCAGCAGGCTTGGGCTGCAGGAGTGCGATGCCTCCTTTGCTGACCCCTGCATCGATCTGACAGAAGCACTTGCTCCCCACGAGGCAACGCTGCTGTTGATCCACCACGCAAAAAAACGGCCTGGTGCATTGCGGGCCTCAGAGGCCAGTCGAGGCAATAACGCTCTGCCCGGAGCCGTGAGCCAAACCCTTGCTATCGCGTCTCTTGGGGACGGCGATGACAACCCGCTCGCTCAACGAGACAAGCGGAGCAAGCTGATGGCAGAGGGCCGCGAGTCAGCTCCAATTGACCTCTTGATAGAGCAAACCAACACTGGCTGGATCCTTCATGGATCCGGCGAGGAGGTTGCAAGGCAAGCTGCAATTCAGGGAGTGCTCGACGACCTCACAGATCGTCAGTACAAGGCGCTCAAAGACCTATGTCATCACTACCTCTCCACCAAGAGGGGTATGGATGCGGTTCACTTAGGCAATGCCTTGGGGATTGAGGTGAATGCTCCTCAAAAGGCCAGGGAGACGCTCCTGGCTTTAGAGCGCAAACATCTGATCGTTGAGGACGGGTTCAGAGACTCGAACGGGAGGCGGGGAGGTGCCCCCGCATCACTCTTTCGCCCTGTCGAGGAGGTGCTCAAAGCAATGAGTAGCTGAGTGACTGAAGGTTTTGAAGGTTTTGAAGGCCCCTCCCCCAAGGGCATCACTCGCCTTGAGTCACGTGCCTGTGCGGACAGCACCTTTAAAACCTTCAAAACCTTCTCGAATGGCCTATCCGGTTGCGATACCTCTACCAGAGATGAGTAGGCGTCCCTATTGAAGCGGCTCCCACCGCCGGCACCATGACGACATCTGGGACGAGTCCCGGGTAGGGAGATCTAAGCCGCGGAGAAGCCACCGCGGTTTTTTATTGCCGCTGAACTGACAGAGACGGGCCAAGTCCACTGACGTAACCAGCCCTACGAATGATCAGCGGCCAGGACCGAGCTTCAATCGACGGGGAGCTTCCCGTGGAGCTGAAGCCAGTTCTTAATCGCCTGTTCAGCCTCTTTGGGAACGGTACGGCCGCTCTTATCGGAAAGCTCCTTGAGCTTGTCGAGCAGCGTGGGATCAATGATCCAGCCGACTCGGGGCTTGGTCGTGGGCATGAAATAAGTGTAGCCCGGGTGAGCACGGGGTGTAGACACCTTGTGTGCTAGAAACTTCGGATAAGGACCAGGCTGAACAGCGATGACTCCAGTACAAATCACGCGGAACCGGTACCCCATCCACCCTGGGGCCGATGTCCTGAAGCTCTACAACCGTCTGTTCGACGAAGCTCAGTACCTGAATCGCGCGAGGGGTCAGTACAAGGGAACTGTCACGAGGCAAAAGGCCCATATCGCTCAGCTCCAAGCAGAGCTGCTGGAGTTCCAGGAAAAGATGGACCTCACCCTCCGTCAAAAAGCAGAGTTAAACAAGATTGTCTTGGGCTACGGCCAAGTACTCAAGGAACTTGAGGGCGCCGGCGTCGCATTGGAAGACGCTTTTGAAAACAACGGTGCTTGGGGCTTGTTTTCAGGCAGTGCACTCGTGGAAGCAGTGCGGGCTTTCATTCAGACCTTCCGTTTGGCCATGCAGCAAGCCAGAGAGGCCAGAGAAGAGCAAAAAGCTCGTCTCGCCGCAGTGAGGGGTGAAAGCAATGTCGATAGCTGATGGCCTAATAGCAGCTATTGAGGAGATAAATAGTCTTGATAAACAACTCGCACGAGATATTGGATCTCATATTGACTCCCAGAACAAGGCTCTCGCCGCTTTAAGAGAGGAGGTAGATGCAAAAGCCTTCGCACCAGAGGCATTTCGTGCACTCCCTCCAGCCAAGGAAGATCAATTCTCGAAACTAAAGGTCGGCGAGCTGAGGGCGATAGCAACCCGAATGAACCTACCGAACAGAAGTAAGCCGAAGCGTAAGGCAGACATAATCACATTCCTGATAAACAACCACGCACCCCTAGCGCCCAGCTACGAACAACTCCTGGCGTACTGGATCGATTCCCAAAGGCAATTCTCAAATTGATGTGATGAGTCATTCCCCCTTGTGATTCTTCTCTAGAAGCTCATGAATCAAAAAGACGAACCAACCCCCATGACCAGCATGCTCCCTTCAACTAGCGCATTTCCTGCCGAGGTAAGTCAGCTAGAGCGTGAGGCTCTGGAATCCGTTTATTTGGATTTAAGAAGCTCCTACAGGGGGCTCATGGTGAGTCGAGGACAATTTCGCGGGCAAGCACAACGCAGTCGCGCGGCCATGTCTGAGCTAGAGGGGAAACTCAGATCGATAGCCGAGCGTGAAGCATCTGTACGAGCAGAGGCTTATGAAATGCTTGAGATTGTGACCGGAGTTATTGGAGAGCTAGAAGATGCCGGAGATGATCTGGTGACTCAATTCGAGGCTTACAGAAGTGGTCGTCGTACCTATCAGGGCGGCAACTTCCTTGGGAACCTGATGAAGGCTGTAATCGAGTTCATCACACGCTGGACAAGATCAAAAGAGAAGCTAGAAACACTTATCGAGAAGCAACAGTCGATTCAAGCCAAATTGAAGGAGTCTGATGGGAAAGATCTCTGAAGCCCTTAGGGCCAACTTAAGAGAGGTTGCGCAATCGGATGCACGCAGCCTGCGCGAAATCAGCGAAGAACTTCAAAAAGCGAATCAAGGCAATTCAGGCGCAGGCCGACTTAAGGGTGAAGACAGACTAAGTTTGCTCCTCGGCAAAGGCAGCTTTGAAAAGCAGTCGGTGAAGACCCTGCGAAGTCTCTGTAAAGAGAACGGACTAAAGCGATTCTCTGGCCTGAACAAGTCAGCTCTATGTAAGTTGTTAAAGGAAAATAATGTTCAAGCACCACCACCGCCCTTAGAGAAGCTCACCAAAGCAGAACTGATTAAGATCATTCATTCGCTGATGGCGTGAGCAAGTCTGTGACACCGCAAGGCTGATTACGACCAACCAGGCCTACCGCTAGGGCGTGGTCTTTTCTTTCCAGTCAGTAATTGGCGGATTGGCATAAGGATTGTTGTTCCTGCCGTAGCTCTTATCTCGACCATGCGTGTCCTGTGGACCCTGGCTTGCTGGAAAACGAAAGTTCGGCACTGGGCTTGCATCCATTCGCTGCCACCTCACCACTGCGCGAAGGAACTCCCTGTTGGCTTCAAAGTTTGAAAACATGAATAACGCACTTTTAAGGCGGCCTTCCGACGATATGTAGTCCACATAGTTATAGAACTCGTTTCCGTCAAAATCTGTTCTGAAACTTTTTAGTTGCGAGCGCTGAATCCCGCCTTGCCCCTCGACCCACATTCCCTTTCCCTGGAAGCGCACCCGACACTTGTTCTTTATCCTTCGGCACCAAGCATCGTGATAGCTGCGGGGACCGTCGTTAAACAGGGCTTCAGGAAAGTCTGCATCTCCAAAGTCGGCGAAAGCAGGATTCATGCCAAGACATGAGATTGACGCGGATACCAATAATGCGGCTCTAAATCTTTTCATTTGCCTTCCATACACTCAAAACCTGTGTAACCACCTTCACTGAGGCGCTTACTTGACTCCCAAATGGCACCTTGCATTTCACATTGCGCCATGTCTCGCATCTCTATTTTTTCTAGCGCTCCAGGACCGCCTACTCCGTATCGCAAAACGAGCCAGATGGAGGGTGGCTCGACAGCAGGTGCTGGCGCATCAGGAGCGGTCCCGTCGGGGCTCGAAAGTTCCTGCGCCGCAAGTGGAAGGGCAGCCGCCAAGACTGCGAATGTCCCGAGCAGAAGCTTGCGCATAGTTCTGAAGCGACACCCTATTTTGACCGACGCTCCGCAACGCCAATTACGACTCATTAAGGAAGGCCGCCCCTCCCCGGTGGAAGAGACGGCCTACCTAGGTCGTTCATGCATGGGATGCACCCACTGCTTGATGGACGAAAGAGATGGATGGAGCTTCTGATCTCGACGCCTGGGGCCGTGCTTCCAGTTGGCGGGCCTTCTTGCTCCTTAGGGCACCTCACTGGGTGCGGATGGAGTGTCCCCCGGCAGAACCGAGATTTAGGACGTGCCCGTGGTGGATGAGAAAGAGCTGTGGAGCAGGGGTCTGCAGTCAGCTAGCTCACTGATGCTTCTGAGGTGGAGTGTCGTCCAAAACGCCTCCGAGATCGATGGACCCACCATCGGCCTGATTCGAACAGAGGGCAATCAGGCTTTATGCGCATTGCCTTTCAAGGACGGACCTCCGATAGTCAAGACAGCGTGCCTGTACTGGGAGGCCGCTCAGAGGCTCGGATGAGCGTTCCCCCGTCAGACACCCTGAAAGCTTCGCTGCGATGCAGGACGCGATCGCATAACCGCGAAAGCTCCTGCAGCGGTGCAGTTCCGCCCGAGGAGCATCACTCCCTCGGGCTTATTCCGTAGCTTGTTGCGACTAGTTGGTGCAGAATCAACCCAGCATCTCAACTTGGATGAAGCGCCTTCTCGCGTTCGGAACCGTCGCCCTGGCATTGGCTGCATGTAGTCCTAATCAAAAAGGTGAAACGTCGTCAACTTCAACGAAACCTGCGATTCAGGAGATCCTTAGTAGTTCAGAAACACTGAACGGAACTGCTCTTAAGTACCCCTCAGGCAAACCAGAGCTGCGCCTCTATCGAGTTGAAATTCCTGCTGGAGGAAAGATTCCCCTGCATACTCACCCTGCTCCAATGATGGTTTACGTGCAAGGTGTCAGATCTGGTTCATTACTCAACACTCGGGTTCAGCCTGACGGGACTGAAGTTAAAACTGTTTTCAAGCCCGGTGAGGCATTTGTTGAAGGTGCCAACGAGCCCCATTATGTAGAAAATGTCGGTAAAGAGCCGACGATCGTCTGGGTTACAGTTGCCTCTGTCAAGGGCATGCCTACAACAAGGTTTATCGAAGAATGATTCAGTCATAATACTGAATCTGTTTAGTCGGGTCCTTGTTGGGTCAATCTATGTGGGTCATCCGGAGGCGCACGGTTCGTCTAGCGTCAGGTTAAAAAGTGAGTTAACGCTAGGGCAAAGATCCGCAGTTGGTAGAGATTCCCCCTTCCCCGTTAACCATGCTAAAGCCTGGTGAAAACTGAGAAGAGATCAGGTGCCAGATCTCTTCATTCGTTGGTCGTATAGAGGAGAAAAAGCTCACCCTCAAAGCCAAGCTCAACCATCATCTCAGCCCATTCGACTTCATCTGCAGGGTCATAGTTATCGCTCTTGGAGATGTTCTCGGTGGCCCACATGGGCCTTAGATTTCTCCAGTTGAAGCAAACGAGTTGCTGGTCCTCATCCGTGAGGTCAAAACTTGCACAAGGTCGTATGTGATCAACGTGCCAACCATCTCGACCGTAGTTCTCCCAGCTCATGCCCTCGACCCAGTTGGCTGCGAGATAAGCCTTGAAGTGGACGATTTCAGCATCTATTAGGTCAACTGTTTTTGATGCTTTCACGACCCCCTGCCTCTTCAAGACGTCGCTGATGCGTTGATTTAAACGGACATGCAATTTGAACTGAGGGTCGTTCTTCAGCCTCCAGCTGCTGATGGGCATGCCCTTCTCAGCCTCAAACTTTTCTCGCCACGCCCTGCGAGCTTTGATGCGTGCAACCGTTCCTGCCTGGCTCTGGCTATACGCCCGATCTGCCTGGGCTTTTTTCCCACTAGCTACGAACTTGGCCTTGGCTCGTTTTGAAGCCTCCTTGTACCAGTCAGTCGTCTTGTGCTTTTCGTACCAATCTCTTCTCTTTTCCTTGGCACCCTCGTCGTCTTTATGACGATGGTATGACTCTCGAGCTACTCGTGCTTTATTCGCCTTCCAGTCGGGATCTGTTTTTCTGCGCTTGGCTGCATATTCGCGGAAATAGCCCTCCTTCTGTTTCTTTGCTGCCAGCTCGCGTATGCAGACCATGCATGATCCTCCAGAGGTCATTCTTGGCGATAGGTGCCCTTTAGCGCATAAAGAACCAGGGAAGTACTGCGTTAACCCCTGCTTTAGTGCCGTCCGGCGATCGATAAAAGGACCATAAATACCTTTCGTATAAGGTGTTTTCGAGCAGCCACAGTCTCCAGGGATTCCTTTCTTTAGTTGGTCTGCTCTAAGAAGAACAAGTTTTGGGCTGCCGCAATCGCATTGACAAGACCAGCCTGGTCTTCGCCCAATGTTGGGACCCCGCTCCACAACCGTTAGGTGTCCAAATACCTGGCCAGTCAGATCTTCCAGTCGTGTCTGGTTGATACATCCACAGCTTTTACGACCTCCTCCCCTTAGCTCCGTCCCACTGCAGTGGATTAGCTCTTGATTTCCGCAAGCACATCTACACATCCAAGCTGTAGCACTTCCCTTTTTGGGACCGGCGCTAACGACTGTCAGCAAGCCATAAGTGTTGCCGATTTCGTTTTTTGCAGGGCGTCCCATTAGCTAGCTCGGAGGAAGGCTTTTCTGACGCCCTTCCACTCCGAAGTCCTATAGCTTCGGTGATGGACCTCAACGCTGTGGCCCATTGCTTGAGCGATGTTTGTGCTGCTGATGTTCAGGTCGTGCGCACGCACGCTGAAGGTGTCTCGGAACGAGTACGGACGCAGCCATTCTCCGTTGGCCTTGAATTCCTCAACGAGACAATTCCAGTACTGGAGCCTTCGCAACCTGGCGCCTAGGTTCGCCCCGCTGACTCTTGCGGGAAGCTTCAAGCTCTCCCACTTCTCGACAAGTCCAAATGTCGTTCCATCAATGGCCACCGCTTCTAACCAGCGGGGCTCAGTTTCTTCTTTGACACCGCTTCGGCTGGTGACTTCTTTGCCCTTCCTGACGAATAGCTGTTGTTCGCCCCCCGGGTTGATGCGTCGTTCGATGAAGTTGATCTCCCATGGCCTTACGCCAAACAATCGGCACACCTTCACTACGTTGCTCCAGTGCTCTGGGAGCAGTCTGATGAGCTCGCATATCTGCGCATCTGTAAGGACTGCCTTCTTTCTTGTCCTTCCATCACCACCACGAAGCTGGAGGTAGTCCTTTTCGATGATCAGAAAGGACTGCGCTTGTCGATGCTCGGCAACCGCAAACTCAAGGAACAGTTTCAGCGCTAGGCAGCACTGCATGCGGGATTTCGGCTGATCGATCCAGGGGGTGAGCTGCTCTCCGAAACGCTTGCCGGGCTTCTTGTTGGTTCGTTGATGGATTAGTACACGCTCGATCAGCGCTTTTCCTGTTTGAGCAGACTTGGGACCCTGCAGGTGTTGCAAGGCCACTTCTATGTAGCGCCCATAGGAAGCGCTGTAAGTGCTATCGGCTATTCGATTTCCTGTGCTTAGCTTTTTGGTGCGGAAGGATCTCGCAATGCCTGGCCAGGCTGTACGCACCAGATCAGCTTTTTGATCGCTTATGGCTAGCAGGTTCTCAATCGCCGCCTTGAGCGGGACCTGACCTTCCATGACAGGTCCATAGGCCGCATTGACGAGTTGGATCACCGGGTTGATCGACGCTGGCGTCCAGGCGTAAGGCAGGTTGACCGAGCTATTGCTTGGCCAGTCCCCCGCCTTTGGGAACTGGAGTTTTAGGCGCACTCGGCCTGTGCTCTTGTCGTTGCTTACTCCCCACCCCTGTCTCCCGGTTTTTATCGCAGCGCGGAAACCCTTTTCCCAAGCTTCGGCGGCCATCTCCCCGGATAATTCTCCGGATAAAATAGCTCCCGCAAGCTTTCGTTTGCTGTGGGTGGCTTTCGTAAACTCAGGCTTAGAAAGACATCTGCCTGAAAAGAACTGTGCCGCTTTGGGGGCACTCAGTCTTATCAACCAAATGATCCGCTGGGGCTGGAAGGCCCCTTCAATCATTCCGCCGCAACCGATCTGGCGATTACGTCAGAAGCTCGAAAACCGGTTGCACGCAAAACTGCACGCAAAGAGCTTCCTCCCCTGCTCGACGGCATGGATAAGGCGGAGGCTTTGGCGTACGTCTCGCGTCTGTTCGACGCCGCCACGGCAGGGGCCGTGCTGTGGGGAGACGACCTTCTTTTGAAGCGTTTCCTTGAACAGTGCAGCCGCACCGGGAGCCAGGAGACCATCAACGGCTACGCCCGCGAGCTGCGCCCGTTCGTCCGCTGGCGAGATGAGCTGCACCCCCACCTGCACTTACGGGAGTTGGACCCGGCCCTCGTGGATGACTGGGTGTCCTCGCTGCTGGAAATGGTGTCGGCTGACGAACTCAAGCCGCGCAGTTTCAACCGCCGCATCACTGCCGTCAGTGCCATGTACCGCTGGGCCTCCGAGCCCACCCGGTCTGCGGTGACGGAAGTTCCCCGAAACCTGATGCCGCGCCGAGCCACCCTGCACGCTCCAAAGCTCGCCAAGGCTTTGACCGATGACGAGTTGGGCATGGTGCTGGCCACGATTGCCAAGGCGGCCGACGGCCAGGGCCGTGGGACAGCCGCGCGCGACTTCGTCATGGTCAAAGGCCGCTACCTGATCGGTTGTCGCGTCACCGAGTTGTGCCGTTTGCGCTGGCAGGACAGCGAGCCCCTGGAAGACGGTGCCCAGATTCATTTGCTTGGGAAGGGATCAAAGGCCCGCACCGTTCGTACAAGTAAGGAGACGCTCGCGCTGTTCGAGTCGCTCGGCCGCGGTGAGGTGGAGGAATGGCTCTTCCCGTCTGATCGTCGGGATGGTCCGCTGACCCGTCAGGCCGTGGCCGGTCTAATGGCCAAGTGGGGCCAAGAGGCGGGGGGCCTGCTTCACCCGTACAGGTGCCGGCACACTCACGCGACCCATACCATTCGTAGGGGGTGGGACGTGTTCACTCTGCAATGCACGCTGGCCCATTCATCGGCGTCGACGACTGGTGGCTACGTCGCCGCCAACCCTGCAGATAGCTCGTCGCTGAGGTTGGGCTGAGGCCTCTAAAGAGATTTGCAGTGGCTAAACCTGGCGAAAATTTTTGATTCACAACCGGCATTCGCCCATGGTCGACCCATCTGTTGATTCGATTGTGTGGAGAGCTCCGAGTTACTTCCAGCCGCTTTTAGTCATTAGAGTTAGAGCTGGTTTCAGCTGCTTCGAGAGATTGCTAATCGATACCCCATCTGGTGTAAAAGCTCCATATTCTTTGAGCTTGCTAGAAGAACTATTCCCCAATATTGGGTATTCATAGGTAGAGCTCGAGAGGGCAGAGCTTCCGCGATTGGATGTTAAAAACTCCGTAAGTTGGATTGCTTCCTTGTAGTTCTTGGCAGAGGCCGCGATTCCGATGGCACTAATGTTGACATGTGCAGGTCTGGGTAGTATCAGTTCGACATTCTTGGATAATTCAGAATCCCGTTTTCCATTCCCGCCAGCTTGCATTCTAGCCAAGTAGTAGTGATTGACAACACCAACTCCGCATTTGCCCTGGGCGACTGCTCGTATCAATGCTGTGTCACTAGAAAAGAATGGCTCGGAAACATTTCGCAGCATCCCATTAAGCCATTGCTTGGTTTTGGCCTGTCCGTTTAGGGCGATTTGGCTGGCAACTAGCGATTGATTGTACACATTCTTTCGCTTTCTCAAGCACAGCTCACCATTCAGATTTGGAGAGGTGAGATCACCATAGCCTTGAATTAATTCGCTATCAACACGATTTGGATTGACAATTATTCCCCTAATGCGGCGCGTCATTCCAAACCATCTCCCCTTTGGATCCCGATATTCACTTGGAACCTGGCGAACCAGAACATCGGTCGCTGATGACTGCAAGAGACCCTGATCTGCCGCTGATTGAATCCGTGCAGCGTCAACTAGAATGATCACATCGGCATTAGCTCGATCTCCTTCGCGTTTGAGTCGTTCAACCAATGAGATGCCTGTTGCCTCAAGAAGTCGAACCCTGATACCTGTCAGGTCGGAGAACTTTTTGAAGACTTTGCGATCCGAGTTATAGTGACGACCAGAATAAACACGAACTTCCGCCGCTTGTGTAAGTGCTGGAGCTGCAACCCAAAGGGAAAGAAGAGGCAGGATGTATCTTTTCATTTAGTTTCCTTTGCTTTCTTCATCTTAGCTCTGGGGAGACTTGTCTCTAGTGACTTTTATCACCTGCTCAGGTCTGATCTGCCACGTTAACTGCACTAAATCTTGTAAAAGCTAATGCGCGTATGGATGTCCTTGCCGCAGAGGTAATTTCCAGCTATAAGTCTAAAAAGTTCAAGTAAGAACCTGTCTAGAACCTCGCCAGTTGGCGGATGGATGCTTGGGGGCCAGCGCTCAGGCATTACCCGTCAAAAAGAATCAGCAGCTATATCTTTCAAGCGAGTCTTGCCAAAGAATTTCCTGATTTATCAACGAAAAGATACTGACCCAACTCCTTGTACAAGTTTTTCAATACCGAGCGAATCCACGGCATGATCCTTTCAAAGTGTGAATCTGGTTATGGTTGGTATTTAGACAACCCATTCACCGCTTATCGCAGAAGAGATCTTTCATTTACGGTTTTCGTAAGTGATCTTGATGCCTATGAGGGGGCAGCTTCAAGTTGAAGGCTTGATTTCGACGAAAGCTAGCTTATACAAATAGGCGATTTCTTCATCTACCCAAACTCACCGATTCATCGTCTTTGTAAGATAGAAGAAGGAGTGAGGTCCGCTTGTGGCGTCCGGATAAAAAGCTACCTCAAGTCGGCGGAAGATCGTCAAATCCTACTTTCTTTAAATGCAGGGGCAAAGGGACTCCTTGCAAAGCATGGGAGGAGTGAAGAACTCGATCTTGTGTTTCAGGCTTACACCAATGCTCTACGAAGACTTTCAAGCTGATAGTACTGTGTTTACAGGGGCTCTTTATGGGTCAGAAAGTCCTATAATTGAGTCAAACCAATTACCCAAATGAAAAGATCCCCTGCTGCAATTCTTTTGGCGGCGACAGCAGCTCTTTCGACCCAGGCAGCCATTCCTGCATTCTCCCAGTCTTCGCCTCAAGGAGGCTTTCAAGAGTGGACGACTGACCAAGAAGTTGATGATGAGGCCAAGCCAGATGCTGAGCTAAAAGCTTTCAAGGAGAAAGCCGAGCAAGAAGAGGTTTGTGTGCCGATTGGAGAAGGTGAGAATTGTTGGTAGTTCTTACTTCTGAAGCCCTCCTAGCCGAGGGCTTTTTATGGCAATAAAAAAGGCCTCCTTTCGGAGGCCAGTGATTCTGTGAGGGTCAGAATTTGAAGGTGGTCTTGACCAAAGCGCCAAGGGCGCCGAATGAATCAGCACCAGTTCCGCCGTAGGTATCGTTCGTGCCAGTCAGCTCACCGAAGGGGCGAGACAGGTAATAGACAGCAGGAGTAACAGTGACGTTGTCAGACACTGCGTATTGGTAATAGAGCTCCATTGCGTAATTCCCGTCTTGGGGAGTTGTGTTGCCGGAGCGTCCTGTCTCAAACTGAGGCTGACCGATGGCAAAGCCTAGAAGGTTGCCCTTAACGAAAGCATCTTTCCATCCCAAGCCAACCATCCAGTCCTGAGTCTGGAATTTTTCACCAGTACCGAATTCGGTTTCGGAGCTGTCAAAGGCAGTCAAACCCCAGCCTGCGCTGACTGCAGGAATCCAGCCACGGTTCTGAGGTTGCCACCAGGCATTCAGAGCAACGGCATTTGCCGAATCAAATCCGCGTGATACGGATTTGTTGCCGCTCCCCACAACATTGGTATTTGCACCGAGCGGTGTGCCGTAGCCGACAGTCGCACCCTTCTGGATGTAGGCATAGGCAGCAGTCAGGTTCCAAAAGTTGGTGCCATATCCAGCTTGAGCTAAGAATTTTCCTTTGGACTGATCTGTGCCAATACCACCATTACCATTGCCACCATTTTTCGCTGTGTAGTTTGCACTTACGCTAAAGCGTGGCATCCCACTTCCTTTGTAGGCTTGCTTCCAGCTGACACCGGCTCCAGGTGATGTGCTCGCGCCATAAACTCCGTAGTAACCGCCAAGCTTGAACTGTTTGAGGATGGGTCGATAAACACTGGGTGTGCTGCCCAGCATGTAGTAATTCTCGATCAGTGGTCCAACCCAGACCTTGAGCTCATTGCCAACTGGGAATTGATACCAGAGCTTGTCGACCTTAAGGATGTTGCCAGTCTCCTTGGCAACATTGAGCATTGTTTGGTTGCCTGTGTAGCCCTTGCCCGAGAAGAAGTTTTTGTTGAAGTTGCCAGACCGCAGTCTGGTGTAAAGGAGGTCTTTGCCCGTAAAGCTTGTATCGAGATTTAGGGTCAAGCGGTAGTTGAACGTGACAACATCTTGACCGGTGTACTTACCACTGGATGTTGTCAGACCTGAGGTATCACCCGTGTAGGCCCCCCCACCAACGACAAAATCAGCCTTGCCGCGTAACTTGGTAGTAGTGGAGAACTGAGTAGCTTCCAGTTCGCCGACGCGGGCCTCGAGGCCATCAACGCGGCCGCGGAGCACAGCCAGCTCACGCTCGAATTCCTTCATCAGGCGCTTGAGCTCGTCAGTCACCTCAGTGATCCGGTCGAGGCAAGCGTTCAGCAGTGCGGCCGCTTCATAGCGGGTCATCGCACGGTTGCCGCGATAGGTGCCGTTGGGGTAACCAGCGACGCAGCCGTAGCGCTCGATCAGGTTGCTCAGTGCCTGATAAGCCCAGTCGGTGGGCTGCACGTCGGAGAACTGGGTGATCGAAGTCACCTGCTCTTCGACGCCGTACTGGCTCAGGCCAGCAATGTTGACGTCAGCGGCGTTTGCAGCGACAGGAGCCAGAAGGCCCAGTGCTGCAGGCGCCAGAAGAAGCTTCTGGAACAGTTTCATTGGTCCTCACACCAAAGAGGTAAGTCATAAAAATGACTTCGGATCAATCTTGCTGTACAGAATCAGGGGAGCGGCGTCAATCGATGCATCAGGTTGTGACAATTGAGACATTAGCCTGTACTGAGTTGAGGGGCATTATTCGTTTAGTTGACCTTGTTCTCAAGGATGAGTGAAAGTCTTAAGACAGCTTGATATTGACATCAGCATCTTGGTTTGTTTTTGTCTGTCAATTATGTCTATAGTGCTTTCCGTGGGAATTGACTCAATGCCCTGCTCTGCCACCTGCTTCTGGTCTTGCTATGCATTTGACCCGTCGTCAATTTCTACATGTTGCCGGATTGGCTGCTGGTCTAAGCGTGAACGCGTCTGTGCTGAAGGCTCAGTCCGCTAATTATGTCGGTGCTGATCAGATTGATTTGAAGGTTGGCCTTATTAGCGATCTCAATAGTAGCTACGGATCTTTGACCTATATTCCCCATGTTTCGCAAGGATTGCAACATCTCATATCTCTTCGTCCCTCGCTGATCGTTTGTGCTGGTGATATGATTGCTGGTCAAAAGCGCGAATTATCATCATTTCGACTCGATGCGATGTGGGGTAGCTTTGCTCGAAATGTGTTGCTTCCAGCAAGTAGATCAGGAATCCCTTTCATGCCTGCAGTTGGCAACCATGATGGTGCACCAGGATTTGAGCTTGATCGAGCCTCGTTAAGGCACTTTTGGAATTCTCAGCGTGATTCCTTGGGTTTGAACTTCGTAGATATTGCTGACTTCCCTTTCCACTACACCGTTCTGCAGGACGATGTGTTCTGGTTGGTTTGGGATGCGAGTTCTGCATTTATACCTCAACAACAAATTTCATGGGCACGCCGACAATTAGCAAGCCCAGCGGCCTACCGAGCAAAACTTAGGTTTGTGGTCGGACATCTGCCACTAGTTGGCATTAGTCAAGGTCGCGACAAGCCAGGCGAGTATCTGGCCAATTCATCTCTAATTCACGATGTTCTTGAGACCGGCAATGTTCATGGTTACATAAGTGGCCACCAACACGCATGGTATTCGGGTCGCAAAGGTCAATTGGACCTCATTTGCCTCGGAGCTTTAGGGGGTGGACCCAGGCGTCTAATTCAAGGTGGAAAGACAGCTCAGAATACTTATTCGACTCTCGATATCAGCTGGGCCAATCAACAGCTTATTGAGACGGCTTTCACAGCTAATGATGGTGTTTCCATAGCCTGGAACTTGCTACCTGATATCCTGGAAAGTAATGCGGGCAAAATCAGTCGTAATTCTCGAGTACGGCCAATTAGGATGTAATCCTAAGGAAAAGTGATATTGGTCAGTCTCGGCAGGCTTTCCTCGCTCTATTTCTTCTTATTCTTTGACTTGCATGCAAGGCCTTGTTGAAATTGTTTTTGACTCCCTATGCCTGATTGTTTGTTGTACGTGTCTGGATTTTCGGTCAACCCGAAGAAAGTCCTCCTTCTGGTGTATCGCATGCGGTTGCGACCTGATACCTGGCTGCCGTGAGCAAAATCAATCAATATCATGATTGAGTCGAGTTGTATGTAATATTGTGTTGTCAAACTAGGCTTCCTGCAGCGTTTAACTGCAAGCATCGGATGCACTCAGTTGGGCCCAACACCCTCCGACCCCGACTTGTTGAAGTCGGGGTCGGAGGGTGTTGGGTGAGGCTTTACTGGATGGCAGCCCCAATGGGAGAACGGACTTGCTGGCAAGCCAAAAGAGGAAGTCGGTTCGCTTTCCCATCCAGAAAACACTACGTTTGGCTGTTGATTGCCTAGGCCCCTCGCGTCACTCAGTCCCCGCTTAATTTCTGCCCGCCATCCGTGATCTTTGTTGCATTTGTCCTTCAAGTGCTCAAATAGATGGCTTTTAGGTGGCTAACTGGTATGCGGAATGACCTGCCAAGTCATTGGTTAAATGTTGCACCTGTTGCCTCTTGGTTTGGGCATCTTTTTCTAGGCAAGCATTGCTTCGTTTGCTATGGGATGCGATCGAATCCCTCTTTAGGTGCATTCTGATGTAGCAAGTATTACTACCAAAGGCGTCTTTTGTTTTGGTTTCGATTCGACAAGCGCTAAAGTTGGATCTCGCATTGTTCTTTTGTTGATTAAGCACTCGTTAGCTATGCTTAAGCTCGAGTCAATCCTTTTGGCATTGTTTCTTGCCTTTAGTTCTATAGCCTTCGTCCTCGTATTATTAAACTCAGGTGGAGGGGGGTAAAGCTTGAGACTTCTGCTAAGTCAGAAAAAAGGCCCCTGCCGGATGGGACCCGATACTTAAGCATTGATCACTAAGCAAAACGCTTCATGGATTTTCGATAGGCGTCTTGGTGTACTGCTTTTCGAGTCTGATCGATCAAGACGGTGGACAGGGTGCTGCTTTAAACCATAGGTTGTTGGATTATTTACTGCTGACAGTGCCTCTCTCGCTCGGCCTTGTTTTTTCAACGCAGTCATGTCTATTTCTCTTTATTCCCCTGCTAGATCCCAGTACAGCGGCTCTGGCAATTGCTTGCGGCTGTAATGAATGATCAACTCAGAGATCCATGCGCGGTCGCAAAAGCGATTGCGGCCACAACAGCCCACACCCCGGTCATTCTGCAGAAGGTTATACCGATTTAAGTCGGGATGACGGCCTTGGCCCACAGGGAAATTCTGCTTTATGTCCTGGACCTAGAAGTGACACACCTCGTTAGACCGCCTCAGTCACCAGAGACCGAGTTGACAAGCTGCAGTGACTGATCCTGGTAGGCAGCCCCAAGAGCTCATGTGTCACTTATGCGCGACAGCGGTGGGGCGGGGGCTCAAGAAGTCAGGGCTATCGGTTGATCCAGAAAGCATTGGCTCGGATCGAGGCTAAAGTGGTAGAGGCTCGCTGAGCGACGACAGCATTTTGCTTGGTGGTCAGTCAGCTCAAAGCGGCCGTTGGGGTTGCGCTCAAGCAGAAAACGTTGGTGCTGTTCTCGGCGCTTGCCGGGAGCTGGATGCCTTGTATGGCCTGGGCGTGAACAGTCACGTCCGCCATCAGCGTTCATAACGCCATGGTGCCCCTTGCACTTCCAAGGCGACCAGAGCCATAACCACTGAGGACACGGTCCGAGAGAACCCGTGACCCGAGAAGGGGGAGCAGCTACCTCCCCCACCTCAACACTCCCCGCTACTGAGCAGTGGGTCGGCGAGCTGTTTGGCGAGCAAGAAAAAAGCCGGTCACCAACCGGCTCCTTTCTCTCCCTGTGCACCGCACGGCACTCCTTGGTTATGGCTCATTTAGATACAAAATGCCAGTAAGTGGGTGCGCAGTCGCAGTTGAGCTTCATTACAAGCCCTCGCACTACCCCAATGGGCTTTGCCATAAATGATCCGAGGAACGCTGATTGGCGAGTCCCAGCGATCCGCCGGGGAGCTAACTCCCTCCCCGATTTCTCCCTGAGCCCGCCCAATACCCCTCCGACGCCTTCGTTTTGAAGTCGGAGTTTTTTGTCTTCAGGCTCGTCTCTATAAGGGACTTATCAACGGGTGAAGACGGACGGTTGATGCGTCTCCGAGCAAAGGTCACCATTGCTGCATGACTCTCATAACCTGCAGCGAGTGCGGCCACGAGTTCTCGAATCAGGCTCCCGCATGTCCCAAATGCGGCTGCCCTGTAAGGCCAGGTGGAATGACGCCTATCGGACCACCTCCCGAACCAGGCAACAAATTGGAAAGACGCCAGCTCAGCAAGATCAAGAAGATCGTCATCACCGTCATGCTCTCGACGATGTACGTGCCGGTGATGTTCTTTCTACCCCTGTTCTGCAGGGGAGTGATCAAAAACTGGGTGTGGCAGCTGATGCCCCGGAGTCCCGCTGCATTGCTAGAGCCAATAGCGATGGCAGTTGGGCTTATTGGGTTTGCCATTCCTTGCGGCCTCTTTGCCTGGATCATCTCCCGGATTTGGCTTAAGGGTTAGCGCCGATTTCTGCCCATGGTCAACCCGCTGTTCTCGGGAAACGCTTGCCTGTTGAGAGCTGCATCACCCGCAGAGTCTCATAGTCAGCAGTGCATTCAGGGCAGCTACAGGGAACGCCATGTAGGTCCCAGCGGTCCAGCGTGTAACCAGTCAGCTCAATCACTTCGTTGTGGAATTTGGGCACAGAGGTCTGACGAAAGGTAAGAGAAGCCTGTCGCGGATCGGTCGAGAACGAGCGGAACAACAGTCGTGTTAACCGCCAATGTCTTGGGGATCACATCGTTTTCGGTGGCCTTTGCGCTCTGTAGGCGTGCGGTTCCACAAAAGAAGTTCCTGACCGGCTTCGTAAGGCGTTTCGGCGAGATCCGCGTAATCATGTCAACGAGAGCGGACGGTTCCCCCTGACCCAACACTGTTCTCGAAACTCTTGGACCAGCTCAGTGCTCAGTAGGTGACAAAAGACACTTAGCTGTTTAAGGCCTAGCCGCACTATTACTTTCAAGCCTACTAGTGGGTTTCAATGCAGAAACCGAGGCGGGGCGCAAGCCGTCCTTTTTTTGTCCGCCTGGCCAATGCTGGGTTTCATCAGCAGACGCTGCTGCCACTCCTGCTCCAGCTGGTCGTTTTGGGTGAGCACGGCTGGGTTCATTGATGGTCCCATAGGAGTGAGTCGTGAAATCCCTATGGACCTTGGTTGTTCTACTGACCCTGGGTAGCTACTGGCGTATTACTAAGGCACTAGCACCCATGAAGCGGCTTAATTAATTAAGCAATAACGATTAAGGAAACGGTCGTCTCTTGCTGAGATACGTGAGGGGGAGGTCCTGCCCCCCCCCCAAGTCTCAACACTTTTAGCTGCTTACTAAATAGTCTACAAAGCCTTTGGGCAAACACAGACCTGGTTGCGACAAAAGAATGAAGGCAGCCCCTTTATTGATTCTTGCGAGATTATGACGTGAGAGCAGAAATAATCAGAACTAATATGATCCGAATAACTTCGATCGAGCCAGCCACCACAAGAACAGCACCCGCTTTTTTGGCCATGGCTGGAGGCTGGCCTCCAGGCCAGGTCCTTGAGGCCATTGTCAACTTGATTGCCGCAGCTGCAGGCGGAGTAATCTTGTAGTTAGCATCTTTACCATAGTTCATGGAAAATAGGCTTTTATTTCCAATGGCCTTATCTGAGCAGGAAAAACCAGGTGACAAAGCGGCTGTCCTATTAAAGGAGGACTGAAAACCTGCCGCAGAAGACTTCCAAGAATGCATATATGGCACAGTATCCATTCCGAAAGTCTCTAGATACTCAGCTGAATCAATCATATGGTCGACAACCGCATTATGCCCATGATTGGCCTGGATCTGAATGTAGAACGAGATTTCTTCTGCTGACCTTGGGGAGCGTCCAAGGATGTGCTTCATGTTGAGCTCGATCGAGCGTATGGGCGCACACTTTGAATAGAAATTCCGAATGTAGAAGTCACTTTTTGCGATATTTCTTACAAATTCTCTTACGCATATGTTGCCTTGCATAAGCTGTGACTCTGATAACATATCCCTTTCAGATTCCATCACATGAGCATTTCCGTATACATGCTTGTATGCAGCTTTGATGGCTTTTTCACCCCCAGAACTATCTGATACATTGAAACCAGGCCTTTGAACCTTTTTGCCACAGTCCTCATGAAACCTTGGCCCGACGGGAAGGTTAAGGTCGTTGCATAAGGCTTGACGAAACTCTCCTTGATCAACAGATGGAACGCTCTTCTTTGTATTTCCATACGAAACCACTGGTTCAGTTGCTCGCTCGCCGCCAAAGGTAGTGATCACAGAGGTAGTTGAGATCAAGGTTCCACAAGAAACGATTGGATAAAAATTAGTCACAAATTTCACTTGTGGCCATTGATGGAGAGAAGTTCGCCATCAATATTCCAGAATAGTTACGGAACTTTTGAATTAATGGCGAGAAAAGTGGGTTTTTATTTCGACCAGAGAATTTTCTGTAAGAGTTGTAATCTTTTCGGGGGGCTAGCGGCTTCACCGAGATATGGCCGGCGCGACTCGGCAAACACAAAGGAATGAGCAAGTTGCTTAAAGAAGGCTTCGACGACAGTGCTTCTGGCGTTCAGAATGTCAACGCGATTTCAGGTGGCGGGTAGGAGGAGACGCGTACTCCTCGATCCTTGTGGCGGTGGCTGGCTTCCCCCAGTCGCCCATCAACACCCCTCAAATGCAGCGCTTGTGAAGCCAGTGGGGCCGTTTGTAGGCAAGAACAAAGCCTGTAAAACCCTGGTTCCTCATGCTCAACTGTTACCGCATTTCCTCGTTGACGTTTTCTATTGAGCCAAAGATGTCTTTGGCTCTCTGTAGCTGCCATTGCAGTGGACGACGATCTCATCAATCAGGTATTTGGAGTTCTCCTCGATATGAGCCTTGATGCAATGGTTGAAGTACTTGGCCTCTTCTTCAACAGCGTGCATTCTTTGATTGATCTGGATAACGTTTGCCATTCCAACCGCAAGAAAAATGGTACCAGCCGTTGCCAGCACAGGGTAGAGGTGGGCGTTGATGAGATCACGTGCGTTGTTCATTGTTTTTCGGTAGGTCTGATCCTTTTCTAGCCAGCTTCGGGGGATCGACCCATCTCCTTCTGTCGGGTGTGACGATCAGAGGTGGATCAGCAGAAAACTGCGATGACGGGCTTGCCGGACGCCGTTTGATGGATCGCAAGCTTTGAACAGGTGTTTCTACTGATGTCAGTTCCTGATGCCCCACCTGTCAAGGCTCCGCCACCTACAAGGCCTGCCTTCGTTCTGACGGGTAGGTGTCGAGGGGGCGGTGGGGACGCCGCCCTTCTCTGTGTGCGCTTATTGCCCAGTGAGAGACAGAATGCTTGAGCACAATTGCTGATGTCTTTTAGGCTCGAATCTGAGAGGGTTAGCGACCTTCACGACGGATCGAAGTCATGGGAGTTCTGCCGCTACTCGTGTTTGGCATAATCGCACTGGGATGGGTGCTAGCGGAGGCCTGAGCCCAATCAAATGTTTTGGATACTGCTGGTCGGTGTGTTGACCCTGGGCTGGGTACTGGCTCATTACTGAGGTCCTAGCTCCCTTCAAGCATCTAGGCCACAATCGCTAATGAGACGGTCGAGCTATTCACCGTGATCCCAGCGGAGGAGTGCAAGCTCCCCTAACTCAACACTCCCCGCTGATGAGCAATGGCCAGGAGAGAGTGATGGTGTTGGCTCGTCTCCTTTCTTATGTTCTCCGAGGTTGAGCGCTTTTGCCGATGCTGCCTACTTGATTGGAATCCTAACAAGGGTTTAGACGCCAACAGACTCTGCCTCGCTTGCTTTGGGTCAGGTGCCAAGGGTGGGTTAACCCCCGCCCTTTTTAATGGTCGGCTTGTTGGGGTTAGTTCCCACAACCGTACTTTCTCTGGCGGTTCTCATGCTTGTGCCGACCGGAGTCGCCGCATAAACCTGTGGGGCGTCATCTGAGGAGGCCCCACGCCCCTTGGGTCGACCACTTATGTTTTTTCTTGGCGACTTAATTGGAGAAGAAATCACCCCTTGAAATCCTCTTTTTAATTGCCAGCAAGGATCAATAGGATCCTATCCTGGCTCGGAAGTGTTAAGAGGTATTGCGCTGAACTGGCAACAGCTTGGAGCCAGCCGAATAATCCAACCTGCAACAGCAATGAGGCTCTAATGATGAAGCAGATGAGGACTAAGTCAGTTCAGCTTAAGCCCTTCGCTCTCAAGAAGATGAACGAGTTTGATGCCTACGTAGATCGGGGTATTCCTTTCTGACGAGTTGAATATTGTCTCGCTACGTCTGCGTACTAAGTGCGATTTACGAAATGGGATAGGAAACTTTTCGCCGGCTGATAAGCTCAGGTTTTTGTAGCCCTTTCGGCACAACGCGCGCTGCCGGCTCTCATTGGGGCGCCCGCTGAAATCGTTTGATTCTTGTTGGGTTTGTCCACATCACTGCCGCTGCACCAGGTTTCAGTGAAAGTGGAGCACGACAGTGCTGAATGCCCTTGTACAGCTCCTGCGCCTCTGTTTATGCAGGTGTAGCGGCTAAGCACTGATGCCTTGCACACGCATCAAGGACACGGCCAAGGGTTCAACGCTCGATTCTTTGGGAGGCAACTTCTTCAGGGTCTGTGACCCGCAGGGTCACTGCCAATCAGTTCAAGGACTGTGGAACGCAGAAGAGGTGCTCAGGCGGAGCGAACAACCCAGCACCACTAAGAGTGACTGCGTAGTGCCCAAGCCGATCCGGCGGCCGGTAGGAGAGTGGTGAGCCGCTGGAATTGCGTTTTCTCATGCGGTCGCACTTCTCGGAGAGATAGAGGAATCCTGAGTACAACTACTGATGCTCCTAGGGTTTTAGGCCTGCCATAACTTCCACGGTGCGCAGTCCACGAGCCTGAGCTGGTTCTTACCGCCCCGCTTGTCCTAGAGGCTGCGCGACCAATCCTTGCGAGCTCTCCAGGGCCAAGGTCACAACCGTTCAGTAGGCGACTGGTACATGGGTCGTTGTCCGAGAAGGGGGAGTGCCAATCTCCCCCACCTCAACACTCCCCACTACTGAGCAGTGAGTCGGAGGGCGGTTCCCTTATTTCGCATGCGTTGCCATAACTCCAGACGACGAGCGGTGAACACTTCGAGCCGTTTGGCGGTGGCTGGGTCCCTCCAATCGCCAACAACACCCTTCTGCCGTTTCTCTCTGAAGCCGGAGGGGCTGTGGGGCTTCACCCCTCTTCCTCTTCCCAGCGCAAACGTCGGTGAGCAGTGCACAGCTCACACCTGCACGGCAATGAAATGTCGCCGCCGATCCAACAGGTATAAGGGGTGGTCGGCCACAAGAGGGCTAAGTCCTCGTCGCTTGGACGGGCTATGAAGGTTGTTTCCACTCACGAAGCCTGCGCATAGATCAGTGATGGCTCCGGTTGCAGTTGAGCTGGCGTCTCAAGCGATACATACATCCCTGATGGATGTGCCAGTGCAAATGCCACGGGTGAGAACTGTCCAGCCAGCTCTCTCGAGACCCTCGATCCAAAGTCGTATCGCTCATCGTTGCGGCCAGGGCCGTAAGGCGGTTTGTGTCACTCGAACAGCTCCTCTGTTCATCGGCAAAAAAAATGCGGCTTTAAGCCGCGGTGGGGAGTTCCATTGCTGGTCTCAGCGAACTAAGCCCGGTGGTTCTGGTCATCTGCAGGTCGACCTGTCTGATGCCTTAAGCCTTGAGCTTGGCTCGTTTTTTGAGGACACACCCGGCTACGCCGCAGACGACCTCGTAGGCCTCTTGGCTTTTCTGGCTGATGATCCGTTTGGTTTTGGCTCGTTTGGAGCCCCCCTGGGTGAGGCGGTCCATTGATTGAATCAAGTGCTTTTTGATTGAGCGCAGTCGTTGAAGGGCCATGGATCGGGCAGCAGCCATCCCACCTCTAGCGCCTAGCTCCCCCAGTCGGCCGCGGCGCTATTACGTGGAGGGGTGGTCCTGGGCATTGCGCAGTTCAACGGCCAGTTCCTGCAGTCCAAAACCGGCTAGGGCCAAGAGGATCACAAGCCCGGCGAGGCCTAAGAGTCCGTCTTCCACTGCATCACTTCGACTGGTTCCGTCGTAGCCAGAGATCCGTGCTGCGGCCACCCCGGCTGGAGGCTCCCGTTTGGATTCCCTCCTTTTCATTAGCCGAAACCCAAGGGCGTTCCTAGACCGGGAATACGCACCTGAAGGGAGCAAGCTCGTGTTCCACTCTCCCCACGCAGTCCCTGCCCATGGCACCAGGGGAGATCTTCATCTCGCCTCCATGCGCTCTCAACTGCAGCTTCAATGTTCGGGTTGCCCCTATGTCAAAGGGGATCCGAGCTGCCATGGATTTTGCAGCTTGCATGGCGCGCTCCTGAGCCCCTATGTCCAGTTCTGGCAGGGCTGCAACGGTCGCCTCTGCAAGCCGGGGCTGGCCTAGGCCGCGCACGGTGGAGCGCCCTTGCTTTCATCTTTCGATCCCGGCGATCGATTTGCAACGCAGCCACGACTGGTACGTCGTCACCCTGGGCTGCCGTCCGGGACGCCGTAGTCATCAGGCTGCGATTCTCGACTTCGAGGGACATCAGCTGGTCCTGCAATCCACGCCGGGGCTCCAGGAGCTGCCGCAGGGTGGGATCTATCCCCGTCATTTCGGATTGGTCTTTGCGCCCTTGCACCGTTGGGAGCAGCTCCGCGATCAACTCGTCGCGCAGGGATGTCCCTTCGCGGTTACACCGAAGTGCCGCTACGCCGGCGGACCGCTGGAGCATCACACCTTTTTTGTACAAGACCCCAGCGCGAACTGGCTGGAGTTCAAGCACTACACCGATGGCGAGGCGGTCTTGGCTCGCACCGATCAGGCTTCGGTCGGAGACCAGGATCTGCGCTGACGGCAATTGATCACTCTCAATCGGAGTTGGCCCGGATGCAATGGGTATTCATCCCGCTTGCCCATGGCCTCGATTCCTCCGATATTGGGACCATAGATCTTGGAGGCGGATTTGACCGACACTCCACCGAACCAGTCACCAGGAGCGAGCTGACCGAAGGCCAATGCTCCAACAGTCTTCTACCGATTGTGAACGGGCCGGCAGATCGGACACAAATCGACGTCTGAGCTGTCGGCACTCCACCTGCGCCGCGTGAGGTGCCCCGGGAGAATCACCCTCGACGCCTGGATCCTTGGCCCCAGGTGTGCCTCCTTCAGAAGCTCCGACCCCAACACTTTCTCCGAAGCTGGTGCCCTTGGATGCCGGCTTTTTTGTTGGTTGCTTTCTCCTCGCATCTCCAGGCAGGGCGTGAACCCTGCGGCCAGACAGGTGATCTGTGGCCAGCATTGGGGGAGGAGGTCTGGACCTCATGATGATTCGCCTCGACCGGGCCTTCTGTCTCCTCAGCCAACGTCTCAAAGCCTTGGCTGAGGGGCGCGCCATCCTTGTGGCGACAGCCAATCGTCCCTATGCACTGTTCATGGACAGTGCATTTGCGCTGCATCACCAGGATCCAGATGCACTGTTGTTGGGCGTCTCGAACGAGTCAGTTGTGGCGCGCAGCCCTGAGTTTGATCACTTCTTTGGCGGCGACGGTCAGTTCAACTTGAAGGACTTCACTGATTTGGCCTCTTAAAACTTGCCGAGCTCCCGGCGTTGACGCTGGGAGCTCGCTGGAGCCGGTGGAGCGGGATTCGCCGCACCAGCAGCTTGGGCGGTTGGTGCGGTTTGTGTGCCAGCGGCTGGCGTGGTGCTCGGGCATGACTTGTCCTTCAGCGCCAGCACCAAGACGGCCGTCGACAGGAGCGACACCGCGACCGTATTGGCGACATGCATTTTCATGGGCGGTCGCAGCCAAAACAGGACGTCCTCTTCAGCATGGAGAGGACTCTCGCGATGCGCTGCGTGACCGCCGCGGCTCTTCTCACCTTCCTTTTTAAGGTCGGGATCAATCAGGCCATTCGCGACCACATCCACGCCGACGCTGGTGTGGACCACATCCTCACGATTGCCGAGCAGCATGGCTTCACCCAGAGCAAGCCCGCGTTGCTCTGGGTCCATGGGGATGCCCTAGTCCAGGCCGACGAGGCTCAGCTTCAGAGGGTCAACACCTTGGGCGACGCCCTGATTCACTGCTTCGGTGTGACCGCCTCGGATTGAGCGGCGGGGAAGCGGCTCCACACCTCGAGTTCCTCCAGGCTGATCAAGCCTTCGCGGCGCTCGCCCTGGTAGTCCCAGGTCGGGTAAGCCCGCACCTTGGCGGCCATGCAGCGTTGGCGGCCCTCCTGTTCTTGGGCGCATTCGACGTAGGGCAGTAACGCAATGGCTTCGGCGCCAAAGAGTTCCTTTTGCGTGTTGCAGTGGGGGCACCACCAAGCCCCGTAGACCACAAATCCCTGGGTCTTGAGGTGCTCGGCCAATTGTTTCTGCCGCGTCGTCGACGAGCTGGCGGCGGCCGGGTGTTCTTCGGCGGCCTGGGCGGCCGGCAGCAGCGCTGGCGCGGACATCAGCAGGCCCAGGCCCAAGCGTCCCAGGAGTTGAACGCTGCGAAAGCCTGCCATAGCTGCTTTGGAAGGTGTTGGCCGCACCCTAAAGGCGATGGCGGGGCTGGTTACGCGTTCGGCCTTCCGCCTGTTTGCCCCCTCGCTCAATCCACCCCAGGGCTGGGACACTTGAGGGGCCGTTGATCGGTCCTTCCCCGCTGCTGCGATGAGCGCCAACGGTTACCGCGACTATTTCAAAGTTCTGGGCGTTGAGCGTGGGGCCGATGCGGACACGATCAAGAAGGCCTTCCGCAAGCTCGCCCGCCAGTACCACCCTGATGTGAATCCCGGGGACAAGGGCGCCGAGGCCAAGTTCAAGGAAGTCAGTGAGGCCTACGAGGTTCTCTCGGATCCTGATAAGCGCCGGCGTTATGAGCAGTTTGGCCAGTACTGGAGTCAGGCGGGTGCGGGGCCTGGCCCCGGTGGCGTGGATGTCGACTTCGGCCGTTACGGCAATTTCGACGACTTCATCAATGACCTTCTCGGTCGCTTTGGCGGCCCCGGCGGCGGATTTGCTGGAGCCCCGGGTGGTTTCGGTGGCTTTGGATCGGGTTTCCCCGGTGGCGGCTTCGCGGGCGGCCCCGGCCGTCAGGCCTCGCCGGTCAATCTAGATGCCGATGCCAGCATCTCCCTGTCGTTCTCGGAGGCTTTCCGCGGCTGCGAGCGGACCCTGGCGGTGAATGACGAACGCGTTCAGGTCCGCATCCCCGCAGGCGTGAAGCCGGGCAGTCGCCTGCGCCTAAAGGGCAAAGGGAATCTGCAGCCCGGAACCGGTCGTCGCGGCGATCTCTACCTGACGCTGCAGGTCCAGGACCACCCGGTCTGGATCCTCGATGGGGATCTGCTCAAGGCGGATCTTCCCCTCAGCCTCGACGAGTTGGCCCTGGGCGGCGAAGTCCGCGTGGCGACGCCCGATGGAGAAGCCACCGTCTCGGTACCCCCGGCGATGGCCGTGGGCCGAAGCCTGCGCCTTAAGGGCAAGGGATGGCCGGCCAAGGGCGGTCGCGGGGACCTGCTGCTCAGCCTCAGCCTCAAGCATCCCGCCCGCTACAGCGACCAGGAACGTCAGCTGCTCGAGCAACTCCGGGCGGCACGCAGTGTGGATCCCCGGGCGGACTGGATGAGCGCCGCTCGTTTGTAACGACGTCGGGCGCGTCTCGGGCACCCATGGCAGGGTGCGCGGAGCACCTGTCGAGCTGTGAGGCGTCTGTTGCTGGTCGCGTTCGTCTGGGTCTCGATGCCGGCCGCGGTGGCCTACGAGGCCTGGCTGGTGCGCTCGAACTTTGATCCCCTAAGGGTCGGCCCCAAGGACGTCGCGGTGACCAAGGTCCCCATGCCGACCCTTAAGGCTTGCATCGTGGCCGGGCAACATTGGGTCGCTGCCTCACCTAGTGATGGCAAGACATCTCGCGGATTTGACTGCATCCCCTACCACTAGCGCCGCGCTCCCAGCCAGCAGGCCCCACTGGTGTAGATGTGGGGCTCAATAAGAGCGGGATTGATGGCTGCCAAGCGCCGGAAACTCAACAAGGAGATGGAGGCGGAGATGGTCGTCGCTCAGCGAAAGGTTGAGCTGATGACAGCCAAGATCCGCGACATCCGCGACGAAGATATTCAGAATGAATTTGCCCAGGCGTTTGCCCAGGTGCACGCCTCCTTGACCCATCTGATTGGGACGTATCGCGTCAAGGGCTTCTGCGACGAAACCGAAGGCACCCTCGCCCTCTACAACGGCCTGATGGCGCGTTTTGAAGAGGAATACGAGCTCTAGACGCCCCCTGTTGGATTCGAACCAACGACCGGCTGCTTAGAAGGCAGCTGCTCTATCCAACTGAGCTAAGGGAGCTTGGATCTGACGCATTTTGCCAGGTGAACCAAGGCTTCTATTGTGGTGTGCTGGACATCAATGTCGTCATGCCCGCTCCACGGCTGAGCGAAAGCCAAAAAGAGGAGCTGGTCGCTCGTTACCGCCAGGGCGAGACCGCCCAGGCCCTTGCCGCGAGCTACGGCTGTAGCCCCAACACGGTGAGCCGTGTGCTCAAGGCTGGGATCGATCCGGAAGAGCTTGCCACGCTCAAAAAGCAATCCCGCAGCCGCTCGGCCGCCAAGCCGATCGAGGTGAAGGTCGAGCCCCCAGCTGACGAGCCAGCCGCGGCCCCCATCGTCGATGAGGTCGACCAGTCAGACGACGAGGCGGGCGAGGACGCCGGCATTTTGGCGATCGATGACGCTGATGACTTCGGCGATGACGGCGATGAGGAGAACTTCGAGGACTGCGATGACAGCTCCGATGCGACCGCCTCTGGCGCGGCATTAGCGGCTGAGCTGATCGACCCGATCCCCTTGCTCCCCGGCCTGCTGCCCAGCAGCGTCTACATGCTCGTGGACAAAGTCGTGGAGCTTCAGGCCAAGCCCCTAAACGAATTCCCGGAGCTCGGCTCCTTACCGGAGACCGAGCAGGCCCGCCAGGCCCTGATGCTCTTCACGAACCCCCGCCAGGCCAAGCGCCAGTGCGGCCGCAGCCAGCGGGTGATCAAGGTGCCAGATAGCGACGTGCTCCAGCGCCGCTCCTCCTACCTGGTGGCCCAGGGCATTACCCGCCTAGTGGTGGAAGGCGGCCTGCTTTATTCCCTGCCCGAAGCCTGATCACGGCCGGGGATCAGTAGGGCGCTCGCGGCACCGCCGCTGATCACTCCAATCACCAGGGAGACCCCCAACAGAAAGCCGGTGGGGAGCTCACCCGTGCGGCCAACCCCCAGGTTGAGCCGGGTGCGTTGGTCGAGGTTCTGGGCGCCCAGACAGAGGATGAATAACAGCAGCACCCCACCACCCAGGCTGGCCAGAAGTAGGCGCAGGCGCAGCAGCATCAGGCGGTGTTGTCGTCTTGATGCAGCAAAGCGTAGAGCTCACGTTTGGCGATGCCCGTGCTTCGTGCCAGTTGGCGTGCGGCATCGTTGCGGCTCAATCCGCCATCGATGAGGGCCTGAAGCTGCTCCCGCAACTCGGCATCGCTGGGGCGTTCGCTCGCTTTTACCTCCGCTCCGCCTAGCACCAGGGTGAACTCCCCCTGGGGCGCGTGCTCGCGGAAGTGCTCTAGGGCCACCGACACGCTCGGGCCCACCTGCTCTTCGTGGCGTTTGGTGAGTTCGCGGGTCACCGCGATGGGGCGATCCCCGAGCAGCTCCAGCAGGTCCTCGAGCACCGTCAGTAGGCGGTGGGGGGCCTCGTAGAAGACCAGGGTGCGCTCTTCCTGGGCTAAGGCCAGCAGCCGCGTTCGCCGGGCCGTGGCCTTCGGCGGCAGGAAGCCTTCAAAGCAGAAGCGGCCGCAGGGCAGCCCACTGCTGATCAGGGCTGTCGTCGCTGCACAGGGGCCCGGCACGCAGATCACCGTGCGCCCTTGTTGGCGGGCTGCCGCCACGAGCTCCTCCCCCGGGTCCGAGATGCCCGGCAGGCCGGCGTCGCTGATCACCGCGATCGCTTCGCCGTTCTCTAGGGCCTCCAGCAATTCCGGGATCCGGGTGGCCTGGTTGTGCTCGTGGAAGCTCACCAACCGGCTCTTGATGCCCAGGTTGTGCAGCAGGAGGCCGCTGCGGCGGGTGTCTTCGCAGGCAATGCGATCCGCCCCGGCCAGAACGGTTTTGGCCCTCGTGGAGAGGTCCCCGGTGTTCCCGATCGGGGTGCCTACTAGATAGAGCACGCCTGCAGCGGGTTCAGCGCCCTGCATCACAATGCTCCTTTGCCCTTCCATGATGCCCGCCGCCGCTTGCTTCCCCCCTGGCATCGCGGAGGAGCAGCTCTTGGCGGATCTACGCCGGCTCTGCTGGGGCGCCGCGGACATCCTGTTGGCCTACGGTCGCGGGGAGCAGCCCCCCTACGGCTTTCCCAAGGCCCTGAGCGTGGATGAAGGGGGCGAGGGGCCCGTCAGTGCGGCCGATCTTGCGGTTAATCAGTGGCTGCTTGAGGGGCTGGCCAAGGCCTATCCCGATGCCGGTTGGACCCTGCTCAGCGAGGAGACCGCTAAGGAGCAGCTCACCGCTGGGGAGCCCTTGCATGCCGAGTGGCTCTGGATCCTGGATCCCCTTGATGGCACCAAGGACTTTCTTCAGGGCACTGGCGAGTACGCCGTGCATCTGGCACTCGTGCACCGCGGGGAGGCCGTCTTGGGGGTGGTGCTGCAACCGCTGCTGGAGGACCTCTGGTTCGGCCTCGTGCCCGAGGGCCGCGCCTGGCGCGAGAACCGCGCCGGTGACCAGCAGCCCGCCCAGTTCAGCCGCCGCCAGGCCCTTGGCGAGATGGTCCTGGTGGCCAGCCGCAACCACAGGGACCAACGGCTCGAGAAGCTGCTGGAGGCCCTGGCCCTCGGCGACACCAAGGCTATCGGCAGCGTCGGCGGCAAGGTCGCCACGATCCTGCGCGGTGAGACCGATGTCTACATCTCCCTCTCGGGCAAGAGCGCTCCGAAGGACTGGGACATGGCGGCTCCCGCGGCCGTGCTCAAGGCGGCGGGTGGCGCCTTCACCCACGCTGACGGTGCCCCCCTTCGTTACAACACTGGTGATGTGCGCCAGGCCGGCTGCCTGATCGCCAGCCACGGCATGAGTCACAGGGAGCTCTGCGCGAAAGCGGCCGAGGCGATGGGCCGCATCGATCCGGGCTTCACGGTTTAGGTCATAAGAAAGCCCCCTTGCGGGGGCTTGGCTGGATCAGGCCTGGGCCGGCTCGTCCTGTTGGGGAACCCCACGCAGGGTGAGGTTGATGCGGCCGCGGTTGTCAATTTCGCGGACGCGCACCGTGACTTGGTCGCCCACCTTGACTACGTCTTCCACCTTCTCCACGCGGGCTTCGCTGAGCTGGGAGATGTGGATCATGCCTTCCTTGCCGGGCAGGATCTCGACGAAGGCGCCGATAGGGATCACGCGGGTGACGGCACCGCTGAAGACTTCGCCTTCAGAAACGCGACGGGTGAGGCCTTCGATGATGCGCTGGGCTTCCTCAGCCGCTGCACCGTCGTGGCTGGCGATCGTGACGATGCCGCCGTCCTCGATGTCGATCTTGGTGTTGGTGCGCTCGGTGATGCCCTTGATGGTGCGGCCGCCGGGGCCAATCACGGTGCCGATCAGCTCGGGGTCGATCCGGAAGCTGAGCAGGCGAGGGGCGTGGGGGCTCATGACATCGCGGGGCTTGTCGATCGCCGCGAGCATCTTCTCGAGGATGTGCAGACGGGCCGGGCGGGCCTGGTTGATGGCCTCAGCCACGGTCTTCACTTCGAGACCGGTGATCTTCATGTCCATCTGAAGGGCCGTGATGCCCTTCTCGGTGCCGGCCACCTTGAAGTCCATGTCGCCGAGGAAGTCCTCGATGCCTTGGATGTCGGTCAGGATCCGCACCTCGGAGCCCTCCTTGATCAGGCCCATGGCGGCGCCGCTCACGGGGGCCTTCAGGGGCACGCCGGCATCCATCAGGGCCAGGGTGCTGCCGCAGACCGAACCCATCGAGGTGGAGCCGTTGGAGCTCAGGCATTCCGACACCACGCGAAGCACGTAGGGGAAGCTCTCCTTGCTGGGCAGGACGGGGATCAGAGCCCGCTCGGCCAGGGCGCCATGGCCGATTTCGCGGCGGCCGGGGCTGCGCATCGGGCGGGTTTCGCCGACGGAGTAGGGGGGAAAGTTGTAGTGGTGGAGATAGGTCTTCTCGTTGGACGGATTCAGGTCATCCATCTCCTGGGCGTCGCTCGGGGTGCCGAGGGTGGCGCAGGAGAGAACCTGGGTCATGCCGCGCTGGAACAGACCGGAGCCGTGCACGCGTTTGGGCAGCACACCGGCGGCGGCGCTGATCGGACGCACCTCATCGAGGTTGCGGCCGTCGACGCGCTTGCCGTCCTGGACGATCTGGGCGCGCATCAGCTTTTTGGTGAGCGCCTTGTAGTTGTTGCCCAGGGCCTTGCCGTTGCTGCTGACGGCCAACTTCACGTCGTCGTCGTCCTTGAGGCCGCTGATCTTCTCGGCCGCCTGGGCCTTGATCGCATCGAGCTGCTCGTCGCGCTCAGCCTTGGTCAGGCTGAACTGCTTGAGGACATCGCCGATGCCCTTGCTGCACTCCTTCTCCAGGAAGCTGGGCAGGGTGGCGTCGACGGTCTGGGCCTCGGGGATGACCTGCTCGATGCCGAGCTCCTTTAGCAGGGTCTGCTGGACCTTGATCAGTTCGCAGACGGCCTCGTAGCCGAAGTCGATTGCTTCGATGACGTCCTGCTCGGGCAGCTGGTTGGCACCCGCTTCGACCATGATCACGCCCTGTGGGGTGCCGGCGACCACCAGATCTAGCTCGGAGCGCTCGATCTCGCGGTAACTCGGGTTCAGAATGAAGTCATCACCCAGCAGACCCACCCGCACGGCGGCCATGGGTCCGTTGAAGGGGATCTTGGCCAGCAGGGTGGCGAGGGAGGCGCCGGTCACTGCCAGGACATCGGGCGGAACCCGCTCATCGAGGGACATGCAGGTGGCGACGACCTGCAGGTCGTCCCGCAACCAGCTGGGGAACAGCGGACGCATCGGGCGGTCGATCAGGCGCGCGATCAAGGTGGCGCGCTCAGGGGGACGGCTCTCCCGGCGCATGAAGCTGCCGGGGATGCGGCCAGCGGCGTAGAGGCGCTCCTCGTAGTCGCAAATCAGCGGCAGAAAATCGATGCCCTCACGGCCGCCGGAGCGGGTGGCAGTGACGAGAACAGAGGTATCTCCGCATTCGACCATCACGGAACCCCCGGCTTGCGGGGCGAACCGACCTGTGGTCAGCCGGATCTCCCGACCATCGAAGGAGACCGACTGAGTGTGACCTTGCACGTGGGCTTATGTCTTGTTTGTTGTCAAGAGTAATTCTTGCATCTGAGCCCGAAGACGTGCGGAAAACTGGCGCAATCTCTTCCGGAATGCCACAACGCAGGCCGGCAACAAAAAAGGCGCCCTAAGGCGCCCTTTAGGTCGATCAGAGGATCGTGGAGCTCACCAGGAGGACTTGACCACGCCGGGCAGTTCGCCTTTGTGGGCGCGCTCACGCAGCTGGTTGCGGCACAGGCCGAAATCGCGGTACACCCCACGGGGCTTGCCGGTGGCCCAGCAACGGTTGCGCAGACGCACGCGGGCGCTGTTGCGGGGCAGGTTCTGGATCTTGCGGTGGATTTCCAGGCGCTGCATCGGATCGCCGGCGGCTTCGAAGGCGGCCATCAGAGCTGCGCGCTTCGCGGCGTAGCGATCAACAAGCTTTTGGCGCTTGACGTCGCGCGCAATCATCGACTTCTTCGCCATGCGGCCTGGATCTCGTTAGCAGTGACTAGAAAGACTACCTCTTAGCGTCCCAGCAACTGCTGAACCGCCGCCAGCTGGCTCGTGTCCTTGACGATCAGGACCACGCTGAGGCCTACGAGCAGGACAAAGCCCGACTGTATAAAGGCCATCTGGAACTTCTCGGGTAGGGGTTTGCGGCGCAGACCCTCCAGCAGCAGCAGGGCGAACTGCCCGCCATCGAGCATCGGCAGGGGCAGGGAATTCAGCACGGCCAGGTTGATCGAAATCAAGGCGGTGTAGAGGAAGAGGCTGCTGCCGCCCTGTTTGGCCAGGGATGCCCCCATCTCGACGATCTTCACCGGACCGGAGACCTGGCCAGCGGTTTCACCGAAGTGGGTCACCAGAGTCACAAAGCCGTCCACCGTCCGCTTGGTCAGCAGGACGAGGTCATGGTTGGCCTGTTTGATCACCTCGATCGGACTGCGGGGCCGGCGGAAGGCCTCGATGCCGCTCGGTTGCAGTTGGGCGCCGATTCGGCCGATGCCGCTCAGGTCCGCCGGGGTCAGCTTGAGTTCGAGGGGCTGGCCTTGGCGCTCGGCGCGCAGGCGCAGGGTTTGATCCGGGGCCCCCTTCACCAACTCCACCAGTTGGCTGACCGCGGTTTGTCCGCCCCCGAGGTCGCGACCGTCCACCGCCAGGATCCGGTCGCCGGCCTTCAGGCCGGAGGCCGCTGCCGCATTGCCCTGCTGGACGCCGGAGACCAGGACGCCGGGGGTGGCGCTGAAGCCGGCCGGGATGCCAACGAAGGCGCCTTGGGCGAGGAGCACGGCCCAGGCCAGCAGCAGGTTGGCGATCACGCCAGCGGCAATCACCAGGGCGCGCTGATGCAGGGGGCGATTGCTGAGAAGGTCCGGGTCGTCGGTCGGGATCGCGCTGTCCTCGTCGTCATCGGGGAAGGACACGAAGCCCCCCAGTGGGATCGCCCGTAGAGCGAACTGCACCCCCCGCCGCTGCTTCTCGAGCAGCACCGGGCCGAAGCCAACCGAGAAACCACTGACGCGAATTCCCTGCCAGGTGGCCGCAAAGAAGTGCCCGGCCTCATGTACCACGATCAGGCCGGCCAGGATCGCCAGAGCCGTCAGGACGCCCATCTCTGCAGATCCAAAGTGCGTCCATTGTGGGGGGGAAGGCACGGCCATAGCGTTGGGTGACCGTGCGCCCCGCTTGATTCCGGCTCCATGAGTGAACGCTGCGATGCCCTCTTGGTGGGCGCCGGGATCATGGGCGCCACCCTGGCGAACCTGCTTAGGCAGCTTGATCCCAGCCTGAAGGTGGTGGTGCTGGAGCGGCTCCCCCAGCTGGGCTGCGAAAGCAGTGGGCCGATGAACAACGCCGGCACCGGCCACGCTGCTAACTGCGAGCTCAACTACAGCCCGGCTGCCGAGGACGGCTCCATTCCCACCGGGAAGGCCCTGGCGATCAACGCTTCCTTTGAGCGCAGCCTGGAGTTCTGGAGTTCCCTGGTGGAGAGCCAGCAGCTCAGTGATCCGGCCGGTTTCATTCGCGCGGTGCCGCACCTGAGCTTTGTCTGGGGGCAGACCAACGTCGATTACCTGCGCCGCCGCTTTGACGCCCTGCAGGCGGCGCCCCAGTTCGCCGACATGGCCTGGAGTACCGATCCGGAGCAACTGCGGGAGTGGATGCCTCTGGTGATGGCCGGCCGCCGCATGCATCAACCCTTGGCGGCCACCCGGGTGGCCCGCGGTACCGATGTGAACTTCGGGGCCCTCACCCGGGCCTTGCTGCAGGGCGTCGATCTGCGCTTGGGCCAGTCCGTGCTCGGGCTCGAGCGGGGCGGTGCCGGTTGGCGGGTGCAGACCAGCTCCGGAGAGCTGGAGGCACCGTTTGTCTTCCTGGGGGCGGGGGGCGGCAGCCTGCCGCTGCTGCAGCGCTCCGGCATCCCCGAGGCCCGGGTCTATGGCGCCTTCCCGGTTAGCGGCCAGTGGCTGGTCTGTCGCAACCCCAAGGTGATTAAGGCCCACAACGCAAAGGTCTATGGCAAGGCCGCGGTCGGCGCGCCGCCAATGTCCGTCCCCCACCTGGACACCCGCTGGATCGATGGCCAGCGGGCGCTGCTCTTTGGTCCCTACGCCGGATTCAGCACCCGCTTTTTGAGGCAGGGCTCCCTCTGGGATCTGGGGCGCTCGATCAAGCCCTACAACCTGCTTCCTACCCTGCAGGTGGGGGCCAATGACTTTGATCTGGTCCGCTACCTGGTCGGGCAGGTCGTCCAGCGCCCGAAGCAGCGGATCGACAGCCTGCGCGACTTCCTACCCGAGGTTAACGCCAACGACTGGGAGCTGGCGGTGGCGGGCCAGCGGGTGCAGATCATCAAGCAGGTGGACGGCCGCGGTTGCCTGCAGATGGGCACCGAGGTGGTCAGCAGCGCCGATTGCTCCCTGGCGGCCCTGCTGGGGGCGTCCCCCGGTGCCTCGACCGCTGTGGAGACGATGGTGCAGGTGCTGCAGCGCTGCATGGGAGAGCGTTTCACCAGTGAGGCCTGGCAGAAGAAGCTCAAGTCCCTGATTCCCTCTTGGGGTGAGGAGCTGGGGGCGAGCGCTGAGCGCCTGGCCCAGATCCGTCAGCGAAGCAACGGCCTGCTGGGGCTGAACGCCTAGGCGGCGGGGATGGTCTCAGCGCCGAAGTAGGGCACGAGGGCCGCGGGGATCTCGATCGAGCCGTCGATCTGCTGGCCGTTCTCCAGCAGGGCGGCCATGGTGCGCCCCACTGCCAGACCACTGCCGTTGAGGGTGTGCAGCAGCTGGGTGGTTTTGCCCTCCTTGCAGCGGATGGCGGAGCGGCGCGCCTGGAAGTCGCCGCAGACCGAGCAGCTGGAAATCTCGCGGTAGGCGCCGGCCCCGGGCAGCCAGACCTCGAGGTCATAGGTGCGGGTGGCGGAGAAGCCCATGTCGCCTGTGCAGAGCTCGATCTTGCGGTAGGGCAGCTCCAGGGCTTCGAGGACGGCTTCGGCGTCCGCGGTGATTTGTTGGTGGGCGTCCGCGGAGTGGTCGGGGTGGCAGAACCAGTAGAGCTCCACCTTGTTGAACTGGTGCAGGCGGATCAGCCCCCGAGTGTCGCGGCCGTAGCTGCCGGCCTCGCGGCGGAAACAGGGGGTGTAGGCGACGTACTTGAGCGGAAGTTGCTCGGCGGGGATGACCTCGCCGCGGTGCAGGGAGGTGACGGGCACCTCGGCGGTGGGAGTTAGCCAGAGGTCGTCCTCAGCGCAGCGGAAGCTCTCCTCGGCGAATTTGGGCAGCTGGCCGGAGCCGGTGAGGCTGGCGCTGTTGACCAGGATCGGCGGCAGGACCTCGCGGTAGCCCTTGCCGCCGTGTAGGTCGAGCATGAAGTTGATCAAGGAGCGCTCGAGCCGCGCCCCGAGACCCATCAGGGTCACAAAGCGGCTCTGGGCGATGCGCACGGAGCGCTCGGTTTCAAAAAGGCCCAGGCGCTCGGCGATCTGCCAGTGCTCTTCGAGCCAGTCCTCCTTGGCCCGGGGGCTGCCCCAGATCTTGATCTCGACGTTGTCGTTCTCGTCCTTGCCGTCGGGCGCCTGGGCTGAGGGCAGGTTGGGCAGGGTCAGTAGCTCTTCGCGGAGCTTGGCCTCCAGGGTCTTCTCTTCTTCTTCGAGGATCGCGACCTGCTGCTTGATCCGGTTGCCTTCGTCCCGCAGGGCCTGGACCTCGGGGCTTTTCGGAGCTGAGCCGCCCTTGATCTTGAGGCCCACCTCCTTGCCGATCCGGTTGCCGTCGGCTTGGAGGTTGCTGCGCTTTTCTTCGAGGTCGCGCTCTTGGCGCGCCATCGACTGAAGGCCCGTGAGATCGAGCTTCATGCCGCGCCGCCCGAGCTGCTCGGTGATCAGCTCAGGGTTCTCGCGCAGCAGGCGCTGATCCAGCACGGGCCCAAAGGTTCAAGAGTTCGCTGAGCCTACGGGGAGGGGTTCAGAGCACCTGCACGACTTCGCTGACTTCGGGGATGGCTTCGCGCAGCTTGCGCTCGATTCCCATCTTCAAAGTCATGGTGCTGCTGGGGCAGGAGCCGCAGGCGCCCTGCAGGCGCACCTTCACGATCGGTCCGTCGATTTCCACCACTTCAACGTTGCCGCCGTCGGCCATCAGATAGGGACGGAGCTCATCGAGGGTGCGCTCCACATTCTCGATGGTGAGGGCGCGGGGATCAGCGTTCTCGGTGGCCGCTGCTGCTGGGGTTTCGGTGCTCATCGCGCTGAGACGTTGTTGCACTGAGCTTAGGAACGCAGCGCCGCTCCCTAGGATCAAGGCCGTCCGAGCCGGGACTCTCAACAGCGAATGACCGACGTCCCCGCTTCACGGATCCGCAATTTCTGCATCATTGCTCACATCGACCACGGGAAGTCGACCCTGGCCGATCGCCTGCTCCAGGACACCGGCACGGTGGCGGTCCGGGACATGCAGGAGCAGTTCCTCGACAACATGGATCTTGAGCGGGAGCGGGGGATCACCATCAAGCTGCAGGCCGCGCGCATGGAGTACAAGGCGGCCGACGGCGAGACCTACATCCTCAACCTGATCGACACCCCTGGTCACGTTGACTTCTCCTATGAGGTCAGCCGCTCCCTGCAGGCCTGTGAAGGGGCTCTGTTGGTGGTTGACGCCAGCCAGGGCGTTGAAGCGCAGACCCTGGCCAACGTTTATCTGGCTTTAGAGAACGACCTGGAGATCATCCCGGTCCTCAACAAGATCGACCTGCCTGGTGCCGATCCCGATCGGATTAGCGAAGAGATCGAAGCGATCATTGGCCTGGACTGCACTGGGGCGATCCCCTGCTCGGCCAAGAGTGGCCTGGGGGTCCCCGAGATCCTGCAGGCCGTGGTGGATCGGGTTCCCCCGCCGCAGGATCGTGTGCAGGAGCCCCTCCAGGCCCTGATCTTTGACTCCTATTACGACCCCTATCGCGGGGTGATCGTCTACTTCCGGGTGATCTCGGGCTCGATCAGCACCAAGGACAAGGTGCTGCTGATGGCCAGCAAGAAGACATACGAGCTCGATGAGGTGGGGGTGATGGCCCCCGACCAGCGCAAGGTCGACAGCCTCCAAGCCGGTGAAGTGGGGTATCTGGCGGCCTCGATCAAAGCCGTGGCTGATGCCCGCGTTGGCGACACGATCACCCTGGTGAACAACCCCGCTGAGGCGCCGCTGCCGGGTTACACCGAGGCCAAGCCGATGGTGTTCTGCGGCCTGTTCCCGACCGACGCCGACCAGTACCCGGACCTGCGCGAAGCCCTCGATAAGCTGCAGCTGAGCGATGCGGCCCTGAAGTACGAGCCGGAAACCAGCAGCGCCATGGGCTTTGGCTTCCGCTGCGGCTTCTTGGGCCTCCTGCACATGGAGATCGTCCAGGAGCGGCTGGAGCGCGAGTACAACCTCGATCTGATCGTCACCGCGCCCTCGGTGATCTACCAGGTGAACATGCTCGACGGTGAGATCGTTATGGTCGACAACCCGGCGACCCTGCCTGATCCGCAGAAGCGTGAATCGATCGAAGAGCCCTACGTGAAGCTCGAGATCTACACGCCTAACACCTACAACGGCACCTTGATGGAGCTCTGCCAGGAGCGCCGAGGTGAGTTTATCGACATGAAGTTCATCACCACCGAGCGGGTGACCCTGCTTTATGAGATGCCCCTGGCGGAGGTGGTGACGGACTTCTTCGATCAGATGAAGTCGCGCACGAAGGGCTACGCCTCGATGGAGTACTCCCTGATCGGCTACCGCAAGAACGACCTGGTGCGCCTGGATGTCTTGATCAACGCCGAACGGGCCGACCCCCTGACGACGATCGTGCACCGGGACAAGGCCTACAACGTCGGTAAGGCTCTAGTGGAGAAGCTCAAGGAGCTGATTCCCCGCCAGCAGTTCAAGATCCCGATCCAGGCCTCCATCGGCAGCCGGGTGATCGCCTCCGAGAGCATCAGCGCGATGCGCAAGGACGTGCTCGCCAAGTGCTATGGCGGTGACATCTCCCGAAAAAAGAAGCTGCTGCAGAAGCAGGCCAAAGGCAAGAAGCGGATGAAGGCGATGGGCAAGGTCGAAGTGCCTCAAGAGGCCTTCATGGCTGTGCTGAAGCTGAACTAGTGATGCGGCGTGTTCTGACTCTGGCGGCCCTGCTCGCCGCCTCCACCGGTCTCGCTCCGGCCATGGCGGCTCCCCGGGAGCCATACCCGGCCCTTCAGCTCACCAAGGGAGCCGATGTCTGGAGCATTCCCTACGCCGCGCTCGAGCAGTTCATCAACGAGGGCACCTTCAGCGACCAGCGCTTGATGCAGCTGGTGATCCGGTCGGGTTGGCCCGAGGAAGACCTGCGGGTGGCCCTGGCCAAGCCCTACAGCGTTGATTACCTGGCCCTTTCGCGCCTCTTGAACTCCAAGGCGGGCGAGGCGTTTCTGGTGCGGCAGAGCCAGGCCTACAAGCCGCTTAAGGCCAGCGGCACGGTCGGGATTCAAGCGATGCGCTACGCGATCCTCGAGAACGCCAAGTCCGGCACGCTTTCGGCGATGGGGATCCTGAAGCAGCTGCCGGTGCCGATGGCCTTCAACATGAGCGGTCCGCCGATCGTGCGCTGCTCGTCGCTGCCCTGCGACAAGCAAGAGCAGTGCCGCTCGGTGCTGAGCTGGTGGATCTTCCTGCCGGCTTGCCTCCAGGCCGCGGCGATGAACGGCTAACCAGCCCTGGCGGTTGATCTGATCGCGGGCGAGCAGGGCCCGCTCTTCTGCGCAGTAGTCCCGGCGGCCCAGTTGATGGGCGCTCTTGCTGAAGTTGTTCTGGGCCTCGAGGCGCAAGTTCTCGGTGCAGCTGAGGTAGAGCTCAGCGCGTTTGATGGCGTTGCGGTTCCACTAGAAGCGGTGCTGACCGACGGCTTTGCAGACGAGGTTGCCGGCGTAGGAGACGAGCCACTGGGCCGCTTGGGTGCGGGCCTTCAGGGTGCTGCCGCCGTAGGAGCGGGGTTGATCCAGGGGGGAGAGAAGAGTTCGCTGCCGTCGATGGGTTTGCATTGCCGTCGGCCGGTAGAACAACCTAGTCATCCCCGCTGCCGGAATCGTTGTTGGAGTTCTGGACGCCAGTGGCATCACCCGTGGCACGCATACCGCTGTCGTAGCTGTAGTTCGAGCTGTAGGCGGCGCGGCCACTCCAGTTCCATTGGTAGCCGTAGCTGCCGCTGTACGAGTAGGCGCCGCTCCAGTTGCCTCAGCCGCTGCGCACGCCAGAGCTGCCGGCCCAGCTGTAGCTGCCGGCGGTTTCCCTGCGGAGCGCAGCGACGCGGGCGTCTCGGCGGCTGCACCCCTTGCAGCTTCTGGCCCATGAACTCAGGGACTACCGTCAGCAACACCGGCAGCACACCGGATGGCGGAGGGCCCCAGCATCAGCAAGGCCGAACGGCGGGTGATTGAGTTGCTTAAGGAGGGTCTCAGTAACAAGGCCATCGCCCAGCTCCTGTGTCTGTCCCAGCGCACCGTCGAAAGCCACGTGCACCAGTTGTTCCGCAAGCTCAACGTCAGCAATCGCACCGAGTTGGCCCTCGCGGTGGCTTAAGGCTCAGCTCTGATCGGACTTGATGCCGCGCAGGGCATCCCAGGCCTTCTCCACCGCATCGGTCAGCAGGCTGATCACGGGTTTGTCGCGTACGATCAGATTCACCGAGACGCTTTGACCGGGGCGCACGTCGTACCGCCTTCCGTTGCGCTCGAGGTACTGCTGCTTGAGCACCACCAGAGCCGGAAAGCGGGGTTGCGGGTGCTGTTGATCGGCCGGCAGTACCTCCGTCCCGATTGATTTGAGAACTCCAGGGATGTCACCGAATTGGGTGAAGGGGTAGGCATCGACCCGCACCTGTGCGGCCATGTCGGGTTTGACGAAGCCCACATCGGCGTTGGTCAAGAAGACCTTGGCCTCCACGGCCCCATCCGGGACGACCTTCAGCAGGGTCTCTCCGTTGGCGGCCGCATAGCCCGGGCTGGCTGGCACCAGGTCAAACACCCGGCCCTTCAGGGGGGAGCGCAGGGATTCGTATTCGCTCGCTTTGCGGGTTTCGGTGAGCTGTCGCTCGATGTTGGACAGCTCCTTGAGGCTCTCCTGCTTGGCCTTCAGGGCTTCCGATTGCACCTCCCGGCGGTTCGCCTCGGTTTGGGCGATCTCTGATTGCAGTTCCTGTAGGCGGTTTTTCTGCTGCAGGAACTGGACGATCTGGATCCCGCCCTGCTCGGCCAAGGGGGCGACGCGTTTGAGGATTTCCCGCTCGGTGTTGGCCGTGGCCTTCAGGCTCCGGATCTTGGCGGCCAGGCTCTCTTCCCGCGCTTTGAAGGCTAGGTTTTGCTCGCTCAGCCGGCGCTTCTCCAGCCGTTCTTGTTCCTCAAGAGAGCGCAGGCGCTTGTCGTTGACCTCGGGATCGAACTGGAGAACCACCTGGTCCTTTCCCACCAGCTGCCCTTCCTTGACGGGGATGGTGCTCACGACCCCAGGTGCGGGGGCCTTGATCGGCCGTTCGGCCCCCAGGGCCTGGAGTTCGCCGGTAGCGGTGACGACCTCGTCAATCCGAGCGATGCAGGCGTAGACGATCCCAAAGCCCACGCTGCCGACCATCGCCCAGAGCAGGGCCCGGGCCCAGGTGGGGGAGGCCAGGTAACGGACCTCGTGGTGCTCCAGTGGCGAGATGGAACCCCCGGACTGGGGGACGAGGGATTGGTCGTCTGGTGTGCTCATTCCAGTCCGGCCTCCTGCTGTTGGTACAAGGTGGCGTAGCGCCCCGCCAGGGCCATGAGCTCGCTGTGGGTCCCCTGCTCGACCAGGGCGCCCTGGTGCATCACGAGGATTCGATCGGCATGGCGCAGGCTGCCAAGACGATGGGTGATGAACAGCACGGTGCTGCCGCGGTAGACCTCGGCGAGGTTGCGGGTGACCTGGCGCTCAGTGTCCACATCGAGGGCACTGGTGGCCTCATCCATCACGAGCAGCCGGGGACGTTTCAGTACCATCCTGGCGATGGCAATCCGTTGGCGCTGGCCGCCGGAGAGGGCTGACCCCCGCTCACCGACAGAACTGCTGTAACCAGCTGGGAGGGCCTGAATAAAGTCGTGTGCACAGGCCACCTGGGCCGCGCCGCAGATCTCCTCGAAGTTCGCCTCAGGCCGGGTTAGGGCGATGTTGGCCTGCACGGTGCCGTCAAAGAGCAGGCTGTCCTGTGGCACGACGCCGATCTGGGAGCGGAGGGAGTAGAGGTCCACCTTGGAGATGTCGTAGCCGTCGACGCGGATTGTTCCTTCCAGCGGATCAAAGAGCCGGGTGAGCAGCTTGAGCAGGGTGCTCTTGCCGGACCCGCTGCTGCCGACGATGCCGACGAACTCACCGGGCTTGATCTCAAAGCTGACGTTCAGCAGCTGCAGCGGCCCGCTGCTGGCGAAGCGGAAATTGACGCCCTCGTAGGTGATCGCGCCCTGAATCGGCGGCAGCGGCGGCAGGTTCTCGCCGGCGATCTCGATCTCCTCGCGGTGATCGACGATGTCGGACAACCGCTCCAGCGAAAGCGCCGTTTCCTGGAAGTTCTGCCAGAGGCTGGCCAGCCGCAGGAGGGGGCTGGTGACGTAGCCCGAGAGGATCCGGAAGGCAATTAGTTGCCCCAGGGTGAGTTGGCCTTTGAGCACGAGGATTGCGCCCATCCAGATCACGAGCAGGCCCGAGATCTGCTCGAGGAATTGGCTGGCGGAGCCCGCCGCGGTGCTGGTGACGGTGTTGCGGAAGCCGGCCTGGATCTGGCTGCCATAGAGCTGCTCCCAGCGCCACTCGCTGGGCAATTCCATCCCCTGGCCCTTCACGGTCTCCATGCCGGAGAGGGTTTCCACCAGATGGCTCTGGACCCGAGCATTGGCTTCCGCCTGTTGGCGCAGTTGCCGGCGGATGACCGGCGCTACCCCTATCGTTAGCGCGACAAAGAGGGGCAGAACGGCGAGGGCCCAGAAGGTCAGCTGCACCGAATAGAGCAGCATCACGCCGATGTAGATCATCGAGAAGACTGCATCCAGCAGCACTGTCAGGGCGGTGCCGGTAAGGAAGCGGCGAATCTTCTCCAGCTCAGAAATGCGGCTGCTGACTTCGCCCACCGGCCGCTTGGCGAAATAGCCCAGGGGCAGCCGCAACAGGTGGTGGATGATCGTCGCTCCAAGCGAGATGTCGATCCGGTTGGTGGTGTCCGAGAAGAGATAAGTGCGCAGGGCACCCATTAGGGCCTGGGCGAGCGCCATCGCCACCAACAGGGTGCCGAGGACGTTGAGGCTGGCGAAATTCCCCTGGCTGATCACCGCGTCGATGATTTGCTGGATTAGCAACGGGTTGAAGAGACCCAGCAGCTGAACAAAGAAGCTCGCCACCACCACTTGGATCAGGCTGTTGCGGTGCTTGCGGATGGCGGGGATGAACCAGCTGAGGCCAAAGCGGGCCTTGGGGGTGCTGGCGTTGGCCTCGAGATAGAGCAAGGGAAGGGCCTCTCCCTGGCTCTGGCCCAGGAGCTCATCACAGGGAACCCACTGCTGACCCCGCAGGGGATCGCCAACGAGGATTTGACTGCTCTTTTGCTGCCAGAAGACCACCGGGTGGCCGCTGAGGACGCAGAGGGCCGGCAGCGGCAGGCGCTCCAGTAGTTGGGTGGCGGAGGGTCGCAGCGGCGTGCAGCGCAGGCCAAGCAGATCGCAGATGGCTGCCATTTGTTGCAGGCCGAGTCCGGCAGTCTCGGCCCGTTGCACCTGGTCGTAGAGCACCCGCCGCAGGACATCACGGCGGAAGGGCAGATCGAAGTACCGCGAGAGCATCCGCAGGCAGGCCAGGGGCTCTTCTACGGGCCCCGTGCCGTTGTGTTGGGGGAAGGTGCCGTCATCACGCAGCCGGCCATACCAGTCTTCAAGGGCCTCCCGCTGGAGCTGCAGGCTCCGGGCGGGCTCGCTTGGGGCTGGGGCCGCCGCCAGATTGCTCGGTTCCTGTTGTCGTTGGGGTGGCCAGTGGGCTGGGACCGGCAATAAACGCGCTGGAAGCCGGCCCAGCACGGTGAGCTTGGCGGTGCCCTTCAGCAGGGTGCCTGGGGTCACGCCCATGATATTTCCGCTGCTGATTAGCCAGCGGCCGGCGGCATCGCTGAGCTGCTGTTCCCCCGGCGGAAGGAGTTCAATCTCGTTTGCCTGACTGCATTCCTGGCGGGCCCATTGCAGCAGCTCCTGGGCGGCCGGTAGCCGCGGATCGTTGCGGGATGCCGTCACCGCGTAGAGCTCAGCTGGCCGGAGCTCCCGGAAGCCGCTGAGCAGCGCCGGGTGCTGCTGGATCAGCTGCATAAAGAGTTCAGCCGGTAGCAGGGAGGCCTGCAGCGCCGTGGAGGCCGCCATGGCTTGGCCGGGGATGCCACGGAGCAGTAATTCGGCGCCGGCAAGTTGACCGCTGTTGTAGCGCTCCAGGGTGAAGGGTTCTTTGCGCTGATCCAGCCCTAGCAGACGCAGTTGTCCCTGCTGGAGATAGAGAACACCGGGGGGGAGATGCTCAAAGTCATAGAGCATCTCGCCGGGCTGCAGGCTGATGCTCTGTAGCTGGGGTTGCAGTTGCTCCTGCAGGTTTTGAGGAAGGGTCTCGAGGGGCCCCCAGCCTTGAAAGACCCGTCGAGGAGGGGCATCCACCATCACTACATGGTATTGGCGGCTTCAGGAGTTTGGTGTTGTTGTTTTTGAAAGTTCCAAGATCTGCTCCAGATGCTGTTCGCCTAGCTCTAGGGCGAGCTGTTGGGCCGTGTTGCTATCGAGCTCGGTCGTGTGGAGTTGGATTAGGCGCACCACGATCCACCAGTTCTCCAGCTGCTGCGGGGACCAGAGCTGACCGGGGCTGCTGACCTGCAGCAGCCGGGCCAGGACCGGGTGGGGCTGCTGCATCGGGACCGGGCCGAGTTGGCCGCCGCTGTTGCGTTCGGGGCCGGCTGAATATTCGGAGGCCACCTGCTCAAAGGTCGCTTCCCTTTCCTTGATACGTAGGTATAGCTCCGTTGCCAGCGCTTTGTCTTTAACGCGTAGCAGGGAATAGCTCACTCGATCGAGGAGCGGTTTGCGCTTGAGGTAGTAGGTCGTGAGTTGGTCCTTGAAATGGCGCTGGCACCACTGCTGCCAGCGCCAGGGGCGGCTGATCAGCTCGGTCCATGTCTCTTGGGTGAGCCCCTCATTCTGCAGCCAGTTTTGTAGTGCCTGCCGGTTAGTTATTTCATGCGCCTGGAGCCATTGCTCTTGCAAGATCTTCAGCTGGTTGGAGTCGGGTTGTTCGACTTCCGATATGAGTTGGTCGATACAAGCTTCTCGCCGCACCTGATGAAACAGGCCCCAGCGGGCAAGCTGCTCCCGAGTCACTCCACCGTGGCCGCCGCTCATCATGACCTTGGCTTAGCCACCTGGGCAGCAGCTGGGAAGCCCTGGCATGGTTCCGCACATCTTGATTTGGCCAAAGCTGGAGTCCTTGGTGTCGAGGTCCAACTGTGCCATCAGCCATTTGTTTTCGAGTTCGCCTGATTGGTTTGTGCCAACGGCGATGACACGAGGCAGCGTTCCAGCTGCTCCGTTGCAGTTAAAGGAGAAATAACGCGTTGTGGCTGGGCGCTCTTTGCGTTGCCATTGCAGAACCCCAGTCGCGCTGTTCTCGGCGTGGGCCGCTGCTGCTTGCTTCAGAGACGAAGCAGCCAGCGTTTTCGACTCAGTCATCTTCGCTTTGGCTGCTTGACCGGTGAAATTAGGTAGGGCAAGGGCCGTGAGCAAGCCCACGATCACAATCCAGCAGCACTAGCTCCACTCATTCAGCCGGGCATTCGCCAGTAGCTCGCCTCCTTCGAGGCAGCGCCTCACCTCGGCCCGTTTGTCCTCCAGCTCGCAGGCCAAGACCTCGCGGATGCCCGGGTCGTCATCAACCACGGCCAACAGTGGGGGCATGCCGCCATGGCCTTCGGGGGCCCGGATTTGAGTGGGAAGCCGACGCCGCGCACCGTCTGGATCAACGTCGGCTGCCCCTCGGACTCCAGCTTGCGGAGCAGTTGGCGCACGTAGGTATCCAGGACGTCGCTGTCGCCGACGAAGCCCTCGCCCCAGACGCTGTGGAGCAGCTGTTCGGGGCTCTTGACCCGCCCCGGTTTGCGCATCAGCTCCGGCAGCAGGCTGAATTCCGTCAGGTTCAGGTGGATCGCGGCCCTGCCTCGGCTGACCTCATGGCTGGCGTTGTTCAGCACTAGGTCGTCGATCTGCAGCAGGCCGGGCTCGCTGCTCGCCCCGCGCCGGGCCAGGGCCCGTAGCCGCGCCAGGAGCTCTTCGATCGAGAACGGCTTCACCAGGTAGTCGTCAGCTCCGGCGTCGAGGGCCTCGACCCGATCGGCCACGGCATCACGGCCGGTGCGCATCAGTACCGGCATCCCGAGTCCGGTGGAGCGCAGCCGCTGGCAGACCTCGACGCCGCTGAGGTCCGGGAGCATCCAGTCGAGGATCACCAGCTCTGGCTTCTCCTGGCGAATCTCCAGTAGGGCCTCCATCCCGCTCGCGGCGCTCTGGACCGCATAGCCCTCTTCGCTGAGCTCCAGCTCCAGGAACTGCCGCAGCTTGGGATCGTCGTCCGCGAGCAGCAGGCGGGTGGCTTGGCTGCCTGGAGCCATCGGTGGCATGGTGTGCCGCAATGACTCCCCCTTTCTTACCCACATCTGCGGCATCGCGCCTTCTTGCCTGGCGCCCCCGCAGCCTGGCGGCCCGGATGGCCCGCTGGGGTGTGGTGATCGTTCTGGTGTACGCCCTGGTGGCGGTGCTGACGCCGCTGTTCATTCACTTGGGTCTGCTGCCCGAGGTGAATGGCGGGCTGGAGAACCCGATTTATGCGCCGCCGTCCTGGCAGCACTGGTGCGGCACCGATCGCCTCGGCCGCGACGTCTGTAGCCGGACCCTGGCGGGCAGCGGGGTGGCCCTCCAGGTGGTGGTGGTGGCCCTGGTCTCGGCCCTGGTGATTGGTGTTCCCCTGGGGATGGTCAGCGGCTACCTCGGCGGTTGGCTCGACCGGGTCCTGGTGCTGCTGATGGACACGCTGTACACGCTGCCCGTTCTGCTTTTGTCGGTGGTGCTGGCCTTCCTGCTGGGCAAGGGCCTGCCCAATGCCGCCGCCGCCCTCTGTGTCGTCTACATCCCGCAGTACTTCCGGGTGGTCCGCAACCAGACCGCCCAGGTCAAGGCGGAGCTCTACGTGGAAGCGGCCCGCTCCCTAGGGGCGAGTCCCTGGTGGATCCTGCGCCGCTACCTCTTCCGCAACGTCATCACCTCGGTGCCGGTTCTGCTGACCCTGAACGCTGCTGACGCGGTGCTCGTGCTCGGCGGTCTGGGCTTCCTCGGCCTAGGTCTGCCCGAGACCGTGCCGGAGTGGGGTAGTGATCTGCAGCAGGCCCTTAATGCCCTGCCCACCGGGGTCTGGTGGACGGCTCTCTACCCCGGGGTGGCGATGTTTGTTCTCGTGCTGGGCCTCTCGTTCCTTGGGGAGGGACTTGAGAGTTGGTTGAGCGGCAGCAGCAACAACCTGCGCTCGTCTCAGTAGCGCAGCTTCAGGGTGCGGGGGAGGTCCTCGGCGATCTCGCCCTCCTCGGTCAGGGCCGGGTAGGTGCGCCCCTCGCGGCGACACCAGTCCGCCACTTGGGGGTAGGCCCACTCAAAGAGGATGCGCTGGTAGGCGTCTTCGCCCCCCGGGATGCCCTCGCCGGCGCTGGGGACCTTGCCGGCGCGCTCCCGTTGGCGCAGGGCTTCAAAGAGCAGGGTGGCCGCGGCGACGCTGACGTTCAGGCTCTGGACCATCCCGGTCATCGGGATGAAGAGCGGTTGATCCACTAGGGCCAGGGCCTCAGCGCTCATGCCCCACTTCTCGGCCCCCATCAGGAAGCAGCTGGGACCGGTGAAATCGCAATCGCGGTAGTCCACCGCGTCGACGCTCAGGTGGGTTCCGTAGATGCGGAAGCCTTGGTCCCTGAGCCCCTGCAGGCAGCCCTCGATGCTCGGGTGCGGGTGGAGCGGCACCCATTTCTGGCTGCCCTTGGCGGTGTTGTTGAACGTGCGCGGTCGGCCGGGCAGGCTCACGACATGGGCCTCGAGCACCCCGACGGCGTCGCAGGTGCGCAGGATCGCCGAGAGGTTGTGCGGCTTGTCAACCTGCTCCATCACCACCGTCAGATCGCTCATCCGGTGGTTCAGCACCGACCGGAGGCGCTTAAAGCGGCGGGGAAGCAGCGGCATCGGCGAGGCAGGGGCCAACATCCATGGTGTCTGATTGGCTTCGTAGCCCATGGAGCGGAGCTTCGATGAGCGGGTCTGGCAGGCCGTGGCCCAGATTCCCCCAGGACGGCTGGCCACCTATGGCCAAATCGCGGAGCTGATCGGGGCCTATGGCTGCGCCCGCCAGGTGGGCTGGGCCCTGCGCCGCCTGCCCCTGCCGTCCGAGGTCCCCTGGCAGCGGGTGGTCAATGCCAAGGGCTGTATCGCCTTGAGCCTCAGCCGCGAGGGCTCCGACTGGATGCAGCGGGACTTGCTGATCGCCGAGGGCATCCCAGTGGATGCCGAGGGCCGGCTCCCCTTGGCTGAGTTCCGCTGGTCGCCGGGCGCTAGTTGTGGGGGATGAGCAGCACCCCTCCTGGATTGGCCTCCCGTCAGGTCGCATGGCAGGTGCTGCAGGCGGTCGCGGCCGGGGCCTACGCCGACGGCGCCCTCGAGCGGGAGCTGGGCCGGACGGACCTCTCTGCCCCAGACCGGGGCCTCGCCACTGAACTGGCCTACGGCGCGATCCGTCAGCGGAGACTGCTGGATGCCTGGCTGGATCAACTAGGCAAGGTGCCAGCGGAGCGTCAACCCCCCAAGTTGCGCTGGCTGTTGCACCTGGGGCTCTATCAACTGCTCAGCAGTGACCGCATTCCTGCCTCGGCGGCGGTCAGCACCACGGTGGAGCTCGCCAAGCGCGGTGGTTTGAGCCGACTGGCCCCAGTGGTCAACGGCATGTTGCGGGCGTTCCTGCGTCGCCAGGAGGCCGGTGAAGCCCTGCCTCTGCCGAGTGACCCCGCGGCGGCCCTGGCCATCCGCCAGTCCCTGCCGGATTGGCTCGCGGCGGGCCTGCTTCAGTGGCAGAGCCCCGAGCAGGCCGAAGCCTTCGCGCTGGCCTGCAATACCATTCCGGCCCTGGACCTGCGGGTCAATCGTCTGCGCGCCACCCCGGAAGTGGTTCAGGCGGCCCTCGCCGCGGCGGGGTTGGTCGCTGAGCCGATCGAGGGCCTAGCGGCGGGCTTGACCATTAAAGGCCGCTCCGGTGATCTGCGCCATCTGCCCGGCTACGACGAAGGCCACTGGTGCGTTCAAGACCGATCGGCTCAGCGGATTGCGCCGTTGCTCGATCCCAAGCCAGGTGAGCGGGTCCTCGATGCTTGCGCAGCCCCGGGGGGTAAAAGCACGCATCTGGCGGAACTGATGGGTGATCAAGGGCAGGTGCTGGCACTTGACCGCGGCGAGGCGCGCTTGCGCAGGGTGGCCCGCAACAGCGAACGCCTGGGCTTGGGCTGCATTGAGACCCGGCACGGGGATGCCGTCGCCTTGGCGTCGGAGGTGCCGGAACTGGTCGGTCAATTCGATGCCCTCTTGATTGATGCGCCGTGCTCTGGGTTAGGCACCCTGGCGCGCCATGCCGATGCCCGCTGGCGGATCGACCCCGCTGCCATTGCAGGGCTGGTGACCCTGCAGCGCCAGCTGCTGGAGGGGCTGCTGCCCCTGCTCAAGCCCGGTGGTCGCCTGGTCTATGCCACCTGCACGGTGCATCCCGAGGAGAATGGCGAGCTGTTGGAGACGTTCCTGAAGGATCACCCCCAGCTGCGGCTTGAGAAGAGCTGGCAGCTCTGGCCGGGACAACTGACGGGAGCCGGTGATGGCTTCTTTGCGGCGCGGCTCTCGCTGGCTTAAGGAGTCGGCGTGGGTCTGCTGCGCCGGTCCAGCAAATCGAAGCGGCAGTCCACGTAGCGCGGGTTGGTCTGCATGCTTCCGCAGGGGTCCAGGCGCTTCGCGGGACGGACCGGGACCGGCGTGCTCATGCTGGGCTGCCTGGGGGCTGTGGGTGCAGTGGTCTCTTCAGTGGTCTCCTCGAGCGGGGTCTCCCCGTCCTCTGGCTTTACCAACTTGAGGTTCTCGGTGAGGGCCTTGAGGGGATTGAACTTGGCCTTCAGCACCGGCTTTGGCGGGAACTGCTCCACCGGTAGTTCCTTGAGGATCGGAGCCATGTACTCCGACCAAGCGATGACGGCGCGGGAGCTGGTGCTCTTGGTCTCCTTGTTGTCGTCGTAGCCGAGCCAGAGGCCGGTGACGAGCTGGGGGATGCCGCCGATGAACCACAGGTCTCGGCCTCCCTCGGAGGTGCCTGTCTTACCGGCGGCGGGGCGCCCTGGGGGAACAGCCCCGTAGCCCGTACCGCCGCTGACGACTTTTTGTAGCATCCAAAGCATCGAGTCGGCGATGTCGCTGGGGACAACGCGCTTGCCCTGATCGCCATTGACCCGCCGGCTCCAGAGCAGTTCGCCGCCCGGGCCCAGGATTTCCTCAAACGGTGTTGGCTTGATGTACACCCCGCGGTTGAATATTCCCGCATAAGCCGCGGTCATGTCCAGCACGGTTTGCTCGGTGGCGCCCACCCCCAGCGGGTAGAAGCGACCCAGCCCCTTTGTGATACCCAGGCTGTTCGTGGTGCTGATCACCTTGTCAAAGCCCACCTGCTTCAGAAGGCTCACCGAGACCGTGTTGAGGGAGTTCTGCAGGGCCTTCCAGAGCGGAACGGTTCCGAAGTACTTGTCCTTAAAATTCTTCGGGCAATAGCCGCGGTAGCAGACCTTGCGGTCGGTGATCTTGTCTTCAGGTCTCCATCCTTCTTTCAGGGCACTGAGGTAGACGAACAACTTGAACGTGGAGCCAGGGGAGCGCAACGCCTGGGAGGCGCGGTTGAACTGGCTGTCGTTGAAGTCCTTGCCCCCTACCATTGAGCGGACCAGACCGGTGCCGGGCTCCATCGACACCACGGCCCCTTCCATCGCCCCCGGGGTGTGGCGGTTGATCGTGCTCTGGGCCTTCTCCTGCCAGTCAATGTTCAAGCTGGTGCGAATCGTGAGGCCGCCCACTTCCAGCTGCTCCTTGGAGAGGATCGAAGGCAGTTCTTGCGCCACCCAACTGGTGAAGTAGGGGGCTCGGCTGGTGAAGTACTTCGGCTCCGCGGGCTTCAGCAACAACGGGGAGCCCTTGGCGCTCGCGAACTGCAGGTCGTCAATGAATCCGGTTTCGCGCATCCGGCGCAGCACGATTGCCCGGCGCTGCAGAGCCAGATTGGGATTGACCAGGGGGGAGTAGATCGAGGGCGCCGGCGGCAAGCCTGCGATCAAGGCAGCCTCCGGCAGGTTCAGCTCCGAGGGGGTCTTGGAGAAGTAGATCCAGGCCGCATCGGAGACCCCGTAGGCCCCTGCTCCCAAATAGACGTAGTTCAGGTACTGCTGAAGGATCTGCTCCTTGCTCAGCTGACGCTCGAGCTTTCCAGCAAGCAAGGCCTCCTTGAGCTTGCGGATGATCGTGCGGTCCTGACTTAGGAAGACCGTCCGGGCCAGCTGCTGGGTGATCGTGCTCGCACCTTCTTCGACCGAGCCGCTGGAGATGTTGCGCACCATCGCCCGGCTGATGCCGATGGGATCGATGCCGTGGTGTTGGTAGAAGCGCCGGTCCTCGGCTGCGATGAAGGCCCGTTGCACCAGCAGGGGCATCTTGCCAGTGACCAGCTTTTCTCGCGTTGCGGGGCCCAGCTTCTGGATCACCTGGCCATCGCTCGCCAGCAGGGTCAAGGTGCCCGGCCGGTTGTAGCTGCTGACGCCGCGCACGCTCGGCAGCAGGCTGTCGACGCCACGTGTCACGACCGTCTGGGCCAGACCCACGGCCAGACCGGCGCCCGCTCCAACGAGACCGGCTGAGATCAGCTGCCGCTGGCGCCGTTGCTTCACATCACCACCAGGTCGCTGTGCCCGATCGCCAGAGCGGTGACGAGCATTCCGAGCACCAGGAAGGGTTGGGCACTGGCCTGGTACTTGACGTCAAAGGCCACCGGATCGCGCAGCAGCCAGATGTCCTGGAAAGTGATCTGGGGAACGATCAACAGCACCAGCAGCACCGCAGCGAAATGTTGGCCGATGGCGATCAGAACCGCCACCATTGCTAGCTGGAAGACATCAATCATCCCGGCGCTGATCCAGCTGGCCTTTTCGATGCCAAAGGCCACCGGCAGGGACTGGAGACCCAGTGCACGGTCGCCCTCAACGCTCTTGAAGTCATTGACCACCGCAATGCCAAGACCAGCCAGGGAATAGGCCAGGGTCAGGACCGCGGTGGTCCAGGACAGGTGGCCAAAGAGGGCTTGGCCCGCCCACCAGGGCAGCGCGATGTAGCTGGCCCCGAGCGCGTAGTTCCCCAGCCAGCCGTTCTGCTTGAGCTTGAGCGGGGGCGCCGAATAGATGTAGCTGACAAACGAGCCGCCCAAGGCGAGCAGGAAGAGCACCGGGGTGTCGTGGCCGGCCCAGAGGTCGAGGCCGTAGGCCACACCCAGACCGGCCAGCAGCAGGACCAAGATCTGTGCTTTCACTTGCCAGAGGGGAATGGCTCCGGAGGGAATCGGCCGATAGGGCTCGTTGATCGCGTCGATTTCGCGGTCGTAATAGTCGTTGATGGTCTGGGTGAACCCAGCAAGCAGCGGACCACTCATCACCATGCAGGCGATCGAAGCGCCGACCTCAGAGATGCTCCAGTGGAAGTTCCCGGAGGCCGCTGCTCCACAGAGAACCCCCCAGATCAAGGGAATCCAGGTGACCGGCTTCATGAGCTGAAGACGGATCTTCCAGATGTTGGCGGTGCCGCTGGCACCTTTCATGCCCAGCAGTTGCCGGGCACCGCTACCAGTGGAGGCGGTGGGGTTGGGGGATTCGCTCACGAACGGGGGCTTCAGGCGGCGGTGATCTCGTCGTCGAAGAACCAGATGGTGGTGCCGTTGCTCAGCTCAACCACCACACCGATGCCCTGGCCATCGGTGACCTTGAAGTCCTTGACGGTGCCTGTGGAATCGCTCTGCAGGGCGGAAACCAGGTCGGCGGGGATGCGATCGCGCACCCGGGTGACCCGCACCTTCGAGCCGACGGTGATGGCAGCCTGGGACATGTCCGGCGCGACGAAAAAGTTGCGTCAGGCTAACCCGTTGCAAGCCTTGCCCCCATGGTCGCCAAACGGATCATTCCCTGCCTAGATGTGGCTGATGGCCGGGTGGTCAAGGGGGTGAACTTCGTCGGCCTGCGTGATGCCGGCGATCCCGTCGAGCTGGCCTGCCGCTACAGCGCCTCCGGGGCCGATGAGTTGGTGTTCCTGGACATCGCCGCCAGTCACCAGGGGCGAGATACCTTAGTGGACCTAGTGCGGCGCACCGCTGAGGCGGTCACGATCCCCTTCACCGTGGGCGGTGGCATCAGTTCGGTGGAGGGCATCACCGAATTACTGCGTGCCGGTGCCGACAAGGTGAGCCTGAACTCATCGGCGGTCCGCGATCCCGAACTGTTGGCCCGCGGCGCAGAACGGTTTGGTTGTCAGTGCATCGTTGTGGCCATCGATGCTCGCCGGCGCGAGGGCGGCTGGGACGTCTACGTCAAAGGCGGGCGTGAGAACACCGGTCTGGATGCGGTCGAGTGGGCCCGGCGCGTGGTGGAGCTCGGCGCCGGGGAGATCCTGCTGACTTCCATGGATGGTGATGGCACCCAGTCAGGCTACGAGCTGAATCTGACCCGGGCGGTCGCGGATGCGGTGGATGTGCCAGTGATTGCCAGCGGTGGTGCCGGTTGCATCGACCACATCGCCCAGGCCCTGGATCCCTCAGCAAGTGGCGGGCACGCCTCGGCAGCCCTGCTGGCCTCCCTGCTGCATGACGGAGTGCTGACGGTGGAGGAGATCAAGGCCGACCTGCTGGGCCGTGGACTCACCATTCGTCCACTGGAGCTGGGGCCACACGCTGCTTAACGCGCCGTTACAGTTGTTGCAGTTTTGGTACCACACCATTGCTGGCCCTCGACCAGAGCCATTCCCCAGTGCTGGCAGGAGCCATCGTTCTCGTGGTGCTGGCGATGGTTGCTTGGGCCCTGCAGTTGATGCAGGCGGCCAGTGACCGTAAGGAGTTCTCCTTGATGCTTGCCGGTTGCATGGTTTGCTCGGCGGCCATCGGTTTAGCCACGGTGATGGTGATGACCTTCACCACTGCTGACCGACTCGAAGCCCAGGGCTACTTCTCTGCGCTGGAGACCAATCAGTCCGAGTTGATGGCAGCAGGTGTCAGTCTCGACGCGATCTCGTTGCCCTGGGATGCCGCCGAGCCCTGAGTCCTCCACTGCGATTCCACCCGGGAATCCCGAAGCGGTCCGTGAGCTGTTCGACCGGATTGCTCCCGAATACGACCGGCTGAACGACCTGCTCAGCCTGGGCTTGCATCGCCTCTGGAAGCGTCAGGCGGTGGCCTGGCTGCAACCGGCCCCCGGGCTGAGGCTGCTGGACCTCTGCTGCGGCACCGGCGATTTGGCGTTGTTGCTGGCGGAGAAGGTGCGGCCGGCTGGCCTCGTCCTGGGATTGGATGCGGCGGCAGCGCCGCTTGTGCAGGCCCGGCGGCGGGCCGCCCGTTGCCCCTGGTTGCCGCTCGAGTTTCGCCAGGCCGATGCCCAGGCCACGAAGCTGGCGAATGGCTGGGCCGATGGTGCAGTGATGGCCTACGGCCTGCGCAACCTGGCGGAACCCGCGGCAGGGCTGCGGGAACTGCGGCGGTTGCTCTGTACCGGCGGGCGGGCGGCAGTTCTCGATTTCAACCGAGCCCTCAACCCCCAGGGGATGACGGCTCAGTTCCAACGCTTCTACCTGCGTCAGTTGGTAGTGCCCCTTGCCAAGCGGGCGGGCCTCGAGGCCCAGTACGCCTACCTGGAGGACAGCCTCGCGCGTTTCCCGACCGGCCCCCAGCAAGAGCAGTTGGCTCGGGATGCTGGCTTCAGCCAGGCTCATCATCAGCTTCTGGCGGGCGGGCAGATGGGGCTGCTGAAGTTGATCGCCTAACAATGCCGGCCAACCATGACTTTGATCTGACCGCCTCAGAGCAGCTGAATCGCTGCCGGGAGATCGGTGGTTTTGAGGCCCTGGTCGCCGCCTTGGGCTACGACTCCCTGGTTGATTGGCTGGCGCGTTGGACAGCCATCGATGGACTGTCCTTGGCCCGCGAGGCTTGGCCCGTTGGGGTGGATCCCCGCTGGATTGCCTCGGTGGGCTTGCCCCTGCTGGACCAAGTCCAGCAGTCCCCGCCTTGCTCTCTCCTGGGTTTGGCGGCGATGCCGGGCTGCGGCAAATCCACCCTCTGTGCCTGGATCAAGGCAGCCGCGGCCCGCTTGGGGATGGTCGTTGAGGTTCTCTCTTTGGACGACTTCTATTTTCCAGGGGAGCAGCTGGAGTCGGCGATGGCCGGCAACCCGTGGCAGGCGCCCCGGGGCATTCCGGGAAGTCACGACGTCGAGCTGTTGCTCCGGGCTCTGCAGCAATGGCGAAATGAAGGGACCTGCGAGGTCCCCGTGTTTGACAAGGCTCTGCGGCAGGGCCGTGGCGATCGGGCGGGCACTCGGCTGCTCAACACTGATCGGTTGATCCTGGAGGGCTGGTTTGTCGGAGCCGGGTCCTGGCCTGCGTCCCGTCACGGGGAGTTGAGCGCTGACCTAACTCCCCTTTCTCCTTCGGAATTGGCTTATCGGCCCGTCATCGAACGGAACCTTGCCCCCTATCAGGAGGTCTGGCGGCTCCTGGACGGTCTCTGGCAGCTGAGCCCGACCACCCTCTCCACGGTGATGGCCTGGAAGCGTCAACAGAACCAGAGCCAGCAGCAACAGTCAGGGTTTGGACTGGCTGAGCACGAGCTCGACACCATGACGCGCAGTCTTCAGGTCTGTATCCCGGAATCGGCCTTGGTGGCCGGGCGCTCCGCTGATGTCGTGCTGCGGGTGGACGCAGAGCGGCGGGTGCACGAGGTTCGCCTGGCGGGCGGTTAGCGAGAATCCCCGCACGCCGAACCTTGTTCAGAGCATCCGTGTAATTCCAGGACATAAGTGGTAAGTCAAGTAGTGCGTTCTTAGGGGGGCACCCAACTCATTCCAACTGGCCTAGGCCTGAACCCCGCTTCTCCGGGTCATGCGTGGCTTGCGTCTTGATGCTGACGGAAACCAGCTCAGGCATCAAATACTGGTTGGTCGAGCGCAGATTGTTCAGTACGACCTGAAGCTTGGCGTCTGGGTTTACAGGCAGCTGATCAAAGGCACTAAGCGCTACATCAGTCGTCAGCTCAACTCCAAGACTCAGCAAGTAGCTTTACGGGAGGCAGAGCACCTGTTCCTGGCGTTGCAGCAGGAGATGGACGCGAGCGGTCAGAATGCGTTGGCTACTTATGCGATCAGCGATCTGTTGAAGGCCTGGGTCAAGGTCAAAGAGGAGAGACAGGCCACTGGTCAGCTCAGTGAGAGCGCGGTTAGGGGAACTACTTCCCATCTGCTTGGTGCTGTTCGGATCTACCACTTGAACTACAAGCGCCTCACAAGCATCGGGGAGATCAATAGAGACACGTTCCTTGACTACGCCAACTGGAGACTGACTAAGGGTTGGAAGTTGATCTCCGCTACGGCGGAGCGCAAGCCGCCTAAGGAATCGACGGTCAAGCAAGATCTGGTCCATGTGAAGGACTGATTTCAGAACTTCTTGATTCCTCGTTGTTACACGGAAATCCTTCCCACGATCCCCAAGCTCGTCACTCGTCAGGACCAGCTCGATGCCAACCCGCCAATCCCGCTGGAGCCTGATTGGCGTTTGATCTACCAGTACTTGGAGCGCTGGGCGAAGGCAGGCGAGGCGTTTGGGAACCCTCGTGTTGGCTACTGGCGGTAGCTGTTCAGACACTTCGTGCTGATCTCGTACAACGCGGGTACTCGGCCGACAGAGTTGCTGGGAAAGATCGAGAAGCGTCGTAAGTACGAGACTGATGCGTCGATCACCATCAAAGAGGTGCTGCTTGCTGGTCTGCGCTGGGACGACGTGAAGGTTGAGATGGCGGATCACTTAAGCGAGTCCAGTAAGACTGTTGAATTTCCTGAGGCAACACTCCACATCCGTCACACCAAAACAGGAGTGCCACGAGACGTCCCCTGCAACACAGCAAACTTCTTCATCTGTTGGCGGCAGTTCTGTGATGAGTTCAGACGTAAGCACTCACTCCGTGCTTTGATCCAGAAGGACCATGTCTTTTTCAACCCTTACACGGAGAAGCCATACACCTATACCCAGTTCCATGAGACCTGGAAACAAATGCGGCAAGAGCTCGGAGTCAAACTCACTCCAACAAGAGGAGATAAAGACTACACAACTTATTCCCTTCGCTCCTCCTGCATCACTAATAAGATTGAGGAAGGTAAGGACATTTACTTGGTCAAGCAGCTCACAGGTCACAGCCTTGAGATCTTGATTCCTCACTATGGCCGGAGTGCTGTCAAGAAGCGCTGTTCAGAAGCGACAGCAAGGAGCTATGCGCGGAAAATATCTGACGAAAAGCTGGTAGACCTGGAAAAGGTTGGTTCACAATCACCCCTCGGATGGACTTAATATAAGGGTGAAGTAAGTTAAGGATAGTAAGTCATTCGGCAAATAAACTAGATCTGCCCTTTAGAGTAATTTTGACTTGCCTCGATAGAGCAGTCATGAAATCTCTGTGCCGGCCACGATTGCCTGCAAGGGGGCCAGAATATACTTAATCTGCCCTGCAGGCTACCCAGAGCCGCCTTTCAGGTCCTTCTGGGTGCATCTGGTGATCCCTTATCTATATAGGCGAGAGACGCGAACAAAGACTAGGTCTTGATCCTTTCCCTATAGATGAGGAAACAACCCCTTCAACTGCAAAAGTAGTCAAAGCCAGCAAAAGGCAATAAAAGCGGACCATTGGGAACGTCGTTAAAGAAAGGTGCAACTCTGAATGCCAACCAAAAGCTTGGTTGGAGTAGGTCGTTGTTCGTTCCTTGGACGCCTGGGAGAGACGGGCTGTAGGCACTCGTCAGTAGTAGCCGTTTCCAACCCCTTTATCTCGACACGATGACATAGTGGCGGCAGCAAAAACTCCTGTGAAACCTCTTCCAATTATGTATGGGTCTAGGTTCGTGTTTCAGGAGTGTGTTGTAGGCGGAGCCTACGGGAATACTTCCCAAGCGAATCTAGGTGAAATACCCACTGCCCTTTTGGCAGAGATAGCTGGCATTAACCGGTAATAAGTGCTTAGTCGAATGGCTTATTCAGAAGGAATAGAAGCGCAGAGAAGCCAATAGCAACGAGCATAGAGTCCTTGTTCAGGAAGACCACCTTCTCATTCTTACTGTTAAGAGCTGCTCCGTAAGCAGATCCGTAAATCACACAAAACACAAAAGTAGAGATCAGAAGAGCAATTGGAGGCACTTCACTTGAGCGGTTAAAGCCAGTCTGAACCTGATAAAGAAAAAGTCAATCACACAAAAATGAACAATAAAGCCACAGGTAGAAGCCAACGCCTCGCACTCATCAGCAAGAACGGAGGAAGCCACGTTGGATGGCTCGAAGACCAACTAGCTTCACCAGCTCCAACAGCATCAATTCAGCTTGAACTCGAGTCAGACAAACCAACAATCGACAAAAACTGACTCAAGCAAATGAACAACCAATCACAATCACTACTCTCACAATTCAGCGATCACCAACTCCAACAGATAGGCAAAGCAGCCACCCGTGAGGGTCAGGAATAGTTAATCATCAATTTAAGGCGAGAGAAGAGCGTATCTAAAGGCGCACTAGTCAAAGTCTTATTTCGTCGATGAGCCCGCGCAAGTTTAGGCAGGCTGAATTAAGCTTTATGTTGAAGAGTTGATATTCGCCATTGTTGATGTAGGTTAAACCTTGGATAGGAGTTTGCTTTGATCAACCCGCCGCATCTGAGCAATGAGGCTGAGAGGCTCAAAGCTTTAACAGAGTATAGGATTCTGGGCACTAAGCCAGAGCAAACTTATGATGATATAACCGAAATTGCAGCAAGAGTATGTGAAGCCCCTATAGCATTGATCAGCCTGGTCGACTCTGGGCGACAGTGGTTTAAGTCCAAGGTTGGCACTGACGTAGAGGAAACACCGCGAGATTGGTCTTTCTGCGCCCATGCCATAGAAGATTCAGAGCCGTTGATCGTCGAGGATGCCGTAAAGGATCGTCGATTTACTGATAACCCGCTGGTCTGTGGTGAGCCAGGGATAAGGCTCTATGCAGGATTTCCATTGAGCACTGATGACTCCATAAGAATAGGGACGCTTTGTATCATTGATACAGTTCCAAGAGTTCTCAGCGAGAATCAACTTTTCATTATGAAAGCGCTTGCCAGGCAGGTCGTTGCTTTCCTCGAACTTAGAAAAAGATCGGTCAAGCTCATCGAGAGCTTTTGTAAGCATAAGGGTGCTGGGGAAATTATTACGACGTGCGCATATTGCAGAAAAGTTAAAGACTTGGATGGAGGATGGGAGTACCTGGATCAATACCTTGGAAGGCATTCTACTTTAAACTTTAGCCATGGAATATGCGAGAAGTGTATGCAAGATCATTTCCCAGAAGTCCTTAATGCATGGTCGGCAAAGAAGTAAGAGGATCATCTCATCTCATTCTTATCTTCTAATGATTCTCGTCAGAAAAGGAGTTGGCTCAAGAGCCCATGTGGGCAGGCAGTGGCCAGATTCACGACAGCAAGCTCTCAAGGCCCTGACGGTGTCCTGGTCGCAAAATCGAGTCTTCGGGGCTGGGATTTGCCCTTAGTAGAAGAGCACACGATGATGACAACAGAAGATGCCCACAAATTATGGAATTCTCTTATGCAGCTGGGATGGCAACCTGTCAACGCTCAGTGGTGAGAACAGAAAGCATAATTTCTAACTTGCTTGTCAGCTTCCAGTGGCAGCCTTGGCGCACAGAGAAATCCTCGATGGCGCTAGCTGGAGCTACCTACCAAGACCAGCTGGAGCAGGAATGGCAGGAGCATCTGCTGATGTAACCAAGCAGCGGTCAATCTGACATGAAAATGCGGGTGCCAGCCCGCCTCTTCTATCTCCCTTGTCCGACCCGGCGGTCGTGAGCAAATGATCCGGCAGCAGCTTCAGAAGTGATGTTCTTTTTGTCACCGACTGAACTTCTGGTGTGGGCCTGCGGACCGCCGCAGGAGCGCTTCAAGCACCTGTTGAGGTGTGCATGCCAGCAGCGGCTCTAATCCAATCATCAGCTGCACATATGCCTTTCGGCTTCTGAGTTGCAGCTACTTCCGCAGGAAGTGAGTGTGATCGTGGCTGAAAAGCGGTTACATCGCGGCGGCTTGGTAACCGATGGTGCACTTCTCAGCCTGAGTGCATTCTTCGGGCATGACTGATGGCACCAACACACCACCGAGTGCCGACGAACTTGCGAACTGGATGCCACTGACTATTCATACGGAAGTGGGTTTGAGAAAGCCAGGAGGCGATTGGCAGCAAGGGCGATGACTACATCTGCCGCTGCAAAAAGTGCACAAAGCTCCGGATTGAATGCTGAGAACAGCAAGCGTGGCTCTCTTAACAAGAGCTCCCCGACCCACTGCTCAGTAGCGGGGAGTGCCAGGACTATTTCGACGCTTCCGCTTCCTTGTCAGCATCAATGGCTGACTGCTTGTTGCACTCGATCCGCTCAGCTTCTGAGGTTGCTTTCTCGAGGCAGGCTTTTCGCTCTGGCGTGAGTCCATTGCTGCTACAGGCTGCAATAAGCCCCGTAAGAAGAAGAAGGGGTAATAGAGCTTTCATGAGTGGGGAAGATGGGATGCTCCTGCATTAGCCACGCGGCAACCAAAAAGCATCAACAGCTCCCCTGACCACAGCTCGCTGTGGGGAGTGTTGAGGTGAGGGCTACGCGGTAGGTGGAACCCCTGTCTCTGATTACGGGGTCTGCGGGGAGCCGTTTCCTCAGCTGTTATGACCTTGGTGCTGCCAGCAGTGCAAGGGGGTGGCGCATCCACTAGAGGAACCCTGGAGGTAAGGACCAGCCAAGCATCGCTGGATGCGCGATCTTCACTCTTTCCCAGGCCACTTAGGCGCGTATCGGCAGCATGAGGCGAGGGGATCCTTAAGCCCCACCAATCCCATTGCCTTGGCAGCTACCAACAGAGTGAGCTTGCTGAATTGGATGGAGAAAGACCTACCTCCAGTTTTCGAGACAGAGACTGGTTTTACGGTTGAGATCGCTGGCGACGACTGGTTTCGCGTTTGCGATCCGGAACGAGTCTGCGTCGAAGTAAATGGGCTGCGCCGCGCCTATCAGGCGATCCAAGAGCGTGAATTGCAGTTGTTGCTGCTTCGAACCGGAGAGTGTGATGACAGGACTTCAGGATTGGGGCAATGACGGCGACTGGCAGGGCGATCCGGTTCATCGTGTTGATCGTGTTCATCGGGCTGTTTGTCGCAGTGACTCGAATTGAACCGCGCTCTACTCGATTGGCTCCATCTGCAAGCGGGGGACTCCCGGCGTCCGGGATGGGTAGCCCAAGACCTGGTATGAGAAGCCTTGGCTTTTGAGGGTCTTAAAGAAAGGAACACCGGGGGGGGAGTGGCACTCGCCCTCAGTTCACTGCCCCAAATTTCCGCACTCCTATTTCGTACCCCCAAGGGCTCCAGAAGCCCCCACGCCCCACTTCTGCGTGAACCTCTACGGTAAACCAACGGCCCGTTTAAGAGCTTCTACAGCCCATTGAGATGGCGCTCAGTTGTAAGTCAATCGGATTCAGCAGAACCCGAGAATGACTGCGCTGCATGGGGTGAACCGCTGTGCCGTTCTGCCCCAGATTCCGAATTTAATAACCTAGAGGGAGAGAGAAACCGAGCCCGACGAAGAAAGCTGTCGTGCTCTGATTAAGAGATGTCAAAGTGATCCATCCCACCAATGAATTCATATCATTAATCTAACTCTTAAAGCTAAGCCTCTGATAGCAGAGCCAGAGCCATTGCTGAAAAAACAAGTTTCGGTGCGATCTCCAGATTGTAATAGGCTCGTGTTCATCAAAGTTGAACGGAGGTGGAACATCACCTCGGCCACGATCCCTCGCCATTTCCGCAAGAATCCTATCTGCATTATATTCTGGATGACCGAGATGCATAAGCTGCTTTTGGTCGGATGTTTCAAAGATGGTGTAGCCAACACCCTTTCCATGAGCTAGAAGCCTCAACTTTCCTTGAAGCGCTGCTTTTTCCATCTGCTGATCATCTAGTGATGCATGCCGGCTTTGTGGGCAAACAAAGATGTCATCTTGGCTGCTAATCACTGGATTATCTGGAGCTAGTGACTTGAGAGGAAACACCCCGAAAAGCTTTTGTGATAACGGTCTCTTATTAACTCCAGCTAGATAAGCCAATGCAAAACCAGCCCAGCAAAGACCAAGTGTGCTAGCGCAATGGGCACGAGCTTCATGAATGATCATCACTAGCTCTTCCCAATATTTGACTTTTTCAAATTCCAGATGCTCGACTGGCGCACCAGTAATAACTAGCCCATCTACGAAGTCGTTAGAATTCGCTTCTTCCCAAGAAATATATGTACGGTCCAAATGGTCTCGATCCCATGTCTTGTAGTCATGGCTAGACAGGCGAATCCATATGGGCTCAATCTGGAGAGGTGATAATCCAAGTGGGTGCAGCAGGTTGTATTCATACTGCATCCCAAGGGGCATAATATTAATTATTCCAATCCGAAGCGGTCTAATGTCTTGCTTCTGTGCAAGGAATGGATCTATCCAAAGGACACCAGCTCGTTGAAGAGAGTTAATCTTGTTGTACTCTCTTGGAAGAATAAGTGACAACTGGCTGCCTAGGCATTGATGAATTTAAGCGCTTGATCAAAGTCAGATATGATATCGGTTATATGCTCAATGCCGACAGATACTCTGACCATAGTAGGAGTCACGCCGGCCGACTCTTGCTCACTCTCGCTTAATTGCTGGTGTGTTGTCGATGCTGGGTGTATTACAAGAGTTTTAGCATCTCCGACATTAGCAAGATGGCTTGCAAGCTTAAGGTTGTCTATGAATCGAACTGCATTCTCATACCCACCTTTAAGTGTAAACATTAGCATGCAGCCACATCCTCTATGCGTGCAATATTTTTTTGCGTTGTTGTAATATGGACTATTGGGAAGTCCTGGATAACTTACAGCGTCAATCTTTTCATTTTCATTCAGCCAAGAGGCAAGTTTTAGAGCATTTTCTGCATGCCGTTCGACTCTTAAGCTCAACGTTTCAAGTCCTTGAAGAAGTAGAAACGAGTTAAATGGACTTTGAGCGGGACCCCAATCCCTTAGTCCCTCAATCCGCGCCCGAAGGGCAAAGGCAATGTTCTTTGAATCAGGCAACCCAAGCATTTTGCAAATATCACTTCCGAAACCAAATGCATCCCAGTGAATAAGTCCGTGATAAGCATCACTTGGACTTGTCATAAGAGGGAAGCGACCAGACCCCCAGTCAAAGTTTCCAGAATCAATAATCACTCCACCAAGGCTTGTTCCGTGACCGCCGATCCACTTAGTAGCACTTTCGACCACAATATCTGCACCATGATCTATCGGTCGAATAAGTGCTCCAGCAGCTCCAAGGGTGTTGTCGACTATTAGAGGAATACCATATCTATGGGCCAGATCAGATAGCTTATCGAGATCGGGAATGTTAAATCGAGGGTTACCCATCGACTCCACATAAATCGCTTTGGTGTCGCCATCAATACAACGTTCAAAGCCATCAGGATTGTCGCCCTCGGCAAACCTGACCTTTATGCCTAACCGTGGAAACTGAACTTTGAACTGATTATATGTACCTCCATATAGATAAGAAGTAGAAACAAGGTTGTCTCCTGCTTGCAAAATATTTGTGATTGCAATGAATTGAGCTGACTGTCCCGAGGCTGTAGCAACTGCTGCGACACCACCCTCGAGCGCTGCCACACGTTTTTCAAAGACATCAGTAGTTGGATTCATTAGCCTGGTGTATATATTTCCAAACTCCTTTAAACCAAATAGATTTGCTCCGTGCTCTGCATCGTTGAACACATACGATGATGTCTGATATATCGGCACTGCTCTGGAGTTGGTAGCTGGATCGACTTGCTGACCAGCATGAAGTTGGAGGGTTTCAAACTGGTGGCTCATTTCAAATGACGGCTTCTTCTTGAAGCCTAGGAGCATTACTACATGTCAGCCGAAAGTCCCACCTAAAGATTTAATCTTTAGTTATTGCCTTGCGCGCATGCTTATACCCTCTAGCAAGATGAATTTCAACTTGAAGACAACTTCTCACTGCAAAGTATTGAGATGACTTCCTGGGATGACTTTAGATTCGCCCCTAGACGTAATACCATCCATAGAAGCATAGCTGAGCATTCGATGTCATCAGCCCCAAATTCATATTTCCAGTCTTCGACCATTGATATCAGCTCCGTTTGTGCATTCTGCACAAATTCTTCAGTCCACTCTTCCATGTTCTTGTATGAATTGTTGAGGGTCACTGGCTGTCAATATCTTCCTCTGAGACATAGAATGGCTCATCAGCACCTGGCTCGTCATTGCTGAGGACGAAGTCTTTCAGTATTTCGTCACTCTCGAATACGAACATACTTTCCTCGTCTGGGTCGACTCCTTTCATCTCTGGATGATTATTTACTAAACGCTTTCGCTTGTAGTAAGCACTAAAGAACTCATATCCCTTCTGAGACAAGAAAACCACTAGAGCAAGGTCTAGTAGAATGTATGTAAATTCTTCCAGAGTTGGCATAACGAAAAACCCCTACCGCCTAAACGTTAGCGAGAGTTGGCGTTATGGACTGTTCAAATTCATAGCCACTCAGCGGTTGCGCCCTAGACGCTCATCATCACTCTAGGCCATAATAGGAACGATTACCATTCCTGTGAAGGATTTTGGGGGCTAAGGTCACATTGCTTTCAGGGCCTCCTGGTTGCGGAAAAACCGCATGGGCACTGAAGGCTCTCCAGGAACACCAAGGTTCCAGGGCTTATATGCGCCTTGCTGGAGAAAGCTGCCTCAAACTTGAACAAGGCAATGACTCTGGGATCGACCAAGCCTGGCTGCAAGATCAAGTGCCCAACCTTCAATCCTCATTGCTTACGTGTAGGGAAGAGGATAATCAGCTTCTGATAATTGAGCTGCAAGAATTCCGTCCACCCGAGAAAACAGGCATTGATGCATTTAGTGAAGGTGTAAGGGATCAGTTGAATAAACTATATGTTAAGCCAACCGCCTATCTTCATTTCGGACGAGACCTGGAACTACCAACGAATGATACGCTCGAATTCAGTGTCTTAGAATCCTTGAACCTTGACCTTGGCGGTGAAGTCTGGGATCCTGACAGTCTCAATGCCTTTTGGTTTGAATTAGTTAATGGTGCATATGGTGATGTCTACCGAGCTAAGGCATTAATGAATCTGCCCGACGGTAGATCCTTTTACTTCAACTGGATGGTAAGCCAGCAAGGCTCTCAATTCCTTCCACTCAATCAGTTATCTGCACCAAATGGTAGGCCAAGTTGCGTATCTGAACTTGTGGTTCAGGGTAGAGACCTCAATCAAGAAGGTATCAAGTCAACGATTAACGACTGCCTTATCTCTGACGATGCTCTAGAAGTACAACAGCAACAACTGCGGACACGGCAACAATCTCATTCATAGTATTCTGAATCCAATGAATCACGCTGTCATTTCCTGTCTACATGCAAACCTTGCTGCATTCGAGGCAGTTCTCAAGGACATTGACTCCCAGGGTATTAATAGAATTACATGCCTCGGGGATCTCGTTGGGTATGGCCCTCAGCCCAATGAAGTGATTGAGTTACTTCGACAGAGAAAAATACCATCCTGCCAGGGTTGTTGGGATGAGGACATTATTGACGGCCTCAATGCTTGTGACTGCAGTTACCCATCTCAGCTGGCAGAGAGGCGAGGTCATCGTGCACATCGTTGGACAGATGCAGTCTTAACCGACGATAACAAGAGCTATCTTGCGGCTTTGCCAATGTCTTTCCGTCGCAATAAGCTTCTTTTTGTACATGGTAGTCCAAACAGTCAGCATGAATATCTTCTGCCTGATATGAGTGCTTTTGCAGCGCTTGAACGTGTCGAGACTGCTTGCGCTGAAACTCTATTCTGTGGTCATACCCATCAACCCTATGTGCGCGAGTTAAGTGGTGGAAGTATTCAAGTTAAAGTCCAGATGCCTGAGCACAATGAGTCGCTAACAGCTGAGATGGAGATACCCCTACGTCGAATAGTGAACGCCGGCTCTGTTGGAGAGCCTCGACATGGCAATACAAAGGCCACGTACGTGATCCACAATGAAGAAACTGGATCAGTGACAATTCGAGAGGTTGGTTACGACGTCCAGAAGACTTGTAAGGCAATTATAGAAGCCGGCCTGCCCGCTATATTTGCATGGAGACTTGGCCATGGCTTTGAGTATGCCGAGCGTGCCGACGATGCTTCTCATGTGTGTGAGCGATGATGGAGCGCTGGGCACTCGTTAGCGGTCTTAATGGTGACCTTGAAACTTATGAGCAGATCCAACGTCACCTTAAGCACAAAAGGGGAGTTGCTAATCTTTTTATTCTAGGAGACTTAGTCGGAGCAAGTTCAAACTGCAATGCATTGCTTGAACGAATTCGAAACCCAAAACATAATGACATCGCACCTGATTGCATCTATGGCTGGTGGGAGGATCAGCTTTTGGCAGAGCTTGGTTACCGAGGTGATCGCAAGGCAGACCTGCTGAGGCAACAGAAAGGTAAAGATCTTGTGCATAGACTTGTTTCCTCTGTTGATCAGAGTCATGTTTCATGGTTGGCAAATCTTCAGTTTGGATTTATAGAACTAGACTGCGCCTTGATCCATGGAAGCTCCGCCGATGTTGGCGATCAGCTTACTGAGAAGACATCACCTCTGATTCTTCTGGACCGGCTTACGCGCTTGGATGTCAATCGTCTATTTACAGCGCGGAGTCACAAGCAGTTCACTATTGAACTTTCTGGAGGGGTAGTGCACTCTCAGGTTGTTGATCATGCTGCTAAGCATGAATCTGATCACAGCGTGCCAAAACGAACGATTATCGGAATTGGCAGCGGCTGTAAATTCACAATCTACGATCCCGCCACAGATAAAGTTGAATTCTTAGATGCAAAAGAGAAGATTAACGCTGTGGGAAGAGGTTTTGCCTGATGCGCTTGTGGTTGATACTTCCGCTATCTACCCACAACAAGGCAACCACAGGACTTTGCTTCCCCGGGTTGAGAACACATAACGATTGCATCCACTACCAGGCTGCTTCATTTGTCTCGCTTGGCTCTAGCGAGGCTCCTGTCCAAATCTCCGTAGCCGCTTCGCGTACTCACAAGGACTCCAGTTGTCTCATAGAGGGTATCCGTTTGGCGGCATCAGCTAGGCATTGGCCGGTTACTGTGCGGCTTCCATTGAACCCAGCTGTGCTCACCCGCCTGGACTAGCTGGTGCAGGATTGGCAGCAGCGTCTGCTGAAGCAAACCATCAGTGGCCAGGGAGACATAAAAAAGAGGCGGGTTCCACCCCGCCTCAGGTTCTCCCTTGAAACCCATTCGAAGGTCTCCTGTCAATAGTGGAGTCAGGGCTTAAGCGGTGACGTGTCTTTGGTTACCCCTTTGGCGTTGTGTGTGGGACTTAGCACTCGGCCTGAGGTTCTCAAAGCAGCGAGCCGTAAATGACCCACCAGCGACCAGCCAAGAAAAACCTCCATGGGATGACTAGCCACAGACGTTTGCGCTCACAGCGACTGCGTCGGCTCTGTGCTGGTCTACGAGATTCGAAACCAGTGTTGGGTGGAAGCAACCCAACCCATTGAGAAGGGCGGCCGTTAGCCACAGGTTCGATGTCGCCTATCTGAAGTAAGTCGTGCGCTGGTGATTTCTCAGTCACTTGATAAGAGCGGGGTGAAGCGCTGCTTACATGATCCTCAGGTAGCTGGATACTGCTTAAACCTGTCCTGACTTACCTGCCATTGACTATAGCAGTCCAAATGCTAGAAAAAGGAAATACCATGAACCTATGCCCGCAATTATAGATAAGGCAACTGTCTGCCAATCATCCTCCCACCAGCCAATCAGCTTGCTGACATAAAATCCAGCAAAAGTGCCAGTATTTACTAATAGGACAAATGCAATTAATGACCATGATAATGCTTTCTTTAGTTTCCGCGGGATTGGGTTCATGTGCTCATTCGCAAGCAGGTGTATGGCAAAGATGCAGGCGATGATGGTAGTGATTACTGGAAGTGGGATGCATGTATTCATTTCGAAAAGGCAGCTTTCTCCTGAATGCCACTCATGTCTGCAGCAACTGTCAATTCACGGGTGGCTTCTTGAAGCCTGGCATTCCCTGAGGCCGAGAAACGACAGAGCGCATCGGATTTGTGGCGCTAACTTGGATTAGCGAATTGGTACTGCATGGATTGCATTCCATTTGCTCCCCATCTTCGCCAGGAAAGCTGGCACCGAGAAGGGCGGTGTCCCCACCGCCCCCTCGGCACCTAACCCGTCAGAATGAAGGCAGGCCTTCTAGGTGTCGGACCCCGTAATAGTTGGGCCATCAGGAACTGGCATCAGTAGAAACACCTGTTTACGGCTTGCGATCCATCAAGCGGGGGCCGGTAAGCCCGTTATTGCAGTTTTCTGCTGATCCACCTCTGATCGTCATACCCGACAGACGGAGATGGGTCGATCCCCCGAAGCTGGCTAGAAAAAGATTACGCCTACAAAAAAAACTATGAACAACGCACGTGATCTCATCAACGCCCACCTCTACCCTGTGCTGGCAACGGCTGGTACCATCTATATTGCGATTGGAATGGTGAACGTTATCTAGATCAATCAAAGAATGCACGCTGTTGAAGAAGAGGCTAAGTACTTCAACCATTGCTTCAAGTCTCATATCTAGGAGAACTCCAAATACCTGCTTGATGAAATCGTCGTCCACTGCAATGGCAGCTACAGAGAGCCAAAGACATCTTTGCCTCAGTAGAAGACATTGACGAGGCAATGTGGTGACAATTGCGCATGGCGAACCAGCGATTTACACGCTTCGTTTTTGCCGATATACAGCCCACTGCCCCACTGCTCAGTAGCGGGGAGAGTTGAGGAGGATGAGCGGAATGACCTCCTCCCTCTCGGATCATGGCGAGCAAAGCTCGAGCGTGTCCTCAATGTTTATGGCTTTGCTCAGTTCACAGTATCCAGGTGCTGTTTGCAGTTCAATCAGACCCTGCTGTAACCCAGCTTCGTTCGGAAGATTCGTAGCGGTAGTCCGAATGACTCCATCAGAGCCTTGCACTCGTCGCCGACAGTTCCATAGACCTCAACGCTGAAGCCATCGCCAAGTTCTGCATGCTTCTGCAGATACTCCTGAACGGGAGGGTTTGAGACATGAGCGGCAAAGGCTGCATCGTTCGCATAGACCTCTGACCAGACGAATCCCTTGGGATCATCTGGATCTTGATCGAATGTGTGGTGCAGCATTCCGGGTTCGCTCGCTTGAACTGCGGCATCGGTGACGCGTGCCAACTCCAAGTACTCATCAACACGTCCCTCCTTCACTTGGATGCGGGCCAGGAGCATAAAGGGGGTGCTGTCGTCGAAAGCTGCCATTGAGCCAAGAAGCATTTCCTCTCCAATCTTGACAGAGTTGAGCTGTGGCGTCTGCTCGCCTTGTTCCATACACGTATGGGATTTGCTAGCTCTGGCACGTTGGATTTATTTTATCTGGAGGCCCATACCCAGAAGAGGACCACACAACCCCCCGCCAATCAGGCTGAGCCAAGCAAATGCTTCACCTAACCATATGCTTATGTTTGGATAGGTAAAGTCTTTGCGCAATCGTCAAACCATATTTATGGCTTTACGCCAATTGCACGATATCCATGTCAAACATATCATCACGAACTCAAAAACTCCTGTGTGCTCGGTTGGGGCAATTGGCTATAGAGGTTGAGCTTGCAACGACTAAGCTGAGTCTTGAAATAACTCAAGAGCCCTCAGAGAAGGTCAGTCGCTCTATTCGACCGACCTACGAAATCTTTGCTGACTCTCGACCATTGCTGTGAATTGGAAAAGCCTCAGCTTCAGAGGGTTTCCGGCCCCAGTTTCTGAAGCAGTATTAGCTATGTGCATGGGCGACAAACCCCCATGGGCGCTCTTCTGGACTGCTTGAGGTGAAGCGCCCAGCGTGCCTTCAGGACCCTTTCGGGAGCGCTTGATGTCCGCGTTTTGCCTTCGCTTGGCTGCACGGGGGTCTGCCTTTGTGTCTCCGCCTTCCTCCCAGATAGTTGGGTTGGTCGGCGATTAGCGAGAATCGACCCAACCTCTACCCAACTCGGTTGGGTTGAAAGTCCTTTGAGCGAGTTGGGTCACGACTTGTGAACTACCCATTCCAACCTGCTCTAGCTTTCGAGACCCCAGTAAACCCAGGTCCGGCAACAACAGTGCATTTCCAGGACATCATCCAGACCCTAAACCGCTTTTGGGCTGAGCGGGGTTGTCTGATCCTTCAGCCCTACGACACGGAGAAGGGTGCCGGGACGATGAGCCCCCATACGGTGCTGCGGGCCATCGGGCCGGAGCCCTGGGCGGTGGCCTACCCGGAGCCTTGCCGCCGGCCCACCGATGGCCGCTATGGCGATAACCCGAACCGGGCTCAGCACTATTTCCAGTACCAGGTGCTGGTCAAGCCCAGTCCGGATGCGATTCAAGAGACCTATCTGGCTTCGCTGGAAGCCCTGGGCATTCGCGCTAAGGACCACGACATTCGCTTCGTCGAGGACAACTGGGAGTCCCCGACCCTCGGCGCCTGGGGTGTGGGCTGGGAAGTCTGGCTCGATGGCATGGAGGTGACCCAGTTCACCTACTTCCAGCAGTGCGGCGGCATCGATTGCAGGCCGGTCTCGATCGAGATCACCTATGGCCTGGAGCGTCTGGCGATGTACCTCCAGGACGTCGAGAGTATCTGGGATCTCTCCTGGGACGGTAACCGCTCCTACGGCGACATCTGGTTGCCGTTTGAGAAGGGTCAGTGCACCTACAACTTCGAGGCCTCCAACCCGGAGCGCCTCAAGCAGCTGTTCGCGATCTATGAGTCAGAGGCCGCGGACCTAGTGGCGAAGAAGCTGCCCGCACCGGCTCTGGACTTTGTCCTGAAGTGCAGCCACACCTTCAACCTGCTGGAGGCCCGTGGGGTGATTTCTGTGACGGAGCGCACCGCGACGATCGGCCGGATCCGGTACCTCGCCCGGCAAGTCGCTGAGGCCTGGCTTGAGGAGCGCGAAGCCCTGGGCTTCCCGCTGCTCAAGAAAGAGGCGGCGGTCGAGGCATAACGAAGGGAACGCTCACTCCAGCCGGATTGGGTGAGGTTTTCCGTTGCTGCTCTTGGTGGGGCCTTAGTGGTCCTGTTCCTAGAGTCCTACCCCCCCTCGACGGCGCCTCCCCCGGCTGCTGGCCGTGCTGCTGCTTGCCGGGTGGGGCCGTCCCAGCCAGCCCCACCCGGCAAGCGGCTGATCCGGTTCACCGGATTCCCCCTCACCAGCAGACGTAGCTCGTTCAGCTGGAAGCCCGGCTGCTGCACGATCCGCGAGCGATCGGCACGGCTTATCAGGCCCTGGCCGATGTGCCCCAGGGACGGGTGCACCTGCGCTTCCGCGACCGCTCGGAGCTGTAGCAGGGCCGGTGGGAAGGAACCTGTGGGACTGCTGGCCGCGCTGGTCTTGGGGCAGGCGATGGTGCCGTTGCCTGCCTCGCTTCGAGGTGTCTTTCGGGCGGCGAGCCTCTCCCATGCCCTGGCCGCTAGCGGCTTTCACTTGAGCGTGCTGCTGGGCGTTGTGCTGCTGCTGAGTCGCCGCGCTCCAGCGCTCATCCGCTGGCTTTCCGCCTTCGGTGCGATGGGGCTGATTGGACTTTTTAGCGGGCGCCCAGGCGTCGATGGTCTGCGCCCTCTTGATGAGTGCCCTGGCGTTCGTTCTTAAAGAGCGCGGCCGCCGCTCCCTTCCCCTGGAGGTGCTCCTGCTGCTGCTGCGCCCCCGCTGGCTGTTGGATGTGGGCTTTCAGCTGAGCGGGCCGCCACGGGTGGCTTGATTCTCTCGGCCGGCCCCCGGAGGAGCGCCTGCAATGCTGGCTACCCCGCTGCTGGGGCTGGCGGCTTCTGGCTCTGGCGGTGGGATTGCGCCGCTGGGAGCAGAGCCGGGATCAATTGCTGTTGGTGCGCCAGATTCCGCGCCAATGGCTGGTCCTCCGTCTCCAGGTTCGGGCGGCTCTGGTAAGCCTGAAGGCGGACGCGAGCAGTTGAGGCCGTGCCGCGCAATTGGCCCAGGGGCTGGGGGTGCCCCGCTTCGATTGGCTGTTGTTGCTCGATCCGTTGCCGCAGGAGGCCAACCCCTTCTGGGCGGGCCTGGCCCACACGACGGTCGACCACTTCTTGCCGAGGCAGCAGCTGCAGAGCCCGGGGCTGGCCGTGCGTCGCCTTAGCCCCGATAGCCGAGGCCTATCGCTGCGGGCAGGGCGGCAGCGTTGGTGGGTGCTGCCCGATCGGCAGGTCTGGTGGAGTTGGCTGTGGCTGTGGCGGTGATGCGGTCTGGTTGGGGTTTGTTCCCAGCGTCCGAGAGGTCCGGGTCTTGCGCGAGTGCCAAGTCTGGTGGCCCACTGCCGGTTCCACCAGCGGATGGCACCAGAGCTGAGCTGGCGGCTTGATCCGTACACTGGCCGGGTCGCCTGGAGAGGTGGCTGAGTGGTCGAAAGCGAACGACTCGAAATCGTTTGAAGGGCAACCTTCCGTGGGTTCGAATCCCACCCTCTCCGTTCTGAAAAAGTCCTGAAAGGTCTCTGAATGTCCCAAACCCGTTGCGGTGAGGGACTTTCTTAGTGGTTCATGGTCCTGGTTCGTCCCATGAGACACCAGGGTTTTCCGAAAAAGTGTTGGGGGAAATGTTGGGGGATAAAGGGGGTGTGTTGGGGGAAAATATCCGTGTTGGGGGAATCCTGAAATGCCTCTTACTGACTCCCAAGTCCGTGCTCTACCCCCTGGGACTAAACGACAGAAGAAGAGTTGCGGTGATTCGTTGTATGTGGTCGTCGAACCAATCAGCAAGGGGGGTGGGAAGTCCTTTATCGGCATCACTCGGTTCCCTCCCCGTAGTCCCAGCAACGGAGGGAAGTGGATTGAGGTCCGAATAGGTCCTTATGGGAAGGGAACTGGGAAGTGGTCTCTGAGAGAGGCAAAGGAGGAATGGTCCGCAATCAGGACATGGAGCAGAGAGAACGGCAAAGACCCCAGGGAGAGAAAGAGAGAGCAGCAGGCACTCCTGGTTCAGAAGACGACCTCTCCAACCCTGGAACAGGCATGTGAGTCCTTTCTCTCTGACTGGACCTCGGCAAACGAGAGGGGGAAGAGGGAATACAGGAACCTCCTCTGGAATCAGGTTCTGCCTGAGTTCGGTGCGAAGACACCCGTGGAGCACTTCTCCTGGGAATACAGGCACCCAGGTGGGAAGACCACTCGGGAACTAATGACCGAATACCTGGGGAGAGTCAGGAAGAAGGCACCCTCCTCAGCAAGCAAACAGCAGATGGTCCTGAAAGGGGTCTTTGAGAATGCGGTCAATAAGGGATGGATAAGGGACGGACAGAACCCGTTGATGCGTTCGGTGTTCAGTCCCAAGGACAAGAAGACCCATCAGGTCCAGCACCATCCGTTCCCCTTCTGGGAACAACTCCCTGAGTTCTTTGAGGTGTTCGACCGCAACGAACCGAATGGTCAGTTCTCAACCCGTGGTGCTTGCTTGCTGACCTTCATGACTGGTCTGCGGGTAGGTGCGATTTCAGGGATGAAGTGGGAGGAGGTTGATATGGAAGAGGAACTCTGGAAGGTTCCTGCGACCCGTATGAAGACCTGGGATGACGGAGAGAAGAACCACCTGGTGCCTCTGACTCAACCCATCAAGGACCTGCTCTGGGAGATGGAGAAGGTGAATGGAGGAACCGAGTTCGTCTTTGCCTCTCCTCGCACTCAGTCCAGGCACATCAACCCGTCATCCATCAACAACCACTTCATCGACCTCGGATACAAGGGGGACTTCGTGGGGCATGGAGTTCGGACTTGTGTTCTGACCTATGGGCAGAAGGAACTGGGATTCGATGAGAAGGTCATTCGACTCCAACAAGGATGGAAGGTGAAGGACCGGATTCAGGGCATATATGACCGACATGACTTCCTAAAAGAACGAAGATTGTTCATGGTTGCTTGGTGTGATGCCTTGCTTGCTCAGGGCATGAAGGTCTGACGATTTGAGGTGTATTTGAGTTAGTAGGACTTCGTGAGACCTTCTGGTATGAATGGAAGGTTAGTTGCTCAAAGTGTCCACTGGGAACCGACGGGTCGAGTCCCCAGGGTTATAGTAGTCAAGATAAACGAACAGAGCAAACCGACCGACTGCCTCAAAATCAAATAATCACTAACCCGATAAGGGTCTTCTAAGTCAGACGCCCCCTACCTGACTAATCTAACTCCGAGATTGTTGTAATCAATAAACCTTATGAAACACGCAAACACATGGTCCATTCACATTTTCTGCGACTGAAACATGTCAAAGAAATTACTTGTCTCTCTAAATCCTCCATTTACCGACTAATGGAGCAGGGAGATTTTCCAAAGCAAGTTCCTTTGGGCGCTCGTTCTGTCGTCTGGGTGAAGTCCCAGGTCGAAGATTGGTGTGCTCAAAAGGTATGTGCTGCTCTTGGTTGAGTAATCGATAGTCAATAAACTGACTCAAAACCCTATCGGTGAGAGAACACCGAGAACAAACATATTTTCATTCACTTTATAGGAGGAATCCTTATGTCTCAACTTATTTCTGGTGAAACAACCTTTGACCCCAACAAGGAGTATTACTTCCTTGACTACTCCGACCATATGGATATTCGTTGGGTTCGTTCTCCATATATGACCTTAGAGGAGATTCAGGACTTTATTGCTTATCACCTTCCGTTTATTTACGACGAAGACCAAGAGAAGTGTGTTCCTATATTCAGTCGTCTTCGTATTACACCTATGAAAAAGTTGGAAGAACTTTATCAGGTCTGGAACGAAGAAACCCAGCAGTGGGAAGACGACACAATCACACTTGCTGCTAAGCAGTTTGGTCATCGTTATGACGGGTATGAATGGTTAGGAGAGGAAGGTGGTCCGTCTCCTGCTCCCTCCCTCACGAAGAAGGGAGATGAAACCACTGACGAGTGGAAAGTCCGAGTCCAACAACGCAAGGACGAACTTCGGAAGCAGTCAAAGGAAAAGTGTCTTCTCGAACTTCAGACCCGTGAGAAATCACTGGAGCACTATCCGAATGAACGAGTTGCTCTCCTACATGGTTGGAGACGACGCAAGGACGAACTAAATGCTTTCCGTTTTGGACAGCAAGAAGAGGAGACCACAGAAACCTCTGGTGTGGGTTTCGGTTGAGTTCTGACCCAAAAAAAAACAGCAGGGCAGCAACTCCTGCTGTTATTCACTGAGAAGGTAAGGGTTGTCCGTTGTTCGACCCTCATCTTCTATGTATTCGACCCCACAGGAACCAGTTTTCCTGCGGGGATTTTTTTTGAGACCTGTAATCGGAAAGTTGATTTTGATATTGCTTGACCGAAAGGTGCCGCATATAGATTGGACTTTGGGTCTCATATAAAAACCGATTTTCGTATAACCAACTGGTGATTCACGAACGAATCAGAGGTTCAGGTAAAGACGACGGACCAGTTCTTTCAGATACTTCTTTTTATCGGAATACTTCTTTCCGACAACAGCACCTCTCTTAGAAAGTTCTTCCAGCATCTTCATCTCTACTGAATCAAATATCCCGTTCATATTGCACCCCCAATATTTTAGTTTGTTTGTGCCTGCGTTTATTTAAACAAGAACGGCAAGCATTGACACGTGAATTTCATTTGGTACGATTTCCTTAATCATGGCAAGAAAATGCAAAATTGCGCGCTTGCGATTTTGATTGCTCAAGTGCTTTTCACGATACTTTCTTACAATGTGATATGGAGCGCAATTATCCATTATCCTGATTCTTTTGTTGCCAATAAAGTAATCGAACTAATGAACTTGTCAAATTATATCATCACCTTGATGTCTTTTGTGGCACTTGTATTGTCTTCTATAGTAACTGTCAATAGATTGGATAGTGAAAAGATAAGGTCCGCTCTACTAACTGCTTATTGTGCTGCAAACTTTGTCTTTTATTTGAAGGTGAGTTCTAATCCGTTAGCGAATTGGTAAATCTCTTTATTATCTTGATTTCTCTTGTTTTGTATTGGATTTGAACTCAGGAATTATTCGGACTATTGATGCGTTTTTTGGAATACTAATTTCACCTAATTAATAGACTTGACATGCGAAGTGCTATTTTCTAAAATTATGGAAGATTTGACGACTAAAATGCAAAACTTTTCTTTAATCCTTTTGACTTTATGTCCATTATTGATGCTAGTGACTCACTTTTTGGTGTGGGGGGTTCCTTTTCAATCTGTTTCGGCGGCGATTCAAGGAGAACCATTCCTCTTAACGAATAGAGTTTGCGCTTCAATATCTTTAGTAGCACTCTTTCTGTCTTCTATGGTCACTATTAAGAGATTAGATAGTAGTAAAGTAAGGTCTGCTCTAATTACTGGTTTGCGCTTTATCGTATTTGTTAAGTATGCTAGGTCATCGTCACCTTAAATGGTTTAATTTCACGGATATATAAGAGTTCTTGGTGCTTTCGTTTGAATTAAAAAATTCATTCATTAGGATTTAGTATTGATTTCTTAATCTGCTTGTTACAAGAATCTGTAGTATTTTTCCCCCTAGCAGTCTTGTTCCTAGGTTCCTAGAGAGTTTGATTCACTAACTGTGAGTGAAGGCATTGCAATCATTGCTTGTATAGTTGGAATTGTGGTTGCCATTTGGACCACAATCGCATCCTATAAGCGTCCTTCTCCTGTATCGATTCCCTCTGGATTTAAGGGTCTTTTCTTGATACTATTTACTGATATTAGATTTAACTTCTTTGTTCTAAGGAAGTTTGTCAGCGCAATTTATTTCCTTTTAATAATGTTTGCTGTCTCCCTTGTGGTGATGGGGGTGATTTGTTTTCCTTTTGCTTTGATTATTGCTCAACCATATTCTGGATATTCCGAACTCCTAGGCGTTCTTGGTCTTATCTTTATTCCAATTGCAGTTGTGCTTGTGTCTCGGTTTATTCTTGAGTCCATGATTGCCATTATTAAGATTGCCGAGAATACTTCTGTCATTGCCTCTGCAAGTAACAAGGAAACTGCCTCATGAGACACCTTCCAGTTCTCTGATGCGTTCTTTGAGTTTGAGTCGGTTGTAGTCCTTGATGATGTGGAACACGGCACATGCCTTTGACATACCAAGCATGTCCGCATATTCGTCGATTACATCCACCATGTCTTGGTTGCGTTTGCTGATGGATAAGCAGATGCTTCTTGATTTCATTTGTTTCCTTCATCGAGCTACAGTTTCTACTCCTTTGTAATAGCCTCCAGCCCGGAATTCAAAACGTTCTACTTTGTCGTCTTTTGCGCATGTCGTCTGTGAATAGTGGAGGAGAGTGCTAAATCCTTCGGGCACCATCTTGGGGCATAGCCTCCCAACATCATTGGCAAATGGGCAGAAGTAAACCCCTGCCCATCGATTAAGAAAACGCCCTTTTATTTCATCGGAAAAGATAAATCCATGTTGATCAGCGAGCTTCAGGATCTCCTCGGGCTCAGCTTCTTTGAAAAGAGATCTGAATGACAAGTCTTCTTCTAGAACCTGAAGAAAGCGGATAAACTCAGCGCGCGACATGATGCATCAGCGGAATATCCACATCTTATCAGCAAGTGTCCATTTCTTATCAGGGTTGTTTTTGCCTATCGACAGCTCAGCACCCTGTTAGCAATCTTAATGTCAAATGTAGCTTTTTCGTAAAAGGTCTTGTCCTTGATAAATAGTTCAGCCGTATCTAGTTATACGATTACTAGTTGCACAGTGATTTGAATACGGAGGCAACTTGCTCCCGCTGTGCTTGCCGAATATGTTGGTTTATTCTTCTTAAAGTCTATGTCCGCTAATTATCAATCTGCCCGTCGCGCGGGTCACTTCTTACCAGATTGGACTTGTCAATTGATTTTTCTGTTAAATATTGAATATACGCATGTTGCATGGTGCCAAGTTCACAACGATTTGATAATCTTTTCTCATGGATGAGTGAACAGCAAGCAATTGAGATGCTTTCACAAAACATTAATACTCTTGATAATCCTGGCATCAAATATATAGCTGCAACACGGTTGGGAGCTTGTTCTTCACGAGATTCTCTGGATGCATTAGTTGTAGCGGCTACCGGGGATAGAAATAATATCTACGATTCCATTACACGTCGTAAATCTATTGAAGCGCTAGGGCGTCGTCGCGACCTTAGTACTCTGCCAACCATTTATGAAGCTATGCATAGTAGTGACGAGCAGACGATTGTTAATTCTGTGGACACGCTAATTAAATTTGGTATACCACTTGACGCTCAGTTTAAATCATCTCTTTTGAACATTATTCAAAATGGCTCCGATGCACTCAAGCGTGTCGCCATTCAATGCTTCACTCGTTTGGAGTTGCATGAGTGTACTGGCATCATTCACGAGCAAGAGAGCAATCCAAATATTTTGGTTAATGGCGCATCAATAGCTTATTCAATAAGGGTTGAAGACTGCCAGGATAAATTGCATATCCTTCAAAATCATCTCAAAGATTTGAATGTCATAAATAGACGTTCGTCCGTCATTGATATTGGTGATGCTGGAGATCCTTCTCTGTTGTCAAGTCTTTCGAAAGCAGCGGTGTCAATGCCGTTGAGAGCTAAAAGTGCGTTCAAGATTACTCCTAAAATTAAAACTAAATCCCAAAGAATATTAATCAATCAAATTTTGCGGGACGATTCTCGGAATCTATGTTTTATGCAGACATATGATGCATCACTTGATTTAGAAAAAGTTTGCGATCTCCTCAAGCATAGAGATGAAGAGCGCCAGTACTTTGCTGCAAAGACCTTATTGAGTTGGCCGGCTTCAACTGTTACTGATGCAATCAAGTCTATTTGGGAAAATCATGGCTCTGATTATGGTATTCACTATCAGGTAAATTGCTTGGTGTCTCAACTCGGCTTAAAAGAACTATCTTTCATAATAAAGGAATCATTATTGGAGCCAGCTCCGCAGTATGCAAAATCAAAAATAGCTGCGACTTGGGGATGTTTAACTCTAGGTCTAATGGAATGTCGTAGTGATATTGAACAACTACTTTTAAAATCCACGTGGGAGCCACTGCGATGGACATGCGCGGAAGTCTTACGTGAGCTGTAGAACATTCTCTCTGGCTGCAAGGCACCTATATTGGTAATCTATATCTTCTCGACCTTTCTATTGTTTGACTGGGAAGTTCTCCAAATGCAGTATAATAGCGCCTTGCATATCTTCCTTGATGTCTGAATCCATATCTAATCGCAATATCTCGAATCGAATGCAACCTTAGTTTTTGACGCGCTTCTTGGTTGAGCATGATTCTCCTGGATTCTTCTAGTCTAATATGTGTCATCAATTCTATAATTCCCATGCCAAAGTATTCCTGACATATCCGATACAAAGATGCTTGGCTTGTATTTATATATCGGCATACTTCTGATAACGATAGAGGGGATTCCCTTGCGCTTTCGCTGTGTGCAAGATTTATAATTTCTCTCAATTCATCGACGTGTCTTTTTTCCTGACCACTTTGCTCATTCATTGGTTCTTCAAGGCATGCGATCACCAGATCAAAATACTTTTGTGGGTCCCGAATACCTGACGATACTTCTCTCGCAGATAATTGCTTAAGCTGGTTTAGAGCTTTATTATTACAATGAAGACCTTGATCACCAGTGAGTCGTTCGAGTCCATCATATGCTTTGCAACTCTCTAATAATTCAAGTAGGAACTTCTTTTCAATCATGCAACCAGTACTCGAGCATTCACTGCCATATTTTCCCCATGCATTACCTGGCACTGAATTAATGGTGCCAAACCCAGCCAGACTATTCTTGGTCATCTGAAATCCATCACAAAAACCAAAGGTGACTTGATTACTTTCTTTCGGTGTAATCCAATTGAAATCAATAGTTATCCCATTGCCCCACCCTTCGTACAATAATGTCTTGTTTGCAGATATTTCCGCCAGGGCAACTTTATTTGCACTTGCTGCTTGCATGGTATATAAACCACTGCCGCCTTCTAATTGCGTTATTTTCGTTAGCTGACCAAGCTTTGCAAGCTCTTCAGAAAGTTCTAGTGGATCACTATATTCAATGGATTTTTTCATGTATCAATCTCCAGGCCGTGCGTTAAATGAATACAAAGTCTTATTTGACCGATCTATTGTTTGACTAGGAGTTTCCCCGAAATATAGAGCGTAAGACATCTCAAACTTTTTCCAGTCTTTAAAGCCATAGTAAAGTGCTACTCTTTTTTTTGTAAATTCCTTGAGTCCTATTGTGGAATGTGGATTCAAAAAAAACTTACGGGTCTGTTCTATTCGTACTCTTCTGACAAGCTCAAGCACACCCATATTAAACATTCTCTGGCATGCTCTATTCAGTGAGTCTGTACTTGAATTGAGGTATTCAGTGATTTCATCAAGTGTTATTGGAGGCCTACCAGCTCTATCCTCGTGAATTAGTTTGACCATATCCTCTACTAGGTCTGTAGACTCACATCGATGAAAATCATGTGTTGATTCACTGTCTTCGTTGTCTAAGAATATGATTGCTAGATCGTAAAAAGAGTTTGTATTCGTGGATGACTTGCCAGAAAAATGGTTGTTAAATAACTCTTTGAGCTGTACGCTCGGATCATCATCTGAGTCAATGCCGATGCATTCCTCAAGCCTTGCATAGGCATTAAATGCATTTAACTTGTTGATTCTCTTTTGCAATATATTCCATTTTAAGCTCATGCAGCAGAGCTTTTCATTTGCGCCAATGATATCCCAGATATTTCCACCTGTTTTGTTTATCCGGTTGAAGCCTGCAATGCTATTGCTTGTCATTTGGTGTCCACTGATTATTGTCAGTGGTGCCTTGTCATTAGCACTCAATCTATCAAGCCAGCAGAATGATACTGACTTTGTGTTCGCTTCTTCCTCATAGAGTAACGTTTGGTTAGAGTTGAAAATCTCAAGATGTACATCTTGAATTGGTGAGCAAGTTGTCTTTGTTTCGAGAAGACCTGTGCTCAACTGAGTTACATTGCATCCGAAGCTGGATGTTGAGTGATATTCCTCAAAATGTGCTTTGCAAAACTCTTCCATCTCAAGCGTATCCGAGAACACATAATTTCGAGATCGTTTTTTTCGCAAACTTCTTCTCCGTATTTATATACTCTATTGTTATCCTGGGCTTGTGCGTGACAAGCTTAATATTTTGCATTTTGCTGAGAGATTACTTTTTCTCTTGTTCGTATCCATTTCTTATCAGTTTGGTAGGTCGCGCCTCTGATTGTGTTATTGACTTAATTCTCTCCATGGTGACCGGTTCCTTTTGAATTATCTTCTTGGCTTTCTGCATTCTTGTTGTTCCTATGAATCTCAGCTTAGAATATTCATCGCTACATTGAATACTGCTTGAGTTGACTCATCTGTTTCTGTCGATTTTACTTTTTCTATGCTTTAGATGCTGTTGATTGCTTCGAGTTTCGTCGGCCCCGCCGCTGTATTCTGGCTTACCTGAGTGTCTGCTTCGATTGATTCTCTGATGAGCGCATGTCTTTAACATCTTCCGCTTCGCATGATTAAACGATGATAGTCGCCGCTTCTGCTCTGACTTCTGCTGAGATGTCCTCGAGTGCTTGAAACACTCTATTCTGTGCTCTTAAATCGTCATTCTTTCGTCTTTGATCTCCCAATGCTGAAAATGGGCTACGTGAATTTCAGCCAAGTCTGAATCTGCAGCTTTCAGCAATGCTTCGGGCGCTTTGGCGCCGATCATACTTAACCCAAGTCTGATCAAACCAACCTGTAATAGTGTGCTGTCGAGGGATAACAAAACTCGGGCACCTGTATCAATATCGAATAACTTTGAAAGATCGTCAGTTGCTTTTACATCGCTCTCAATCAAGCCGACACATACGTGGCGGACAACACTCAAAACCGGTGCAACACAATTAAGCATAGAAGACGGATGGATAATGATTTGACCAGGGACAAATCGAAATTCCTTCGTCTCTTCGCCACCAGTTTGGATTATTAAAGATCTGCCCTCATAGGTATTTCATGACTTATCAAATAAGTAAATGACAAATCCCGTTGTCCCTCTCGCTCAAGGCGTAGTCCAAGCACCTGCCGACCTGGATGCGTTGCTGGCATCTGTCCGCTTAGGCGAAGACGAGCAACCCAAGAAAGAAGAAGGAACCACTCGCCAAGGGCTTCAAGGCAGTGCTCTGGGCATCAGGGGACAAACTCTGTGCCCAGATGGATGCCGCCGAATACAAGCATCTTGTCCTGGGATTGATCTTCCTCAAATACATCTCCGACACCTTCGCGGAGCAGCAGCAGAAGGTGCTGGCGACGGGGGGGAAGGGCTTCAGAAAGCTGTGACCTTATACGAACAATAAACAAGAGATGCCACCCCCCAGGAACCTGAACCGGCACCCGTTGTGACTGGCGGACGTTTCACCGACTTCCTGTTTGATCCAGAGGAGGTGTCGGTCTGATGCCTAAGCAAGTCACTGCACCCCGCTTCCTCCGCATCTCAGAGGTGCTTCAGATGACGGGGATGGGCAAGACCTCCATCTATGACCGCATGAGGGACGGAACCTTCCCGAAGCAGATCCAATTGGGTTCCCGCACGGTCGTCTGGAACGAACAGGAGGTCACCAAATGGATGGCAGACCGCATGGCATCCAGATGACCCCGATGGGTGGGGGACCTAAATACCTCAGAACTCTCTGTTGGCAGGGCACTCATCGGTGCTCTGCCTTTTTATGCCTTGCGGAACCTTCCTGATTACTCACGACTCAAAATGCTCCAGACCGATTTCCGTCGTGAGATGGGTCGCTCAGGGTCGTTCGCAAGCGTTCGTGGACTGTCGCGAAATGGTAGCAGGGTGTTTGCCGACGATTTCGGAAAATAAGTTCGTGTTGGTTCGCTGAGGTGCGTCAGAGCATGAAATCGACAAACACCCTCTCCGTTGTTATTGATCAGCTGTGGAAGACCAGGACCAGCCCTTGGCTGACTTGGTGAAATTCCCGTTCTTCGCGGCTGAGATCGAGGCCCACTTCGAGCCCTTCTTTGAGGGCGTCGTCGTAAGGCAGAGGTGTGGGCGCCTGACCGGCGGTCCACAGCGCCGCGATGCCGACGGACGTGGCGTGCCAGCTAAAGCAATCGGTTGTGCCAATGGAGGGCGTCTTCAGCTCGTCTTCCAGTAGCTCGCGGATGGCCATGGCTCAGACGCAGTTCCCTCAGGATTCAGAGTTCGTGGTCTGAGGGCAATCAGCTGAGAACTTTCGTGACCTGACGGGCAATCAAAGTTCAAGGAACGCCCTTAGGCTGCGAGCCATGCTTCCTGGAATCGGGCCGATCGCCCTGGTGCACGAGTGGTTTACCCCCCGGTCGGTGGGGGGGGCTGAACTGGTGGTCCAGGAGTTGGATGACCTCCTGCAGCAGCCTCAGCTCTTTGCCTTGGTGGATGGGGAGAGTCGTCGCCGCGGAAGTTGGCTGACGGGTCGCTCGATCACCAGCTCGTTTGTCCAGCGACTGCCTTTTGGCGTAAGCCATGTCCAGCAGTACCTGCCGCTGCTGCCGATGGCGATCGAGCAGCTCGATCTGACGGGCTATCCCTTAGTGATCAGCAGCAATCACCTGGTGGCCAAGGGGGTGTTGACCGGCCCCGATCAGTGCCATCTGAGCTACGTCCACACCCCCGTGCGTTACGCCTGGGACCAGATGCATGCCTACCTGCGCCAGTCCTCCCTGGCCCGGCGCGGCCTCGGTCCCTTGATTCGCGCGCAGTTGCATCAACTGCGCCAATGGGATGTGCTTAGCGGCCAGCGTCCGGATCAGTTGCTGGCGAATTCCCGTTTCACGGCCTCACGCATCGCCCGCTACTGGGGGCGGGAGTCCACCGTTGTTCACCCGCCGGTTGACGTCGATCGCTTTCGTTGGGATCAGCCTCGCGATGACGTCTACCTCTGCCTCTGCCGGCTGGTGCCTTACAAGCGGGTCGATCTCGTTGTGGAGGCGTTCAACCGCACCGGTCTTCCCTTGGTGGTGATTGGTGATGGCCCCGAGCGTGTGCGGTTGCAGGCCATGGCCGGTCCCAATGTTCGGCTGCTGGGCCGCCTTCCCGAGGACGATGTCAACGCCTGGCTGAGCCGTTGCCGCGCCTACGTCTACGCCGGGCTTGAGGACTTCGGTATTGCCCCCGTGGAGGCGATGGCCGCCGGGGCTCCGGTGATTGCCTTGGGTCAGGGCGGATTGCTGGACACCGTCCGCTGCATCCAGCGGGGCGATCGCCAGCCCACTGGCCTGCTGTTCCCGGATCAAGAGCTCAGCTCGCTGGTGGCTGCCCTGGAGACCTTTGAGCAGCAGCGGCTCTGGCAGCAACTCCCTGCCGAACAACTCCGGCAATGGGCGGAAGGCTTCAGTCCCGCGCGCTTCCGCGCCCGCATGGAGGCGGTGATTGAGCACAGCTGGAGCCGATATCAACGGGCCCGCCAGGAGCGCGGCCGCGCCTTGCCTGTGCCTATGGCTTGAGTGACCGCATCGAGGTTTCGCCTTGAACACCCGACTTCTTTAATTAAAGCTGGAACTTGCCTAATCCCTGCGCGTTTGTCCGCCGTTGACTCGATTCCCGCTGAATCCACGGCCAGCTTCTGGCTGAGGGCTCAATCCAAGCGAGGACGCATCGTCAAGCGCGTCGGTGACATCAGCTTTTCCCTCTTGGTGCTGATCCTGGGCTCGCCGTTGCTGCTGGTGCTGGCTCTCGTGGTCAAGCTGAGCTCCAAGGGATCAGTCTTCTATTGTCAGCGCCGCATCGGCCGCGGCTACCGGGGCTTTGGGTGCCTGAAGTTCCGCACGATGCGCAAGGACGCCGATCGAATTCTGGCAGAAGTGCTGGCGTCTGATCCGGTGCTGCGGGCCGAATTTGAGCGGGACTTCAAGCTCAAAAATGATCCGCGAATCACGCCGATTGGCCGTTTCCTGCGCCGCTCCAGCCTCGACGAGCTGCCTCAGTTCATCAACGTCCTCAAGGGTGAGATGAGCGTGGTGGGGCCCCGCCCGATCGTCTGGGACGAACTTGAGCGCTACGGCCGCACCATGGATGAGGTGCTTTCGGTCCGCCCCGGATTAACCGGCCTCTGGCAGGTCTCCGGCCGGAACAACCTGCCATATGAGACTCGGGTGAAGCTCGATCTCTTTTACGCTCGCAACCGCAATTTTTGGTTGGATCTGGGCATCGTCCTGCGCACGATCGGTGTGGTGCTCCTACCGATGGACCGCGGCGCCTACTAACAGGGCGAGCAGCAACCAGAGACCCTCGAGACGGCGACTTAAGGCGAGCAGGCGTTCCACATCGACTGGCTCCGGAGGACGAGCGCCAGCGGCTAGCAGGGGTTTGCTGGTGGTCTTGTCTGCGTAGCGATTGACGCCCCCCAGTTGAATCTCCAGGCACTGGGCATAGCTCGCCTGGGAGACTCCCGCGTTGGGTGATGGATCGGGCTTGCCCTCCAGCAGGGCTCGCCGCGCCAGGGGCAGAACCCGTTGGGCCGTGCTGACCTGCACGAGAGGCAGGCTGATGGTGACAAGCCGGCAGGGCAACCAGACCAACAGGTCATCGAGCTTGGCTCCGGCGGTTCCCAGCCAACGCAGGGTCCCGCGACGGTAGCCGAGCATTGAATCCAGGGTGCTCGCCGCCTTGAATCCCCAGGCCAGGGCCAACGGACCCGGCCCACCATACGGCCAGAGTGCTGCTCCGATCAGCATCCAGAACAGCGGCGCGAAGAGCCCATCGACGGCGTTCTCGCTCGCGGTCTCCGCGGCGGCCCGCAGAATCTCCTGACGGTTCAACGTGCGGGTGTCTCTGCCCACGATCAAGCTCAAGGCTTGACGCGCCGGATCGAGCTCGCTGGTGTTCTTCAGGGCTTCGAGGACGGCTTGTACCGCCTGCTCCAGGCTGCGTCCGGCAAGGGCGCTGGCCAGGGCGACCAAGAGAAGGATTGATCCCATCGGCCAGGACAGCTCCCGGCTGCGATGCTCAAGCCAACAGCCGAAGCCGCTGCTGCCCAGCACCAACAGCAGGGTGATTCCGCCTCCCGCCAGCCGTAGGCCAAGAGGGGAGCCTCCGCAGTAGCGCTCCGCGAGCCGCCGCAGCTGTGTAATCAACCAGCCCATCACCACGACTGGATGCAGGCACCAGCGAGGGTCCCCGATCCAACGATCGAGTCCGGCGGCGCCCAGGACCAAGAAAAAGGGGTGGATCCCCGTGAAGGCATCCACCCCGCTTGGAAGCAACAAGGCCTGAATCAGGCGTCCTTCAGCCAGGAGAACATCGAACGCAGCCCCTTGCCGACATTCTCGATCGGGTGCTGGCTATCTCGGTCGCGGATCTTCTGCATCTCAGGTTTGCCGGCTTCGCATTCGGCCACGAAGTTGCGCGCGAAGGTGCCGTCCTGGATGTCGCCCAGGATGCGTTTCATCTCGGCCTTGGTCTCAGCGGTGATCAGGCGAGGGCCGCTGACGTAGTCGCCGTACTCGGCGGTGTTGGAGATGGAATCACGCATGGCGGTCAGGCCGCCCTTGACCATCAGGTCAACGATCAACTTCACCTCGTGCAGACACTCGAAGTAGGCCAGCTCGGGCTGGTAGCCGGCTTCCACCAGGGTCTCGAAACCAGCCTTGACGAGCTCGGAGAGGCCCCCGCAGAGCACGGCCTGCTCACCGAAGAGGTCTGTCTCGGTCTCTTCCTTGAAGTTGGTCTCCAGGATGCCGGCGCGGGTGCCGCCGATGCCCTTGGCGTAGGCCATGGCCAGACTGCGGGCGTTGCCGGAGGCGTCCTGATGGATGGCGAACAGGGCAGGAACGCCCTGGCCGTTCTGATACTCCCAACGGACGGTGTGACCGGGGCCCTTGGGGGCGATCATCACGACGTCGACGTCGGCGGGGGGATTGATTAGCTCGAAGCGGACGTTGAAGCCGTGGGCAAAGCTCAGAACCTTGCCGGCGCTCAGGTGGGGGGCGATTTCAGCGTCGTAGACGGCCTTCTGGGTTTCATCGGGCAGAAGCACCATGATCCAGTCCGCCTTGGCGGAAGCGTCAGCCACGCTGAGCACTTCCAGGCCATCGGCCTTGGCCTTCTCAGCGGAGCGGCTGCCTTCGTAGAGGCCCACCACCACGTTCACACCGCTGTCCTTCAGGTTCAGGGCGTGGGCGTGGCCTTGGGAGCCGTAACCAATGATGGCCACCGTTTTGCCGTTCAGCAGGCTGAGATCGGCGTCGGTGTCGTAATACAGCTTGGCCATCAGGGGCTTCGGTTCAGCGCTAAGCAATGGTCGAGCTTACGAAAGCGCCGGTCAGCTTCCTCAGGCTTCGCTGGGGTGGGCAATCACCCGGTCAATTAGGCCGTAGTTCATGGCCTCCTCTGCACTCATGAAGTAGTCCCGGTCGGTGTCCTTTTCGATCCTCTCGACCGGTTGGCCGGTCATGCCCGCCATGTTGTTGTTAAGCATGTCCTTCATGCGCAGGATTTCCCGCGCCTCGATCTCAATGTCACTCGCCTGGCGTTGGCTGGTGCCGCCCAGGGGTTGGTGAATCATGATTCGGCTGTGGGGCAGGGCCAACCGTTTGCCCTTGGTGCCAGAGCCCAGCAGGAAGGCACCCATCGAGGCGGCCAGGCCCACGCAGATGGTCACCACGTCGCTCTTGACGTACTGGATGGTGTCGTAGATCGCGAGACCTGCGGTCACCGAGCCACCGGGGGAGTTGATGTACAGATAGATGGGCTTGCTGTTGTCGTCGGAGTCGAGATACAGCATTTGCGCCACCAAGCTGTTTGCGATGGCGTCGTTGACCTCGGAGCCGAGGAAGAGGATGCGCTCCACACCGAGACGGGTGTAGATGTCAACCCAGCGCTCATACTGGCTGCCGGGAAGGCGGTATGGAACGCTTGGAGTACCGATAGGCATGGCTGGTCTGGTGAGTGGGGGACGGGGAAAGAAGGATCAGCCGATGCCGCCGGGCACGGGTGAAGGAAGGTCTTTTTGGCTGGTCAGGACCCTGTCGATCAGGCCGTACTCAACCGCCTGCTCGGCGGTCAGGTAGGTCATCCGATCGGAGGCCTTGGAGAGTTCTTCAGTGCTCTTGCCGGTGTTGGCCGAGAGCATCTCGAGCATGGTGCGCTTGTTGTGCAGAACCTCTTTGGCTCGAATCTGAATGTCGCTGGCTTGGCCGCGGGCACCGCTGCGGGGTTGATGCAGCACGATCGAGGCGTGGGGGAGAGCTGCACGGTGGCCTTTGGTGCCCGCGCTAAGGATCATCGCCGCGGTGCCCATGGCCTGGCCGATGCAGATGGTGTGCACCGGGGGTTTCACGTAGCGGATGGTGTCCGCGATGGCGAAGGCTTCGGTCTCAAAGCCGATGGCATCACCCGAGTACCAGCTGGTGCCGGTGGAGTTGATGTAAAAGAAGATCGGCTTCTCGGGGTTGTCGAACTCCAGATAGAGGAGTTGGGCAATGATCAGCTCCGTGACATCGATGCCCATCTGACGCTTGGCGTCGTCATCGCTGAACAGGGGCAAACCCAGGTAGACGATCCGCTCCTTCAGCAAGAGGGAGGGAAGGTCAGGCGGTGGGGTGCGCATCACGGCTGAATCGCCGTAGTAGGGGGCTGACACCGACATCCGCGGATCCACTGCTGGCTTGAAGCCGGAGCCTAGCGGGGGTTGGCGGGGTCCTGATCGCGTTTTCCGCCGCGTTTTCCGCTGGCCTTGCCGCGATTGCGTGCGTTGCTACCACTTCCCTTGGGTGGAATGGGCCCTGCACTCTCTTTACCCTCCCAACCATCGCGCTTGGCGAAGACCATCCGCCCAGTTGGCGTCTGCAGGGCGCCAGTCACGGTGACCTGAAGGCGCTCGCCGCTCAAGCCATGGCCGCCATCGACGACCACCATCGTTCCGTCCTCGAGGTAACCCACGCCCTGGTGGGATTCCTTGCCGTCGCGGACCACCTTGATGCTCAGCTCATCGCCCGGCTGCACCTCGGGGCGCAGTGCGATGACCAGTTCGCTGAGGTTCATCACCTTCAGCTCCTGCACTTCGCCGACCTTCGCGAGGTTGTAGTCGGCCGTGAGCAGGGTGCCGCCGGTGTCCGCCGTCAGTTTGAGCAGCTTGTCGTCGACCCCATTGCCTTCGTACCGGGTGGTGTTGACTACAAGACGGCGGCCGTAGCGCTCGCGCAGGTTGCTGAGGAGCTTGAGGCCGCGGCGTCCCTTGCCGCGCTTCTCGGTGTTTGAGGAGTCCGCCAGGGTCTGCAGCTCGTCGATGACCGCCTGGGCGACGATCACTTGTCCTTCCAGCAGACCTGACTCGAGCAGGCCGCGGATGCGGCCATCGATGATCACGCTCGTGTCGAGGATCTTGGCGCTGGCGGGCATCAGGACCCCGTCGGCCACCAGCAGGGCTTCGGTGCTGTTGGGGTTGAACAGCCGCAGCAGGGTGCGGCCGTGGACCTCGGCGAGGTTGTAGCCCGAGACGCCAAAGAAAACGTTAGCGGCAATGGCCGCCAGGGGCTTCACCAGCACCAGCTCCCAAGGGAGAGAGAGGAACAGGATGGGCGAGATCAGCAGGTTGGCAACGAGCAGGCCCAGGATTAAGCCCACGGCCCGGCTCACCAGCAGATCGGTGGGCATCGTGCGCACCTGCTCCATGAGCCGGCGCCGCAGCCTCTGGAAGACAAACCCGGCCAAGAGGCCCGCCAAAGCACCGCCGCCGCCGAGGATCCAGCTCAGCTGCTCCAGGTTTTGGATGCGGATCAACTGTTGCTCGGGCAGCAGATCGACTCCTAGCCAGCCCGCGGCGGCTCCGGAGACCACGAACAGCACCAGGATGAGGGTGTCCACCATGGCGGGTGCTGTGGCTGCCAGTCGCTCGAAAGCAGCATGCCCTATTGCGGCGGGTTTGGCCCATGGAGGTAACCGGCCGATGGAGCCCAGGCCGCCCCGAAGCGCCTACCTGCACATCCCCTTTTGTCACCGGCGTTGTTTCTATTGCGACTTTCCCGTGGTGCCACTGGGGGACCGCGCCGGCGGAGCCGCCGGGCAATCCGGCAGCCGCTCGATTGAGGCCTATCTGGAGTTGATCGCGGCGGAGATCGAGGCCTCACCCCCTGGACCGCCCCTCTCCACGGTCTATGTGGGGGGCGGTACCCCCTCGATGCTCACAGCCGCGCAAATCCAGGGTCTGCTCCGTAGCCTGAGGAACCGCTTCGGCTTGGCGCCCGGTGCCGAGATCAGCCTGGAGCTCGACCCCGCCAGCTTTGATCAGGCGCGTCTGCAGGGCTATCTGCAGGCGGGGGTCAATCGCGTCAGCCTCGGCGGCCAGAGTTTTGATGACGGTGTGCTGGAGCGTCTAGGACGCCGGCATCGCCGCGCTCATCTGATCGAGGCTGCCACCTGGTTGCAGGCGGCGCGGGCTCAGGGAGAGCTCATGAGTTGGAGCCTGGATCTGATCCAGGGCCTTCCGGGGGCCACGGCCGGACATTGGCGGCAGCAGTTGGGCCAGGCTCTCGCCCTCGATCCACCTCATCTCTCGGTCTATGACCTGATCGTGGAACCAGGGACGGTCTTTGAGCGGTTGGAGTCCCGCGGGCAAATCCAGCTGCCGGAGGAGGACCTCTCCGCGGATTTGATGGAGCTGACCGCCGGCACCTTGGCCGCCGCGGGCTTTGGCCACTACGAGATCTCGAACTACGCCCAGCCGGGGCACGCCTCGCGCCACAACCGCGTCTATTGGAGCGGCGCCGGCTGGTGGGGGTTTGGCATGGGGGCGACCGCCGCGCCGTGCGGCGAACGGCAAGCCCGGCCCCGAACCCGTGAGGCCTACGCCGCCTGGTTGCAACGGGAGCGGGATGAGGCCCAAGTTCCCCAGCCCATGGCGATCGACGAGCGGGTGATGGTTGGTCTGCGCCGGCGGGAGGGGGTTCAGCTCGCGCCGCTCCTGGTTGGTTTGGATCAGGCGGAGCTAGAGCGCAGCTGGCAGCCCTACCTCCAGCGCGGCTTGCTGCGCCGTGAGGGCAGCCGCTGGCGGCTCAGTGATCCAGAGGGCTTGGCTCTGAGTAACGCGGTTCTGAGGGAGTGGCTGGCGTGGTGGGCGGAGCAGGTTGAAGCGCCGAGACCCAGCCCCTGAGGGCTTCAACACACAGCTCTCGGCCCTGCAGAAGCGGCGGGCAGAAGGGTGGTTGCTTGGCCGTCAGTCCCAGAAGGTCAGCGGTGACGCGCACCTGGCCGTCGCACTGCTCACCGGCGCCAATGCCAATGACAGGGATCGTCAGCTCCTGGCTCAGTGCCCCGGCCAAGGCAGCTGGCACATGCTCGAGGACCAGTGAGAAGCATCCAGCGGCTTGCAGGTCCCGGGCGCAGCGCTTCAGTCGTTCTTGGCTGATGGGGTCATTGGCCTGGCGGCGATAGCCCAAGCGATGCACCGACTGGGGGGTGAGCCCAAGGTGTCCCATCACCGGGATGCCAGATCGCACGAGGCGGTCAACCACCGCCAAGGTCTCCGGTTCCCCGCCTTCCAGCTTCACGGCGGCGGCGGGACTGTTCTTCAGCACTTGCCCGGCGGCGGCCACGGCTTGGTCTACGCCGCACTGGTAGCTGAGGAACGGCAAGTCCGTGATGATCAGCGGCTGCTGATTGCTGGGGCGCAGCAGCCCTCGGCCCACGGCCCGGGTGTGCATCACCATTTCCTCCAGGGTGATCGGAAGCGTGGTGGCATGCCCCAGCACCACCATGGCCAGGGAATCGCCCACCAGGATCGCGTCCGCGCCGGCATCCTCCACGAGGGCCGCGGAGAGGGCATCCCAGGCGGTCAGGACGGCGATGGGCCGGCCCTCCTGCTTGCACGTGAGCAGATCAGCAGGTCGCACCTGGCGATCACCGGTTCGATGGGGCTCATTGCTAGCATCCGGGTGACTCGGACCCACGCGGCCCGGACGCCCAAATCTGGTCAGGACCGGAAGGGAGCAGCCACACGGGATGCTCTTGGCAGGCGTGGATTCCGGGTCACCCCAATCAAGCGAAAAAAAAGAGGCCCATGGCCCCCTTTTTGTTGGGTTGAGCGCTGGGCTCAGTTTTTGTTCTGGCGGTTGAGCAGGAAGGAGGGGATCGCCGCGCCGGGCAGGTCGCCTTCACCGCTGTCGCCGGCGACAAAGCTGTTCAAGGGCCGCTCGGGGCGATAGGCACCGCCTCCTTCGAAGCCCGTGGCGATCACGGTGACGTGGATCTCGCCTTCGAGCTTCTCGTCCACCACCGCACCAACAATGATGTTGGCCTCGGGGTCGACCACGTCGTAGATGACCTCGGAGGCGGTGGTCATGTCCTCGAGGGTCATGTCCTTGCCGCCGCTGATGTTGATCACGCAGCCCTTGGCGCCGTCTATCCGAGCCGATTCGAGTAGCGGGCTGTTGATGGCCGCCTGGGCGGCTTCGCTGGCACGGGAGCGGCCAGAGCCCACACCCAGACCCAGCAGGGCCGTGCCGGCATCGTTCATGACCGAGCGCACGTCGGCGAAGTCAACGTTGACCAGGCCAGGCTTGGTGATGATGTCGGTGATGCCCTTGACGCCCATGCGCAGGACGTCGTCTGCGGCGCGGAAGGCGTCCTGCAGGGGGGCTCCGGCGATGGCTTCCCGCAGCCGATCGTTCGGGATCACGATCAGGGTGTCCACGTGCTCGGAGAGGCGGGCAATGCCCTCTTCGGCCTGCCGCATGCGGCGGCGACCCTCAAAGCCAAAGGGTTTGGTGACGATGCCCACGGTCAGGGCGCCGCACTCCTTGGCCACTTCGGCCACGACCGGTGCAGCACCGGTGCCGGTTCCGCCGCCCATGCCAGCGGCAATGAAGACCAGATCCGCACCCTGGAGGGTCTGGGCCAGGTCCGTGCGGGACTCTTCGGCGGCTTTTTGACCGATGGCCGGATTGCCGCCGGCCCCAAGGCCGCGGGTCAGCTTCTGTCCGAGCTGGACCCGTTGCTTGGATGCGGATTGCAGCAGGGCTTGCGCATCGGTATTCAGTACTCGATATCCAACACCTTCGAGATCCGAGAGGATCATGCGGCCCACGGCATTGCTGCCACCGCCTCCCACGCCGATCACCTCGATCCGTGCGGATTGACTAGGCACGATCCCAGCCGAGCCATTGCTGGTGACGGCACTGAGGCCCTCGGGTGCGATCTCCATAGCAGGTGCAGTGCCGTTGGTGCTTCGCTGCATTATGTCGTTGATCCTGAAGATCACAGGACTAGATCGACATACCTTTGCTGGCTAGAGGCTTTCGCGCAACGCCCTGTCACCGTTTACGGGTTTTGCCTAGGGGTTACTGGCCGTGACCTTGGTGGGTGCTGCTTTTGGTTTTGCTTTCGCCGGTAGGGTCAGTTCGGGTTGATTCGGGTCACTGAGATCAATCGATTGCAACTTCAGGTTGTGGATCTGTCGGGGGAGTTCGCCGGAGAGGTGCCGCAGCACATTCAGGCGCTTGCCCAAATTGTCGTACGTGGGTCCGAGGTGGATGTCGCCCAGGGCTGCGGTGCGGAGCCAAAGGCTGCCGTTGGCCTCAAAACGCACCTGCAGCAGGGGGCTGCCCAGGTCGTCCCTCTCCGCCAGGACTTGAGCCAGTGCCGGGCGCAGTCGGTCTTGCCAACCCAGGACCAGGACCGTGGGTGCATTGGCGGGGGCACTTGCCAATTGTTGACGCCGGGTTATCCAATTGCCCAGCCGATCGACGTAGCCCATCTCGATGCCCTTACGGCTGCGGCGTTGGGCCTGGGCGACAGCCTCCCGATCCACCAGGGAGATCTGCAGCCGAGGGGGGAGCATCAGCCGATTGATCTGGACCTGCTCTACCGGCAGGCCGGCTGAGAGGCGTTGGGCCAGCTGCTTGGGCTGGAGCGTCAGCAGGGGAAGCGGCAGTTGCAGATTGCCCTCACGGATGACCTGGGCCCGGCTGACCTGGCGGCTCCCCAGCATTTCGATCTGATCGGGATCGCGGACGACCCAACCCTGCTTGAGAAGCCCCCATCCCAGGGCCCCCGAGCTTCCGGTCAGGACGGCAATGCGCCAGATCTGTTTCCAACGCTCTTGCCGGCGTTCTTGCCTGAGTTGGCGTCTGCGCTCGAGGGCCTGGCCGGAGCGCGAGGAGGCCGTGCTCACAATTCGCAGCGGGAGCGTGACATCAGTTGATCCCGCCAGCGCCGCGCGCGCTCAGCGTCCGCAAATGGAACATCAGCCTGTTGACCGTTTCCCATCAGCCGTAACCGACAAGCCCCCTGGGCTTCCTCTGTCAGCGGCGCCTCGCCGGAGCCCAGGGCCAGTAAATCGACCTGATCGAGTCCTTTGACCTCAAAGCGCCCCTTCTCGTTGAGATTGCCGGACTCAAAGACACACCAGGCAATGGTGCCGTCGAGCAGACGGGCGCCGCCGCCATCGTCGAGTTTGGACAGTTCAGCCCCTTTCGCCCAGGCCCGAAAGAGGTTCTGGCGACGTCGCTCTAGCCAGCCGAGGGCGGTGATCAGGGGAAAGATCACCAGCAAGGGGAGCCAGATCAGACCGTGACTCATGCCGCTTCGGTCCTCCTGGAGTGGCTTGGCTGGGCTGATTCTTGCGCTAGCTGGACCAATTCGTGCACCAACTCCTCAAGCGGTAACCCTGTCTTGGCCCAGAGCATCGGGTACATGCTCTGGCTGGTGAAGCCGGGCAGGGTGTTGATCTCGTTCAGCCAGAGCGCCCCAATCGTTTCCTCATAGAAGAAGTCCACTCGGGCGAGTCCCGACGCGCCGACCGCTCTGCAGGCGGCGATGGCCATGGCTCGCGCCCGCACACTCAGGGCTTCGGGCACTTCAGCTGGAATCACGGTGTGGCTTTTGCCATCGCTGTATTTGGTCTCGTAGTCGTACCAATCGGCCTCGAAGCAGATCTCGCCGAGCACCGAAGCACGCATCTGCTGGCCGCCGAGGACGGCGCATTCCAGTTCGCGGGCTTGGATGCCTTTTTCCACAACGATTCGGGGGTCGTGCTGGGCGGCGAGGGCGAGGCCCTGCAGCAGCTCAGTGCGGGTGATGGCCTTGCTGATGCCGACCGAGGAGCCGAGGTTGGCGGGCTTGATGAAGCAGGGGTACCCCAGCTGCGTTTCCAGGCGTTGGGAGAGGGCCTCGGGCTCGGCTTCGAGGTCGCTGGCATCCACGCAGGCGTAGGGAACTTGGGGGAGACCGGCGGCGGCAAAGGCGGCCTTCATGGCCTGTTTGTCCATGCCAACCGCGCCACCCAGGACGCCTGAGCCGACAAAGGGCACCTGCATCAAGCTGAACAGACCCTGGATGGTTCCGTCTTCGCCGTTGGGGCCGTGGAGCACGGGTACCCAGAGCTCCACATCGAGGGCTCCTTCGGGGAAGCCTTGAAACCCTTGCCTGAGGGGTGCCGCGGGCAGTTCGCTGCTCTCGGCGGGGGTGCCTTTGGCTAAGACCGCGTCTGCGACCGTCGGAGGCCACCAGTGCCCTCGCTGGTCGATGTAGAAGCAGTCGAGCTGATAGCGCTGGGCATTGGCCCCCGAGCGCAGGGCCGCGGCGACGGTGTTCGCTGATCGAATCGAGACGGCGTGCTCGCCAGAAACACCCCCAAACACCAACCCCAATTTGATGGCTTCGGAGCTCATAGGGGCGTCAGATCAGGAGCCAAACGTATCAGTGATTTCTCCCTCAGCCAGCGTCAGGACAGGGCTACTCCGCTGAGGGAGAAGGCCCGGACCTCTTCGATGTGTACATCCACTAGATCGCCGGCTTGCCACTGGCCTCCAGCGGCGCGGGTCGCGGGGAAGAAGGTCAGGCGATTCGTGCGGGTTCGCCCCATCACCTGATCGGCTTGTTTCGGGTTCACCCCCTCCACCAGCACTTGCTCGGTGCGGCCGGCGTAGCGGGCACTGCGCTGTTTGGCCTTGCGCTCCACCAGGGCGTTGATCTCTTGGAGGCGTTGCACTTTGACCTCCTCGCTCAACTGGTTGGGCCAGTCGGCGGCGGGGGTGTTGGGCCGTGGGGAATAGGCAGCGGTGTTGACCTGGTCGAAGCCGATCTCATCGATCAGGTCAAGCGTCCGCCGGTACTGTGCCTCGGTTTCTCCAGGGAAGGCCACGATCACATCGGCGCTGATGGAGGCGTCGGGCATCCGATCGCGGATCCGGTCGATTATGCGGCGGTAACGATCCACCGTGTAGCCGCGGGCCATCGCCTTAAGGACATCGTCGTCACCGCTCTGGAAGGGGACGTGGAAGTGCTCGCAGACCTTGGGCAGGTCGGCGCAGGCGTCGATCAGCCGTTCCGTGAAGTAACGGGGGTGGCTGGTGGCGAAGCGAATGCGCTCAATCCCCTCCACGTCATGGACGAACTGGAGGAGATCGGTGAGGGTGTGCTGCCGGCGACCTTCCCGGGTGATTCCGGGCAGGTCGCGGCCGTAGGCATCAATGTTTTGCCCGAGCAGGGTGATCTCCTTGAAGCCTTGGGCGGCCAGGCCCTCCATCTCGAGCTTGATTGCCTCGGGTATACGCGACTGCTCCTTGCCGCGCACCGAGGGAACGACGCAGTAGGTGCAGCGCTCGTTGCAGCCGTAGATGACGTTGACCCAGCCGCAAATGCTGCTGTCGCGGCGAGCGGTGGTGATGTCCTCAAGGATATGGTGCTCTTCGGTGGCCACTACCTGCTGGCCCTGCTCCACCTGGTTCAGCAGAACATCGAGGCGATTGGCGTGCTGCGGCCCCATCACCAGGTCCAGCTCCGGCACCCGGCGCAGCAGTGATTCCCCTTCCTGTTGGGCGACGCAGCCGGCGACCACCAGGGTGAGGTTGGGGTTGGTGCGCTTGCGCTGGGCTTGGCGCCCTAAATAGCTGTAGACCTTCTGCTCTGCGTTATCGCGGATCGTACAGGTGTTGTAGAGGACCAGATCGGCCTCCAGTTCAGCCGTGGCTTCGCTGTAACCCATGGATTCGAGGATCCCGGCCATGCGCTCGGAATCCGCCTTGTTCATCTGGCAGCCGAAGGTCGTGATCCAGTAGCTGCCCCGTCCCGTTGTGGCTGGGGGAGCGCTCAGTTGTGTCGCCGTCATGCCACCAGTTTCCGGTATGGGCGGCGCGCCATTTCGATGCGTGCCAGCTTAAAGGGGCTGTTGAGTCCCGATGCGCCTCCGTCTGAGCCGTTTTCGCCTCAGCAAAGCGGTGCCCTTGGCCATTAGCCGCGGCACGACCTCTGCTGTCGAGCACCTCCTGCTGGAGCTGGAGCAGGACGGCATTACGGGCCGGGGTGAGACCGGTGGTTTCGATACGGGGCACCGGCACTACGCGACCGAGTCCGTTGCGGCGGAGCTCGAAGCCCTGGCGCCACGGCTGGAGTCCCTCAAGCCCCAGCCCTGGCAGGCCCTAGAGCCCCTATTGGCTGGGCTGAGCCCCCCGGCCCGCTGCGGTTTGGATCTGGCCCTGCACGACTGGTGGGGACAGCGGCTCGGACAACCCCTGCATCGGCTTTGGGGCTTGGATCCCGCGGCCTGTGTGGCCACAAGCATCACCCTCGGTCTGGGATCGCTGGCGTCGGTGTTGACGCGGCTGGAGCGTTGGCGGCAGCTGCTGCCGGCCACACGGGTGAAGCTGAAGTTGGGCTCCCCCGATGGTTTGGCCCACGACCGGCAGCTGGTGGAGGGGGTGAGGCCGGCCCTGCATCCCGGCGATGAGCTGCAGATCGATGCCAATGGCGGTTGGGACCTTGATGGTGCTCGCCAAATGATTCCTTGGTTGGCGGATCAGGGGGTGGTGCTGGTGGAGCAGCCCCTGCCACCCCTAGCGGATCGGGAGGCTGACCGGGCTGGCTTTGCGGCGTTGCATCGATTGGCAACCATTCCCCTGGTGGCCGATGAGAGTTGCTGGGACTTAAACGATCTGCTGCGGCTGGCTCCCCATGTCGATGGCATCAACATCAAGTTGGTGAAATCCGGGGGGCTGAGTGAGGGACTGCTCATGGCTCGCACGGCCCATCGCTTGGGGTTGAAGGTGATGCTTGGTTGCTATTCCGATGGCGGCTTGCTGAACAGTGGCGCCGCCCAACTGCTGCCCTTGGTGCACTGGCCGGACCTCGACAGCCACCTCAACTTGGTGGATGACCCCTTTTCGGGGCCGGATCGCCAGGGGGATCGACTGGCACCCGCGGACCGCCCGGGCCTGGGCGTCCTGGAGGTGGGCTGATGCTGTCGGCTCAGCGTCCAGTGGTGGTGCTGCTGCACGGCGGCTTGGACAACCTCTCGGGCAAAACCGGCCTGGCGATGTTGCGCTATCGCTCCGGGCCAATCGTGGCGGTGGTTGACCCGGCTCACGCCGGCGCGTCGCTTGAAGCGGTCACGGGGATTCAGCGCTCTGTTCCTGTCGTGGCCGACTTGGAGGCGGCCTTGGCCTATGCCCCCGAGGTGGCGGTGGTGGGCTTAGCCCCCTCCGGTGGACGGCTGCCGCTGGAGATGCGTAGCGATGTGGTCCTGGCCCTGCGGGCGGGATTGAGCCTGGCGAGTGGTTTGCACAGCCGTCTGGCGGATGATCCGGAGTTCGCGGCCATCGCCTTGGCTCCTGGGCAGTGGATTTGGGATCTGCGCCATGAGCCCCCGGATCTGGAGGTCGCGACCGCACGCGCGGCGGCGCTGCCCTGCCGGCGGGTGCTGGCGGTCGGCTCCGATATGGCCGTCGGCAAAATGAGCGCCTGCCTGGAGCTGCAGCGCGAGGGGCAGCGGCAGGGCCGCGACGTGCGCTTTGTTGGCACCGGTCAGGCCGGGATCTTGATCAGTGGCCACGGTGTGGCCTTGGATGCGGTGCGCGTCGACTACGCCGCCGGTGCTGTGGAAGAGGCAGTGCTGACGGCTGCCGAGGGCGCCATGGCGGAGACCTTGGTGCTGGTGGAAGGGCAGGGCTCCCTCTGCCATCCTGGTTCGACAGCCACCCTGCCCCTGATGCGAGGCAGCCAACCGACGGCCTTGCTGTTGGTGCATCGCGCTGGCCAGAGCCATGTGCGCACCCGTCCGGGTGCTGTACCCGTGGCGATTCCGCCGCTCCCCGAGGTGATCGCGGCCAACGAGGCCATAGCGGCTCTGGCCCGTCACGATGGACAGCGTCCCAAGGTCAGGGCGATCTGCCTGAACACCGCGCTGTTGAACAAGGAGCAGGCGGAGCAAGAGCGCGCGTGTTTGCAGGCACTCACCGGTCTGCCCGTCTGGGATCCAGTGCGCCACGGAAGCTCTGGGCTGCTGGCGGCCCTGGATTGACGCTGCGATTTGCTCTAAATAGGGCGAATCCCCTGGTCCTCAGAGAGAATCAGGGGATTCTGGAAGGGGCGAGCGAGGGGACTTGAACCCCCGAATGCCGGGACCACAACCCGGTGCCTTAACCACTTGGCTACGCCCGCCAGGGCAAGTCGATCCTACCAATGCAACGGCTCTCAATAGATGGCTGATTCTCCGGGTGATGGGCGTTGGACTTGGGTCGTGGCGGCCGGTGTGGCCGTGGTGGCTTTGGCGGTGACCAACCCTGGGACGGATGACTTCGAGGCCTTCGCGGGCGATCAGTTGGTGCGCGCCGCCTCCCGCGAGCTTTGCGCGTCTGGGTCCCTTCCCCTGATCGCGCGCTTGGTGATTCAGGACTGCCCTCAGCTGGTGGCCAGTCAGCGCAAGGCGTTGGGGCAATTGGCGGCGGCCTCCAGCCGCCGCTACAACGCCGGACTGTTCAGCATTTATACGACCGAACTGGGTGGTCAGACCCTGTTGCCGGGATTGACGATCCCCCGCTATCACGCGGTGACCTTGGGGGGAGCAGGGCAGCTCTTGGTGGTTCAGAGTTCGGAGGAAGCGGCGCCGGGTTTGGCGCAGCGTTGATCGCATTCGGGATGGATCGAGGCATTGAGCAGCAGCTGCAGTGTTTGGTGCCGCGGGCCCTGTTGGATCCCCAACGCACCGATCTGCCCTGCGGCGATGCCCAGGGACTGTTGCCGGTGGAGTTGCGTTGGCGAGGCGATCAGCTCAGCGCCATCGAGTCCTACGGCGGTTCAGGCTTGCCTTTGGCTCTGACGCCATTGGTGGACCCCCATGTCCATCTGGATAAGGCCTTCAGTTGGCCGGACTTTCCCAACTACAGCGGCCGGATGCAGGCGGCTCTGGCTTTGAATCTTCAGGAGGGGCAAGGACGCACGGCTGAGCAGGTGCTGCAGCGCGGTGAGCGGGCCCTCGATCAGGCCTGGCGCTACGGCCTGCGCGGTTTGCGCAGTCACATCGACAGCGGCGACCCCTGCGCCGAGCCCAGCTGGCAGGCTCTGATTGAGCTCCAGCAGCGCTGGGCAGGACGGATTGAGCTGCAGTTGGTCGCCCTCGCTCCCCTGTCCCTCTGGCGCTCCAGTGAGGGCTTGGCCTTGGCGAGTCGGGTGGCCGCCGCGGGTGGATTGCTGGGCGGCGTTCTGGGTCCCCCCTATCCCAGTAGCGGACGCGATGCGGCGGACCTTGATGCCCTGCTGTGCTTGGCCGGGGAGCTGGGCTGCAGCATTGACCTGCACATCGATGAGTCCACCGAGGCCCCCGCCGCCGGGGTCCAGCTGCTGGTGCAGAGGCTAGAACGGTTTCACCCGGGGGTGCCGATCACCTGCAGTCACGCCAGCAGCATGGGACTGTTGAAGGCCGCCCAGGCCCGGCCTCTTGCGCAGCGGTTGCAGCGCCTGGGGGTGGCGGTGGTGGCCTTGCCGACCACGAATTTCTGGTTGCTGGGCCGTGAGCAGAGCGTCAGCTCGGGCTTCCGTCCCCTGGCCCCCATGCGTCTGCTGCTGCAGGAGGGGGTCGCGGTGTCGCTGGGGGCCGACAATGTCCAGGACCCTTGGTACCCGGGCGGTGATTTCGATCCCCTGGACTTGCTGCGCCTGAGTTTTCGCGCCACCCACACTCCCCCCTGGGAGCGCCAAGGATTGATGCCGTTTACGACGAACCCGGCACGGCTCTTGGGCTTGGCCTGGGATGGGGTGTTGCGGGTGGGTGGACCAGCGGATCTGCTGTTGACCAGCGCCGGCAGTTGGGCCGAATTCCTGGCCCATTCACCGCAGCGCAGGGTGTTGCGCCAGGGTCGTTGGCTACCACCGCCGGATCAGGCCCATACCGATGCACGGCTTGCCAATGTGGTCTGATGCAGTGCACGACTGACCTGCCCGGCGCCCTGCCCCCGGGTCTCCCTGACCCCGCAACGGCTGCCCAGCTCGAGGCATTGGCCCTTGATCTGAGGGCCTCAGGCTTGCCCTTGCTCCGCAGTCCGGGGGAGCTGGAGAGCCTGGCGGCCGATGGGTTTGTGTACTCGCCTGTGCTTCAGCCTCTGCTCTGTGGCCTGCGCGCCCAGATCGGCGTTAGCGTGACCTCAGCCGCCGAGGTATTGCAGGTGGCGGCGGCCGCAGGCCGCCATGGGGTCAGCCTGACGGTGCGGGGGGCGGCGACCGGGAATTACGGCCAATGCATTCCCTTGGCTGGTGGCTTACTGCTGGAGACCAGTGGCCTGAACAAGCTGCGCGAGGTGGATGCCAGCTCGGGCGTGTTTACCGCAGAGCCCGGTATCGTTCTGGCGGACTTGGATCGCCAGTTGCTCCCCCATGGCCGCGAGCAACGGTTGCTGCCGAGCACTGTGCGCACCGCCAGCCTGGGTGGCTACGTGGCCGGGGGATCCGGCGGGATTGGTTCGTTGCGCTGGGGATTTTTGCGGGACCCAGGGCATCTACTCGGGGTTGAGATGGTCACGGTGGAGCCCGAGCCGCGGTTGCTGCAGCTGGACGCAAGGGCTGCGCGTCCCCTCAACCATGCCTATGGGACCAATGGGATTTTCACGGCCTTGACCATGGCCTCCGCCCCTGCGGTGGCCTGGCGGCAGTGGGTGCTGGAGTTTTACGACTGGTCGGCTGCCCTGGTGGCGGCCCAGCAGCTGGCGGCCTCAGCGCTGGAGCTGAAGGCCTTGTGTCTGTTGGAGGCTTCTGTCGCTGCGCGCTTGCCCTGGCCCCAGGGGTGCCCTGCAGCTTGCGGCGCTGCCCATCGCCTCCTGCTCCTGGCGGCTCCGGATGCGACGCCGGTCCTGGAGTCCTGGGTCTTGGACCTGGGGGGGAGTCTGAGCTGGAGTGAGCCCCAAGGGCGCAGCCGCGGCATTCCCCTGCGGGAGCTGACCTGGAATCACACGACCCTGCACGTGCGCAGTCAGGAGCCGGGGTGGACCTATCTGCAGTTGCTCTTGCCCCAGCCGGTAGCCCCAGCTTTGGAGGCCCTACGGGAGCGCTGGGGCGAGGACCTGCTTTGGCACCTCGAGGCGGTTAGCAGCCAGGGCCGGCAGCGCCTCGCCTGTCTCCCCTTGGTGCGCTGGAGGGGTGCTTCGGCCCTGCAAGAACTGATCGATCAGGCCCGTGACCTGGGGTGTTTGCTGTTCAACCCCCACGTCATCAGCGTGGAGGACGGGGGGCTTGGGGTGGTGGATGCCGATCAGGTGGAGGCCAAACGGACCTATGACCCGGCTGGTCTGATGAACCCCGGCAAGTTGCGGGGCTGGATCTAGCAGCCGAGGCTGACCCGGGTGTTGACTCCGGTGCTGGGGTTGGTGCCGCTGGCGCTGGTGCAGAGGCTGCGCTGATCGGCACGGTCCAGGAGGGCATCACTGAAGTCGGCGTTCTCGACCTGGGCACCGGTGAAGGTGCTGCCGGATGCAATCACGCCGACCAGGACGGCATTCCGCAGGTCGGTGCCGCTCATGTCGGTGCGATCCAGCAGCACATCGGAGAGGTCCGCGCCGTTGAAGTTGGCCTCCGGGAAGGCCCCCTGGGTCAAGATCGCGCCGTGGAGATCAGCCTCGCTGAAGTCAGCGGCCTTGCCAACGGCACCGGCGAAGGAGGTGTTGGCCAGTTGCTGGCCGGAGAAGTCTTTGCCGCTTTGGTTGGTGAGGGTGTAGTCGACGGTGTCCTGGAACAGAGCGCGATCCTGCAGCCCCACCCCAGCGGAGGTGTCGAGGGCCAGGGTTAGGCCCGGTGCTGCCAGCAGGATCAGCACGGCCGACAGCCAGCTGAGAAGTCGGGTGCAGGTCATCGTGCGGATCGGGCCGGGGGTTCAGTCTGTCGGGTCGAGCAGCGGTAGGAGGGCTGCCACCAGATAAAAAGAACCGCAAGCGACCGGCAGCCCCTCCGATTGCACGAGCCACTCCAGGTTCTTGGCCAGATCACCGGAGCCGGCTTCGATGCCGGGAAGCACTCGGGCGAGTTCGTCAGCACTCCAACTGGCGTGCTCCGGTAGGGCTACCACGCGCACCAGGTCCCCGGGCTCCAGCAGGTGGTGCAGCAGATCGGGAGCGTCCTTGTGGCGCTGCATTCCTATCAGCCAGCGCCGCTGAGTGGGCTGGAGTTCCTGGCGGAGGGCCATGGCGGCGGGGGGGTTGTGGGCTCCGTCGATCAGCAGGGCCTGGCCGCGGAACTGGCGGAGCTCGAGCCGACCGGGCCACCGGGCCTGCTGGAGGCCGCGGCGAATGGCCGCGTCGGTGATGGGCCAGCCGGTTTCCTTGAGGGCTTCGGCGGCGGCGATGGCCACGGCGGCATTGCTGCGTTGAAGTGCGCCGTGCAACCCCAAGGCCGGTCCCCCTTCCGCTTCCTCGGCCACGGGGGCTCGCCAACGCAGCTCGCACCCTTTTGCCGTGGCTTGCGTTTGCAGCACCGCGGTCACCTCCGGGGCCTGGGGGCCGCTGACGGCGATGGCCCCGGGATTCATCACGGCCGCCTTCTCTTGGGCGATCGCCTCCAGGGTGGGCCCGAGATGTTCCAGGTGATCCAGGCCGATGTTGGCGAAGGCCAGCACGTCGCGGCCTGGGTGGACCGTGGTGGCATCGAGGCGCCCGCCGAGTCCCACTTCGAGGACGGCCAGGTCCACCTCAGCTTCCGCGAAGGCGACAAAGGCCGAGACGGTGATCAGCTCAAACGGGGTGAGGTCGTGTCGTAGGGCCAGCGGTTGGAGCCGTTGCAGCAGTTCTTTGAGCACGTCTTCGGCAATGGCTCCGTCCGGCAGACGAATCCGCTCGCACCAGCTCAGGAGATGGGGGGAGGTGTAGAGCCCGCAGCGCAGTCCCGAGGCCGTCCCAATGCGCTCGACCATGGTCGCGATGGAGCCCTTGCCATTGGTGCCGGCCACCTGGACCGCTCTAAAGCTGCGCTCTGGGTTTCCCAGTTCCGCGAGGGCCGCTTCGATTCGCTTCAGCCCCAGGTCGACACCGCGACGGCTGAAGGGAGCGATCAGCTCGCTGAAGGGGTCGGGGATGGACACGCCAGCAGGGCTTTCTCGAGTCGTTTGACCGCGAGGCGCAGATGCCGCGGTTGGATCGTCAAGGGAGGGACAAATCGAACCACATCGGTGCCGGCGGGCACCAGCAGCAGTCCGTGGTCCATGGCGGCTTTGACCACCTCAATGGCCTTGGGGCCGTTCGCTTGAAGGACGAGACCCTGCAGGAGCCCCCAGCCGCGAACGCCCTTCACTAACTGGGGATGGCGCTTGGCGAGTTCGAGTAACTCCCGCTGCAGCAGCCGACCCATTGCTTCGGCATGGGCCGGCAGGTTGCGGCGTTGCAGCTCGCTGGCCACCGTGAGGCCGGCCCGGCAGGCCATGGGGTTGCCGCCAAAGGTACTGGCGTGTTCTCCGGGCTTGAGGTGATCCGCCTGGGCCTTGACGCAGAGAGCGGCGATGGGGAATCCACCTCCGAGACCCTTGGCCAGGGTGAATGCGTCGGGTTCAACCCCCAGTTTTTGGTAGCCCCAGAGCCGCCCGGTGCGGCCGACGCCGACCTGGACCTCGTCGAAGATCAGCAGGATCTTGTACTGATCGCAGAGGTCCCGTACTCGTTGGAAAAACGCCACATTGCCGGGATTGACACCTCCTTCGCCCTGCAGCGGCTCGAGCATGACGGCGGCAACCCGCGGACCGGCGGCCTCGCAGCGGTGCAGCAACGCCTCGAAGGCGGAGGTGTCGTTGTAGGTGAAGTAGCGGAACCCGTGCACCATGGGCTCAAACCCCTGGTGGTATTTCGGCTGCCCGGTCGCCGTGACGGCGGCCAGGGTGCGGCCGTGGAAGCTGGCCTGGGCCGTGAGGATCAGCGGGCCCCGCTCGCTGCTGGTGTCGATGCCCCGCACCACATGGCCGTGCTTGCGGGCGAGCTTGATGGCGGCTTCGTTGGCTTCCGCGCCGGAGTTGCAGAAGAAGACGCTGTCCGCGCAGCTGTTGTCGCGAATCCAGCCCGCCAATTGTTCCTGCTCAGGGATCCGATACAGGTTGGAGACGTGCTGCAGCTTGCGCAATTGACGGTCGAGCGCCTTGCGCAGGACGCGGTTGCTGTGGCCGAGGGTGCAGACCGCAATGCCGGCAACGGCATCGAGGTATCGGCGGCCGTGCTGGTCCCAAACCCAGACCCCATGGCCGCGGACCAATTCCAGGGGGAACCGGCCGTAGGTATTCATCACCGCCGTCTCAGTCGGCGATGTGGTCGGTGGGGGAGAAATAGGAGCGGTGGGACTTGAACCCACATGCCCGAAGGCGCTCGATTTTGAGTCGAGTCCGTCTACCAATTCCGGCACGCTCCCGCGTTTATGACTTTAGGGGTCAGCCGAGTCGGCGGATCGAGGCGCCGACCGCGTTCAGCTTGCCCTCGAAATCGGCATAGCCTCGATCGAGGTACTCCAGCCCTTGCACGGTCGTGATGCCATCGGCGGCAAGGCCGGCGAGCACCATGGCGGCTGAGGCTCGCAGGTCAGAGCCCTGCACCGGTGCGCCGCTCAGGCGCGGAACCCCCTCGATGAAGGCGGTGTTGCCCTGGGTGCGGATGGCTGCCCCCATGCGTTGGAGTTCGGCGACGTGTTGGAGCCGGTTCTCAAAAATGTTCTCGGTTACCACGCTGTTGCCGTTCGCCGTCCCCAACAGGCTCATGAAGGGAGCTTGGAGGTCCGTGGGGAATCCAGGGAAGGGCTGGGTGCGCAGATCGACCGCTTGAATCGCGTCGGCGCTGATGGTCACGTTGGTGCCATCAATCTCCAACTTGCAGCCCACCTCTTTGAGCTTGGTCAGCACGGCGCCGAGGTGATCGGTCACTACTGGGGTAACGGTGAGGCAGGAGCGGGTGATGGCGGCAGCCAGCAGGAAGGTGCCGGCTTCGATGCGGTCGGGAATGACGGAATAGTCCGCGCCGTGCAACCGTTCAACGCCAACAATAGTGATGGTGGGGGTACCCGCGCCCCGCACCTTGGCTCCCATGGCGAGCAGTAGCCCGGCGAGGTCCACGACCTCAGGTTCAAGGGCTGCGTTTTCAATGACGGTCTCCCCCTCGGCGAGGGCGGCCGCCATCATCAAGGTCTCGGTGGCGCCCACGCTGGGGCAGTCCAGATGGATGCGTCCGCCGGTCAGGCGATGGCTGCGGCCGGGGACCACGGCGGAGACGACGCCGTGCTCAATCGTCACTTGGGCGCCGAGGGCTTTGAGGCCTTTGACGTGTTCCACCACCGGGCGGGTGCCGATCTGGCAGCCCCCGGGAAGGGGGACCCGAGCGATGCCCAGGCGAGCAAGAAGCGGGCCAATGCAGAAGAAGCTGGCCCGCAGGCTGTTGACCAGCTCGTAGGGCGGGGCGGACTGGCTCAGGCCAGAGCCGTCCATCTCCAGGGTGTCGCCGTTATGGCTGGTGGTTACGCCGAGGGAGGTCAAGATATCGGCCATGCCGCCGATGTCGGTGAGGGGCGGCACGTTGCGTAGCCGCAGCTGCTCTCTTGTGAGGAGGCTAGCTGCCATCAAAACCAGGGCAGAGTTCTTAGCCCCACTGGTGCGGAGCTCTCCGGAGAGGCGCCGACCGCCGGCGATTTCCAGTTGCGGGATGAGAATCTGTTGAGACGGGACCAGCGTCGCGGTCATGGCTAAAGGTGTCCCGCCTGAGGGGTCCTATCCTGACAACAACGAATGAGACCGGCAAGACGGCCGGCATTCGAACTGGCTCGAAGCCGTTGCTGGCCTGGTTTGTCGCCGATTGCGCCCCTCTCCTGAAGCCGGACCCTGATGGGGTAAATTTCGCTGGTTGCCGCGAGCGACATCGCCCCCCCTGCGGATGTGGCGGAATTGGTAGACGCGCTAGTTTCAGGTACTAGTGGCAGCAATGTCGTGGGAGTTCAAGTCTCCCCATCCGCACTGAAGGCTCCTCCCCTCGGGGAGGAGCTTTTTTATTGCTGAACCCCGCTGCTCTTGCCAGCTTTGGGGTCGGTGCTCAACCCAGCGCTTCCTTCTGTTTTTGAGTCGATGCTCGTTCTGAAGATCACCAACGCCCCGGAAGTGGTGGCTTCCAAGATGGGGCGCTTTCTGGAGGCCCTGACTCCTGATGCCTTTGATCAGAAAACGATTGAAGACGTCCTGATCAAGGAGCTCATCAAAAATCTCCAGGCCGAAGGCCTGAAGGGCGAGGTCGCCGCGGTCCGGGGCTTGGATCTCGATGACCAGAGCATCGTTGTGGGCGATGGCCTGCACGTGAGGAGACACGAAAGCTTCTGATGGAGCTGATCACAAGCCGTCGCAATCCCCTGGTGGGTCGCATGCGCGCCCTGCATCAGCCGAAAGGTCGCCGGGAGCAGGGCCTGTTGCTTGTGGAGGGAACCCATCAGCTCCAAGAACTCCTTCGCCTGGGCCTGTTGCCGGAGCAGGTTCTGGCGACCCCGGACTGGCTGGAACGCCACGGATCTCTCTTGGACGGCCTGGCCGAGGAGCTTCTGCAACCTGCGGGTGAGGCCGTGCTGGCGGCCGTGGCCACCACGGAGACCCCGGACGGAGTGGTGGCCACGCTCCCCCAGGAGGCCCTGCCCAAGACCAAGGGCCTGGGCTCCTTTGTGTTGGCCTTGGATCAACTGCAGGATCCCGGCAATCTCGGCACCTTGATGCGGACGGCCCTGGCGGCGGGGGTGGATGACCTTTGGCTGGGGGGCGGGGCTGATCCCTGTCAGCCCAAGGTGCTGAGGGCTTCGGCGGGGGTGGCCCTGGCCTTGCCCCACCGCCGTGATCCCGACCGAAGCGGCTTAGCAGAACAACTCGGGCAGGCGCGGGCCGCAGGCCATCAACTGGTCGCCACCCTGGTGGATCAGGCCGGGACGGTTCCCTATTGGGAGCTGGATTGGACACGGCCAACGGTGCTGTTGCTGGGCAACGAAGGGGCCGGGCTCCATCCGGAGTTGGCGGCCCTGGCCAGTCATCGGGTGACCATTCCCCACAGCACAGCTGTGGAGTCCTTAAACGTCGGCGTGGCGGCCGCTCCACTGCTGCTGGAGCGGTGGCGACAGCAACACAACTTGGGTTTGGGGGGCTGACAGGGGAGAATGCCCCCCAATTGGGCAGGCCTCAGGTGAGCGACGGCAGTTTCGACTTTGACGTCATCGTGATTGGCGCGGGCTACGGCGGCTTTGACGCTGCGAAGCACGCCGCTGAACACGGGCTGCGCACCGTGATCATCGAAAGCCGCGACATGGGCGGCACCTGCGTCAATCGCGGTTGCGTTCCCTCCAAGGCCCTGTTGGCCGCCAGCGGCCGCGTGCGCGAGCTGGCCGACGCGGAGCACCTGAAGGGGTTCGGCATCCATGCCGCTCCCGTGCGCTTTGAACGCCAGAAAATCGCCGATCACGCCAACCAGCTGGTGGCGACGATCCGTACCAATCTGACGAAGACCCTGGAGCGCGCTGGGGTCACGATCATCCGCGGCACCGGACGTCTGGAGGGCTCCCAGAAGGTGGGCGTGCGGGAGATCAACGGTGTTGATCGGGTTCTGACCGGCCGCGACGTGATCATCGCCACCGGCTCAGATCCGTTTGTGCCCCCCGGCATCGAAACCGACGGCCGTACAGTCTTCACCAGCGATGAGGCGGTCAACCTCGAGTGGCTGCCCCGCTGGCTGGCGATCGTTGGTAGTGGCTATATCGGCCTGGAGTTCGCTGACGTCTACACGGCTTTGGGCTGTGAAGTGACGATGATCGAGGCCCTGGATCGGGTGATGCCCACCTTCGATCCCGACATCGCCAAGATCGCTGCTCGCAACCTGATCGACGGGCGCGATATCGATGCCCGCTCCGGGGTCTTGGCCAAGTCGATCAAGCCCGGTGCTCCGGTTCAGATCGAACTGGTAAATATGCAGACCCGCGAGCCCGTGGAGACCCTGGAGGTGGACGCAGTCCTGGTGGCCACTGGCCGGGTCCCCACCAGCAACGAGCTGAACCTGGGGGCCTGCGGGATCGAGACCAACCGCGGTTTCATCCCCGTGGACGATCAGCTGCGTGTGCTGGTCAACGGCGCGCCGGTCCCCCACCTCTGGGCGGTCGGTGATGTGACCGGAAAGATGATGCTGGCCCACACCGCAGCGGCCCAGGGCACGGTCGCGGTGGACAACATCCTGGGGCACCCCCGCACGATCGATTACCGCTCGATTCCGGCGGCCACCTTCACCCATCCTGAAATCAGCTCGGTGGGCTTCAGCGAAGCCGACGCCAAGGAGTTGGCGGCCAAGGAGGGCTTTGAGCTGGGTTCGGTGCGCAGCTATTTCAAGGCCAACTCCAAGGCCCTGGCGGAGCTGGAGAGCGATGGCTTGATGAAGCTGCTCTTCAACAAGGCCACCGGTGAAGTCCTTGGTGCCCACATCTATGGACTCCACGCCGCTGACCTGATCCAAGAGATCGCCAACGCCGTGGCCCGCCGCCAGAGCGTGAAGCAATTGGCCAATGAGGTGCATACCCACCCCACCTTGAGCGAGGTGGTCGAAGTGGCTTACAAGCAAGCCGCCATGTCGGTCGCCGCCTGAGTTCAATCACCTACCGAGACGACCATGGAGATCCGCCGTAGGCCCCCAAACCCCAAGGTGAAGGTTGCTCACCTTGAGTACGCCTGTCCCCATGAGGAGGGCGAGCCCCGCAACATCCTTGAGAAGATCGTCTGGAAGAAGGACCGCGAAGTAGAGGCGGCCCGCGATAGGGTGCCACTGGAAAAACTAAAAGGGCAGGTGGCGGCCCTGCCCGCCCCCCGTGACTTCCTCGCCGCGCTGAAATCGGCTTGTCGCAAGCCGGCAGTGATCGCTGAGCTCAAGAAAGCCAGCCCGAGCAAGGGAGTTATTCGCGAGGACTTCGATCCTGAGGCGATTGCCCAGGGGTATGCCACTGGGGGTGCCAGCTGCTTGTCGGTGTTGACCGACAAGCCGTTCTTCCAGGGGGGCTTTGAGGTGCTGGTGCAGGTGCGTCAGGTGGTGGACCTGCCGCTGCTCTGCAAGGACTTCATCCTCACCCCCTATCAGCTCTACCAGGCGCGGGCGGCCGGTGCCGATGCGGCCCTCTTGATTGCGGCGATCCTGAGCGATCAGGACATGACCTATCTGCTCAAGGTGGCCAGGAGTCTGGGACTGACGGTACTGGTTGAGGTGCACGATGCTGCCGAACTGGAGCGGGTTCTGGCTCTCGATGGCGTTCAGCTGATTGGGATCAATAACCGCGACCTTGCCACTTTCCACACTGATCTGGCCACCACGGAGCATTTGATGGAGCGCTACGGCGACCAGCTGCGCGCCAAGGGCTGTTTGCTCGTGAGTGAGTCGGGGCTCTTCAGTCGCGATGATCTCGACCGGGTCCAGAGCGCCGGTGCCGATGCGGTGTTGGTGGGTGAATCGCTGATGCGCCAGGACGATGTCACCCACGCGTTGGAAACGTTGATCGTCGGCTGAGGCCTAGCCATCACAACGCACAAAAAAAGCCCCCGCGTTGGCGGGGGCTCGGTGAACAGAGGGGTATCTGATCGGAATCAGACCTTGCGGGAGTAGTACCAAGCTTCAGTGCTAGAGAACTTTTTTAGCCACTTTCAGAGGTTTGAGTAAAGTTTGAGTTAAGGGTCGTTCGAGGCGGATGCCTGGTTCGAAATAAGAACAGATCGCGAGAGATAAGAAGAGGCTTGCCAGGTTTGACCCACCTGGGCCATGACCTAACGGTGCTGACCTAACCAAACGGACGAGGTCCTTACCTCCCCGTGGTCCTATCGGCAGCGCAGGGTCGCACTCCTCACATCGCGGCCCACACCATTTCTTTTGATTGGTATGACGGCGTATTCAGTGTTCTATTGCGACTCGAACCGCTGCAGCATCCATCCGGTTCGGGCGATGGATGAAGAACACGCCATTGCAAAGGTGCTGACGACTCATTCAGGCGTTCAGAGAGTTGCCGTGATCGCTGATGAGGAATTGAAACAAGTCAATGTCCCGCAGCTCTTAAAAGATTGGATTCGCTCAGGGAACTGATAGTGGTCCATCAGTTCCCAAGGCTTTGTTCCTGAAGTCACCACGGTGCTCTCCGGAATAGAGCAAAGAATCTTGGATCAGTTTGAACGGGGAGACTATTCAGCGTAGTTCTCCAACTCCAGTAATAGCAATCGGTTTGACTGATAGTTCGAGTGATTGTCGCCGATTGGTTTGGGTTGGTCTCTTGTTGGCCAGTTAACCGAATTCCTGTTGGTTGATGTGACTTGAATGGTCAGAGCGTGCCTGGTATCAGGCCTGCCTACAACCCCTTGCAGTGGTCATACGCATCGATCTCAGCGATCTCCGGGATCGCACTCCCGACGTAACCCCGCCTTTCTCCCTCAACGCAGTCGAGCAGGCGTTGGGTTTGATTCACCGCAGGAAGAAGCCTGGCCATCAGAGCAACCAGCGCCACAAGGCCTATGCCGGCGAGAGCCAGGAACCAATGCTGAGCTGCCACCAGGAGCGCCTGCAAGGAGTCTGAGGACACGTTGACCATCAAACCTGCGTCGTCCAGACAAAGGCGCCCCCTAGGGGGGTAGCTGCGTCCATGCACCTACGTAATCCGGCTTCAGAAGTTTCTGCCGGATTCCACTGAGACCTGAAACCTTCCTGAAAAGCATTGCGGAACGAGCGCCGCCCCGAGTAGTACGGGTGTACTTAGGGCAGAGCGCCAATGGAGGGCTGGGAGTTCATGGAATCGAGAGCATTACGTGCCTCCAGGTCAGGCAGGGTCTGCATTACCTGTCAGCACTTCACCTATGGCACTGATGCCCACTGCCGAACGCTGCTGGGGTGCCGCCTTCAGTCACGGCAGTTGCAACAGGGAGAGCACCTGACCAAGAGGTGCAGTCACTGGATGACCAGACGGGAAAAGCAGGTTGGGTGGTGCCCAGAGGTCGCCTGATGACCAATGACGTTCTCCCCTATGGGCTGCTGCGAACGGCAGGAGCAGGTCTCAACTGCTGCCTGTACTGCCGTCACTACGACAGCGCCTACTGCAACCTTCATGAGGGTTCTATCCCCAAGCAGCGCATCTCTTCGGTGAAGTGCTGGAACTGGGAACAGGGATCCAGTCCCTCCTGAACGGGTGCTTGTACTGATGCCTTCTGTATCCCGAGGAACTACAACAGGGTCAGATGCCACTTGTTGAGTTGCGTCTAGGGGAGGAGAGGCGGTGTTGGCTCACCGCCTTTTTATGTTCTTCGCTTTCTCTTAACGGGATGTGGTCATGGTCTTAAGCATGACCACCCTAGATTCAACAAAATCAATTCGCCTTAAGTGATCGTCTATTCCTCGAGGGTGAGGTTATCGAATCTTCTGAACGACAGGGGTCTAGGAAGCATTCACTTTGACTACATCAAGGGTGAGTTCCGTTTCCAGGATGGATTGAGCGAGGCTCTCCAGGATTGCCTCCGCGATTGGTTCATCAACGATTACTTCCCAAATTTGAAGAGCACCAGGGCGAAGAGTGTCAGCGTCACCGTGATGATGCTTCCCAGGTCTGAGTTTCAGGTGATGACCCAAGACTTGAACTGAGAGTGACGCAATAAGCAGGCTCCACCTTCATCAGGGATCAACCTGATGGCGGAGGATCTCTTCAGTGAGGTGCTGGCACTGGGTGCAGGGATCCCCTCCTCCTGAACAGGTGTTTTTGCTGGTGTCGTTTGCCTGCTGTGCGACCTATCAAGGGTTCAGACACCAACAGACCCACCTGCTGTTCAGAGGGGTCAGGTGCCTAGGGCGGCGTGAGTGCCGCCCTTCTCAATGGGCGGTTTCCTGGGGTGAGCGTCCTTGACCGAACCCTCAGCGACGGTTGTCCTACTCGTGTGGATACAAGACCCCGAATAGACCTGATGAGGTCAAGGGACAGGACCGCGAACCCCTGAGGTCGAACACTTAGGGGTTTTTTCTTGCTCAAACCTGACTGCAAAAAATCCCTTTCAGCTGTTGCACCACTGAAAGGGACTGGAGTGTCGAAGAGTGACCATCGGTCACCTGAATACTTTCGACTGACCTGATCTGAGGCGATACCCCCAGATGGGAACAAAGCATTCAGCCAGTGCTTCTTCAATTGTGGTGGCGTTCGGCAGTAGTCGATGTCGGCACTGCTTGGTACCTGGCACCTGGCACCTGTTCACGCCAGTAGAAGTGCTCGGGTTTGTCCACATAGGACAGGACCACGCCTTTCCCGCTTAGGGCCTTGGCTTTCTGCGCAATGGCAGGCATGAAAAAACCCTTGCTGACCGCCAGAAAAAAACGGTAGCAAGGGTTTGAGTGAAGTTTTAATGAGATCCAGAAAACTGTCCAGATCTCTTGCCAGGTCTGAAAGTCAGACTTTGCGGGAGTAGTACTCCACCACCAGCAGTTCGTTGATTTCGAGAGCGACCCACTCGCGCTCGCACTTACCGCCTACCTTGGCGGTGAGCTTGTTCTTGTCGAGCTCGAGGTGAGGGGGGATGTTGGCGAGGCCAGGGAATTCCAGGTTGCCTTCAGCCATCTTCTTGCTCTGCTTGCGCTCACGGATCGCAACAACGTCGCCAGCCTTGCACTGGTAGCTCGCGATGTCCACGACGCGGCCGTTCACGGTCACGTGGCCATGGTTTACCAGCTGACGGGCACCGGGGACGGTGGGGCCGAAGCCGAGGCGGAAGCAAACGTTGTCGAGACGGTTCTCGAGCAGTTTCAGCAGGTTGGTACCCGTGGAGCCATCTTGGGCACGGGCCTTTTTGACGTAGCGAACTAGCTGACGTTCGGAAATGCCGTAGTTGAAGCGAAGCTTCTGCTTCTCTTCGAGTCGGATGGCGTATTCGGAGCGCTTGCGACGGGCTTGGCCGTGCTGACCGGGGGGATAAGACCGCTTGGCGGACTTACGGGTGAGACCAGGAAGGTCTCCCAAGCGCCGCGTAATCCTCAGGCGAGGGCCGCGGTAGCGAGACATAGGAACTGATGTTCAGGTTGATTCAGACATGGCTTGCCTGAGAGCATGGAGGGGTGGTCCTGGGACCTTTCTCCGCTGCAAGGCTTAACGCCACGCAGGTTCACGATCCTATCGCTCGGCCTGAAGCGCACATGAACAGCCTGCTTCAACGCCTGCTGCTGGCCCTAATCGGCTTTTACCGCCTGGCGATTTCACCTCTGCTGGGGCCTCCCCGCTGCCGCTTCATTCCTAGTTGCAGCGCCTATGGCCTGGAGGCGATTGAACGCCACGGCCCATGGCGCGGCAGCTGGCTAACGCTGAAGCGCCTGTTGCGTTGTCACCCCTGGACGCCCTGCGGTTGTGACCCGGTGCCGGATTGATGGCCACGTTGGTGTTGGTGACCCGGGCGGGCTGTTGCCTTTGCGAGGGCTTGGAGGAGAAGTTGCGCTCCGCCGCGGTCCCGTTTGAAGCAGTGGATGTTGATCGGGATCCCCAATTGCTAGCCCGTTTTGACCTGGAAGTTCCCGTCTTGATTCACCGCGACCGAGATGGGGAGAGGGTTTTGCCTCGGTTCTCGCCTCGGTTGGGGGCATCGCAGTTGGCCGGCTGGCTGACCCGGCAGGGGGTCCATTAGTCCCGCTCTGGAGCCTGTCTTGGCTGAGGCTCACGGGACTGGTCTCAGGGGCGACGTTTTCATCCCAGAACCGACTTAAAACAGCGGTGTCGCAACCCCTCTTCATGTCCCAACGGCTCCACACCCTGCTGAGACAGGTCGGGCTGGCGTTTCCCCCTGGACTGGGGAATGCGGATGTGGATGGGGTGAGCTGTGACTCTCGCCGGGTGGGGGCCCGGACGGTGTTTGTGGGCTTGCCTGGAGCCACGGTCGATGGCGGTGCCTATTGGTCAGAGGCGCTTCAGGCTGGTGCCGCTTTGGCCGTGATTGGCCGCGCTGCCGCAGAAGCCCGGCCCCCCGCTGATGGCGATGCGGTTTTGGTGGTCTCTGATCCGGTCTCCCGCTGGGCTGGTTTGCTTGCCGCCGAGTTCTGGCAGCAACCCAGTCAGCGACTGGCTCTGATCGGGGTGACGGGCACCAACGGCAAGACCACAACGACCTATCTGTTGGAGCACCTGGCCAGCCGGTGCGGCTACCCAGCAGCCCTGTTCGGCACCTTGATCAACCGCTGGCCCGGCCACAGCGTGACGGCGCAGCACACCACGGCCTTTGCCGATGAGCTGCAGGCCCAGCTGGCGATGGCCGCCGAGGCAGGATCGCGGATCGCGGCGATGGAGGTGAGCTCACATTCGCTCGATCAGCAGCGCATTAGCGGTTGTTGCTTTGCCGGGGCGATTTTCACGAACCTGACCCAGGACCACCTCGACTACCACCCCTCGATGGAGGAGTATTTCGAGGCTAAGGCCAAGTTGTTCGAGGCGCCCCTATTGGGACCGGATGCGCGCGCTGTCGTCAACGTCGATGACCCTTGGGGACAGCGGTTGGCCGAACGTTTGGGGGAGCGTTGCTGGCAGGCCTCCCTGGAGCCACACTCCTCCGCGGAGCTGCGGATGGAGAGGTTGCAGATGGGCCCCCAGGGGGTCAGCGGAACCCTGATCACCCCGATTGGTCAGGGAGCGTTTGCCTCGCCGTTGCTGGGCAAGTTCAATCTGATGAACCTGCTGGAGGCCGTTGGGGTTTTGCTGCAGCAAGGGCTGCCCTTGGGGGCGATGTTGGAGGCCATGGGCAGCTTTAAGGGGGTGCCGGGTCGGATGGAGCGGGTGCAAGCGGCTCGCGTCGAATGCTGCGATTCAGGCTTGCCAGCTGTTCTGGTGGATTACGCCCACACCCCCGATGGCCTGGAGAGTGCCCTGACGGCTTGCCGGCCCTTTGTGGAGGGAGAACTGATCTGTGTCTTTGGTTGCGGCGGCGATCGTGACCGCACCAAGCGCCCCCAGATGGCGGCAATCGCAGCGCGGCTCGCCGATCAGGTGCTGGTCACGTCCGATAACCCACGCACTGAGGATCCGGAGCAGATCCTCAAGGACGTGGTTGCGGGGATTCCTGAGGGCACGCCCCTGCGCGTCGACGCCGATCGTGCCCAGGCGATCGCGGAGGCGATTGCGATGGCCCAGCCCAAGGACCTCGTCTTAATTGCGGGCAAGGGCCATGAGGATTATCAAATCCTTGGTACCACAAAGGTGCATTTCGATGACCGCGAGGAGGCCGAGAAGGCCCTGCGCAATCGACCCTGCTAGCTGACCTTGGCCAGCGCCCCGATTAACCCCTCGATTTCAGTGGGGGTGGTGCAGATGTGGGTGCAGGCCCGGAGGCAATCCGGGGAATCGAGGCGGCGGATCCAGATCCCTGCTTGACCGAGGGCCGTCACGGCTTGGGCGGTCTCAATGCCCTGCAGCTTGAAGCTGATCAATCCGGCGGGCGGAGCTTCCGGCAGCAGGGTGCTGCAGCCCGGCAGTGATTGCAACCCATACCAGAGCTGCTGACTGCCCTGACGAATCCTTTCGAGGCGATCGTCGTCATTTCCTTCTGCGGCCAAGAGCTCCAGCGATTGACGTAGGCCGCTGAGGAGGGGCACACAGGAGGTGGCGACTTCAAAGCGCCGACCGTCGGGGTGCCAGCTGCTGCTGGTGCTGCTCTCTTGCTCGAGGCTGCGCCAGCCAATCAGGGTCGGTTGGCCTTGGTCGATGACCCGCTCCGAGAGGGCCACGCCGCCGAGGCCCTCGGGGCCGCAGCACCACTTGTGGCCGGTGAAGGCGTAGATGTCGGATGCCTGCGCCGCTTGGGCGACGGGAAGGCTGCCCAAGGATTGGGCCGCATCCACCAGCAGCCAGGGTTGTTTGGGGTGATGCTTGAGCTGATGGGCGATAGCCGGGATCGGCATCACCGCCCCCGTGTTCCAGAGCAGGTGGGAGAGGACCACGAGCCGGGTCCGCGGGGTTTGGTAATCCTCGAGCTGCTGCAGCACAGCGGACTCCAGTTCTGCCTGCGGCGTGGTCTGGCAGAGCGCGAGCACAGGCAGGGTGGCCAGGCTCAACTGGTGGCGGCGAGCTAATTCCTGGCAGGCGGCCACGACACCGGGGTGCTCGCAGTCGCTAATGAGGAGCTCATCACCGGCCTCCCAGGGCAAGCCCCAGAGGGGGAGGACGCAGCCGCTAGTGACGTTCTCCGTCAGGGTCATTCGATGGGGGCCAACCCCGCACCAGCACGCAAGGGCTCTGCGCAGGCGGCTTGTTTCCTGCTCGATGAAGGGCCAGACATCGGTTGTGAACGGCCCGAGCTTCTGAATGGTTCTCCAGCTCTGGTTGATCGCCTCCAGCGACGGTGTCGGCAGGGGACCTTGACCGCCGTAGTTGAAGTAGGTCTTGTTGGCTAGTGCTGGGCAAAGATCCCTAAGGCTACTTGCGTTTGCGTTGGTAGAAGCGTTGGTAGCGGTGCCCAAAATTCCCAGCCACATCTACAAGGCACGCCAGTCTTACGTCCTTCAACGAGCGGTGCTATCTGACGTGCGTCAGATCGTCTGTAAGGCCACTTGGAAGGAAGGTGGTGGCAAGACCCTCAACGAAGCCAGAGCGAGGCTTCCAGGCTTTCTGGCGAGTACTGATCGAGAGATCGCGATTGCCCGTGGGGAGTTGCTGCTGAGCCCTGATGAGCAGATCGATTGGCTTCCCTGCACCGCGGCTCTCGACGATCCTGAGGTGCAGGAGCTTCTGCTGGAAGGGGCGCGGGTTGATCCGCAGTTGAGTCAGGCCCAACGAGAGCGGATGGTCGCTGTCGTCACCCATGAGCTGATTCCTGAGCCCGTCTACACGGCGGAGGATCTGATTGCTGTTGCGACCAAGCTCAAGCAGCCAGCAAGGCGGACGCGGAATAGCTGGTGCAAGCAGCTAGATCTGTTCATGGGATTTTGCGGTGTTGGTTCACCGCTGTTATGCACCAAAGATCACGCTGCCTTCTACCGGACTTACTTGCTTGAACGGGTGAGTGCGAATACAGCCAAGACCACAATCAATTATTTGAGTGTCCTTTGGTCGATTCTTGAAGAAGTTAAGCCTAATTCAACGCATATTTTTAGGGGCTTGGCCAAGCGCCTTAAGGTCGTCAAGAAAGATCGTCTTGATGTTGTCAAACCAGTCACAGACTGGACCGGAAGCATTTATGTCCCAGTCCTCAAGCTTCTTTGTTACACAGGGGCTCGCTTATCAGAAATTGCTGGCTTGAGGGTCGAGGATTTGCTTGAGGATCGGATTGTTGTGCGTCCTAATCCAGAGCGTTTGCTTAAGAGAAGTGCTTCTCATCGAGAAATACCACTGCATCCTGAGCTTGAAGAGATACTCACCCCGCTTCGATCCTCTACGGGCTTTGTCTAGCCGCGTCTACAAGGACCTGATGGACGTTGGGGGATAACTTGTCTAAACCCTGTAAATCCTTTACAGGGTGTTAATCCACATGGGCTGCGGCATCATGCTGCGACATAATTCAGAGAGTATAGCTTCAACGAGGTAATAATCGGGAAATTGCTTGGCCACGAGCCATCGAATGTTACTGGAAGCTATGGATCTGTTCCTTGGCAGCGGTTGGTAGAGGCCGTTAGATCTCTGTAGTGAGTTTCTTGCTTACTTGTTTTGGAATGGTGATGTCGGGTGTATACAGACAAAGGCAATAACGGGTGTAGACGAGAAGACTGCTAAAGGTTGTATAGGGGAAAACTGATCCGCCCCTCATACAGGGAGGGAGACCATTGATAACGGGCTTATACGGGGAGAAGTGATGGCGGATGTATAGGAGGGGGACAGGTTCGTCACCGATAAAACAGAGAGCGATAGCACCCGTATACAGAAGAAACCAATCTCAGAATCATTCAAGAAGACAAGTCCGTCATGTGTAAGCAGAAAGAGCATTAGTACCCTTATACAGACAATTTTATAGCACATGTATACAGGGAAAAGAAGACCCCCCGTATACAGAGAAGAACGCGTCAAGCCAGTTTCAAGGCGGTAAAACTAGACAAGTGGATTCATCTCTAAAGAAAGGGGCAACTCCAAATGCCAACCACAACAGGTTGGAGTAGTTCGTTGTTCGCGTTGTTGGATGCCAGGTAGAGCACAGCTTCAGGCACTGTGCAGTAGTACCCGTTATTCAACCCCCTTAGCCCGACGCGAGTAACATACCGGTGGCACCATGAACTCAGGTGAAGTCCATCATTCGATGCAAGTCGTGTTTGCGGAGTGAGTGCTACGGCCGGAGCCGACGCCAACACTTCCCAAACCGAATATAGGTGAACTAACTAGACAGTTAGTTAATTCAAGCTTGGCGCCATGACATTTGCCAGGATGAGTTGCCCGCAGGTGGCAACCAAAAAGTATCCACGTGGAAAAAATGAATCTATCTACAACTATCAATCTAACTCAAGAGGACGGTAGCAATGATCACCGTTTCACTGATCTTGCTAACGAGATCGTCAGCAGGGCAGGAGAAGAGTGCATCAAAGATCTATATAATCTTTACCAGTACACAAACGATGCAGAATCATGCTACAAAAAGCAGGGCTGACTCTGGTCAAAAGCTTCTTCCAAGTCGGCATGGAGAAGTGGTAACTCCGGACCTTCTTGAAGCGACTGCGTGTGTATCTCCAGGAAATAGGTCTTAAGCCCTCTAAAGTTTCAAAGCTGAGTACTTCCGGGGAGTTTCTAGAAAGTGAATTAAAAAGAATCAGTTGCGAAATGAATGACGGGCTTGAATCGGAAGAGGGATTTGAGGTAAGGAAAGAGGATGAATTCAAATACTTGCAGTCCTATCAAGTGTCAGCTCTTTATCAGGTCGCTCGGATGAACTGGGAAGGACACACTGAAGCAAGCAATAGTTATGAGTTGTCTGAAGGGAAGTCGCTAATTGTCCGAGAGCTTGAGAAGCTGCAAGCAAAATATCCAGCCGAGAACTCAGGAAACCGATCTTGTAAAACCAAGTTGAACGGGAGTGTCTTCGAGGAGGATCAAACCAAGGATCTGGTCAGCCAGTTGGTCAAGACGGCTCAAGCTACTGACTGGGCAAGCATCCAGGACGATCCGGCATCAATGGATTTGCTGAGTAGCTTCGAACTCAGGCTTGACCATATGGCAGAGCTTGTAGACCAGTGGAAGTGTGCACCAGTCACTCTCATCATTCGGTATGAGCAGCTAGAGCTTGAGCTAACACTTACAACATCTCAGAAGGCATGAACTAACCAATGGGAGCTGAGGCTCCGAAGGTTATTATTTCGTTGGATTGATATGGTTCCAACTATCCTTTCAACTCCAAAATGCATCAAGCTCAATGGCACCTGCAGCAAGTAGTAATTCGGGAAAAACCTGAAACGCAATCCAAGCAACCGTGTAAGCTCAGACTATAAGCGTGTAGTGCATCTTCAAAAAAGCCATACCAAGCGCCGGACGAAATGCTATGAGTTTTAATGTTGATAGGCGCATATCACTTGAAGGGTTGCAGAGGCCTGCGCTTCAAATGCACTTAATTAATTATAAATGCTGATTTGCGCTAGCTGGGTCAGACGAAATATTGCCATATGACGGGTTTGCATTCGGTACGCTTGTGCTTAAATAAGGCCTATTGAACCTCTGGTCAAATGAAGGGCCTTCTAAAGATTGCCGCAGCAGCTACGCTTTTCGCTCTCAGCTCTCCGGTGCTCGCTCAAGAGTCTCCCAAAGGAACTAAAGGTTTCTACGCGACGCTAGGAGCTGGTGCTTCATGGACCAATAATACCGGTAATAATGAAAAGTCCTACTCGGGAGTATTCGACAACGGAGATACCTATTCCGGTTTCCTTACCCCTCAACTTGATCTTGGGGTGGGCTTTGCTGGCGAAGCTGGTTTTGGGTACGACTTCGGAGATATTCGAGCTGAGCTGACCTATCTTTTTAATGGCCCAATGATCGGTGAAATCACCGGTAGCGGTCATGAGAGTGGCACCAACCTTGGCAATACATACACCGATGTTCCGTACGGCTTCACTATTACCGGTACCGGAACTCTCAGTACAAATAGTGTGTTTGCGAGTGCTTATTATGACATTGGAACCAAGACCAAGTTTACTCCCTATGTGGGTGGAGGAATAGGCTACACAAATGTATCCGTCCCTACGCAGTCCGGTAGTGCCTCGTTGACCTCAGGAGCAACTGGCACATTTTCTCAAAGTGTCAAAGTAGATGGTGGCAATGCTGGAGCATTCGGCTACCTCGCTAAGGCTGGTGTTGCATATGCAGCAACTGAGAAAGCTGAGGTATTTGTCGAGGCTACTTACAATGGTTCTACAGCGTTCTCCATTAATGGGCTTAATTATTCCCCATTGTATTCCTACGGCGCTCGTGCAGGGGTTCGTATTCGCCTCTGATTAGAGGTGTAGGAGATGTTCGCCAAGCCGCCCAAGTGGGCGGCTTTTTTAGAGTTCAATATAAGATCGTTCCAATCACTCACCTCCTAGCGCAGCTCAGTTCATAGCAATATCGGTTTTAGGGTGTTTAACCGCCAATCGCTGATTCATTTTTGCAATGGTGATTTCGCTGTACTTCTTTTATGACGAGTTCGATTGTTTCGAGGTAAAATCTATGTTTCTTTGTGCTTTCGGTATCAATTCTGCATCCAGGATTGAACCCACCTTTGCGTGTAACCCGTTATCCGTAGCTTGCCACATTTTCTAAAGATGCGGATTCTATATGTCTGGTCAAAATAATTAGGCGCATACTCTATAGTTGCAAGCACACAAAATGACTGCAATTAGAATCTTGCGTGGTATTCTTGACAAAATAGCGGCAGCGGCTTCTAGTTCTCGCTTGATTCTAATTAGTTAGAGTGAGCGTCCTCTTGCTCAGGCTGCACGCCATCGTTGGTCAGATCATGCTGCTGTGGGACTACGTCGACTACAAGTTCGTTGACCCAAGGACCCTGCTTGGCGAAGCGCCGATAAATGACCGCATGGCCACTGCGTACCAGACCTAGCCCAACCGACTCAAAGGGCTTCAGGTAGAGATCGTCCACAGTCCTGCCATAGCGGTCAGTGTTGACACGGCGAATCAAGAACTCCTTTCCGACCACCCTGCTGTGGAGATAGTCGCCAGCAGCCTTGGCCGGCAAGAGACCAGCATTGCGGCCACTCAGCTTCGGGGTTTCGATACAGGCCAGCCCAACGCTCTCCCCTTCGGTCGTGCTGCATTTGTCGCCTTCGTAGCAGGAGGCAATCACCACGCTGGCTAGTGCGTTGGCCTGACCGGAGCAGCCCACTAGGGCCAAGACCATAAGGATGACGAACCTCGCCATGGGGATCAGCAACGTCCAATTGGATCGATCTTCGCGAACCCAGCTCAAGGCCTTGCATCGCACAACTGGGTCTCCAGCCACATACGCCACAACTTCCCGCCGCAAATTACCAAAGCCACCTCATAGAGCCATAAGGAAACTAGATGTCTCTTGGCCCCCTCTCAGGCTTCGAATAGTCCGCTAGAGAACACAGCCACCTGGCAACATGCATGCATGACCTCACAAACCAGACTGGGCAGGTAGAATTGTAGCAATACACCTTAAGGCGAATGATATCTTTGCTCTCTCTTACCCTTGGCGTTGTACTCGCTTATGTCTTGGCTCGCAATGTCAGTCGCCTAATGCGACGATGGACAGCAAAGCCAGAATCCAAAAAGATACATTTATCGACAGATCAAAAAGCTCAGACACAATTAAGTGCTGAACAAATAAGATACCGCAATCTAGAGCAGTCTGCCAGAATACTTTCTATCAAGAAAAAAGAAAAGGAATATGAGCGAGATACCAAAAAGCTACGCAGGGGCCCCCGCGGTTCCGACACTAGGTTGCGAGTATCTGCCTGGGAATCATGGCGAAGGTATTTCTTTTAGTTTAAGTTAGAATCTATAGTTATTTCACCGTCGAGCGCCCGAGGATTGATGTTTGAGCTGAGAATTGCTTTAATTCTAATGGGTTGGCAAAATGGGGATGACATTTGATTCTTCTGGATCAACACTAAAGCATGTCTGTAGATTGAGTAAGAACCATGATTCAGGCAAGCGCCTTGTGCTACTCCATGGTTCAGGTACTGATGAAAACGATCTCTATAGATTTTGCTTGTCTCACCTAAATATCAAATTCAACGTCTTGTCTCTTCGGGCACCAAGCAAAAGTCCCAATGGAAAAGGGTATCAATGGTATGAAGTCGGAGGTGATTCCAATCAATATGACTGCAATTTGTTGAAAGAAGACCTCCGACGAATGAGTGTCGAGATAGCTCTTGAGAAAACAGTGCTACTGGGTTTTTCGCAGGGCGCAGCAATAGCTTGCAAGGCTGCAATAGATCTACCGCTAGCTGGATTATGTATATGTAGTGGATATCCTCTTGACGAAGTCGAGATTCCGCAGAAGATGCCACCCACATTGTTTATTCACGGACTTAATGACACGGTAGTTCCATTTCACAAAGGGATGGAGCTTTTCGCACGCTTTCGTTCAAGAAAGAATGTGGCCCTTCTTTCGCGATTCAAGGGTGGACACTGTATTGATCTTTCACAGGTCAGCATTATTCAAAGCTTTCTGCAGTGGTGCTTCACAACACATTCATTAAATTAAGGGAAAGGTTCTTGAGGTTCAGCATCTTGAGCTGAATGGCTAATCAATCTGCCTACATAAGGCTCCTCTTAAGGGCCTTGACAACCCAATGGCAAGCAGTGATAATCTATAAAAACATGTTTTTTGATGTACGCTGATTTTGTGCCAGTTGGAGTGAATGGCGCCATTCATATTGGTGCAGGTGATGCCCCGGAAAGGAATTTGTACTCCTCTATTGATGTTCCATGCATTTGGATTGATGCCAATCGTCAATCTGTAGATAACTTGAGGAATTTGTCTGCGGATGTGGCAATCCATAGATTTCATCACGCATTCATTTCAGACAAAACCCAAAAGGATTGTTTTTTTCCGTCAACTGATAACCCACGATATTCATCCAAGTTTGGCTTTGACCAGATAACCAATGTTTTTGCAGATGCACAGCAAGGTGAAATGATTGAAGTTGACGCATTGACGCTACGTGATTTTGCAGACAAAAATCAGGTTGACCTGCAGAAATATAACTATTTAGTGCTCGACACCTGCGGATCTGAGTATTTAATCCTTAGTGAGAGCGTGGATATTCTCGACAACTTTGACTTCATAAGAGTTTCCTGTCCGGACTTTAGCGCTTATCACTGGTCTCCAACAGTTACGGAGGTTTTTTCTCTATTAACTAATTATGGCTACGAACTTCTGCCGCCAGTGATTGTGTCTCCGCCAAATCGTGTTGATACAAAGAATAGGTCCATAACGGTATCGCGACAGCCATGCCAAGAGATTAGTCGCTTTTTTGAGAAAGCTGGTTACACAATGATAGTGGAGGGAAATACTGCCAATGCCGGTGTTTACTTTGATCTGATCTTCAAGAAGCGTTCTCTTCCGATTCTCAAACCTCCCACTCGACGAATTAAGGCTTAGGCAAAGCATGAAGCTTCCTTTGCTCGCCACGCATCACTGTGACATATTTGAAGCATCGCTCGCGGAACGAATGATGTGATTTATAATGCAAAGATCGGTTTGATTTTGCATTGGTATTTGGTTGAAAATGTCGCTACTGATGGCTTGAGCGTTTAGTTGTCTTTAGGCGACTTCTAGTAAGTCGAGACGTGATCTCGCCTCGGCCAGCAGCAGCAGAAATGGCAACAGCTCCAACTGATTCAGTCAAGTAGCCGACCAAGCAGACAAGAAGGGTTTTAGCGATTCCCCCACCCCCACCCCTTGCTCGACCCGGAGGTCGTGAACAAATGATCTGGCAGCGGCTTCAGCGGTGATGTGCTTTTTTGACCGCTTGATCGTTTTCAAATAGAGCTGAGGACCGCGGGCCTAGTTCAAGTGCGGGCCTCATTCAAGTTCTTCAGCTACTCATGCCCCGATAGACCCAGCTGAGTGATGCTCGTAGTTTCGGGAAGAATTCAGAAGCCCCTTCTAGTGCCCCCCAGCGACTTCAGAAGCCCCAGTGGCGCCCTTCTGTTGGATGCTCTCTCGTGATTCGTTGCTTCTGCCGCTGCTGCTCCTAGGGCTTTTCTCAACAATCTCCTCAGCGGTCACCTGCTATCGCGTTGGTAGAAGTGTTGTACGGCCGGTGCCTCTTCGGTTTTTAACCTATTGCAAAAACTGGCTTCTTGGGGCTTGTGTTTCTAGTTGAAAGAGGCTCCTTGGTAAGGGCTGGGCAGATGTCGCGAAACATTCGATTGGTTTCCTTTCAGTACCCCAAGCGGCGCATGCCCGGCCTAGGTGAGCCCATGCCGGAGAACGGAAGTCCACTTTCGCTGGTTTTTGGTCTCCTCGGTTGATACTTGATCATCCAGGCGAACAGCCCGATCAAGGTGATGCAGCGCACGGCCCTGCCCGTGGCTGTCATGGTGCGCATTAGGCGCATTGATTGAGGTCCATCGATGGTGTGCCCCTCTGGCGATGCAGCCGGAGCAACCGGAAGCGTTCACGACTGCTGAAGACCTGATAAGTGATTTCCCCTTGACGTGCCGTCGCCGGCTGGCAATCCACTTCGGAGGGATGGATCGCTGAGCAGAGCAGATCGCCGTTGTTGAACTGATACCAGTAGCCGTCCATCAGCTCCGCCCTGTTAATGACGATCCAAGCCAATGCCTCGCTGATGTCAAGTCAAACATTTCATCAGCATTTCTTCCCCTGGTCGGACCCTCGCTTCTGCTGGATAAGGGGTGTAGCCGCACTCCCCCGATGAAACCGTTTCGCGGAGGGCCCTTGAAGTCGCTCAACCCCGAGCGGCCCGGGACTATCGTCTTGCTCACGCTTGGGGTACTTGTTGGCTGCTTGCTGGTGCCCTCTCTGGCCCAGGTCTTGGCCTTAACCCTGATCTGTTACCTGGCCTATCTCCGTTTTGGCCGTCTCTAAGCGGGCAACTTGAGGACTGCGATGTTCATTCCCACGCCGGCACTGATTCCGATCACATTTGAGAGGCCCAGCAAGCCGCTCAAAACCCCCCAGGTTGCCCAAAAAGTCCAGGTGGTGGCCAAGCAGAAAAACAACAGCGAGACCAGCAGCGCTGGAATCCGTAGGGGATGACCAACCGTCAGAAAGCGAGCCAGAAATTCAGAGACCTTCCGATAGATCTTGAACATGCAGTCGCGGGTCTGAGTTGGGGTCGCTCTTTTGTTTTAGCTGCCTGTTTCAGCACTTGCTAGCGCTTGCGTCGAAGCCAGGGCAAGATCAGGAAATCCATCACGGCAAATGTCAGCAGGCAGGGGAGAAAGCCGCGCTCCACAACATCGCAGATCGGCCGTGTGACATCGACCTGGCAGATCCACAACTTTGCGATCCAAAAAAGGCCAATCTTGATCGCGAAACTGCGCCAGGACCTTGCACTGGGGCCAATCATTTCGCTTCAGCCGGGAGGGGTGATGCCCTGGGTAACGAAGTAAACCGAGACGTACAAGCCTGCAAAGACGAGCAGTAACCCGATCACCACAAGCCGTCCGTCCATAACTATCTTCTGCGTTGCGGGCTTGAACACTAGTGGTGACAATCCCTTGTTGGTTTCGAGCCTGCGAGCTCTAATGGCGTAACGGCAAGCATCTGATGGACTTTGAACCCACAACCGATGGCCTCGGTTACAAGGTTTGCATCACGAAAGATGGTCATACGGCCTGTGCCTTTGTCAGCAGTGCCCATCTGATCGAAGACAAGCGGCGTCAGCTTGAGGCTTCGATCAAGGCGGATGCCGAGCGGACCTCCCGCTAAGAGGTTTGTCCCTCTTCAATCAGGTCTTTCAGCCAGTGGGCCGCCAAGGCCCGGGAAATGGAGCGGCTGATCAAGAGGTCGCAGATCAACTCCCAAAGGGGTTCGCGACCGGTTTTGGCGTAGTCCCTGGCAAACGCCAAGCGTTCTTCGGTGCTGCGGCAGGAACGCAGGGCGTCGATCAGGCTTTCACGCTGACTGATCGAGAGCGTGTCTGCGGGCATGGCAGAAAGTGGTCACGGGTTTAGAGGACCTGGCCGACCATCACGGCCGCCAAGGCTGAGAACACCGTAATGCTCAGGGCGGTCAGGGGATTCTGTCCCTGGGCGACCGCGTAGCTGGTGATGACACCAGCGCCGAGGCCAGCAACCAGGAGTTGTGTGGCGAGGGCAGGGCGTTGATCCATCGCGGCTTCCATGCTTTCAATGCAGCTTGCTGCGACCCTCTAAGCCAACGCGAACGATCAGCGGGCTTCTTTACCTGGCGTTGGTCTTCTTTACCCGCCGCAATGTGTAGAAGCAGGGCGGGCCCGGCCGCTGCTGGCCCATTGCTGCAGTTGCTCCAATTGTTCGCGCGCGGTGCGGGACAAGGGCACCAGTTGGGCGGCCGCACTGCTGAGATCAGCCTCGCCGAATTCACGGGATTCGCTGAAGGCCTGGTGCATCGCCTCGATGACCACCTGCTCGAGCTCTGCTCCCGAGAACCCCTGGGTGCGATCCACGACAACATCGAGGGGGATCTGATGATTCGGCCGCCGGCGCCTCAGTTGCAAATCAAGGATCGTTCGCCGTTCTTGGGCGTCGGGTAGATCAAGCAGAAAAATCTCATCAAAGCGGCCTTTGCGCAGCAGCTCTGCGGGCAGTTTCTCCACACCATTCGCGGTTGCGACGACAAAGACGGCGCTGCTCTTCTCCGCCATCCAGGTCAACAAACTCGCCAACACCCGTTGGCTGGTTCCCCCATCACTGCGGCCATCGGCACTGCCAAAGCCCTTGTCGATCTCGTCAATCCAGAGCACGCAGGGGGCCATGGCCTCGGCCCGTTGAATCATGTCCCTGGTTCGCGCCTCTGAGGCACCCACTAGGCCGGCAAACAGCCGTCCGACATCCAGGCGCAGCAGCGGCATGCTCCAGCTGTGGGCGATGGCCTTGGCGGTCAGGGATTTACCCGTGCCCTGGGGGCCCACCAGCAACACCCCCCGCGGCAGTGGCAGGCCGTAGCGGCGCGCCTCGTCGCTGAAGGCCATATGGCGTTGCTCGAGCCAGCGCTTCAGGGCATCGAGTCCGCCGATGTCCGCTGGGGTGGCTTCGGTCGGGCAATATTCGAGCAGTTCGCTGCGGGCAATCGCTTGGCGTTTTTCCTCTAGTACCTCGTCGAGGTCCGCACTGCCCAGCTGGCCTCGACTGGCGAGGCCCCTGGCGGCTACCTGCCGGATCCGCTGCTCACTGAGACCACTGCAGCTGTGTGTCAGTTGCTCCAGTAGCTCCGCTCCGATGGCCTGTCCGCTGGCCTGGGCGATGTTCCCCAGCAAGGCTTGGATCTCCTGTTGGTTGGGCAGCGGAAGATCCAACAGGGTGATGCACTCCTCCAGTTCCAGGGGGAGTTGCCACTCCGCGGCTGTGATCACAAGGGTTTGCGGCCGTTGGCGCAGGCTCGAGGCCAGGTTGCGAAGCTTGCGGCAGATGCTGCTGTCGTCGGCGTAGCGATGGAAATCGTGGAGCACCAACAGCGCGGGTTGTTCGGCCGGCAAGGCGCTGAGGCTTTCCAGGGCCGCTAACGGATTGCGGGCGGCCTCCGCATCGCGGCCGGCCCATCCCCTCAAGCCACTGATGTAATCCCAGCGGGCCAGGGACCGTTGATCGAGGCGTTTTGCCGTTTCAGCGAGCAGGTTCGCGATGCGTTCTTCCTCTTGGCTGCGGATCCAGAGGATCGGCGTCCGGGCCCGGATCAGCAGATCGAGGTGGTCTGCCCAGGCTTGACTCATGGGTTCAGTTTCTTCAAGGCCGCCCAGCGGGGATCCATCGGTTCATCACCGGGCTCGGCCTTCAGCTTGGGACCAGGGCAGTCAGCTCCGCAGCGATTGACTACTGGCAGCTGGAGATTGAGTTGTTCAAAGACCCAATGCTCGGGATCGAAATCCGCCCGGGGATCCATGCTTTCGGTGAGTGCATCAGGATCGAGGTCGATGACCTCACTACCGGCTTCAAGGACGCTCTCTAGATCCATTCCCTGCTCTCTTGCCTGTTCCCCGAGCCAGAGGACCTCGCGGGTTTGAAAGCTCAGGGGATGGTTGAACTGCTGCAGGCAGCGGTCACAGCAGAGGGTGACGATGGTGTTGGCTTCGCCATCCAACTCCAGAACATTGCCACGATGGAGCGCGTGCAGGTGACCGCGGACGGGGGGGAGGCTGTCGAGGTCACTGAGTCGTTGATCGATAGTCCAGTGTTTGCCCCGCTCAAGAAGCTGGAGCTCCTCGAGCGGCATTGGATGGAGGGGATCTCCGGTCTGGAGGCCGTCGCCCATGGCCTACTTCTTGCGCTTCGGTTCGAACGGCATGCGGCTGGTGCCGGTGACAGTGGCCGTTACGGTTTTGGCCTCGGCGGCGAGTTGCTTATCGAGGATGCTCTGTAGGTTGTCCGGCAGGGCCTCTCTGGTAAGCAGGAAGGTCTGGATTGCCTGGAAGACGTTGGCGATGACCATGTAGAGCAGCACCCCTGCGGGCAGGGGGAAGAACAGGAACATCCCGGTGATCATTACTGGGGTGATCTTGTTGGCGGTGGCCTGTTGGGGGTTCGCGGGCATGCCCATGCCCGAGAGGATCTGGCTCAGGAAGAGGGTGATGCCGAAGCCGCCCACCAGGATGGCGATGTCCCAGTTGATGGCGCCGTCGGTGTAGAAGCCAACCTGGCCCAGGGCCTTTATGAAGAGGAACCCACTGCGTGCAGCTATGCCAGGGATCTTGGCCTCGACCGTGGCGTCACCAGGGGAGATGGCCTGGATGGCACCGTTTTGGTCGACGCTGACCACTTCCTCACCCTTGGTGACTGACCAGGTGGGAGCAAAGGAGTAGCCGTTCTCAATGCCGCTCAGAACTGAGGCGAAGCTAGAGCCGTCCTTGGTGTGCAGGCTGACGGTTTCGGTATCCCCTACGCCCAATTTGGTGCCCTTCTCCAGGCTGGCAATCACGGGCACGTGATCCGTGCTGGTCACAAAGATGGAGTGACTGGCGCTGTTGAAGGGTTTGGGTTCGACCGCAGCGATCTGATCGGCTGGCAACACCTTCAAATTCAGGGTGTAAGGGACGTCGGCGAACGGTGATCCCCGCAGGGTGGCAAACAGTGCAAACAGGATCGGCATCTGCACCAGCAGGGGGAGACAGCCGGAGAGGGGGCTGCCGAACTCCTTCATCAAGGAACCCAGCTCTTCCTGTTGCTTTTGGGGATTATTGGCGTATTTCGCCTTGATCTCGGCCTGGCGCTTTTGCATCACCGGCTGGGCGATCCGCATGCGGCGGGCATTGCGGATCGAGCCTGCGCTCAGGGGGAAGAGAGCAAGGCGAATCACCACTGTTAGGGCAATGATCGCGAGCCCGTAGCTCGGTACCAATCCGTAGAAGAAATCCAGGATTGGCAGCAGCAGGTTGTCGGAGATGTATCCGATCACGGCGTCGCTAACGGAGGGGTTAAGGGGTGTGAGTCAGTGTCTCAGGCGGCGGCGTCGCCACCGAAACCGGCGGTGCCAGAGCTCTTGGCGGCGGAACCGGTCTTCAGTCGGGCCTCGATGAAGGCCTGAGCATCGCGGTAGCGAGGAACGGCGCGCATTTCCAGCTTCATGCCGTCGCTGAGGACCACGACCATGTCACCCCAGAAGCCGAAGCCACGGGAGACCGAGCGGACCTCACGGATCTGGCTGTAGACCACCTGGGTGCGGTCTCGGCCGAGCCAGCCGCCGGTCACTTCCACACGACGGCTGGTGATCCGGAAACGAAGCCAGAGGGCGCGCACCAAGGCTCCGACGGCAAACGGAATGCCGATCAGAGTGAGGCCAAACAGCAGATTGGTGATCAGATCACCTTTGGCCGGACCGCCTTCATAGAAGACCTCTTCATTGTTGCTGGCCCCCGGGGCCACGGGAGCGGGTTTGGAGGCGGCGCTCATGGTCTCAGTCCTGCCTTGGCAAGGAGTTCTGAACATTCTCCCAGTAGGACCTGCTCTTCTGCGTCTGCGCTGCCGGGTTTCAGCGAGATCAGCAGCCAGAACCCTTCGCACTGGTGGGCGATTTGTCGGCTGAGGTGGCCATGCAGCAGTCGTCTCAGGCGGTTGCGTTGCACCGAGCGCTTGCTGACTTTGTTGCTCACCACCACCCCGAGGCGGCAGCTCAGAGGATGCCGGTCCCTGGGATCTCTCTTCAGCAGCTGGGGTTCGGCGGGCAGGGTTCTCAGGACCATCCATTGGCCGTGGATGCGGCGACCTTTTTGGTAGATCCGATCAAAGACAAAACGCCCCCTCAGTCTGTGTTCCCGAGAGAGCGCCATGGCTTGGGGCTACGCGGGGTTGGCGGAGGGGGCGATGTTTGGCTTCGCGATGAAGCCCTCTAGAGAGTGGCGGGGATCAGACCGCGAGACGGGCCCGGCCGCGCTTGCGGCGGGAGCGGATCACGCGACGACCGGTGTGGGTCCGCATACGAACACGGAAACCGGACACCCGTTTGCGCTTACGGCTGGTTCCTTCAAGGGTGCGCTTGGTCATGGCTCCGGCTCGGCTGCGCCTTCAACGTCAATCCAAGAATTTATCAGTCGAGGTGACTCAGAAATCCGAGGTGGCATCCACCTGGATCAGCCAGCTGCCCAGATAACCGGAGATCGGCACCGCGCCAGGGGCCTGGGCCAGTGCATTGAGCTGGAACATCCCAGCGCTGGGTGGGTTGATCACCTTCATATAGACCCCAATGGTCTTGCCTACCGGAACCGGGGTGTCCGGGAAAATTTCGATCGAGCGCCCATCCGTGGTGACCTCCACCGTCGCGGGGATGGTCTCTTCGCAGCGGGTTCGCTTGGTCATGCTCCCCGACTTCATGAAGCAGAGCTTGATCTTGTCGGGATCAATCGTTGTGTCGAAGTTACTGGGAATCGAAATCGCCAACTTCAAGATCGCTGTTTTGCGATCCTTAGGTTTAAGCAAAAAATAGTATTCAGCACGCTGTTGACGAACCGTGTTCGTCGTGAAGTAGTAGAGCTTCCTGTAGTCCTTGGTGTTATCCCAGCGGAATTCCATGATGCTGGGAGTCCCTTGCGCCAGAGCTGGTTTGGGGTTCAAGCCAATCTGAACGCCGGTGAGGGCTGCGCCACAGCCAGCAAGGGCGGCGAGCTGGATTGCAGTCCGTTTCAAGGAGATCCGATTGCGATTGATCATTGCGCCTCAAACGTGGACCGTTGGGTCCATTCTCAGGGGGGTGGGGACTTGGGCCGACCTCGGTGGGCGGCCAAGCATCTGGCAGTTGTGACCAGATGCAACTGTTTATGACTGGGCCAGGTCGGGCCTGAGCTTGGCGGCGTCCCGGAGGTAGGCGTGGCGCGCTGGTTGCTCGAGCCAGACGTGGGCGAGAAGACGAATGCAGCGTTTCAGGTCGCCGGCGACGGCCATTTGCTGGCAGTCCAGCAGGGCTACCCCGTCCCAGCCTGGATGCTGCCGGGCGATGGCCGCCGGGAAGCAGGCGTCCAGATCGATGGTGACTGAAAAGGTCAGCGAAAGGATTTGCTCGCCGCTCAGGTTGTTGCGTTCCACCAGCGCATTCAGCAGCTCCTCCACCGCCTCCTGGATGGCTTCGCGGCTGTTCGCCGTCGCCGTGGTGGCGCCCCGGAGGGCTCGGAGCGATTGCTCAGGGCTCATGGACGATGCAGCCAAAGGGGTTGGCCGCTGGTGCTGAGCTCCAGCTTGAGCCACTGAAGGGCAAGGGAGAACAGAGAACGGCCAGGGATGACGCCCGCAAAGCGGTTCTTATCTTGGCCAAAGGTGATCGGTTTGGTTCTCTCCAGATCCAACTCAGCCAATTCACAGGCCAAGCGCCTGGCCTGCTCCTCATCCCCGAGTTCATCCACCAGCCCCAAGTCTTTGGCCTGGGCACCGCTGAAGACTCGACCATCGGCAAAGCGACGCACGGACTCCTCGCTGAGGCCTCGCCCTTCCGCAACGGCCGCCACGAACTGTCCGTAGCTGGAGTCGATCAGTTCCTGCAGCAGCTTCCGCTCGTCAGTACTGAGGGCGCGATCGGGGGACAAGATGTCCTTATAGAGACCACTCTTGACCGTCTCAAACTGGATGCCGATGCGCTCCAGCAGCCGGGAAAGGTTGTTGCCCCGAAGGATCACACCGATGGAGCCGGTGATCGAGCCAGGGTTAGACACGATCTTGTCGGCGGCGACACCGATGTAGACGCCACCGGAGGCGGAAATGTTGCCGAAGCTGGCGATGACCTTGCAGTTTTTCTCACGCAGCCGCAGCAAGGCCGCGTGGATTTCCTGGCTGTCCCCCACGGTTCCGCCGGGGCTGTCGATGCGCAGCAAGAGAGCGGGGAACTCCCGCTTTTCGACCTCGCGTAGGGCCTTCAGCACCCGTTTGCGCGTGCCCGAGGCGATGGGCCCTTCAATGGCAATGCGCGCGAGTTTGCGGCGTGACTTGCGTCGCCAGGGCCAGGGCATCGAGTCGATCTGCAGTGGCTGGATCTTAAAAAGGAGCCTGTGGGCGGTTGGAGCTGGTGAACCTGCGCTGGCTGGCCATGGTGCTTCCCTTTGCCTTATGGGGAACGGCGATGGCGGCGATGCGGCCCCTACTCGATGGGGCTGGGCCGCTCACCTTGGCCTGGATGCGGTTGCTGCCGGCTGGGCTCGTGGTCCTGCTGGCGGCCCAGGTGCTGGGCCGCTCCCTGGCGGTCGATCGCCGCGATTGGCTGTGGTTTGCCCTCTTTGCCGTCGTGGATGCCACGGCCTTTCAGGGCTTGCTTGCGCGCGGCCTGGGTGGCACGGGGGCTGGCCTGGGCTCGGTCCTGATTGATTCCCAGCCCTTGCTGGTGGCTCTGCTGGCCCGCAGCCTGTTTGGTGAGGCAATTAATCCTGTGGGGTGGGTGGGCTTGCTCGTGGGCTTGCTCGGCATCCTTTGTTTGGGGTTGCCTGAGCCCCTGCTGAGCCAGTGGTGGCTGATGGGGCCGGAAGTTCTAGGGGAGGTCGCCTGGAGCCACGGTGAGCTTTGGATGTTGGCGGCGGCGTTGGCCATGGCTTTGGGAACGGTGTTGAGCCGCTACGCCTGTCGCCACAGCGATCCCGTGGCGGTCACCGGTTGGCACCTGGCGCTTGGGGCCTTGCCGCTGCTCGCGGGAGCGGCGCTGGAACCGCTCTGGAATGCAGCAGCGCTTGGCCCCTGGCCACAGTGGTCAGGCCTCGATTGGTTGCTAATGGTCTATGCGGCGCTCTTTGGCAGTGCCCTGGCCTATGGGCTGTTCTTCTGGTTTGCCAACCACGCCGAGCTGACCAGCTTCACGGCCCTGACGTTTCTGACGCCTGTTTTTGCGTTGCTCTGTGGGGTGGTCTTTCTCCAGGAGACATTGACCCCCTTGCAGTGGTTGGGGGCAGCCCTGGCGCTGTTGAGCGTGGTCTTGATCAATCGACGCATCCAGCTCTGGCAGCTCGAGCAGGAGGTCACCCCATGAGTGCTCGCGCGCTCTCCATCCTGGTGGTCGCCCCTGCCCTGGGGCCCTTGGGAAGTGGCAAGGCTGGGGGAGTTGAGCTCACCCTGGTGAGCGTGGTGAGTGGGCTTCTGGAGCGTGGCCATCGCCTGACGGTGGCCGCGGCTGAGGGGTCGAGCTTGCCCCCCAGTTGCCAGGGGGCCGCACTGGTGCTGGAACCCGGTGCCCCCCAAGAGAGTTGTCAGCACGCACCACGGAACTCTGACGTTTGGATGCCAGCCCAGGGCCTGCTGCCCAGGCTCTGGCAGCGGGCGCTGCAAGAGCCCATTGATGTCGTCCTGAACCTCGGCTACGACTGGCTGCCGTTTTGGCTGACTCCTCTGGTGGAGGTGCCGGTCTTTCACCTAGTGAGCATGGGCTCGGTGAACCAGGTCATGGATGCGACCATTGCAGAGCTGGCGCGTTGGGATCAACGGCGTCTGGCCTTCCATACCGCCAGCCAAGCAGCCGATTTCGACCTGCCGCAGCCACCTGTGGTGGTGGGGAATGGTTTTAATCTCGCGGACTACAGCCTCTGCCTCGAGCCCGATTCCCTCCTGGGTTGGGTGGGCCGGGTGGCCCCTGAGAAAGGATTGGAGGACGCGGCGGCGGCGGCGGCTCAAGTCGGTCAAACCCTGGCGGTTTGGGGGCTGGTGGAGGACCCCGGCTATGCAGAGCGGGTCGAGGCCTCCGTGGCGCCCGGAACATTGGATTGGCGGGGCTTTCTGCCCACCGCCGCGCTCCAGGCCCAGCTGCGCCGCTGCCGCGCCCTGCTCAATACCCCGAAGTGGAATGAGGCCTACGGAAATGTCGTGGTGGAGGCCATGGCCTGTGGCGTCCCAGTGGTGGCGTACCGCCGCGGCGGCCCCGGGGAATTGGTTCAGCCGGGTCTAAACGGTTGGCTGGTAGAGCCGGATCAGCCGTCCGCCTTGGTCGAAGCCCTGGAACGGGTGGATCAGATCGATCGCCGTCAGTGCCGCCAGTGGGTCGAAGAGCAGGCGTCGAAGGCTGTCTTGGCGGAGCGGCTCGAGCAGTGGCTACAAGCCGGCTTGATCAGGAAAGAGCGATAGGGTCAGGCCCCTTGCGATCCGCTGTGGTGCCCCGGAACGGCAAGCCCTGGTTGGTGCTCCTGCTGGTCGGGGTCTTCGGCCTGTTGCTGTTCGTCTGGAGGCTAGGCCTGACCGGCTTGGTGGATGAGACGCCGCCCTTGTTTGCTGCCTCCGCCAAGGCGATGGTGGACACCGGGGATTGGCTGACCCCCCGGGTCAACGGTTTGCCCCGCTACGACAAACCCCCTCTCGTCTATTGGCTGATGGGATTGGGCTACGCCCTGCCGGGCCAGAGCCTGTGGAACCCCCTCGGCACCTGGGCCTCTCGCCTGCCATCCGCTCTGAGTTCCATCGGCCTGATGCTGCTGCTGGCCTGGACCTTGCTGCGCCGGCCCCAGTCCTCACCCCAAGGCCAGTTGCCCGATCCCCCGCAACAGGTGATCACGGCCGTGACGGCGGCCTTGGCCTTTGCGCTCTCCCCATTGGTGCTGATCTGGAGCCGCATCTCCGTCAGCGATGCTCTCTTCAGTGGCTTGTTGTCGGCTGCGCTGCTGCTGTTCTGGTGGCGCTATGCCGTGCTCTGCCGCTGGTGGCTCCCGTGGCTCGTGCTCGGTCTGGCCGTGCTCGCGAAGGGGCCCGTCGCGGTGGTGCTAGCCGGCCTGACGGCGTTGCTGTTCTCCCTGCTGCAAAGGGATTTTCCTGGTCTTTGGGCCCTCTGGCGACCCTGGCGCGGCTTGGCCCTGACCGCGGCGGTGGCGTTGCCTTGGTACGCCATAGAGCTACTGGTGGAAGGCCAGCCCTACTGGGACAGCTTTTTTGGGTATCACAACCTGCAGCGGTTCACAGGCGTGGTGAACAACCACCTACAGCCCTGGTGGTTTTTCCTGCCGGTTTTGGTGGTTGCGTCGCTGCCCTTCACCCCGTTGCTGCTGGCGGGCCTGGTCGGGGCCCTGCGGCCACGGCCGGTGGCGCCCGAGCAGTCCCTCCAACGCTTCGCGGCCTCTTGGCTGCTGGCTGTCTTTGTCTTCTTCACGGCGGCGGCCACCAAACTTCCGAGCTACTGGATCCCCGCGACGCCCGCCGCCGGCCTCTTGATTGCCCTGGCCGCGCAACAGCTGCGCTCGGGCTGGCGTGCAGAGACCCTGCGGGGAACGACCTTGGCCCTGGTTGCTGTACTAACCGCGGGCCTGGCGGCTGGACAGCTCTGGGTTCCCCTGATCAATGAACCGGAGATGCCCACCCTCTCCGCGTCGCTGTTGGCCAGTGGAGCCGTTCAGCGGGCTTCCCTCTGCTTCGGCCTTGGCGGGTTGGCGGCGCTGCTGCTCTGGTGGGGACCCGCCAGTACGCGCCGGGGCTGGCTGCTGGTGCAGCAGTTGGGCATGGGGGCATTCGTTCTGACGGCCCTGGTGCCGATGGTGGAGTTAGGGGATCGTTTGAGACAGCTCCCTGTGCGCCGCATGGCGGCCCTGGTGCTCGAGCAGCAGCGGCCTCATGAACCACTGGCGATGGTGGGCATCCTCAAGCCTTCGCTGCACTACTACACACAGCAAGTTGTGGTCTACGAGGGGGTTCAGCCCAATGGTCCGTTGAATCTCACGGACCGGCTGGCTAATGAGGCGCGTCGCGGACAGGTCCCGACGCCGGCTACCCCGGGGTCCAGTGTTCTGGTGGTCATCGATGGCAACACCGCCGCACTGCCCCATTGGCGCGGGGTTCCCCACCAGCGCCTGGGCACCGTTGGCCTCTACGAGCTTTGGCGGGTCCCTCGACCCGATCTGGCCCAGTGGTCACAATCCCTCGGTAACCGGGCCGGTCTGACTACGGATTGGCAGGAGCCCCGGCCCGAGCGCTACTGATCCGACTCGGACTCCAGGCTCGGCGTCCCCATCGCGACGCCGTTGTCCATCTTGTCCCGCTGGCAAAAGCTGCAGTGCCCCCAACGCTGGAGTTCCCCGAGCGGTGAGGGGCGCTTGCACTGGGGGCAGGACCCCATGCCGAAGACATCCACGCGGCTGGGGTGCTGAGCCCAGACCTGCTCTTCCAGGCCGCTGCCGGCCAGGGGTAAGGGGGTGCTTTGGTGTTGCTGGAACTGCAGATCCTTCACGGCAAAGCCCGCCCCGCGCAGGGCGCCGAGTAGCTGGTGCTTGTTGAAGCGCAGGGCCTGGAGCCATTGGGGGTGACTGGCCCCCACGACGAGCCGTCCGCCGTGGAGCCGCAAGGGGCGGCAGTGGGGCGCGAGTTGTGGGCCGGCAATGCGCGGCCAGGCATGCCAGAGCCCCGCCAGGCTGCCTTCGTCTTTCCACTCCCGCTGCAGGCCGTTAAGGGATTCGCCTAGACCTTGAATCGGTGGCCGGGGCGGCGTCACTAAGAGGTTGACGTCCCCTTGGCGGCGCGTCTGGTTGCGGGGGGCGATGCCCATGGATGGACCCTAGTGGAAGTAGCGCTGTGCAGGGCAGCTCACTCTGGTTAGTCTCGGCCACAGCTCTGCTCGCTCCATGGGCTTTTTTGATCGCCTCGGCCGGCTGGTTCGTGCCAACGCCAACGCAGCCCTGAGTGCGGCTGAAGATCCAGTGAAGATCCTCGACCAGTCGGTCGCGGATATGCAGTCCGATCTCGTCAAACTGCGCCAGGCGGTCGCCACGGCCATCGCCAGCCAAAAGCGCATTCAGAACCAGGCCGATCAGGCCGATGCCCAGGCCAAGACCTGGTACGAACGAGCCGAGTTGGCGCTGAAGAAAGGGGAAGAGGACCTGGCCCGTGAAGCCCTCGGGCGCCGCAAGACCTGCCAGGACACGGCGACCGCCCTGCAGGGGCAGTTGCAAAGCCAATGCGGCCAGGTGGATCAGCTCAAAAAGAGCTTGGTGCAGCTCGAGAGCAAGATCGCCGAAGCCAAGACCAAAAAGGACATGCTCAAAGCGCGGGCCCAAGCCGCCCAAGCCCAGGAGCAACTGCAGAGTGCCGTGGGCAGTCTCGGCACGAATTCGTCCATGGCTGCCTTCGAGCAGATGGAGGAGAAGGTGCAAGCCCTCGAGGCCCGTAGTCAGGCCGCCGCTGAACTGGCTGGGGCTGATCTGGAAAGTCAGTTTGCTGCCCTGGAAGAGGCACCCGAAGTGGATTCCGAGCTCGAAGCTCTCAAGGGCAAGCTGTCGGGGTCTGCGACAGCGCCCTCCCTGCCCGCCGGTGGGGAAGAGGTTCAGCCCGTCAAGGTGAGCGAGGTTGATACGGAGCTTGAACAGCTCAGGCGTTCAATCGACAAGCTCTGAGCCCTCCATACAATCGCCTGACCCATGACTGCTGCTGTGTCCGTTCTTCAGCTCACCGATGCCAACTTCCAGGTCGAGGTGTTGGAGTGCTCGACCCCAGTCCTGGTTGACGTTTGGGCCACCTGGTGCGGTCCCTGCCGTCTGATGGCCCCGATGATGGATTGGGCTGCTGAGGCCTACGCCGGTCGTCTGACCGTGGGCAAGTTGGAGGCGGACCCAAACCCCTCGAGCCGAGATCTTATGCAAGTTCAGGGTCTGCCCGCCTTGGTGCTCTTCAAGGACGGCCAAGAGATCGCCCGCCATGAAGGTGCGATGGCCAAGCCCCAGCTCCAGGCTTTCTTGGATGCTCAGCTCTGAACCGTTCTCGATTTCTGAACGGGTTCGTGGCTTAGGCAGCGGCGTTTTTTCCCGCAATGACCAACGCAAGGTGGCCTACAGGGCCCGGCCTGCGGCCGGACTGACCCCTCTGCTCGATCTCTCGTTGGGGTCGACAGATCTTCAACCCCCGCCGGTGGCGATTGAGGCAATCCGAGAGCGTTTGGGGGATCCCGCAAGCGCCTCCTATTGCCTCCATGGCGCCACGGCACCATTGAGGGAGGCGGTCGCTGCTTGGGCCCAGCGCCGGTTTGGCGTGGCGGTAAATCCAGCCACCGAGGTGCTGTTTCTGGTGGGTTCCCAGGAGGGAACGGCCCATCTGCCCTTGGCGGTTCTGAATCCTGGGGATTCCGCGCTGTTGCTCGACCCCTTCTATCCCTCCCACCTCGGGGGTCTGCGGTTGGCTTCGGCCCAGCCGCGTTTTCTGCGGTTGGATCCAGCGAATGGCTTTGTCCCTAACTTTGATCAGCTCAGTTCGGCCGAGTGGGACGCGCTGAAGTTGATGGTGCTGGGCTTCCCCCACAACCCAACGGCCACGACCGGAGAGCAGGCCTGGGTCGATGAAGCCGCGGCGCGGGCGGTGAGCCATGGCTTGGTCTTGGCCCACGACAACCCATATGTCGACCTGGCGCTGGAGGGGGAGGCCCCGTCCCTGCTGCGCTCCCCCAATTGGCGTCAGTGCGGCATTGAGTTCTTCTCCTTCTCGAAGGGTTGGTGTTTGGGGGGCTTCCGGATGGCCTTCGCGATTGGCGCGCCCCCGTTGATCCAGGCCCTGCGCCAACTCAAGGGTGTGGTGGATTTCAACCAGTCCTTGGCCCTGCAGGCGGGGGGGCTTGCAGCCCTCGAGCAGGCGCCGGACTGGCCCGAGCGGCTCAAACCCATCTATCGGGAGCGCCGGGACCGGATGATGGCGGCCTTGAAGGCGGCCGGTTGGCCAGTCCAGCGCCCCTCGATGGCGCTCTACCTCTGGCTTAGCTTGCCTGAGCATGCACGCCAGCGCGGCTGGGATTCCGAGCAGTTCTGTGCCCAGCTGTTGGACGCCACGGGGGTGTGTTTAACCCCGGGCAATGGTTTTGGTAGGGGGGGAGAAGGATTCGCCCGCCTGGCGCTCGTCCATGACACGGCGGCCTTGGAGGCTGGGGCCGCGCGTACGGGGGCATGGCTGAACAGCCTTTAAGCGCCGGGACCCTGGCGCGTCAGTTGCGCCAAGCCCCCGCGGACTATCCCCTGCCCTGGCGCATTCAGGTGCGATCCATCTGCGCCAGTACGGAGCTGGAACTCGACCGTTGGCTTCTGCGTGAGCCGATTGGGGCCGCGGCGCGGGTGGTCGTGGCCCACCGCCAGGGATTTGGCCATGGCCAGCAGGGCCGCCTTTGGTCCTCTCCGGCCGGAGGCCTCTGGTTGAGTGCCGCCTTGCCCTGGCCCCAGGACCCCGACCGCTCTGCCTCCCTGGCCCTGGCGGTCGCGGTCGGGCTGGTCCTGCAGTTAGAGAATCTGGGCTTGGAACCTGCGATCAAATGGCCAAATGACCTGCTTGTGTCGGGCTTGAAGCTCTGTGGTTTCCTACCGCGCCTGGCCTGGCGGGCTGGCCGCGTCCGCTATGCCCGGGTGGGCCTTGGCCTGAACGGCTCCAATCCCGTGCCGGCGGGGGCAGTGAGCCTGCAGCAGCTGCTGGTTCGCCAGAGCCCTGCGGCGTTAGGTGCTCGCGTCTTGCGTGCCCTCGAATGGGCTGCCGCTGCGGCGGAGCAGCCGGAGTTGGTGCGGCGTCAGGCCCAGCAGCGTCTGTGGAAATCCGGCCCGTTGGACCATGACGGCCAGCGCTGGAGCATCACGGGCCTCAGCCTCGATGGGGGATTGCAGCTTAAAAATGCTTCTGGCTCGAAGGTGTTGCGGCGGCGTTTTTAGCGCTCCCTAGAGTTGGCTCTGCTTCTGCTTCTGCTTCTGCTGCTGCGGTGGCTGTGATTCGCTCCCTACGGCTTCGTTGGCTTCTCCTTACGCCGTTGCTCCTGGCGGCACCGGTGGTTTCTGAGCCGCTTGCCCCCCCTCCGCTACCGGCGCCCGAGGCCCCTCTGCTGCCGTCCCTGGAGCAGCTTCAGGCGGTTCCGCCCCCGCAGCGGTTTGACCAGTCTCTCGATGCCCTGGTGCGGCAGGGCATCGTGACCCCATCGGAGCGGCGGGCCCTGCGGGGGGGCGGAGCCGCGCTGCAGCCCTTGGATGAGGGGGCCTTTCAGAAGGCCTGCCGCACCGGCGCCCTCTCGGCGCGGGAATGCCGCGGTGGCATCGCCCTTCGCTGGGGGCTGCGCCGTGAGGGGGCACGGCGTCCGCCCCTCTCGGTTCCGGTCTCGGCCCTTTTGGGTGGCCGTTTTGACATGGCGAAGGTGTTTCGCGTGACCCCCAGGCCGGCGCCTGTGGCGGGGAATGGCGACCGGCGTTTGTTGCTGCCGATCATCGGCTCCGCCTTCAAAACGAGTGGTTTTGGTTGGCGGTTGCATCCTCTGTTGGGGGGCTGGCGTCTCCATGCCGGCCATGACCTGGCCGCCCCAGAAGGTACCCCGGTGGTGGCGGCTTTGGCGGGTCGGGTGGTCAGCAGCGGCTTGGCCGGTGGCTATGGCTTGGCGGTGGAGGTGGAACACCAGCGGCCGCGGCGCCGCAGCCTCTATGGCCACCTGTCTGAGCTGTATGTCCGCGCCGGTGATCGCGTGCTGCAGGGGGAGGTGCTCGGCCGTGTGGGCAGTACGGGCTTGAGCACGGGTCCCCATCTCCATTTCGAGCTGCGGCAGCCGGTCTCCTGGGGCTGGGTCGCGGTGGATCCGGGTGAGTTTGACCCGGGCTCTGCCCTGCGCGGAACCGATGCAGTGGCTCTCCTAATGGGGCAGCTGATCAACAGCCTGGAGCGGCCTGGCAGCTAAACCTGGGAGCCAGCCCCGGTGCTCACAAGGCGACCGTCGTGGAAATGAACCACCCGTTGGGCCCGTGCCGCCACATCTTGTTCATGGGTGACCAGCACGATCGTCATGCCCTGCTGCCGGTGCAGCTCATCAAAGAGGTCCAAAACCTCGGCGGTGGTGCGGGAATCGAGGGCACCCGTGGGTTCGTCCGCCAGCAGCAGGTTGGGTTGGTTAATGATCGCCCGGGCCAAGGCGACCCGCTGTTGCTGACCGCCAGAGAGTTGGTTGGGCTTGTTGTGGAGCCTTTCACCGAGGCCGATGCGCTGGAGCGAGCGGATGCCGCGTTCCTCGCGCTCCTCGGCGGGAACCCCGGCGTAGACCATCGGAAGCATCACGTTCTCCAGGGCGGAGAGTTCCTGAAGGAGATGAAACTGCTGAAAGATGAATCCCAGTTCTCGGTTGCGAAGATCGGCGAGCTGATCGTCCGTGAGCTGCTCGACGGCGGTGCCGTTGAGGCGATAGCTGCCACTGCTGGGGCGATCGAGGCAGCCCAGGATGTTCATGGCTGTGCTCTTGCCTGACCCTGAGGTGCCCATCACAGCGAGGTACTCGCCGCGACGCACGCTCATGGTCAGATCATCGAGGGCGACAACCGTTGTGTCTCCGCTGCCGTAGGTCTTGCGGATGTGCTCCAGTTCGGCAACGACCGCTACGGCCATTAGCCAACCGGGAGGCCTGCGGCCGAGGCGAGAGCTTTCTGCAGCATGGGCGTGCCGGCAACGGCACCGCTAGCCCAGGTGAAGAGCGGGTTGGAGAGGATCCCACCGACGGCAGTCACCGCCACACAGGACACCAGCGCTGCGCGGAGGGGTTGCAGTCCAGTCAGGCTCCAATTGACCTCGGGGTAGGACTTAACCACCTCTGAGGCCTCATGGGGCTCCTTCACGACCATCATCTTGATGACAGAGATGTAGTAGTAGATAGAGACCACAGAGGTGAGCAGACCGACCACCACGAGGAGGTACTGCTGATCGGCCCAGCCGGCAAAGAAGAGGTAGATCTTGCCGAAGAAGCCGAGCATCGGTGGAATGCCACCGAGTGAAAGCAGGCAGAGGCTCAGGCCCAAGGTGATCAGAGGATCCTTCTGGTAGAGACCTGCGTAATCGCTGATCCGATCGCTCCCGGTGCGCAGGGAGAACAGGATGATGCAGGCGAAGGCCCCTAGGTTCATGAAGAGGTAGGCGGCCATGTAGAGGACCATGGCGGCGTAGCCGTCTTCGGTGCCGCAGACCAGGCCGATCATCACGAAGCCGGCCTGACCGATCGAGCTGTAGGCCAGCATCCGCTTCATGGATGTCTGAGCCAGGGCCACCACGTTGCCCAGAACCATGCTCAAGATGGCCAAGACCGTGAAGAGCAGCTTCCACTGCGCTTCGAAGGGTTCAAAGCAGCCCACGAGGATGCGCAAAGCCAGGGCGAAACCGGCAGCTTTGGAGCCCACTGAGAGGAAGGCCACCACTGGAGTGGGGGAACCCTCATAGACGTCAGGGGTCCACTGGTGGAAAGGAACTGCGGCAATCTTGAAGGCCACCGTGGCCAACACGAACACCAGAGCGAGGGCCGCCACTGGAGAGGCGCTCGTCTGGAGTGCGATGCCAACGGCTTCGAGGCTGGTGCTGCCGCCGGTCAGGCCATAGAGGAGCGAGGCGCCATAGAGAAAGACCGCGGCGGCAGCGGAGCCGACCAGGAGGTATTTGAGTGCGGCCTCGGAACTGCGGGCGTCGCGCTTCATGTAGCCCGACAGCAGGTAACTCGCGACCGACAGCGTTTCGAGGGAGACGAAGATGCTGACCAGGTCTGTGGCTCCGCAGAGCAGCATTGCTCCCAGGGTCGCGGCCAACAGGATTGAGGCGTATTCGCCAACGGGCGTTCCGGCCCGCTCGACATAGCGCCAGCTGATCAACAGGGAAACCAGGGTTGAGGCCGCCACCACAGCCCGAAAGGCGATCGCGAGGTTGTCGGCCAGAAAGGCGCCGAGGAAGGAGGGCTCAAGCGGCGCCGCATCCCATTGCAGTGCCAGCAAGCCGAGCGCACCGCCCAGGCCCACGTAGGACAAGAGGGGGACCCAACGCGCAGCCGCTTTCTCGCCCGCCAGATCGACAAGAAGGCAGGCCACCATCGCCAGCAAGACCGCACCTTCCGGTGCGATGGCTCCTGCATTGAGTTGCAGCGACGTGATGGCGTTCACCGCTGGAGCAGCCGCAGTCGTAACGGTGTCGGCGGCAGCCAGGAGAGAGAGCACAGCTGTTTTGGAACACGCCCGTGGGCTGGACTGTAGCCGCGCTGGCGTCAACCTTCGGAGTTTCTCGCCGGGGTTGACGGTCGGTGCGATAAAGAGGGAAGCGGTTCACCGCCTGCCTGTGGCGCACACCCTCGTCATCGTTGAAAGCCCCACCAAGGCCCGCACCATCCGCGGGTTCTTGCCGAAGGACTTCAAGGTTGAGGCCTCGATGGGGCACGTGCGCGACCTGCCCAACAACGCCAGCGAGATCCCGGCTGCCCACAAGGGCGAGAAGTGGGCGAACCTCGGCGTGAACACCACCAAGGACTTCGAACCGCTCTACGTGGTTCCGAAGGACAAAAAGAAGACGGTCAAAGAACTGAAGGACGCCCTCAAAGGCGCCGATCAACTCCTGCTCGCGACCGACGAAGACCGGGAAGGGGAGTCCATCAGCTGGCACCTGCTGCAGCTCCTGAACCCGAAGGTGCCGGTCAAGCGGATGGTGTTCCACGAGATCACCAAGGAGGCCATCGGCCGAGCCCTCGATCAGACCCGCGAGCTCGACATGGAGCTCGTCCATGCCCAGGAAACGCGGCGCATCCTCGATCGCCTGGTGGGCTACACCCTCTCGCCCCTGCTTTGGAAAAAGGTGGCCTGGGGCTTGAGCGCCGGCCGGGTTCAGTCCGTGGCCGTCCGCTTGCTGGTGCAACGGGAGCGGGCTCGTCGGGCGTTCAAGAGCGGCAGCTACTGGGATCTCAAGGCTGAGATGGCCCAGGGGAGCAGCGGCTTTGACGCCAAACTCACCCACCTCAAGGGCGAGCGCATTGCCGGTGGTTCGGATTTCGACGAGAACACCGGTGGGCTGAAGGCCGGTAGCAAAGTCCGCTTGCTGAGCGAGGCCGACGCCCGCAGCCTCCGCGAAGCGGTCCTCGTGGCTCCTTGGCGGGTGTCCTCTGTCGAGGAAAAGCCCACCACCCGTAAACCGGTAGCGCCGTTCACCACCAGCACCCTGCAGCAGGAGGCCAACCGCAAGCTTCGCCTGTCGGCGCGCGAGACCATGCGCACGGCCCAGGGGCTCTACGAGCGGGGCTTCATCACCTACATGCGCACTGACTCGGTGCACCTCAGTGACCAAGCCATCAACGCAGCCCGCAACTGTGTGGCTGAGAAATACGGCAAGGAGTATCTGAGCGGCTCACCCCGTCAGTTCTCCACTAAGTCCCGCAATGCCCAGGAGGCCCATGAGGCGATTCGCCCCGCGGGTGAAAGCTTCAGGGATCCCTCGGCCACCGGCCTCGATGGCCGAGATCTTGCCCTCTACGAGCTGATCTGGAAGCGCACCGTGGCCTCCCAGATGGCCGAGGCACGCCTGACCATGCTCAGCGTTGAGCTGGACGTCGATGGCGGCAGCCTCGGGCCCGCCAGCTTCCGTGCCAATGGCAAGCGCATTGACTTCCCCGGTTTCTTCCGGGCCTACGTCGAGGGCAGTGATGACCCAGATGCCGCGCTCGAAGGGCAGGAAGTCCTTCTGCCGAACCTGAAAACCGGCGATAGCCCCAGTTGCAAGGCCGTGGAAGCGTTGGGTCACCAAACCCAGCCACCCGCTCGCTACAGCGAGGCTGCCCTGGTCAAGATGCTCGAGAAGGAAGGCATCGGTCGCCCCTCCACCTACGCCTCGATCATCGGGACCATCGTCGATCGGGGTTACGCGACGCTGCAGAACAACTCGCTGACTCCAAGCTTCACGGCGTTTGCGGTGACTGCCCTGCTGGAGGAGCATTTCCCGGACTTGGTTGATACCAGCTTCACCGCGCGGATGGAGGGGACCCTCGACGAAATCTCCACCGGCAAGGTGCAGTGGCTGCCCTACCTCGAGAGCTTCTACAAGGGCGACAAGGGGCTCGAGACCCAAGTGCAGCAGAGGGAAGGGGATATCGACCCCACCGCCTCACGCACGATTGCCCTCGAGGGGCTCCCCTGCGTAGTGCGGATCGGTCGTTTTGGGGCCTATCTGGAAACCAAGCGGGTGGCGGAGGACGGCAGCGAGGAGCTGCTGAAGGCCACCCTTCCCAACGAGATCACCCCTGCGGATCTGGACTCCGAAAAAGCGGAGCTGATCCTGAAGCAGAAGGCCGACGGTCCTGAGGCTCTTGGGGAAGATCCCGAGACCGGTGATTTGGTCTATCTGCTCTTCGGCCAATACGGGCCCTATGTGCAGCGGGGCCAGGTCAGCGACGACAACCCCAAGCCCAAGCGTGCCTCTCTCCCCAAGGGCACTAAGCCCGAGGACCTCAGCCTCGAGGACGCCCTGGGCTTGTTGCGTCTCCCCAGACACCTCGGCGAACACCCCGATGGCGGGAAGGTGGAGGCCGGTCTGGGTCGCTTTGGACCCTATGTGGTCCACCACAAGGGCAAGGGGGAAAAGGACTACCGCTCCCTCAAGGCCGAAGACGACGTGCTGATGGTGGGCCTCTCCCGTGCCCTCGAACTCCTGGCGATGCCCAAGCGCGGCCGAGGGGGCCGTACGGCCCTGAAGGATCTCGGGACCCCCGAGGGGGCCGATGAAACGATCCAGCTCTTCGATGGCCCCTATGGCCTGTATGTGAAGCAGGGCAAGGTGAATGCCTCGCTCCCCGAAGGCACCACGGCGGACACCATCACCCTTGACCAGGCGGTCGAACTGCTCGCCGCCAAGGCCGCCTCAGGCAAGGGCAAGGGCCGCAAGACCGCGGCCAAATCTACGGCGGCGAAGAAGCCAGCAGCCAAGAAGCCAGCGGCGAAGAAGGCTCCGGCCATCACCAAGACCGGTCGTCTGCGGGCTAGCGCTGTGAGGATCATCAAGGCGGCGGATAGCTGATGGCGCCTCTGCGTTGGGGGGCGCTGCTGCTATTGGCTGGTGCCTTGGCCGGATGCCAGGGCACACCCCTGGGTGATCAGTTGTCCCGGAGTTTCTCGGACCCGCTTCCGGCGACTCCGGCGTCGCCTCCTGCCTTAGCGCCTGCGTCTCCAACGCAGCCCGCGGCACTCGCTCCGGACGCCAAGACCGAGGCGGTCGTGGCCGCGCCCAAGCCCGTTCCTAAGCCTGACCAGTCTCCTGTCGTACCACGCCGAAGTGCACCGCCGGCCCCCTATCGGGTGACGATCAAGCTGCCGGCTGCGGATCCCTCCGCTCCTGCGGAGGTGCTGACCGAGGCCTTGCGCACGGCGGGTTTGGCCTTTGAAGTGGAGAGTATTGAACGCGTTTCTAACGGGACGATGCCCACCCGCAGCGCAGCGCCTGATCCGCGCTAGGCCGGCCTTCAACCATGTCCTTGAGTCGCCGCCAGGCCCGACAGCTCACCGATACGGCCTATCTGGCGGCGGCTACCGCGTTGCTCTGGGTGGGCCTCTACTACGTCCCGGTTGGCGGCGCGCTGTTCCGTTTAGCTTTGCCCCTGCCGTTGGCTCTGTTGCAGCTGCGCCATAACGGTCGCTGCGCCATGGAAGGGGTCACCGTTGCGGCCCTGTTGCTGGTGGCCTTGATGGGGCCAATCCGGGGTCCATTGGTGCTCTTCCCCTATGGCTTCTTGGCCCTATGGCTCGGATGGTGCTGGAGCCGTCGTCTGACTTGGTACCTCAGTTGGGGGGTGGGGTTGTTGATCGGCGCAGGCGGGTTCCTGGTGCGGGTGGCCGTGCTCTCGATCCTGCTGGGGGAAAACCTGTGGGTGCTCATCACCTCAGCGGCCTCCCAGGTGCTCGATCGCCTGCTGGGTTTGGTCCACATCGGTGGGGGAGCGGATCTCTTGCAGGTGCAGCTGATGGCCTTGGCTTTGGTGTTGCTGCAAAACCTCATCTACGTACTGGCCTTACATGCGGTGGCCCTGTGGATCTTTCCGCGGCTGAAGAGCCCGATCAGTGAGCCGCCGGCGCTGCTGCGTCCCCTGCTCGCCCTCGATCCGCTTTGAGCCTGGAGCGCCTCAGCGGAGCGCCCGAACTGGCGGAGCAGTGGTGTCAACGTCTGGCTGCTGCTGTTCCCCAGACCCGTGTGCTGTTGCTGCTGGCCGGGACGGAAACAGCGGCCGTTGAGGGCATCTCGGCGGCCGGGGCAACACCGGACTCCCGCCGTTTGACGGCCGCCGCGGATGCGGAGTTGCTTTGGCAGGGCCCCTCCGCCGAGCGGCCCCATGCTTTGCCGCCCCTGCCGGCTGGGGTCACTCCGGCCGTGATCGCATGGGCCGTGCTTCAGGGGTTAGACCTGCATCCCGTGGTGCTGGACCTGGGGGCGCCTGTCGCTCCCGCCATTCCCCATCTCCAGCTGAATCAGTCGCCGGCCCGCTGCCTTAGCACGGGGGCGGCCATGGCTCTTGATCGGGTGCAGACGCTCTGGTCCTGGGGGGAGCGCTGGGGACGGAGCTTGGCGCGAACTGGTCAACCGGTGCTCCTCAGCGAGTGCGTGCCCGGTGGCACCACAACTGCCCTGGCGGTTCTGGAGGCCCTGGGGGTTCCCTCCATCGGCCTAGTGAGCGGCAGTGTCCGCCAGCCCGATCACCAGCTCAAGCAAAGGCTGGTGCAACAGGGGTTGGCGGCGGCCCAGCTGCCGGAGGGGGCAGGGCCCCAGGCTGTTTTGGCGGCGGTCGGTGACCCCATGCAGGTGGTGGCTGCTGCTGCGCTCAAGCGGGTGGCTCTTGGGGGTACTCCGCTGCTCTTGGCGGGCGGTAGCCAGATGGCGGCGGTCTGGGCCCTGGCGATGGCGGCCTGCATTCCGGAGGAGCGTCAAAGGCTGGTTCGCCAGGCGGCAGTGGTCACCACCGCCTGGGTGGCCCATGAATCGGCCAGTGATTTTTCGGGGCTGATGGGGCAGCTTGCCAGCCGCTTTGGCGTTGCGCCGTTGGCCTTGGCCACGGGCTTGCGCTTTACGGGCAGCCGCCGGCAGGAGTTGCTCGATTACGAGCGTGGCTACGTCAAAGAGGGGGTCGGTGCTGGCGGGTTGGCAGCCCTTTGGCAGCTCAGTGGCCGCCCACTGCAGGCGCTGGTGTCCGCCTGTGAGCTGGCCTGTGATCAACTGCCGCACTCCGCCTAGGTTCAAGTCGAGTTGTTCTCGGTTGTGACCTCCCGCCGCCAACTGCTGCAACTGATGGGTTCGGTGGTGGCCCTGGGTACGGCGGCTGGATGCGCCCCCGTGCGCTCTGGTGCACCGCAGCTGTTGAGCGTGAAAGGGGATCTGCCCAAGGCCTGGTTGCAGGAGCTGCCATCTCCCTGGCAGTCCCAACGGTTGGAGCGTCCAGCGCAGCTGCTGAGCTTGGTGGATCGCTCCTCGCTTCAGGAGAAGGACCTGAGCGGTGCGGCCTTGCTGGCCCTCGGCGATGGCTGGGCCCAGCAGCTCGATCGTGCTCGACTCCAAACGCTGGAGGCGCCGGCCCTGCTGGCGCAGCTCGCCCCCATGGCCCAAGCCCCAAGTCGCTTGTTTGGCCCTGAGGGCGCCGTGCCCGTGGCCTTCCCTTGGGCCTTTGGGACGTGGTTGTTGGTGTTGCGCAGTCGTCCTGACCTCTGGCGTCAGCGCCAACAGGGTTGGTCCTTGCTCCTCGATCCAAGCCTGCGGGGAAAGGTGGTGCTTCCCTCCAGCCCGCGGGTGGTGATTGAGTTGGCGTTGCGTCAGCTGGGACTTTCCAGCCGCGACCCCCAATCCCTGAATGCCCCAGCTCTGCCGAAGCAGGTGTCCGAGCTGGTGGATCAGGCCCTGGCCCTCGATGAGCGGGACGGTCTCAATCTGCTGTTGGCTGGTGAGGCGGAGGCCGCCGTGGTCCCCAGCCATCGGGCGATTCCGCTGCTGAAGAAAGATCCCCGTCTGTCGGCTGTGTTGCCGGAGTCCGGCTCCCCGCTCTGGTGGCAGCTGTTGCTGCGCTTGGCCCCCCAGGACCGTGCGCTGCTGGATCCGCCCCTGCCCTTGGAGTGGATTCGCGACGGCCTCTCGCTGCCTCTACTGGATCGCCTACTGGCGGCTGGCTGCGTGCCGCCGCTTCCCCGGAAACAGCTGGACCCGGTGCTGTGGCGTTGGCCGGAGCGGCTACGGCCGCTCTTGCTTCCCAGCGAGGCAGTGCTGCAACGCTGCAACAGTCTTCCGGTCTTCAGCCAGGCTGAGCGCAGCCGCTGGCAGTCCCTCTGGGATCAAGCCCTGAGCCGCTAACCCCAGAGCCGGCGCCGCGGTGCGGCGGCCAGCCGTTCATGGGTCTCCGCTAGCAGGTCTGGAATGGGCAGGTTGTGGGGACAGCGCGGTAGGCAATCGCCGCAGCCTGAGCATGCGGACGCGTTCACGCTTTCCCACCAATGCCCTGCTCGGCCGATCAGGTTGTAGCGCTCCTGGGCAAAGGCACCCATGCCGTGCCCGAGGTCCAGGTTGCGCAGGCGCAGGAGCTCTGGAATAGGCACCGCGTTGGGGCAGGGCAGGCAGGCCCGGCATTGCTGACAGGCGCTGGTGGTAAGACGGCTTTGGCCGGCCTGCCAAGCCCGATCCAGGGCCCGGCGATGCCTGGGCTCAAGCCAGCTGCCCTCTTCCGCAGTCAGGCGTTGGGCGAGATCGAGGTCGCTGGCTTGGGCGGCCCCCAGGGTCAGGCTTGAGATGCCTGCATCAAGTAGGAAGCGGTAGGCCAACTCCAGCGGCTCAAAAGGAGCGCAATCGGCGCGTAGCTGCTCAGGCGGTGCATAGAGCCGGCCCCCCTTGTCGGCGGGGGAAATGGCGAGCACGCCAATGCCTTCCCGTAGCGCGGCCTGGGCAAGGGGAATCCGGGTCTGATCAAACCAGTGCAGATGGAGGCTGCAGAAGCTGAAGCGGCCTGAGGCGAGGGCGGTTTCAATCAGCGCTAGCTCGCCGTGGCTCGAGAACCCCACTTGGGTGACCAATCCCTCCGCTAGGGCCCAGCGCAATAGCTCCGCCCCGTCTCCCCGCAGGGCCCAGTCCAGATGCTCAGGCCGGTTCAGGCCGTGGACCGCCAGGTTGTCGAGCCGCTGGAGCCCCAGGCGTTGCAGGATTCCGCGCAGTTGGGCCTTGCCCTCCTCCAGCTCGATTCCCGGGAGCAGCTTGCTGGTGATGGCCAGTGGCTCCAATCCACTCCACTGGCTAAGGGCTTGGCCCAAGAACGCCTCCGCGGGGCCATAGGCCGGGGCGGTCTCGATGTGGTTGATGCCTGCGGCTAGGGCCGCAGCGAGCACCTCCGCCATCTGCTGCGGGCTCGTGGTGGCCCGCATCGTGCCGAGGCAGAACGGGGAGACCTTGGCTCCCCGGCCAAAGGGGCGGCGTTCAGCCAGCGTCTTCCTCCGGCTGTTCCGCGGCGGGATCCACGTCGGTCTGGGCTTGCTTGATGTGCCGGACCAGTTCAGCTGGACTGATGCCGTCGATGAAGCGGCGGAAATCGGCGGCGTCTTCAGCGTCCGCCTCCGCATCGACAGGAATGGAGGCGTCGGAGACCACTTCCTCCAGCATCCAGATCCCACTGCCGGTGCGGATCGCCAGGGCGATGGCGTCGCTTGGGCGGGCATCCAGTTCCACTTCCTCCTCGCCAGCCCTCTCCACTTTCAGGACGGCACGAAAGGTGCTGTCTTCGATGGCGTGAACGATCACCTTGGTCAGCTGCAGGCCCCCGGCCTGCAGGAGTTCCACCATCAGGTCATGGCTGAGGGGACGGGGCGGAGCCTGGTCGCTGAGGCCGGCCATGATGTTTTGGGCTTGGGCCTGGTCGATCCAGATCGGCACCTGACGGCGGCCTGACGGGTCGCGTAGCAGAACGATCGGGCTGCGACTGGCGGCATCGAGGGCAATGCCGGCCACTTGCATTTCGACCATGACTTGCCCGCTCTCCCTTCTGCCCGATTATGGCCAGTGTTGATCGGGCCACCGCATGTTCACAGGGCTGGTTCAGGCCACCGGACAGCTGCAGCGCCGCAGTGGAGGCGTGACGCTGCAGATCCCTCTGGGTTCTGAGCTCGACCCTGCCCAGTTGGCCCTTGGGGACAGCGTGGCCGTCGACGGGGTCTGCTTGACGGTGACCGAACGCTCTGCCAGCGGCTTTCAGTCCGATGTCAGCGAAGAGACCTTGCGCCGCACGACCCTCTCGGCGAAGGCCGACCGAGGGGGCTGGGTCAATCTTGAGCCGGCCCTGCGTCTTCAGGATCGTCTCGGCGGTCATCTGGTGAGTGGCCATGTTGATGGTCTGGGCCATGTGGTGGCGGTGGAGGAGCAGAGCGCCTCATGGACGCTCAGGCTGCGTTGGCAGGATTCGGCCTTCGGCCGCTACATCTGCGAGAAGGCCAGTGTTGCTTTGGATGGCATCAGCCTGACCGTGGCGGGGTGCAGCGCCGATGGAGCCGAGTTTTGGATTGCGGTGATTCCCCACACCTGGAGCAGCACGACCCTGCAACATCTGCAGCGGGGCATGGCGGTGAATTTGGAGGCGGATCTGCTGGCGAAGTACACCGAACGCTTGCTTCAGCACCGCGCGTCTGGGGCTGGTCCGTCGTCGGCTCAGATCAGTGATGCCTGGTTGAAAGAGCACGGCTGGAGCTGACAACTCCAGAGGCCATGCCTACGTTCCGGGGGTTCGTGTTCCTGCTGAACACTTCATGGCCTCAGACGGCAATTCCGGTTTGGCGGTGGGCGCCCTGCGCAGCTTCACCGTTGCCGAAGGCATCTTGTTGTTGGTGCTGGGCGTTCTCGCCCTTATTTTCCCGATGATTGCCTCCGCATGGGTGACGGTGGTTGTGGCCCTGGCTTTCCTGGTGGGCGGGATCATCGGCTGGGTGAACAGCCTCAACCGCTCCAGGCAGCTGAGCAAATGGCACTGCTTCTGGCGGCTCGTGGTCTCTACCTTGTTTGTAGTGACCGGCGCTTGGATCATCCAGCAGTTCAGCGCCGGCGTGGAACCGGCAGCTGCTCAGGTGGCTGCCTTTGCCTTCGCCATCGGCATCGTCTTTCTGGTGGAGGGTGTGGTGGCCAGCATCGTCTCCCTGTCCCACACCGAGATGGCCGGCTGGGGCTGGGGTTTAGCCAATGGCATCGTCACCTTCATCCTCGGCTTGATCATCGTTTCGATGAAGGGACTGGGTCTGTTGAGCGTGCTCGGAATCCTGGTGGGGATCAGCTTTCTCTTCAGCGGGATTGACCTCTTGGTGTTCAGTGCCGCCTTCCACGGACCGGACGAGCGCTAAGCGCTCACGCGCGCCGTTCAGAGGGCTTCTTTTGTGCTGCTGTCCCCCTCGACGGGCAGGAGCCAAATGGAGCCCGTTTCTTTGTGGATCTCGATCTTGAACTCCTGGCCGGGCTCCAGCCCCATGCGACGCGTGTAGGCGTTCCCGATCAGCAGGTTTCCATTGCCGTGCACCTTGGTGCGGAACTCGGCTTGGCGACCTTTGGTGCCACTGCCGCCGCCGCTTTGGCTGGGCAGCTTGTAGCCCTTCGCTTCAACGAGGGCGCGGTAGAAGCTTTTTTTGAGCAGACGGCCACTGGGACCGACATAACCGCAGGCCCTGGCGATTTGATCCTCCGGGCGATTGCTGAGGGAGCGAGCCTTATCCAGCAGAGCCTTGCCTTCCAGCATCTCGGTTGGCTTGGTTGTCTTCTCTTCGACGAACACCGGTGCGTTGGGGTGCTGGCGGCCCGATTGTGCCGATCCCAAGCAATGCTTCGCAAGGGCAATTTGCAAGAACTGTGATCAAACAGTGGCCTTACAGCAGATAAAGGAGTCCGTAGAGGACCACCCAGATGCCATCGACGAAGTGCCAATAAAGCTCCGCGGCCTCCAAGGGGAAGAGGTTGTCTTGCTTCACCCGACCACCGTCTCGGCATTGCCACCAGACGATCAGGATCATCAAGCCGCCCAAGGTCACGTGCAGACCGTGGAAGCCGGTGATCGCATAGAAGGTGCTTGCAAAGAGGTTGTCGGTGAGGCCAAAGGGGAGCTCGAAGTACTCCTTCATTTGACCGGCCAGAAACGCGAAGCCAAGCGCGGCACTGATCAGTAACCAGCGCTGGCCCAGGGCCCGTTGGTTGCGCTTCATCGCCGCACCAGCGCGATGGAAGGTGAAGCTGCTGATCAGCAGCAGCAGGGTGTTGATAGTGGGCAGCACCATCTCCAATTCGTAGGTAGCCCCGGATGGCAACGGATTGACGGCGCGGAAGGTCAGATACGCCGCGAAGAATCCTGCGAAGGTCATGCCATCGGCGACCAGAAAACAGGCGAGGCCGAACATCCGGAAGTCGCCGTGGTGCTCTTGCGCTTTGCTGCCTTCGTGTTTGCTCAGGGACTCGCTGGGACTCAGGCTGGTCATGGTGTTCAGGAGCGCTGGTCAGAGTTGCCGAGCTTCCAGAGCTCAGAGCCCGAGGTAGCGGCTAAGGGGAGTTCGCCGGCGGGGGTGCCATAGCCATAGGGCTCTGTCACCAACGGAGCTTCCCCTTTCCAGTTCTCCACGGGCGGGGGGGAACTGGTGAGCCACTCGGGCGTCAGGGCATTCCAGGGGTTGTCGCCAGCTGGGGCGCCATCGAAGGCACTCAGGATGACGTTGAGTAGGAAGGGGAGGGTGCTGATCGCCATGAGTAGGGCCCCGACACTGCTGAGCTGGTTGATCAGTTCGAATTGGGGGTCGTATTCAGCGACCCGCCTCGGCATGCCATTCAGTCCCAGCCAGTGCTGGGGTGCGAAGCAAAGGTTGAAGCCGACGAAGGTGAGCAGGAAGTGCAGTCGGCCCAGATCTTCATTCAGCAATCGCCCGACCACCTTGGGATACCAGTGGTAGATCGAGGCGAAGATCACAAAGACCGTTCCGCCATAGACGATGTAGTGGAAGTGAGCGACGACGAAGTAGGTGTCGTGCACGTGAATGTCAAAGGGGACCTGGGCCAGTGCCACGCCCGTGATGCCGCCGAAGACAAAGTTGATGATGAAGCCGCAGGAGAACAGCATCGCGCTGTTGAGGGCAATGCGGCCTCCCCACATCGTCGCAAGCCAGTTGAAGAATTTGATTCCGGTTGGTACGGCAATAAAGGAGGTGGCGATGGTGAAGAACAGACGCATCCAGGGAGGCGTGCCGCTCGTGAACATGTGGTGGGCCCAGACGATCAGCCCGAGGAAGACGATGCCCATGATCGAATACACCATCGTCGTGTAGCCGAAGAGGGGCTTACGGCTATGGATCGGCAGGATTTCGCTCACCAGGCCAAAGGCAGGCAGCACCATGATGTAAACCGCCGGGTGGGAATAAAACCAGAAGAGATGCTGGTAGACCACCGCATTGCCCCCCAGGCTGGGGTTGAAAAACCCGGTGTGGGCAATGATGTCGAAGCTCAATAGCACCAGCGTTCCAGCCAGAACCGGGGTGGAGAGCACCACCAGGATGCTGGTGCCGAGCATCGCCCAGCAGTACATCGGCAGTTGCATCAACTTGAGCCCGGGTCGCCGCAATTTCAGGATCGTGGCAATGAAGTTGATTCCCCCAAAGATCGAGCTGCCGCCGAGCAGCAGCACACTCAAGATCCAGATGATTTGACCCGTTGCCGGGGTCGTGATGCTCAAGGGGGGATAGGCTGTCCAACCCGATTGGGCCGCGCTGGCGAGGAAGTAACTGCTGATCAACAGCAATCCGGCGGGGGGAATCAGCCAAAAGGCCACGGCATTCAGCCGAGGGAAGGCCATGTCCCGGGCGCCCACATAGAAGGGGATCAGGTAGTTGCCGAAGGCGCCATTGACCACGGGGACGATCCACAAAAAGATCATCACCGTCCCGTGGAGGGTCAGAACTTCGTTGTAGGTCTCCCGCGGTAGGAAGTCAGAAATCGGAGTGAGCAGCTCCGTTCGAATGGCACCCGCAAGGGCGCCGCCGATCAGATAAAAGACGAAGCCGCACACCAGATACTGCAGACCGATCACCTTGTGATCGGTGCTAAAGCTGAGATAGCGAAGCCAGCCCTGGGGTTGCAGCGGCGTGCTGTGCTTGGGGGTCAGGCTGATGGTCATGACTGAACCGGGGGCTGGGGAGCGGCGTTCGCAATCGGACTGTTTTGGTTCACCCAGGCTTCGAACGTCTCGGGTTCGTCGACGATCACCGTTGAGCGCATGCCGCCGTGGTACGGACCGCAGAGCTCCGCGCAGACGATCGGATAGCGGCCCGGGCGGGTCGCGGTAAAGCTCAACAGGGTGGGTTGACCGGGGATGACGTCCTGCTTGAGGCGGAATTCCGGCACCCAAAAGGCATGGATCACGTCATTGGCCTTCATGTGAAGGGCCACCGGCTGCCCCATGGGCACATGGAGCTCACCGCTGGTGATCTCCGAGTCGGGGTAGTGAAAGATGAAGGCGAACTGCATCGCCGTCACATCGATCGGCAGTGGAGTAGCTGCGCCATCACTATCAAGGCTCAGCGGACTGATGCCGCCCCAGGTGCGGGACTCCTCCATTTCTCCGCCCATGGAGTGCAAGCTGTGGTCGTTGAGCGGGGCCATGCCGCCCATTCGGTCGTAGATGTCGTAGCTGTAGATGCCGACGAACAGTACGACCACCGCGGGGATTGCGGTCCAGAGGATCTCGAGGGGAAGGTTTCCCTCGACGGCTTCACCTTCACCCGGATCACCAGGTTTGCGGCGAAATTTCACCAGGCTGTAGACGATCAGCCCAAAAATCCCAACAAAAAGGATGGTCCCAATGCTGAAGAGAACCTTGAAGAGTTCGTCGTAGACCGGCGCATTCGCGCTGGCATCCACCGGGAGGAGGTTGACGTTCTGCCCGATCCATAGGCCCAGCAAAACAAGGGCCATGCCGGTGATCAGGGTGAGGATTGCGGCTGGAATCCGCATAGTCCTGGAATCGATCCCAATCAGCCTATGGAGGGTTTTCGATTGAGGTGTCGTTCGTGGTTCTTTGCAGTAATCCGCCGCTCATCGGTGAGGGAATGCTCACGGATTAATCACTATCGGTGTCGCTTTGGGACTGCTTGCTGCGCTGGTCAGCGAAGCCGAGGAGACGTCACTAGGTTTACGCCAACCGTCCCTCTCCCGCTGAGATGTTCGGCGCCACACAGCCCAGGAAACGAGACCGTTTAGCCAAACTCTGCGCCCATCTTTTGGTGGCCTTGATTGCGCTAGCGGTGATTGGCGGCGCGACGCGAGTGATGGAGGCAGGTCTGGCTTGCCCCGACTGGCCCCTTTGCTACGGCTCCCTCTTGCCGGGTCGTCAGATGAACCTCCAGGTCTTCCTGGAATGGTTCCACCGCCTCGATGCCTTCGTCGTTGGTGTCGGTCTACTGGTGCTCACCGCGGCGAGCTGGTGTTGGCGGCGCGAGTTGCCCCAGGGCTTTCCGCTCTTGTCCAGCCTCAGTCTGGTCTTGGTGGCCGTTCAAGCCGGCTTGGGGGCCTTAACGGTGACCATGTTGTTGCCCTTCCCTCTGGTGACGGCTCACCTGCTCACCGCCCTGGTGCTGGTGGCTCTCCTCAGTGGTCTGAGTGAATTACTGAGGATCGGCTCGCTCGCCCCGGCTTCGAGCCGTTCTCCCTTTTGGGCTGGTTTGGCCGCGGCTCTGGCCCTGGCTGTCTTGGTGCAATGCCTCCTCGGCGGCTTGATGGCCAGTCAGTGGGCAGCGGGGCGTTGCTTGAGCGCAGGTGAGGGCTGCTCCTCGCTTCTCTTTCATCGCATTGGTGCGCGGCCGGTGGGGGTTCTGGTGCTGCTCGGTTCCGGGCTTCTGCTCTTGAAACGTCCCAGTGATCGCCCCTTGGCCCTGGCTGCAGCACTGTTGGTGTTGCTTCAGATCGCCCTGGGCGTAATGAGTTTGCGGTTCAGCCTGTCCGTTCCTGTGGTGACGGTGGCCCACCAGCTCGGGGCCGCCCTTCTGGTGGCCGTGTTGGCGGCCTTGACCGTTCGTAGTTGGCCGGAGGTGCTTCGTGGCTAATTCCCTGACCTTGACGCGAGAGGAGGTTGTCCCCTCCCGGAAGCGGGTCAAGTTGCCCCCCTGGTTGGAGATCGCCAAGCCGCGGTTGATTCCCCTGCTGTTGGCCACCACCCTTGGTGGGATGGCGCTGTCAGAGGGCTGGCCGCTGCCTCCCTTGCGCTTGGCATGCACCTTGGGAGGCGGAGCCTTGGCGGCGGCAGCGGCCGGCATTTTGAACTGTCTTTGGGAGCAGGAGCTCGATGGCCGCATGCAGCGGACCAGTGGTCGTGCCCTCCCCTCCGGTCGCCTCTCCATCACGACGGCCTTCGCCATTGCCGTCACCCTGACCTTGACAGCTGCCACCCTCTTGGTGGGGGGTGTGAATTGTTTGGCCGCGAGCTTGTCGCTGCTGGGCCTCTGCAGCTATGTGCTCCTCTACACGGTGCTGCTCAAGCCCCGCACCACCCAAAACATCGTCATAGGTGGTGTGGCTGGTGCCATTCCTCCGCTGGTGGGCGCCGCCGCCGCAACAGGTCACCTTGGCCTGGGCAGTTGGTGGTTGTTTGCCTTGGTGATGCTCTGGACACCCGCCCATTTCTGGGCCTTGGCCTTGTTGCTCGAGGAGGACTACCGCAACGTGGGCATTCCGATGCTTCCAGTGGTGAAGGGCAGTGGTGCCACGGCTGAGGCCATTCGCTGGTATGCCCTGGCCACCGTGGTGCTCAGTCTGGTGGGGGTCTGGGCCTTGCCCGGCGGTGGTTTGCTCTATGGGCTCTTGCTGCTGCCCTTTAACGCTCGGCTTCTGCAGATGACCTGGAATTTGCAGCAAGACCCAGATGATCTTCAGCGGGCCAAGGGGCTCTTTCGCTGGTCGATCTTCTATCTCTTCGGTGTCTGTCTTCTGCTGTTGATGGCACGCATGCCGGCTGGTGAGCAGTTCTCGGAGCAGGGCTTCGCCCTGCTCGGGTGGAGTGGGTCCGGCAACGGAGGTTTCACCCTGGTCGCATCGCTGGTCAGCAGAGCTTTCTAGATTCGAGACTCCTAGTGCTCCAGCGAGGTCGGCGGCGGTGACTCATCCAGTGATTGATCTGGAGAACGTCTCCAAGCGCTATGGCAAAGGCGAGAAAGCCGTTGATGCCCTCAATGGTCTGAATCTGCAGGTCCCCGCGGGCAGCCTGTTTGGTTTGCTCGGCCCTAATGGGGCGGGCAAAACCACCACCCTGCGCATCCTGGCCACGTTGTTGGCACCATCCAGAGGCCGGGTTCAGGTGGCTGGGCTGGATGCCCTGACCGACCCCAGGGGCGTCCGCGAGCGCTTGGGCTACGTGGCCCAGGAAGTCGCCTTAGACAAAATCCTTAGCGGCCGTGAGCTGCTGCAGTTGCAGGCGGACCTGTATCACCTTCCACGATCAGCGCGCGATCAGCGCATCGCCGAGCTGATTGCCATTTTGGGCATGGCCGATTGGATCGATCGCCGGAGCGGCACCTATTCCGGTGGGATGCGTCGCCGTTTGGATTTGGCCTCGGGACTGCTGCACCGGCCAGATGTTCTGGTGCTGGATGAACCCACCGTTGGTCTGGATATCGAGAGTCGGGCCGCCATCTGGACGGTTCTGCGTCAACTGCGGGATCAAGGGACCACGGTGCTGCTCAGCAGCCACTACCTCGAGGAGGTTGATGCCCTGGCGGATCAGCTGGCGATCATCGAGGGCGGCCGAGTCATCGCCTCGGGCCCTCCGTCTGAGCTCAAAGCCGCCCTCGGAGGTGACCGTGTCACCCTGCGAGTTCGGGAATTCAGCGATGAGCCCGAGGCCCTGCGGGTGCAACAGCTGCTGCAGGCGTGCCCAGGGGTGCGCCAGGTGGTCGTGAACCGGGCCCAAGGCTTCTCGTTGAACCTGGTGGTCGAAAACGACGGTGTTGTGGAGCAACTGCGGCGTCAGTTGGCCGAGGCCCAACTGCCTGTCTTCGCCTTGGCGCAGAGCCGCCCCAGCTTGGATGACGTCTACCTGCAGGCCACGGGCCGCACCTTGATGGATGCCGAATTGGCAGTGGCTGGTGTCCGTGATGCCAAGGCGGAGCGCAAGCAGTCGATGCGTTGACCCCTGCTTCGGTTCGAGATTTCCCCGGGATGGACTTTTCTGCTTTCTGACATGACCAGCGCTTCCTCCTCTTTGCTTAGTCCAGCCTTAAGCGCCAACGCGCAACGCTCGGCGCTGGCTGATCTGACCCAGGAAACCCTGGCCCTCACCCGCCGCCTGTTTCTTCAACTGGCCCGTCGTCCCTCGACGTTGGTGGCCGGGGTCCTGCAACCCCTCATTTGGTTGGTCCTCTTTGGGGCCCTCTTCGCTAATGCCCCAGAAGGTCTTCTTCCCGAGGGCATGAGCTATGGACGCTTTCTTGGGGCAGGTGTGATCGTCTTCACCGCTTTCAGTGCGGCCCTCAATGCAGGCTTGCCGGTGATGTTCGATCGCGAGTTCGGCTTCCTCAATCGCCTGCTGGTGGCACCCTTGCGTTCACGCAGTTCGATTGTCTTGGCGTCGGTGCTCTACATCACCGTGCTCAGCCTGGTTCAGAGCGTCGCGATCATGGCCACGGCCTGGGTGCTTGGCTATGGCTGGCCCGGCGGCGGTGGGTTGGTTTTGGTGCTGCTGACCTTGCTCTTGCTGGTCTTTGCCGTCACGGGCATGAGTTTGGGCTTGGCCTTTGCGCTGCCGGGGCACATCGAGCTGATTGCCGTGATCTTTGTGGCCAACTTGCCCCTGCTTTTTGCCAGTACGGCGCTTGCCCCGATTTCCTTTATGCCGGCCTGGTTGGGCTGGCTAGCGGCCGTAAATCCCCTTACCTTCGCGATTGAGCCGATTCGAGCCGCCTACGCCGGTCACTTCTCCCTTTCTGCCGTGGTCTTGCATGCCCCCTATGGGGATTTGACGGCCGCCGCCTGTTTGGGAGTCCTGGCTGCCCTGGCGGTGGGTTTGTTCCTGTTGATCCGCCCTCTGCTGGATCGCAAGCTCGCCTGATCTTTTCCGGATGCGATCGTGGCCCAGCGCCCTTCCAGACCTCCTTCTCCGCAAGCCCGCCGCCAGGCCCATGTCCTCTCCCTGAGGCAAGCCCTGTCCGAGCGTGATCGAGCTGGGGTTGATGGGTTGCTTGGGCAATGGGCCCATCGCCACGGTGTCGACGGGCTGGAGCCGTTGTTTGAAGAGCTGGAGCGTGACGATCCCGAGGGGCTGGGTTGGTGGCGTTTGGGAGCGCCAGAGCTCGAAGACATGCATTCAGTCCCCGAGCCTCTCGTCATCGCTGAGCCTGTCGTCGTTAAGAGCGAGCCCGCTCAAGAGGAGATCGCTTCGGAGCCCACGCCCGAAGCGGTTCCAGAGCCTGAGCCCAGCGTTGCCGCAGCCCCAGCCCCAGCCCCAGCCCCAGCAGTGGCAGCAAGCGAACCGGAACCGGTTGCTGCGCCCGCGCCTCTCCCTATTGCCCAGCACTCCATCCGCCCGCGTCCCGTCGCTTCGCGGCCTGCCCCTGCTCCGAGTCATCCCGCCCTCGCTGAGTTGCGCTCTTGGCTGCCGAGTGCCGGAGAGTCCTGTGCTACCTGATCCATCCAGGCTCCGGGGAGGACTGATCGTTTCGGTTCAAGCTCCGGAGGGGTCGCCGATGCGCGATCCCCAGGTGATCGCAGCCATGGCGGAAGCGTCCCTGAACAACGGCTCGGTTGGGGTTCGCTTGGAGAGCCCCGAGCACATCGGAGCCGTGCGTCGTCGTTGCCCCGAAGCCTTGATCATTGGGCTGTGGAAGCGCACTTTCCCAGATAGTTCCGTCTATATCACCCCAGGCTGGAAGGAGATCCAGGCGGTCTGGGCTGCTGGGGCCGATGTGATTGCCCTCGATGCGACAGAACGGGGTCGCCCCGATGGAGCCCAGTTGCCTGCGTTGCTGCAGCGTGCCAAGCAGGAGCTTGGTGCGTGCTTGATGGCGGATGTCGACAGCCTGGAGAACGGCCTACGCGCCGCTCAACTGGGTTGCGATTGGGTGGGTACAACTCTGTATGGCTACACCGAGGCCACCGCGTCGCTTCCGCCCCCGGCTTGGCCTGTTTTGGTACCTCTTCGGGAGCAGCTGCCCGCCGAAGTGCTGCTGATTTGTGAGGGGGGGATCGCGTCGCCTCAGCAGGCTCGTCAGGCTCTCGATGGCGGTGCCGATGCTGTCGTCGTGGGCACCGCCATCACCGGGGTGGATTTGCAGGTAGCGGCGTACCAGCGGGCCCTCGGGGCCTAGGCGTCAAAAAGGTTTCTGAAGGAGGGGGCCTTTGCCACAAGCCGGGAGCAAACCAAGTTTGTCTCGTTTGGGAGCAGGGTTGATGAGCTCCCAGCGCGCGCTGCCGTTGTTTTCTGTGGCGTTGGGAGTGACCCTCATGGCTATGCCCATGGCTGGGCTCCCCTTTGCTGAACTTGAAGCGTTGAAAAGGGAGCTGGGCCTCCTGTGCAGCAATCCGCCCAGGGAAGCCCTCGCTATCTACCGGATTTACGCCCGCTTGATTCGGACGATGTAGTCCGGGATCACATCATGCCGGGCATGCCCATGCCACCCATGCCACCCATGCCACCCATGCCACCCATGCCACCCATGCCACCCATGCCACCCATGCCACCCATGGGATCCATCCCACCGCCACCCGGGGCGTCAGCAGCAGCGGGTTCGGGTTTGTCGGCGATTACCGCTTCGGTGGTGAGCAGCAGCGAGGCAATGGAGACGGCGTCCTGCAGGGCTAGACGGACCACCTTGGCGGCATCAAGAATGCCCGCGGTTAGCAGGTTTTCGTAGCTGCCGGTGGCGGCATTGAAGCCGTTGCCGCTGCTGGCTACTTGATGGGCGACCACGTTGGGGTCGTAGCCAGCGTTGGCCGCGATCTGGTGCAGAGGAGCGGAGAGGGAGCGCTGCACGATCTGGACGCCGGTGCGCTCATCCCCATCCAGTTGGGCGGCGAGGCCGTCCAGGTTGGCGGCGAGCTGGACAAGAGTGCTGCCACCGCCAGCCACTATCCCCTCTTCCACCGCGGCGCGGGTGGCGTTCAGGGCGTCTTCGATGCGCAGTTTGCGGTTACGCAGTTCCGTTTCGGTCGGGGCGCCGACTTTGATCACCGCGACGCCACCGGCCAGCTTGGCGATGCGCTCGGTGAGCTTCTCACGGTCGTACTCCGACTCAGTGTTCTCCAACTCGCGCTTGATCGCCGACACCCGATCGCGTACGGCGACTTGGTGGGCGTCACTGGCCACGATCGTGGTGTCGTCCTTGCTGATCGTGATCCGGCGCACGCTGCCGAGATCCTCCAGACCCACTTGATCCAGCGCCATGGCGCGGTCTTCGCTAATCAGGTTCGCGCCGGCCAGGATGGCGATGTCCTGGAGCTGGGCCTTACGGCGATCGCCAAAGCCAGGGGCGCGCACGGCGGCCACCTGTAGGACGCCGCGGTTCTTGTTGACCACCAGGGTGGCCAGGGCCTCACCTTCGACTTCCTCAGAGAGGATCACCAGCGGTTTGCCGGCTTTCGAAACGGCTTCGAGAACGGGGACCAGGTCGTTGATCGCGCTGATCTTGCGGTCGGTGACCAGGAGCAGTGCATCGTCGAATTCGCAAACGCGACGGTCGTTGTCGGTCACGAAATAGGGGGAGCTGTAGCCCCGATCGAAGGCCATGCCCTCGGTGATCTCCAGTTCGGTTGCCAGGCTCTTGCTCTCTTCAACGGTGATGACGCCATCGACGCTCACCTTGTCCATGGCATCGCTGACCATCCGGCCAACTTCCTCGTCGCCACCGGAGCTGACCGTGGCCACTTGGCGGATGGAGTCGCCCGCGACAGGGGTGGAGCGCTCTTGGATGCCCGCCACGATTTGAGCGGTGGCTTTTTCCATGCCGCGCCGCAGGCCCACGGGGCTGGCCCCAGCGGCCACGTTGCGCAGACCTTCGCTGGTCATGGCCTGGGCGAGGACCGTGGCGGTCGTCGTGCCATCACCGGCCTTGTCTTTGGTTTTGGTGGCCACCTGCAGGAGCAGTTTGGCCCCCAGATTCTCGAAGGGGTCTTCGAGTTCGATGTCCCGGGCGATGGTCACGCCGTCGTTGACCACATCCGGTGCGCCGAATTTTTTCTCGAGCACCACGTTGCGGCCCTTGGGACCGATGGTCACCTTCACCGCATCGGCGAGGGCGTTCACGCCGCGCTCGAGATGGGCGCGGGATTCATCGGAGAAGGAGAGCAGCTTGGCCATCGCGGAGGCTAATCGCGCTGTAGTGGCCACAGGTTCCCATGGAGAGGTGGCTATTGGCTTGTGGGGAAAGCCGAATGGATCAGGCTCAACCCTGTCGCTGACCATTTCGGCTCGATAGGGTTCCGCTCATGGAGGACAGCGTCAGCGAAGCCTTGGCCGACGGCCTCAATGGGCCATTGAGCGATGCTTTGGCCGATCCAAGTGCCGGCAGCAATGTGATGGCCTTCCTGATCGTGGCCGGTTTAGGCCTCGGGATGGCCCTGATCTACGTCCCCTTGCGCATCTTTCTCACGGCGACGGCGCGCAGCCGCCGGTTGCGCCTCTTGCAGCGCATTCGGCGGCTGCGGGAAGAGCTCACCCAACCGGTCGAGGGTTAAGGCTTAGCGCATCACCATTCCGCCATCCACCTGCAATACCTGGCCGGTCATGTATGCCGCGGCGGGGTCGGCCGCCAAGAAGCGGACGGCGCTGGCGACTTCGGTGGGTTGGCCCATCCGGCCCAGGGGAATGGCCTTGAGGATCGGCTCCTTGTCGAGTTCCGCGGTCATGTCGCTCTCTATAAAGCCCGGTGCCACCGCATTCACAGTCACGCCACGGCTGGCGAATTCGGCTGCGCTGCTGCGAGTTAGGCCGATCACGCCGGCTTTGGCGGCGCTGTAGTTGGCCTGGCCGGGGTTGCCCATCAGGCCCACCACCGAGGTGATGTTGATGATGCGACCGCTGCGGGCCTTCAACATGGCCCGGCTCACGGCCCGGGTGCAGAGGAAGACGCCGCTGAGGTTCAGGTCGATCACGCTCTGCCAATCGGCGCTCTTCATGCGCATCAGCAGGCCATCACGGGTGATGCCCGCGTTATTGACCAGCACGTCCAGGCGCCCTTCCTTCTCGAGGACGGCCTTCACCATGGCCTCCCCCTGCTCTTCGTCCGCCACGTTGGCCTGGTGGGCCCAGGCCTGGCCACCGGCGGCCTGAATCTCAGCAACCACAGCGTCCGCGGCAGCGGGGGAGCTGGCGTAGTTCACGACCACCTTCGCCCCGGCTTGTGCGAGCTCGCGGGCAATTGAAGCCCCGATGCCCCGGCTGGCTCCGGTGACCAGCGCAACCTGACCGGCAAGGGGGGTGCTGTCCGCCATGGAGAACGCAGAAAAGTCGATCCAGGCTAGGCGGGCATGTTTTTGACCTCGGCCAGGGCCGGACCGAGGAGTTCACCAAAGCGCTGCAATTGGCGCTTGCTGCCCATCACCACCAGCAATTGGCCGGGGCCGAGACGGACATCGCCGCCGGGGTTGGCGATCAGTGGTTCTGGGGCACCTGTGCTCAGTTCGCTGGCGGCGGGGTTGCGGATCGCGAGTACCAGGGACCCACTGCGACGGCCCAATTGCAGTTCCGAGAGGCTGGCGCCGTTGAGCTCGCCGAGGTCTTCGGGATGCTCGCTGAGCAGAAATTCGTCCACCTCGCAGTCGCTTCCGGCCAATAGGTCCATGAAGGTCACCGCCAGGGGCCTTAGGGCGGTGGCGGCCATGGCCCGGCCGCCGGCTACATAGGGACTCACCACCTGGTCGGCCCCGGCGAGGCGCAGTTTCCCTTCCGCTTCTTCACTGTCGGAGCGGGCGATCAGACGTGCCCTCGGCGCCAAGCCCCTGGCACTGAGGATCACGTACAGATTTGCGGCATTGCTGGGCAGCGCGGCGACCAGCGACCGGCAGCGGTGAATGCCAGCTTCCTCCAGGGTTTCGTCGAGGGTCGCGTCCCCCTGAAGCACCGTCAGGCCGCGCTGTTGGGCCTCTTCGATGCGATCGCTGTCGTTTTCAACCACCAACAGCTGGATGTTCTCTCCGTTGAGTTGCTCTGCAATTTCGCGGCCCATCCGGCCGTAGCCGCAGAGGATGACGTGCTTATTCATCGATCGCTGCAGCTGTTGGCGGTAGCGCCGCTGGCGGATGCGGCGAAAGTAGCCGGAGTTCGTCAATTCCAGCAGTTTTTGGAGGGTTTGCTGGACCACCACGAGGCCGCCTACCAGCAGCAGCGCGGTCACGATCCTGCCGCCCGTGTGGATCAGCTGGGTGTGCTCATCGCTGAAGCCGAGCGTGCTGAGGGTGATCAGCACCATCCAGTAGCAATCGCCCCAGTCCCAGCCCTCGACCAGCCGGTAACCGACCGCACCGGCATTGACCACGGCCGCAAGGGCCAGGATTGGACCGACCCAAGGCCGCTGGGCCACCTGTGTGCGAATCGGGGCGAGAAGGCCGCGTCTGCGTGGCAGTGAACGGAGTCGCTGCCGCATCGGTCTCATCCCAAGCCGAGGGCTTGCAAGACCTCGGCGGTGCTGAGGTTGTGCAGGGTTCCGGCTTGGCCCACCGCTTGCACCCCGGGACGCTCCGGCAGGGAGGCCGGATCTTGGCCTAGAGCGACCAGGGGCATACCGTTCAGCAGGGCCAGCTGATTGGTGATGGGATCACTGCTGAGCACCACATCACAGCTTGCGAGTTGGGCGGCACGTTGCAGCAGGGTGGCTCCACCGGCCTCGATCACCCGCAGATCCGGCAATTTGTTGCGGATGGCGTCGGGCAGGGCACGCCAATGTTGGGCGGGCCAGTCCTGACGGTCTCCGGAGGGGGCGAGCAGGAGTACGGGCCCTTGGCCGCTGGGCATCGCGGCTGCCGCTTGCTCCAGGGCACCTTTGGGCAAGGAGAGGCGGAATTGGCTGGCATCCAAGTTGATCCCCAGCTGGCCCAGGTAGGGGGCGAGCGCTTGGGCTCCCCAACCCGTTCCCGGAGTCACGGTCGCGGTGGCGGAGAAGCCTGAGGCGGCCACACGATTGGGGATATGGCTCATCGAGAGCATCAGGTCCACCTGCCGTCCGCTGGCGAGGTTGATGCAGGCTTGGAAGTCGGGCTCGCGGACGTTCCCCAGCAGGTTGGCCCAATCCGCCAGGCTCGGTCCGTCGTCAAAGGCGAAGGGAATGACCTTCTCCACAGCCGGAAGCAGGGACCAAGTGGCAGCAGCGGCCGGGGCACAGGCCACCTGGACTTGGGCGTTCAGGTCATGCGCGACCTGGGCTGCCGCCGGAAGGGCCTGCAGCTGATCACTGACCCCACCCGGCACCAAAAAGAGGACTCGCATGGTCGCGCGGGTGTGAAGCGGATCGCTGGTTGATTGTATGTAGGTCGGATTACTTAGTCCTCAGGAGCGCATCATGCATCTGCTGATTGCCTGTGCTGGAAGCGGTCGGCGGATGGGTGCGGAGCGCAACAAGCTCTTGCTTGAGGTCAGTGGCCGCCCTGTCCTGGCTTGGACCTTGGACGCGGCCCTGGCTTCGAGCAGCGTCCGCTGGATCGGGGTGGTGGGGCAAGAGCTGGACCGCCCTGACATCAAGGCTCTGGTGAAGGCAGCGAATCCGGACCGGCCTGTCCAGTGGATCCAAGGCGGGGATACCCGTCAAGACTCGGTCTGCAACGGCCTGGCGGCCCTCCCGCCGGAGGCGCGTTCGGTCTTGATCCATGACGGGGCGCGCTGCTTGGTGGATCCGGCCCTGATTGATCGGTGTTCCGCTGCGGTGGATGCCGGGGCGGCGGTGATCGCGGCTGCACCGGTCACCGACACGATCAAGCGGGTCGACGCCGCGGGTGTGATTCAGGACACCCCGGATCGCTCCGTCCTCTGGGGCGCCCAAACCCCCCAGGGTTTCCCGGTCGAGCAGTTACGTCAGGCCCATGCCCAAGCCCGTCAGGAGAGGTGGAGCGTCACCGATGACGCCTCCTTGTTTGAACGGCTGGGCTGGCCTGTCCGGGTGATGGAGTCCTCCCCCTCAAACATCAAGATCACCACGCCCTTTGACCTGACGGTCGCTGAGGCGGTTCTCTCCGCCCGCTAAAGCAGGTTCAGCTCACCGCGATCCCCGTCCAGGCGGCCCCGGCGTCCGATGGGGATCGCGGCATTGCCGCACTGGTGTCCAAAGGGCAATTCGGCGACCAACGGGATCCCCAGGTCGCCGCAGCGCTCCCTGAGGACCGCCTGGAGAGCAAAGGGACGCTCGGGATCACGGGCGTCCTCCTCCTCGGCCTCGCAGTCGCTGAAGCTGCCAAAGCCAATCCCGGCCACGTGTTGCAGGGCGCCACTGAGTCGCCAGTGGGAGAGCATGCGATCGATCCTGTAGGGCGCCTCACCCACGTCTTCGAAGAGCAGGATGACGCCCCGCAGGTCAGGTAGATGGGGGGTGCCCAGCAGATGGGTGGCAACGGTGAGATTACCCACCAGGCAGGGTCCTTCCGCTTGACCTCGCTGCCACGGCGTTCCATCAAGAGACGGGAGTGGCTCCCCAAACAGTAAGGCCCGCAGGCGCTCTTGGCTCCATGCGGGTTCCGCCGCCAGACTGGTAAGCATCGGTCCATGGATGCCCCCTGGTACGCCCGCCGCCTGCCGGGCCCAGAGCAGGGAGGTCACATCGGAGAAGCCCAGCAGCCAGTGGGCGCGTGCCCCCAGGAGGGAATCCATGAGAGGCTGCTCCAGCAGCCGGGCCGACCCCCAGCCACCGCGGACGCAGGCCACCAGTGGGGCCTTCGGCAGCAGATCAGCTCGGCGTTCTGCGTCGGTGCCGGCGTAGTACCCCCAATGCCGCTCGAGGTTGGGATGGCTCTCGACCTCTAGGCCCCAGCGCTGGAGAATGCTGATTCCCGCATCCAGGAGGCTGATGGCCTCGCCTTGGAGGGCGGAACTTACCGCGGCAAGTTGGACGCGATCGCCGGCTTGGAGTGGTCTGGGCCAAGGGCGCTGACTCATGCCCACATCCGTCCAGCCACCAAGCCGAGCAGAAGGAGCGCCCCGAGAAGCACCTGGTGTTTGAAGTGCTGGCCGAAGGCCGATCGCGGCCGCTGCGGCCTTCGCAAGGCTAGGGCTTCCTTGAGTTGGCCAGTGACCACCACGAGCCAGAGCAGCCAGAACCAGGGGTAAACGCCCTGCAGACCGGAGGCGATCGCCAAAAGTCCGCCTGCGCTGGCGTAGCAAAGGGCAACCGCCATGGGGGCGTGCTCACCCAGGCTGAGGGCGCTGCTGTGGACCCCGACTTTGCGGTCGTCGTCGCGGTCGGACATGGCATAGACCGTGTCAAATCCGAAGGTCCAAAGCACGGTCGCGAGCCAAAGGAAGAGTAGGGGCCAGCCACCGTCCAGACTGCCGCGGGCGGCTGCCCAGGGGATCAAGACCGCAAAGCCCCAGCACAGGGCCAGGACCGCCTGGGGGTAGGCAAACCAGCGCTTCGCCGATGGGTAAAGCAGCACCGGAGGCAGGGCGGCGATCGCCAGCTGGAGGCAGAGGGCCCTGTGGGCTTCAGGCAGACCCCACACCACGACAGCCAGAGCGGCGCCCAGGCAGATCAGCAGCAGGACGACGGCACCCGGGACACCGATCTGACCACTGGCGAGGGGGCGTTGACGGGTCCGCTCCACCTGGGGGTCAATGCGCCGATCCCAGAGGTCATTGGCGACACAACCGGCTCCGCTGACGGCCAGGCCTCCGATCACGATCGCTGCCACTAGGGGAAGGCTGGGAGGGGCTTCGCCGTGGAGCCAGAGGCTCCAACCCGCAGGAATCAGCAGAATCAAGCGTCCGCTGGGTTTGTCCCAGCGCAGCAGACCTAGCCAAGCCCGGAGCAGCACTCCAAGGCCCTTGCTGTCGGCAGGCACGGTCAGCAGGGGAAAAGGTTTCCGCACCCTAGGGCTGAAGGGCAGTGCGAAAGTGGCTCAGCGCCAGAGATTGGACTGTGAGTGAGCTCCTCAGCGGTGCCCCACGTCAGGTCGCCGGCATCGACATTGGCACCAACTCGATCCACCTGCTGATCGCCAGCGTTGATCCCCAGCTGCGCAGCTTCTCGGTGGTACTCACGGAAAAATCAACCACCCGATTGGGGGAGCGCGATCCTGTCAGCGGTGATCTCTCTCCTGAAGCGATTGAGCGCGCATTTACGACCCTGAGCCATTGCCGAGAGTTGGCGGCCAGCCATGGAGTGGCCCCTGGTGATGTCGTCACGGCCGCCACCAGCGCGGTTCGTGAAGCCCCCAATGGCCGGGAGTTCCTGCAATCGATCCAGGAGCAACTCGGCCTGGCTGTGGATCTCGTCAGCGGTCCGGAAGAAGCGCGTTTGATTTACCTGGGCGTCCTCTCGGGGATGTCCTTTGGTGACCAGCCCCACGTGATCATCGACATCGGTGGGGGTTCCACTGAGTTGGTGCTGGCGGATGGCTCTGACTCTCACGCCTTAACCAGCACCCGCATTGGTGCAGTCCGTCTGCAGCGGGATTTCTTCCAGGACGACCCGATCCCGGCCAAGCGGGGCACCTTTCTGCGGGCCTTCATCCAGGGGGCGCTCGAACCCGCGGTACTGAAGCTGCGCCAAGGACTCAAGCCCTTGGGCAAGCAGCCAGTTTTGGTCGCCACCAGTGGAACGGCGATGGCCATCGCCGCGATGGCTGCCGCGGACGAATCGCGTCCGCCCCTGCGCATGCAGGGCTACCGGGTCTCGCGGCAAAAACTGGATCAGATCGTCGCATGCCTCTTGGCGATGACGCCTGCGGAGCGGAAGGCCCACCCTGTCTTGAATGAACGCCGCGCCGAAATCATCGTGCCTGGTGCGCTCATCTTGCAGACGGCGATGGGGATGATCGGGGCCGAGGAGTTTCTGATCAGTGAAAGGGCTCTGCGTGAGGGGCTGATTGTCGATTGGATGCTGCGCAACGATTTGATCGTTGATCGCTTCGCCTTTCAGAGCAGTATTCGTCAACGCACGGTCTTGCACCAAGCCCAGCGCTACGGAGTGGACGTCCCCCGGGCTGAAGGGGTCGCGGCGCTGGCGCTGCGTCTCTACGACCAAAGCCAGGGCCTCCTGCACCAGGACGATGGTCAGGGCCGTCAGTTGCTCTGGGCCGCGGCAATGCTGCACAGCTGCGGGCAGCACATCAATGTCGGTGCTTACCATAAACACACTTGGTATTTAGTCCGCCACGGCGATCTGCTGGGATACTCCGACAGCGAGCATCTGATGGTCGCCGCGATTGCCCGCTACCACCGTCGTTCCCTACCGAAAAAGCGTCATGAATCCTGGCAGCTGATCGAAGGGCGGGATCAGCGCCGCACAGTGTCATCGATGGCGTTGCTGCTGCGCCTGGCCGTGGCGATGGACCGTCGCCCCCAGAAGGTGATTGCCGATTGTGTGCTCAAGGCCCACGGTAAGAACTGCATAGCGATGCAACTGATGCCGCTCACCGCTGAGGTGGACCTCAGCTTGGAGCGTTGGAGCCTGCAGTCATGCCAGCACTACGTGGAGGAAGCGGTTGGATTGGGCTTGAGCGTAAGTTGAAAGCTGGGTGTTGGCCGCAAAAAAGAAGGTCGCAGTGCACTGCGGCCGGCCTATGAATCAATCAAGTGGGCGATACTGGATTCGAACCAGTGACCCCTTCCGTGTGAAGGAAGTGCGCTACCACTGTGCTAATCGCCCGCGTGCGCTTATTGCTGACGCCAGCTCAGTTTAGATCATGGCCCGCCTGCCAGACCTAGTCGGCACCGCCGCGGAACAGGTGGTTGTGGCTCGCTGAATAGAGCTTGGAGCGGGCTTCGACAGGGGCCGCCAGCGCAGGACTCACCACATAGAGCGTCGTGCGAATCAGCTCCCGTTCACGGCTCACCCGGTCGATGTCCTTGAGGGGGACAACTTTGATCCATTCATCCGGCCAGCTCACCCGATAGCCAATCGCTACAGGCGTCTCAGGTGGGTAGTGCAACAGCAGCTCGCGCTGCACCTCCTCCACATGCCGTGCGCTCAGGTAGAGGCAGAGGGAGGCCTTCAGGGAGGCCAGGCGTCCGAGGGCTTCGCTTTCTGGAACGCCCGTCCGGCCACCGGCGCGGCCAATAACGATGGTTTGCACCAGGCCCGGAATCGTGAGCTCACTCTTGAGTTGGGCGGCTGTGGCCTGATAGGCGCTTAGGCCGGGGACGACTTCCACGGCTACCCTGGCGTCCAGTAGGCCGCACAGCTGCTCGTTGAGGGCGCTGTACAGGCAGGTGTCGCCGTCGTGAAGACGCACCACCCGTTTGCCGTCCTTGACCCGGTCGAGCATCAGTCCCATCACCTCTTCCAATGTCAAGGTGCTGGTGCGAATGCGTTCGCAGTTCTGCGGCGCCATGGCGGCCAGCTGCGGATTGACTAGCGAATCGGTCCAGATCAAGACCTCAGCCTCCTCAATCGCTCGCGCAGCCCGGAGGGTCAACAAATCAGGCGCGCCAGGGCCGGCTCCCACGATCCAAACTTTGCCCGTCGTGGTGGTCATGGGGTCACTCCGCTGGGATCGGGAAGGGCACGCTTGCGGCCGTAGAGCCAGTACAGCCCTAGACCGCCGAGGGAGATCAGGACCAAGCTGATGACCTGCGCCATCCGCAGACCTCCGGCGCAGTAGGGCGCGGTACCCATTAAGCAGAGCGGATCGATCCGCAGCCCTTCAATCCAGAGGCGTCCGCAGCTGTAGCTCATCAGGTAGACGCAGCTCAGGGCCCCTGCAGGAAGCCTGATTTTTCCCTCGATCCCGTTGCGAAACAGCCAGAGCAAAAGCACCAGCACCCCCAGGTTCCAGATCGACTCGTAGAGGAACGTTGGGTGGAAGGTCGATTGATCGAGGAATTCAACCGGCCTGTTCGAAAACGGGATGGTCAGTTTCCAGGGCAGGTCCGTAGGAAGCCCGAACGCCTCGGAATTAAAGAAGTTCCCCCAGCGGCCGATCGCCTGACCCAGGGCGACGGAGGGCAGGAGGACATCCAACAGGTTCCAGAAGGGGATCTTGCGCCAACGGCTGTAAAGGATCACCGCCAGGGTTCCTCCGATCAGGGCCCCGTGGATGGCGATGCCACCACGCCAAATCGCGAGAGCATTCAGCCAATTGAAGCGGTACTGACGCCACTCAAAGCTGACGTAGTAGATCCGCGCGCCTACCACGGCCGCCAGCACCAGTAGCGGTAGTAGATCGGCAATGAGCGTTGAATCGATCCCCCGTTCTTTGCCCAGCCGGGTGGCCAGGGCGAGGCCGCAGAGCACCGCAATGGCGATCAGCAGTCCGTACCAACGCAAAGAAAAAGGCCCCAGCTGAAACAGCAGGGGGCCCGGAGAGGTGAATACAGCGAGATACATCAAACGCCTTCGGCGGCCTGCACCTTTTCTATCTGCTTCTTCTTCAGAACAAGCATGATCTGAGCCAGAGCCACGGCGGCGAAGAAGGCCAGCAGGCCGTAGATGCGAACAGGGTTCTGGAGAACGACTTCGGCATCGAGCTGACCAAAACCACCCACGTTGGGGTCGTTGGTAAGGGCAGCACCGGCGTCCACGACATCACCAACCTTGGCGGTCACGGTGGGGCCTGCAGGGATGGTGTCGCTCATGCTGTTGCCGTCGGCGGTCTTGATGACCACAACGGAAGAGCCGGCGTCACCGGCATTGATGGCTTCGATGGTGCCAGCAGCGGAGGCGTTGAACACTCCGTTGTTGCTCTTCTCTCCGGTGGGATAGACCTGGCCGCGACCGCGGTTGCCGCCCACGTGGAGCTGGAACTTGCCGAAGTGGATGTTGCTGTCGGCTGCGGGGTCGGGCGAGAGGATCGGGAAGACGATCTTTTGGTGGTCATCACCCGGGAGGGGGCCGACCAGAAGGATGTTGGGGTTTTCTTCGTCCCAGGTGGTGACGTAGACACCCTCGCTTTCTTCCTTAAGTTCGTCGGTAAGACGATCTGCGGGAGCGAGTTTGAAGCCGTCGGGAAGCATCACGACTGCACCGACGTTCAGGCCGGTGGCAGAACCATCACCAGCGACCTGCTGAACGCTGGTGTCGTAGGGGATTTCAACTTCAACCTTGAAGACCTCATCGGGGAATACCGCTTGAGGGAGTTCAACGTGGGTGGGCTTTTGGGCCAGGTGGCAGTTGGCGCATGCCAATTTGCCGGTGGCTTCCCGCGGGTAGTCGTATTGCTGTTGAGCCCAGAAGGGATAGGCCCAGCTTGCTTGAGGAGCAAAGAACAGGGCGCCGAGAACCAGAACCGAACTCAGCAGCAGGGAGAAGGAGCGACGCATGGGGCGTTGGGGCGAGAGGGGAACGGTTGGGGAGGAGATCAGACCCACCAGGGCTTCTCGCCGGTGCGGAAATCAGTTTCGTTCCACTGGCTCAGGAACACGTTGTCGTTTTCGACGGAGACGTGGGCCAAGGCCAGGGACAAGGGTGCAGGGCCACGGACGACCTTGCCGGTGGCGTCGTACTGCGAGCCGTGGCAGGGGCACATGAACTTGTCGGCAGCGGCGTTCCAGGGGACTACGCAACCCAGGTGTGTGCAGATCGCGTTAATGCCATAGCTGCCAATGGCATCACTGCCTTCAACCACCAGGTAGGTGGGATCGCCCTTCAGGCCTTGGACCAGGTTGCGATCACCTTCACGGTGGGTGCTCAGCCAACCGCTGGCGGTCACTGCGTTGCCAAGCTCATCCTTGGCGGCAGTGCCACCGCCGGAGCCAGCGGCCCTCGGGGGGATGAAGTAGTTGGCAACTGGGTAGAGGGCGCCCAGGGCAACTCCGGTGACTGAACCGAAGGTCAGAAGATTCATGAACTGCCGGCGACCCATTCCAGGGACATCACTGTTCGAGGCGCTCGCTGGAATTTGGGTCATACGGGGCGGCCGGCTGCCACAACGACGTGGGGGCCATTATGGACCTTGTCGTTCCCGCAACGGGCCCGAATCACAGGCAGGTGGCTGAAGCCTGCAACATGCTGTTGCGCGGTTCGTTGGATTGCCTTCCCGTGACTGAGCCACATGCCGCTCCCCTGGCGAGTGCGGAGATCCTTGAAACCCTGCGGGCTCGCTGGCAGGCCTCCTATGACCTGCAGCTGACGTCCCGTCGCGGACGTCTCTATCTGCAGGTGATGTGGGCCTACCTGGAGCAGCAATCCTTTCCCCTGGATGCCGAGCAGTACGCCGCGAAATTGGACGAGCTCGTCGCCACCTTGAACGGCTTAGGGGTGGCCGGACAGGTTCGTGAATGGCTAACCACCACCACGGACAAACCCCGCCTTGGGAAGGCCATGACCCTGCCCCTTGAGTTACCTGAGGGACGCGCGAGCGAATTTCTTCTCTAAATCAGGCGGGTCGTTGGACCACCCTAGCCAGACCCACTCCCACGAGGTACAGGGCCGTGATGGCGCCGCTGAGCAGCAGCATGGTGATGGGGTCTGTTGAGGGAGTCAGCACGGCCCCAGCCAAGGCCGAGGCCATCACCACAAATCGCCATGCCCCAAGCATGGCCTCGGAGCGCACTAGCCCGAGGGCCGCCAGCAGCATCTGAAGGACGGGGAGCTGGAAGGCCAACGCCGTGGCCACCATGAGAAGCAAGACAAAATCTAGGTAGCGCTCGATGGACCAGAGCGGCTCCACCACATCTGCGCCGTAGCTCACGAGGAAGTTCAAGGCGGCGGGGACCAAAGCCCACCAGGCAAAGGCCAGGCCGGCCAGAAAGAGCATCGCTGACCCGGCGACGGCCGGTGCCACCAGCTTTTGTTCCCTGCGGGTCAGGCCAGGGAGCACAAAGGCCAGGCCCTCATAGAGGACATAGGGAAGGGCCAGCGTGAGTCCGGCGTACCCCGCCACCTTGAGGGATACCAGCAGGAATTCGCCCGGAGCGAGCTGCAGAAAATGAATGTCCTTGGCCGGCACCTCGAGGAGGCGCACCAACGGCCGCACGAACAGCAGGCAGGCGGCGGCGCCGACCACCACCGCCAGCAGGCTGCGGAGGACACGGCTTCGGAGTTCCTCCAGGTGTCCCACCAAGGTCATCTCCACCTCGGAGGGGAACTCTTCGGTGGCTTCGACCGCTGCCGTCTCGGGGGCAGCCGCAGGAATTTTTATGGGCGGCGGCGCTAATCCGGAGCTGCTCGGTGCTCCGTCCGAACCCGAGCGATCGCCTTGGGACTGTGGTTGATCGCTCATTGCACTAGAGGCTAAAGGGTTTGCCGCGCAGTAGCGCTGCGGCGCCCTCGGGGTTGGCCCAGAGGACCTCTCCGCCCCGGTGCCGCACGGTCCCTGGGCCGGCTCCAGGGATGCGTTGCAGCTGCTCGCAGGGGGTCATCACCACGGCGACTTGGTTGTTGCCTCGAGCACGGCTGAAGTAGGCCGCCAGGCTGGCCGCCGCCTGCAGGTCACTCTCCTCCGCTGGAGCGGCCGAACTTTTCAGCACCACGTGACTTCCGGGGCACTCCTGGGCATGAAACCAGAGATCCCCCTTGCGTGACTGCTGCAGGCTGATCCATTCGTTCTGGCGGTGGTTCCGTCCGACCTGGATCGTGAGGCCCCTCAAACTGGTCAGGGTCAAGGGGGATGGATCCCCCTGCGACCGCCGGCGTTCCTTGCGGTTCGTGGGTTGGCGTTGCCAGAGCAGCTCACTGTCCTCCTCGAGCGCTTTGAGCTGCTGAAGCCCGCTGTGCGGGTCCCGCTCGCATTCCAGTTGGATCAACTCCAGAAAGGTCAGGCTGCCCTCGAGCTGATCAATCTGCTGTTGGTGCTGGGCCAGCCTGGGGGTGATTGAGGCGACGGAGCGCCGCAAGCGCCGGGCTTTTTTGTAGAGCTTCTGGGCCTCGTTGATCGTCTCTCGGCTTGGGTTGGCTTGGCAGAGCAGGGTGTCGGCCTGCTCCTGGAGGCCATCGCTGCTTTCGACTTGATCGAGGAGCGACCGTTGGTGCTGCTGTTGCTGGCGCTCACGCTCCAGGGCCCGCTCGAGGCGCTGCTTGAGGGCCTGCTGCCGCTGGCTGAAGGTTCTGGTCAGCAGGCGCCCTTGGTGATAGGCCGCCAGCTCGGCATTGAGGCTGGTGGTTGGGACGCCGGTTGCCCAGCAGCAGTAGCCCCCGTCTTCATCCAGTCGGAAGCCAAAGCGTTCCTCCTCCAACGCATCGAGCCACTGCTGCCAGCGCTGCCAGAGCTGTTGCCAGCTGGTGTCGCTCAGGTCCTGGACGGGTTGGCTGAGCAGGTCATCACCGAGCCCGGCCACTAATTGCCGCGCCAGGGCTGGGCTGATGCCTTGATAGCTACTGGGCAGCGCGCGTTTCAGGGGAAGGGGGAGCAGCTGCAGTTCCCCCTTCCAATCCTCGAAGCTTTCCTCCCGGCTGGGGCAACGGCCGCCCATGGGTGGGGGCGGCAGGTAGATGTCGCCAGTGCTGATGGGGCGCAGGCGCGATTGGTTCTCACGCACCTGCCGGGCCACGGCCACGACCCTGCGGTCCTGATCGAGCAGGAACAAGTTGCTGTGGCGGCCCATTAATTCCAGGACCAGGCTTCGTTGGGGTGGCTCGGAGGGCCTCGGGGCGAAGTCCAGCTCCACCACGCGCTCCCAGCCCTCTTGCCGGAGGTCGGTCAGGGCGAGTCCACTAAGTCCGTGCTGAAGCTGTTGGGCGAGGGTGCTGCCATCCCCCTGCTTGGGGGGCGCCGGGATTTTCAGCAACCGGGGAGCTTCAGCCAGCCAGCTCAACTCGAGCCAGAGCCGCCGTTCCAAGGTGCGGAACCCCAAATGAATGCTTTGCCCATCTGCCTGCTGCGCTTTCTCAAAGCGACTGGGGACGAGTTGGGGCCTGAGCTCCGCGAGCACGGCCCGCAGGCTGGTGAGGTCCATGGCCTGGAGGTGCTGGGCGGCCATGGTCTGCGCGGGTTCGCGGCGGAGGCACTCTTACTCTGCATTTCCACGGTTGAGTCCCCATGGCGGAAGCGCCCTCCTCCAGCGGCAGGTTGTTCCTGATCACGGGCCCCAGTGGAGTGGGCAAGGGGACTCTGGTGAGCGCGCTGTTGGAGCGTCATCCGGACATCTGGCTCTCGATTTCAGCGACCACCCGCGCTCCTCGCAGCGGTGAAGTCGATGGGCAGAGCTACTTCTTTCTGCAGCGATCCGACTTCGACGCCAAGGTGGCTCAGGGCGGCTTGCTCGAGTGGGCCGAATTCGCCGGTAACTGCTACGGCACCCCGCGCGAACCTGTGGAGGCACAGCTTCAAGCTGGGCGTCCGGTTCTGCTGGAGATCGAGCTGGAGGGGGCGCGTCAGGTGCGCCGCAACTTTCCCAGCGGCGTGCAGATCTTTATCGAGCCCCCCTCCTTTGAGGAGCTCGAGCGAAGGATCCGCGGTCGGGGCACCGACAGCGAGGAGGCCATAGCCAAGCGTTTGGAAAGGGCCAAGGTGGAATTGCAGGCCGCCTCTGAATTTGACGCGGTGATCGTCAACGGCGACTTGGCGGAGGCTCTGCAGCAGTTGGAGCAGTTGATGAGACTGCACTAAAGCGCCACATCGGTTTCCAATAAAAAAGACCCCCGAAAGGGGGCCTTTTCTGTGGCGTCTTCCGATCACATCGGGTGGAAGAGGAGATCGGGATAGAAGCGGTTGAATTCGATCAGGATGCCGGCGGTGACGGTGAACCAGATCGCGGCGAAGACCGGAGCGGTGGTCAGAAACTTTTTCATCGGAAAAGACGTTGAAAGAGTGGATGTAACCCGCCGCGATCAGCGAGGGGAAACGGTGATCTTGTCTTCGGATTCGGTCAGCTTGCCGCCGCTGTATTCAGAGAAAGCAGCGATGGGCCAGCTGGCCGCGGCCAGGGTGCTCTTGAAGGCCAGAGACAGGTCGATCTGGATTTCCTTCATGGCTGCATCCTTGCTACCGCGGATGGCCATCAGGTAGTTGCGACCGGCCCAGCCGATGCAACCAGCGATGTAGAGGAAGGCGATGCCGGGGATGATGAAGTCACCAGCGTGGCTGAGGCGACCATCCACAATCAGGTGGGGAAGGCCATCAGCGCCGCAGGAGGCCTGGCTGTACATTTCGAACCGCGCCTTCGCCTGTGGAGTGGCGGCCGCGGCGGCACGGGATTGGAATCGTGCGCTTTCAGCGCAGGGGGTCAGGCCTGCGATATCAGCTTTCGCCACGGGGGCGAAGCCGAAAATCAGCAGGGCAGAAATGAGAACTGCAAAAAGGCGGCGCATCGTCAGGTCCAGCTGCTGCACGGCAGGATGTCACTTACGGACAGTAAGAGAGTCCTCCAGAACTCATGCCCACGTTGCTGGCGCTCGAAACAAGTTGTGACGAGTCAGCAGCTGCTGTTGTGCGCGATCAAACGGTCTTGGCCAGTGCCATCGCGACCCAGATCGAAGAGCACGCCCGCTGGGGTGGTGTCGTCCCGGAAATCGCCTCCAGGCGCCATGTAGAAGCGCTGCCCCATCTGATTGAGCAGGTGATGGCCGAAAGTGGGGTGAGCTACGCCGAGCTGGATGCCATTGCGGCCACGGCCGCCCCTGGGTTGGTCGGTGCGCTGCTTGTGGGATCAGTGACCGGTAGAAGCTTGGCTCGTCTCCATGGCAAACCCTTTGTGGGTGTTCATCATCTGGAGGGTCACCTCTGTTCCGTGCAGTTGGGGGATCCGTTGCCCTTAGGCCCATATCTGGTCTTGCTGGTCAGTGGCGGGCACACCGAGATGATTCGCGTGGATGGGCCCGGCGCTTACAGCCGCTTGGCCCGTAGCCGCGATGACGCGGCCGGAGAGGCCTTCGACAAGGTGGCCCGTCTGCTCGGGCTGGGGTATCCAGGTGGTCCGGCTGTTCAGACCGCTGCCGCTACCGGTGATCCCAAGCGTTTTCCCTTGCCGAAGGGACGTGTGTCCCTTCCGGAGGGAGGCTTTCACCCTTACGACTTCAGCTTCAGCGGCTTGAAAACAGCGGTTCTCCGCCTGGTGAATCACCTCCGGGCGGCGGAGGCAGGTGGCGGAGAGCCCTTCCCCTTGGCCGATGTGGCAGCCAGCTTTGAGCAGGTGGTAGTGGATGTGTTGGTGGAGCGCACTACCCGCTGCGCCCGCGACCAATGCTTGAAGACCATCGTCATGGTGGGTGGCGTCGCAGCGAACCGTCGCTTGCGGGACCGTTTGCAGGAGCGCTGCCAAGCCCTGCAACTGGACTGGCGGGTGGCGCCTTTGGCGTATTGCACCGACAACGCCGCGATGATTGGCGTGGCCGCTGAGGAGCGCTTCAGAGCTGGCGGCCAAAGCTCAATCCGGTTGGCCGTGACCCCCCGCTTGCCCCTCGAGGAGGCACCGGTTCTTTATGAACCCCAGCCACCCTTCTGAGGTTCGTAGGGTGACTGGACTTAGTGAGCAGAGGTAATGGCCACTGCAGAACCCGCTCCCACCCAGGATCAAGTGGTTGAAGCGGCTCCTGAAGAGCTGAACCAGTGGAAGCGTGGCTTCACGCCCCAGGCTGAGATCTGGAACGGCCGGATGGCGATGGTTGGCCTCTCCGTTGGTTTGAGCGTCCTCTTGATCGCCCGCCTGGCCGGCAAGGTTTGAGCCCTCGGGGCTAAATCGATTCCTTAGCACGTAGAGCTTGGGCTAGCTCATTGGCCTTGAGGCTTTCGACCTGGGCCGTCTCACCCGCTACACGGCCCTGTTTGACCACTGCCATGAGGGATTGGTTGGCGGTTTGCATGCCGTCAAAACTGCTGCGGGACATGATCGACTCGATCCCCTCGAGCTCACCACTCTCGATGTATTCCTTGCAGGCGTCGTTGTTGATCAAGATGTCGTGAAGAGCGGCCCTTTTGCCGTGGGTGGTTTTGATGAGCCCCCGGGCGATGACCTCCAGCAGGCTCTCTGCCAGGGTGCGGCGAGCTTGACCATGCCCTTGAGCGAACTGGGTTGGCGGCCTTGCAGGGAACCATCCAGCTCTTGTGGTTCCGGGATGGCAATTGTCTTGGGGGCGCGCTCCCGGTTTGGAATCAGCCCGATCGGGAAGGGCGAACTGTTGCTCGCTTTGCCGCCACTGTTGCGGCAAAGCGAAGGGTGAGCCGCTTTTCTGCCCGCCATCTTTAGGATCCAAGCGACAGCCCGTTGCCCCTCGAGTGAGCGCTCCCCACAACGTCTGCATCGTGTTGGGCACACGTCCGGAGGCGATCAAGCTTGCTCCGGTCATCCAGGCTTTCCAGCAGTCCGATGACTTCAACACTCGTGTGGTGCTCACCGGCCAACACCGGGAGATGGTGACCCAGGTGATGGACCTGTTTGACCTGCAGGCTGATCACGACCTGGCCTTGATGGCGCCCAAGCAGACCCTGACCCACATCACCTGTGGAGCGCTGCAAGGATTGAAGGCGGAGTTTGAGCAGTTCCCCCCAGAGTTGGTCTTGGTTCAGGGGGACACCACAACGGCCTTCGCATCGGCGTTGGCGGCGTTTTACAAGCAGATCCCCGTCGGCCATGTGGAGGCCGGACTGCGCACCGACAACATCTTTGATCCCTACCCCGAGGAGGCCAACCGACGTCTCATCTCCCAGGTTGCCCTGCTGCACTTCGCCCCGACCCACGTGTCGGCCCGCAACTTGGCGGCCTCTGGCGTGGTCGGTGAGACCATCACGACCGGCAACACCGTGATCGACGCCCTCCTGTTGATGGCGAAAAAGGCTCCGCCCTTTGAGCTCTCGGGTTTGGACTTTGAGAAGCAGCGGGTGATCCTGGCGACCGTTCATCGTCGCGAGAACTGGGGCGAGCGGCTGCAGGAGATCGGCAAGGGCTTCTTGGCTGTGCTGGAGCGCTACCCCGATACGGCCTTGCTGCTGCCCTTGCACCGCAATCCCACCGTGCGGGAACCTCTGCAGGTGCTGCTGGGTGATCATCCGCGGGCCTTCCTAACGGAGCCCCTGGATTACGACCGCCTGGTGGCCGCTATGCATGGCTCGACGCTTCTTCTGACCGATTCAGGCGGTCTTCAGGAGGAGGCTCCGGCCCTTGGCAAGCCAGTCCTGGTGCTCCGGCGCACCACCGAACGGCCCGAGGCCGTGGACGCTGGCACAGCCAAGTTGATTGGAACGGACTCCGCCGACATCCTTCGGGAGGCCGCCGTTTTGCTGGATAACGCTGAGGCCTACGAGGAAATGGCGCGGGCCCACAACCCGTTTGGGGATGGCCAGGCCAGCACTCGCATCCTGGATGCCTGCCGTAGCTTCCTCAACGAGCGCCGCCACGCGGCGGCCTAGTGACTTAGTTCGAATCGCTGTTGCGCTTCGCCCAGGGGGGGAGGTCGATGAACACTCGCGTCCCAGTCTGGAGGCCATCCAGTATTTGGGTGTTGCGGCCGCTGCTGGCACCCAGGGTGACGGCTTGGAACTTCGGCTGGTTGCCGGGGCCCACCAGAAGCACCCCGGGCTTTCCGCGCTCGGTGACGACCGCCACGGTAGGTACCAGGGTGCGCGGGGGCAGATCGCCGGTGTTGAAGTCGATGTCAGCAGTCATGCCAATGCGCAATTCAAACGCCTGCTCGACGAACTTCAGGGTGACCTCAAAGGAAGTGACGTTGTTGAGCTTGGCCGCCCGCGGTGCGATCTGACGCACCTGGGCTTTGAAGCGTCGATCGGGAAAGGCGTCGACCCGCACCGAGCCGGTTTGCCCGAGCTTGATCCTGCCGATGTCGCTCTCGGGAACCTTGGCGACCGCTTCGAGCCCTTGGGCGAGCTCGACAATGGAGGAGCTGCTGGCACCGGCGGAAGCTGACGCCGAGGTGGTGGGGGTCACGTAGGCCCCGGGGTCGGCGAACCGTGCGGTAATAATCCCGGCGAAGGGGGCGCGAACGATCAATTCACTGCGCTCCATCTCGCGCTGCTCGAGGCGTTGCTGGGCGGCATCCACGGCGGCGCGGTCCACCAGATAAGTCGCCTTCGCGCTGTTGTAGTTGTCCTGGCTGATGGCACCGTTGCGGACAAGGTTCTCCCGGCGTTGGAGTTCGCTTTGGCTACGGGCGAGTTGCGCTTTGGCCGATTGCAGTTGAGCGGACAGCTCTTCCAGCCGGTCTGTCAGGTCACCGCCATCCATCAAGGCAAGGGCCTGACCGGCCCGAACGCTGTCGCCCTCCTCTACGTAGAGGGTTTTGAGGACCCCTTGGCGTTTGGGGCTGACGTTGACGAGCCGGAAAGCCTCAAGCTCACCGCTGGCGGTGACGAGCCCTGGCAGCGATCCCTCTTGGGCGACTGCGGTATAGGCGCTCAGGCTGCGGGCCTGCTTGGCGCTGCGGCTGAGGTTCAGGGCGGTTGCACCGCCGGCAATCGCGACGGTCCCGGCTAGGGCCGCAGACCAGAAGCGGCGCCGCCCCAGCCAGGGGCGAACGCTGGCGAGGCGTTTGAGGCTCAAGGTGTTGCCTTGCAGCCAGGTAACAACAGGTTGTTTGCGACGGGGTTGTTGGAGCATCGCGCTGACCTGTTTGGCTCCTGGTGTCTCACCAGTCTTCCTGGCAGTGGGGAGCTGGTGGGGGTTCGGCTAGGGACGGATCACCGTCATAGGGGTCTAACCGTAGATTCCATCGATGCTTAAAGCCGGAATCGTGGGGCTGCCCAATGTGGGCAAGTCGACTCTCTTCAACGCCTTGGTGGCCAACGCCCAGGCTGAAGCTGCCAACTACCCCTTTTGCACCATTGAGCCGAACTCCGGTGTGGTCGCAGTTCCGGATCCCAGGCTGCAGCAGCTCTCGGATTTGAGCAGCAGCAAAGAGCTGATCCCCACTCGGGTGGAGTTCGTCGATATCGCCGGCCTGGTTAAGGGCGCCAGCCAAGGGGAAGGACTGGGGAACAAGTTCCTGGCGAATATTCGTGAGGTGGACGCCATCGTTCATGTCGTTCGTTGCTTTGAGAACGACGAGGTCATCCACGTCAGTGGCTCTGTCGGCCCGGCTCGCGATGCCGAAGTGATCAATCTGGAACTGGGTCTGGCGGATCTCTCCCAGGTAGAGAAGCGCCGGGAGCGTCTGAAGAAGCAGGTGCGCACCAGCAAGGAAGCACAGGTGGAGGACGAGGTCCTCGAGCGCATTCAGGCGGTGCTTGAGCAGGGAGGTTCCGCCCGCAGCGTCAGCCTCACGGATGACGAGGCCGTGATGATCAAACCCTTGGGTTTGCTGACGGCTAAGCCGATCATCTACGCCACCAACGTCAGTGAAGACGACCTCTCCAGCGGCAATCTCTACTGCGAGGAAGTGGCCGTGCTTGCCGAGAAAGAGGGCGCAGGAACGGTCCGGATTTCTGCGCAGGTGGAGGCCGAATTGATTGAGCTGCCGGAAGAGGATCGCGCGGAATTCCTGGATGGATTAGGAGTCGAAGAGGGTGGTCTGCAAAGCCTAATTCGTGCTACCTACAACCTGCTGGGTCTGCGCACCTATTTCACGACCGGTGAGAAGGAAACCCGGGCCTGGACGATCAACGCTGGCATGACTGCTCCCCAGGCCGCCGGTGTAATACACACGGACTTTGAACGCGGCTTTATTCGCGCGCAAACCATTGGATACAAGCAGCTGCTTGAAGCCGGTTCTCTCGCAGAAGCGCGCAACAGAGGATGGCTTCGCGCTGAAGGGAAGGAGTACGTCGTTGAAGAAGGCGACGTGATGGAGTTCCTCTTCAACGTGTAACGACTACCCACAGCTGACTTTTTATCCTGAGGCAACTTCTATTCAGTGCCCTTATGGGTCTGTCATCAGGTTGCGTTGATGACGACAGTGCCAGGTATTGGATGCTGATTTGCTGGCTTCTTGGTGTGACTGAAGAAATAAAAAGCCCCTGCGGTTACAGGGGCTTTGGGCGTTGGGTGGTTAGGCTCACCCTACATTAGGGCGTAATCGTGACACACACAGACTTCCCGTCTCCAGGGGTAGTTACTAATATTCCCGGTTCCCCGCCTGGGGTATTACACCAGGTCGTATCGTGCACCCGTACATCCCTATTCTTCACGCTCTCAGTTAATGCCTTAATCGTTGGCTTCTCCCACGCTTTCTTCTGCTTCTCGCTTTGCGAAATTCCTGCCGTATTGAACCGCCACTTAATGTCAGCTGAGAAGCGTGACTTAAACGCGCTGTCATAAGACAGATTGGTGCCAACCGTTACTCCCTCATTGATGCTGTAAGCCAGTCGCCCCAGCACGCCTGAGCCATCAGCTGTATTGAGGTCGCCATTCTGGTAGTAATAGCCAACACTCAGCTTCCACTCTGGCGTGATGCTGTAGCCCGCATCAAACCCATACGTATCCAGTGCTCCCCCGTTGTAAGCACTATTCAACCTGTATTCCGTTGTTCCAGTTGGTATTAATCCATAGGCATTGAAGCTCCAGTCATCATTCACTGCCTCCAAGCCAAACGCTGCCTGCTGGAAAAAGACTGTCCGCTGACCAGAGACCGCAACACCTGTATCGGCATCACCCGTTGCCATCGGTCGGGTGTCATACCCACCGTTGACACCAAACATCCAACTGCGGTCACCATTCAGCCAGCGATACCCAAGCCTGGATGACGTGCTGATGGTGGGACCCGCCACCTTGGTATTGATGATGCTGCTGCTGTTGCCCCAGTCCGCGAAGTTCGCATTCGCCAGCACATCAGCAAAGAAGACGCTGTTCTCTCCCACCACCAGCGGCATAAAACCGCCAATGCCTGCCTCATTCGGGGTGCCAGCCGCTTGGGTTTGACCTTGAACACCAACCTGCGGTTTCACCACATCCTTGAGGCGGATGCTCATCACTCCAAGGTCTTCCGCGCTCCCTTGCGCCACCACTGCAGGCTTTGCGCTCACCTGCGGCATTGATGCCAGTGCCAAAGCAGCTGCACCAGTGAGGGAGAGGCTCAGGCGAATGGACTGCTGCATAGCGCTCGCGCTCAACTTCTGTTGGGAGTTTCGCCAGGAAATCCGCCATTGCCACTGGGCTTAGAGCAGTTGGCTGGTCGTCGGCACGATGAAGGGAGACCAGAAGCCACTCCCATAGCCACCCAGCCCATCACCAGAGATTTCCCAGCCCTGCCCCACGCCTTCTTCTGCCGTCCAGCGGAGGTCGTTGCCCCCAGGCGGCTTGGTATCAAGTGGCGGTGAGATTTAGACGCGCCAATGGCATCCGTGATGGCTATAGAGAGCGAAGTGATTGGTGAATGCGTTGAGGAAATAAGGATAGAAGTAGAGAGAAAGATATTGAGGGAGGCTTTGGTGTGTCTTGCGGTCTTGCGATGAGGCAAAGAATGCCGTGAGCGACCTGCCATTGGGCTAAGTCGAGGGCAATGGTGCCAGGCATTGGAGGCTGATTTGTTGGCTTGTTGGTGTGACTGAAGAAATAAAAAGCCCCTGCGGTTACAGGGGCTTTGGGCGTTGGGTGGTTAGGCTCACCCTACATTGGGGCGGGCGTGACACACACAGACTTCCCGTCTCCAGGGGTAGTTACTAATATTCCCGGTTCCCCGCCTGGGGTATTACACCAGGTCGTATCGTGCACCCGTACATCCCTATTCTTCACGCTCTCAGTTAATGCCTTAATCGTTGGCTTCTCCCACGCTTTCTTCTGCTTCTCGCTTTGCGAAATTCCTGCCGTATTGAACCGCCACTTAATGTCAGCTGAGAAGCGTGACTTAAACGCGCTGTCATAAGACAGATTGGTGCCAACCGTTACTCCCTCATTGATGCTGTAAGCCAGTCGCCCCAGCACGCCTGAGCCATCAGCTGTATTGAGGTCGCCATTCTGGTAGTAATAGCCAACACTCAGCTTCCACTCTGGCGTGATGCTGTAGCCCGCATCAAACCCATACGTATCCAGTGCTCCCCCGTTGTAAGCACTATTCAACCTGTATTCCGTTGTTCCAGTTGGTATTAATCCATAGGCATTGAAGCTCCAGTCATCATTCACTGCCTCCAAGCCAAACGCTGCCTGCTGGAAAAAGACTGTCCGCTGGCCAGAGACCGCAACACCTGTATCGGCATCACCCGTTGCCATCGGTCGGGTGTCATACCCACCGTTGACACCAAACATCCAACTGCGGTCACCATTCAGCCAGCGATACCCAAGCCTGGATGACGTGCTGATGGTGGGACCCGCCACCTTGGTATTGATGATGCTGCTGCTGTTGCCCCAGTCCGCGAAGTTCGCATTCGCCAGCACATCAGCAAAGAAGACGCTGTTCTCTCCCACCACCAGCGGCATAAAACCGCCAATGCCTGCCTCATTCGGGGTGCCAGCCGCTTGGGTTTGACCTTGAACACCAACCTGCGGTTTCACCACATCCTTGAGGCGGATGCTCATCACTCCAAGGTCTTCCGCGCTCCCTTGCGCCACCACTGCAGGCTTTGCGCTCACCTGCGGCATTGATGCCAGTGCCAAAGCAGCTGCACCAGTGAGGGAGAGGCTCAGGCGAATGGACTGCTGCATAGCGCTCGCGCTCAACTTCTGTTGGGAGTTTCGCCAGGAAATCCGCCATTGCCACTGGGCTTAGAGCAGTTGGCTGGTCGTCGGCACGATGAAGGCAGACGAGACTCCCTAGACGATTCCTGCTGCGTCACCGATTCCAATGAACTGGAAGATTGTCGGCGTCCCCTGTGCTCTGGATTAGTGCAGCCCTGCGGAAGTCTAGACAGTGGTGAGTGTGAGCTGAATCAGGGTAGACAAGATGCTTTGTCTACTGGCTTGACGGCTTGAAAAGTCTACTGCCGCTTTTCGGCTGAGATCCTTTGCTATTACTCGACCCTATGGAGTTTCTCTTCAACGTATAAGCATCCAGTCATGCCATGGGGTTTTCTGTTCTAGTCGAAGACATTGTTTTCGCTATGACTGGTGGGGCTTTCGCGAGCTGGATGCATTCATATAGGCTTCTTTCTGTATAAGTAAATATAGATACTTACAGGAAGTTTTTATGGTCGCATGCCAGAGGATACTTCACCTTCAACTCTCCTTGTGTGTATAATACACTACGCAGAAGAGCGCTTAGGCCGTGAAGCTTCGATCTTTATGTCCGCTTGGTGCTAAATGGCTTTTTTTGCCGCTACTCGGAGCAGCTGTATTTGCTCCAGGCCTGCCGTCAAAGTTCTTGATGGGATCGGGGAATTCGGAATGCATCGATAGTAGTGATTACTTCCGATTTGAAGTCAGGCCCACAAGATTTTATTCTGTGCCGCCCTACGAAGGTTATAAGCCAAAGAAAAACCTAGACACTTACTTTCATTCTGGACCACTTGCTTCTGGAAATCTTGATGTAACTCAGGCTTTTCGTAAGCCACGCTCAGAAGTGCTTTGGCACTCTCCAGCTTTTTATTGGCTCGAGCAGAAGCTCCAGTCTTTTCAGGGTGTCCCCTTGGAAACTAAAGGGAATTACTTGATTCCCAAGAGAAGCTTCTTGGGTGACTTATTTGACCATGGCTTAACTAGGGCCGATGATTTGGCAGTTGAATATTCCAAAAAAAAACCGCTCTCATTTTACTCCGGATGGACTGATCGCTCCCCTCTGGGATTTGTTGTTTTGCATCCTGATAGTATTTTGGATGCCGGGTGCAAGGGTGGTTTCTTGCAAGATACTTCTTTGTATCACAGAGGCCTATTTGTTCCATGGATAAAAGCCCCCTCAGTCTTCTTGTCTCGTCGGCATTTGGATGCTCTGTTTGTAGGCAAGCTTCAGACGATTGTTGCTGAGTATATTCCCTGGCTTTCTCCTATTTATTTCTATGTAGAAGAGTCGGATGGCGTTCTCGTGTATCTTTCGACTTTTGATATCCCTCTTTATTTAAGAGGGGCAATTCTTTGCCTCCTGTTATGGATTCTTTTTTCGGAGATCTTGCCGCTTCTCTGTGGTTTAGGTAAGGCCAGGACTGCCATTAACCTTGATAAGGCAAGCAAGCTATTGGGGGTGAATCTACTTGTCTTCTCTTGTATGACAGCTTTTTCGTTAGTTGTTCTTGACCTGCTGCTTTCAACAACCAGTTTGCTTGATGAGTCTGCATCAAGAAGTCCTTCGTACTTGCCGATAAAGAGTGAATTTATTAATCGAGTGAACTTGTGGAAACGCCTTGGCAGTGTTAATGAATATGGCTTTATCGACCGACCAGTAGCTGATTACGATCTTCAAGCTAAGTGTAAAATTGCTGTTCTAGGTGACTCGTTTGTATGGGGTTGGGGTAATTCCCCAGGAAGCGATGAGCGCTGGCCGGCTCAGTTTCAGAAGTTGGTTCCTGGCTGTTTAGTCTTTTATTGGGGGCAGGGCGGTTGGAGTACTAGAGATCAGGTTGACTTTCTTCAGGTAAAAGGCTCAAAGCACTCCGTCGATTTGATTCTCCTCGGATTTGTCGATAATGATATGAGTCTGGATCCAAATCGGCATGCGTTGAATGTTCAAGCTGTGAAAGCCTTGGTTGAAGAAGCTCAAGCTCCCATTTATGTGTTTTTCACTCCTTGGAATGGTCTACAGAGTCAAAGCAAAGTATTTGAATATGCTGACGGCTTATTCCGTCACGCTGGAATACCAAGTCATTCATGCTTGCCTGATATACAGGAGGTTACAGGTATTGACAAAGCAGCTCCAAGATGGATGTGGAATGGTGTCCATGTAGATTCTCATCCTGGCTACCCTCTCACGAGCCGAATTGCGCAATGTGTGCATCAAAAGCTTGTGGATACTGAATTCCGGTCACTCATTGAAGGGTGACTGCCAGGTCTTCTTCTTCTCCTTATGCTGAAATCCATATCTGTGTTCCAGTTCTTAAACGATATTGCTTAATCAAAGTGATGGTGAAGTATTTCTTCTCTCGAATCCATTAAGTAGCCCGAGAAGGCTGTTTTGTTTTTTTAGTACGTTCGCCCCAGGTCAGTCGCTTCACTTCATCCCAGCGACACACCAGAACTCCTTCCAGCGACCGACTACGCCCTTGATGGGCGTCTCAACCAACTTCTTACCCTCTAGTTCACAAGTGAACCGGTTCGTCATTGGAATGGGTGCTGAGAAGGAACCACCGTCCTTGAGCATCAGGTAAATCTGCTCTGTAGAACCGGTGTCAACCCTTCCACGACTCACGGGAAGGTTCGTATCACTTTCATCAACGACCTGTGCCGGCTTCGTCTCGTGGTGTTCTGCTGCACTCAGCGGCGTTACAATCACGCCAATCGCAGCGGTAGGAAACGTCGCATCCAACTGTATTGCTCACCTTCGACCTCATCCAGAACGTCAACCGCGTAGTGCTTATGTATTGCTAGACAGTAGGCAAGCCGACTCGGGTGCCAAATAAGTCTACTAAAAGTCTACTGCTGCTTTTCCGCTCAGATCTATTGCTATGACTAGAACCTATGGAGTTCCTCTTCAACGTGTAACGACTACCCACAGCTGACTTTTTATCCTGAGGCAACTTCTATTCAGTGCCTTGATGGGGCTGTCGTCAGGTTGCGTTGATGGTGATGGTGCCAGGTTTTGGAGGCTGGTTTATTGGCTTATTGGTGTAACTGAAGAAATAAAAAGCTCCTGCAACTGCAGGGGCTTTGGGCGCCTAGGGTAATAATACCCCTAAACACAATATGTATCGCACAAAAATACTAATCCATCCCCAATCGGCACGCACCCCGACGGGGTAGATAACAATAATCGTGCACCCGCACATCCCTATTGCTTGGCGTTGATATTAGGGCTTCAATGGCGGGATTGGTTTTCGGTGTTTCTTTACCAGGACCGCCATTGGTATTGAAGCGCCACTTGATGTCAGCGGAGAGGCGTGACTTGAAGGCACTGTCGTAGGAAAGATTAGTGACAACAGTGAGTCCATTGTTGATGGCATAGGCGAGGCGTCCCAAGACGCCAGAGCCATCGGCATCGCCTGCATCGCCGTTTTGGTATTAGTAACCAACAGATGCTCTTAAAGCTTTGGTGAGGTTGTAACCGGCATCCAAACCGAAGGTGTCTAGTGCACCGCCTTCATAGACGGTGTTGAGCTGTTGCTCAGTGTCACCCGTTGGAATGAGCGCATAGGCATTGAAGTTCCACTTATCGCTCACCGCTTCTGCATTGACGGCAGCCTGCTGGAAGAAGGCGGTGCGTGAGGCATAGACAGGGATACCTGTGTCTGCAGGACCCGTGCTCATTGGTCGGGTGTCGTAGCCCGCATTCAGTCCATACATCCAACTGCGGTCGCCATTGAGCCAGCGCTAGCCCAGGCGAGATGAGGTGGAGATGGTGGTGCCAGCAACGGTGGTGTTGATGATGCTGCTGCTGTTACCCCAGTCCGACAAGTTGGCATTCGCCAAGACATCAGCAAAGAAGATGCTGTTGCTGCCGACCACCAGTGGAAGGAAGCCACCCAGACCGGCTTGGTTGGGGGTGCCAGCGGCTTGGGTTTGCGCATGGATGCCGACTTGAGGTTTGACGATGTCCTTGAGCTGAATGCTCATCACGCCTAGGTCACTGGCGCTGCCATGCCCATCAGCTTGTGCAGGGAGAGTGGCGACTGCGAATGCAGATGCCATTAACCCAATCGACAAGGTCCGCAGCATCAGCGCTGGTACGTGGTTGCAGTGATGTTGCCGTGATTGCAGCTCGTCCGCACGGATAAATCGAGTGAGTGCAGGAGCGTTGTCGCTAGTTTGTCGCTAATACAGCCGGTTAAGACTTGCTGGATCTAGTGAATGACTAGCTTCTCGCTTGTAGTTGCGGTTGCTCCCAAAGCACCCGCACTACCAGGCCGCTGCACTGGTCTTGCTTGGCTTTATCGAGGTTCCTGGCCCAAATTTCTGAAGCCGAATTATGTAGGCGCATGGACGTACGAGCCCCCCATGGGGGGGGTGTTTACGCCTGAATGCTGAGCAGACGGCTACACCTCCTGATCGGCTCCCCAAAGCGCCTCTACGGGCTTCCAGCCGACCTTGAGTAGATCGTTCCAGAGGGTCACCGCAACGTTGCGATGTAAGTGCACTCGAGTCTTCAGGAGCGGAGGCTCGCCCGGAATCGGAACGCCTGTGTCCACAAAGACCATGGGGTCTTGTGACCAACTCTTCTCATCGCGGTGGAAGCGCTTGGCCTGCTTGCTAGCTGGATCCTGGATGAACCCCCCTATTGACATCCCATGCCTTAGTACGCCTGTACCAGGCTAGCCGGTTGAGCCGGTTGTGGCGGGAGCCTCAGAGTTTCTTATTCATAGGGGGTTCAAAACCCTGATAGCGGGACTAAACAGCGCCTTACCCAAGCTTCAACAAGAACGCTTGTCACAACTGGGGCTGGCGATCACATGGACGAATTGAGTCCACGACTGGCATCCGAGCGCTGCAGTCGATCCATATCGCCGTCAGACACCCTGAAAGCTTCGCTGCGATGCAGGACGCGATCGCATGACTTTCTTGACTGGGACTGGGTTTTTAGTGCATCAGGTGGCCTTGCAGTCGCCTTTTTGTTTGACTTGATCCGCAAATGCCTACCAGCGAAAGAAGTGGAATCGATGTTCGGTAGGTGATCGGTTTTCATCCTCACCGTCTCGCGGCTGAGGTGGCGAAAGTTTGCAGGTTCAATCGTCATTTCTTCCAATGACTACCGAGATCCGCAACTGGGCTGTTGTCGCCGAGGCAATGGAAGCTCAGGGTGCCATTAATAGTCAGATGTATGTCCGCGCGAAGGCTCTTGCCGAAGGACTGCCGGACCCAATGCCAACAAGCTTCCCGGCTGCACCTCAAACAATCTCGGAAGTCCGCTAAGCACTCAACTGACTTATCTGGCCTCACATGAGTGGGGCCTCTTTTCGTACCACCATGGCTAACCACCGACTCTCACTGGAGCAAAAATTCCACCTTGAGGCCGCCTTTCGAGAAATCGATGCCTGCGAAGATATTGATGCCTTACGTGCACTAACCAAGCAAATCATTGCCGCACAGGAGCACGAAAAAGCCTTCGTGCGCGAAGCAGTAGTGCAGATTCGAAGGGAGATGGAAGCTGAAGCCTTGCGAAATCATGGAACCCATTGGAGACAAAAGGCAGCAGATTCTTGAGTGGCTGGATCGAATCAGTTTACAACGAGGTCTTGAGTGGTGGACACTCTGACCTTGAGTCACCTCTTTTGTCGTGGTCCCGCAGGTCAACTGGACTCTGATGAAAATCGCAGATCTACCATTCATTGGTAAGTGAGTTAAGTAATTTAGGCTCACCAAAAGACGTATTGATTGATACGCCTGATCTTGTATCAACGGCGCCAGTCACCATGAAGGCTTTATAAATAAATTCAATTCAGGGTGCTTCTATGACCACCTCTCAGCTCTTGTTAGCTCTTCTTGCCTTTGGCGCGTCCCTAAGTACTTTCATCGCCTGGCGATTTGCGGCTTCGCAACTGTGGAGCAAAGATCATTGATCCCCCCCACACTTCTAGTTGCTTCAAGATGGTTTTGCGCCTTGAGGGTCCTTCGTTTAATAGCGTCTGTGGGTCTCCAGAGGCGCTCGGTTTGTCTAGCGTCAGCTCAAAATTCCTTTGGCTGGTTTAGGCGCTGATATCGGGTTAGTAGTGGCCATTAAAAGCATTGCAGCGGAATTAAGACAGCTGGGGTATCGGAGTCGCTCAAGCCTTCAAAACTTGATGGATGACGAATACCTGATCGTTCGTGGTCAATTAGTGTCAGTCTGCATCCGAGTGATAGCTTTGCTCAACCATGGCCCTGAAGAGTTCTTGTTTCTTGTAGACCAAAAAGTCCTGCTCTTCTGCCGGACCACCTGACCACTTCTGAAGAGCATCAGAAGTGGTTTTGTACTCCAACCTCAATGCCGTCAAGTTGTAGTGAAAACTCGCTACGACCTCGTCGCTCATCGGCCCAGGACCACGTGCTGGAGACAATTATGACAAGTGGTGCTCTTCCTTTGACGTGTCGATTGCAACTATTGCCTGGAAAGCACTTGCCTCAGCCTTTCGCGAGACTTTATGGTTCGGAAACCTCCAGCGCGATAGGTCCACTGGGGTCGCATTGGTTGTTGGTTCAGTCCACCGAACTACAGCTTCATCAACTACCGAATAATAAACTGGCTTCTTGTCGCAGCTGCAATGGAAGCCCAGGGCGCGACCACAAGTCAAATGCTTCTTCGTACTAAAGCAATGGTTGAAGGGAAACAGACCCGATGCCAACAAGTCACCTTGCAGACTCGTACAGCTCTTACTGGCTTCAGGGTTCAGAAGCCAGATTAAGAAGATTGTCAACCAGACTTAAGGTCGGATCTTGTTGATTGATTGCGCGGAATCAAATATGTGGTTAATCTCTGCTGTTTTCAATTCCCGCCGTGGTTGCGGGACTATCGCCTAGAGGATCTAGGGCTGCCAGATACGCACAATCTGAATTAATCATGGCACCAAAAGATGCATATCCAATTATCTGATCTTTTTATCAATGACTTTGGTGAAAGCTTTTTTCTGGAAACTGCATAGAGCTCTCATAATGACTTAGTTGTTGATTAGATCATTCCATTCTGGCAGTAGGGCGTTGGGAACAGGCCGAGGGCGATAATCACGAAGATCGCTTGGACCATGGCGCAACACTGCATTGACCAGCACGGCTGAGCCATGGCTTCGGTTGATAGCGCCATGTGGGACACCTGCTGGAATACGTACCCAGAAGGCCTCATCTTCCCTAAGGGCTATCCGCTTCAAAGCCCGGTTCTGCAGAACTATTAGATCGATGCTTCCGCGCAGGACCATCAGTTGATCAGTTTGATTGCGATGACAAAACAATTGAGGACTCACACAAGGTGGAATCTCCGCAATTAGCGTTTCGTCACTGGGAAGTGGATCGCCAAAGAACCCTACACCTGACTGTAGAGGAGTCTGATGAACGATCTCGATAGGTCTGCGAGCAAGCATCTACACAGCTGAATACATATCAAAATTCTCGCGAATTAGCTAATACACAACGAGTATCAAACGGTACCGTTCGTTGGTTGTGTCAGCAAACCCTTGTCCGAGCCGCTTATTAATTGTTGTTTTCATGGCTTTGGTGCTTTCGGATACAAAAATGCGGTTTCGGTTGGGTGCTAAAGAATCCGCCTAAGACTCTCCTATGCATAAATAAGAACTTGCCGGATGGCTCAATCTACGAGTTCACAGCTTGGGGTTGCGGGCCACTCCTTGTCTTCTGTATTGTTGATGTAATGGATTTGTCGATCTTGTAACATCCTCTCCAATGAAAGAGTGTCTTGGGCATGGAATTAGTTCTATATGCATGCTTCGTGAATAGAGATGAGCCTTAGGACTCGTCGAATCAATGAAGACTCAGCTCTCTTGTGGAGGCCTATCCCAAATACAGGCTTGACAAGCACAAGAATTGTCTATGTGTGATCACTGCACCACCCATTGGCTTGCGCTATGGGAATAAGAAGATCGTTAGTGCCACAACCTTCCTAGACCACCGCTCGCGGTGGGGAACGTTGAGGTGGGGTGAGCGGAAAGACACCCCAACCCCATCTATCCAGTCAAGTGACGACCATTTCCCTAATGCCTATGGCTTAAGTAAGTCGCTTCATGCGTTATGGGGCCTCAGTAATGGACAAATACCCACCCAGAGTGCACCAACAACGATTTTCCATAGGAATTTCACACTCAGCCTCCGCGACCACCTCTTTAACCCAGCCGTCCTCGCCCACTGTGACCAGCTGGAGACGGAATGGCAGCAGCGTTTGCTGATGCAACCCGGCAGTGGCCATCGGGACAAAAAAGCGGCGGGTTTCACACCGCCGCTTTTTTGTCCCTTGAAACCCATTCGAAGGTCTTGGTGAAATAGTGCGGCCAGGCCTTCAGCGGTGACGTGTCTTTGGTCACCCATTGAGCGTTGTGTGTGGGACTAAGGACTGGGCCTGAGGCTCTCCAGCATCTAGCCGTAAGCAACCCTTCAGCGACCAGCCAAGAAAAAACCTCCATGTGATGACTAGCCACAGAGGTTTGCGCTTACAGCGACTGCATAAGCGACGTGCTGGTCTAAGAGCTTCGAGACCAGTGTTGGACTGGTGGAAACCGTCTGCAGCTCAGGCGACTGAGGCCTCCTTCAGTTAAAGCTGCCTAGGTGCCACTTGCACTTGCTGACGCCGACCCGTCAAGCCTAGCCATAAGGCAAAAACCTCCGACTTCAAAACGAAGGCGTCGGAGGGGTATTGGGCGGGCTCAGGGAGAAATCGGGGAGGGAGTTGGCTCCCCGTCGGATCGCTGGGACTCGCCAATCAGCTTTCCTCAGATCGGTTATGGCAAAACCCATGTGGGTAGTGCGAGGGCTCGTAAAGAAGCTCTACTGCGACTGCAGACACGCTACTGGCGCTTTGTATCCAGATGAGCCAAAACCAAGGAGTGCCGTGCAGTGCACGGGGAGAGAAAGGAGCCGATTGGTGACCGGCTTTTTGCTTGCTCGCCAAACAGCTCCCCGAGCTACTGCTTAGTGACGGGGAGTGTTGAGGTCGGGGAGGTAGCCGCTCCCCCTTCTCGGATCAAAGGGTCTGCGGGGAACCGTGTCCTCAGTGGTTATGGCTTAGTTCGCTGCAAGCGTGCAAGGGGCTGCCTGCAGCCAGAAGCGGCAAACCGAACACCCCGCCAATGAGGCCCAGCCAAGCAAATGCTTCACTTAACTACATGCATAGGTGTAGATACGTAAAGTCTTTACGCGATTGCCGAATTCAATTTATAGCTTTCAGCAAATTAACCGATAACCATGGCAAATGTTTCAGCGCGAACCCAAAAGCTTCTAAGTGCTCAGCTTGAACAATTGGCGATAGAAGTTGAGCTTGCAACGACTAAGCGGAGGCTTGAAATAGCTCAAGAGCGCTCAGAAAAGGTTAGTCGCTCTATTCGACCGATCTATGACGTGTTCGCTGACTCTTGACCATTGATGTGAATTGGAAGGGCCTCGGCTTCAGATGGTTTCCTGGCCCAATTTTCTGAAGCCGTATTACGTAGGCGCATGGACCCAGCTCCCCCCCCCCCCTAGGGGCTTCTACGCCTGAATGCTGAGCAGACAGCTACACCTCCTGATCGGCTCCTCAAAGTGCCTCTACGGGCATTCAGCCGACCTTGAGCAGACCTGCCGCTGGTAGTCGTGCCTTTCAATTTGATGGCACTGGCCGTCTTCCGCGCTGCTTCCAACGAATCTGCAATCGACATACAACCTTCCTTTGCTAGTTGTTGCCGCTGCAGCTCGCTGCACGTTGCCTTCTGCCTCGCTGAGTGGACTTGGTTGTCTACCTCTTGTGGCAAACCTGTCTACTGATTCCTTGAGAGCGCGTGGCACGACTCGATTAAATGGAGTTTCCTTAGAACTCCCATGCATAGAAAAAGTCCCCCTCTGTCCCGAACAAGCGTGACGGTATAGAAAAAAGGCCTTAGTGAATGTCGACCTGTTGACGGTTTAACTTTAACTTATAGAAGATTGCCTACAGCTGATGTGTTTTCCTGAGTTGACTTCTATTCAGTGCCTCGTTGGGTCTGCCGTCAGGTTGCGTTGATGGCGATGGTGCCAGGCATTGGAGGCTGGTTTATTGCCTTATTGGTGTGACTGAAGAAATAAAAAGCCCCTGCGGTTGCAGGGGCTTTGGGTGATTAGGCTCCCAATTCTCCACTGATTAGGAGATTCCCCCCCCCTAACACTGCCCCAATTGCGCAAGAACCTCCAGGGAACAATCGTGTACCCGCACATCCCTATTGCTTGGCGTTGATATTAGGGCTTCAATGGCGGAATTGGTTTTCGGTGTTTCTTTACCAGGACCGCCATTGGTATTGAAGCGCCACTTGATGTCAGCGGAGAGGCGTGACTTGAAGGCACTGTCGTAGGAAAGATTAGTGACAACAGTGAGTCCATTGTTGATGGCATAGGCGAGGCGTCCCAAGACGCCAGAGCCATCGGCATCGCCTGCATCGCCGTTTTGGTATTAGTAACCAACAGATGCTCTTAAAGCTTTGGTGAGGTTGTAACCGGCATCCAAACCGAAGGTGTCTAGTGCACCGCCTTCATAGACGGTGTTGAGCTGTTGCTCAGTGTCACCCGTTGGAATGAGCGCATAGGCATTGAAGTTCCACTTATCGCTCACCGCTTCTGCATTGACGGCAGCCTGCTGGAAGAAGGCGGTGCGTGAGGCATAGACAGGGATACCTGTGTCTGCAGGATCCGTGCTCATTGGTCGGGTGTCGTAGCCCGCATTCAGTCCATACATCCAACTGCGGTCGCCATTGAGCCAGCGCTAGCCCAGGCGAGATGAGGTGGAGATGGTGGTGCCAGCAACGGTGGTGTTGATGATGATGCTGGAGTTATTGATGTCAGCGAAGTTGGCATTCGCCAGGACATCAGCAAAGGAGACGCTGTTGCTGCCGACCACAAGTGGAAGGAAGCCACCCAGACCTGCTTGGTTAGGGGTGCCAGCGGCTTGAGTTTGACCTTGGATGCCGACCTGAGGTTTGACGATGTCCTTGAGCTGAATGCTCATCACACCCAGGTCACTGGCTGTGCCTTGTGCGACTTGAACGGGCTTGGCGCTGACCTGCGCCATGATGCCAGTGCCAGCGGTGCAGCACCCGTGAGAGAGAGGCTCAGGCGAATGGACTGCTGCATCACAGACACGCTCAACTGCTGGGAGCTTTGCCAAAACAACCTGCATTGCCACTGGGCTTAGAGCAGTTGGCTTGGCGGCGGCACGATGAAGACAGATAAAGAAGCCACTCCCATAGCCACCCAGCCCATCACCCAAGCTTTCCCCGCCCTGCCCCACGCCTTCTTGTGCCGTCCAGCGGAGGTCGTTGCCCCTGAGCTGATTGGCTGCCGGTTGGTGAAACGCCATTCATCTGGGCGGTTTCTTGTTTAAGCCGATTCCTGCCTCAAATTTCTGAAGCCACTTCACGTACTCACAAGGATTCCAGTTAACCCATACACGGTGTCCGTTTGCTGGCATGAGCTGGCGACACCACTAGAGCTATTGCCAGCGTTGGTACGTCACTGGGACGGCTCATGAACCCAGAACAAAGCTCCGCTGACAACACGTCGAGCATGGACAAAAGTCCAACCTTGCTCGGGAAACCAACCAACCGCAAGAGAAGCGCCAAGGGTGCAAGTTGTACGAAGCCTCCTCAGCATTCACAGCCAACTCAGGACTCGCCAGACGTAAACCCGCATAGCCGCTCCCAACGTGAATGAATTTCGGCGTGGACTGACTGGCGTTTGGATGTCCTTTGAAGTACCCGTCCTCGATACATCCCCTCTTGACTGAAGCCTCGATCAGCTGTGGTTTTTTCCCACACATGCGACAAGTTCCAACCGCAAATTTCTGAGCCCACTTCATTGAGTCAGAAGGGCTCCAGATACCCCCATGCCGGGTTTCCGTTTGCTGGCATTTGCAGCCACTCACGTCACATCTGTTGCCAGGTTTAGCCGATCACTGGGCGCCCCTCAGTGAACCCAGCCGTGAGCACCCGCCTGGACCAGCTGGAGCAGGAATGGCAGCAGCGTCTGCTGATGCAACCCAGCAGCGGTCCGGCGGACATGAAAAAGGCGGTTCCAGCCCGCCTCAGCTATCTCCCTTGCCCGACCCGGAGGTCACAAGCAAATGATCCAGCAGCCGCTTTGGCGGTGATGTGCCGTTTGTAACCAAATGAACTTTTTCTGTGGATCTGAGGACCACTGCAGGACGAGATGAGGCACCGGTTTAGGTGTGCATACCAGCAGTGGGTCCAATCCATATCACCGGGCGCTCAAGTGTTGTTCGGTGCCGGAGCGGCCTTATTCCGCACTGAGTGCACGTGTTTGCCTACCTATTTCACAACCCTGTCTACCAATTCCTTGAGAACGCTTTCTGCGACTGGATTCAATGGAGTTTGATGGAACTCCCAACCATCAAAAACGTTCTTCTTCGTGCCGGCTAACCGTGACGGCATAGGAAAAGGTGTGAGTGAATATCGATATGTTGACGGTTTTCTTCAACGTATTGAAAACTGCCCACAGTCGAATTCATATTCTGAGGTGACTTCTATTCAGTGCCTTGATGGGTCTGTCGTCAAGCTAGGTTGATGGCAATGATGCCAGATATTGGATGTTGATTTCTTGGTTTTCGCGATCTCGCACTGAAGACTTATATGTTTCGCAATTTGTTGCAGGCTATCAAGGAGTGATTCCCCTCACTTAAGTCTCTGGGAAATCTCCCCACCCAAGGACCTAATGGGATTGGTAAAATAATTCAGTCGTTTACAAACTTGACCGAGCCATCGACCATTGTGACTCGTGTCTTTCTGGAGTCGTCATGCACCCGCACATCCCGATTACTTGGCGTTGATATTAGGGCTTCAATGGCAGCATTGTTTTTCGGTGTTTCTTTGCCAGGACCGCCATTGGTCTGGAAGCGCCACTTGATATCAGCGGAGAAGCGTGACTTGAAGGCACTGTCATAAGAGAGGTTGGTGCCAATAGTTAGTTCGTTATTGATGGCATAAGCGAGGCGACCCAAGACACCAGAGCCATCTGCTTCTCCTGCATCGCCGTTTTGGTAGTAGTAACCAACAGATGCTCTTAGGGCTGGCGTCAGGCTGTAACCCGCATCCAAGCCGTAGGTGTCCAGTGCGCCGCCTTGATAGACGGTGTTGAGGACCTGCTTGGTGTCACCCGTTGGGATAAGCGCATAGGCATTGAATGCCCACTTATCGCTTACCGCTTCTGCATTGACAGCAGCCTGCTGGAAGAAAGCCGTGCGTGAGGCATAGACAGGAATGCCTGTATCGGCATCACCCGTGCTCATTGGTCGGGTGTCATAGCCCGCATTCAGGCCAACCATCCAACTGCGGTCGCCATTGAGCCAGCGATAGCCCAGGCGGGATGAGGTGGAGATGGTGGTGCCAGCAACGGTGGTGTTGATGATGCTGGAGGAGTTGTTGATGTCTGCGAAGTTGGCATTCGCCAGAACGTCGCCATAGAAGACGCTGTTGCTGCCGACCACTAGTGGAAGGAATCCACCCAGACCTGCTTGGTTGGGAGTGCCAGCGGCTTGGGTTTGACCTTGGATGCCGACCTGCGGTTGGACGATGTCCTTGAGGTTGATGCTCATCACACCCAGGTCACTGGCTGTGCCTTGTGCGACTTGAACGGGCTTGGCGCTGACCTGCGCCATTGATGCCAGTGCCAGCGCTGCAGCACCCGTGAGAGAGAGGCTCAGGCGAATGGACTGCTGCATCACAGACACGCTCAACTGCTCGGAGCTTTGCCAAAACAACCTGCATTGCCACTGGGCTTAGAGCAGTTGGCTGGGCGGCGGCAGGATGAAGGGAGACGAGACTTCCTAGACGATTCCTGATGGGGCAACGATGAACTGACCAGGCACTTGGCCGAGAGAGAACGGATCTACCTAGAGCTGAGCACCGAGGTCTTGGCCGCTGTGGATCAGCCCAAGCGAAAACTGCGTCTGCGCATTCGAGGAGACCTAATGGAGCGGCTCTTGGAGGAGCTGCTGCTGAGTCCAGATGATTCGAAAAGCGATTGAGGGACCGCTTGTACTCGCTGATGAAGGCCCACAAAGAAAAGTAGTTATTGCGGAGCAACGGCTACCGAAAACGATGTGATCCCACTGACATCCACGAAATCGGCAACCATTCGTCATTGGTTTCCTTGAGAGTGGGCAGCCGGCCTTCGGCTTCTAGCTTTGCCCAAGTTCCACAAAGACCAAGTTGAGCTGACTGGTTTCCTTTTAGACCGCTGGGATCTGCATGGCGTCCCCTGTAGCTGCCAGAAGTGCACGGAAGACTACGAAGCACTCCGGGTGATGCAGCTCGATCAGGACAAGCGTTTTCTGAGGAAAGCGGCATGACCATGGGGCTTGATGAGGCCGATGAGCGACTGGCTGCTGGGTGGCACGTCGACTCTGGAGGTTATTGAAGGGGACTACGACAGTCCTCAGCGCAGGAGGTTTGTTCGCAGTCACCAGCAGCTGGTATCGCTGATCAAAACCCAAACTTGCCCTCATTGAAGAGTACAACCTCTTTAGACACTGGGTGCTGATTTGTTGGCTTGTTGGCGTAATTGAAGCAATAAAAAGCCCCTGCGCTGGTAGGGGTTTAGGGTGCCTAGCCACAGTCAGTTACTAACCTGAACAGTAAAAACAGACAGTAAGCAGCTGTCAGTTCAAATACCACAAACAGTGCCTCCGCACCCTCTTAACCCGTTACGCCTGCAAGCCCCATTACCCTCGCAATCGTGCACCGGCACATCCCTATTCTTAACGCTCTCAGTTAGTGCCTTAATCGTTGGCTACTCCCACACCTGCTTGTGCTTTTCACTTTGCGTAATTCCTGCTGTATTAAACCGCCACTTAATATCAGCCGAGAAGCGTGACTTAAGCGCCCTGTCATAAGACAGATTGACACCAACCGTTACACCCTCATTGATGCTGTAAGTCAGTCGCCCAAGCACGCCTGAGCCATCAGCTGTATTGAGGTCGCGGTTTTGGTAGTAATAGCCAACGCTGAGCTTCCACTTTGTCGTGAGGCTGTAGCCTGCATTAAACCCGTAAGTATCCACTGCTCCTTCGTTGTAGCGACTATTTAGCCTGTATTCAGTTGTTCCAGTTGGGATGAGCCCGTAGGTATTGAAGTTCCAGTCATCATTCACTGCTTCCAAGCAAACCCTGCCTGCTGGAAAAAGACTGTCCACTGATCAGAGACCGCAACGCCCGTATCGGCGGCATCACCAGCTGCCATCGGTCGGGTGTCATACCCACCGTTGACGCCAAATATCCAACTGCGGTCAACGTTCAGTCAGACGCAACACAGCCTGGATGACGTGCTGATGGTGGTACCAGCCACCTTGGTATTGATGCTGATGCTGCCTCGGTCCGCGAAGTTTGCATTCGCCCGCACATCAGCAAAGAAGACGCTGTTGCTGCCCACTACCATGGAAAGGAAGCCACCCAGACCTGCTTGGTAGAGGGTGCGAGCGGCTTGTGTTTGACCTTGGATGCGATCTGCAGTTTGCCGATTCCCGTGAGCTTGATCCTCATTACCCAACGTCACCATAAGGGCCGGAAGCCACCTCATCTGGTTTGGCGCTGACGGTAGCCAGTGTTGTGATGGAGAAAGCAAAAGAGCTGAGTGCCACCAGCGAGATGCTTAGGGACTGCTGCATTGAGCTCGTTTTTTTCGCCAGCGCACCGATTCACACTACTGCGACTAGACCTGTTGTGTGACCGCTATGTACTCAATCACTCTCGCCCTGCGTAGTGCTTCGGGATCACGAGTTTTTGGGTGTACTTTAATACGTTATTCGATGGCGTTTGCTTGCTACTTCTTTTCCGATTCTGTAGCAAAGGTCACGATCGCAATAACGACAGAAATGGATAATACTGACCTAACTAGAATAAATCCAGTAAGTATTGTCAGTCCGAGACATCAGAGATCAACCAAATTCTTCTTCAAAACCCATTTCTGTTGAAGATGCGCCATAAACAATAACGGATGGTTTCTGCATCAATGATTCCAATGAGCGTAAGTTCTTGTAGCTCCGTGTGTACTCCTGTTTAGCGAAACCCTTATGAATTCAAGGGGTTGGAGGGTATGTGCTGAATGATTCTAGAAAAGACATTTTGCTACTTGCTCGAAGAAGTCAAAACCTCAACCAAAGTCGACTGATGCTATTTGACTGAAACCTACTCTTCTAATAATGGAGATTCAACTGCTTTAGGCAAATGGTATAAGTCGTCAATCTCTTTAGGTTGGGCTCTTGTATTTGTTGCGCTGTGATGAGCTTGAACATTCATGGCGAGAAACTATCGCGTAAATGATTTCGAAGGACTATGAATGCTTTGGTCTATCATCACGGGTTTGTGCTGGCTCAATCTAAATTAATCTTGCTGCGCAAACGAAAGAGGCAAGCTATTCTCTTTCCAGTTAACTCTGTTCACCGAGCAATAAGACTATCAATAGCATTCATTCCATCAGCCTATTTACTTTTAGTGTGCTCAACAAGTAAATGATCCAACGGGCAAATATGAACGTGCAGAGAATTCTGTTTTCTAGTCTCAAATAGTGTTGAGTATACATCCGTATCTTCCTGCTTGGAAACCATATAATCTACCAACAGTACCGGTCTTAATAAATCTGGGATTGGTGGGAAAACTCCATGACCAAAGTGCGCAAGAGGATTATTCTGTCCCCAGTCAGGTCTCGCAAAGGCCTCTGATCCCAAATTTGGAATAACTAATGTGTCACCATGCCGAAGATATGTGCTATGTGCATAAAGGCAATACAAGTTGTCACCATCACCATTTACTACCCTGTAGATGCCATCTACGTTGGCTGAAGTTTCATAAAAATGCCCACCTCTAAACTGTGACTCAAGGCGCAATGATTTGTCTGATGGAGCTCGATTATTCGTTTCAGGAGCTGAGTTAAATAAGGTAGTAGTACTTGATGATGGCGTCAACGGACAAACCAGAGCAAAAAGAGTGTCCCTCGAATCATGGTGGCAAGTGAGATAAAAACCTTGGAGATCTAGGAAATGTCGTATTCTTACAGTTAGTTTCAGCCCAGGAACAAATGGGTTTTTCGCTTCAAGCCCCAAATACGACTTTAATATGGGCATGCTCTTCTTAATAATAGACCTGGGTATCTCAATATCGGAAAAACGCCTAAACAGCTGCTGCACATATGGCATATCGACTTGAAGTAGCTTCTCGGTTGAAATAGCACGCCGATTTTCATCCTTGTTAAAACCCGAACTGGAACTAAACCCAAAATCATTCGAGTCTTCAATGCATTGTCCGAGTGAAGAGCATATTTCAAGGCATTCGCCAACACTTAGCAGTTGAGGAAGCACCAGAGCCGGCGGACTTGTTGATATTTCTACAGGATTGCAAGTATTGGAAAAAAAGCTTTTGACTGAATTAGGTTTAAGCTTTGACCCAAGCACTAAGCCTGAAACATCGGACTGATCATCTTCATCATCTACAAAATAAAACTTACTTGATACATCTTCCGGTAAGCTCGATGCAAGTCCACGAGTGATGTATCGACGAAATACGTATTCAGCAAAACCTTCAAAATTACCACTTTTTCTAGCTGCCTTAGCAACCTGTGCTTTTGAATAGCTGAATCCATGATCTTGTAACTTGTTGATGAGGCTACCGTGTTGGGGTATTGCGGGATTCAGTTCAACTTGAAGGGTGTTGACATAGTTTAAAGCCTTCGAGTCAAATAGCGACTGGCAAACATCTTCTTCGATCCCATCCACGTCAACCTTGATATGCAGTGGAGATGTTGGATTCTCATCATGAGCTTTGGTGACTATTGAAGATAGTGAAATGCAATAAATAGATCTTCTTTTCCTCTCTTCATTGGTAGGATTCAGCAAATAATTCTGATTGCGGCCAACCTGGTGGCAGCTCGAACCAGGCTCGTCACTTGTCAGATACAGGCTTGAGACGCAATTTGCAAATTCTGTTGATACAGCCAAAGGTAACGCATCCACGACTTTATCGACACCATTAAGCTCGACATTTCTTATCAGCTCTCGGTAGCTTTTGATCTCGGGCTCAATTGCAATCACTCTCTTTGCATGAAAGAGAGCGGCTGGAATAGTATAAATGCCAATGTTAGCGCCTACATCTATCAATACTGAATCTTTTTCTAGCGACTGCAACCATTGAATGGTTGTCGGTTCTTTTGTGTGAAATGATGTCGCTCTCCAGCAAATGAATTCGGATGTCGCGGCAACCTTGAAAGTCCCATAAGGTGGGCAATCAACAAGAATATGATCGTTTGAACTCATAGGACTCTTAAGGCTTTCTAACATACTACTGCATTTCATTTTACCAATTGGTCGCCAGGCCAAAAGTCATTGCGGCTATTCCCGCATCCAGCGCATCGCGGGTTTGTAATGATATGACACTCTTCGGTTCTCTCTGGCTGTATGTAGTTGTAGGTATTTATTCGTCACGCTGTTATTACTTGTGGCTAGGTCTGATTCCTTGCTGAGTATTAAACATCCTTCTTTTCCTTCCCCTGCTGTCTAGGTGGTTCCCGAGTGGCTCTGTTCCCAATGCGAATCTTTTGATCATACAAGTTGTTGTTTCTTTGTCTCTTCCTTCGTTTTCACGAAGATGAAACACGGCATATCTCATCTCATATCAAATGGAAGTAGATTGTTGTCGATTCGACTACCTTTCGAATTCTTAGCGTTGTTGAGCTGATTAAGCCGCGTAGCTTGTTTAGCATTCCATGCAACTCTAATTTGCCAATGATCTGCTTGTAGTGAACATCTTGCCCGCTTCTGATTTGATCATTTAAACTGAGGGCGTCCATTCATTCGTCTAAAGATATCCCTGATAGAGTTATTGACTTGCTTGTATCGCGCGCGGCAATGGCTAATGTTATCAGTGAAAATCAGAGGTTTTGTCTGGTATCGCTCTTAAGTGCTCGACTTCTTGCTCTTGCGTTATTCGGAGTAATTAGAGTCTGGATGACCTGTTTGGCTCGGTTTGTGGTGGGACCTGTTTAGTGGTTGTGTTCGCATCTCTGGCTACTTCATCCCAGCGACACACCAGAACGCCTTCCAGCGCCCGTCTACGCCCTTGACGGGGGTCTCAACCCACTTTTCACCTTCTAACTCACAAGTGAACCGGTTTGTCATCGGGATAGGTACGGTGAATGAAGCACCATCCTTAAGCATTAGGTAAATCTGTTCGTTAGAACCGGCATCAACTCTTCCACGACTTACTGGAAGGCTCTTCTCGCCTTCCTCTACTACGTGTGCCAGGAGCCTTCCGTGGTGTGCAGCGGCGCTGAGTGGGGTGGCAATCGCACCAAGCAGCAGCGGTAGCAAAAGACGCGTCAAACTGTCTTGCTTGCAGAAAACGTTCTCTAGGGCTTTCAGCGGGCCGAACCGACATATTTTCTGCATTGTAGACAAGACAGTTCGTTCACTATATCAATTTCTCCACAACTCTAACAAAAGTCTACCGGCCTTCTATTGACGAGATCTACTGCTATGACTGGAACCTATCGAGTGCCTCTTCAACGTCTAGTCAAGTCGCTATCGAATCAGGTTCATTCCAAGGAAGCCCCGGCCTAGTCCGGAGTTGCGTTCGTTCAGATACGTCAGGGCTATCTCGAAATCCATGAGACCGGCTTCTTCGATGGTTTTCCGGCTGAGTTTGCCCTCACTTTGGGCGGCGTAATCGGCGTAGATCTCCTCTTTGCGCGCACCCAAGAAACTCACCAGTTGCTGAACCACAAAGTTCGCCCACTCGTTTTTCTCTTGTGCGCTAACGGCAGGGCCTGGCATGGAGGATCGATCGGACGGTTGCCTCATTTTGGGGCGTTCAGCGCCGGCCGAGGGGGATTCTCAAGGTGCGTTACGTGTATTCCGCCCAGAGGGATCGAGAGGACAGGGTCTCGAGGTGTGGAGTGACGACCACGGGGATGGTTGCATTTTGGCCGACAGGCCATCTGCTGACCCCTTCAGCCTGCCTGGAACCGCTGAACTTTGTTGCGCCCCAGACCACGGTCGGCTTTGCTCAAGGCCACAGCTCCTAGCCATGCGCCCATGGCGTTCGAGTAGCTGTAGCAGTTTTTGTCGCGGGTTCAGGCTGAGCCCTCCCTGCGGCAAGCCGCCCTAGAGGCTATGACGGCCGACGACGTGTCTCGCTTCGCCCAGGAAGTCTGATTTGCAGTCTCCGGAAGTGAGATTTTGCGCTTTGCGGGACAAACCCCTTCCGGTGTGACGGTGATCCGGATTCATCACCCTGGTGACATCACGGTCGATACGTCTAGCGTTCAGTCGTCAACCCGGGGACGTTGCTGCCGGTTACGTTTGACATGGCCGCGAAGTTTCTTCACCTCCAGGCGTTTTCGGTTGGAGGCTTTCGAGGGCTTGGTGGCGCGCCGTGGTTTGGGGTCTGGTTTGAGACCGTCCCGCAGTGCCTCAGCCATCTTCTCAAGCGCCAGGCAACGGTTCTTGTATTGCGACCGGTGCACGGATGCACGGATGCAAAGCACGCCTGAGCCCCTCAACTGGGTGAGGCGCGATTGCAGCCGTTGTTTCTGGAAGGGTCCCAAAACCGTGCTTCCTGCGATGTCAAAACTGAGCTCGACAGCCGTTTCCAGCTTGTTCACGTTTTGACCACCTGGTCCTGCACTGCGACTGAATGACCACTGCAAATCCGCCGCTGGAATTACCAGGCTCGGATGAACAATGAGGTCAATGTTTTTCGCCATGGCGAACTTGATGAAGGGATGCGATCAGTCCTCTTCCAGCCAGGCCCGTAAGCTCAAAGCCCGCAGGTCCTGGATTTGCCGGAGGCTCCGTACACGATCGATTACGAAGTACGCCAACCCAATGGCAAGAGCTGCGCGAATGAAATACCAGCTCAATGCCCAAAGGAATACTTTGGCGAGGCTGAGGAACGCAAACACCCCGAGCAGAAGCCAGAGCGAGGAGAGAAGCAGTCGTATTAGCCCGCTGTTGCGTCGCGTCATTGTTCCTGTGTTTTCTCAATCCCACTCCCTAGGATTTTTAGCAGAGTTCATTGGATTGAATGCCTTCCAAGCCGCGCAATCGCCTTGGTCAGGTGTATGGGCAACTCACCGTCGTGCGCGCGTCCGAGAAACGTTCCATGGCTGGGAATGCCTACTGGTGGTGCCGTTGTAGCTGCGGCAAAGAGCGGGAGGTCCCCAGTGACAAGCTCTCCCACAACCTGGAGCGAAAAAAAACCACGGTGCAGGCTTGTGTGGACTGTTCCCGTGAGCTCCAGGTGGAGGCGGTTTGCGCGAAAAACGATCGGGAAGAGCGGCAGCGCCGGCGTGAAGCTCTGGCGAATCGGGAGTCCCTCAAGGGGCAGTTTCCCGAAAGCTGGTTGGCCTTGCCTCTCACCGATGCCCATGCCCGCGAAATGGGACAGGTGTTGTTTTTTCGAGGCACCCGTTGCCTAAGGGATCACCTGGCGCCGTATCGCATTAACGGCGGCTGCCTGGCCTGCGCGGGGCAGCGTCCCTCGGCCACTATTCACTGAGTTCCCCCTGGTCCGCCTGCCAGCGGCGCTCAAGGGAGGCGCGAACCTGCTCGGTGCTGGGTTCTCCGACTTGCCGCCGAAACGGCCGCGTCAACCTCCAAAACTTCACCCCTGCGGCCAGGGCGAAGACGGCCCAGGGAACCAGCAGCCAGAGCTGATGCATCAGGGGATTGGGGCATCCGTCAGCATCAGTCTCGCGGAGAGGGCCCGGATTCGGTGGACGAGGAACTGCGTTTTGTGCTGATCCTGCTGCTGCTCGCGATGCTTCCGGTGGCGTTTCTCTTCTGGGCTTGGTTGCGGCTACTCCCTTCCAAATCGAAGTAGCTGTTCCAGAATGACGCAAGTCCCAGGTTTGCCATGACGGCCCACCCCACCCCTGAAACCACCGGTGACGACCGTCAATCCCACGATTTCGACAGTCAGAAGGAGCTGCACCAGCAGATCCGCAACGATCCCGACTACGACGACTGGGAGTACGGCACCGAGCCCCTTCCGCACGAAGCCTGGGTCGCCAAGAACAAGGCCTAAGTAGGTCGCCTTTTCGAGCGGCGCTGAACTGGTCCGACTAAGAGCAGACTGAGGCCGCACGTGATGGCCGTGGTCAGCCAAAGGCGGACGCCATGGCCATGGCGATCTAACAGAACCCCCGCCAGCAGCGGTGCGGCAAAGGCGCTGATAGCAAAGCATTGGGAAAAGAGGGCCATCGCCAAGCCGCCATGCCCCTTTGGACTGAGCTCGATGACCGCCTCCGTCGCTGTCGGCAAAAACGCGGCCTGCCCGAGGGCGACCACTGCCAGGGCGACCACCACAAGCGCAATGCCCTGACTGCTGAAGGCTGAGGCCGCCAACAGCAGGGTCCCGCCGATGAAGCAGACCAAGCTCAGTCCCAGGCCCACCCCCACTGGGCGCAGGGCCAGGGCCCGACCCACGGGCCATTGAATCAAGACCAACAGGCCCAATTGCAGGCCGATGAGCAGGGCGCTCAAACTTTCAGGTTGCCCGGCTCGGTTCAGTCCGCCGCGCACCAAGTCCAACGGTAGGGCGCTCTGCATCAAGGCTGGCATCGACGTGGCTACAACCGAAATGGCCAACATGGGCACTAGGGCTGGAAGCCATTGGCGCAGGGGAAGTTTTCCCTCTCCGCTGTCGCTGGATTTCGCTGCCCGAGGAAGTGGTTTGAGTAGCAGCAGAACCGCCAGGGCGATCACCGCCGCGATATCAATCCCGTAGACGCCTCGCAACAGCCCCGCGGCCGCAAACAGCGACCCTGAAAGCGTCCCGGTGGCAACGCCAAGGGCATCGGTGCTGCGCACGAGGGCATAGCCCTTGGCGGAGGGCAGGGGCTGGGCGCATTGCGGTACGGCGAGTTCCACTGCTGGCCAGTACAGACCGCCGGCCATGCCGATGCATAGCTGGCCGGCGACGTAGCCCTTCATGGTGCTGGCTTGCAGTAGGAAGCTATCTCCGGCAAACCCGCAGGCCGCGGCGAGCAGTACGGGCGTTCCGCAGCTGCGGCCTTTGTCGAGCAGGGCCCCACTGATGAAGCGCCCGATCGTTCCAGCCAGGGCGGCAAGGGCTAAGCCCAGTCCAATTGAGGCGGCGCTGAACTCCTGTTGGTGAAACACCATCGGAGTGAGATACAAAATCCCCCCGGCGCCAAAACTGGCAACCAGACGAACAGTGGCCAGTTCCCTCAATGCCGGGGGAAACTGGTGCCACCAGCTCCAGCCTGTTGCCTGCATCCGTGGTTGAGCCAACCCGCTTGCGTCGCCGCCGTGCACTGTGCAGCAGTCTGCTAGCTGGTGTTCTCTCCTTCGGAGCGCTGGTGGCTCCGCCGTTCCAGGCCGCCGAAGAACTCGACATCCGCCTCGATGGACTGGATCTCCCCCTGAACCTCGCCGAGCTCGAACGCTGGAGCCGTGATCCGGAGACCCGCTCTGGTGAGCTCCGGGTCTGGCTCAACTTGTTGGATCCCCAAAGCCAAGCGCAGTTGCATCAGCTGCTGAACACCTCTTTGGTGCAGCAGCGCAGCTTTACCCAGCAGATGATGCGCAGCTGGGCCGGCCAGCGCGTTTCCGAAGAGTTGGGCGTCCTGCTCAGCACGGAGAACGGCAATGCAGGCCCCCTGGTGCTCAGTACCTTGAACGCCCTGCTCAAAGAGCAGCAGCAGGTGACCGTGCTCGAGTTAATGCGGGCGCTTCCGGTTCGACAGCTCACGATCAACCTGGACGGTCTTCAGCAGTTGGCCGAAGGCTGGCAGCGGCAGTTGTTCGAGCAGAAGGTGGCCCTTCAGGCGCTGCAAACCCTGCCGCTACCCCACGGCACGCCGCTGTTGCCTCTCTCCGACGGGGTCTTCCTGGAGCAGCAGGGCTCGGCAGCTAATCGGGCGTCGCAGCGCTGGCGTCTGCCGGTCTCGCATCGCCAGGAGGTCCTGACGCTGGAGCTCTGGCCTGTCCATGGGGCGACCACCTGGGTGCTCTTGATGCCCGGCTTGGGGGGCAGCACAGATCAGCTGCGCTGGTTTGCTGAGGCCCTGCATGAGCGGAAGTGGCCCGTGGTGTTGCTGGATCACCCCGGCAGTAATGAGCTGGCGGTGCGTGAGCTCGTCCAGGGCCGCCGCTTGCCCCCCGGTGCCGAGACCCTTCCTGGGCGCGTCCGGGACCTGCAGGCCGTTGTGGCTGCGGCTCACTCGGGTGGATTGCCTGGGTTGGGGCAGCGGGTGGTTCTGCTGGGCCATTCCCTGGCCGGGCTGACGAGCCTCTTGGCGGCTGGTCTGCGTCCTGAGCCCGGTCTGCAGCGCCGTTGCAAGAGATCGCTGGCGGGCTTGCCGCTGATCAACCTTTCGCGCCTGCTGCAGTGCCAACTTCCCGAGGTGCCCCTACCGGCAGTGCAACCGCTGGCCCAGCCGATCGCGGGCGTCGTCACCCTCAACGGATTTGGCAGCTTGCTCTGGCCCCATCGCGGTTTGCGGGGGCTGGAGGCTCCTGTGTTGATGCTGGGCGGGAGTCTGGATCTGATAACGCCCCCCCTAAGCGAGCAGCTGCGCTTGTTCCTGCCCGATCCCAATCCCCGTAGCCGTTTGGTGCTGCTCGAGGGAGCCAGCCACTTCTCCCCCGTGCGCATGCAGCCGAGCAGCGAGGCGCCCTTGTTCAAGTTTGGCGAGGAGTGGGTTGGCGTTGATCCCACGCGGGTTCAGAACTTGATCTTGAGCTTGAGCAGTGAGTTCTTGTGGGGCTTGGATCCAGGCGGGGTGAAACGGGAACTCGCGCCCCAGCGCCGGGACCTGGGTGGGGTGAGCGCCTATGTGCTCGATCATGAGCTGGCCCAGCTCTGGGAGAACCGGATCGAGGTCAGAACTTCACGCGTGGATCCAGCAGAGCCACCAGCAGATCCACCAGCACGCTGACTGCCACGACGAGGCTGGCCACCACCACGACTATTCCCTGGACGACCGGGTAGTTTCGTTGGCTGATGGCTTCTTGAAGCCGGTAGGCCACCCCTGGCCAGGAGTAGGTCACCTCGATCAGTAGGGCTCCACCGATCAGAGACGCCACGGTGATACCTGCAATCGTAAGCACCGGCAGAATGGCATTTGGCAGGGCATGGCGAAGGACCACGCGGGTTTCGCTGAGTCCCCTGCTGCGGGCCGCCTCTACGTAGTCGGAATCCAAGGCCCGCCGCAGATTGAGGCGTAGGGCGTTGGCGAAGATGCCGCTGAGCAGGATCCCCAGGGTGCTGGCCGGCAGAACGAGATGCCGGATCGCGCCCCAAAACTGTTGGCCGTTGCACTGCAGCAGGCTGTCGAGCAGATAAAAGCCACTGCCCTCCGGCGGGATCAAGGTGGCGGGAAAGCGCCCGCCTACAGGGAGCCAACCCAGCCAGACCGCGAAGACCAGCTGCACCAACATCGCGGCCCAAAACGGGGGCATTGCGTAGGTGCCGATGCCATAGAGCCGGGCGGAGAGGTCGAGCTTGCCCTCCGGTCTGGCAATGCCGCTGAACCCCACGGCAAGTCCGACAACCGCCGCGATCAGCAGCGCTGTTAGACCGAGTTCCAGGCTGGCGGCAAGGCTGCGCGCGATCACCGTGGTCACGGGTTCCTGGTTGGTCAGGGACGTCCCCAGTTGGCCGTGCAGAAGGTCGTTGAGGTACTGGCCGTATTGCACAGGCAGGCTCTGGTCGAGCCCCAGTTGCTGCCGCAGGGCCTCCCGCGCGGCCTGCGGAGCCCGGGGACCGAGCAGGGCGTCGATCGGATCGCCGGGGGCAACCCGCAGCAACAGGAACACCAGGCTGGCAATCAGCCAGAGCATCACGGGCACGAGGGCCAGGCGGCTCAGCAGGTAGCCCCAGAGGTGATGGCGGCGGTTCACTGCTTCACCATCTCTAGCGTCTGCAGGATCACCCGGCCGGACCCATCAAATTGAGGTGCGCTCAGGTTCCGTTGTCCCCAGGCGCGGGCATTGACCTGCCACAGGGGAACAAACGAGGCGCCCTTGGCAGCCATCCGCTGGACCGTGAGCAGGCTGCTCTGGCGGGCCGCTCCCGTGCGGCTCTCACTGGCCTGAAGCTGCACTTGCAGGCCGGGCGCTGTCCAGAAGCTGCCCGAGTCCACGCTGCTGCCTGCGAGGCAATGGTCGCCCGTTCTCCTGCGGCAGCCCAGCAGCGGGGCCAGGTAGGTGTCCGGGTCGGGGTAATCCCCAATCCAGTCGTAAATGATCATCGGGAAGACCCCCTGGGCCAGCTGCCGGTAGGCGCTGGTGGATTCCATCCCGGTGATCTCCAGCCGCACACAGTCCCCCAGGTCGCGGCGCAATTGCGCCTGCCAGGTGAGGGCAAAGAGGCGATCGGAGGCGTGGTTCGACCGGAAGGTCAGCGGAAGTGTCAGCCGGTTCCCGTTGCAGAAGCCGGCCTGCTTGTAGAGCGCCCGAGCGGCCTTGGGGGAATATGCCGGCCAGCTCGGGGGGGTGGAGCCTGCCAGAGGTGGCGGCACAAGGGAGCGCAGGGGTTCACTCAGGCCAAAGCTCACCCGTTGGCTAATCAGCTGGCGATCCAGGCTCAGGGCCACCGCCTGCCGCAGGTCACTGCGGTTAAACGGGCTGCGTTGGCTGTTGAGGGCCATCAAAGCGATCTCGATGGCCGGACCGGCTCCGCTGACGAGTTCCCCGCGGGAAACGCGGGCATCAAGGGCCTCCTGTTGGTCGCTCTCGAGCCCACTCGAGATCAAGACGTCCACCTCGCCGCTGACCAGGGAGCCAAATAAAGCGGTGGAGTTGCTCAGGGTGATCAGGTGGATCCCGGCGTTTTTGGCGGGCGTCCCCCAGTAGTCCTCAAATGGCAGCAGCTGCTGTTTGCGCGGGCTGTAGCTGGCCAAGCGGTAGGGACCGGTCCCTACAAACCGCCCCGTCAGGGAGCGCTCGCTGTAGTCCCGGTAGGCGGTGGGTGAAACCGGAGTGAAGGTGATCGAACTCAGAAGCGCCGCGAGGGCGCGGTAGGGCCGCGTCAGGCGGACTTCAATTGTGTAAGGCCCGACGCTGCGCACCGATGCGATGCGGTCGTCCAGCAGGTAGCTCAGTTTTCCGAGGCGGCGGAAGCGATTGAGGTTGAACACCATCGCCTCGGCATCGAAGCGGGTTCCGTCGTGGAAGCGCACGCCTTGGCGCAGGGGGATTCGAGCGCTGAGGCCGTCGGCGCTGAATTGCGGCAGTGCCGTCGCCAGGCGTGGTTGGAGTTGACCTTGCCGATCGGCGGCGTACAGGGGGTCACCAACGGCGCTGAGCAGTTGCGTTCCGGCCAGAAGATAGACATCGACCGGATCGACAGAATCCAGGCTGCTCTTGTTGGCCACCACCAGCTGACCGGCGGGATGGGGTGGCTGGCAGCCCATCAACAGCTGCAGAGCCGGCAACAGGGCCAAAAGGCCGGCAGCAGCGGGGAGGCGAGTGATGGGGCGCTTAGCTTCAGCCGCCCCATTCAAGCCCCAAGTCTTCAATTTGCGGAGGTGATGGCTCGGTGTCCCTCGAGCTGTTGCAGGGAAATTTCAAAGACGGGACACCCGTGGCGGGCGAGGGGCCAGCGCCGCACCCAGCAGCGGTTGTGGCTGTTATCAATGCCAACCACTTGGTACGTATGCGAGTCGCTCACGAGAGTGACGCAATCGCCTTGATGAAAGGTGCTAACTGAGGTCATGGCCAACGGAGGGGTGAGGCCGAAGCGCAAACCAGCTGACGCGCCCAGGGTTCCGCGTTGTCTGCGCTCAAAACGTTCGGAGAGCTACAGAACGGCGTTTGGGTCAGGGGAACGGCACCAACCGGTTCCCCGACTCTGGCCCAGGTGCCCCTGGGGCTGCCACTAGAGCGTGGGTAGGCAGGCCGCGACGGCTTTCACCTCGGGCAGCGCCTTGATCGCACCCAGGGCCTGGGCGAAGTGCTGCTGTTTCACCTCATGGGTGATCACCACGATTTCGGCGTCGGCCGCATCCCCGGTGGTTTCGAACTGGACGATCGAGCGAATCGAGACGCCCTGGTCGCCAAAGCAGCTCCCAATGAGGCCGATCACCCCGGCTTCATCGCCGGTTTGCAGGCGCACGTAGTGCCGTTGCATGGTTTCTCCGGCATCCACCAGGGCACAGTTGCGCCAGCGGTTTGCCGCCAAGAGGGGGTCGAGTCCGCCGTTGTTTCCCGTTGCAGCGCGGATGCCGGCGATGTTCAAGATGTCCGCGACCACGGCGGATGCGGTGGGGCCGGATCCTGCGCCGGGGCCGTAGAACATCACGCGACCGACGGGGTCGCCTTCCACCAGAATCGCGTTGTTCACGCCATGCACGCCGGCGAGGGGGTGATCCTTCGGCAGCAGGGTAGGACTCACCCGAACATCCAGCTGGACAGTGCCATCGCTTGCGGTGCCGAGGTTCTTGGCTTGGGCGACGAGTTTCACCACATAGCCCAGTTGCTCGGCGTAGTTCACATCGCAGCCATCCAGGCGATCGATGCCTTTGGTTGGAATTGCCGCGCGCTCGATCGGTCCCCCGTAGGCCAGGCCCGAGAGGATGGCAATCTTGTCTGCTGCATCACCACCGCCCACATCGGCGGCCGGATCGGCTTCGGCGTAACCCAGACGTTGGGCGTCAGCCAGCACCTCGGCGTAGGCCGCGCCCTCATCGGCCATCCGGCTGAGTATGTAGTTGGTGGTGCCGTTGATGATTCCGCTCACCCGCTGGATCCGGTTTCCCCCCAGGGACTGCTTGAGGGGTTCGATGATGGGGATTCCGCCGCCCACGGCGGCTTCGATCAGTACGTAGACACCTTTCTCGGCGGCGGCTGCCGCAATTTCTTCGCCGTGGCGCGCGATCACAGCCTTGTTGGCCGTGACGACCGGCTTCCCGGCCGCAATCGCCGCCAGGATCAGGCTGCGGGCGGGCTCCAGGCCACCCATGACCTCAACGACGATGTCAACGGCGGGGTCCTGGACGACCGCTTCAGGGTCGGTGCAAAGGATGTCGCTGGGGAGATCGATGGGCCGAGGGCGGTTCAGATCCCTGACGGCCACGCGTTTGAGCGCCAGATTTCCCACGAGCGGGTGGCGACTGTCAGGGGTTTGCAGGATTTCCGCAACGCCTGCTCCCACAGTGCCGAGCCCGAGCAAGCCGATGCCGATGGTCATCCTGTCGCCGATCCGAAAGAAGTGATCCTAGAAATCGACCTCCCCGGATTTACGCCGCGGGGGTCAGGGCGCAGGCCTGGGCCTGCATCATCTTGAAGATGTTCAGAAAGCCATTGGCTCGGGAGGGGGTCAGGCTGGCCTGCAGACCCGTTTCACTCAAGAAGGTCGGGTCAAGGCCGGCCATGGCGCTCGGATCGAGGCCCTCGGTGCCCTCGATCAGCAGGGCCAGCAGGCCTTTGGTGATGGCGGCATCACTATCGCCCTGCCAATGGAGCCCGCCGTCCACCAGTTGTCCGACGACGTACACCTGGGACACGCAACCTTTGACCTTGAAGACTTCGTTGCGGAATTCCTCTGGCAGGGGCTCGAGCTTCTTGGCGAGCCAGAGCACGTATTCGTAGCGCCGCTTCGGATCGGCGGTGCCTTTGAGGCGGTCAACGATTTGATCGAGCTTTTGGCTGCCGGTGGCCATTAACGGTTGCGTCGCATGCGCTGAAGTCCCATCAGCATGGCAGTCGTACTGAAGGTACTGAGCCAGATCAGGGGCCGCGGTTGGTGGCCGGTGCTGATTTGATCGAGCTGCACTTCACCGGCCTGGACGGACATTTCCAGGTAGTCGCGGTGGCCTGGGCCGCCATCGACTTGCACCTCCCAAGCGCCTTGGCTGCCTGTCGGTAGGGAGAAGCTGAGGCGCCCCGCGGTATCGGTTCGCCCTAGCTCGTGCTGGCTGCCGTCCGGGCCAATCAGTCGCACCAATGCATCGGTGGTGGGCTCACCCGTTGAGAACTGGCTTCGTAGCACTAGAGCGGCGTTGAGGCTCTCGAGCCGGTTGATGCTCGTCTCAATGCCGTGGGCCCTGGCCGAGGGGGCTGAGACCAGTACAGGAGTGACGAGGCAAAACAGAACGGTCGCTCGCATTGGCGTTCAGGGCCTTTGCTGACGACTTAAGCGGACCAATTGCTGTCTGTCTGGGTCTGGCCGGCTTGAACCATGTGGACCATCGAGCTCACCATCATCGAGAGGGCGCTCGTGCTGATCTCGCTGCGGGGCTCGTCAGCGGAGGACGGACGGCCTGTGTTGGTCGAGGGAAAGACTGCGTCGTTGCCTGCGTGATCCACCCTTGCCACTGTGAATTGTACTGATCCTGCCAAATTCGATGCTCCGCTGTGCCTTGTCTTCAAGGTTGTTCAAGACGTTGCACTCCATCACGCCAATGGATGCCCTCCTCATCCAGCCAGCCTGGGAAAGACACATCCCAGGGATCGGCGGGGAGCTGTTCCACGAGGCAGCCCCGCGCGACGACAGCTAGGGCGGGCACCTGGTTCCAGGGGCTCTGCTGCCGGAGGCGGTCGAACCAGCCGCCGCCATAGCCCAGGCGGATCCCCGCTTGATCGAAAGCCAGGGCTGGTGCCAAGAGAAGGCCGATCTGCTCCGCTTTGAGGTTGCTCTCAGCGCTCGTGGGGGCGGGAATGCCGGTCTCGTCCTTGGCGGTGGGATCGCTGGGGCTCCAGCGGCGATAGCGCAACTCCCCCCCTGTGATGCAGGGCAAGGCAATCCGGTCTGCCAGGGCGGTGAGGTCGGCGAGGCTCCGCAGATCGACTTCCCCGGGCAGCGGCCAGTAGAGCCCCAGGGCCTTGCCCTCAGGCAGGAGGCGGGGGAGCTGTTGGATGGCCTGCCGTTGCAGGCTTGGGGCGTAGCTGGGGTGGAGCGCCAGTCGCCGCTGCTTTAACGCTCGGCGCAGCTCTTTCTTGGGGGCATCCATCAGCGCTGGAACCAGCCGGTGAGGGCAACCGCCAGAGCATCGGCGGCGTCGTCGGGTCGTGGTGGGGTGTCGAGGTTGAGTTCGCGCATCACCGCGTCGAGCACGTCGTCCTTATCGGCATGGCCATGGCCAGCAAGGGCCAACTTGATTTGCATCGGTGGGAACTCCACCACGGGGACACCGAAGCGGGCCAGGGTCATCATCAGGACCCCCCGCGCTTGGACCACGGAGATGGTGGTGCTGGAGCGGTAGAAGAAGAACTTCTCGACGGCTGCCAACTGCGGCCTCCAGGTGCGGATCAACACCCGCAGGTCCTTCGCGATTTCGACCATCCGATCGCCATCGCTGCGCCCGGGGTCTGTTCGAATGATTCCGCAATCGAGCATGGTTTGGGCCCCGCCGGGGCCCTCCTCGACATCAATCACGCCGTAGCCCACGCGAGCCAGACCGGGATCGATGCCGAGGATCCGCAAGGGCCTTAGGCTGCGAGGGCCAGTTCGAAGGCGCCCTTGTCGGTGCTTTCTGGGCGCTCGAACACTTTGCAGAAGACCTTGACGACCCGATCACCGGAGTCGATCTGCTCGAGGGGATCCTTGCGCAGGCGGTGACGCAGGCAGCAGGCAGCAACGCGGGCCACATCGTCTTCGGTCACCTCGGTGCGGCCTTCGAAGGCGGCCAAGGCCCGCGCGGCCCGGTTGGTCACGATGTCTCCCCGCAGGCCATCTACATCCAGCTCGCCGCAGATTGCGGAGATGCGCACCCGCAGGTCATCGTCGATCTGGACTTGGGGCAGACGGCTCTGGGCTTCAACCACCCGGGCCTGCAGGCCGTCTTGGGTGCCTTGAACGGCGTTGTTGAAGCCGTCGGGGTCGTTGTCAAAGGCGGTGCGCTGGTCCACCACCTGGACCCGCAGTTCGGGGTCGCGGACGGTTCGCACCTCGACGCTCATGCCGAAACGGTCGAGCAGCTGGGGACGCAGTTCGCCTTCTTCCGGGTTGCCCGAACCAATCAGCACGAAGCGGGCCGGGTGGCGGACGCTGACACCTTCCCGTTCCACGGTGTTCCAGCCGGAGGCGGCGGAGTCGAGCAGCACGTCCACCAGGTGGTCGTCGAGGAGGTTTACCTCATCGACATAGAGCAGGCCACGGTTGGCCTTGGCAAGCAGGCCGGGCTCAAAGGCCCGGACACCCTCGCTTAGAGCCTTCTCGATATCGATGGTTCCGCAGAGGCGGTCTTCGGTGGCCCCCAGGGGCAGGTCCACCATCGGCACCTGGCGCTTCTCAGTGAGGAGTTGCTCTCCCTGCTCATCCCGCTGACGCACCTCACTGCTCTGCAGATCGGGGTCCTGGGCGGAGCTGTTGTAGGGGTCCCCGGCGACCACATCGATCTCGGGCAGCAGATCAGCCAGGGCGCGGATCGTGGTGCTCTTACCGGTGCCGCGGTCGCCCATGATCATCACGCCGCCAATGCGCGGATCGATCACGTTCAACAGCAGGGCCAGCTTCATCTCCTCCTGACCCACGATGGCGGTGAAGGGAAAGACCCTGCGCTTGCGGGCTTGCGTCACGGCTGGAGGCTGTCTGGCGGTGCTGGCGATTGTTTCACAGGCAGCAGGCTGAGGACCTGGGGCGGGGTGGCATCCGCGGGGTAAATAAGGCGCACGCGCAGTTCCCGCTTGCCCCCGGCGGCCAGCTGGATGCGGCCGAGTTCAGGGCCCTGCTGTCCGGCCCGCTGCACCACATGAAAGCTTTGGCGGCTGGCTTCGCCGTCGAGACCGCTGAGTTCGACCGTGCCGCGAAACATCACCGAGCGGGATGGGCTGCTGTTGAAGCGCAGGCCACCGATGGGTTTGTCGGTTTTCAGCGGTGACTCCAGGGCGACGGCCAGTTCAGTGCTGCTCTTGGAGCGATTGCAGAGTGGGATGCGGATGTCGTATGCGACACCGTAGTTGCCGTGGGCGGCCCAGGCGGTGTCGGGGTAGTGGACCTTGAGTTCTGCAGTTTGTACTTGGGCAGTCCCGAGGGTGCCGCGCTCCAGTGAGGCAATCGGCCAGGAGATGGGCGCTGAGGCGCTCGAGAGGCAGGGTTGACCTGGATCCGTGATCACGGCGCTCCATGTGCTGCCGACTTGCACCCCGCTGACCCGCGAATAGACCATGCGGCCGCGCGCGCCCCGCGGGGTGGGTTTGTGCTCCTTGGGACTCAGGACGCCAGATGTAAGGAGTTGTTGCAGAGCGGACGGGCTTGGAGGCTTGTCCCCTGCTCCAAAGGCGGCCAGGGTCGCCACGCTGATCGGGCCGCTGGCCTGGAGCCGGAGCTGCAAATTGCGGCCATTCAGCAGCGGGTCCAGGCCTTGCACGGGAATGGGCAGCAGCAGCAGGGTTGTTGGGACCCCCGGGGCGAGGGTCCACCGTTTGGGCAGGTCAGGGTTGCGCTGGCGCAGTAGCAGCTCTGTGGCGACCCGACTGCCCGGTCCGGCGTAGGTGGAGCCGTCCTGGCGCATCCGCTCCGGCAGCGGCAGGAATGGCGCCTGGGCCTCCCGGCCATCGGTGGCCTGGGAGAGGGCGGTGGAGCCGCTCAAGAGGCTGAGTTGTACCGGTTGATCCCCCCGCGGTTGGGCCACCACCGCCAGCCAGATGGCGGAGTCCGGCTGCTCGGTCGTGCCCGCGTAGACGTGGTGGCTGAAGAGGTCGAAACGACCGTTGAGGGGCAGGTCCAGGTGGCCGGTCCCCCCAAAGGTGGAGAGCAGGATCCCCGGTCCGCCGATGAGCTCGGGGTTGTTGTCGTTCAGCATCAACACCCCATCGAGGCTTCCCGGCAGCGCGCGGACCTCTTGCGGGCGCACCACGGGGGCGGCTGTGGGGCTGCCGGCGAGGAGAACAGGAAGCATCGGCGCTATCCCTAGGCGGTTGGTTTCTTGGGTTTGACTGGAGCCGGGACGGGTTTGCGCACCAGGCTCTTCGTGATCTCTCCGGCCATGGCCCGGATCAAGTTGGTCGAGCGCGGGTCGTTAAAGGGGCCCTTGACCATGAAGGCCGCGACGGCGCGCTTGCCGTCGGGGAGTTCGATCAGGCCGGCATCGGCGTAGGCAATGCCGATGTCGCCGGTTTTGTTGTAAACGGTCACCCCGTGGGCCATCAGCGCGCTGTCCGGGTTCGCTGAATCCCTACCCAGTCCCATCAACATGCCGAGGGGCAACAGAGTGTTGGTGCGGGATCGGCCCATGACCTCCCGGAAGAGATCGCGCGCCCGCGGGCTGAGTCTCTCCCCCGTATCGACCAGGGCGATGGAGCGCGCCAGGTCATAGGCGCTGGTGGTGTTCGTGCCGTCCAGATCCGGCAGCCAGTTGTTCACCGCCGTGCTGGTGAGCCCCAGGGCTTGGAAGCGGGCATTGAGGACTGCTTTGCCGCCCACCCGCTTGATCAGCAGGTTGGTGGCGGTGTTGTCGCTGACGCGGATCATCTCGTTGGCCGCCTCCCAAAAAGGGAAGGTGGTGCCGACGGGTTTGTTCGCCATCCAGCCTGCGCCCCCGCCAACCACTTCCTTGGTCATCGTGAGGCGCTCGTTCCAGCTCAACTTGCCGGCATCCAGGTCCTCAAGGCCCACGAGCAGAATCGGGGTCTTTATCGAGCTAGCGGCGGGCAAGGGGCGCTGGGGCGCAAGCTCCGCAAAGCGGCCGTCATCAAGCACCAGCAGGTAGCCGCTGACGGTGAGGTCCTTGTATTGGGCGGTGAGTTGAGCCCAGCGCTTGCTCAAGGCGGTGAGCTCCAGCCGCGGTTCGAAGCTTCCCAGGGCAAGGCCGCGGGGCAGCGGCCGCCCCGGGGGCGCCAGCAGCGATTGGGGTTTGGCGGCTTGGGCGGCCCCTTGCCCCAGTTTTGGGGCCAGCAATTTCAAGCCGGTGCCGGCAATCACCCCGAGTCCGAGTCCCATGACAAGGAGCCGCAGCACCAACCGCACCGGTGCGCTCCAGCTGGAGCGGTTTGAACGTTGTGACCGGCCTGCGCCCACGGAAGCGATCGAAGCTTGGGCTCAGACGTTAGGGGCAGTCTTGCTGGGCTGCCCAGCGCAATTGACGCACCATTCCCCGCAGCAGGGCGACCTCCTCGTCTCGGATCTGGGCCCGTTGGAGCAGGGCCCGAACTTTGCCCATGCGTGCCTGGGCGGTATGGGGGTAGAGGAAGCCCACCTGCATTAGCAGTCGCTCCGCATCCGCGAGGGCGTCCTCTAGTTGATCTCGCCGGCAGGGCTCTGACTGGGGGGCTGCCGTCGCTGGCGGGCAGCGCCGCAGTTCATGCAGGCAGACGGCGACGGCATGGGAGAGGTTCATCGAGGCGTAGGCCGCACTGGTGTCCAGCCGCAGGATCCGCCCGGCCTGGAGCAGCTCTCCGTTGCTGAGCCCGCGGTCTTCCCGGCCAAACACCAGTGCGGCTGGAGCGTCTGGCGAGACGCCACCCTGCAGCCAGGACAAGGCTTCTGCAGGACCGCTTAGTGGTAGAGATTCTTCTTCGATGCGCCCGCTGGTGGCTACCACCCGCCGACAATCCGCCAGGGCGGCCTCCATGTTGGGGAAGAGCTGGGCGCGCTCGAGAAGCGCCTCCCCATGCACGGCCATCCGCCGGGCCTCCTCGCCGAGGTGGTCGCAGCGGGGTGCCACGAGGCGCAGCTCGTCGACGTCGAAGTTGGCGCAGAGTCGGGCGACGCTGCCCACATTCAGCGGGCCCGCTGGCTCCACCAGCACCACCGCGAGCGTCACGAGAGGCTGTGGAGATAAGCCAATAGGTCAGCCATGGCTTGTGGTTCGGGCTGGAAGCGGGGCATGGGCGGGGTGCGTCCGCTGACCACTTGCTGAATCAGCTGGCGGTTGTTCTTGCGGTTGTCCACCTTGTGGAGGTTGGGCCCCACCAAGCCTTGGGCGGCGATGCCGTGGCAGCCGGCGCAGTTCAGCAGAAATAGTTGCTCTCCCTGCTGAGCGGAGCCGCTCAGTTGCAGGGTGGTGCGGGTGTAGGGATCGCTGCGGGCGGCGGGAATGACGACCACCAGCAGCACGAGCGTGACGCAGATTGCCGTCAGCAGCACCAGCGCCGAGATCAGGCCTCGCTGGGGTTGTTGTGCGGGGGAAGGGGGCTGTGCAGTCACGGTTGGTGCAGATCGGTCACGAACCCAGCCATGGGCGTGGGAGAATTGTGCAACCAAAGAGGCTGCTCCTTCCATGATCGAACCCCTGCTCTGCGGCATCGTGCTCGGTCTGATTCCCGTGACCTTGGTTGGATTGTTCGTGGCGGCCTGGAACCAGTACCGCCGTGGCAGCGCCCTGGGCGGCTGATCTCAGCAGCGCGAGACCATCACGAGACTGCAGCTGCCGTAGCGCTTTTGCTTCTCCACTTCCCAGCCCGCCGGAAGCTCCGGCGGGTTTTTTGTTGCGTGCTCCAGCAGGACCAGGCCATGGGGCTGAAGCCACTCCCCCGCGGCCAGCCGATCCAGGAGGGGTTCGTATAGCCCCGCGGCATAGGGAGGATCTGCATAAACCACATCGAAGCCATCCCCCTGGGGTGCTTCCAGCCAGCGCATGACCTCCTGTTGGACGACGCGCAGGGTTGGGCGCGGCTCCAGGCTGGAGGCCACCGTCTCCAAATTGCTGCGAGCGATCGCACTGACGCGCCGGTCCTGCTCGACCGCCACCACCTCGGCCGCGCCCCGCAGGAGGGCTTCGCAGCCCATCACGCCACTGCCGCAGAAGAGATCTAGCCAGTGGGCGCCGGGGAGCTCCGCCGCCAACATGTTCATGACCGCCAGGCGGACGCGGGAGGCGGTCGGCCGGGCGATCTCTCCAGGGGGACTCTGCAGTTTGCGTCCCCCGCTGAGCCGCAGGCTCATGTCTGGGCCTCGACCCAGCTGAGCCAGCGCCGCAGCAGTTGCTCGCCGGCTTCAGAGGATTTTTCCGGGTGGAATTGGCAGGCCCCGACACTGCCTTGCCAGACCGCGGCGGTGACGGGCTGGCCGGCGAAGCAAACCGAGGCGGTCACACAGCTGGGGTCGCTGGGTTGCGCCGCGAAGGAGTGCACGAAGTACACCCAGTTCTCTGCGGATCCCTCAGGTAGGAGCGGCGAGGGTTTCCCTGGAATCAAGGCTTCCCAGCCCATGTGGGGGATTGGGTGCCCCGGGACTTTGGGGAGTGCCGCAATATGACCCGCGAGTAGACCCAGACCAGCGGCTGATCCTTCATCACTGCCCTCAAAGAGCAGTTGCAAACCCAGGCAAATCCCAAGCAATGGGCGCTCTGCGTTGCACCAGGTCTTGATCGCCGGCACCAGTCCAGAGGCGTTCAGGCGTTCCATGGCCGGGTCAAACGCCCCCACGCCGGGGAGCACGAGGGCCTGGCAGTCCTGCATGGCCTCGGCATGCTGCAGAATCCGCACCTCACAGCCCAGCCGTTCGAAGGCCCGCTCCACGGAGTGCAGGTTGCCCATCCCGTAGTCGATCAGGCCGATGCGCGTCATGGGGCGGGCGGAGGGGTGCATACACGTTGTCCAGGTTGCTCGATCGAGGGTGGAACCTCCAGTGGCAGTCGATTCAGGACAGCGATCAGTTGATAGAGCAGACCCACTTTGCGCCGATCCAGGTGGAACCGCAGACAGGGCCGAAGGATGCCGTGGCGGTCGCAGCTCTCGCCTTGGCTGATGTTCCCCTCATCCACAAGGGCATCAAAACGACGGTTGAGCTCCGCCACCGTGGCCGCGGGCATGGCGCAGTGCAGAAGCAACTCCAGCTTCTCCTCGGCAAATTGCACGCCGTGGAAGACCCGGTAGAAATTGCTGATCTCTTCGAGGGCCTCAGCGGCACTGCTGACCTCCTTGAACAGAGAGAAGTCCTCTGGGGAGATCAGGCCACGCTCCCGCAGGGTGCCCTTGATAGTCGCGAGCCAGTTGCTCCAAAAGGGGTCGTCTTCTGGTGACAGGAGTACCACGGGGATTGGCGGTGTGCGGCCGGTTTGGATCAGGGTCAGCGCTTCGAAGAGCTCATCAAACGTGCCAAAACCACCCGGCATCACCACCAGTGCATCGCTCTCGCGCAGGAAGAAGAGCTTGCGCGTGAAGAAGTACCGGAAGTGCAGAAGGCGCCCATCGCAGGCGTTCACATAGCGGTTGGCGTGCTGCTCAAACGGCAGATCCACATTCAGGCCGATGCTGTTCTCGCAGCCGGCTCCCCGGTTGGCGGCCTCCATCACGCCGCCGCCGGCACCGGTCATTACCTCAAAGCCGCAACGTGCGGCTTCGCGGGCGAGTTCTTCCGCCAAGGGATAGGCCGCCTCGTTGGGCTGGGTTCGAGCTGAGCCGAACACCGTCACCTTGCGGGTTTGGCGATGGGGGGAAAAGACGTTCAATCCATCGCGGATGTCTGCCAGGACCCCGGTGATCAGCCGCCATTCATCAGGGTCGCTGCTGCTGCGCGCGATCTCCAGCAGCAGCACAACACTGCGTTCGATCGAGCGGCGTTGCGGATGGCCTTCGATGGCATCGGCTAACGCCTCCAACGGACTTCTCTCGATCGCCATCGCGGGGGGATCAGAACAGAAAAGCCCGGCCATTGGCCGGGCTTGAGGGGAGGTCTAGGTGAGGGCCATTGACGCTCAGAGGTACTTGGAGATGGTGCCGGAGAGGGTGGTCTTGGGTACGGCGCCAACAACGGTGTCCACTTTTTGGCCGTCCTTGAAGACCATCAGGGTGGGGATGCTGCGGATGCCGTACTGGCTGGCGACGTTGGGGTTCTCGTCGGTGTTCAGCTTGAAGACTTTGATCTTGCCTTCGAACTCTTTGGAGATCTCGTCAACGATCGGAGCAACCATGCGGCAGGGGCCGCACCAGGGAGCCCAGAAATCGACAAGAACGGGTACATCGCTCTTGAGCACGTCTTGCTCGAAGGAAGCGTCGGTGACGGCTGCGGCGCTGGACATCCGTTCAGGGATCAGTGTTTCGGAATTTAGCAACGAGGTTTGGGCTTCGGCAGAGGCCTGGAGGAACTCGTAACTGGGTGGTGGGTTGCTGGCGTCGGAAGGCGCTCAGCCCATGCAAAGAGTGAAAGCTCGGACGCGCCGAGCCGGGGGGTGTGAGGAGTGTGAGGGTGTTGAGCCCACACACTCCGGAGGCTAACGCGATCCCCTACTTGCCCATGCCCAATTGCTGGGCCTTCTGATAAACCTTGCCCTCCGTCAGCAGGGACGGTGCGACAACGACCTCCACCTGCTGCATTTCCTTGAGGCTTCGAGCCCCCAGGGTGCCCATCGAGGTCTTGATGCAGCCCAGTAGGTTCTGGGTTCCGTCGTCAAGGGAGGCCGGTCCTCGAAGAATCTTCTCCAGGCTGCCGGTGGTCCCCACCTTGATGCGGGTGCCGCGGGGAAGTACTGGGCTGGGGGTGGCCATGCCCCAGTGGAAGCCGCGTCCGGGAGCCTCCGCGGAGCGGGCAATGGGGGAACCGATCATCACCGCATCGGCGCCGCAAGCAATGCACTTGCAGATGTCACCGCCGGTGACGATGCCGCCGTCGGCAACGATCGGCACGTATCGGCCGCTTTCCTTCATAAAGTCATCTCGAGCAGCCGCACAGTCGGCGACTGAAGTGGCTTGGGGAATCCCGATGCCCAGCACGCCGCGTGAGGTGCAGGCGGCACCAGGGCCGATGCCCACCATCACGCCTGCGGCGCCGGCGCGCATGAGTTTCAGTGCCACGTCGTAAGTGACGCAGTTGCCGATGATCACGGGAACGCCGAAATCGCGGCAAAGCGCTTCGAGATCGAGGCTGTCCTGGCCTTCAGGACCGATGTGTTCGGTGCTGACCACGGTGGCCTGCACGAAAAACAAGTCTGCGCCGGCCTCGGCGATGGCCTTGCCGAATTTCAAGGCGGCAACGGGGGTGCCGCTCACCGCGGCAATTCCGCCGCGCTCCTTGATCTCAGCGATGCGCTTGCGGATCAGGTCTTCCCGCACGGGCTGGCTGTAGAGCTCCTGCATCAGGGGCACGAACTCTTCCTTACCCACCGAGGCAATGCGATCCAGGGCAGGGTTCGGGTCCTCGTAGCGGCACTGGACGCCCTCCAGGTTGAGCACGCCGAGGGCGCCCTGCTTGGCCAGCTCAACACACATCCGCACATCGACCACGCCGTCCATGGCGCTGGCGATGATCGGAATTTCGCGCGTGATTCCGCCCAGGGTCCAGCTGCTGTCGGTGACGGCCGGATCGACTGTGCGACCACCAGGCACCAGGGCGATTTCATCGATGCCGTAGGCGCGGCGCACAGTACGGGAACGGCCGAGCTGAATGTCCACCTGAGACCTTTTGAAGCAATTCAGCCAAGCTATCAACCGACCTGACTGCTCCTGTCTTGATGCCGTCTGCTACCGATTGCCTCGAAAGTTGCTCCAGCGCTGCTTCAGACCATCGATGACCTCCTGTCGATCGCTGTTCTTAACGAGGCGGGTCAGGCTGAAGCGCACAACGCTGATGACTCCCACCAGCTCCAGCAGTCCAGGGAGCAGCGGCAGGCTTTCCAAAACCCCCAGAAGGGAGCTGTAGATCCGCAGAACCACCAACACGGAGATCAGCCCTGCCAGCAGGGTGATCGGGGTGCGGGCAGTTTCCCATTGCTGCTGCAGTTGGCCGCTAGCGATCCACTGCTTGACCTTTTCAACCAGCAGTTCCCACTCTCCGCCGTTCTCTTCAGAGGACACGGCTACAGGGCTAGCCGGGACATCGGTCGTGCTTGCTACCTGGGGGGTCAAGACATTCGCAGGATCCGGGGCGATGGCTGGCTCGGGCGCACGATCCGGGGCGATGGCTTGCTCGGGCTCGGGGGCTATCGATTTCTCTAGAACGGCTGGGCTAACCGGGGGTGCTTCTGGAGGCTTCTCGTCCACGACCTCAGCGATCGGTTCGGCCTGAACGCCCTCAGCCGCGACTTCGGCTGCGGCAACGTCAGTTGCACTCAGTTCAGGGGGCATTTCTGAAGTGATGGTCTCCAGCGCCTCGTGTTGAGGCTGCTGCTCGGCGTCCGGCTGGGTGGCAGCAGCATCAGCCATGGCTTTGGTTTAAAAACAACGGCATTGGGAGCTTACGGCTGTTTTTCGTCCGTGTCGCTTTGTGGGGGGTTAGTTCAGTGCCCGCACAGTCCGATCACTGGGCAGGGGGGCGAGGGGCGAGCGCAGCGGGAACGCTCCGCTCTGCAGCATCTGCACAAGTTGGGTGGCCGCCTCTTCCGCCAACCTCGGGCTGTGGGCCGGTGCGGCGGTGAGTTGCCGCTCCCCGAGACGGATGGAGCCGCTGAGGAGTTCCGCGTAGGTCGCGCTTGCTGGGCTGGGGCGGACGCGCCGGGGGATTCCATAGTCCAAAAGAGGTGCGGAGAGTGCCTCTGCCGTCGCCGCCAGTTGCTCGGCCCTGCTGCGGTTCAACAGCGGGATGGGTGCGGCGATGGCCACCAGCAGTCCGCTGCTGCCATCGGGTAAACGGGTAGAGCGGATCGCCGAAGACTTCAGCCCGTGGAGGTCCACCTGAAGGGAGCAGCAGGCCCCTGGACCAAGGGCATGGCCGCTGGGACTGCGTTTGGTCCCGGGGTTGTGACCGCTTCCTGGTCCATTAACCCAGCCGATGGCTCCTCCAACAAGTACCGGGGATCCCGCCCCGAGGTCCTGAAGTCCGGGCATGCTTAGGCCAATGCTGCCGGGGCCTCGGCAGCTGTAAAGAGCGCTCGTCCATGGCCCAATCACCGGCCCCCAGGGCGTCGGTGTCATTCCCTCCCGGCTGCTCACGGCCACGACGCCGTTTTCGCAAATGCCGCGGTGCAGGAGCAGGCGGCCGCAGGGGATCTCGGCTAAGCCCAGTTCGGTCTCCAACTCAACCTTGGGTTGCTGCTGGTTTGGAGTTCCGCCTATGGAGAGGGGAAGGGGTTGCCCCTCCAGTAGGGCGCTGAGCAGGGAGGCGCCCCCGGATCCCATCGGAATTACCAGATCGGTATTGCCGTGGCCGCCATGACCTTCGGCGGGGCCAAATCGAACTTGGCGAACCCGGATCGGTGGGTCGCTGGGGCCAAGATGCAGCACCAGGGAGGCCTGCTGCGTGAGCTCGGCATCGCCAGCTACGACTACATGGGTCTCGCGGTAGGCCTGCTCGAGTCCCTGCTCTTGTACGAGCGCACGGAACGCTGTCGCGCTGCGGACTTGGAGCTGCCCCTCAAGCTGCCACTGCTGCAGCTCGGTCTCGCTCCGATTGGGAATGGTCCCAGGGGAGGAAGACACAGGCGCAACTACCGATAAAATGCGTTCTAATCAAAGCTGTCACGAATGGCGGATCCAACCGAACCCCGTGAGATGCCCTCGGGGGACGGGGAAGGACCAGGCGGATCCGACGGCCGAATTATTCAGGCTGACCTTCGCAACGAGATGTCGCGCTCCTACCTGGAGTACGCGATGAGCGTGATCGTGGGACGGGCACTGCCCGATGCCCGCGATGGTTTGAAACCGGTGCATCGGCGGATCCTCTACGCGATGTACGAGCTGGGACTGACGAGTGATCGGCCATATCGCAAGTGCGCCCGTGTTGTGGGTGAGGTGCTCGGTAAGTACCACCCCCATGGTGATACCGCCGTCTACGACGCGCTGGTGCGCATGGCGCAGGACTTTTCCATGCGCATGCCTCTCATCGACGGCCACGGCAACTTCGGTTCTGTGGACAACGATCCGCCGGCCGCCATGCGATATACCGAGTCGCGGCTGAGGGCGCTCACAACCGACAGCTTGCTGGAGGACATCGAGAGCGAAACCGTCGATTTTATCGACAACTTCGATGGGTCCCAGCAAGAACCAACGGTGATGCCAGCGCGCATCCCCCAGTTGCTGCTGAATGGCTCGACGGGGATCGCGGTGGGCATGGCCACCAACATTCCGCCCCACAACCTCACCGAGCTGATTGATGGCCTGCTCGCGCTGATCGCCAACCCAGAAGTCAGCGATCGCGAGCTGACCTCCATCGTCAAGGGGCCCGACTTCCCCACTGGCGGTCAAATCCTGGGCCGTCGCGGGATTCGGGAGATGTACGAAACCGGCCGCGGTTCCGTCACGATGCGCGGTGTTGCTGCGATTGAGACGGTCGAGGCCAAGGGGCGACCGGATCGCGACGCCGTGATCATCACCGAGTTGCCTTATCAGACCAACAAGGCCGCGCTGATTGAGCGCATTGCTGAGTTGGTGAACGACAAGAAGCTCGAGGGGATTGCCGACATTCGCGACGAATCCGACCGCGACGGTATGCGGATCGTCATCGAATTGCGCCGCGATGCCTATCCCCAGGTTGTGCTGAACAACCTGTTCAAGCTCACGCCCCTGCAGAGCAATTTCAGTGCCTACATGCTGGCGCTGGTGAACGGGGAGCCGGTTCTGCTCACCCTGCGCAAGATGCTCGAGGTCTTTCTCGCCTTCCGAGTCGAGACGATTGAGCGCCGGACCCGTTACATGCTTCGCAAGGCCGAAGAGCGCGACCACATCCTGCTCGGTCTACTGATCGCGCTGGACAACCTCGACGCAATTATTGCCTTGATCCGCGGGGCAGCTGACACGGCGACTGCCCGACTGGATTTGGTGCAGCAGTTCGGGCTGAGTGAAATCCAAGCCGACGCGATCCTCCAGATGCAGCTGCGTCGCCTGACCGCCCTCGAGGCCGACAAGATCCGCCTTGAGCACGAGGACCTGCTCGCCAAGATCACCGATTACAAAGACATCCTGGCCAGCAAAGAACGGGTCTATGGCTTAATCACCGAGGAGCTGGGGGTGATTCGCTCCCGCTACGACTCCCCGCGCCGCACCGAGATCCTTGATGTCGAAGGGGGTCTTGAAGACATTGATCTGATCGCGAACGAGCGCTCGGTCGTTTTGCTGACGGAGAACGGCTACCTCAAGCGGATGCCGGTGAGCGAGTTCGAAGCCACTAGCCGCGGCACTCGCGGCAAAGCCGGCACGAAAACCCAGGGAGAGGAGGCGGTTCGTCTGTTTATCAGTTGCAACGACCACGACTCGTTGTTGCTGTTCTCCGATCGCGGTGTCGTCTACACCGTGCCCGCCTATCGGGTCCCCCTCTGCAGCCGCGCCGCCAAGGGCACGCCGATCGTTCAGCTCTTGCCGATCCCGCGTGAGGAGCAAATCACCTCATTGCTGGCTGTCAGTGAGTTCGCGGAAGATGCCGTCCTGGTGATGCTCACCAGCGGCGGCTACATCAAGCGCACCCGGCTGTCGGCCTTCGCCAACATCCGCTCCAATGGCCTGATTGCCATCTCACTCGAGGAGGGGGATGCCCTGACCTGGGTGCGTCTGGCGCAGCCTGGCGATAGCGTTCTGATTGGTTCGCGGAACGGGATGACCATCCACTTCCGCCTGAGTGACGAGGAGCTCCGTCCGTTGGGCCGCACGGCCCGTGGAGTGCGAGCGATGAACCTCCGCCCTGGCGATCAGCTGGTGAGCATGGACGTGCTCCCTGTTGAGCTGGCCGATCGCGTCGAGGGCAGCAATGCCGGTAGCGATGACGATGATGCTGAGGAGGTCGCCCCCAGCGATGGTCCCTGGGTGCTGGTGGCGTCCGCGAGCGGCTTGGGTAAGCGCGTCCCGGTGGATCAGTTCCGCCTGCAGAAACGTTCCGGCATGGGCCTGCGGGCGATGAAGTTCCGCCGAGACGGCGATGTGCTCGTCGGCCTGCGTGTGCTCGGCTCGGGTGAGGAGTTGCTGCTGATCAGTGAGCGCGGGGTGATCGTGCGGATGCAGGCTGATGCGGTGCCGCAGCAGTCCCGCGCCGCCACCGGCGTCAAACTGCAGCGCCTCGACAGCGGCGATCGACTCTCGGAAGTGGTCCTGGTGCCTCCCGCCCAGGAGGACGAAGACGAGCTCGCCGAGGGCACGTCGACCGAGAACGAGAGCGTGAGCGAGATCACGGAAGCCTGAGTTCCCACGCGGTGAGACACCTCTCTTTTCGGACAACCACCGCGGCGTGCGCATGACTCCCGGGGTCTTAGTGATCGGCGCTGGTCCAGCGGCGCTCTGCATCGCGGCAGCGCTCGTTGAGCGTGGTGTGAAGGTTGCGGCTGTTGCCCCCTCCTCACCGGAGACTCCCTGGCAGAACACCTACGGCATCTGGGGGCCGGAGGTGGATGCCTTGGGGCTGGCCCACTTGCTGGGCCACCGCTGGAGCCACACGAGCAGCTACTTCGGTGCAGACCTGTGTAGTGAACCCCTCGCCCATGGCATCGACTACGGCCTCTTCGACAAGGCCGCGCTTCAGCGCCATTGGTTGACCCCCTGCCAGGACGCCGGTGTTCCCTGGACGCGTGGGGCCGTTGTGGCGATTGAGCACCACCAGCGGGGCTCGGTGGTCACGACGGATCAAGGGGATCGGCTCGAGGCCCGTTTGGTGCTGGATTGCAGTGGCCATCACAGCCCATTCCTCAAGCGTCCGGACGAGGGGCCGGTGGCGGGGCAGGCGGCCTACGGAATCGTGGGTCGCTTCTCGAAACCCCCGGTGGAGCCCGGACAGTTTGTCCTGATGGATTACCGCTGCGACCACCTCAGTGAGGCCGAGCGTCGCTGCGGACCTCCGACCTTTCTCTATGCGATGGACTTTGGGGAGGGGCGGTTCTTTGTCGAGGAAACCTCCTTGGCCTTGGCTCCGGCGGTTCCCTACGAGGTGCTGAAGGCGCGTCTGCTGAAACGGCTCTCCCACCGCGACATCGAGGTGCTGGCCGAGGAGGAGGAAGAACTGTGTCTCTTCCCGATGAACATGCCTCTGCCGGATTTGGATCAGCAATTGCTGGCCTTCGGTGGCGGCGCCACCTTGGTGCACCCCGCCTCCGGTTACATGGTTGGCTCCCTGCTGCGGCGGGCACCCGCGCTGGCCCAGGCCATCGCCGACGGACTGGCCGATGCCAACCTCCCCTCGCCGTCTCTATCCCGGGCGGCTTGGCAGGCCCTCTGGCCCTTGGAGCTACAGCGCAAACATGCGCTCTATCGCTTTGGCCTGGAGAAGTTGATGCACTACCCCGAGGGGCAGCTCAGGCAGTTCTTCGCCACGTTCTTCGCCTTGCCGAAGCTGCATTGGTACGGCTTCTTGACCAACACTTTGACCCTGCCGGCTTTGGTGGGCGCGATGCTGCGGCTCTTCGCTGTGGCCCCCTGGAGTGTGCGGCTGGGCTTGATGCAACAGCAGGGACGCGAGCTGCCTTTAATGTTGCGGTTGCTTAAGCCGTAGCGCCCGCGCAGGAGCTCCCCTGGCCTGCGGTGCAGCCGAAGCAGTGGTTGCCCCAGCGGATCGGTTGCTCAATCAATTGCTCCAGCGCGATGGAGTAGATGCGGGCTCCCCCGCGAAGAGGAAGATCGAGCATCTGGTTGAAGTCGCAGTCGTAGAGCGACCCGTCCGCGGCCACCGAGAGGGTGTCGCGGCACATAAGTCCCGAGAGGGCTCCGGGATTGAAGGCGCTCTGGAGCAGCTTCAGATAACAGTTGACGTGTCCATCGGCCTGCAGCTGTTGCAGGAAGCGGGCGATCGGCATGTTGTTCAGACCGATGAGCCGATCGAAGCGGACACCCGCTTTGTCCTGGAGCTCCGCCTTCCAGCGCGCCACATCGCAGGGGGTGAGTTGTTGCAGTTGGGTGCCGCAGGGATTGCTCATCAAGGTGAGTTGCCGCGCGCTGTCCCCTTGGCCGTAGCCGTTGGCATTGAGACGGCGGAGGGCTTCAATCGAGGCCTCCCAGGTGCCCTCCCCCCGTTGGGCGTTGGTGCTGTTCTCCTCCGGCTGGGGCAGGCTGGCGACGATCTCCACCTGGTGTTCCGCCAGAAAACCCACGAGGTCGCCCAGGGCTGGCAGCAACAGGACCGTGAGGTTGCAGCGGTCGATCACATGGCAGTCCCTCTGGCGGGCGCCACTGATCAAATCGCGAAAGCGAGGGTGCAGTTCGGGGGCTCCACCGGTGAGATCTAGCACTTCCGGCCTGAGTCGGTCGATGGCCGCGATGCAGGCCTCGACCACCGCGTCACCCATCTGGGTGTGGCCTTGATGGGGGCCGGCATCCACGTGGCAGTGGGAGCACTGCATGTTGCAGAGCTTGCCGAGATTGAGCTGGAGCACCCGCAGTCGGCTGCGCTCGGGCGGGGAGGTGTCATGGCTGCGCAAGGTGGGCTCGAAGGCCAACTCCGGCGAGAGCGCAGCCTTGAGTAATGCCTGCTGGGCCTTGGGCTCCAACAGGGATGGACGGGGCTCGCTCATGGGAAGGGAAGTCGGGCCCAGTCGGCGGCGTTGATCAGGGGGAAGAGACCGTCTTCCCGTTGGACGGCCTCCAGCCACCCCTTCGGTGGTGGGGTGTTGGTGTTGATCGCCTCGATCAGGAGCCAGAAGCGCTCGAGATGGCGCTCGATGCGCTCCTTCGCTAGCTCCGTCGTCGTGCCGGCCCGGAGGATGAAGCTCCAATCGGAGCTTTGGGCGAGCAACAACTCCCGCCCGGCCTGCTGCAGCCACTCCCTGGCCTGTTCGCTGCCGACCCCGCGACTGACGCGATCGACCATCGCCTGGGAGGCTCGATTCCACTCGGGTATGACCCAGGCGTTGCTCTCGTTCAACCAGTAGGTGTGATAGCCGCCTTGCCCCCAGCTGGAGGGGGAGGGCTGGCAGAGCTGCAGGGCATCCCCGCGGCTCAGGGTCTCCCGCAGGGTGGCTAGGCCGACATCCTGGCGCGGAGCTTGCTTGAAAAGCTCTGCCAGGAATTGGGGCCCTTCAAACCACCAGTGGCCAAAGAGCTCCGCATCGAAGGGCGCCACCAGCAGCGGACGGCGTTCCATCGATCCGCTGAGGTCCTCGAGCTGCTGGGCTCGGCCCGCCAGGTAGTGTCGTGCGTCGCGCTTCACCGTCAAGCCGGCCTGCTGGGGCTCGTAGGCCTGCTTCTCCTCAAGGCTGCACTGCCTGCCGGTGACGCGATGGAGCTTGAGGCCCAGTGGACGCTGGCTGGTGATGCCCCGTACCTGCAGCTCCTCCTGCGGCAGATCCCAGCCCAGATCCCGATGGAATTCCCGGTAGCTGGGGTCGCCTGGGTAGCCCTCCCGGGCGCTCCAAACAGGCAGGGTGGATTCGCTGTCCCGCCCGAAGAAGGCCATCCCACCTGGACTGCAGATCGGTGCGTAGACCCCGTAGCGCGGCCGCGGCTGTCCGTGGAGCAGGCCGTGGGCGTCGAGGATCGCATAGCGCAATCCGCAGCTGAGCAGCAGCCGATCCAGCCCTTCGTAGTAGGCGCATTCCGGGAGCCAAATGCCCAAGGGCCGCACACCGAGCAGACGCTCGTGTTCGCGCACGGCGGTCAGAAGCTGCGCGCGAACGGCTTCGGGGCAATCCCGCAGCAGCGGCAGGTAGCCGTGGGTGGCCCCGCAGGTGAGCAGATCGAGTACCCCGCGCTGCTGCAGCCGGTGAAAGCGGGGTAGAAGATTGCCGCTCGCTTGAATCCAGGCCTGTTTGGCTCGCTGGAGCTTGAGGCTGAGGTCGGCACCCGCAGCGCCATGGTCTGCGGGTGCCTGGTGTAGCAGCTCCTCACGCACCTCCAGCCAGGGGAGAAAGCGCTGGCTGAGGAGCGTGTTGCTCAGCAGGGAGAGCAGTGTTGGCGAGAGACCCATGGTCAGTCGCGGCCGCTGCGCGGGGTCCGCGGCGGCAGCTTCAAGGGTGTCCAGCAGCGGCAGGTAGCACTCCAGGAGGGCCTGGAAGTACCAGTCTTCCTCCAGGGAGCCGGGTGCGTTGGAGTGCACGTACGGAAGGTGCGCGTGGAGAACCAGCGCTAAATCGCCAGAGTCAGCGGGTCCTGCGGCCAACGCCCCTGCTCAGAATTCAAGAACTTTAGGTGCAACTTCTAGGCTCGACGTAGCGAACGGGTGCCGATGCAGCTGGCTCTGGCGGTGGATGGCCACAGCATGTTTTACGTGCAGCAAAAACTGGGCTGGTTTTTTGATCCCCGCCGGCTGCTGGAGTACGCCACGGCGCAATCCGGTGTGGAGCTGGGTGCGGCCTTTTGGTACACCGGGCTGAAGGACGCCACCGACCAACGGCCCTTCCGGGATGCACTCACCAGCCTGGGCTTCACGGTCCGCACCAAACCCCTGCGGGAAGTAGGGCACGACTCCGATCAGCGTCAATTCGCCCGCGCCAATCTGGATGTGGAGATCGCCATCGATCTGATGGCCGTCGCCCATCGCATTGATGAGGTTTGGGTGATGAGCGGCAGCCGTGATCTCGAGCGCCTGCTCGAAGTGCTGCGCATCCGGGGGTTGAAGGTGGTCTTGATGAGCACCGAGGGCATGGTTCCTCGGGAATTGCGCAACGCGGCCGACCGTTTTGTCGACCTCTCCAGCCTCAAGCCCCAACTGGAGAAGACCGACGGTCACTGAAGCGGCTGAGCCGTATCCCGGCCCTCACGACTAGAGTGTGCCTAACTCATAACCATTCCGACTTGTAGCCGTCATGGCCCGCGATCCCGGCCGGGTATTGATCTTCGACACCACCCTGCGCGACGGGGAGCAGTCCCCTGGGGCCAGCCTCAACCTGGAGGAGAAGCTGGCGATCGCTCAGCAGCTCTCCCGGCTTGGTGTAGACATCATTGAGGCGGGTTTTCCGTTCGCGAGCCCAGGCGACTTCAATGCGGTGCAGCGCATCGCCGCCAGTGTGGGCACTGCTGATGGCCCCGTGATCTGTGGCCTGGCCCGGGCGGCCATGGGCGACATCAAGGCTTGCGCCGATGCAGTGGCGCCAGCCGCCCATCGCCGCATCCACACCTTTATTGCTACCAGCGATATCCACCTTGAGCACAAGCTCCGCAAGAGCCGTGCAGAGGTCCTGAGCATCGCGGGCGAAATGGTGGCCTATGCCCGCTCCCTGGTGGAGGACGTGGAGTTCTCCTGCGAGGACGCCGGCCGCTCCGATCCGGAGTTCATGTATCAGGTGATCGAGGCAGCGATTGCCGCCGGTGCCACCACGATCAATATCCCGGACACCGTCGGCTACACGACCCCATCGGAATTCGGCGCCTTGATCGATGGGATCAATCGCCATGTCCCCAACATCGATCAGGCCGTCATCTCGGTCCACGGCCACAACGACTTGGGTTTGGCTGTCGCGAATTTCCTGGAGGCCGTGAAGAACGGCGCCCGCCAGCTCGAGTGCACGATCAACGGGATCGGCGAGCGGGCCGGCAATGCCTCCCTGGAGGAGCTGGTGATGGCGATGCATGTGCGCCGCAGCTACTTCAATCCCTTCCTGGGCCGGGACGCGAGAAGCAGCGAACCGCTTACCGGCATTCGCACCGAGGAGATCTACAAAACCTCCCGCCTGGTCAGCAACCTCACCGGTATGGCGGTGCAGCCCAATAAGGCGATCGTCGGTGCCAACGCCTTTGCCCACGAAAGCGGCATCCACCAGGATGGGGTTCTCAAGAACCGCCTGACCTACGAAATCATCGACGCCCGCACCATCGGTCTGGCCGACAACCGCATTTCCTTGGGCAAGCTCAGCGGTCGCAGTGCCTTCCGCGTGCGCTTGGAGGAGCTCGGCTACAACCTCGTGCGCGAGGACCTCGACGACGCCTTTGCTCGCTTCAAGGAGTTGGCGGACCGCAAGCGCGAGATTTCTGACCGCGATCTCGAAGCCATCGTCAGTGAGCAGGTTCAGCAGCAAGATCAGGCGACCTACAGCTTGAAGTTGGTGCAGGTCAGCACTGGCACCAGCCTGCAACCCACGGCCACCGTCACCCTCGTAAACAGCGATGGCGCCGAGCTCACTGAGGCCGCGATCGGCACCGGGCCGGTGGATGCGGTCTGTCAGGCCCTCAACCATCTCGCCCGCGTCCCCAACGAACTCGTGGAGTTCTCTGTGAAGTCCGTCACCGAAGGCATTGATGCCATGGGTGAAGTCACGATTCGTCTAAGGGCCGATGGGGTGCTTTATTCCGGCCATGCCGCCGACACCGACATCGTCGTAGCGGCCGCCCAGGCCTTCGTGAATGCCTTGAACCGCCTCGTGGCAGGCAGCCAGCGCTCTCCTCTGCATCCCCAGAAAGCCCCGTTGCCGGTGGGTGACTTGACTCCTGCCGATCGCCCTCGTCTTTGATGGCTGGCCGTCACCAACCCGTTTTGTTGCGCGGGCTGCAGTTGATCGCCTTGCTGCTGATTTCGGTGGCGATGCTGGTCCCCCTGCTCTGGTTGGTCAGCACCTCCTTAAAGGGACCGGCGGAAGACATCTTCACCAGTCCTCCAGCGCTTTTCCCGAGCCAACCCAGCCTCGAGGCCTACCTGCGCTTGTTTGAGGACAACCCCGTGTGGGGCTACATCCTCAACAGCACGATTGTCAGCGGCTGTGCAGTGATCGCGAACCTGCTCTTCTGTTCCCTGGCGGCTTACCCGCTGGCGCGGATGCGCTTCGCGGGGCGGGGACTCGTGCTGGCCCTGGTGGTGGCCACGATCCTGATCCCCTTCCAGGTGGTGATGATCCCGCTCTATCTGCTCATGGTGCAGCTAGGGCTGCGAAACACTCTGTGGGCTTTGATCATTCCCCAGGCGGCAACCGCCTTCGGCATCTTTCTGCTTCGGCAGAGCTTCGCTGGGGTGCCGGTTGAGCTCGAGGAAGCGGCCCGGATCGATGGTTGCAGCCCTCTCGGTGAGTGGTGGAACGTGATGATTCCGGCGGCCAAGGCCGATCTGATCACTCTGGCGATGTTTGTGTTCGTCGGCACCTGGAGTGACTTCCTCTGGCCGCTGGTGATCCTGGATGACCGATCGCTCTACACCCTTCCTCTGGGTCTGCAGCAACTAGCCAGCAGTTTTTCCCTGGATTGGCGCCTCGTCGCCGCCGGTGCGGTCGTCTCGATCGTCCCCGTCCTGGTGCTGTTCGTTGGGCTTCAGCGCTTCATCCTCCCCAGTGCCACCGGGGAGGCCGTCAAAGGCTGATTAGCTCAAGGCCAGTAGCCCCCCTTGAAGCCGCCGCAGGGCCTCGCCGAGGTCGTCGCCGCTGAGCATCCCGTAGCTCAGGCGCAGGCAGGCTCCCTGAAGTCCAAAGCTGCTTCCACTGGCTAAGGCCACGCGGTGCTCGCGGATCAGCCGCTCCATGAGCTTGTCAGCGCTGAGAGCGCACTCCACCTGCAGCAAGGCGTAGAAGGCACCCTCCGGTGGGCAGAGCAGTCGGCCGGGCTGCTGCCCATTGAAGGCTTGGAGGACCTGCTCCCGCCGTTCGGCCAGGCCAGCGATCTTTGCTTGGCACCAGGGCGCCCCTGCGGCCAAAGCCGCACGGGCCGCCCATTGGTTCAGTTTTGGCGGCCCGATCAGGGATGTGTCCTGAACCTTGGTCAGTGCGGACATCAAGCCTGGTGGCACCACGGCCCAACCGATGCGATAGCCCGCCATGCCGTGGCTTTTGGAGAGGGAGCCAAGGCTGACGGTATGACCGCCGCTTCCGCTTGCAGCACCGGGGCTCCAGGGCCGCACGGCTCCGTAGTGGAAGAGGGCGTAGGCCTCATCGCTGATGTGGATGAGGCCGCGGCGGGCGCAGAGCTGGTTGATGGCCTCCAGGACGGGCCTTGGAAGAATGGCCCCGCTGGGGTTGTTTGGGGAGACCGTGACGATCGCTCTCGTGCGCGCGCTGATGGCCTGCTCCAGCCGATCGGGGTCAGGGATCACGCCGGCGTCTATCGCCACCGGACTGCCACCGGCGATGCGGACGGCCATCTCGTGGTTGAAGTAAAAGGGGACCGGAAAGATGACTTCATCCCCCGGGTCACACAGGGCCTGCACCACCGCCTGGAAAGCCATGTTGCTGCCGGCGGTGATCAGGATTTCGCTAGCGCTGCAGTCGATCTGATGCTGTTGCTCAAGCCAGTCCTGCAGCTCGGTCCGAAGCTCTGGGTCCCCGGCCACCGGTCCATAGCGGTGTAGGTCGTGATCGTTGTGGAGGGCGCCCTGAATGGCTTCGATCACCTGCGGCGGCGGCTCCCAGGGCGCGACGCCTTGCCCAAGCGACAGGGTCCCGGGGGTGGCTGCGATCAGTTGGGCCATCACGGGGATGACCGGTGTCTGGATCTGCTGGAATCGCCTGGCGCTGGTCATCCCTGCATTTAGGGCAGTTGGGGCAGGGCAGGGAGAGAGCGCAGTCCGGGCTCGTTGGAGTCGTAGGGGAATAGCGAGGACCGGCTCCGCTGCAGATCCCTCAGGGTTTGCACCTGGCTGCTCAAGCTTTGGACCTTCTGTTCGATGCCCTCCAGGGTCTGCAGGCGCTCCACCGTCGAGCGGAGCTGTTCTTCGAGGGCGTTGGTGCGCTCCAGGTCGTTGGCGTTCTCGATGGTCTGCACCTTGTCCTGCAGTTGTTGCAGCCGTTGGCCCTGTTCACGGGTCTGCTGCAGCACCACCACAAACAACACGGCCAGCAGCCCCGTGAGCCCGCCACCCAGCAGGCGCATCCATTGGGGAAGGGGGGTGGCCATGCCTGTGCACGTCTCTTGGGCAAGTTTGCTGCGCGATCCGCCCTTTGACGAGGGCTGGCGTCCGTTAGACCAGGTTCAGGTCCAGGTGCATTGCAGGGTCGTGTCGCTTCAGCAGTTGGATGCCTTTCTAAAGTTCGCCCGCTCGCAGCCGGAGTTAGCGGAACGGCTGAAGACACCGATGGATCTCCGTGACCTGCTGCGCTTGGCGGCGGAGTACCAGTTCCAGGTGGAGGAGTCCGATGTGATCGCGGCCATGGTGCGTGAAGACGATCAGCTGAGCGACGCCGAACTCCAGCAGCGCGCTGGTACGGAAGCACGCAAGTTGCGCAATTTCATTCCGGGTTGAGGGCTCCCCTGATGCCATCCACGCCAGAACGCGTTTGCGAGTACCCCCGGCCTCCGGCTTTGCAGGCTTCCAGCCAGCACATCGTGGTGCGCGCCTTCGGGCAGCTTTTGGCGGAGACCAGGAACAGTTTTCGTGTGCTGGAGACCTTCCATCCACCCACCTACTACTTGCCAGCGGAGTTCTTCGCGGAAGGCGCCTTGGTCCCAGTTGGCAGCCGCAGCTTTTGTGAGTGGAAGGGGATCGCCAGCTATTTCGACATTGTCTTGGGCGATCGCTGCTTGGCCAAGGCGGCCTGGAGCTATGCCAACCCCACCCCAAGCTTTGCGCCGATTGCTGGATGTATTGCGCTGTATCCCCGCCTCATGGATAGCTGCTGGATCGACGGAGAGCAGGTGCGTCCGCAGCCCGGCGGTTTTTACGGCGGCTGGATCACTTCAGGGGTGGTAGGCCCCTTCAAAGGGGATCCCAATCATCCCAGGCTGATTTAGGCCGAGGCCGCGTGCTCCCCGAGCATTCGGCAGCCGATTTGGATCACGCCTTCATCGAGCAGGCGACCGAGCTTGAGGGCCATCGCCTCCTCTTGCCGGTCGAACTGAGTTTGCTTGGTTGTAATCCAGGTGATTTCTTCAGCTGTGATCACGCCGGTCGAGACACTCTCGAGAAAAACTTCGCCAACGATCATGGTCAACGGCTGTGTCTGGCTTGACATTAGGGAGCTCGATTGATGTGGCTTGAGTGTGCAATGTCTCTTCATGCACACCATCCCCTTGGGTCAGTGCTGTTTCGCTCGCTATCTTTTCGACAATCGAATCTCTATTCAATGCTCACCGGATCTGATCTTCTCTCCAAGGTCAAAGAGCTGGGTGATGTCAGCAAGTCTGATCTTGTGCGCTCCTGCGGTTACGTCAGCAACAAGAAGGATGGTTCGGAGCGTCTGAACTTCACCGCGTTTTATGAGGCACTGCTGGAGGCCAAGGGCCTCAGCATTGGCGGTGGCGGCGGCGGTACCGGCAAGGGCGGCCGCAAGCTCAGCTATGTCGCCACGGTCCAGGGCAACGGCAACCTCCTGGTTGGTAAGGCCTACACGGCTCTGCTCGGTTTGGAGCCCGGCGACGAATTCGAGATCAAGCTCGGCCGCAAGCAGATCAAATTGATCCCCGCAGGCGCTGAAGCCGAAGAGGACTGAGCCTTTAGCCACTTTTTCGAAGCACAGCTGGGTCACTGCTGTGGTCCAGCTTTTTTGTGCCTGGTTATTCGTAGGCTCAGCCCACCTGATCGCCAGTTGCTGTGACCTTTTTTGAGTTGCTCTGGAAGGGGGAGAACTGCGGTGATGCTGGTGATCTGGAGGAGGCGTTGACCCATTTCCAGGAGCTCAGGCCGAAGCATCTCAGCTGGGAAGAGGTCTGCAGCGATCCCGAGATCGAACCCACGATTTGCCGCTTCCGCTCGTTCGAGGCCTTCCTCGACAACGAAGACGCCCTCGAGACGATTCGTCCCACGGCCGAAATGTTGGAGCGTTTCCTGCCCCACGAGGTTCAACCCGACGAACCTGAAGCCGAGAGCTGAAGGACCTGAGGCGCTGATGGACCCGTTTCTGCCGCGATCTGATCAGGACACTCCGGGCTGGGGCCCGGAGGTGATCGTGATCCATCCGCCCAGTTTTGATGCGGTACAAGAGGCGATCACAGCCCTGCGGGACCAGGCCACGGTGCTGGTTAACTTGAGCGCGTTGCCCGAGTTCCAACTGCAGCGGGCCGTTGACTTTCTCTCGGGGGCAGCGGTGGCCCTAGACGCCCAGCAGGTGCGACTGGGCGAGCGGGTCTTTCTCTATGCCCCCCATTACGTCCAGCTGAATCGGGCTTGACCCGGGTCCGCCCGCGGTCAGACAGTGAGCCGATGCAGCTATTCGACCTAGATCTCTCGGGTTTTGAACCCGTGAATCACCTTTGGCCCCAGATGGTGGGGCGCCTCGGCAGCGACACCTCCTCCCGCGCCGTACGCCAGGCGCTGGATTTGTTCGGGATGCGCGGCTCCCCGGGCTTGATGCCAGCGCTGCTGGTCGAAACCTGTGGTGTGGCCTTGCTGGATCGCCAGCAACTGCGCCGGGTTGCAGGCTTACCTGTGGCGTTCGAAGGGGATCAGTTGGTGTTGATCAGTCGGCGTTCCAGTGAGCTTCAGCTGCTCCAGTGGAGCTCTTGATGAGCTTCAGAAGCTGCAGGTGGGTTTGAGCCCCGGCACGCTGAACTCCATGAACCAGAGGTATTCGCGGCTGCGCCAGCCAAGGTCGAAGGGTTCGGTCGCTTTCCACTCCTCGGGGCTAAGGCTGTATGCCGCCTGGAGGAAGTCAGGCACCAGGGCTTCGACGGCCTCTTGTCCCTCCTCACCTTCCTCAAAGAGGCGGTCGGTGTAGATCACCGCGAAGATCTCGTGCTCCTCATCGCACATCACCACCTCAAAGCCACTGCCGCCGTAGCTCGGGAGGGTGTTCAACTCGAAATACTCGTCCCGCTCGAGGTGATCCTCGGGTGCCTGTTCGAGTAACGCGGCGAGAGCCTGTTTGAACGAATCGAGTGCCATGGCCCAGCTAGGACTGGGGCCAGTCTGGCCAGGGTCGAGCATTCGTGCCTACGTTGTTCGATTCCAATTGGCTGGTGCATGCCGACCCGGCGCTGTTGGTGCTCGAGAAGCCCAGTGGTTTGCTGTCCCAGCCGGGCCTAGGTCCAGGGTTGTCGGCTTCCTTGATCACGGCTGTGCAGTCCCAGTGGCCTGAAGCACGCCTGGTCCATCGCCTCGATCGCGACACCTCGGGCCTGATGGTCGTAGCCCGATCCGCGGCGGTTCATCGGCAGTTGAGCGTTTCCTTTGCCGATCGGCAGGTGGAGAAGCGTTACGTGGCCGACGTGTCCGGCGTGCCCACCGAGGGGCAGGGCTGGATCGTGTACCCCATTGCCAAGTGCCAACACCGGCCGCCGCTGTATGGCGTCGATCTTGCGGGCAAACCCTGCCGGACGGGATGGCAGCTGTTGGACCAGCATTCCGGCTGCAGTCGACTGGCGTTGCAGCCCCTGACCGGTCGCTCCCATCAGTTGCGCGTGCATCTTCAAGCGTTGGGTCATCCGATCTTGGGTGACCCGCTCTATGGCGAGACGCCGGCGGCGCGGTTGCATTTGCACGCCTGCGCTTTGGCGTTCAGTCACCCCAGTGATGGTCGCTGGATGGCCTTTGAGTCCGCCGTGCCCTTTGTTTTGCCCTAGCGGTTGCGGGGAGGCAAACCCGAGCCAGCGCCCAGAAGTTGGCGCCAGCGCCTAATCCGCCAGGCGGCGAGGGCTAGGGCGCCGCCCGCTGCCAGCGCGAGCCCTCCAGAGGCCCCAGGACCACTCCAGGCTGCAGTCAGCCCTGCCACAGCCACCAGGATCCAGCAGATCGGTTGGAGACGTTTCAACCGTTTATCGGCGCCGGAGCAGCTGCGGCAATGGCGGGTGTGGGCCTCAAAGCGTTCCATCAGCTCCTGCCGGTTTTGCCGTGCGGGTAGGCGTGTGCCAGGGAATGGCTCGCCGCCGTAGCGATTTACCCAGTCATGGAGTGCTCGGACATAGAGGTCTGCCTGGGTGGGCAGGTGGTACTGGCGGAGGGCGACATGCCGGCCGCCCCGCTGCTCGATCACCCGCTCTTGCCAATGCAGAAACAGTTGGTCGTCCTCCAGCACGGTGTGATTGCCGATGTGCTGTAGCCATTGGGGGCGCAGGCGCAGCAGGCGCCCCGGCCAGGGGGAACTGAATTGGAAGGGGAAGCGGGCGATTAAGCGGCATTCCCGGGCTCGGGTCGGCACCGCATAGACAACCGTCAGGATCCGGGCAAACCCCTTGGCGGTGAGGTCATGCCACATCAGCCCTGGAGCCAGGAAGCGGGTCTGCTGGCTGCCTAGCTTTCCCCGCCTCGGGCCCTCCTCCCAGAGGCCGCTAAAGCCCTGGCGATCGAAGGCCGTCAAGGCGAGGTTGACCGGCGCGGCGTTCTCCCGGCGCCCCACCGTGGCGTGGTGGGTGAAGGGAACGTGGCTGGCGTCTAGCACATTCTCCAGCAGGGTCAGGGCATCCATCGGCAGGTCCCTGAAGGTGTCCTGCACGACCCATCCCGCGTCCTCGAGTTCCGGCACTAGCGGCAGGGGCTGCTCGCTCGCGTCTTCGCTGGGGCCGCTGAAGACAAATAGCAATCCCTGGGCGGTGGCCGTCGCGTAGGAGCGGCAGTGGCTGCGTCCACTGAAGCTGCTTCCGGCTTCTGCTTGGGGCTGGGCCGTGCAGCGGCCCGAGCCATCAAAGGTCCAACCGTGATAAGGACACTCCAGCTCACCGGAGGCGTTCAGGCGTCCCTCGGAGAGCGGAACGAGTCGGTGGGGGCAGACATCGGCAAAGGCTCGCCAGGCGCTCGCTTGCCGGTCGAACCAGAGCACCAGGTCCTGGCCGACCAGGGTGAAGGGCTTGGGGCGATCGCGATCGATGTCCTGCAGAAACGCCACCGGGAACCAGGCGTTCTGCCAGCGGTTGAAGGACATCAGGCGCTGAAACTCTTGCGGGTGGGTATCGGATAGGGGATGCGGCGATGGCGCATCCGCCGCCACACCCTGACAAAGGCGCGGACCAATATCTCCAACTCTGCCGGGGTCAGGCCACTGCCCGTGAGTTGTCCGTCGCGCCAGCGGGCTTCCACGATGCTGCGCACGACATCTCGGGCTTGGTTCTCGCTGGTGTCCGGGGGCAGGGATCGCAGGGCGGCTTCACAGCCGTCGGCCAACATCAGCACCGCCGTTTCGCGGCTGCGGGGGGTGGGGCCGCGGTAGCGGAAGTCCTCTTCGCGGATGTTGGGGTCGCGCCGGCGGGCCTCATGCAGGAAGTAGCCCATCTTCAAGGTGCCCTGGTGCTCTGGGATGAAGTCCGCCAGAGGCTTCGGCAGCCGGTGCCGCTTGGCGAGCTTGAGCCCCTCATCTACGTGGGCCTGGAGGATTCCGGCACTCAGTTGCGGGTCATCCAGTTGGTCGTGGGGGTTGTCGCCCCCTTCCTGGTTTTCAATGAACCACTGGGGGCCATGGAGTTTGCCCACGTCGTGATACAGCGCCCCGGTGCGGGTCAAGTCGATATCGGCACCTATTGAGCGGGCTCCCTCCTCCGCCAGCCCGCAGATCATCAGGGTGTGCTCGAAGGTGCCCGGCGCTTCGCAGGACAGCCGCCGCAGCAGGGGCCGCTCGAGATCCGCTAACTCCATCAGGCGGCTGCGTGTGAGAAGACCAAAAAAACTTTCCACCATGGGGCCGATCAGTAGGACCCCCAGCAGCAGGCCTCCCAGCACAAAGGCCTCACCGGTGAGGTCCGCTCCAATCGGGAGGCCCCCCTCGCGAACACCCCGGAAGAGCTCTAGCTGCAGCAACAGCCATTCCGCCAGGAGGGCTCCGAGGGGAACGAGCAGGGCAAGTTGCAGCAGCTGAGCGCGGTTGCGCTGACGATCCGCGAGGACGGCGGTGATCGCCGCCACGGCCGCGGCGATCAGGATCCGCTGGTCAAAGAAGGGCGAGAGGGGTAGCGGCCAGAGCAGGCTCGCCATTGCCAGCCAGGCCAGGCCAGCGGTGGTGCCCAGTCCCTGGGCGAGCAGCAACGTGGGCGGGACCAAGAGGGCCAGGGGGCTGGCGGCGGCGCCCAGCCAGAGCTTGAGCCCTTGGACTAGGGCGAGCAAGCCGAGGGCGAGCAGGGCCTGCCGGGGCTCCAGGCCGACTCTGCGGTTCCGGATCAGCAGCACCATCACGCTGGAGGCGGCCAAGGCTTCGCTGAAGTGCACCAGCCAAGAGCCAATCAGGGGCCGGCGGTTCACCAGACCGAAGTAATCCAGCACCGCGTAGGCCTGCTTGCTGATCGGTTCCCCCTGCCTGGCAATTAGTTCACCCTTGCTGACCTGGATGGTGGGGATTCCCTGTTGGGTCAGGAGCTCCTCCAGCATTCGCTGACTCAGGGTCGCGTCGATGCGCAGGTTGGTGCGCCCCTGGAGTGAATTGGCGATCAGGCGAGCGCCGAGGCCCAGTTCCGGCTCGGGCATCCATTCCAGTTGATGGCGAGCCGCCTTGACCAACTGTTGGCGGGCCACATTGCCGACCACTCCTTGGCGCAACATGCGCGACTGGGCCTGGCGTAGTTCACCCTCCCAGCGCAGCAGCTGCCTGCGGCTGGAGCGCTTGAGCCAGGCGCGCTCCGCCGGAGCGATATCGATCGGTGCGACCTGTTCTTGATCACTCGCCGCCAGGCGGCTGATGGCCTCGAGCTGGCGATCCAGCCGCGCCTCAAGATCTTGGCTCTGGCGCTCATCCACGACCTGGACATAGGTCCGCAACCCCAGCTGGGAGCGCCGTTGCTCGAGGGCATCGGAGTCCACCACCGTGGCGGCCTTCGGCGCCTTGGCCGTGAACGGAGCAGGAATTCCCGGCCGCAGGCTCGGTTCCACCAACCAGGGCCAGCTGGAGACGAGGGCCACCACGAGGGCCGTCAGGACCACCCCTGCGCTGGCGCCGCGCTTCCAAGGGGTGAGCACCTGACGCGGCATCTCCAGCCGCAACAGTTGTTTCCATAGCCGCTGGAGCCGTTGCCAGAGCTGGTGCACGGTGCTCAGGCGAGTCACGGCGGGAGCATGACAGGCCCTCACGCTAGCCCTGCCGTTGCATGCTGAGAGAAGATTGCCCGCCCCTCGCCATGGCTCAGCGTCTTGACGGTCGTCAGTTGGCTGCAGCGTTGGAGGAGCGGCTCGAGCAGCTGGTGGCTGAGCGGATGGCCCAAGCGGGGCGTCCCCCGGGCCTTGCGGTGCTGCGAGTGGGGGATGACCCGGCCAGTGGGGTCTATGTCGCTAACAAAGAGAAAGCCTGTAGCCGTATCGGCATCACCAACCTCGGTGCACATCTGCCCGCCGATACCCCCGCAGCGGAGGTCTTGAGCACGATCCAACGGCTCAATGCCGACCCAGCTGTCGATGGAATCCTGCTGCAGCTCCCCCTGCCTGCGGGGTTGGACGAGCGGCCGCTGTTGGCTGCGATCGACCCCGAGAAGGATGCCGATGGGCTCCACACCTTGAATCTTGGCCGTTTGTTGAAGGGTGAACCCGGACCCCGCAGTTGCACCCCTGCAGGCGTCATGGCCCTGCTAGCCGCCGCTGGCGTCGAGCTCTCCGGCAAGCGGGCCGTGGTGGTCGGCCGCAGCATCCTGGTGGGCCAGCCTATGGCCCTGATGCTCCAGGCCGCCAACGCCACGGTGAGCATTGGTCATTCCCGCACCCAAGACTTGGCGGACCTTACCCGTCAGGCCGATGTCTTGGTGGTGGCGGCGGGGAGCCCTCGGATGATTGGCGAGGAACACGTCAAACCCGGTGCCGTCGTTGTGGATGTCGGCATCCATCGCCTGCCCAGTGAGCCGGGTGAGAAAGCCAAGCTGTGCGGCGATGTCCGTTTTGAAGAGGTGGAGCCGATCGCTTGCGCCATCACCCCGGTGCCAGGTGGTGTCGGTCCGATGACCGTGACCCTGCTGCTGGTGAACACCCTGGCCAGCTGGTGCCAACGCTGCGGTTTGGATCAGCCCTTGGCGGATTTGCTCCCATAGCGTGGCGTGGCCTGAGAGAATCCGCCCGAGCGATGGCCCTGGGCCCAGATCTCCCATGAGCGTGGCGGGGACGACGACAGACAGCACCTCCAAGGGGGAGCCAAGCCACTTTGATTTCGCCGCTTACCTGGAGACATCCCGGCAGCGAGTGGAGCAGGCCCTCGATGGCTCATTGGGACCGGAGCGTCCCGAGAGCCTGCGGGAGGCAATGCGTTACTCCCTCCTAGCGGGGGGCAAGAGGCTGCGGCCGATCCTCTGCTTAGCAGCCTGTGAGCTCGCCGGTGGTGATGCTGCCTTGGCGATGCCCACGGCGGTGGCCCTGGAGATGATCCACACCATGTCGCTGATCCATGACGACTTGCCGGCCATGGACAACGACGACCTGCGCCGTGGCATGCCCACGAACCACAAGGTCTACGGCGAGGCCAACGCCATCCTTGCCGGTGATGCCCTGCTGACCCGGGCCTTTGAGATGGTCGCCCTGCGCAGCCCCGGCGTTCCCGCCGAGCAGTTGCTCAAGGTAGTGGGTGAACTCTCATTGGCCTCCGGTGCCCCCGGGCTGGTGGGCGGCCAGGTGGTGGATCTCGAATGCGAAGGCAAGGACGTTGACCTTGAGACCCTCGAGTACATCCACCTCCACAAGACTGGTGCGTTGCTGCGCTCCTGCGTGCTTACCGGCGCCTTGATTGCCGGCGCCTCCGATGACCTCCTGGCGGCCTTGACTACCTACGCGCGCGGGATCGGCCTGGCCTTCCAGATCATCGACGACATCCTCGATGTCACCGCCAGCAGCGAGGTGCTTGGCAAGACCGCGGGCAAGGACCTGACGGCGGACAAGACCACTTATCCCAAGCTGCTGGGTTTGGAGGAATCCCGCCAGCGGGCTGACGTTCTTGTGGCGGAAGCCAAGCAGGCGCTCGAGCCCTTCAACAGCACTGGCTCGGCGGCGCCCCTGCTGGCCTTGGCTGACTACATCACCAGCCGCGATCGATGAGTGCTCCCTTGGTGGCTCTGTCGGACAACGGGGCCCTGTGGTGGGGTCTCGCCGCCTGCGGCACTGCCCAATTCTCCAAGCTGGTGATTGAGCTCGTGGTCCATCGCCGCTGGAACCCGAAAGTGCTCGTCGAGACCGGTGGAATGCCCTCCAGCCATTCGGCCCTGCTGACCGGCACGGCCGCCGCTTTGGGCTGGCAGCAGGGCTTTGATTCAGGACTCTTTGCCCTTGCGGCGACTATGTGTTTTGTCGTCCTCTACGACGCTTCGCATGTCCGCTACTCCGCGGGCCTTACGGCAGCCCGAGTGAATGCCTTGAGTGAGGCCTCAGACGAGCAGACTCCACTCAAGGAGAAGTTGGGCCACACTCCTTTGGAGGTTCTTGTCGGCAGCCTGATTGGTCCGCTCGTCTCCCTGCCGGGGCTGGTGCTCGTGGGCTCCCCGCTCACCCTGGCCCAACACTGGGGCTTGATGGCGATTGGCTGAGGGGGGCCTGACCAGCGGCCAAACGGCGGCGGCCGAGGCGTTTGAGCAGTGGCTCAAGGCCTCCTACGACGGCACCCCATTTGTGCTCAGCGGTTTCGCTGGAAGCGGGAAGACCTTCCTCTCCTGCCACCTGCTGGCCCTGGTGGAGCAGCGGGATTGGTGCTGGACCGTGGTGGCCCCCACCCACAAGGCCGTTGGGGTCTTGCGTCAGCAGCTCGCCTGGGCGGGGCTTCAACCCACCTGGTATCCGAGCACGATCCATCGCCTGCTGCGGCTGAAGCTCAAACGCCAGGGGGATCTGGAGCGCTGTGAGGAAACTGAGCAGACGGCGGGGTCGCTAGAAAATCTCTCCTTGGTGCTGATCGATGAGGCCTCGATGGTCGACAGCGCGCTGCTGGAGATTGCCCTGCGCTGCGCCCATCCCTTCAAAACCCGCTTGGTGTTTGTGGGGGATCCGGCCCAGTTGCCCCCTGTGGGTGAACCCGAGAGCCCCGTGTTTTCGATGGGCCGCTCCGTTAACGCCAGCTTGAGCGAGGTGGTGCGCCATCAAGGACCGGTCCTGCAGCTCGCCACCGGATTACGCAGCGGTGATCTCCCCTGCCGTCAGCCGCCGGCCTTGGGAATGGTTCGAGACCCCCATGGGCGGGTCGCGGTCCTGCCCCGCTCCCAATGGCTGGCGGCGGCCCAGGCGGCCCTCAAGCGGGGGGCGCAGCTCGACAATCCCGATCACGCCAGGATTCTCTGTTACACAAACCGGGCCCTCGAGCAGTTGGTCCCCTTGGCGCGCCGCGCCATCCATGGCGAGATGGCGGATCAACTGCCGGTGTTGCCAGGGGAAGTGCTGATGACCCGCTCGGCAGTCATGGCGCCGGCCTGCCGGGTCGGGGAGGAGGCCGCGGAGGAGCCTGACATGCTCCTCGGCTCGAATCGCGAACTGGTGGTCCGTGATGTCACCCCCGAGCGCTGTGACCTGGCGGACTTTGGGGTCGGAGTCGGTGATGGCCTGCCCCCAACCGTCATCGAGACCCTCAATGCCGACGTCGAGGCCGGCGAAACCCGGTTGACCCTGCGTCTGCTGCCGCCCGTGGGCAGTGCCGGTCGCCAAAGCCTCGATGGTGTGCTCCGTTCCCTGCGTCTTCAAGCCCGGGAGGCGGGCAAGCAACAGGGTCGCAGCCTCTGGCGCCGCTATTTCCTGGTGCGCGATGCCTTTGCATCCCTGGGGCCTGCGGCGGTGCTGACGGTGCACCGCAGCCAGGGCAGCACCTTTGGCGAGGTCTTCATCGCCGGCGATGTTTTCTGGCCCAGCGACGACATTCTGCGGCGTCAATTGGTCTATGTGGCGGTCAGTCGCGCCTCTCAAGCTGTCTGGCTGACTGCCGACAACCGTTTGACCAGTGGCGGCGTGGCCCAGGAGCGCGAGCGCTGGATCCGTTGGTTGAAGCCCGCTAGCTGAGCTGCAGGCCTTCGATGCCCTGCCAGCCGAGGTAGCTCGCCAGCACCAAGCTCACGCCGCCAACAAGCAGGTCCCCCTTCTTGAAGAGCAGGGTTTTGCCCCGTTCCAGCAGAGGCAGCACCTGCTCACGGCCGATCAACACCGCCAGGAAAGGCAACAGCAAGGCAGTGCTGCTCGCCAAGGTGAAAGCACCGGTGTAGATCGTCTCCTGAAGACGTGTGAGCCCTGCGGCCAAAAGTGCTGAGGAGGTTTTGGCAAACAGGAAGAGGTCGTCGGGACTGATCACCTCCAGGGCCGAGCTCACCCCCAGGAGCAGGGGTAGGGGCATGGCACAAAAACGATCGAGCTGACGGGTCCAGCCCGGGGCCTCCGCGCCCTCCTCCCTTTGGTCCAGCAGTTCGTTGAGACCTAGTGCCAGGAGGGCGCCGGCCGCGAGCAGGTCCAGGCCGGTGCGATGACTGCTGCCTTTCTCCATGGTCAGCAGTAGGCCATGGCCCACCGTCAGCAGCACCACCACCATGGCGGTCACGGTGAGCATCCAGCCCAGCACCAAGAGCCCCCCTCTCCACAGCGGTTTGGGCCCTAGGAGCATCAACAGCAAGAGGCCGATGTGGAGGGGGCTGAGGGCGATTCCAATGCCGTAGGCCAACAATTCGGCCCAGAGGGTCACGTTGGTCATCTAGCGGCGAATTTCGAACCAGTCTTCCTTTTGAGGCGCGAGTTGGCTTTGGCTCACGCTCAGCACCTCGGCCCCCCTGGGACCCCGCTCGCACCAGAGCCGCAATTGCGTGAGTTGATGGGGCTGCCCTTCGGCCTGCACCTCGACGGAGCCGTCCTGGCAATTCCTGACCCAGCCACTGAGGTCGAGGTTCTTCGCCATCCGGCTGCAGCTATCTCTGAAGCCGACGCCGTGGACGCGGCCCCGCACCTGCAGTTGCCAGCGTTCGATGCGCTGCGCGCTCGGGTTGGGGTGGCGCTGCTCCTGGCGCACCCATTGCCGCACCTTCGTGGTGCGGTTACCGCGGTTGAGTTGCCGCGTGTCGGCGATCAGCCAGCCCGGCGTTCGCGACTGGCGCTGTGATCGGTCCCCCTTCTCCATCCACCCCCCTGCGAAGGCTTGATGTCTTAAAGCTGGCACGGGTTTTGGCTTTCGGCTACGGGCGGCTTCAGGCCTGGAGTACCGGTGCGTTCCAGTGGATCAGGGCACGGTTTTGCCGTTCGTATCCCAGGACGCAGAAGCTGCCTGTGCCAAGGGCCAACTGCGCTCCGCCGGCGGGACCGCGCCCGAGCCAGCAGCCCGCCAGGCTGCGCAGGATGTGGCCATGGGCGAAGAGCGCCACCGGGCAGATCACTGCGTCGGCAGCACTGGCGATTTGGCTGACGCGCGCAATGACCCGCTCGCAGCGCTGCTGAACTTGCGCGCTGCTCTCGCCACCGGGGCAGGGGTGGCGGAAGATGGTCCAACCGGGGAAGTCGGTAAGGATTTCGGGGGTTGTGAGTCCCTCGTAGTCGCCGTAGTCCCATTCCTTCAGGTCCGGCTCGATCTGGGCCTGATCGCCTAGACCAGCCAATTCACAGGTCCGCCGGGCCCGCTGCAGTGGGCTGCTCAGAACTGCCGCAAAGGTCTGTTGGGCGAGCACCGGCGCAAGGGCCTGCGCTTCGCGTTCGCCCTCGGGCAGAAGGGGGAGATCGGTGCTGCCCGTGTGGCGCCCATTGACAGCCCATTCGGTGGCGCCGTGGCGTAGGAGCCAAAGCTGAAGTTCGGCCATCAGGAATCAGCGACCAAGGGGTGTAGCCAGACGGGCCGTGGTGGCAAAGCGCTCGGGGATGGCCGGGCAGCCTCCCCAATGCAGGTGTAGCCAGCTGGCGTGGAGTTGGCCATCGCCCCAGCCTTCGGCTCGCGCGGGGCTGCCCCAGCCCTCTAGGTCCCAGAGGGCGGCTTGGGCGGCATTGTCCTGATCCAGCTGCCAGCGGTGGAACTCGTGGCCCCAGAGGGTCTCGCCTTGGCGCACCACCAAGCCATTGCAGCGGGGGGAGGCCTGGCGGTAGCCCAGGCTCAGGTGTCCGCGCCGAGCCTGAAAGCGCAGTAGGCCCGCCATCGGATGCAGGACACCCTGCTGGTCCTCCAGGCCCTTGCCCAGCAGCAGTAAGCCTCCGCATTCCGCGTAGATCGGTAGGCCCCTCTGCCGCGCCTGCCGAAGGGCGGCGAGGCTTTGGGAGTTCGCCGTCAGGGTTTCCGCATGCAGCTCGGGATAGCCACCGGGAAGGATCACTCCACGGCAACCCTGCGGTAGGGGTTCATCGGCCAACGGCGACCAGGTCTCGACGATTAGTCCGTTCTGCTCCAGTAGCTCGATCGCTTCGGGGTAGCGGAAGTGAAAGGCGGCGTCACTGGCGAGGGCCACCGGGACGGGGACGCTCGCCAGTGCTGCTGGTGCTGGCCCGGCTGCCCCTGGGGCTGGGGCGTTGAGCAAGGGCCACAGCTGTTCAAGATCGAGGTGCGCTTCAGCGAGCGTCGCCCAGGCCTCCAGGTGCAGTTGAACATCCTCGAGTTCATGGGCCGGTAGCAGACCCAGGTGCCGCGAGGGCAGCTCCAGGCTGGTGTGCCTCGGCAGGGCCCCCAGCACCGGCATCGCGATCGAGGCCAGGACCTCCCGCAGCAGCGCCTCATGGCGGGCACTGCCCACCCCGTTGAGCACCACTCCAGCGATGGTCAGGCTTGGATCGTGGTCCCGGAAGCCGCGCACCAGGGCGGCTAATGACCCGGCCTGTCGGCTTGCCTCCACCACAAGGACGATGGGCAGGTGCAACAGCGAAGCCACATGGGCCGAGCTCCCTTCGGCCGAGGGACCTTTGCCATCGAATAGGCCCATTACCCCCTCCACCAGGCAGAGATTGGCCTGAGCACCATGGCGCTTGAACGACTGCTGCACCCAGGGATCTCCGCAGAGCAGGGCATCGAGGTTCCGGCAGGCCCGGCCACTCGCGAGCGAGAGCAGCTGCGGGTCCAGATAGTCCGGCCCCACCTTGAATGTCTGCAGGCTCAGGCCGCGGCGGCGCGCCAGTGCCGCAAGGGCGAGGCTCACCAGGGTCTTCCCGCTGCCGCTGGCAGGAGCGGCAATCAGGCAGGGCATGGGGGTTCCTGACTGGGCAGCAGCTTGGCAGCGAGGGCGACGGCTGAGGCCATTAAGGGGTTGGTGCTGTCATGGCCGCCCCCGAGCAGACGGGCCATTTCCATCTCCTCACTCTCGTTGGGCAGGGGCACCACTTCCTCCGCCAGTTCCATCGAGGCGACACCACCGGCCTCCAGGCGCATGCAGCCGCCCGACTCAGAGCAGAGGATGACGCAAAGGGGTGAACGGTTGGGCGGGGCACAGATCAAGCGCAGGCCCACCAGTGCACCGGGGTGAACCTTGCTCACCCCGACCGGCACGGGCATCAGCCGGAACTGCACGCTTTGACCATCGGAGCGCTTAAATTCCGCTCCCACACCCCGCTCTTCGGGGCTTGCGCCGTCGACCCAGAAACTGCCGACCAGATGCCAGCCGAGCCGATCGGCAATCCAGGCGGCCAGAAGCAGTCCCTTCACCGGGTGTTGGCCTTCGACGTCGATGTCCAGTTGGACCACTTGATCCAGGGCGCTTTGGCGGTTGGGGGGGTCGAAGACCATCGCGAGCGATTCCCTCCAGGTCCGCAGCCGAAGCCAATTGAGGTCATTGACGGCTTGGCCAAGGGCAATGCGCTGGGCCAGCAGGTCGAGGCAGCGCCGGGGCTCGCCGATGGAGCTATCCACCACTAGACGCCGGGGCAGGGTCGCCAATCCCTCCAGCAACTCGGGTGATTCATCCATGCTCCCGTTCCACCAGACCCAGCAGGGCAGGTCCGAGGGGATCAACTCCTGCAGCATCGACAAGCCCTGGGACATGGCTCCCATGCCCCCGCGCAGGACGACAACATCGCCACAGGCATCGTTATTGGTTCCCCGCTCCTCCGGCAGTGGGCAGTAGGCGGCCACCATCGATTGCAACTGCTGGTCCGCGGCCAAGGTGGGCGCCAGGGTGATCAGTCGCCTGGGCTGGTGGGCACTGATGGCGCGGTCGACAAATTGCCCGCGGAGATCCTCCGCCTGGCGATGACCGGCTTCTTGTCCTAGGGCCCAGGCCACTTGAGGTGCGGTGGGTGCTGTCCCTGTGGGGAGCCCCAGTTCACCACTCGCCCGCCGGGCGGCAGCGAGGAGCTCATCGTTCAGCAGACCGCTCAGGGGACCTTTTGCGCGCCCGGTGCGGATCAGCTGCTGCTGCAGCCAGGAGGGCTCCCAGACCACCAGGGTGAAGGTAGAGGCACCACTGGAGTCTTTGAGGTGGTCACTCCAGAGCCGGTTCAGGTAGGCCGGGACCTCCTGGGGAGCCATCTCGATCGGGGCCTGGAGTGTCAGTTGGGGAGCCATGGGGATCGCTGAAGAAGAGAACGACGAAAGGCAGGAGGGTTACGGGCGTCGCCACATCAGGCCGTCCTCGGCCAGCAGTGAGTCAGAGGCAGCGGGCCCCCAGGTCCGCGCTTCGTAGGGGTGTACCGGGAGACGCGCTGGGGCTTCTTCAATCAGTTCGAGCAGCGGCGTGTAGAGCCTCCAGGCCGCCTCTACCTCATCGCTGCGGGTGAACAGGGTGGGATCACCGAGCATCGCGTCGGCTAGAAGCCGCACATAGCCCTCATCCGAGGGCTCGCCGAAGCTTTCGTCGTAGCTGAAGTGCATGTCGACGGGTCGGCTGCGCATGCCCGATCCCGGTGCTTTGACGTCAAAGACAAAGCCAGCCCCCTCATCCGGCTGGATCCGCAGCACCAGTTGGTTCGCCGTCGGCGTTCCCCCCGCTGCATCGAAGAGTTGGACGGGAGCCTTGCGGAAGGTCAGCACGACTTCCGAGAGGCGTTTGGGGAGACGTTTGCCCGTGCGCAGGTAGAAGGGGACCCCTTGCCAACGCCAGTTGTCGACAAAGAGCTTCATCGCGACATAGGTTTCGGTAGTGCTTTGGGGATTCACACCCGGCTCCTCCCGGTAGCCCGCCATGGGGCTAGCGGGGCTGCCGCCGCGGCTGTACTGACCGCGGACACAGCATTTCCAGGGCTCGTCCTCATTGGCCAGGCGGGCCGCCTGCAGGACCTTGGCTTTCTCGTTTCGAATCGCCTCTGGGTCGAAGTGGCCCGGCGCTTCCATGGCGGTCAGGGCAAGCATTTGGGTGAGGTGGTTTTGCACCATGTCCCGCAGGGCACCGCTGGTCTCGTAATACCCAGCCCGCTCCTCGACGCCGACGGTCTCCGCGGCCGTGATCTGGACGCTGGAGATGTAGTTCCGGTTCCAGATCGGCTCGAAGATCGCGTTCGCGAAACGCAAGACCAGGATGTTCTGAACGGTCTCTTTGCCCAGATAGTGGTCGATGCGGAAGATCTGGGATTCCTTCCCGCAGTTCTGAACGATCCGGTTCAGGGTTTGGGCACTGCTGTAGTCCGTGCCAAAGGGTTTCTCGATGACGACCCGGCTGCGGCTGGGGTCTTGAAGCAGTCCGGCCTTGGCCAGGGCCCGGCAACCACTGCCGTAGAAGGCCGGTGAAACGGAGAGATAAAAGGTGCGGTTGCCCCGGGTCGCCCTCAGGCGATCCAGGGCCTCAAGCCGGGTGCCCAAGCTGACGACGTCCTCGTCCTTTTGCAGGTCCACTGGCTCATAGAAGAGGCAGCCGCTGAATTGCTCCCAGGCGCTTTGGTGCTGCTGGATTTCGCGGGCCATCGCTTCGGCCATCCGTGCCCGGAAGTCCTCATCACTCCAGGGCCGCCGTGCGCAGCCGAGGATCGCGAATTCAGTGGGTAGGCGCCGTTGCCGGTATAGCTCGAATAGCGCCGGAATTAACTTGCGGTGGGTGAGGTCGCCGCTCGCCCCGAAGATCACCAAGCACTGCGGCGAGATGACGCGCTCCTGTCGAAGGCCGACCCGGAGGGGGTTGGTTTGCTGGGCCGGCATGGGCAAGGCGCGCGTGCCCTTGGTTTAACGGCGGTTCCTGAGCTCGGCAGCGAGTAGTCACAAAAAAAGCCCGCCTCGGCGGGCTTTTGAGCAAAGGCTGACCTGAGCTGGAGGCTCAGTAGGTCTCGACGTGCCAGCGCTCGGCCTTCTTGAGTTTGGGTCGCAGCTCGGACCAGTCCAGACCCTTGACCGAAGCGGCGGTGGTCATGGCTTCGTCGATGCCGGGCTCCATACCGCGCAGACCACACATGTACACGTGGGTCTTGGGGTTTTCGATCATCGCGAAGATCTCGTCAGCGTTCTCGCTGACGCGGTCCTGGATGTACATGCGGCCGCCATTGGCATTTTGCTGCTCGCGGCTGATCGCCTTGGTGTAGCGGAAGTTCTCGGGGAACTCACGCTCATAGCGGTTGAAATCGTCGTCGTACAGCAGGTTCGCGGTTGTGGGAGCACCCATGAACAACCACGCATTGCCGCGGAAGTTCCAGCCGTTCTTCTCGCGCTCGCTGGCTTCGAACATGCGCCGCAGGTAGGTGCGCATCGGGGCAATGCCGGTGCCGGTGGCAAGCATGATGATGTTGGCGTCCTCGTCCTCGGGCAGGAGCATTTCCTTGCCCACGGGACCGGTGATCTTCACCTTTGCGCCGGGCTCGATGTCGCAGAGGAAGGTGGAGCAGACCCCATTGATGGTCTCGCCGTCCTTCTCATACTGCAGTTGGCGCACACAGAGAGAAACGGTGTCATCCGCCAGGTCGTCGCCGTGGCGGGTGCTGGCAATCGAATAGAGGCGCAGCTTGTGGGGCTTGCCGTTGGCATCTTCACCATCGGGAATAATGCCGATGGACTGGCCTTCGACGTAGTGCAGCTGGGGGTCCCCACCCTTCAGGTCGAAGGTGATGTGGTTCACCCGACCAATCGCCCCTTCACCCAGCAGGCTGTAGTTCTCGGTAACGGTGCCCAGGAAAGGGGTCTTGGGCTTGTAGAGATTGACCGGAACAGCGGCGTGTGACACAGAAGCAGTTTTTTTAGCGGGGGCTTTTTGGGCCGCGGCGGCAGGGGCAGGCTTGGCCGCGGTCGTGGGGGCAGGGGCAGCAGGGGCGTCACCCGAGGGAGTGACCGAAACGATTGTTCCGCCGAGCTGACTGATGGATTGGATCAGTGTCTGCAGGCGTGAGAAGGGAACGCTGATGCTGCGCTCGTTTTTGCGGGGGTTGGCACTGCCATACCCCTGCACAACCACAGTGAACATGCGTGAGTCGCTGCGGCTTGATGGAGCGGTCGAAACACGCATGAATTTACTTCTGCCCTACGAACGCGCGCGATCATAAGTAATTCTGGGTCTTGAGCGCCCCCCGTTGCATTCCGGAGCGGGTTAGGTTGACGCTTCTTGAGCTTGAGCCCCCGGCGCAATCCTTGACCCAGTTGTCGGTGCCACCGGATTCGACCGAATCGCTGAGCGAAACGCTGGATGCAGCGACCTCAGGCCAAGTAGTTTGCCCGCTCGACACCATCCAGCAGGAAATGGAGCGCTTACCGGGGGGGACCCGCAGGTTGGCGGTGCAACTGCGCTTAGCGATCAATCCAAACTCGATCTGGGCGGTCCTCACCGATTACGACCGGCTGAGCCAGTTCATTCCCAATCTCCAGACCTCCCGCCTGCTCTGGCGCCATGGCGCCGTGGTTGGCCTTGAGCAGGAGGGAGCCCAGCGCTTCATGGGGATGCAGTTCAAAGCGCGGGTGCAGCTGGAACTCACCGAGCACCCCGAATCCCGGCAGCTCACCTTCACCATGCTCAAAGGTGATTTCCGCCGTTTCGATGGGGTGTGGACCATCGGCTCAGATGGTGAGACCACGACCTTGCTCTACGAGCTCACGGTTCAAGGCTGCGTCGGCATGCCGATTGGCTTGATTGAACAGCGCCTGCAGGAAGATCTGGCGGCCAATCTGCGGGCAGTGCAGGCCGAGGCCCAGCGCAGGCAAGCCACGGTCTGATTCCCCTCGCTCCATGGAGAGCTCTTGAGCTGCACGCATTGGGACACAAAAAAAGCGGCCGAAGCCGCCTTTGCTTTGGATACCCCCAAGGGGATTCGAACCCCTGTCGCCTCCGTGAAAGGGAGGTGTCCTAGGCCTCTAGACGATGGGGGCTAGGACTCGGTTGCTAGGTGAACTCAAGTTCCCTTGCAGTGCTTGGCGTTTGATAGCCGCGCCCGATGGAAAGAAGTTACGGGGCAGAGGGGCCCTTCGTCAATCAAGGTCATGACCTGCAACTCAACTGACTCCCTGGCCGTCCCAGACGGATACCGTGAAGTAAAAGCAGGCGCCTTCATCGGGCTCGGAGACCACCCAGATGCGACCGCCATGGACTTCCGTGATACGTCTGCAGACCGAGAGCCCCACCCCAAAGCCTGATGTGGTCGAGGAGGTCTGGGGTAAGCGCACGCGATCCTGAAAGATCCGTTCTTGCTCATCCACGGGAATCCCCGGGCCGGAATCGCAAACACTGACCTCAATCCACTGGCTGGTGCGGTGGAAAATCGCCATTCGCACCTTCCCGCCATCCGGCGTGTACTTGAAGGCGTTCTCGAGGAGGTTTAGGAAGACCTGACGCATCCGCCGTTGGTCGGCATAGACATCCGGCAGGTCGCTGGGGATGTCGGTGATCAGTTCGAGCCCTCGACCGACCCAGCGTTTCTCCAGTTCGAGGATCGCTTCAGCGGCCAAGGGGCCGAGGGCGATGCGCTGTGGGTTGAAGAGGGCCTCCCAGCGGGTGGTCCCGACCTCCAAGAGGTCTTTAGACAACTGCTCAATGTCGTCGAGGCGTCGATCGAGCACATCGCGAAAGCGTGTTTGATCGATCTGCCCGAGGTTCAAGCTTTGCAGGGCCAGCTTGGATGCCGTGAGGGGGGTGCGCAGTTCGTGGGCCACCATCCGCAGCAGTCGCTCTTGGCCGCGCAGCCGCTCGATCAGGGTTTCGTTTTCTTGGCGTAAAACCAAGACCTGGTCTTCGAGTTGCAGTTCCCGTTGGGTCCGGCTGCCGTCGCTCTCCGCTGGTCGAAGGCTCATGCCGAGCCCGCTAACCACCTCCAGTTGCTGCCAGCGCGGCAACCAGTTGCGGAGCTGTTGCAGGAGCATGTTTCCTGCAAACACCTGTTTGGGTGCCGGCTCGAGCTTGATGAGCGCCGGGGTGGCCACCAAGCGGTGTAACTCGAGGAGCTCGGGCCGTTGAGCCGGATCAGCGAGTTCCAGGCTCATTCTAAAGCCAAAATCCTCCTTTTCGAGAAACGCAACGAGGCTCCTGACATCAGCGCTGGCCCGATGGCGGGTTCCAGCCACCAGGAGCAACTTCAGATGTCGACGTTGCGCTGAGTCCTCGTCGTCGAGCGAGAGCTGTTCTTCAGCTGCTCGATCGATAGGCGCGACAGGGCCTTCCGCAGGGATCCTGCGGATTGACTCGTTTCCGTCGGGGATCTGTTCCCCAGCAGAGTGCACCGGAGGGTGAAACCTGGAGAAATTGTGGTTTCACGTTATGGGGGTTTTGCAAGTCCTGCCGGCCTCGCTATGACGACTGTGATGAGTCGTTGTCTGATAAGTCCCAGTGGTCTATCGACGGGAACTATCGACTCGGGTCAGTCCGGTCTCGTCGATGCCTTCAGTGCCAAGAACTGGACGCATCCAATTTGATACGACCCTGCGGCGCTGGTTTAACCGCAATCTCGGTTTATGGCGCTCACGCAGGCAATATTTTTTCCCCGACGATGAGGTGCTGCGGGTCGACATGCTCCTTCGGGTCGAAACGTTCGAGGACCAGGCGGAATCTGAGCCGCGCTATCGCTTCACGTGGTGGCCTGAAAAGGAATACGACTTCTTTGAGATCAAGCCCCTTTACGTCCGCGAAGGCACGATGGAAGCAACTTTGTGCGGCCATCAGCTGCGCCGTAGTCGTGGTTACCTCTGCGGGTCACCGACCAAGAGTCAGGTCCGCCAGGCGGATGAGCATGAGGTTGTCTTCGAGTCCCACTACCAGGAATGGGACATCCTCGAGTACATCCGCCTTGTGAATCAAGATCAGCTCAGGGCGCGCACCATCTACTCCTGGCGCGATGGAAATCTTGAATTGGTGGAAACCCACCACGAAATTCGTGTCGAAGAAGCCGGAGCGCCTTTGCGCGGCGAGAGCTAGTTCAGTGATGCAGCAGGATTAACAGGCGGTTGCTGATTCTCTCGTGCGTTTGTCTCGAAGCCAATTCGGTCTGCTGATCCTGCCATTGGTCCTCTGGATCGCACCGCTCTCGGCTCAAGCTGCCCCGGCCACTGAGGCGGAGATGAACCTCTATACGCGCATCGCGGCCCTTAATGTCTGCATCGCCCGCGCGGCGGACATCGAATTTGACAAAGCTGTAGCGATCGCCGGTGAAACGATCGCCCAGGTGATACAGGGCGGGCACCAGTCGCAGATTGCACAGGTGGGCACCAAGCCTCTGTCCATCGAAGAGCTGCGCCGGGGCTCGATTAATTCGGCCGTCCTTGGTGCCGTTGAGGTTTGCCCCAATGAGGTGCCGGTTGATGTCAAAGCCAAGGTGGAAGAAGCGGTGAAAGGACGCACCGCCCAACCCAAGGCCCCAGTCAAAAAGCCTTGAGTCGCATCTGGTCGTAGGTCAGGCCGGCCTCAGTTAGAGATCTGTGCTTCAGCGGAGGTTGTCTGGAGAGGTCCCCGATTTGAACTCCTTTGATGACCTTCTCTTCTCGCTTCGGTCTGCGCAGCGGACGATCGCTCTTGCAGGTTTGCGCGGCCACACCCCTCTAGTGAGCCTTCTGCCGACGCCGGCCTTGGCCCACTTCGCGCGCTGGTAGCGCAATGGCCGGCAGGAGCACCGCTGGCATCCGGGCAGCTCAAGGCTGAGCGCCCCTGGTCACGTTCTCAGCATTGGCGTCAACACCATTCCGAGCGCTGGCATCGCGCCAATCTGAAAGCCAATAAGCGATGCTCAGCCGCTCCGCACGCTCCAGCAGGCGATGTGCGTGAATCGCCCTTCAACGAGCAAGAACCCTGGCGTCAGGTCCGCTCCACGCCGCAGCGTTGCAACACGGGAAGACTCTTGGGCTGCTTAACCGGAGGGGCGGCGGCCTATGCGCTCTCCCGCCAGGATGGTCGGGCATGGGCGATCCCCCTTGGTGCTCTGCTCGGCTCTCAGATGGGCTGCAGCGTTGTGACGGGGCGGGGGCCCTTTCCTTGGTGATTCTTCCCCCGCATGGCCACCGTCCGCCTCGCTGACTACCGCCCGGCCCCGTTCACGATCGATCACACCCAGCTGTTGTTCAAGCTGTATGCCGATCACACCGTGGTCGAAGCCGAGTTTCACCTGATTCCCGCAGGAGCCGCCGCTGAGGCGGCTCCCTGGGAGTTCTTGGGGGAACAACTGGAGCTGCTCTCGATTGAGCTGGACGGCGAGTTGCTCGCCCCGGAGGCCTATCGGCTGGAACCCGGCAAGTTGGTGCTGCTGACGCCACCGGACACGGCCTTCCATCTGCGCACCCGGGTCAAGATCCAGCCCCAGACCAACAGCAGCCTTGAGGGGCTCTACGTAAGCGGTGGCCTCTTCACCACCCAATGCGAGGCCGAGGGCTTTCGGCGGATCACCTTCCATCCCGACCGCCCTGATCTTCTGAGTCGTTTCCGGGTGCGGATCGAAGCCGATCAAGCCATCTGCCCGGTGCTGCTCTCTAACGGCAACTGCCTGGAGAAGGGGGCGATCCCTGGGGAGCCCGGCCGTCACTACGCCGTCTGGGACGATCCCTTCCCGAAGCCCTCCTACCTTTTCGCCCTGGTGGCGGGCGCCTTGGAGGAGGTGCGTGATCAATTCGTCACCTGCAGCGGCCGGACGGTTCAGCTTCGGATTCATGTCGAGCCTGGGGATGCGCCTTTCACGGCCCACGCGATGGCTTCCCTGAAGCGCTCTATGGCCTGGGATGAGCGCCGCTATGGCCTCGAGTACGACCTCGAGGAGTTCAATCTCGTCGCGGTGCGCCACTTCAACATGGGCGCGATGGAGAACAAGAGTCTCAACATCTTCAACTCCAAATTGGTGCTTGCGGATGCGGAGACCGCTACGGATGCCGAGCTAGAGCGCATTGAAAGTGTCATCGGCCACGAGTACTTCCACAACTGGACAGGCAACCGCATCACCTGCCGCGACTGGTTTCAGCTCTCGCTTAAGGAGGGACTCACAGTCTTTCGTGACGGGAGTTTCACGGCGGATTTGCATTCACCGGAGGTGAAGCGCATTGAAGATGTGGCCCTGCTGCGCAATACCCAGTTCCGGGAGGATGCGGGACCGACGGCCCATCCGATTCAGCCGAATCACTACCAGGCGATCGACAACTTCTATACAACGACGATTTACGAGAAGGGCTCCGAAGTCATCCGCGTGTTGCACACTCTGTTGGGTGAGGAGACGTTCATGCGGGGCATGGCTCTCTATGTGAGCCGTTATGACGGCACCGCCGCCACCTGTCAGGACTTCGTTCAAGCGATGGAAGATGCCGCTCAGCAGGCTTGGACTGCTGGCGCAGCGTTGCCCCGTTTTGATTTTCAGCAGTTCCGCCGCTGGTACAGCCAGGCGGGCACGCCCCAGTTGCAAATCGAGCGTCACTGGGATGGTGATGCCGGCACCCTGAGGCTGACCGTGCGTCAGACCACCCCAGCCACCCCTGGACAATCCCAGAAGGAGCCGGTCGTGATCCCCCTGGTGCTTGGCCTGGTGGGGCAAGGCGGTGATCCGCTGCCCCTCCAGTTGCCTGGGGAGCACGCCCAAGACGTGGTCGGAGCCACGCTCCCCGCTGAATGGGGCAGCGCCAGTCGCCTCTTTGTGATCGACCGCGCTGAGCAAGACCTGCTGTTCGTGGGGCTCGAGGCCCATTCCCACCCACCGGCGGTCTCTTTGCCACGCGGCTTCTCGGCCCCGGTGCGTGTCGCGATGGAGCGCTCCATCAATGAGCTCCTGCATCTGCTCGCGTGCGACAGCGAATCCTTTGCCCGCTGGGATGCCGGCCAGGTCCTGCTGCGTCAGGCCCTGTTGGAGCGAGCGTCGGGCTCGATCAATGACGAGCTCGAGGAGGGCCTGATGGCCGCCTTTGAGCGGATCCTTCTGGAGGCGGACCTGGGGGATTCGTACCGCAGTGCCCTGATGGCTCCCCCCGGATTACCGGAGCTGGAGGATGCGGCTCTGGCCCAGAATGGAACGGTGGATCCGCCGGCGTTGTTTGAGGCGGTCTTAGCCCTGCGGGCCCGGTTGGGTGACCAGCTGAAGGGCCCGCTGGAGACGGTCTTAGCCAGTTGCCGTAAACAGTGGCAGCAGCACTGGCCGGAGGGCGTGGGCGATCGCGATCTCACTGCCACCATCTGGAGTTTGCGTGTGGCGGCCGGTGATGCTGGGGTTCGTGCCGAGGCAGCGGCGGCGGTCTCAGGGCCGTCGATGACCCTCTCGAGGGCTGGTCTGCGGGCGCTGCAGTCCATCGACAGCGCTGAGCGCAGTGCGGCCCTGCAGGCGTTCCACGATCGCTGGCAGGAGAAGCCCGTGATCCTGGATGCCTGGTTTGGTCTGGAGGCGGCTACTCCCTTCGGGGATGGCGTCGCGCGGGTGCGGCAGCTGATAGATCACCCCCGTTTTGATCCGGCGGCACCGAACTCGTTGCGTGCGGTCCTGGGGGGCTTTGCCGGCAACGTCAGCCAATTCCACGCCCTCGATGGCAGCGGCTATCGCTTCATGGCCGAGCAAATTGCGGTTTTGGACCAGCGCAATCCGATTACCGCGTCGCGGATGGCCAAGGTCTTCAGCCGCTGGCAGAGCTACGGCTCGGCGCGCTCTGAGCGCATGCTGGAGGCCCTCAAGCAGTTGTCCGCGGCCCCTCTCTCTCCGAACAGCCGGGAAGTGGTGGATCAGTGCTTGCAGTTGGCCTAGGGCAGGGCCTGGTGGAGCTGCTTCAGGCCTTCCCGCCGTAGGGCGGCTCCCTCCGGACCGGCGTGGGTCCCCCACAGGCCCTCCCAGTAGAAATAAATGACCCCGTGGCCGCGTGCTGCGGCCAATGTGACCCGTTCACTCAGTTCCGGCAACGGTGTTGTCCGTCCGCCAAAACCCGCCAGGATGCCGATCTCCACGGGGATGCCCCAGCTGCTCGATTTGGTCAGCGCGGGCTGCTCCAGGTCTTTTTGAAACCCCGCCAAGGAATAGGCGTAGTTCTGCACTACCAGCTCATCGATCAGCCCCCCCAGGGCCCAGATTTCCCAGTCCTGTAGCCAGTGGTTGTAGGCAAAGCGGAATGGGCCGGGGGAGAGGCTGACGTAGGGATTCCCTTGGCCGCTCTCCTTCAGCGTGCGTCGTAAGTCGCGCAACAGACCCGTCAGTTGGCGGCGCCGCCAGTTCATCCAGGCCCGGTCGGTGTGCCGCTCCGGCGGCTCTTGGCCGTTCTCCTCGCGGTAGAGCGCGCGGGTGTAAGGGTCGTACCCGAGTTCCACGGGCCAGGCGAAGTGGTCATCGAGCTGAATGCCATCGACCTTGCAGCGCTGCACGATCTCGCCGATCAGCCCGAGGAACCGCTCCCTTACACCAGGGTGAGCAGGGTTGAGCCAGACCATCTGTTTGCCGTGCATGGGCACGTTGCGTTGACCGGCGCTGTTCTGCAGCACCCATTCGGGGTGCTCGCGGACCACCGCGGCATCCGCCGGCTCCATCAGGCCGTACTCAAACCAGGGGATTACCCGCAGGCCGCGCCGGTGGGCTGCCTCAGTGAAGCGGCAAATCGGATCGAGATTGGGGTCGCTCTGGAGTAGTGCTGGCTCCATCGGCGCCCAGCGGCTCCTGTGGAAGGTCGTGCCGCGGCTCCAGACGTTGGGGTAAAGGGTGTTAAAGCCCGCCGCACTGAGCTCCTCAATGGCTTCGTTGATCCGCTGCTTCGAGTAGTACAGCGGGCTTGGGCTGTTGGTCAGCCAGGCGCCAATTCGTCTCGGTTCCGGCTCCTTCGCCAGGGTGGCAAGGGGGGCCAGCAGTCCAAGGAGCAGCAGGCCAACCAGCCTGCGCTTCAACGGAACATCGAGCTCACGGAGCTCTCATCGTGGATGCGCCAGATCGCTTCACCGAGCATGTTGGCCACCGAGAGCACCTGAAGCTGCGGGAATCGGCGGTCTTTGCTGAGGGGGATGGAGTTGGTGACGATCACCTCCGCGAATAGCCCCGGCTCAGACAGGCGTTCCACCGCAGGTGGGGAAAAGACGGCGTGTGTGGCGCAGGCCAGCACTTGCGTGGCGCCGTTCTGGCGTAGCAGGCGGGCGCCGGCGCAGATGGTGCCGCCGGTGTCGATCATGTCGTCGATCACGATCGCGGTTTTGCCCGCCACATCGCCGATCACCGTGAGGCTCTCGGCCACGTTGTGGCCCGAGCGGCGCTTGTCGATGATCGCCAGAGGGGCATCACCGAGTTGCTTGGCGAAGGCGCGGGCCCGGGCCACACCACCAACGTCCGGGGAGACCACGACGACATCGCCGAGGTCACGGCCGGCGAGGTAATCCACCAGCACCGGTGAGCCGTAGATGTGGTCGCATGGAATATCGAAATAGCCCTGGATCTGGGCGGAGTGCAGGTCCATGGCCAGCACCCGGTCCACACCCGACTTGGCGAGCAGGTTGGCCACAAGCTTGGCGGTGATGGACTCGCGTCCGGCCGTCTTGCGGTCGGCCCGGGCATAGCCGTAATAGGGAATCACCGCCGTGATCTGCCGGGCCGAGGCACGTTTGCAGGCATCCACCATCACGAGCAGCTCCATTAGGTGATCGTTCACCGGAGCGCAGGTGGGTTGGATCAGGAAGACGTCACAGCCCCGGATCGATTCCTGGATCTGGATGTAGAGCTCGCCGTCCGCAAAGCGTTTGATCACCCGCGGGCCATCCGGAACCCCGAGATAGGTCCCAATTTCGCGGGCCAGGGCCTGGTTTGAGGTGCCGCTGAACAGCCGAAGGCGCTTGGTGTCGTGGCCCATGCTTGCCTGATCGACCCGTTCTGCGGTCAGGAAACTGGTCACGGGGCCGCTGGTTGGACGGTAGAACACCGATCGTAGAAGCCGCCCGGCACGTGGTCAGCACTCTGGAGCCCTATCCGTTGATGAATCGCCCCGAATTCAGCACCAACTCTGGGTTGTTTTTGGTGGCACCTGCTGGGCGAATCGGCACGTCCGCTGCACAGCTCGCTCAACTTTGTGAGTGGCGTCTCCTGCCTGTCTGGCAGAGCGATCTTGCTGATTGCAATCGGTCGTTTCAAGCGCTCACGGCGGAGTCGCCGGGTTGGCTTCAACCCTTGACGCACGACCCGGGGCGGACCGTTTCGGGATGGGAGTGCTGGGCTGAGGCCTTGGGGTCCTGGCGCATTCCGACCTGTCTGGTCTGCAGCGACGCCGATCGTGCCGCGGGTTTCGCCCGGAGCCATTGGGCGCTGCTGCGTCACTACCGCGTGCCTCTCCTGGGGTTGATTCAGGCGGGTGGGGACTGGAGCCCCGCGGACCGCCGCGCTGAGGGACTGCCTTGGTTGGGGCAACTGGGCGATCAGGAGGCCTCAGCCGAGCTGCGTTTGCGCCTTATTGCGGCCAGCGGGGCTGCAGCCGCTGCTCCTCCAGTTCCCGCATCGATGCCTTCCCATTGAAGGCGGGCCGCAGGCTGAGGGTCTGGAACTGGACGGTTTGGCCGGGCTGAAGCGCCACCGCCATCAGGCTCAGCACCTCTTGGGGAGTGAGGTTGGTGTCCACCTGGGGCCGCAGTTCGCTGACCAGGGTCGGCAGGCGCTGGAGCTGGGTTCCCTGCCGCATCTGCCGCAGCAGGGTCGTAATCGCCAGCTCTTGGCGGTCACGTCGGCGCTCCTCCCCGTTCATTGGGTCCTTGAAGCGCAGGTACTGCTCCACTTGGGCACCGTTCAGCTGCTGCAGGCCTCCCTGCAGGGCGATGGTCAGCTTCTGGCTCTGGTCGGTGTAGGCCATGGTCCGGTCAGGGGCCAGCTCCAGGCGGCCCATCCCATCCACCAGCTCCCGTAGGGCGGTGCGGGTCAGCACGACGTAACGCTCGGGCTCCCCCTCCGGGAGCCCGAGCAGCTCGGCGCTCGCGCTGGCCACCAGGGCCGTACCGCCGCGCCGGTAGAGGCTTCCGAGGGGGACCGGCGTCGCGTCTCCGGGGAGGCGCACCGCCGCTTCAACCGGCAGGTTCATGACCTGCACGGGGCCGTCGGGGTCGATGTGGACCAGCAGCAGCGCGTCGCTGTTGGCGGGTCCGGCGGGGGCGGCACCATTGCTGATGGTGCCTGGACGGTCCGCATCACTGCCGATCAGCAGCACGTTCAAGATCCGGTTGGGCCGCTCCCCGAGGGCGTCGGCGTTGGGCCGACCGTCCTCTTTGGCGGAGCGGTCTTGAAGGGGCCAGACCAGGCTCAGGGTCCCCAGGCCCGCCACGATTCCCGCCCCAGCGGCCAAAAGACGGATCGAGGCCCGTTGGCGAGCACTGCGCTGCGGGCGATTCGCCATGGACGGGCGGCTGAAAGGGACGCACCACTTTGACGTAGGTCACCCGCCCCAGACGACGTTGTTGCAGTCGTGCCAGATAGGTTGTGGCCTCGCCCGGCCAAGTCCTTGTCTGTCGCCGCCTCCTCCCCAGGCTCACCGCTGCCCCATGATCGGGCCAAGCCCCTGGCCAAGGGCAGCACCTATCCAGCGAAGGACCTCTGTAGCCAGTGCGGCCTCTGCGACAGCCGTTGGGTGGCCTATGTCAAAGACAGCTGCGCCTTTTTGAACCAGCGCTTTGAGGCGATGGAGACCGCGGCCCATGGCCGCAGCCGTGATCTCGAGAACGAGGACGAGCTTTACTTCGGAGTGCAGCAGCGGATGCTCACCGCCCGCCTGCAGCAGCCCATTGCTGGAGCCCAGTGGACCGGGATCGCGAGCCGCATTGGTGTCCTGGCGTTGGAGAGTGGCCTGGTGGATGCAGTGCTCTGCGTCGGGCAAAGCGACGACGATCGCTTCACCCCGGTCCCCCGCTTGGCCCGCACCCCAGAGGAGGTGCTCAGTGCACGGGTAAACAAACCCACCCTCTCCCCAAACCTGGAGGTGCTGGAGCAGCTGCCAGGCAGTGGCATCCGCAATCTTCTGGTCATCGGCGTGGGTTGCCAGATCCAGGCCCTGCGGGCGGTGGAGTCCACCCTGCCCCTCGACCAGCTTTATGTGCTGGGTCTGCCCTGCACCGACAACGTCTCGCGGGAGGGCCTGCAGACCTTCCTGGAGACAACGGTCACCTCCCCGGAGACTGTGGTGCACTACGAGTTCATGCAGGATTTCCGGATCCACTTCCGCCACAGCGATGGCCGTGATGAGACGGTTCCCTTCTTCGGTTTGGACACCCCGAAGCTAAAGGATGTCTTCGCACCGAGCTGTCTGAGCTGCTTTGACTACACCAATGCCGGCGCTGACCTGGTGGTCGGCTATATGGGGGCGACGTTTGGCCGCCAATGGCTCACCGTACGCAACCCCCGCGGTCAGCAACTGCTTGATCTGGTGGAGGCTGAACTGGATGTCGCACCGGTGACCAGCCGCGGACAGCGTCAAGCGGCGGTGCAGCAGGGGATCGAGGCTTACGACAAGGCGATTAAGCTGCCGATATGGCTGGCTAACATCATTGGCTGTTTTGTGGGTCGCTTTGGGCCCCAGGGGCTGGAGTACGGCCGCTTCTCCATAGACTCCCACTTCACCCGTAACGCCATTTGGCTGCGCCGGAATCACCCCGAGAAGGTGGACGCCCACATTCCGACCTTCGCCAAGCGGATCATCAGCTGCTACAAGCTCCCCAACCCATGAGACGCGCCGGGGTCCTGCTGCACGTCACGGCTCTACCGGGAACGCCAGCCTGCGGGACGTTTGGGGATGCTGCCCACGAGTGGGTGGAGGCGCTCGCCAGCCAGGGCATTCAGGCCTGGCAGGTCCTGCCGCTGGCGCCCACCGACGATTTGGGTTCCCCCTACAGCTCCCCCAGTGCGTTCGCCCTCAATCCCTGGTTTCTTGACGCGGATGCATTGCAGGCCACTGGTCTCCTCAGCGCCGAAGACTTGCGCGGACTTCCTTCGGCCGAGCAACAAACGCGGCTGGACTTTGATCTGGCCCAGCGCCGCTCGGCCGCTATGGCTGATGCGCTGCTGCAGCGCTATCCACGCTGGGATGCCAGGGTGCGCCAGGCCTTTGAGGAGTGGCGAGGTCAGGAAGCCCACTGGCTCAAGGACCACTGCCGCTTTGTCGTCCTGAAACAACGCCAGGGTGGTCAGCCCTGGTGGTCTTGGCCGGCTCCCCTGGCCCGCCGGCGGCGCTTGGCCCTCCAGGCCTTCGACCACTCCCACGAGAAGCCGCTTCTGCGGGAAGCCCTGCTCCAGTGGCAGCTTCAGGTGCAGTGGCAGCAGCTGCTCGAGCATGCCCGCCGTGCCGGCGTGCAGGTGATCGGCGACATCCCCTTCTACGTAGCCCATGACAGCGCCGATGTCTGGAGTCATCGCCGTCTCTTTTCGGTGGAGCGCTCCGGACGGCTCCGGTTGCAGAGTGGTGTGCCGCCGGATTACTTCTCGGAGACCGGTCAGCTCTGGGGCACGCCCGTGTACCGCTGGGCGCTGCATCGCTTGAGCCGTTTCCGCTGGTGGAAGCGCAGGTTGCGCCGTCAGCTGGAGGTTTTTGATCTGCTGCGGATCGATCACTTCCGCGCTCTGGAAGCCGCTTGGATCGTTCCTGGTGCGGACAGCACCGCCGAGCGAGGGGATTGGGTGCGGACACCAGGAGCCAGTCTGTTGCGCCAATTGCAGCGACGTCTGCCCTCGCCTCTGCCGTTGATCGCCGAAGACCTGGGTGTGATCACCCCGGAGGTGGAGGCCCTGCGGGATCGCTTTGGCTTGCCCGGGATGAAGATCCTGCAGTTCGCCTTTGACGGCAATCCAGCTAATCCCTACCTCCCGGCCAACATCGAGGGGGAGAACTGGGTCGTCTACACGGGCACCCATGACAACGCCACCTCGATTGGCTGGTGGCAGCACCTCAGCCAGGAGCAGAGCGCTCAGGTGGAGGACCTGACCGGACCTGTTCATGCCCCCGGCTGGCAGCTTCTGGAGTTAGCCCTCCAGACCAGCGCCGGATTGGCCCTGGTGCCGCTGCAGGACCTGTTGCACCTGGGGGATGAGGCTCGATTCAACACCCCCGGGACAACTGAGGACAACTGGACCTGGCGCCTGCCCCAGTCCATTGCCTCAGTGGCCGGTCCACTGCTGGGCTTCGGGGAATTGGCCCGCCGCTACGGGCGCTGAGCCTGCGCTTCCGGCACTTGGAACCGTTCTGGCTGCTTGGGTAGGGCGGCGAGGGGCTTGCCATTCCAGAGCACCTCACCGGTTTTCGGGGCCGGCGCGATCGAGAGCTTCAGGGGCGGTTGCAGCTGCAGCACCACTTGTCCCTTGCTGCCGCTGAGGCGGGTGCGTTGCCCCCCCTCACTGCTGAGTTCCAGTGCACTGGCCTGGCTCAGGTTGAGTTCCAGCACCCCTTGTCCTGCTTGTTTGGGGTCTTGGAGTTGTTGGCGCAGGGCGGCGGCTCCACTGCCGCGCTTGGCGCGCTCGAGCGGCTTCAGGTCAGGGTAAGAGGCCAAGAGGCTGTTGCCGGCTTGGACCGGTTTGGCCTGCTCGCTGGGTTTGAGGGCTGGAATTGGCTGGTAGGTCAGCAGGTTGGCCGAGGCGAGTTGGCGCTGCTGCAGGTTTAGGCCGTAGATCAAGCTGAAGGTGATCGCGCCGTAGAGAACGGTGCCTTGCCAGCTGCTGAAGACATCGATCGACCCCGGGGTGAAGCGCTGCACCATCCCGGGCGTCGTTGCGCTCTCGCTTTCCGCCGGCAGTGCGGCCGAGAGGCTGCCGCCCGGCAGGTTTAGGTAATCCTCCAGCAGCGGGAGCATGGATTTGAGGTAGGCGCCCTCGGGGAGTCGATCGCGCCAGCCCCGCTCGAGGGCTTCGAGCACGGGGGTGCTGATCTTGGTCTCGAGGGCCATTTGTCGCAGGTTCAAGCCCCGGGATTCCCGCTCGCTTTTGAGCCGCCGGCCCACTTCCAGCAAGGGATCTTCCGGTTCAGGCATCTCCGAAGCGGACCCCTCCCCGCCATGTCCCCGGCCCAGCAGACGGGACAAACCTGGGATGGAGAGGACGAACCGAGGCATTCCGGCCGATCAGCTGGTTAATTCCATTCTTGGTCGTTTATTCGTCTCCAGCGACCCTCTGGCAGTGCTCCGAGATGAATCGGGCCGATAGCGACGCGCTGGAGATCGACGACATGGTGGCCGAGAAGCTCGGCGGTACGGCGGATCTGGCGGTTTTTTCCCTCGCCCATCACCAGCTGCAGCAGGGTGTGATCCGGCTCGGTGTCGGCGACGCTGACTTGCACCGGCTGAGAGGGGGTTCCCTCGAGGCTGACTCCACGGGCCCACCGATCCAGCACCCGTTGGCTGGGCCGGCCTTGGACCCAGACCAGGTAGGTCTTCCGGTGGGCGAAGCGGGGGTGAGTCAGCTCCAGGGTGAGGGCGCCGTTATTGCTCAGCAGCAGCGCCCCGCGGCTTTCAAAATCCAGGCGTCCGACCGGGTGGAGCCCCTGTCCCCGGGCGAGCTCGGGTGGCAAGAAGTCGAGCACGATGGGACGGCCCGCCGGGTCGAAACAGCTGCTGAGGACCCCGGCGGGCTTGTTGAGCAGGAGCACCATCGGCTCGGCCGCGGCGCCGAGTGGTTCGCCGTCGAGGGTAATCGAATCGCTGTTGGGATCGGCCTTGTCCCCCAGCTGGGCCCGTTGGCCATTGACCGTGACCCGGCCGTCCCTGAGGAGCTCCTCGGCGCGGCGCCTGGAGCAGAACCCCACCTGGGCGATCAGCTTTTGCAGTCGTTCAGCGGCCATCTCAGCGCTGTGTCCAAAGGCATTTTGCTCACCAGAAAAAAGTGATACGGTTCCTCAAACGCTTTACGAAACACCTGGGTTTCGTAATTCATCTTCGCGATGCCCTCTGTTCCGATCCTGCGAGCTGACCGCGACACCGCGCTGGCCGGCGGTACGGATTTGGTGCGCTCGTACCTGCGGGACATCGGTCGGGTTCCGCTGCTCACCCACGAGCAGGAGATCACGCTGGGCCGTCAGGTCCAAGAGCTGGTGGCGCTGGAAGTGCTGGAGCAGGAGCTGGCGAGCCGTGAAGGCGTGGAGAAGCCCTCTCCTGCGGTGCTGGCCAAGGAAGCAGGCCTGACGCAGGTTCAGCTCAAGAAGCGTCAGCGCAGCGGTCAGCGGGCCAAGGAGCGGATGGTGGCGGCCAACTTGCGGTTGGTGGTGAGCGTGGCCAAGAAGTACACCAAGCGAAACATGGAGCTCTTGGACCTGATCCAGGAGGGAACCATTGGCCTGGTGCGTGGCGTGGAGAAGTTCGACCCGACCCGGGGCTACAAGTTCAGTACCTATGCGTACTGGTGGATCCGCCAGGGGATCACGCGTGCGATTGCGGAGAAGAGCCGCACGATCCGCTTGCCGATCCACATCACGGAGACCCTGAACAAGCTCAAGAAGGGCCAGAGGGAACTGAGCCAAGACCTTGGCCGTACCCCGACCGTGACGGAGTTGGCTGAGTTTGTCGACCTGCCGGAGGAGGAGGTGAAGGACCTGCTTTGCCGGGCCCGTCAGCCTGTGAGCCTGGAGACGAAGGTGGGCGATGGGGATGACACGGAGCTGCTGGACCTGCTGGCGGCCGATGACACCCAACCGTCTGAGCTGGTGGATGGCGAGTGCCTGCGGATGGATATGCGGGGCCTGCTGGACCAACTGCCGGACCTGCAGGGGCGCGTCCTGAAGATGCGCTACGGCATTGATTGCGAGGAGCCGATGAGCCTCAGCTCCATAGCGCGTTCTTTGGAGATGAGCCGCGACCGGGCCCGTAGCCTGGAGCGCAAGGCCCACGAGGAGCTGCGCCGCCGGTCCGAGGCGATGCACGCTTATCTGGCGGCTTAAAAGAACTCGTCGAAGTTGTCGAAGTCGACGGCGCTGAAGGTGCCGTTCTCGACTTGCGTCATCAGTCGTTCCAGCTGGACCCAAAGAGCGCCAGCCGTGGCCATGGACAGCACGAAGGCCACCAGCAGCGCTGCGCCTGAGGCAAAGCCGAAGATCTGCAGGCTGCCGCCTATGAACAGGGTGATGCCGACGATGATGCCCGTGTAGGGAAGGTTGGTCTCGAAGTTCCCCAGGGGCAGTAAGGCCAGGCGGTCCTGTTTCCAACCGTCAAGCTTGTTCTGCACGAGCTTGGCGAAGGTCAGGCCGCAGAGGATCCCCATGGCGAGGCCGATCCCCGCCAGGACGTAGGGCGGCTGGAACATCGGGGCGAATTCCAGCAGGAAATCACCCGCCTCCAGGTCACCGAAGTCTCCTGTCGCGAAGTCCTGGGCGGCCTCGCTCAGGTTGATCGGGTCCAGGGACATTGGTGATCTGCAAATCGCGCTGACCCTAAGCGGCCAGCGGGTTCAGCCGGGTGAGTAGTCGGCCCGCCACGCGCTTAGGCGAGAAAGTGCGCCGCATCAGGTCCATCAGACCCCGCAGGTCATCGGTGTTCAGGCGGTTGTCGCGCACCAGGGTCAGCAGTAGCCGCTGGCGCAGGCTCTTGCCTTCTTCTCCAACCAGTAGCTTCAGGCCTGCGCCGGCCACTGGCAGCAGGTCCTTCGCGCCGCCACCGCCGTCGTCGTTCTCGACCACTTGCAGCAGGTTCTCCAAGCGCTCCAGCTGCAGCCGCCCGTCTTGGTCGAAGAGCACCTCCAGCAACTTTTCGCGCATCTCCGCGGTGTCTCCCGCCAGCAGCCTCCGGGCCACGTAGGGGTAAGCCACGTTGATGATCCGGAAGCTCGGGTCCAGACGCATTGCCAGGCCCTCTTGGCTGACTACCGCCCGGATGATCAGGGCGAAGCGCGCCGGTACCCGGAAGGGGTAGGAGTACATCAGCTCCGAGAAGCGATCCGTGATCGCCTTGAAGTTGAACGAGCCCACGTTCTCCCCAAGGGCGCCCCCCAGCACCTCCTCGAGGGCGGGAATGATCTGTTTTAGATCGGTTTTGGCGTTGAGGAAGCCCAGATCGACGAAGTCCTGGGCCAGGCCTTCGAAGTCCCGGTTGATGAGGTGCACGACCGCCCCGGTAAGGGTCAGGCGATCACTGTTGCTGACCGAATCCATCATCCCGAAGTCCACGTAGGCCACATGGCCCATTGCTCCGGTCTTGCCCGGCAGAGCAAACAGGTTGCCGGGGTGGGGGTCGGCGTGGAAGTAGCCGAACTCCAGTAGCTGCTGCAGCCCTGAGACCACCCCTGTGCGGATCAGCGCGGCTGGATCGAGCTGCTGGGCTTCAAGCTCCTGGCGCTGCTGAAGCTTCGTGCCGTTGATCCATGTTGTCGTCAGCACTCGCTCTCCTGACAGGTTCCGGTCCACCCGCGGCACGATCACCGCCGCGTTCTTCTCAAACATCCGCGCGAAGCGCTCGGCGTTGTCGGCCTCTTTGCGGTAGTCGATCTCCTCAAATAGGGAGCGGCCAAATTCATCAATGATTTCGCCCAGTCCAAAACCCAGGTTCAGGGGCAGCAGCGGAGCGGCCATTACCCCGAGCAGGCGGATCAACACCAGATCCCTGCGCAGTTGCAGTTCGAGTTGGGGGCGCTGCACCTTCACCGCTACCCAGTGGCCGCCGACGGGCTTGGCCCGGTACACCTGGCCAAGGCTCGCCGCTGCCACGGGATATTCCGGGAACTCCTCAAAAAGTTGCTGGACTGGAGCACCCAGGTCCGCCTCAATCGTCTGTAGGGCGATGGCGTGTGGGAAGGCCGGCAGGTTGTCCTGCAGTTGGGTCAGCTGGTCCAGCCAATCGCGCCGTACCAGATCCGGGCGGGTCGAGAGGGCTTGGCCGACCTTGATGAAGCAGGGCCCCAGTCCCGTCAGGGTGGAGAAAATCCTCTGCCCGAGGCGCTGCTGCACCTTGGGATCGGGGTTGTTGGCCTGGAAGACCAGCACCAGCGCCAGGCTCAGCAGGCTGCTAAGTACCACCACCAGGCGGTCGATCAACAGCCAGGGCCGCAGCAGCAGCCAACGAAGATCTCGACCCGGGTTGTAGTTGGCCATGGAACCGGGGGGAGAGGCAGCGGGTTGCAAACTCTAGGAATGGTGTTGCTCAAGCAGTTGCTTCAGGGGCGCCGGCCGCGTCTGCCGCTGCATCTCCCCGCCCACGGCCGCGGCCGCGCCCTGGCGCCGGCTCTCGTGCAAGTGCTGCGCCAAACCCCAGGGAGTTGGGATCTGCCGGAGCTTCCCGAGATCGGGGGGCCGCTGCAATCCGAGGGGGCCGTGGCGGAGAGCCAAGCGGCCATCGCACAGCTGCTCGGGGCCCGGCGCTGCTGGTACGGCGTCAATGGCGCCAGTGGTCTGCTCCAGGCCGGTTTGCTGGCCTTGGCTAAGCCCGGTGAGCGGGTGCTGCTGCCGCGCAACCTGCACCGCTCCCTGCTGCACGGCTGCTTGCTCGGGCAGCTCGAGCCCGTGCTCTTTGATCTGCCCTTTGATCCGGCCTCGGGGCTCTGGTTGCCGCCCAGTCCGGAGCACTTGGACGCGGTCCTGCGCGCCGCCCTGGCCCAGGGGCCCCTGGCGGCGGTGGTCTTGGTGTCGCCGAGCTACCAGGGCTGTGTCGGTGATCTCGCGGCGCTGGTGGCGGTGCCCCAGCGGCAGGGATTGCCGGTGCTGCTCGATGAAGCCCACGGAGCACATCTGGGGCTGGATCCGCGCCTGCCGCCCTCGGGCCTGAGCGTCGGAGCCGATCTGGTGGTGCAGTCCCTGCAAAAGGCCGCCGGCGGCTTGGCCCAGAGCGCTGTTCTGCTCCAGGGCAGCGGCAGCGGCGTCGATCCAGCGCGGATCGAGCGGGCGCTGCTTTGGCTGCAGACCTCCAGCCCAAGTGCTCTGCTGCTGGCATCCGCGGAAGCGGCGCTGCAGCATCTCCACAGCGCCAAGGGGTGCCGGCAAGTAGGCCGGGCCCTGAGTCGTGGCGAGAGGCTGCGTCAGCGCCTGGGGGCTGATGGTGTTCAGCTGTTGGAGAACCAGGATCCGTTGCGCCTGAGCTGGATCTGCGCGGTCGACGGGATCAACGGCCTGGAGGCGGACGAGTGGTTGATGGAGCGGGGGGTGATCGCCGAGCTGCCTGAACCGGGCTGCCTGACCTTCTGTTTGGGCCTTCAGCCGCCGCGCCGGCTGTTGCGCCTTTTGCCGGCGGTGCTCGAGCAGCTGCGGCAAGAGCTGGGTGGTGCTGGCTCGTGGTCCTTCAGCCGGCCGCCTGTGCCTCTGGTGGCCAGCCCGGAGCTGCCCCTCGGCGAGGCCTGGCGGGCCAAGAGTGAGGCTGTTCCCCTCGATCAGGCCGCCGGGTGCCTGGCCGCGAAACCGCTCTGCCCCTACCCCCCGGGGATTCCCCTCTTGATTCCCGGCGAGCGCATCGATGGGCCCCGGGCTGACTGGTTGCAGGAGCAGCGCAGGCTTTGGCCCCATCAGATCGCTGATACGGTAATGGTGGTGATCGCGTGAGGCGGAGCATGCCCGCGGCAGGCCACGGTTCCTTCCAATGGGACTTCGTCACCCCGGGGCTGCCAGATACGGCCTTTGCCGATGCCCCCGGCTTTAGCCCCACGCCGATGGAGCAGCGGGTAATGCTGCTCTCGCACCTGCGGCCAAAGAGCGATTCCATGGTCTGGGATGTAGGTGGCGGCACCGGTGCCCTGGCCCTGGAGATCGCCAGGCTGATGCCCGCTGGAGCGGTGCACACCCTGGAGCGGGATCCCGACGGCATTGAGCTGCTGGAGCGCAACCGCCGCCGCTTTGGTATCGAGAACCTCCACATCCACCAGGGAGAAGCCCCCGAGGGGTTGGCCCAGTTGCCGCCGCGCCCCGATCGGGTCCTGCTGGAGGTTGGGCGTCCGCTGCGGGATGTCCTCCACCAGGTATGGGATGCCCTGGTGCCAGCCGGCCGTCTGGTGATCAGCACTGCCAACCTAGAGGGGTTGGTGGACGCCACCGATACCTTGGGACAACTGGCCGCGGTTGATCTGCAGGTGGTGCAAGCCACGGTTCACCGGATGCAGCGCCGCGGCAGCCAGGCCCGTTTGGCGGCCGCAGAACCGCTGTTCTTGATTGCGGCAGAACGCCCTTGATTCCCCCCCCGCGCACCCGAACCTCCCCTCAGCGCCTGCTGAGCGGCTACGCCGCCGGTGCCTTTGGGCTGCTGGTGGTGGGTTTGGGGGGCTGGTGGTTCACGATCGCCCTCGGGGTGATGGTTCACCTGGGGCTGCTCGAGTACTTCGACCTCGCCCGCGCTAAGGGGATTCGCCCGGCCAGCAAGACCACCTTGGTGCTGGTCCAGTTGCTGTTGATCACCACCCAGTGGGCCCACGGCGGTGATGTGGCGGGTGTCGGCTTTGCCGCGGAACTCTCGGCCGCCGTCCTACCAGTGGCTGGCGCGATCATCTGTGGTTGGCTGCTGCTCCAGCCCGTCACCGGGACGATCGCGGACATCGCCTCCTCGATCTTTGCCCTCTTTTATTTGGGCTATCTGCCGAGCTACTGGATTCGGTTGCGGGATCTAACGGATCCGCTCTTGGCCCCCAACCTGCAGCATTGGCCTTGGCCGCTGACTTCGGGGATGGTCTTAATGTTGATGGCTTGTCTCCAGATCGTGGCAACCGACATCGGCAGCTACATGATTGGCCGCCGCTACGGCCGCACGCCCCTCTCGCCAACCTCCCCTGGAAAAACCGTCGAGGGAGCCCTGGGGGGGCTGGTCTGCTCGATGCTGCTGGGTGCTCTCTTTGGGCTACTGCTGGGCTGGAGCTGGGGCTGGGCCATCGGCGCCCTGCTTGGGGTGATGGTCACGGTCTTTGCCCTGGTGGGGGATCTGACCGAATCGATGATGAAGCGCGATGCCGGGGTGAAGGATTCGGGCGATTTCTTGCCTGGCCATGGCGGCATCCTCGATCGCATAGATAGCTATCTCTTCATCCCCGCGGTGTTTTTCACCGTGGTGACCTTCCTGGCCTAGGGCTGCACCATCGCGGTGCCGCTCACCAGCAGCCGCCCGGATTGCAACTCCGCTCGCTCGATCGTGATGTTGGGGTCCCCCGGCAGGGCGAAACGCTTGGGACCGCCGCACTGCTGCAGCATCACACAACCCGACTCGGCGAGGGGCTGGGTGGCCATCTCTCGGCCCTGGGCTCGCACCAGCAGCTGCTCGTTCTCGATCGTCAACTCCTGCAGCGGCGTCAGCCCCAGCAGCGCCTCGCTGATCTGGTCCCCTAGCCCGCGCCAGTGGGCGCCGCTGAAGGAGCGGCTGAGTCCTGGACCACTGAATTCCGCGCTCCCCTGCACCGGAAAGGGTTGCTCGAGTTGTAGGGACTGGCCCTTCATCAGCTTGCCTATCTGGACGCTGATCGCTCCGCTGCGCAGCTCCACTCGCTCGATCTCCAGGGCACTGAAGACCGCCTTGCGGGCCACCAGACTCACTCCCTCCAGCCGGCCCCGCAGTAAGGCCAGGGTCGAGCCGTGTAGTTGCAACTCCAGCTGCTCGACGGATTCACATTGCTGGCGAATCCAGAACTGCAGTCCACTTGCCAGCAGTTGCAGAACGGGATCAGCCATGCCAGGTGCGCACCACGGCGCCGGGCTGATCGATGTGGGGCAGGTGCCCGCAATCGCTGAGCTCTGTGATCCGCTCTCCTAACAGAAATGCCGCCTCGGCTTTAGGTTTGCCCTTAAGGATCCGGTCATTGGCCCCCCAGAGCACCTCGAGCGGCTGCCTGGGCAGTGGCAGCCCGCAGCCCCCAAAACCGCCACTACCGGCAAAGGCCGCCAAGGCCGGCGCCCAGTTGGGGCAGCGCAGGTGGATCGAGGCGATCTCCAGCTCCGCTGGACCGACATCGCGGTCGGGTTGGGCAAAGGCACTGCGGCACAGCCCTCGGCGAATCGCTGGAAGTGCCAAAAAGCGTGCACCCACTTGATTCAAGAGCGGCGGCACCGGCATCGGTTTCCCGGTGAGGCCAGCGGGGGCCAGTAGCAGAAGGCGCTCAATGTGCTCGGGGCGCCGGCGTGCCAGTTCCACGGCCACCGATCCCCCCATCGACGCCCCAATCAGGCCGACGCGCGCGGCACCGCTGCGCTCCAGCAACGCATCCAGCACGGCCTCTAGGTGGCGCATCACGCCCGCAGGGCTGTAGTCACCGCCCTGGGGCCGTGGGCAGAAGCCAAAGCCGTAGAGATCGGGGATGAACAGTTCTGCGTGGGCCGCAAGCAGGGGGCTCAGCCGCCGGAACTCCTGGTGGGAGCTGTCAAAGCCATGCAAGAGCAACAACGGAGGGCCGGAGCCAAGGACCGCCACAGGCCAGGGCTCGCTGGTTTGGCTGCAGGCACTCGGAAGGTCCCACCACTGCACCGCTTGGGCAATGGCTTGTCCTTGAGGATCCAGCAGGTTTTTGGCGGCCTGCTCAAGCAGCTGCCGCTGATCAAGGGCCTCAGGCATCAACAGTGCTCAGGGCCGCGGTGGTGCTGACGAGGGCCGCGAGCACATCGGCAGGGCCGACGGCGAAGGGAAGGTGATGCAGATCCGATCCTGGGCGGCAGGCAAATTCCGCCACCGCTTGCAGCTCTGCCAGGCTGGCCTGGGCCAGCCCCAGGTCCGCCAGGCTGACCGGAAGATTCAGGCGCTGGAAGAAGGGCAACAGTTGGCGCCGGGCTTGGGCTGCCAGTTGGTTGCCGCCGACGCTTTCCTCCAAGCGCAGCTGCACCAGGATTCCAAAGCCCACCTTCTCGCCATGGAGTTGGCCGTGGCTGGCCTCCAGCTGGGTCAGCCCGTTGTGCACGGCGTGGGCGGCCACGGTGCGGCAGCGGGCGCCACCAATACCGCCGATCAGGCCAGCGGTGAGCCCGCTGGCTTCCGCGACGCGAACCCAGGCTTCTCCCCCCACCTCAGTCAGGGCCTGCTCGGCTTCAAGCAGGAGTTGATCCCGCAGGACTCGGGCCTGCTGCACTGCCTGTTGCACAAGGCCATCGCTGCTTGAGCCGCTGCTGACGGAGGCCTCATACCACTTGGCCATGGCATCGGCGATGCCGCTGGACAGGGTGCGCTTGGGGGCCGAGGCCACCAGGGCGTGGTCAAAGACCAGCAGCTCGGGGCAGTGATCGAGGGCGACATCTCCCTCGAACGCACCTTTTGGGCTGTAGAGGTTGGCCAGGGCCGTCCAACCCGCGCAGGTGGCCGCGCTGCTGGGGACGGTGATGCAGGGGAGGCCGAGGCGGTGGGCCAGCAACTTGCCAGCATCGAGCACCTTTCCGCCGCCGCAGGCCAGCACCCCATCGCAGCCGTTTGCTTGGCTCAGTTCGGCGAGGCGCCTGAGGTCGGTTTCGCAGCAGTCGAACTCCAGTTCCGCGCTAGTTACCGTCAGACCGTGCTCTTCCAGATCGGTCTTCAGCCCTTCGCGTAGGGCTTGGGTGACAGCGCTGCGGCCAAGCAGCAGCGGCGCTTGACTTATGTCAGCGATCAGGGGAAGGGCTTGAGCCCATGCTACTTCGCCCCGCAGGACCGTAGCTGGGGCGATGGCGTGTTGCTGTAGGGAGGATGCGGCCATGGCCTCGAGTCCAGAAAAATACTTTAAAAGCGCTGTGGTTGCCGCTGATCGATGGGAGCGCGTCACCACCATCACGGCGACGCAGCCGCAGCGTTTCGCTGGAGTGTTCTGCTCAAGGCCCTACTGGCCGGGCCCAGCATGCGATTTGCTCTGGCTTTGGCTCGCTGGCCCTGATCGGCGATGCGACCCACCACCTGGGGGATGTGGTGGGTTTTCTCCTGATTTGGGGCGCCGAGCGGCTGAGCCTGCGCCCTGCCCGGGGTCGCTTCAGCTATGGCTATGGACGTAGCACCCACCTGGCGGCCTTGATCAATCGCTTGCTGGTCTTTGGTGCGGGGCTGGTGGTGGGACTCGACCGCCTGCAGCAGCCTTAACCCCTGGTGGCCGGTCCCGTTGCGGTGGTAGCCGCCACGGGTATTGCAATCAACCTGCTCTCGGCTCGACTCTTTGGCGCGGAATCTCGCCTGGATCTCAATCGCCGGGCGGCGGTGCTGCATCTGCTGAGTGATGCGGCGGTCTCCGCGGCGGTATTGCCTAGCGCGATCTTGGTGGCGCTGACTGGCCGAACCGAGCTGGTGCGATCACGGCCATCGAGGTCGGTGCGGCCGTCGTGGTCAGTGCCTAAGGACTCCCCAAGCAAGCCTTGGCGGCCAGCCTGGATGCGGTGCCAGAGGGCCAGGACCTGCAGGTGATCGAGGCGGCCCTACGCGGGTTTTCTGGAGTGATGGCGGTCAGCGAATTGCATGTCTTGGGGTTGGGTGGACGCTGGGTTGCCCTGACGGCCCATTTCCAGGTGCAGGACGTCCCGGCCGCCGATCTGCTGCGGCTTGGGGAGGAGCACAGCTCCCTGCAACTCGAGCAGATCCCCTAGGACCCATTCGGTTTCCCGCTACCCATTTCGCCCCTGTCCCGTCAGATTGGATGCAGGTCGAGTTGGCAGTGAATGGCAAAACGGGGTTGGAGAAGGCGCCTGGGGAATGCCCTGATTCGTTGGGGGCAGGCCTTGAAACCCCCGACCGCAGCGATTCGTCCAGCCCCGACGCCCCAGAAGCGCTCAGCGGTCAGTCAGATGCCGGGCCTGCGTTCCCCCATGACCATTGATAAGGCCGTGCGCAACCGGGACCTGAGCGTCCTGAAGCGTGAGGCCAGCGATGCCTTGGCGGCCCTGGGTGCTGCCCACGCGGTGGTCAGCTCAGCGCGGCTGGCCCAGATTCAGACGATCCGCACGGAGGTGGATCGCGGAACGGTCGAGCAGGACGCCTTGATCGAGGTCGCCGGTGACTATCAGGCCTGGCAGAACGACCAGGTGCGTTTGTTCGACGCGTTGGCCCTTGTGCTCGGGATCACTGTCCCTGAAGGGACGGCTTTCGATCAGATCGATGAGGAGATGGAGGCGGCAGCGGCAGACCACCTCAACGCCCTTACGGCGGAGTACCAGCGGCGTTTGCTGACAGATCAATTCGAAGCGGGGCCCAAGGAGGGCTGATCATTTGATTTAGGTCTGCTGTCTTTTCGTAGACATCTCTAGATCAAGCGCTGTATTGGGGGGTGGCATTCGGGCCTGTTCCCTTGACCATCCGGATTGGTATCAATGGTTTTGGTCGCATTGGTCGTCTGGCCTTCCGCCGGGCCACGGCGACGCCAGGCGTTGAGGTCGCCGGCATCAATGACCTGATTGATGTCGATTACCTGGCCTATCTGCTCCGCTACGACTCCACCCACGGCCGCTTCAAGGGCGAGGTCAAGGTTGAGAACGGTCAGCTGGTGGTGGATGGACAGGTCATTCGGATCACGGCAGAGCGCGATCCAAGCAACCTGAGGTGGGATGCCATTGGTGTCGACACTGTCCTGGAGAGCACGGGCTTCTTCCTGACGGATCCGCTGGCCCGCACTCACATTCAGGCCGGCGCGAAGCGGGTGGTGATGAGCGCCCCATCCAAGGATGAGACCCCGATGTTCGTGATGGGGGTCAACCACCGCACTTATAGCGGCCAGGAGATCGTCTCCAACGCCAGCTGCACCACCAACTGCCTCGCTCCCCTGGCCAAGGTCGTTCACGACAACTTCGGCATCATCAGTGGCCTGATGAGCACCGTCCATGCCACGACGGCTACCCAAAAACCGGTGGATAGCCCCTCGTTGAAGGACTGGCGCGGCGGTCGCGGGGCTGGTCAGAGCATCATCCCTAGCTCCACCGGTGCCGCCAAGGCGGTCGGCCGAGTCATCCCCGAACTCAACGGCAAGCTCACCGGAATGGCATTCCGCGTGCCCACCCCGGATGTCTCGGTAGTCGATCTTACCGTGAACCTGGCCAAGCCCGCCTGCTACGAAGAGGTCAAAGCCGCAATGAAGTCCGCCTCAGAGGGTGAGCTGAAGGGCGTCCTGGGATACACGGAGGACCACGTGGTCTCCAACGATTTCCTCGGGGAAAGCTGCACCTCGGTTTTCGATGCCGGCGCGGGCATGGCCCTGAGCGACACCTTTATGAAGTTGGTGTCTTGGTACGACAACGAGTGGGCCTACAGCTGCAAGTGCATTGACCTGATCCGTCACATGGCCGCGGTGAGCTGAAACCAGAGGGGCGGGCTGATCAGAGCAAGCCCGCTGCACCAGAGCACCAATCGGGCGGCGGGCAGGGTCTCATTAGTATTTTCATCCTGGGCATCGGCGGCTTCGGCGAGCAGCAGGACGGACATGGCCGTCGGGGCGGTGGCCTGCAGCACCAGCGCTTGCCGCATTAGCTCAGGAAGGTGCAGCAGGTTGGTCGCCAGGGCTTTCACGGCTGGTTAGTGCCAAGAGCTTGATGGCGAGGGCGGCTTGGAGCGACGGGCGCGGGCTGTTGTCGTCCGGATGGATCCGCTAGAGCACAAGCCCGAGGCGCACTCCAATCAACAGTAGGAGCAGCCAGATCCACTGCCCGAGGACGGCTGCGCAAGCGGTGAGCCAGAGAGGGAGCGCCAGCAGCAGGACCTGGACGACCGGTGTCTTCAGTAAGGAGAAGGCACTGGGGCTGCTCTGATCTGGGGAGAGCAGGAGGGGACCTGCGCTCCAGGTGATCAAAGTGCCGATGAGGTCATAGATGACGCTGAAGCCGAGGACCTCGCTGGGCAGCAGGGCGATGGCCACCGGCAGACCGAAGTAACCGGTGTTGCCAACGATGGCCCCCAGCTGCAGGCTGCGGCTCGGCAGGAGCGTTGGGATCTGGCGGCAGAGGAGTAGGCCGCCGCTGGTCACAGCTGCAATCAGCCCAGCCATGGGGATGCGGCTGAGGGGCAAACCGCTCTTTAGAAGGAGTCCGGTCAGGCTCAAGGGCATGCCCCACCGCAGGAGAGCTGGTGTGAGTTGGCCCGTAGTGCGGGAAAGCATCGGCCTAGCCAGAACCCAGCCAGCAGGCATGGGGCGAGTTCCTGCAGCAGACGCACCATGGCCGCAGCCTGGCAGGTTGCCGCAGGCCCTGGGCAGAGCTAACCAGGGGTTAGCAGTTGGTGGGGGAGCTGTGGACGACAGACCGATCACACCCCATGCGGTTCCGATCTTTGATGCGGACGGCAACCTCACCTATGTGGGGGACGACGGACGCCGTTACGTCGTGGGTCCCCTACCGGAAACCGATGAGGCGAACGTCGATCGGGTGATGGAGCGGCTGCGGGAGGGACAGGCCCTGTTCTCCCAGATCGAGCAGCTCTCAGGGCAGTGGCTGGACTATGTCAGTGGTACGGATCTTGATCGTCATTCAGCCTTGGCCCTCCTGCTGACGACCTTGGAGACCTTCCTCTCCGATTCGGAGTCCGGCGAGGACCTCTGAACAACGCCGATCGGTAGAGGAGGCGACAGCGTCTCTGTTATGATTATGTGCTGCGAGCAAACCGCGAGGTGAGTGAGCAGCGAACTGGAAGCCGAGGAAACTTGGTGGTGTAGGTTCGATCGGCGGCAGCGATGCCGCTAGTGAACTGAAAGCCGAGGGAACTCGGTGATGTAAGTTCAACAAGCGGTCGCGAGGCCGCGGACCGAGAGCCCGAAAGACCTGAGAGGGTCGAGCTGAGAAGCGTGTGGCGATCGGAGCACCTGGACAACTGAACGTTTAGGAACTGACGCTTTCACTGCGTTAGTCACCGCCAGAGCCGAGAGGTGAAGGTTTTGTGGTTAACGAAGATGCAGTGAGGGTGTGAGGTCCCGTCAAAAGTTTTTTAGTTGTGGAAGCTTGTTGCTTGCATGATTGTCGACTCTCACGGTTGATGGTTGTGTCGGTGTGCAGCGAGTGGAGCAACGACCGGATCTGAGATCCTGGAAAGTCTGAACGAAAGAGATTTTGTTTTGCACTCTTTGAACGCTTCTGTCAGAGGAAGTGGCATCAACTGCAACCGTGCGCCAGTGCGAGTTGTGGGTGAAGCAAATCAGATTGAGATTGCGTAAGCAGTCAATAGGATTTGATCTACAACGGAGAGTTTGATCCTGGCTCAGGATGAACGCTGGCGGCGTGCTTAACACATGCAAGTCGAACGAACCTTCGGGTTAGTGGCGGACGGGTGAGTAACGCGTGAGAATCTGCCCTCAGGAGGGGGATAACGGTTGGAAACGACCGCTAATACCCCATATGCCGCGAGGTGAAATGAATTTCGCCTGAGGATGAGCTCGCGTCTGATTAGTTAGTTGGTGGGGTAATGGCTTACCAAGACATCGATCAGTAGCTGGTCTGAGAGGATGATCAGCCACACTGGGACTGAGACACGGCCCAGACTCCTACGGGAGGCAGCAGTGGGGAATTTTCCGCAATGGGCGAAAGCCTGACGGAGCAACGCCGCGTGAGGGATGAAGGCCTCTGGGCTGTAAACCTCTTTTATCAAGGAAGAAGATCTGACGGTACTTGATGAATAAGCCACGGCTAATTCCGTGCCAGCAGCCGCGGTAATACGGGAGTGGCAAGCGTTATCCGGAATTATTGGGCGTAAAGCGTCCGCAGGCGGTCTGTCAAGTCTGCTGTTAAAGCGTGGAGCTTAACTCCATTTCGGCAGTGGAAACTGACAGACTAGAGTGTGGTAGGGGCAGAGGGAATTCCCGGTGTAGCGGTGAAATGCGTAGATATCGGGAAGAACACCAGTGGCGAAGGCGCTCTGCTGGGCCATAACTGACGCTCATGGACGAAAGCCAGGGGAGCGAAAGGGATTAGATACCCCTGTAGTCCTGGCCGTAAACGATGAACACTAGGTGTCGGGGGAATCGACCCCCTCGGTGTCGTAGCCAACGCGTTAAGTGTTCCGCCTGGGGAGTACGCACGCAAGTGTGAAACTCAAAGGAATTGACGGGGGCCCGCACAAGCGGTGGAGTATGTGGTTTAATTCGATGCAACGCGAAGAACCTTACCAGGGTTTGACATCCTGCGAATCTCTTGGAAACGAGAGAGTGCCTTCGGGAACGCAGTGACAGGTGGTGCATGGCTGTCGTCAGCTCGTGTCGTGAGATGTTGGGTTAAGTCCCGCAACGAGCGCAACCCACGTCGTTAGTTGCCAGCATTTAGTTGGGCACTCTAGCGAGACCGCCGGTGATAAACCGGAGGAAGGTGTGGATGACGTCAAGTCATCATGCCCCTTACATCCTGGGCTACACACGTACTACAATGCTACGGACAAAGGGCAGCAAACTCGCGAGAGCTAGCAAATCCCATAAACCGTGGCTCAGTTCAGATCGTAGGCTGCAACTCGCCTACGTGAAGGAGGAATCGCTAGTAATCGCAGGTCAGCATACTGCGGTGAATACGTTCCCGGGCCTTGTACACACCGCCCGTCACACCATGGAAGTTGGCCACGCCCGAAGCCGTTACTCCAACCCTTGTGGAGGAGGACGTCGAAGGTGGGGCTGATGACTGGGGTGAAGTCGTAACAAGGTAGCCGTACCGGAAGGTGCGGCTGGATCACCTCCTAACAGGGAGACAAACAACGATTTTGATGCTTGAGTACTTTTATTCTTAGGCCGAAATCCTGTCACCTTAGGTCGATCGGTACCTCAACTTCAGTAGTCAGAGAGCTCGCTCTGCTGATTCATTGATTTTTAGTTCCTAAACGTTGTCTAGGTCACCCCATAGAGGGTTCACTTCCTGGGCCATTAGCTCAGGTGGTTAGAGCGCACCCCTGATAAGGGTGAGGTCCCTGGTTCAAGTCCAGGATGGCCCATTCCAAAATCCAGTTTTGGATCATTTGGGGGTTTAGCTCAGTTGGTAGAGCGCCTGCTTTGCAAGCAGGATGTCAGCGGTTCGAGTCCGCTAACCTCCACTAACACATCTGAACTCCTAAGCCAGGAAGAGCTTCTTGGTTGGTGACTAGACGTTGTTCGCAGAGAATCCACTGGTTTTACCAGATGTATTCAGCCTCAGCTCATTGCTGATTCAAACTTGAGTCAAGATTGAGCTGATGCTGAGTTCACTCCCGAAAGAGAGAGGATTTAGCAGAACCTTGACAACTGCATAGGTGAGTCTGGAAAGACAAAAGCATCTCATAGAGGCTAGTTCGAAAGAACTAGTGATTCTATTTTTGAGAGCCGAGACCTTCTAGCGTTCTTCCCAATCCGCCGAGGAACGGGGAGTTTGATCCTTGTTTCTAACTCAAGCAGCAATGCTTTAAGAGAAACTCGAGAGAATGGGCCTCAACAGCCTGAAGCGTTAGGAGGATTAATTGGTCAAGCTACAAAGGGCTCACGGTGGATACCTTGGCACACAGAGGCGATGAAGGACGTGTTTACCTGCGATAAGTCTCGGGGAGCTGGAAAAACGCTTTGATCCGGGAATTTCCGAATGGGGCAACCCCTAGAACGGCCAGCTGAATCTATAGGCTGGCGCGAGCCAACCCAGCGAACTGAAACATCTTAGTAGCTGGAGGAAAGGAAAGTAAAAACGACTCCCTAAGTAGCGGCGAGCGAACGGGGAAGAGCCTAAACCGATAGTTTCGACTATCGGGGTTGTGGGACAGCAACGTGTATCAGGGAGGTTAGAAGAAGCGTTTGAATGGCGCGCCACAGAGGGTGAAAGCCCCGTATTCGAAAACTGAACTGAGCTAGCTGTATCCCGAGTAGCACGGAGCACGTGGAATTCCGTGTGAATCAGCGAGGACCACCTCGTAAGGCTAAGTACTCCTGTGTGACCGATAGCGCAACAGTACCGCGAGGGAAAGGTGAAAAGAACCCCGGGAGGGGAGTGAAATAGAACATGAAACCGTGAGCTTACAAGCAATGGGAGCCCTACTCATAGGGTGACCGTGTGCCTGTTGAAGAATGAGCCGGCGACTTATAGGCACTGGCAGGTTAAACCGGAAATGGTGGAGCCATAGCGAAAGCGAGTCTGAATAGGGCGATTGTCGGTGTTTATAGACCCGAACCCGGGTGATCTAACCATGGCCAGGATGAAGCTTGGGTGATACCAAGTGGAGGTCCGAACCGACTGATGTTGAAAAATCAGCGGATGAGCTGTGGTTAGGGGTGAAATGCCAATCGAACCCGGAGCTAGCTGGTTCTCCCCGAAATACGTTGAGGCGTAGCGTCTAGTGCTCCAGCAGGGGGGTAAAGCCACCGTTTCGGTGCGGGCTGCGAGAGCGGTACCAAATCGAGACGAACTCTGAATACCCTGTGTGTAACTAGGCAGTCAGACTGTGGGGGATAAGCTCCATGGTCGAAAGGGAAACAGCCCAGACCGCCAGCTAAGGTCCCCAAATCAACACTAAGTGATAAAGGAGGTGGGATTGCCGAGACAACCAGGAGGTTTGCCTAGAAGCAGCCATCCTCAAAGGAGTGCGTAATAGCTCACTGGTCGAGCGATCCTGCGCCGAAAATGAACGGGGCTAAGTGTTGTACCGAAGCTGCGGATTAAACTTGTTTAATGGTAGGGGAGCGTTCTATGTGGGGTGAAGCGTTAGCGTGAGCGGGCGTGGACTGCATAGAAGTGAGAATGTCGGCTTGAGTAGCGAAAAAATGGGTGAGAATCCCATTCCCCGAAACCCTAAGGGTTCCTCCGGCAGGCTCGTCCGCGGAGGGTTAGTCAGGACCTAAGGCGAGGCCGAAAGGCGTAGTCGATGGATAACAGGTCAACATTCCTGTACTGATCATGTTTTGGGAAGGAGGACGGAGAAGGCTAGCCAATCCGGATGTTGGTTACCGGTCCAAGCGTTCGAGGCGTTGAGAGCTGGCGAAAACAGCTTGAGCTGAGGCGTGAGTGCGAGCTGCTACGGCAGCGAAGTTGGTGACGTCAAGCTTCCAAGAAAAGCCCTATACCCGTTAAGGCATGATTACCTGTACCCGAAACCGACACAGGTGGGGTGGTAGAGAATACCGAGGGGCGCGAGGTAACTCTCTCTAAGGAACTCGGCAAAATGACCCCGTAACTTCGGGAGAAGGGGTGCCAGCGCGAGCTGGTCGCAGTGAATAGGCCCAGGCGACTGTTTACCAAAAACACAGGTCTCCGCTAAGTCGCAAGACGATGTATGGGGGCTGACGCCTGCCCAGTGCCGGAAGGTTAAAGAAGTTGGTCAGCGCAAGCGAAGCTAACGACTGAAGCCCCGGTGAACGGCGGCCGTAACTATAACGGTCCTAAGGTAGCGAAATTCCTTGTCGGGTAAGTTCCGACCCGCACGAAAGGCGTAACGATCTGGGCGCTGTCTCGGAGAGAGGCTCGGCGAAATAGAATTGTCTGTGAAGATGCGGACTACGTGCACCCGGACAGAAAGACCCTATGAAGCTTTACTGTAGCTTGGTATTGTGCTCGGGCTCGCAATGCGCAGGATAGGTGGGAGGCTTTGATCCATTGCTTGTGGGTGATGGTGAGCCACTGGTGAGATACCACTCTTTGCGAGCTAGGGTTCTAACGGTTACCCGTTATCCGGGAACCGGACAGTATCTGGTGGGCAGTTTGACTGGGGCGGTCGCCTCCTAAAAGGTAACGGAGGCGCGCAAAGGTTCCCTCAGGCTGGTTGGAAATCAGCCGACGAGTGCAAAAGCAGAAGGGAGCTTGACTGTGAGACCTACAAGTCGAACAGGTACGAAAGTAGGCTTTAGTGATCCGACGGTTCTGAGTGGAAGGGCCGTCGCTCAACGGATAAAAGTTACTCTAGGGATAACAGGCTGATCTCCCCCAAGAGTTCACATCGACGGGGAGGTTTGGCACCTCGATGTCGGCTCATCGCAACCTGGGGCTGAAGTCGGTCCCAAGGGTTGGGCTGTTCGCCCATTAAAGCGGTACGCGAGCTGGGTTCAGAACGTCGTGAGACAGTTCGGTCCATATCCGGTGCATGCGCAGGAATATTGAGAGGATTTCTCCCTAGTACGAGAGGACCGGGAGGAACGCACCTCTGGTGTACCAGTTATCGTGCCAACGGTAAACGCTGGGTAGCCATGTGCGGAGTGGATAACCGCTGAAAGCATCTAAGTGGGAAGCCCACCTCAAGATGAGTATTCCCATGGCTTAAGCCAGTAAGGTCACGGGCAGAACACCCGTCGATAGGCTCTATGTGGAAGCGCAGTAATGCGTGAAGCAGAGGAGTACTAATAGACCGAGGGCTTGACCAAATCTCATCTCTCAAAACACAACGACTTAACCGTCAACGTGGAGAGCTTTTGAATTCCAGAGCGACTAACTTGCGCTTGCGAAAGCAAGCAAGAGATCAGTTCGTAACCTGTGCAGTTCTCAGGGTTCACCTGAGAGCGAATACCTATCCTGGTGTCCATGGCGCAGTGGAACCACTCCGATCCATCTCGAACTCGGCTGTGAAACGCTGTAGCGCCGACGATATTTGGGGGGTAGCCCCCTGAGAAAATAGGTCGATGCCAGGTAAAACATTCGCTCCATTAACTCAATCCATGCTGCTTTCCTCTGATGAGGTCAGCCATGGGTTGAGACGAGATAGCCACCCCAAAAGGGTGGCTTTTTTGTTGCCTACAAATAGATAGGTGCGAATCAAGCCCGAGCGAGCCCCCCTGCCTGAAGACTTAGCTCGAGTGGTCCAGATGTTTTGGGATGTTGGGCGAGCAACGCAGCCATAAGCCTCAACGTCAGCACGTCTGGCAAGAGAAAAGCCGCCGGAGCTCAATCCCCAGCGGCTTTTTGACTTCATCAATCTAGTCAGACTGCCTCGCAATCAGGAGCGGTGAACGTGCACTTGCTTCCAGTTGCCACACAGCTTCTGCCAGATCCGTGTTTCGCCTCAACACCCAATTCTTTGATTTTCTGTTGGCTGTTCATTCGACAAAGCGCGGTATCCGTTGTTCGCCTCCGCTTTGAAGTGGTTGATTTAGGGTGTATTTCTAAATTCTTTGTTTGTCCATTTTACGCCTTGTGGGGGGCTGAACCTCTTTCCTCCCTCTTTTCGTTCATCCCTTCTCTCCGTTCTGATACCTCGGGTCCGTACATAAAAAAGCCCGGTCTCTGACCGGGCTTGGGAAATCTTTTTGTGAATGAAAGTCTGCTTTAGACGGAAGCAAACTCAGGGATCGAAGGCGTGGTGGAGTCCTTGCGGATGACCACCTGCTTGTCGTCGTCAACGTCCACCAGTGCGGTGTCTCCTTCGCCGATCCGGCCGGAGAGGAACTCTTCGGCGAGGGAATCTTCCAGCAGACGCATCACCGCGCGTCGAAGCGGGCGGGCGCCGTAGCTGGGGTTGTAACCCTCGTCCACCAGTCGTTCCTTGAAGGCTTCGGTCACTGTCAGGATGATGCCTTTCTCCTGCATCCGAGTGAAGACCTCCTTGAGCATAATTTCGGAGATCTCCTTCACCTCATCGCGGCTGAGCTGACGGAAAACGATGATTTCGTCGAGACGGTTCAGGAACTCAGGGCGGAAGTACTGCTTCAGCTCTTCGTTCACCAAGGAACGGATACGGTTGTAGTTCGTTTCTTCGGCATCGCCACCAGAGAACTCGAAACCGAGTCCCCCGCCACCTTTCTCGATGACCTTCGAGCCGATGTTCGAGGTCATGATGATCAAGGTATTCTTGAAGTCCACTGTGCGGCCCTTGGAATCGGTCAGTCGACCGTCTTCCAGGAGTTGGAGCAGCAGGTTGAAGACATCAGGGTGAGCCTTCTCGATCTCGTCGAAGAGCACGACAGTGTAAGGCCGACGACGCACCGCTTCAGTCAGCTGACCGCCTTCGTTAAAGCCCACATAGCCGGGAGGCGAGCCGATCAGCTTGCTGACAGTGTGGCGTTCCATGAACTCCGACATGTCCAGGCGGATCATCGCCTCTTCGCTGCCGAAGAAGTAGGACGCCAGGGACTTTGTTAGCTCGGTCTTACCGACACCCGTGGGGCCGGAGAAGATAAAGCTGGCGATAGGACGGTTGGGGTTCTTCAGACCAACCCGGGCACGGCGGATGGCCCGGGATACGGCCTTCACGGCTTCGTCCTGGCCTATCAAGCGCTGGTGGAGTGTTTCCTCCATGTTCAGCAGTTTCGCCGACTCGCTCTCGGTGAGCTTCTGGACAGGAACGCCGGTCCAGGAGGCAACGATCTGAGCAATGTCTTCTTCGGTCACCATGGGACCGGATTCGGACATGGCTGCAACCGGGGCCTCAACAACAGCCACGGGAGCCTCAGTAGTGGTGGCTTCGCTTGAAGCTTCCGTCGACTCAACCACTGGCTTGTCTTCGTTGCGGTTCTGAAGGATCGAGCGGATCTGCTCGCGCAGTTCCACTTCCTTGTCGCGCAGTTCTCCGGCCTTGGTGAAGTCCTGCTCGCGCACGGCTTCATCCTTTTGTTTCTCAATGTCGCGCAGTTGCTTGTCGACTTCCTTGGCTGCCGTGGGCAACTTGGAATTCATAAGACGCACCCGGCTACCGGCTTCGTCGATCAGGTCGATGGCTTTGTCCGGGAGGAAGCGATCGGAGATGTAGCGGTCTCCCAGAGTCGCGGCTGCCACTAGGGCCTCATCGGCAATCTTGAGGCGGTGGTGCGATTCGTAGCGCTCCTTCAGGCCCCGCAGGATCTCAATGGTGTCCTCGACCGAGGGCTCGCCCACTTGCACAGGCTGGAAGCGACGCTCAAGCGCAGCATCCCGCTCGATGTGTTTGCGGTACTCGTCGAGGGTGGTTGCACCGATGCACTGCAGTTCTCCGCGAGCCAGGGCTGGCTTGAGGATATTGGCGGCATCAATGGCCCCCTCGGCTGCGCCGGCTCCAATCAGGGTGTGGACCTCGTCGATCACCAGGATCACGTTCCCGGCGCCACGGATCTCCTCCATGATCTTTTTGAGTCGTTCTTCGAATTCGCCCCGGTACTTAGTGCCGGCCACCAGTAGGCCAATATCCAGGGTGAGGACGCGCTTGTCTTCAAGGATGTCGGGGACATCGCCAGAGTTGATGCGCTGGGCCAGCCCCTCGGCAATAGCCGTCTTGCCCACGCCGGGCTCACCGATCAGAACCGGATTGTTCTTGGTGCGGCGACCCAGAATCTGGATGACCCGCTCGATTTCGTGCTGGCGACCGACGACGGGGTCGAGCTTGCCGTCGGATGCCTGCTGGGTCAGGTTGCTGCCGAATTCGTCCAGGGTCGGGGTCTTCGTGGAACCCTTCCCAGCGCCACTCCCGCCGCCGCTGGCGACTTCAGCGGTCTCGCCGAGCATGCGAATAACCTGGGTGCGCACCTTGGCCAGGTCGACGCCGAGGTTCTCGAGAACACGGGCCGCGACGCCTTCGCCTTCGCGGATCAGGCCAAGGAGTAGGTGTTCCGTACCTATGTAGTTGTGGCCGAGCTGGCGCGCTTCCTCCAGGGAAAGCTCCAGTACCCGTTTGGCTCTGGGCGTGAATGGAATCTCAACCGCGACGAAGCCGGAACCGCGGCCGATGATCTTCTCGACTTCTACCCGAGCGTCCTTGAGGTTGACCCCCATGGACTTGAGGACCTTCGCGGCGACGCCGGTGCCTTCTCCGATCAGGCCTAGGAGGATTTGCTCGGTGCCCACAAAGTTGTGACCCAGGCGGCGGGCCTCTTCCTGGGCCAGCATGATCACCTTGATGGCCTTCTCAGTAAACCGCTCAAACATGGGGCGGGGCCTGGCTGCATGTACCCCCAATTTATCAGGGTTGCTTGGGCGTGTGTGGGATAGATTTCAAATGTCCAGAAATCGTCTCCACGACAGCGATTCGCCCGCGTGATCGTCACACTGAAGCGATCAAAAGTTTCCGGTTCTCGCTATCAGTAAGGGGCGGTAATCCGTACCGCCTCTCAGTTGCGTATTGCTACCCATTGGATCAGGGCATCGCTTCCATTGCGGTAGTAGCTGCGACGGATTCCGGCTGTGCTGAAGCCGAGTTGTCCATAAAGCGCTAGGGCCGCTGTGTTGTCGGCGGCCACCTCGAGGGTTGCCTGGCGGGCGCCTTGGCCGTGGGCCTCATTCAAAAGGTAATGCAAGATCTGTCGTCCGAGGCCTTGACGCCGGTGTTCTGGGGCCACGGCCACGGCTGTGATTTGCAGTTCGTCCAGCACAAGCAGCCCGCAGGCGAGGGCGATCAGCTGCTGGCCTCGCCAGAAACCCAGTCCTGGTCGCTTCAAGTCGGCAAGTTCCCTGCTCCACTGCGCCTCGCTCCAGAGGCCCCCCAGGGCGGCTTGATCCAGGGCGAGGCAAGGGGTGAGGTGCTCGGGCAGCAAGGGCGAGAGCCGGGTAGATGGATCGGCTGTGTTGGGCGCCACGGTGGCCTCGATGCGTCCTCTTTAGGATCGCTAGATGACTTCTTCGATGGCGACAGCCGATCTCAAAGTGAGCAACCGGCCCTTTGAGAACAACCGCGATAACAGCAGCCCCAACCGCAACCTGACTCCGGTCACCACGTCCGTTGGCCCCACCGGCGCGTTGGAAGTGGGTGGCTGCGGCCTGAGCGATCTGGCTCGCCGCTACGGCACACCCTTGTATGTGCTCGATGAGGCCACCTTGCGTGGCACGGCTCAGGCCTACCGCAAGGCTCTGGCCTCCCACTACCCCGGGGCGGCGTTGGCGCTCTACGCCTCCAAGGCCAATAGCAGCCTGGCGATCACCGCCGTCGTCGCTTCGGAGGGCCTTGGCCTCGATGCCGTCTCCGCCGGTGAGCTGCTAACGGCGGTTCAGGGGGGTATGCCCCCGGAGCGCATCGTTTTCCATGGCAATAACAAGAGCCGTGATGAGCTCCAGCTGGCGGCTGACCTCGGCGTCACCGTGGTGGCCGATAACTGGTCCGACCTCGATTTGCTCGCCGAGCTCGGCTTGAACCAGCCCGTGCGCCTGATGCTGCGCTTCACCCCAGGGATCGAGTGCCACACGCACGAGTACATCCGAACCGGGCACCTGGACAGCAAGTTCGGATTTGACCCCGATCAACTCGAGCCGGTGCTGCAGCACCTCAAGGGCTGCAGCTGGGCCCTGGTCACCGGCCTGCACGCCCACATCGGTTCGCAGATTTTCGAGCTTCAACCCCACCGCGACCTGGCGGCTGTGATGGCGGATGCGCTCAAGCTGTCGCGTGAACTCGGCCATCCCGTCTCAGATCTGAACGTCGGCGGTGGCCTGGGGATCCGTTATGTCGAATCCGACGACCCGCCGTCCATTGATGAATGGGTGCGCACTGTTGCCGAAGCCGTCGCGGGTGCTTGCCATGAGCGGGGATTGGACCTTCCTCGCCTGCTCTGTGAGCCCGGCCGCTCCCTGGTGGCCACTGCGGGGGTAACCCTTTACAGCGTTGGCAGCCGCAAGGAGATCCCCGGGATTCGCACCTACATCTCCGTCGATGGTGGGATGAGCGACAACCCCAGGCCGATCACCTATCAATCGCTTTACACCGCCGTCCTGGCTGATCGACCCGAGGCCGAGGCCAGCGACACCGTCACCCTGGCCGGCAAGCACTGCGAGTCCGGTGATGTTTTGCTGAAGGACTTGGCCCTGCCTCCCTCGCAAACGGGCGATGTTTTGGCAGTCTTTGCCACCGGTGCCTACAACGCCTCGATGGCCTCCAACTACAATCGAATTCCCCGCCCCGCAGCGGTGATGGTGCATGACGGGATGGCGGAGTTGGTGCAACGCCGCGAGTTGCCAGAGGAATTGTTGCGCTATGACGTTCTTCCCGAACGCCTCCGGCCGGTACGCTGATACTCAGCGAATAGAGCAAGGGTGCTCGGGTTGATCGGGGGAATCCAGCTGGGCTTCGTGCTGGATCTCTTGTTGGCCACAGCCCTTGGCATGGTCGTGTTGGCTCGGGTGAACGAGCCGCGCACCCTCTGGCTGTTGCGGGGCTATCTGACGCTAGTGGCCCTGGCCTGGGTGGTTCAGCGCTACGCCAATTTGCCCCTCACCAGCAAGTTGGTGGACGCCCTGGTCATGGCCTGCAGCTTGGCCCTGGCCATCCTCTGGCAGGGGGAATTGCGGCGCCTGATGGAGCTGCTGGGAACCGGGCGCCTGGATGTCTTGTTCGGCAGTCAACGGGCCGACAAGCTCGCCTCGAGCTCGGTCGGTGTCCTCAGTGAGGCCGCTGGACGCCTCTCCCAGATCCGCCGCGGCGGCCTGATCGTCCTCGATCTCGGCAGCGACCTGCGCCCGGAGGACTTCCTGAATCCCGGCATTGCCCTCGATGCCCAGCTCTCGGTTGATTTGCTGCTCAACGTCTTTGCCATCGACACACCTCTCCATGACGGCGCGGTGCTGGTCAAGGGCAATCGCATCCTCTCGGCCGGCGTGATCCTGCCGCTCTCCCGCCAAGGTCTCAATCGCTATGGCACCCGCCACTTAGCGGCTTTGGGGATCACTGAGCGTTTTGATCGCTGCCTTTGCATCGTGGTTTCCGAGGAAACGGGCACCCTCTCGCTGGCGAAGCAGGGTCGGTTGGAGCGACCGATTACCAGCTCTCGCCTGCAGGAATTGCTGAGTGAGGCCCTCGCCCAGGCTCCGAAATCAGCAACAAAAAGTGCTGGTCGTAGCGTGTCCGTAGATTCGTCGGAGCCTCTCGCATGAGTCGTTCCCTGACGACTGCACCAACTTTTGAAGGGAACAGGCCATCGCGCTGCGCCCTCCCGCCCGGGCTGGACCCAGGTCGCCTGCCCACCCATGTCGCCGTGATCATGGACGGCAACGGCCGCTGGGCCGGCCAGCGCAAGTTGCCTCGGGTAATGGGTCACCGTGAGGGCGTTGAAGCTCTCAAGCGCACCCTGCGCCTCTGCAGCGACTGGGGGATTGGCTCGCTGACGGCATACGCTTTTTCCACTGAGAACTGGAACCGACCCGGAGAAGAGGTGAGCTTCCTGATGACCCTGTTCGAGCGAGTCCTCGCCAAAGAGCTGAAGGCGCTGGACCAGGAGCAGGTGCGCATCCGCTTCCTAGGCGATCTCGAGCAGCTTCCCGATGGACTGCAACAGCTGATCCAGGACGCCACGGATCGCACCGCCTCCAATACCGGTATTCGCTTCAACGTCTGCACCAACTACGGCGGTCGCCGCGAGCTGGTCCGCGCCGCCAGGCTTTTGGCCGAGCAGGTGGACCGGGGCGAGCTCGAGCCAGCGGCCATCGATGAGCAGGCCTTTGCCTCAAAGCTCCTCACCGCTGGTGAGCCGGATCCCGATCTGTTGATTCGCACCAGCGGTGAGCAGCGCATCAGCAATTTTCTGCTCTGGCAATTGGCCTACTCCGAGCTGCACATCACCGACGTCCTCTGGCCCGATTTCGATGAAGCGGCCCTGGTGACGTCCTTGATGGATTTCCAGAACCGCCAACGCCGCTTCGGTGGCGTTGAATCCGTCTCCTCCTGACTCCTGTGACCTCCTCTCCCCTTTCGGTGCGCCACGACTGGAGCACCGCTGAGATCCAGGCGCTCCTGGAGCTGCCGCTGATGGATCTGCTCTGGCAGGCCCAAGAGGTGCACCGTCAGGCGAATCCCGGGTACCGGGTTCAGTTGGCCTCCCTCTTGAGTGTCAAAACTGGGGGCTGCGAGGAGGACTGCGCCTACTGCCCGCAGTCGATGCACAACAGCAGCGATGTGGCTGGACAGCCTGAGCTCGAGGTGGAGCCCGTCTTGGCCCGGGCCCGAGCAGCCAAAGAGGCCGGTGCCCATCGCTTCTGCATGGGATGGGCCTGGCGCGACATCCGTGATGGCGCCCCCTTTGAGGCGATGTTGTCGATGGTCCGCGGCGTCAGGGAGCTGGGCATGGAGGCCTGTGTCACCGCAGGGATGCTGACTGACAGTCAGGCCGCCCGCTTGTCCGAGGCGGGATTGACCTCCTACAACCACAACCTCGATACGAGCCCGGAGCACTACAACCGGATCATCACAACCCGCACCTATGAAGAGCGCCTCGAGACCCTGGCCCGGGTGCGCAAGGCCGGGATCTCGATGTGCTGCGGCGGGATCATCGGCATGGGCGAAAGCCTGACCGACCGGGCCTCGCTGCTGCAGGTGCTGGCCTCTATGAACCCGCATCCCGAGAGCGTTCCGATCAATGCCTTGGTGGCGGTTGATGGTACCCCGCTGGAGGAGCAACCCGCCGTTGATCCCCTCGATCTGGTGCGCATGGTGGCCGTCGCCCGGATCCTGATGCCCCACAGCCGTGTCCGCCTGAGTGCGGGCCGGGAAACCATGAGCCGTGAGGGTCAGGTGCTCTGCCTGTTGGCGGGGGCCGATTCGATCTTCTACGGCGAGACCCTGCTGACCACCGGAAACCCCGATGTGGAGGCCGATCAGCAGCTGATGGCCCTGGCGGGCGTCAGCCCCTGGCAGGAGCAGGTGCCGGCGTGAGCAGCATGGTGATGGCCTTCTATGGCTTCACCGCCATGGAGGGACTGCCGGCGTTGCAGCAGGAGCTCAAGGCTCTCGCGGAGCAGGGGGGCATACGGGGCACGATCCTGCTGGCCGAAGAAGGGGTGAACGGCACCATCAGTGGTTCCGATGCCGGAGTGACGGCGGTCCTGGAGCGGCTCCGGCAGCTGCCCGGCCTGGGGGGGCTCGAGGCCAAGTTCAGCCGCGCGGAGCAGCAGACCTTCCATCGGCTCAAGGTGCGGCTGAAGCGGGAGATTGTCACCATGGGCTGCCCCACGGTGAAGCCGGCCGAGCAGGTGGGGACCTATGTCCCCCCCGAGCAGTGGAACGCCCTGATCGCTGATCCGGACACCTTGGTGGTGGACACGCGCAATCGCTACGAGGTGGAGGTGGGCAGCTTCGTCGGGGCGATTGATCCGGGCACGGAGAGCTTTCGTGAATTCCCCGCCTGGGTCGAGCAGACGCTACGGCCGCTAGTGGAGGAGAAGCAACCCAAGGCGATTGCCATGTTCTGCACCGGGGGCATTCGCTGCGAGAAGAGCACGGCCTATTTGCTGCAGCAGGGCTTTGAGAACGTTCATCACCTGAAGGGCGGAATCCTCAAATACCTCGAGGAGATCCCCGAGAAGCGCAGCAGTTGGAAGGGGGAGTGCTATGTCTTCGATCAGCGGGTGACTGTCAATCACCAGTTGAAGCCCGGTAGCTACAGCCTCTGTCATGCCTGCGGTTTGCCGTTGTCCCCGGCGCAGCGCTTGGAGCCCAGTTACCGCGAAGGGATCAGTTGTCCCCATTGCATAGATCGGTTCAGTGACGCGGATCGCGAGCGCTTTGCCGAGCGCCAGCGCCAGATGCACTTTGCCCGCGAGCGCGGTCAGCAGCACCTCGGTTAGGGCGGATGCTGCCCGTTCTCTACAGCTTCCGCCGTTGTCCCTATGCGATGCGGGCGCGCCTGGCCCTGGCGGCTGCGGGGCAGGCGGTGGAGTTGCGGGAGGTGGCCTTAAAAGCCAAGGCACCGGAGCTCCTGGAGGTCTCAGCCAAGGGCACCGTTCCCGTGCTCGTGCAAGTCGATGGTGCCGTGCTCGAGGAGAGCCTCGAAATCATGCGGTGGGCGCTCGAGCAGGCCGATCCGCTCGGCTGGTTGCAGGCGGATGGGGCTGAAACCGCAGCCTTGATTGCCCAGAACGACGGGCCCTTCAAACGGCACCTGGATCGCTTTAAGTACCCGGACCGCTTCAGGGAGGCGGCCCCCTTGGAGCATCGGGCGGCTGCTTTGGCGATCCTGCGCGAGTGGGAGCAGCGCCTCGCTGTTGGGGGGGGGGTACTCGGAGCGCAGGCCACCTTGGCAGATTGGGCGGTGTTGCCCTTTGTGCGCCAGTTCCGCCTGGCGGACCCGGATGGCTTCGCGGCGGAGCCCGCTCTGGAGGGCCTGAAGGACTCTTTGGCGCGGTTTGAGCGCTCCGAGCTGTTGGCGCAAGTGATGGACTCCCCCTGGGCCGAGCGACGCTGCTGGCGTTCACCGCGTTGGTTCTATCACCTGGCTCTGGCCTCCGATTGGCAGCAGGCCCGTCAGCTCGGGGAGTACCGAATCTCCACCCGCGGCCAGAGCCTGGAGCAGGTGGGCTTCATCCATGCAAGCTACGCGGAACAATTGGAGGGGACCCACCAGCGCTTCTACGCCGATGTCAGCGATCTGCGCTTGCTGGTGATCGATCCCAGCTGCTTGGCGGCCCATGGCATCGAGGTGCGCCCGGAGGCCGGCGGTCCCGGCAGCGGTGAGCTCTTCCCCCATCTGTATGGGCCGTTGCCCTTGGATGCGGTTTGTCTGGTGGAGCGCTGGTAGCCATGGCTGAACGTTTCTCTCTCACGGAGATTGAGCAACGGGCCGCGGCGCGGGGGCTGCTGCTGCGGTTGCAGGTCAAACAGCTCTTGGCCATCACGACCCTGCGGGTGGTGGTTGCGCGGCCGCGGGAGGGACTGCCGCCGCTGTTGCTCGGCGAACTCAAGGCCTGGGCGTTGCCCCTGCCCGATGGCCTGCAGCTCGACACAATGCGTGTCCAGGGCCAGGACACCCAGGGGGTGGGTGCCCTGATCTGGGCGGCCACGTTTGCCTGGGCCCTGGAGGCCACCCCTTGCCGCAGTGCCCGGTTGCTGGCGATCCGCGACAACGATCAGCAGCACCGCCGATTGGTCCGCTATTTCCGTCAGCTCGGCTTTGAGCCGACCCGGGAGGTGGCGGCCTCGGTGCTGGATCTCCCCCTGCGCCTGGTCTGGGGTGGTGCGGGCTTGTTGATGCGCGGGGACATTACGCAGGGTCTCGAGCGTGTCAGCCGCGTGCTGTGATCGTCGCTGGCATTGATGTGGGTGGCGCCCGCAAGGGCTTCCACGCGGTTTTGCTTGAGGGCCGCCGCGTGGTGGATCAGCTCAACACCTCCGATGAGGAGGCATTGGCGCAGTGGTGTCTTCGGGCGGACCGTATCGCCATCGATGCCCCCTGCGGCTGGGCCCAAGCGGGGCAGCGCTCTCGCCTTTGTGAGCGGCAGCTCTTGGCCGCCGGTATGCACTGCTTCGCGACGCCCACCCGGGAGGCGGCGCTGGCCAGCCGCAGCAACTTCTATGGCTGGATGCTACGCGGCGAAGCGCTGTATTCGGCGTTGCAAGGTCACGGGCTGACGATTGCACGTGATACACAAGACCTCGAGGGCCGCTGTTGTTTTGAGAGCTTTCCTCACGGCGTCACCATCGCGCTCTCCCCGCAGCTGGAGGTGAAGTCCGCCTTGAAGCTTGAGCAGCGTTCAGCATTGATAGAGCGCTTTGGCGTTTCGCGATGTGGATTGAGCAGCATCGACTGGATTGATGCGGCGGTCTGCGCGCTCTTCGCAGAGCTGTTGGCCGACGGATTCCCGGTGGCGGTCTACGGCGAGCCGGATACCGGGCTGCTTGTGTTGCCCTTTGGCGCGCGCCACACTGCGGGCAGCGGCTAAGGGCTCTGGCGATGGATCTCCATGGGACGGAACTACTGCTCAGCCATTCCGCCCAAGCGCTTCGGCAGCTACTGGAGTTCCTCTCGCTGATTTCCGTGGCGATCGGCTTGGTGGCTGTCCTGAGCGGCGCCCGCAAATTGCGGCTGCGGGAGATCCCTCCCCATCTGGTTCAACGGGGTCCGGTGACGATGGCCCGGGTCACCTTTGGCTCCTGGGTTGCCCTGGCGCTGGAGTTTCAGTTGGGAGCCGATGTGGTCTTGACCACGATCAGCCGCGAGCCCAGTGCCCTGATTCAGCTGGGTGCGGTGGCCTTGATTAGGACGCTCCTGAACTTCTTCTTGGCCCTGGAATTGCGCCAAGAGGATCGGCATCCCGGCAGTTAGGTCGGATCTGCGGCGTGATAGCTGCTGCGTACTAGAGGGCCAGAGCGGACATCCTGGAAGCCCAAGTCCTTGGCGATGTCTCCCAGCTCGTCGAACTCCTCTGGAGTCCAGTAGCGCTCCACGGGGATATGGACCAAGGAGGGTCTCAGGTATTGGCCGATCGTTAGCCGCTGGCAGTCCACGGCTCGTAGATCGCGCAAGGCTGCGACTACCTCGTCGGCGGTTTCACCGAGGCCGAGCATCAGCCCGCTTTTGGTGGGGGTCCCCGGCGCCAGTTCGCGTGCGGCGGCCAACAGTCCTAGGGAGCGGCGGTAGGTGGCACCGCGGCGGACCTCGCCCTGCAGGCGCTCCACTGTTTCAAGGTTGTGGTTAAAGCAGACCGGCTGGGCTGCGAGCACCGTCTGCAGCCGTTGCCGTTGGGCGTCGATCGACTCGGCTTCGTCGCGGTAGCCCCCCCAGAAGTCGGGGGTGAGCACCTCAATGGCGATCAGTGGATTCCGCGCCCGGATGGCGGCCATGGCCCGGGTGAAGAGGGAGGCCCCGTGGTCGCCTTGATCATCCCGTGCTACCGAGGTCAGCACGACGTAGCGCAAACCCAGGGTGGTGACGGCCTCGGCGACGCGCTCGGCCTCCTGGTCATCTAAGGGCTCGGGGGCAAGTCCCTTGTCCACCTGGCAGAAGGCGCAGCTGCGGGTGCAGATTGAGCCCCCGAGCAAAAACGTGGCTGTTCCGGAGGCGTAGCACTCCCCGCGGTTTGGGCAGCGCCCTTCCTCGCAGATGGTGTGCAGCCGCTGCTGCTTCACCACGGCCTGCACCGACTCCAGTTCGGTGGCATTGCCGATCGGCGTGCGGATCCATTCCGGCAGCCGTTCTTTCGGTGGGACCTGGCTGTAGCGGCTCATGAGGTCACTCCATCCGCCGCCGGCCCTCTAGGGCCCGCGCCAGGGTCACCTCATCGGCGTACTCCAGTTCGCTGCCCACCGGCAGCCCGTAGGCGATGCGGCTGACCTGGGTGAAGGGTTTCAGCAGGCGGGCCAGATAGAGGCTGGTGGTGTCCCCCTCGACACTGGGGGTGAGGGCCAGGATGACCTCCTTGATGCCATAGCGGTCCACCCGTTCCACGAGCGGCTGTATGTGTAGGAGCTCCGGACCGATCCCGTCCATCGGCGAGATCAGCCCGCCTAGGACGTGGTAGCTCCCTTTGAATTCACGGGTGCGCTCGAGGGCCAGCAGGTCGCGGGAATCGGCGACCACACAGATCACTCCCGTGTTCCGCGTTTCGTTGCGGCAGATCTCGCAGAGGGAATCAGCGGAGAGGTGGAAGCAGCGTTGGCATTGGCCCACCTGGCTGCGGGCCGCTAGCAGGGCATCCGCGAAGGCCTGGATCTGTTCGCTGGGCTGGTTCAACAGGTGCAGCGCCAGCCGCTGGGCTGTGCGAGGCCCGATGCCGGGGAGCCGCTCGAACTGATCGATCAGCCGTGCCAGGGGTCTGGTGAAGCCGCTCAGATCCCGTTGGGCAACTAGCGAGAATCTAAGAGGCATCGCAAGCGAAGCGCCGGCGCGTGAGAATGGCCGCGCTAAAGCGTCGATCAATGGCCGTGCTGACCCGCTGGATCTCCCAAGGAGTGCGTTGTCTCCTGGCCCTTGGGCTGGTCTTGGTCTTGGTTAGCTGCAGTGCGGCCGCGGCGGGTCTGAACTCCTTCCAGAGCCCCGACGGGCGCTACGCCTTCCTCTATCCCACCGGCTGGACCCGGGTGCAGGTCACCGAAGGGCCCCAGGTGGTTTTCCACGACCTGATCAACGCCGATGAGACCTTGAGCCTGGTGGTCTCCGATGTGAACGAGACCAACGACCTGGAGAACCTCGGCAGTGCCGTGGCTGTCGGCGAGAAGCTCCGCCGCGTCGTCATTGCCCCGGATGGCAGCGGCCGTGAGGCGGAACTGGTGGAGGCTCGCGAGCGGGAAGACGGCGGTCGCACCTTTTATGACTTGGAGTATGCCGTCCATCTGCCCGATCGCGATCGCCATGAGCTTGCGACTGTTGTCGTGGATCGCGGCCGCCTTTACACCTTTGCCGCTAGCACCAACGAACTGCGCTGGCCCAAGGTTCAGGGCCTGTTCCATCAGGTGATCACCTCCTTCACCCTGCGCATCTGATCGCGGCTCCGTTGAAGGAGGTGTTGATCGTTGGTGGTGGGCTAGCCGGCGGTCTGTTGGCCCTGGCCCTGCGGGAACGTGGTGTCGAGGTCTCTTTGATCGAGGCCCAACAGCCGTCCGCCACTCAGTGGAGTTATGGGGTGATCCCCGGCTGGCCCCTGGGCACCTCAGCTCTGGCGCTTCAAGTCGCGAAGGCCTCATCGCTCTGGTCTGGCCTACAGGGGCGTTACGGCGCGCTGGGTTGGGCCAAGGCACGCCTCACCCTCCATGGCGGTAGACCCTGGGCGCACTTGGTGCCCCTGCCCGCGGCGCAGGTCGATACTGCCCGCTTTCACACCCGTTTGCCGGAGGTGCTGCATCAAGCCGGCGTGCGACTGCTGATAACAGAGGCGCTGCGGGTCGAGCGGGATCAAGGCCAGTGGCTGGTGCCCTGCCGCGATGGGAGCGTTCAGCGCAGCGAGCAACTCGTGCTGGCGGCCGGGGCGGCCTGCCGCAGCCTCTGGCCTGCCTGGCCGGAGCTTCTACGCAGCAGTTGGGCCGGGGTTCTCGAGCTGCCTCACTGCCCAACAGCGCTCCTGCAGCTTCCGGCCCAGTTCCAGCGCCCGGCGGTTGAACGGCGTAGTGGGGAGCTGAAGGCCCCGTGCTCGGTGGTCGATGCCGGTTTGGTGCCACGCGGCGCCGGTGCGCTGCTGGGGCAGATCAGCCGCTTTGCCCCCGGGCTGGCTTTGCCAGCCCGCCCGCTGGGGATGGAGCAGGAGTTGTGGCAGGCCATCGGCGCCTCGCCCCTGGGGAAGGACCTGGGTGAGGTCGATGGGATCTGGCGTCAGGTGCCCGTGGCGTTCTCCATAACCGGGATCCCCTGGGCCGGCCCGCTGCCGGAGGCCCCGGGTTTATTTGGCTTCAGTGGTTTCAGCGGTGGCTTTGCCCAGGTCCCACTGCTTGCACCGTTGTTGGCGGATGTCCTGGCGACGGACAGCGCGACGGCCCAGCGGCAGCTGGAGCAGTTTCAGGTATGGCCGCCCTCCAGGTGAGGCCAGCCCTTCAGGATGAAGTTGAGTGATCTTTGAACAGCTCCCTGGCCTAACGGATCTCCGTCATTGCCTCCTTTTAATCACGGGCAGCGGGAACTCAAGCGGCGCCGTTAGATGATCGATCGCAAGCCCCGCGTGGAGAGCCAATGACGGTGCTGGTCACCGGGGCAGCTGGATTCATCGGGGCGGCTGTGGCGCTGCGCCTGCTGGAGAGCGGTGAGCGGGTGATCGGTCTCGACAACCTCAACGCCTATTACGACCCGGCTCTGAAGCGAGCACGCTTGGCGCGTCTGGAGGCCGCCAGTGGCAACTGGTCGTTCCGTCAACTGGATCTGGGAAACGGCGCAGCCATCGCTGATTTATTTGAAGCCCAGAAACCAAAGGCCGTGGTTCATTTGGCCGCCCAGGCTGGGGTCCGCTACTCAATCGAAAACCCGGCGGCCTACATCCAGAGCAACCTGGATGGCTTCGGCAATGTTCTCGAAGGATGCCGTCACCAAGGTGTCCAGCATCTGGTCTATGCCTCAAGCAGCTCGGTGTATGGCGGCAACCGGCAGATGCCTTTTTCTGAGCAACACCCGGTCAACCACCCGGTCAGTCTCTATGCCGCAACCAAAAAGGCCAACGAGCTGATGGCCCATACCTACAGCCATCTCTATGGACTGCCGGCCACGGGCTTGCGCTTTTTCACGGTCTACGGCCCCTGGGGCCGGCCGGACATGGCTCCGATCCTGTTCGCCAAGGCGATCCTCACGGGGCAGCCCATCAAGGTTTTCAACCAGGGCCAGATGCAGCGGGACTTCACCTACATCGATGACATTGTCGAAGGTGTGATCCGATGCCTGAAGAAACCTGCCACCGCTGATCCCGGATTCGATCCGCTCGATCCCAATCCCGCCACTGCAGCAGTGCCTCACAGGCTGTTCAACATCGGCAACTCCCAGCCGACGCCTCTGCTGCGCTTCATTGAGCTGCTGGAGCAGGCTTTGGGCGTTGAAGCGGTCAAGAGCTTTCAACCGATGCAACCGGGTGATGTGATCGCCACTGCCGCTGACACCTCAGCTCTGGAGGCCTGGGTCAGCTTCCAACCGAGCACGCCGTTGCATCAGGGCTTAGAGCACTTTGCGTCTTGGGTCAAAGCGCATCGGGAGTTGATTGGTCTCCGATAAACCCCAAGCCTTAGTGCGCGCTCGTTCAGCCGCAACCGACGCGCCAAACTTGCAGTCCAGCTGCTTGGGCAGCCGCAAGATCAGCAATGGAGCGAGCATCAAACAGCCAAGCCGGCTTGCGCATCCGCCCTGCTAAGTCCTGCCAGTTGAGCTCCGCGAAACTCGTCCACTCCGTGAGGATCAGGATCGCGTCGGCCTGAGCAACGGCCTCTGCGGGCGAGGTCACGCGATGCCACACGCCATCTCCGCTGAGGGGGCTGCCCATGGAGGAGCTAATTGGCTGGCAACCAAGGTCAGACGCAATCTGGGTTTCGGGGACCTTGGGGTCGTAGATGGCTAGTTGGGCACCCTCCTCCAGCAGGTCCTGACAGATGCGAATCGCAGGTGCTTCACGGGTGTCGTTGGTGTCCGCTTTGAAGGCAAAACCAAGCACGGCGATGCGCTTACCGGTCACGGTGCCGAACAACTTCTGCACCACCAGCTGAGCGATGCGGTGCTGCTGCCAGCTGTTGAGCTCCACCACGCTCTGCCAGTAGGCCGCGACGTCGTGGAGGCCGTAGTGACCGCAGAGGTACACCAGATTGAGGATGTCCTTCTGGAAGCAGCTGCCACCAAAACCAGGGCCTGCCTTGAGGAACTTGGCGCCGATGCGGCTATCAGCGCCAATGGCATGGGCAACCTCATTGACGTCAGCGCCGGTGGCCTCACAGAGGGCGGCAATCGAGTTGATCGAGCTGATGCGCTGCGCCAAGAACGCGTTGGCGGTGAGTTTGGAGAGCTCAGAGCTCCAGAGGTTGGTGCGCAGGATCTGCTCCTGAGGCACCCAATGGCCATAGACGCTGGCTAGCGCATCAATCGAGGCGGGGTCTTCCCCGCCAATCAAGACGCGATCAGGGGCTTCCAAATCGGGGATCGCCGTGCCCTCAGCCAAGAACTCAGGGTTGGACAGCACCGAGAAGGTTTTGGGTGCACCGGCTCCCGCAACCTCCCCTTGGGCTGCATTGAGGATGGCCTTCACGGTCTCGGCCGTGCGCACCGGCAGGGTGCTCTTCTCGACCACGATCGTGTGCCCCTGCGCGCAGGCCGCCACTTGACGAGCGGAGGCTTCAATCCAGCGCAGGTCACTCGCTTGACCGGCGCCAACGCCCTTCGTCTTGGTAGGGGTGTTTACCGACAAGAAGACCATGTCTGCCGCCGCAATCGCAGCGTCGACGGCCGTTGTGAAGTGGAGGTTGCGTCCACGGCAACGACCAACGACGGCATCAAGCCCCGGCTCGTACACCGGCAGCTTGCAGAGATCCGGGTCGTTCCAGGCATCAATGCGCGCCTGGTTGAGGTCCACCACCGTGACCTTGATATCAGGACAGCGATCCGCGATTACCGCCATGGTCGGGCCACCCACGTAGCCGGCGCCAATGCAGCAAATGGTGCGGATCATGCGCTCAGAAAACCTCGCGCAAGCCTATGGGCAAACGGGCTGAGGGAACCAGCAGCTGACAAAGAAGCAGGTCAATTCCGCCTCGACCGATATTTGCAATCCGGAATTAGGCAAGGAGCTTGCAAACACTCGACCGACGGGCTAGTCGCTGGGAGCAGGAGTGGCCGCTCTCTAAGTGAGTTTCGGGGTAAGCGGAGCGGAGGGATCCCGCGGCACCGGCAGCAGTTCGCGCCGCAGCTAGCCGTATGTGATTCTGACCCCGACGGTGGCGTTCAGCGGCTGCACAAGGCTTGCGATCAGGCGCTCCGGGCTGAGGCCAACTTGGCCAGGCTGGCCTCGTGGTTGAAGAAGGCCGCCTCCAGCCGCAGCCGAATCGCATTGCGGCGGGCGGCGTAGTTCTGTCCGGCCGCCTCCACGCGCGGTTGTAGGGCCCGGGTCTCGCCGCTCGTGGTGCCTGGCGTCAAAGAGCAACCAGCGGACTCTCAGGCCGAAGGACCAGTCGTACCAACCGGTGTTTAGGTGGGGATGACGGTGGAGCCGCAACAGCCCCCGCTGCTCGTGGTGATGTTGAACTGGTTGACGTTCTGGCCGTGGCTGCTGCCCCCGGCAAACAGGGCGAGGCGCGGGAGCAGTTGGGCCGCGGTAGGCGGCCAGCAAGGCTCTGCTCGAGGTTCAACGGCCACTGGGGCATCACCGAGATCGGGTCGCTGGCGCTGGGCGTGACCGTGGTCGGCAGGTTCAGCTCCAGGGCCAACCGCAGCCTCGCGATGGCCCGATCGGCGATGGCCTGGATCAGGGCCTCTTGGTCACTGGGCTCAATGGAGCGGCGGCGCAGGACGTCCACGCGGGGCACGAGGCCCGCCAATTTCAGGTCGAGGGAGTCCTGCAGGATCAGCAGGGCATCTTGGCACCGCAGCGTCCTGGATGCTCACGTTCTGATCGGCCTGCTGCAGCTGGTAGTAGTCCTTGCTGATGCTCAGCTGCAGGAGCCGTAGCTGGTTGCCATAGACCTGGCGCTCCCGCTCCAGGACCGCCAGGGCCTCCTGCACCCTGGGGGTGCGGGCGAAGTCCAAGAGGGCATAATCCAGCTGCAGGCCGGCCGCCCCAACGGTGCTGGATTGGTTGAGATAGGCCCCCCCGGTTGAAACAGAGAACTCAGCTTCAGGTTGCCGTTGCCAACGAAGGCCGTGTTGATGGAGCTGAGCTGTTCGGTGCTTCCGCCCGCTACCGCGCTGATTCTCGGCCAGTAGGTGCCGGGGTCCCCTGCACTTCATCGAGTGAGGCCGCACACCACCGTTCCCATGACTCGAGCGGTGGCGGCTTTGAACGTGAGGTCATCGTTGTCATAGACAAAAACTACAACCGCGACAAGTGGATACCAAACAAAATCGATGCGCTTAAACCACAGCCCAATCGCCGCCGTGATGAACACCTTCAGGCTGTTGCGCACTGGCAGGGCGTCCACAGGCCGCGGCGGCGTGGTTCTGCTGGGATCTTATGGAGAACTCCTGTGATGAGCTCGCACTTGATTAATGCCTGAGAGCCAACCCGCCTTCTGGAGCCTGAAACCCTGGTGGTGTCAGCCCTGGTCCATCCTTTTGACCGGTGCTCTTGTGATTACTGCCAGCTGGTTTCTGCTGCACCGCTGGTGGATCAGCGCACCGGTGGCAGTGGCCGTGTTGGCCTGGTGGGGACTGTTTCTGGTTGCCGTTCCTGGGGCTTACCGCTCCGGCACGCTTGAGGAGCCCTAGAAGAGAAACTTGAACCGCTCGGTGCTGCCGGAAGCTGCTGCGCCAACTGCGGTGGCTTCCGGCCACTCGGCCTTCCAGTAGCTGATGCCCTCGTGCATGAAGGGCCGGCCCCCGAGGCGTTCGGCGTTGAGGTCGGTGCTGCCCATCGCGCTGATCAGGCCGCCGATCTCCATTGGGCCGAGGTCCGTGCGCAAGTCCCTGCCGGCCACGGCCAGGAGCGCGGGAAGCCGCACCAGGCTCTCCGGACGGGTGATCTGTTTGAAGAGGGCCTTCAGCACCAGCCGTTGGCGATCAAGGCGACCGATGTCACCCATCTCGTCGTGGCGGAAGCGCAGGAAGCCTTCGAGGTCTCTGCCCTTGAGGACCTGTCGGCCGGGCTGCAGATCGATTTGCAGGCCTTGGGTGTTGTCGTGATACCACATGCGCTTGGGCACGTTCACCTCGAGTCCACCCAGGGCATCTCCGAGGCGCCTAATCACGGCCAGGTTCACCAGGATGTGGTGCCGCACGGGGCGGCCCAGGTGTTTGGAAAGCTCCGCCTTGACCGCCTCGGGGCCGCCATAGGCGTAGAGGGCATTGGCCTTCACCGGGCCAAAGCTGCTTGACTTAATGTAGGTGTCGCGGGGCACCTGCAGCAGCTTGGTTTCCCCGTTCTGCACACGCATCGTGTAGATCACGTCGGTGTTGCCGCCGCCGACGTCGGTCCCGAGGATCACCACATCGGCTTCGCTCAGGCTGTTCCAGCTGCTGAAGGGATTAACGAGCTGATGGCGCTCGCTCACCTGGGGGCTACTGAGGTAGTCCGCCACAGGCGAGGCCAGAAGAAGTCCACCACCCAGCCCAAAGCCAATAGCGGCAAGCATCGCGCCGCGTTCGTCGCGGCGGCCGGGCATCGTGCTGGCTGGGACTGTTTTCAGGCTGGGACTCTTCATTCTCATAATTTATTTCTTTTTCTTCCGCCCATCTTGTGGTGCCCTTTGCTTTGGTGCCACTTCTTAGGCTGGTTAGAGGGCTAGGGCCTCGTCCTGGCGCAGTCCCGCCTGAACGCGCCAGAGATTGACGTAAGCCCCGCCGGCCGCGATCAGCTCCTCGTGGCTACCGCTCTCGACGATCCGTCCCTGGTCCATGACCACGATCCGATCGGCATGGCGAACGGTGGAGAGGCGGTGGGCGATGACTAGGGTCGTGCGCTCGGCGGTGATGTGATCCAGGGAGCGCTGGATGGCGGCCTCTGTTTCGTTGTCCACCGCCGCAGTGGCCTCATCCAAGATCAGCACGGGAGGGTTTTTGAGGATCGCCCGAGCCAGGGCAATGCGTTGGCGCTGCCCCCCGGAGAGCCGTTGGCCACGCTCACCCACTACGGTGGAATACCCCTGGGGCAGGGCCTCAATGAAGCTGGAGGCCTCCGCCAGCTGTGCCGCCCGCTCGATCGCGGAGCGTGAGGCCTCAAAGCTGCCGTAGGCAATGTTCTCGGCCACGCTCCCGTGGAAGAGGAAGACCTCCTGGCTGACTAGGCCGATGGCTTTGCGCAGGTCCCCCAGTTCCAACGCCTGGATCGGTTGACCATCGAGGCGGATCGTGCCGCTCTGCAGCTCGTAGAGGCGCAGCAGCAATTTGACGATCGTGCTCTTGCCGGAACCCGTGGCGCCAACGATCCCCAGGGTGCTGCCGGCGGGGATCTCCAGATCAAAGTTCCGCAGCAGCAGGTCTCGCCCGCTGTAGCCAAAGCTCACTCCCTCAAAGCGGATCTGACCCCGCACGCTCTGGCGTGGCAGGGGGCGATCGCCGCTGGGGATCGCGATCTGGGTGTCGACCAGATCCAGAACCCGCTGGGTGGAGGCCATAGCCCGCTGGTAGTCATCCAGAGTGCGCCCCAGGCTGGTCAGCGGCCAGAGCAGCCGTTGGGTGATGAAGACCAAGAAGGAATAGGTGCCGACGTCGATCGCGCCGCGCCAGGCCTGCAGGCCGCCAATCACCAAGATCGCCAGGAAGGCAAATAGGATCGCGAAACGAATCAACGGGATGAAGGCCGCCGAGAGGCGAATCGCCTTGCTATTACTCGTTTGGTACGCACGGCTCTGCTCGCACAGACGTTCGCTCTCCCACTGCTCCGCCGCGTAGCTCTTGATCGTCAGCATCCCGCCCAGGTTGTTGGCGAGGCGGCTGGCCAGATCGCCGGATCGCTCCCGCACCTCGCGGTAGCGCGGTTGTAGCCGCTTCTGAAAGTGCAGTGAGCCCCACAGGATCAAGGGAATGGGCAAAAACGAAACCCCAGCCACCGCCGGTGAGAGCCAGACCATGGCACCGCCGACCGCCAGGACGGTTGTGATCAGCTGCAGAACCTCGTTGGCGCCATGATCGAGGAATCTCTCGAGCTGGTTAATGTCGTCATTCAGGATCGCCAGCAGGCGGCCACTGGAGCTGGATTCGAAAAAGCCCATCTCCAAGCGTTGGAGATGGGCGTAGGCCTCCAACCTGAGCTCGTGCTGCACCGTCTGGGCCAGGTTCCGCCAGAGCAGGGCATAGAGGTATTCGAACAGCGATTCCGCGCTCCAGATCACAAAGGAGAGTCCTGCCAGGACCCCGAGTTGCACGGGGATCGACGTCACCCCCCAGCTGGCCAGCCAGGAGGTGTCCTGCTGCACCACCACGTTGACCGCCAGGGCGATCAAGACCGGTGGCGCCAGGTCGAACAACTTATTCAGCACCGAGCAGAGCGCAGCAAGCCGCACCAAGCGGCGATGGGGGCTCAGGGTGCGCTGCAGGCGGCGCAGTGGGGGGTGGACTGGGGTCATGGCGCCATTCAAAGGCGCCGGGTTGAATTCAATATGAAGCTGCTCATGGAGAACTGATTTCTTTGTTTCCCCAGCGTTAGAACCGTGGTGTCTCCAACAGGAGGGTGTCTATGACCCGTTCGAGATCGTTTCATCGCTTTCATCGCTGGACCGCGAAGCTGAGAAGGCGCTCGCTCCGCAGCGTCTTGCCGGAACCGCGTGAAGGCGAACTGCAGCCGACCCATTCCGTGTCTGAGGTGCGTTGCAAGGAGTGGCAACGCGATCAACTGCAGGATCTGATCGAGAACGAAGAGCTCGAAGTCATCATCTGACGGCAGTCCAACGCCGGATCGGTCACTTCAATCCATCAAAAAATCCCTGGACGCGGGCACCAATGGAGCCCGGCCGGGGATTTTTCTTGTGAGTTGGGGAGGTGTGATGCCCGAGGGCACCGCACGATCACCAGCGGTTGTCGCCGCCGCCGCCGCCGTAGCCGCCGCCACCGCCGCCACCGCCGTAGCCGCCACGACCGCCGCCGCCGCCATAGCCGCCGCCACGGTTGCCGCCGCCGCCGCCGCCGTAGCCGCCACGACCGCCGCCGCCGCCGCCGCCTTCGCGGGGGGTTGCTTTGTTGACGCGGATCATGCGACCCATCCACTCGACGTTCTGCAGATCGTCGATAGCTTTCTGCTCGTCAGCGTCGTTCGCCATCTCGACGAAGGCGAAACCGCGCTTGCGGCCGGTCTCACGATCGAGGGGAAGGCTGCACTTGCTCACCTCGCCGTACTGGCTGAACAGGTCGAGCAGATCCTCTTGTTCGGCTTGGAACGAGAGGTTTCCAACGTAAATGGTCATTCCTTAGACGGAACCTGAAAACTGATTCGTTGATGCTGTGGGGTTCCGTGTGGAGCCTGGAAGCTTTTGGAATCAGGGTCAGACTACAGCGCCGACCTCCCAGAACTCAGCAAGCGTTTCAGCGAATCTCGGGGGAGGGCTGCGCTGCAGGACGGAAGTTGCCCGTTTTCGAGGCCGTTGTCTTCAGCGATGGGAGCGGTAACGGGCCTTGAAGTAAGACCGAAAGGAATCCGAAGAAAAGGCTTGATCCCCATTTGCTGTCCCATTGTCAGCAAATGAACACCCGCTATCGGGAGCCCCTGATGACGGCACCAGTCCCCTGGAGTTTGGCTTGGAGCAAGAGCGGTGAGCTCGCCCCCCAGGATCGCTTCGATCTGCTTCAGACCCTTGTGGCGATCGAAACCGAAGAGGTGCAGCCCTCTTTGGTCATGGCTGTCGAGAGCATGAGCGTGGCTGAGCTAACCGATTTGTCCAGCGAATCGGTTACGGGCCTTTGCGCTTGAGGCCCGTCGGCTGGTTCAAGCCAGCCTTAGATGCGAGAGATCTGAAGTTCGCGATTCAACACTTTTAGACGCTTCAGATTTTGGAAGACGTCGTCAGGCATGCCCTTGGGCAGGTCCACGAGGCTGTGGCTGTCGAAGATTTGAATTCGACCGATGCTGCGGCCGTTCAGACCGGACTCATTGGCAATCGCGCCAACGATGTTTCCGGGTTTGATCCGGTCGCGCCAGCCCACCTCGATGCGAAAGCGATCCATGTGATCTTCCGGAGGACCGGCTTGCTCGCGGGGGCCGCGGCGACTGCCGGGGGCATTGCGGGGACCGCGATCGCGGTCGCCAAAGCGACCGTTGCGGCGGCCATCGCGGGACTGGGGTTGTTGGCGGATCCAGTTCTCATCGTCATGGACCAGTAGGGGCTGGGCGCCGACGGCCATCTGCAGGGCGGCCAGGGCAAGCTGCTCAGGGCTGACATCGCTTTCCTGGCCAACGCGCTTGATGATTTCTGAAAGCAGCGCCTGCTGTTCGCTGAGGTTGCTGTTCTCCTCCGTATTGAGCCCGTTCACGGTTTGGCTCAGGCGCTCGCGCAGACGATCCAGGCGGCTTTGATTGATGCTCGCGTTGGTGGGGATCTCCATCGGATCGATGGAGCGACCAACGGCACGCTCCAGACCAGCGATGAAGCGTCGCTCGCGCGGCGTCACGAACAGGATCGCGTTGCCGGTGCGGCCAGCACGGCCGGTGCGGCCAATGCGGTGGACGTATGCCTCGGAATCGAAGGGGATGTCGTAGTTGATGACCAGGCTGATCCGGTCCACATCCAGGCCGCGGGCGGCGACATCGGTGGCCACCAGCACGTCCACGGTGCCGTTCTTGAGGCGCTCAATCGTGCGTTCCCGCTGGTTCTGAGCCACGTCACCGTTCAGGACCGCGACTCCGTAGCCCTTGGCTTCCAGGGCTTCGGCCACGGTCACCGTGATCGCCTTGGTGCGGGCAAAGATGATCACCCCTTCTTTGGTCTCGGCCTCGAGCACGCGGCTCAGGGCCTCGAGCTTCATTGGACCGTTGACCGTGATGAAGCGCTGCTGGATCCGGCTGGAATCAGACCCCTTGGTTTTGATCGTGATCTCAGCGGGGCTGTTCAGGTACTGGTGGGAGATTCGGCGGATCTCGCTGGGCATCGTTGCCGAGAAGAGCACCACCTGACGCTTCTCAGGCAGTTGGCTCAGGACCCACTCGACGTCGTCGATGAAGCCCATGCGCAGCATCTCGTCGGCTTCGTCGAGCACCAGGCTGCGCAGCCCGGAGACATCGAGTGTGCCCTGACGCATGTGGTCCATCACCCGGCCGGGGGTGCCGACCACGATCTGAACCCCGCGCTTGAGCTTGTGGATCTGATCGCGGAAGTCCGAGCCCCCGTAGAGGGCCAGGACCCGCAGGTGGGGAAGTTTGGTGGCGTAGCTCTTAAAGGAGTCGGCCACCTGGATGGCCAGCTCACGGGTGGGGGTGAGCACCAGCACCTGGGGGGTGCGTTGGGTCTCATCGAGGGCCGCCAGCATCGGCAGGGCGAAGGCCGCCGTTTTGCCGGTACCGGTCTGGGCTTGACCTACCAGGTCGCGACCGAGCATCAGCTCAGGAATGGCGGCCGCTTGGATCGGAGAGGGCTCGCTGTAGCCGACCTCCGCAAGGGCTTCGAGGATTTCCTCGGAGAAGCCAAAGGCGTCAAAACCGTTCTTCTGACTGGGTTCTGCCGTGGCGATTTCTATGCTTTCGCTCGGTGCGCTGTCCTGGCTGCTGGCCAAATCGAGCGCGCTGAGATCCACAGAGCTGGTTGCGCTCTCGCAGGGGGTATTGGTCACGTGGTTGGTCTGGGCCTGAATCCTTCGTCGACAGGCCGGCAGACACCCGTTTAAGAAACTGCCTTGCCCTTCACAAAGGGTGGGAGATCAACTTAACACTTAACCCTTTCGTAGTCGTCCGCCATGCGCTCGATGTCGTCCTCGCTGAGGTGATCGCCGCGCTGCACTTCAACGATGAGCAGGTTCTCGGTCGTTGCGGCAGCTCGGTGTACGGCGCCGCAGGGCACCAGCAGAGTGGTCCCGGCCGCCGCCTGAATCGTCGATCCGTCGCATTCGAGTTGCCCGGAGCCACTGACAACCACCCAGTGCTCCAGGCGATGGCGATGGCGTTGCAGGCTGAGCCGGTGACCGGCTTCGATGCAGAGCCGTTTGACCAGGTACCCATCGCCGGCACCGATGGTTTCAAACCAACCCCAGGGCCGCTGAACGATGCCGATCTCGGTCATGTGCTCAGGCTAGGGAGTGTTCTGGCTTTGTCTGCTGCTGATCCCCGCCGGTGTGAATAGGTAGGCCTGACGTTGGGCCCGCGTGAGGCCCGTGTAGATCAAGCGGGGATCCAGAGGCCGATTCGCCGGCAGGAGGAACTGCACGGTTTTGTATTGGCTCCCCTGGGACTTGTGCACCGTCAAGGCGAAGGCCGGCTCGGCGCCATTGAGTTGGGCGGGGTGCAGGAGTCGTTGGCCGGGCATCAGGACGCGGCGTTCCGAGCCCTGTTGCAACACAACACCGATGTCGCCATTCGCCAGGCCCTGGTCGGGGCGGTTGAGGCGATTGAGCACCGGGGTCCCTGGCGGCCAGTGCAGCGGGGAGCTCTTGGCGAGATCACCGAGGAGCTCTCGATGCACCGCCTCCACCCCCCAGGGCCCCTGACGGATCGGGCTGAGTACCACTAGCTCTTCCAGTTGTGCCAGGAGGGCTGCGCTGTGCTCGGGGTCTGGGCGTCCCTCCCGCCACACCAGTGTTTGGCAGCTCGCGCGTAGGGCCGCGGCTTGCCCTCGTACCGTCTCCAGCAAGGCCGGCGGAAGGCTGCGGCTGGGGGCTTCGATCCAGGCGACATTGTCCTTGGGCGTCAGGGCCTGGAGGGTCGGTTTCAGCTCCTGAAGCAGTTCTCCTTGGGGGGCGCTCGGGCGTTGCCGCAGAGCTTCGGCCAGGGCGGCGATCGCTCCGTCATTGCGATACGTGGTGCGCAGTTCCACAGCGGCTTCCCCCAAGAGGGGTCGGCGTTCCGGCCGGCAGAGCTCCTCGAGGACGGCTCCGGTGCCCACTGGAGGCAATTGGTTGGCGTCCCCGATCAGCAGCAGTTGCGCGTCCGCCGGCAGCGCCTCCAGCAGGGCTGCCATCAGCGGTAGATCAACCATCGAGAGCTCATCGACCACCAGCAGATCCAGTTCGAGCGGATGGCGGCCGTTGCGGCCAAAGCGCAGTTCTCCCTGGGCCTCCAGCAGTCGGTGCAGGGTGCTGCTGGGGAGCTGGGTGTTGCCACGGTTGACCGAGCTCGCCAGGCGGGCTGCGGCCTTGCCGGTGGGGGCGGCCAGATGGATTCGCAGCCCCGGCCTCTGGCGCAGGCAAGCCGCCAACATCTGCACCACCGTCGATGTCTTGCCGGTTCCCGGGCCGCCGGAGAGCAGCACCAGGCCGTGACGCAGGGCGACGGAGACGGCCTGGCACTGCTGGGTGTCTAGGCCCGCTTCGGCGGCGGCGGACATCGCCGCTTGGTGTTCCGCCTCGCTGCAGCCCCGTTCGCGTTGGGCCCGCTCCTCGATAGTTGTCAGGCACTGCTGCAGTTGGGTCTGCCAGCGCCGCCAGCGCAGCACAAGACCGTCCTGAACGATTGGTGCCTCTGGGGCCGTCGCGGCTTCCGTGGCGTCCACCAGCCAGCCCGCCCCATCGAGGGCGGAGATGGCGGCGGCGGGCCAGTCCTCGGGGCTAATCCCGTCGGGGGCAGGGCCCCTGCAATCCAGACCCAAGTCGCCCTCCTCCAAGGCGTGGATGAGGGCCTGCACCACGGCCGGCAACAGGGCGCTGCTCTGTCTGGGGGGCAGCAGCCGCTGCAGGCTGTCGAGGACCGCGGAAGCCAGAGCGCTCATGGTTGTCCCTCCCGCAGCAGGGCATCGAGGGCCAGCACACGCTCCAGGCTGGGTTGATCCACCAGCACCCCTGGGGTCGGCACCGTGGGATCTGGGGTCGGTCCAGGCACGCCCCGCAGAAAGACGTAGGCGTAGCCGCCCAGGTGCGCAGTGGGGTCGTAGTCGGGCAGTCGCCAGAGCAGATAGCGATGCAGGGCCACCAGGTAGAGGTGGGCCTGCAGGGGGTAATGGCTGCTCGCCATCAGGGTCTCCATCGCCGCTGCCGAGTAGTCGTTGGGGCCGCAACGGTTCACCTTGCCTAGACGATCCCGCTGGCCGAGCCAGTTGCTCTTCCAGTCCGCCACCCACCAGCGCCCCTGCCAGCAGAAGAGCAGGTCAATTGATCCCGTCAGAAAGCCGCGGCTGGCTACCTCCAGCCCCTGCAAAGTCCGGGCATAGGACCTGCCAAAGCGTCCGCCCGGGTGTGCGGCGAAGGCCTGGGCCAGTCCGCTGCTGCGCACAAGTCGCAGCTCCTCCCCCTCGGTCGCCAGGGGCAGATCGAAGTTCATCTCGTTCAGCCAGGAGCCGGGCTCGAGGTCCCCCAACCGGCAGCCGCCGAGAACGCCGCCCAAGGGCGTGCACATCAATTGCTGCAGGGCCTCGAAGATTCCCGCGCAGGCCTCCCCCTCCAGACCCGCGCGCTCCAGCTCCTGGGCGATCACCGCGTCGGCCTCCTCCCGTTTCCCGCGGGCCACCGCGCCGTAGTCCAGGCGCTCGAGGATCCGGTGCAGGGCATCGCCAGGACCGGCCCCCCGGGGGAAATGGGCCATCGGCCCCAAGTCCGGCCAGGTCATCGCTGCTCCATTGGTGTCGCCGCTGTCCTTCTGCAGGGCTTCGTCGAATCCATCGCTCAAGACGTCGGTGTCGCGGCCCTCCTCCTGCAGCTCCGGCGGCAGGCTCGCTTGGGAGTGGGCCCAACCGGAGTAGCTGGCCCGACCCCAACTGCTGTCGAGGGAGCGCTTCGGAAGGGGCCCTAGGCTCAGCTCCCCCGCGGCGGGAGCGGGGCGCCAGGGCTGGCGGATCTCGCCTGTGGCCTGGATCCGCGCGAACGGCAACTCCTCCTCCCGCTCCTGCAACCAACTGCTCAGGGGGTTCCCTGCGTCGGCTAGGTCCGCTCCAGGCCAGCCGAGCACCAGCAGGTGTTGGGCACGGGTGCAGGCCACGTAGGCCAGGCGCTCCGCCTCGGCGACCTGGGCTTGCTGGTCCTGTTGGGCCGCGAGTCGGCCCACGCCGCAGTGGGTCTGCAGGTGCAGGTCCAGTTGGGGTTGACCGCCCGTGGTCCAGCGGCGGCCGAGGCGCTTCGCCGCTTTGGGGGCCTTCCAGAGGTAAGGGCAGATCACCATTGGGTACTCGAGCCCTTTGCTGCGGTGGACCGTCACGACGGCGATGGCGGCTTCGGCGGCATCGCTCCTGCAGAGATGGGCCTCAGGGCTGTCGCGGTTCTCCTCCAGGCGCAGGCGCCTGAGCCAGTCCGCGGCCGCCTGGGCCCCGAGGCCTTGGCGGTGCATCTGCTCCTGCACCAGCTCCGCGGCCTGCTGCAAATCGGCCAGGGCCCGGCCCCGCAGAGAGAGCCGCGCCAGGCCCGTCGTCCCCTGCAGATGCGCTAAGGCCGCCGTCAAGCCGAGTTTGGGGAGCTGTTCCGCCAGGGAACTCAACTCCGCGGCCAACTGGTCCCACTGACTCGAGGTGCTGGCCTCGATTTCGGCAGCGGACCAGCCCAGCAGGGCCGAAGCCGCCAGCAACTTCAGACGTCCCAGCTGACCGGGTTGGGCGAGGGCATCAAGGAAGCGCTGCAGGGCGCTTGCCCCAAGGCTTTCAAAGACATCGCCGCGGCTCACCAGGCGGCTGGGGATCTGCCGGCGTTCCAGAGCGGCCCGCAGGGCTTCGGCCTGGTCGTGGCGGCTGACCAGCAGGCAGATGTCGCCCGGGTCGATCGGCCGGCCGTCCAGCTCCAGCCCCTGGCTCAAGAGCTCCTGGCAGAGGCCTGCAACCTGGGCCTCGAGGCTTTCACTTGGATCAAGCTCCAGCAGCTGCAGCGGCGCCGGGTCGCCGGGGACGTGCAGGTGTCCCTTGTTGGCCTTTGCCAGCACCTCGGGTACCTCGAGTCCGCTCTGGATCAGCCCGGGCCGCATCAAGGCATTCAGGCCCGCCACCAGGTCGCTGCTGGAGCGGCGGTTCTCAAAGAGGCCAAAGCGGCCATCGGCTTCTTCGGCCGCCTGGCGGTAGGTCTGCAGCTCCCCGCCGCGGAAGCGGTAGATCGCCTGCTTGGGATCGCCCACCATCACGAGCAGATGGCGGCCGGGTTCCGCGGCAAAGGACCGCTTCAGGATGCGCCACTGGATCGGATCGGTGTCCTGGAACTCGTCGATCAGCGCCGCCCGGTAGCGGTTCGCGACCGCCCGCAGCAGGGCTGATGCCGCAGTCGCGTCAGGACCCGGGTCGAGTTGCTCGAGCAGATTGCCAAAGCTGATCTCACCGCTGCGCTCGCGCCGGCGTTGCAGCTCCGCTCGGCCCCAATGGCAGAAATGCAGCAGCGTGAGTTCCGCGGGCCCCTCCACCACGTCGGCGATGGCCTCTAGCAGGGGGGCCTGGGGCAGGGACACCTGGTCGCCATGGGCGGGGGCGGCGGCCTTCGTGAAGGGGCCGGGGTGAAAGTATTTCTTGAGGTCATCCTGCTGCAGGAGTGTGTCGTAGCCGGCCGGCTCCTCCAGTTGGTCGAACCAGTTCTGAACGCGGTTCAAGCGATCCGGCTTGGCCTTGAGGCGATAGGGCTTGTAGTCGACCCCCAAGCTCTTGAGTTCCACAGCGGCCGCCGCGAACTCCTCCTCCAGCGCTTCGCAGCGGCTTGGCCATTCGGAGCTGAACGCCGCCCAACTCGAGCTCCAGAAAGCCGGCAGTTGCTCCGCCAAGCCCAAGCTGCTGCTCCATCCCTCCGGAAGGGGGGCGAGCTGCAGGGCCGGGTCGCCATCGAGGCTGCCCAGCAGGTTCACTAGCTGCTCGGGGTTGACCTGAAGGCTTTGCAGTCCCGCCACCAGATGGGGCGGCAGGGCCAGGACCTGCTGCTGCCAGTAGTCGTGGACGAGCTGTTGTCTCCGCTCGCGTCCTTTGCTCTCTAAGGCCACGTCGGGGCCGAGACCGGCTTCGAGGGCATGGCGCTGCAGGGTCCGGCGGCAGAAGCCGTGGATGGTCGTGATGTCGGCGCGATCCAGCCGCTCTAGGGCCAGCAGGAGCCCTCCCTTGATGCGCTGAACCTGCTCGGTTTCTATGGCCAAGCGCCACTGCTGCAGCGGTTCATCGGCCTCGGCGTGTTCCTCATCGAGCAGGACCAGGGCGTCTTGCAGGCGGCGGGCGATGCGGCCCCGCAATTCCGCGGCGGCGGCATCCGTGAAGGTGACCACCAGCAGCTCCTCGACATCCAGGGGCCGTGGCCCCTCGCTCAGAAGCCGCAGCACCAGATGGGCCAGGGCGAAGGTCTTGCCGGTGCCGGCGCTCGCCTCCAGCAGACGAATCCCCGGCGCGAGGCTGAAGGCGTTCGGATCAAAGGTGGTCAGGCTCATGCCTTGATCTCCTTGCGGCGCTCCAAAAACGGCCCGTGCAGGCTCAACGCCAGGCTCTGGAGCTCTGTGGTGAGCAGGTCCCCCAGGGGGAGGTCCGAACCGAAGCAGACCCGTTGGACGGGGTCTTCTCGCTCGGCCCGCTGTTGATAGCCCCCCTCCCAGGCGTCCTTGGCCTTGGCCCAGCCGCGCCCCATCCCCGGTTTGCGGCTCTCGGCGCTCGCGAAGGCCCATCCGGTTTCCGGTGGCAGGGCCCAGCAGTCCATGCGGTGGGCGTCCCGCCAGCCCTGCAGTTGCTCCAGCAGCTCTCTGGCCAGCGCGGGTGTGGGGAGCTCGTAGCGCTCCAACACCCGGAAGCTGTGGCGATCGCGGCCCACCAGAGCCGCCCCCCGCAGGTTCAGGCCCGCGGCCGCGGCGAGCAGGCACTCCAACCAGAGCTGCAGCCGTTGGGGCGTGCGCGGTTTCGCGGTGTGGATCAGCACCAGTTGACCACCGCGGCTGCTGAGCTTGGCCTCGTACTGCTGCCACTGCAGCGCGTGTTGTTCCTGCTCCCCCAGCAACCCAAGGCAGTCGCGTAGGCTTACCCACCGCTGTTCCAGTTGCGTCACCTCCATAACACCCGCGGCCAAGGGGGGCAGCACTCCCCGGCCCAGCTCGAGTTCACGCCAGTTGGGAGCGCCTGCCACTGGGTCCTCTCCTTCCCATTCGCGGCGCAGCAGGGCCGACCGCTCTCGCTCCCCGAGCTCCAGGGCCTCGAGGTCCCGCACGGGCTGATCGAATTCCTTGGGACGCAGCCCCAGTTGCTCCAGCCATACCCTTTGCGGGGCCTGGAGCCACTGCTGCAGATCTCTCCAGCTCGTTTCCGGTGTGGTCCCAGCGGCGGTCGGCGGGGCGCTGAAGGCCAGCCCCTGCTGGCTGCTCAGTTCGCCTTGCTCGAGCTGTTGGCGCACCTGCAGGAGCCGTTGGTCGCAGCTCGCCGCGGGCCAGGGCGCCATCTCCAGGAAGCTGCTCCGCTCGAGGGCATTGGCGGCGTGCTCCCGCAGGGGAACGGCTCCGCTGCCGAGTTGTTGCGTCAGCAGGTCGATCCATTGGCGCACCGGGGTCGAGGCATCCAGGGGCTCGCCGGTGCGTTCATCGCGGCAGCTCCAACTGATCAGCAGGTGCTGCCGCGCCGACAGCAGCGCCTCCAGCAGGACGTAGCGGTCCTGATCGCCGCTGTTGGGATCGCCCAGCTCGCGGCGCTGCTCCATCAGGTGGAAGCCCGGCCGCTGGCGCTGGCGGGGGAAGGCCCCGGCGTCCAGTCCCATCAGCACCACCACCCGGTGGGGGATCGCTCGCATCGGCTCCAGTGCGCTGATGGTCAGGGCTCCCGAGCGGTGACCAAAGCGTCCGCTGCCCTCGCTGAGCCGCTCTGCTAAGACATCGGCCACCACCGGTGCCGTCAGCTTGAGGGGGCTTTCGCCGGCCACCGCCTGCCAGTCCGCAAGTGCGGCATGGATGGTCTGCAGCTCCCAGGCCCAGCTGCCGCCCTCGTCAAAGAGCAGCGGCAGTTGCTCCCGCAGGCCCTGCACCCACTCCGTGGCCCGCCGGGGTTGGGCGAACCACTGCAAGCTGCTGAGTAGTTGCCGCAGCAGGGCAATCCATCGGCCCTGCTGCTCGAGGCTGCCGGCCAGGGCCAGCGGGGCGGTCTCGCCTGGGGCTAGGCCCGGGACGTCGGGGAGCACTAGCCCCAGCACGAGGCGATCGACTGCCCAACGCAGACTGTGGCTGGGGTTGCCGCCGCGGTCGCGTCCATCAAGCCCCCAGCGGAAGCCCGCCTGTTGCAAGAGGGCCGTGAGCTCGCCCGACTCACTGGCCTCGAGCTGCTGGGCCGCCAGAAGGGGGCCGCAATTCAGCACGCCCTCTAGGGCGGTCGCGGTGAGCCTTTCCCCGCCGAGTTGCAGCAGGGCCAACAGGCCTTGGGCGATGCCCGCCTCGCTCTGTTGGCTGCGGTCCGTCAGGCGCCAGGGCAGCCGTACTCCGGTGGCCTCTGTGTCGCCGAAGACGGCCGCCACCAAGGGCGCGAAGGCCTCCACCTGGGGGGTCATCACCAGGATGTCCCGCGGCTCCAGGCTGGTGTCCGCCGCCAGCAGCTGCAGGATCTGATCACGCACCACCTGCAGTTGGCGCAGTCGCCCCGGGCAGGCGTGGAACTCCAGGGAGCGATCCCGCGGCTCCCGCGTCAGGGGCTGTTTCGCCTCGGGTTCGCCGGAGACCAGTTGCTCCTGCAATTGCTCCAGCAGGGACGGCTCCCGGCCCTCGTGGCGGGCGACCGTCGCAGGGGCAAAAAACAGATCCCCGTCCTGCCACTGGCCCAGTTGGCTCTCGCCGGTGCCTTCGAGCAACTGCTGAAATTCCGCCCCGAGCCTGCCAAAGCGGGCCTCGAGGCCAGGCACGCTCAGCAGCCAGTCCGCCGCGAGAGGATCGCTCAGGGCGAAAGGGCTGCTGCGCTGCCAGAGATCACGGCAGGGGGTCAGCACGTAGAGCTCCACGTCCCGCACCGCCGAGAGTGCCTGCAGCAGTTCGACCTGCACCGGTGCCAGGCTGCTCAGGCCAAAGAGGCGGAGCGGTTGTGCGCTGGAGAGCTCCGGTCTCCAGCCGCCCTGGAGCCGGTGGATTAGCTCCCGCGTCCGCACACCAAAGGGCAGGCTCCCCATACGGTCCACCAGGCGCCGCAGAAGTTCGGGCTGCCACTGCAACCCTTCCGGCAGAGGCTGGGGCTTGTCGCTGAGCCAGGCCTCCAGCAGGGCGGGCCGGTAGAGACCGTAGTCATCGATGGCATCGGCTATCGCTCGGGCCAGTTGCCAGAGGGCTGGATCCAGGGTCTCCAGGCCGGAGGAGCGAACTGCGAGCCATTGGCGAAGGGGCTGCGCCGTTGGACTCTCCAACAGCTCCGGTAGCAGCTCCAGCAGCGGCCAAACCAGGTTTTGGGCCCGCCAGGGATCGGGACCCGTGCTCTCCTCGTCGACCCAGCTGTTCACCAGTTGCCGCAGCAGGCCGCTCGGGAAGGGGAAGCGCAGGTTCGCGGCGATGCCGGCCGGATTGGCAAGGGCGAGTTGCTCACCCAGCCAGCGACTTGTCGGCCATGTGTTCACCACCACCTGGACCTCCTCGAGCAGTCCCGGCGGATGCAATTGCAGGTTCGTTGCCAGGACGCGAGCCAGTAGCTCAGCGCGGTTGCTGCGATAAACCGTGAGCAAGGCTCAGACGGGGCTCAGGCTGGGCGTCTGCAGGTTATGGGCAAGGCCCGGCACTGACACCACCTCGCGACTTTCGGGGCAGTAGGCGCTGAGGTCGCCGCCGTAGCAGGCGCCGGTGTCCACCATGACGATGTTCGGGAGACGGCGGACGTTGGGGCCGGGGGTGTGGCCGATCACCACATCACCAAAGCGACCGTCGTACTGCTCCCAGAAGCCCATGCGCACCCGCAGGTCCGGCTGCCAGGTGCTGGGGTTAAAGCCGGCGTGGGTGGCGACCCAGCCTTCCCCCCAGTAGGCCAGGGGCAGCTGCTCGAGGCGCTTCAGCCAGAGGGCGCATCCCTCTGGACCGAGTTGGTGGCACGTCTCGGCGCCAGCGCCGCGGCTGCTGCTGGGGGCGGTGCGCAGGGCGTCGATCAGATCCTGCTCGTGGTTGCCCCGCAGCCAGATCGCTCGGCCGCTGTCCACCAGGCTCCAGATTCGTTCCATCGTGGCCGGGGTGTCGGGGCCGCGATTGATGGCGTCGCCGCAAAAAATCAGACGGTCGCCTTGGGGCAGCTGGGCGAGGAGTTGATCGAGGGAGCCCGAGCAGCCGTGCACATCACCGATCACCCAGTGGCGGGCTCTGCGACTGACGCTAGTCATACCTCCCACTCTGTACGGAGCCTTGACGATCTGTCATCCCCTTGTAGGCATCCCCTCTCAAGCGCTGAAAACGGGATAACGTCGCCATAACGTCGCTCCTCTGGATGGAAAACGAGACCCCCCAGAGCTCCCAGCCGGTGGACCCGCGCAGCCTCTCTGTGAGTCAGCGGGTGGCGATTTTGGTGAAAGCCCTGGATGGGGCTAAGCGCACCAACGAAGCGCTCGCCAAGTGCGCCAACGGCGACGAGATGGTGGAGGTGCTGTTGAACGCCTCTTCCAAGTTGGGTCTGGGGTTGACCCAGGCGGACCTGACCCGCACGCCTCCGATCCGCGATTGGGTCTGGTGGAAGAACAAGGAGGCAGTGCTCACCATTGGTGATGCCAAGCCCCGTTATCAGCAAGACGGAGCCCAGGGCAGGTCCCAGGTAGAAGAGCCCCGCAAGAAGTTCCTAGGCCTCTTCTGAGCTCAGGCGGCGCTGGCCAGGGCGTCGGGGATCGCACTGGAGGGGGCTTCGAAGCTGCCCTTGGCGACGAACTCCAGGCGGAGCTTCATGAAGTCGATGAACTTCGGATCGGTGGACACCACGGCAGCGGCTGGCTGGGGCACCTGATCGGCGATTGCCTTGAGCTCGGGGGCCTGCAGGAACGCGGGGCGCTTCACCAGCCAGAAGTCGATCGCCTTGCCCTGTTCGCCGTAATTGCGGACACGCTCGCGCAGCACTTCATCAAGGGGCTCTTCCACGGTGAGGAAGGCCTCACTGGCGGCCACGAAGTGGTACTTGGTCATGAACTGGTGCTGCCGAAGAGGGGTTCCCGGCGGGGATTCTGGACCAAAGCCTTCATCTGCCGCACGGCCTCCTCCAGGCCCACCGCCAGGGCCCTGGCCACGATGGTGTGGCCGATGTTGAGCTCCTCCACCCCTTCGATGCCGGCGATCGGCTCAACGTTTTGGTAGCTGAGGCCGTGGCCGGCGTTGACCCGCAGGCCCAGGCTGCGGGCGATAAAGGTGCCCTCGGTGATCCGCGCCAATTCCTTGGCCTGTTGCTGCCAGTTGGCTTCGGCGTAGGTGCCGGTGTGCAGCTCCACCCAGCGGGCACCGCTGGCCTGGCAGGCCTCCAGCTGGGCAGGCTCGGCGTCGACAAATAGGCTCACGCCAATGCCGGCGTCCTGAAGACGGCCGGCGATCCCCTTGATGCTGATGAGTTGCCCTGCCACATCCAGGCCACCTTCGGTGGTGACCTCCTCGCGCTTCTCGGGCACCAGGGTGACCATGTCGGGCTTGATCCGCAGGGCAATCGCCTCCATCTCGGCGGTCGCCGCCATTTCAAGGTTCAGGCGGCTGTGGACCACCTGACGCAGCAACTCAACATCCCGGTCCTGGATGTGGCGCCGGTCCTCGCGCAGGTGCACCGTGATGCCATCGGCGCCGCCCAGTTCGGCCAGAAGGGCGTAGGTCACCGGGTCAGGTTCGACCGTGCGGCGGGCCTGGCGCACATTGGCGATGTGATCGATGTTGACGCCAAGGCTCGCCATGGCAACCGCTGCTTCTAGGCGGATCCTATGGATGGCGCCCCCGGGCCCGCTCGATTAAGTGCCTGCCCCACGGGCTATCGCCCGGGGTTCGCCCCTAGTTTGCGTCGACAGTTTTTGCGAGGGTTCCCAGTCCGATGACGGCTTCAGGCACGGCATCGGTGGCCCTCACAGAGCGGGAGAAGAGTCTCTGCAACGGCATCAACCCCTGGTTGGCGCCCGTGGCGATGGTGCTTACCCAGGACATCGCCCTGAAGGGCTTCTTTGGCGGCGGTCTGATGGTCTTGGGCCGGGAGAACCTGCCTGACGAAGGCCCGGTGCTGCTGGCACCGACCCACCGCTCCCGCTGGGATGCCCTGATGCTTCCCCATGCTGCCGGTCGCCGGGTCACCGGCCGGGACTGCCGTTTCATGGTCACCAGTGATGAGATGACAGGCCTCCAGGGCTGGTTCCTGCATCGCCTGGGCTGCTTCCCGGTGAACCCCCGCAAGCCCGCGGCGGCCTCGCTGCGCTTTGCCGTGGATCTGCTGGAGGGGGGAAATCAGCTGGTGATGTTCCCCGAGGGGAAGATCAACCAGAACGATCCCGCCATGCGCCTCATGCCCGGCCTGGCGCGCTTGACCGCCCTGGCGGAGGGTCAAGGGGTGGCGGTCCAGGTGGTGCCCGTGGGGATCGCCTACGGCCATGCCAAGCCCCGCTTGGTCGACCAGGCCGCCCTCTGCTTTGGACCCGTGCTGCGCCTGGCTGGTCCCGAGCGAGAGCATATCAATGCCTTGACCGCCGAGCTCACTGAACAGCTACAGGCCGCCGAGCACCTAGCACGGCAGGCGGTTGGGCGCCCTTTGCAACGCCCGTAGAGTTCAATCACTTCGCAAGTGGTCCCGTGCGCCGGCAGCTCGCCGCCTTCAGCCTCTCCGCCCTTGCGGCGGTTGTCCCTGGCCTGGTCTCCCAATCTGCCCTGGCCCAGGACGCCCAAAAGGTTCTGGCTTCCTCCAGCTCGGGGCTGAATCTCAGTGCCATCGAGGCCAAGGTGTCCGCCGGTGATACCGCCGCCGCAGCTGGGAACCTGGAGCAGGCCAAGGCCGACTACGACTCCGCCCGGGAAGGCGCTCAGAACCTGACACGCTTCTACCGCAGCCTCAGCGGTTCCTTCCGCGGCCTCGATGCCCGCATCCCCCGCGAGATGGATCAGAAGGGCCGTGACGCCTTGGAACTGCAGGCCAAGATCGACCTGCGCCTGGCCGCCCTGCTACGCCGGATGAACCAGCCCGCAGCGGCGGTGCCCCTGCTGGTGGAGGTGGTCCAGATCACCACCCCGGCGAATCCCATGGGCCAGAAGGCTTATCAGAGCCTGCTTGAGCTGGGCTTCGTCACCACCCCCTTCGCTGGTGGTTCGGCCGCGGGCAACTGAGTTCAGCCCCGTCTTCTTACAGTCCCAAGCTCACGGATCTGAGGTCATGGTTCATCCCGACCAGGTGAAGGCCGCCATTGGTGTTGCCCTTCCCGATGCCTGCGTTGAGGTGGAAGATCTCACCGGCGGAGGAGACCACCTGCAGGTGAAGGTGGTCTCCTCCGCTTTTGAGGGTCTCAGCCGGATCAAGCAGCACCAGTTGGTCTACGGCGCGCTGCGCTCCGAGCTGGCCAGCGAAGCGATTCACGCCCTCGCCCTGCAGACCTCCACTCCCTCCTGATTTCTCGACACGTCCCATGGATTCCGCCCTCAAGCAACGCCTCGATCAGCTGGTCGGCAGCAGCCCGATCTTCGTCTTCATGAAGGGAAGCAAGTTGATGCCCCAGTGCGGCTTCAGCAACAACGTGGTGCAGATCCTCAATGCCATGGCTGTTCCCTTCGAGACCTTTGACGTCCTCTCGGATATGGAGATCCGTCAGGGCATCAAGGAGTACTCCGAGTGGCCCACCATTCCCCAGGTCTATTTGAATGGGGAGTTCATTGGCGGCTCAGACATCCTCATCGAGATGTACAACTCCGGGGAACTCAAAGAAAAGCTCGCGATTGCCCTCGCCAGCTGAATCACAAAGGGGCCCGTGGGCCCTTTTGTTGTCCTAGTTCCGACCTGTCTCGTAGAGGGTACTCAGATCACCGTTGGGGCCGATGAAGCTGGAGGGATCCATGATCCAGCGGTCCACCAGTTCCTCCAGGCGGCGCTGGGCGATGGGGTCGAGTACCGCCGTGCGGCGCAGGGCGTGCAGATAGCCGTCGGCATACAGCCGGAGTTCCGAGGGCCCGTGGTAGCGATCCGCCAGGGCCTGGCAGGCATCGCAAAGGGACTGGAAGTGGCGGATGGCTTCGGGGTTCTGCAGTGCGGTCATGGTTCGAGAAGAGGGCCTCGACCCGGTGGCCAGATATCAAGGCAGCGCTTGATACCGATGTGCCTAAGAAATTACCGATAGCGTAGTGAGAATCAAAGAGAAGGGCGTGTCCTCTACACCTCCCAGCCCTGAATCGGATCTGAAACGGGTTCTGGTGGTGGATCCCCACCCCACCTTGCGCACGGTCCTGGCCCAGCGTTTGCGCCAAGACGGTCACCTCACCGCCGCCGTCTCCACCGCCTCTGAAGCGATCACTCTCTGTGATGACCTAACCCCCGACCTCCTCGTCGCTGCTGAACTGCTCGAGGAAACCTCGGCCCTGAAGTTGGCCGGTCAGCTGCGCTGTCCCGTCATGGTGCTCACGGCGCGCTCCGGATCCGAGCCGGTTGTCTCCTTGTTGGATGCCGGCGCCGACGACGTCCTTCGTAAACCCTTCGGTCTCGAAGAACTCGCGGCCCGCTGCCGCTTGCTGTTGCGCCGCAGTGGCACCGGTCTGCAGGAGCGGGTCTGTGTCGGCCCGCTTGAGGTGCACGTCCTGCTGCGTCAGGTCACCCTGCGGGATCAACCCGTCGAACTCAGCCCGCGGGAGTTCGCCCTGCTATGCGCCCTGCTGATGCCGCCCGGTATCATTCGCAGCCGCAGTGAGCTGCTGCGCATGGCCTGGCCCCCTTTCAGCGGGGGCCCACGCTCGGTGGATACCCAGGTGCTCACCCTGCGGCGCAAGTTGGAGCAGGCCGGCCTCGGCGAAGGCGGCGGCATCGAGACTGTGCGGCAGCAGGGTTACCGCTTCAGCCTCGACACCATCCCTGCCGATGGTCTCAGCCCAGCGCCGCTGCCGGGAGCTCCCATCGCCCGCTGAGTAGGTACCAGCCGAACATCGCCTCGAAGACCAGCATCGCAACGCAGAGACCGGCCAGGAGCTGGTAGGTCCAGGGTGGGCTGATCCAGCCGATAGAGCTGGTGTCAAGGCCGGTCTTCAGACTGAACTGGCCCAGGAACCCCTCGAAGGCTTGCACCCTTTGGGGGAGCAGATAGGCCGAGCCGTCTTCCGTTCTCACGTAGAAGACGCGCCCCCCCTGGCTCGTGGCCACCGGCGTGAGCCCTTTCACTTGATCCCAGTTCAGGGACCAACCGCGGCGCAGCAACCAGGAGCACCAGCTGGGGTAGCCCACCTGCAGACTGGTCTCGGTCAGGCTCACCTCTTCGCTAACTAGGGCCCAGACCAGGAGGAAGCCCAGGGGCAGGGCGCCGATCAACCACGGCTGCAGTTCGGCTGGCGCGAGCCAGGGTAGGGGAAAGACCAGGGCGAAGTAGAGGCTGACCAGCGTGAAGCGAATCAGCGGCGCCATCGGATAGCGCTTCGCGATCATCGGTCCTCCGGGGAACGGGGGAGCGGTTCGATCACGCTCGTGGGTTGGTAGCGCCCGCCGAAGACTTCCTGCTCGCGGCCTTTCCAGAACTCACCCAATCGCATCAGATCGGCGTGGGCCTCGCGCAGTTTTGCTTCGAATGCCACCGGGTTCATCGTGTCTTTGGCCTCCTTCAGCTTGGTTAGCCGCAGCAGCTGCAGCATCCAGGGTTTGGAGAGTTCGCCCCGCTGCTCGAGGTAGCGGGCCAGCTCCTCGGAATTCGGCATCGCGGCGGCGGGCGTCAAGGGCTGCCACCCTATTGAGATGGTCTCCGCTTCTGTGAGTGCGGCGTTTGCTCTGCCCCCCCGCTGGGCCGCGGAGGCCGTCGTCTATCAGATCTTTCCCGATCGCTTCTGCCGCAGCGGCCGCTCACCTCAGCAGAAAGGCCTGGCGCTGGAGCCCTGGGGCAGTGTTCCGGATCCACGCGCGTTCCAAGGGGGCGATCTCTGGGGCGTGCTCGATCACCTGGATCACCTCCAAGGGATGGGGGTCAGCTGTCTCTACCTCAATCCGATCTTCAGTTCGGCCGCCAATCACCGCTATCACGCCTACGACTATTTCCAGGTCGATCCGCTCCTAGGTGGCGAGCCCGCCTTCGAGGCCCTGCTCGCCGAGCTCAAGCGCCGGGGCCTGCGCCTGCTGCTCGATGGGGTCTTTAACCACTGCGGCCGTGGCTTTTGGGCTTTCCATCACCTGCTCGAGAACGGCCCGGTGTCGCCCTACCGCGATTGGTTCATCACCGAGCACTGGCCGCTGAATGCTTACCCCGGCCCTGGCGAGACCTGCGGTTACCACGCCTGGTGGAGTGATCCGGCCCTGCCCAAGTTCAACCACGCCAACCCTCAGGTTCAAGAACACCTGATCGCTGTCGGACGCCACTGGATCGAGCGGGGCATTGATGGCTGGCGCCTCGATGTACCCGATGAGGTGGAGCCCGATTTCTGGGAGGCATTCCGGCGGGAGGTGCGCGCAGTCAATCCCGAGGCCTGGATCGTCGGTGAGATCTGGGGGGACGCGCGCCCCTGGCTCGGCGGGCAGCACTTCGATGGGGTGATGAACTACCGGATCGCCTGGGGCAGCCTCGGCTGGGTCAGTGCCGGGGAGCTGGCCGATGGCCATCGGCGGGAGTCGATTCCCTACCAATGCCTCAGCACGGATCGCTATCGCGCGCTGCTTCTCGACACCCTGGGCTGGTACCGGCCCGAGGTGAACTGCGCCCAGCTCAACTTGCTCGATAGCCACGATGTGCCCAGGGCCCTGCACATGCTCAAGGGGGACCTGGCGGCCCTGAAGCTCGCGCTCGTCCTGCTCTTTGCCTTGCCCGGTGCCCCCTCGATCTATTACGGCACCGAGGCCGGCCTCTTTGGTGGGGAGGAGCCGGCCTGCCGCGAAGCCTTCCCCTGGCGGGACCCGCCTGCGGACCTCAGCGCCTTCATCGGCTCACTCGCCAAAATGCGGCAGGCGCACCAGGCCCTGCGTTCGGCGGCGCTCGAGCTGGAACCGCTCGAGGAGGACGGACTGTTGTTGATACGCGGTAGCGGCAGCGCGCAGCGGCGGCTCGTTCTTAATCGCAGTCGCGACTTCGCCCTAGCCCTGCCCGATGGCGGCAGACTGGGGCCGCAAGACTGGCGGCTATTGGTCTAGTCCGGCAGGGCCCAGGGGTTCAGGCCGAGGTCCGCGCCGATGCGGTGGGCGCAGGCGAAGCCGCTGAAGGCCACCGCGTTCAGGCCCTGCCCCGGGAAGCAGGAATCACCGACGCAGTAGAGGTTCTGCAGACCCGTGCGGTTGAAGGGCATCGGCAGCAGGCCCGGCAGGCGCAGGGCCGGGATCGGGCCGTAGCTGCCGCCCATGCGTCCCAGGAAGCGGCGGTGGGTGCGGGGGGTGCCGATCTCCTGGTGGCGGATCGCGCCGCCCAGGCCCGGGAGGATCGCCTCGAGGCGCTGCACCAGGCGAGCGGCATCGGCGGTTTTTTTTGCCTTGTAGGCGCTCGGGCTCTGCGACGTCCAGGCCGCGATGTCACTCGGGGTGAAGGTGTGGACGATGTGTCTCCCCTCCGGGGCCAGGGAGGGATCCAGCAGGGTCGGGATTGAGACAAAGATCACTCCTTGTTCATCCTCCATCGCCGCCCAGTCCTCCAGCAGGAGGTGGTGGCAGTGGAAGCCTTCGGGAATCATCGAGGCCTCCACCCCCAGGTGCAGGGAGAGGAAGGAGGGGGAGGGCTTGTAGCGCCGGCGCCAGGTGGCTTCGGTCTTGGGGGTGTGGGCGACATCCACCAGCGGTTGGCGCACCGAACCATTGCCCGCAAAGGTGTCCCAGCGGGTCGCGTTGCTCACTACGCGGCGGGCGTGGATGGTTTCGCCGTCCGCAAGCACCACGCCGGTGGCCAGGCCGTTCTCGATCAGCACCTCGGTGACGCGGGCCTTGTAGCGGATCTCGCCGCCGTAGCTCTCGAGGCCTGCTACCAATTTCTCGGCGATCACCCCAACGCCTCCCTTGGGGTAGTTGATGCCGCCGGCATGGCGATCCGAGAAGACCATCCCGGCGTTGATCATTGGCGTGAGGTCCGCTGGCATCACGCTCCAGCAGAAGCACTCCATGTCGATCAGCTTCAGCAGCTGCTCGTCCTGGATGTGTTTGCGGGCCACATCGCCTACGTTGAAGGGCAGCCAGCGGGCCAGCCCCAGGCAGGCCAGGGGCGCCTTGAAGAAGACCTTCGCCAGGTAGGCCGGGTCCTCGAGCGACAGCAGTGGCATCGCATCAAGGCAGTTGAACACCTGCCAGCAGGTGTCATAAAAGACTCGGATGCCCTTGGCTTCGTGAGGGAACAGTCCCGTGAGGCGGGCGATGAAGGCCTCGTAGTCCCGGTCGACGGCTACATTCAGGCCTCCGGGCAGGTGGTATTCGAGTTGGGCGGGATCCGGGACCGTCTCGCAGTGCTGGCCCACACAGCCCAGGGCCCGGGTGAGCAGGTTCGTGTGGCCCTTCTCTCCGAAGCCAAAGATCATCGAGGCGCCCACGTCAAACGTGTAGCCCTCGCGGCGGAAGCTGCCTCCCGACCCCCCCGGGATCAAGTAGCGCTCCAGCACCAGGGTCTTGGCCCCTTTGGCCGCCAGTTGGGAGGCGGTGACCAGGCCGCCGATGCCCGAGCCGATCACGATCACGTCCCAGGAGGGATTGGTCACGGCGGGGGCGGCGGAAGCAGCCTGGACCCTAAGCGGCGACCAGGCTTTGATCGCAGAAGGGGGCCAGGTCGCTCAGGGCCCGGTCCCGGTAGGCGCCATAGCGGCGGCGCTTGTCGCGGATTCGCTCGGGCAACTCCGGCAGCAGGCCGAAGTTGGGGGGCATCGGCTGAAACTTCTCGCTGGGGGCCTCGGCGATGAAGTGGGTCAGGGCACCGCACATGGTGGTGTGGGGCAGGTTGATCGGCTCGAGACCTTGGGCGAGGCGAGCGGCGTTGGTGCCGGCCAGCCAGCCGCCGGCGACGGCCGCGGCGTAGCCCTCGGTGCCGGTGATCTGCCCGGCGGCCAACAGGGTGGGACGCGTCCGGAACTGCAGGGTGGGATCCAGCAGCTGGGGCGCCTCGAGGAAGGTGTTGCGGTGCATCACCCCGAAGCGCACGAATTCGGCGTTCTCCAGCCCTGGGATCATCTGCAGCACACGCTTCTGCTCCCCCCACTTGAGGTTGGTCTGGAAACCCACCAGGTTCCAGAGGCGGCCGTCTTTGTCCTCTTGGCGCAGTTGGACGACTGCGTAGGCTCGATTGGCGCGGCGCACGTCCCGGTCGTTGACATCGCCCCAGCGGGGATCCCAGAGGCCGATGGGTTTCAGGGGGCCGTAGCGCATGGTGTCTTCGCCGCGGCGGGCGAGTTCCTCGATCGGCAGGCAGCCCTCGAAGAAGGTGGCGTTCTCCTTCTCGAAGTCCTTGAGCTCGGCCTGCTCGGCGGATAGCAGGGCCTCGCGGAAGGCGAGGAACTGCTCTTTGTCCATCGGACAGTTGATGTAGTCGGCGTCGCCCTTGTCGTAGCGGGAGGCGCGGAAGGCAATTGATAGGTCGACGCTTTCGCCTTCGACGATCGGGCTGGCCGCGTCAAAGAAGTGGCAGTCCCCCCGGCCGGTGAAGGCGCGCAGGTCCTCGGCCAGGGGTTCGCTGGTGAGGGGGCCGGTGGCGAGCACCGTGATCTGCTCGGGGTCGGGCAGCGCCTGTTGCTCGTCGCGCGCCACCGTCACTAGGGGGTGCTGCTCGAGGGTTTCGGTCAGTGCAGCGCTGTAGCGGCCGCGGTCAACCGCCAAGGCACCGCCGGCGGGAACGGAATGCTGGTCCGCGGTCCCAATTACCAGGGAGCCGAGGCGGCGCAGTTCCTCTTGCAGCAAGCCAGCGGCCCGATCACTGCTGAGGGAGCCAAAACTGTTGCTGCAGACCAGCTCGGCGAATTCGCTGCTGTGGTGGGCGGGGGAACGGCGCACTGGGCGCATTTCCACAAGCCGCACTGGAATGCGGGCTCGAGCGATCTGCCAGGCGGCCTCGGTTCCTGCGAGGCCTGCCCCGATCACCAATACGGACTGGGAGCTGGATTGAGACACGCAAAAACCGGGTCCGCCTGAAGTGATCAAGCTAGGAGCCGGCGGGTGGGCGATTGACCTCAGCCGTTGGCGCGCTTGAGCATCATCTGCAGCTGGCCCACAGCGGCACGGCCGATGTTGAAGACAGCCCAGCTGGCGGCCAGAAGGATCGGGGTCACAACAAGCAGGAGCCGTGCGTCCATGACTGGGGGCAACAACAGAAGTGCCGAGATCTTACGAACATCCGCTCCCTCGCAGGTTGATGCGTTGAAGGGCTGATCGAATTCGCAGCAATTGGCCGCCTCAGTGGAAGCCCAGGTCCGTGGAGCGGCCCGCATGGGCCATCGCCAGTTGGCGATAGCGGCGGGCGTGCTCGCGCTGCTCGGCGGCCTGCTCTTCCGTGAGCTCACGCTTGATATGGGCTGGGGCGCCCATCACCAGGGCTCGCGGCGGCACATCCTTCGTCACGACGGCTCCCGCGGCCACCAGGGCCCCTTCGCCCACGCTGACCCCGTTGAGGACGATCGCGCCGATGCCGATCAGGCAGCCGTCGCCAAGGGTGGCGCCATGGACGACGGCGCGATGGCCGATGGTCACGTCCGCCCCGATCAGGACCGGTTGACCGGGGTCGCCATGGAGCACGGCCCCGTCTTGGACATTGCTTCCTTCTCCGATGACGATCGTGCAGACATCAGCGCGGACCACCGCGGTGGGCCACAGGCTGGCGCCAGCGGCCATTTGAACGTCGCCGACCAGCACGGCGCTCTCCGCGACCCAGGCCTCGGGATGAACAGATGGTGTGGGCCACGGAGCGCTGGCCATGGGCGTGCTGCAAACGACGACTCGGCCCCCATTCTCAGGGGGTTTGAAGCGGGGCACCTCCGGGTGATACGTTCACTCGGTGTCCAGTTGTGGGCGCCCCCAAACAATGGTGTCTAACCTGAGTTCGGGCGGGTCGTTAGCTCAGCGGTAGAGCACTCGGCTTTTAACCGATTGGTCCTCAGTTCGAATCTGAGACGACCCATTTGAACGGCTCAATCGTCCCTTGAGGCGGTTGAGCTTTCTGTGTATTCAGCTCAGTTCAGCCAGTTAAAGATCAGCTGCAGCAAGGCAAAGCCCAGCAGACAGAAGCCAGCCAGTAGGGACAGGGTTGGTGCCAAAGGGCCGGGCCAAATTCGCCTGTTAAAGCTCTACAGGAGTGGAGGCCCTCCCTTGGCTACGAAAGGCACAGGACACAAAAAAAGCGAGCTGCAGCCCGCTTCGAGAAACCTCTTTACGAAATATAAAGGGTCTCTTGGGACCACTGTGAGATCCCTTTATGCGATCAGTTGATTGACCTGGAGCTCGGGTCGCCGCAGCAGCGCGAAGAGGGTTCCGGCATTGCCGCGGCAGATCCGCAGCTCCCGGTCGACGACGGTGATGTCCAGCCAGGCCGGGAAGGACTGTTGGACGCTGTGGAGCCATTGCAGCCGGTGCCCCCTCAGGCTTGGCCCCACCCAGCCGCCGCGGCGAAAGCGCACCTGCACCCGTTGGGCTCGGTCAGGATCCAGGGTGATCTCGGCTTCCACGGCGATCCCCGCCACGGCCCCCAGGGGGCCAGGTAGGCGCAGCAGATTGACGCCCTTGCCGTGGGAGGGGGCCAGGCCCTGGAGGTTCTCCAGCCAGGGGGCAACAGTGAGATAGGTCTGTTTGCTGGTGCTCCAGCGCAACTCCCAGACCCCCTCCAGCAGCTCCTGGGTGGTGGGGTCCGAGAGGTCGGCCGGCTGGCTGCGCTCGATGGCTTGGATCAGGGTTTCGATCCGCCCGCGCTCTTGGTTTGCCCTTCCCCGGGGCTGCTGCCGCAGCAGCGCGAGCAGTTCTCGCCGCCGTGGGGTGCTGGTCTTGCCCATCAGGACGCCTGGACCGCTTGGCGGGCGTTGACCGTCAGACTGACCTCGACCTCGGTGTCGACGCTGAAAAGGCTCCAGTGGGCCTCGGGAGCCGGGTGCCCCAGGCGCTGGCCCCACTCAAGCCGTTGGCCGCCGTAGGTGAGGCCGACGCAGGTCAAGCTTTCGTCATCGGCCAGCAGGCTCCAGAGCAGGGCGATCTGGCTGCGCTCATAGCTCTCGGGCAAGTCGGTTGCTGCTTCGCTGGCCACCACCCCGGGTTCGAGGCTGAGGGCTTCCTCACGCTCCCAGCTCAGGAAGTGACCGTCGTGGGTGGGATAGAACCAGCAGGTCTCGTTGGCCGCCTCCTGCAGCATGAAGCGATCGAGGCAGCGGAGCACCTCTGGATTAGGACTGCGCTGATAGACGCCGATGGCGTTGGCCTCGGGATCGAAGTGCGGAATGACCGCATCGCAGATCAGGCGGCGCCGTTCGCCGCCGCCGCCAGGGTCCAACTGGCCGTCCCAGGGCAGTCCGGCGAGGTCGCTGATCTCTGTTTCAGCAGCGCTGAAAAGGCGCAGGGAAAACCCCGTGTTCGGGCTCTGAATGGCACTGAGCGCCGCCCAGCTGGTTTCTTCCTTGGGCAACTGGGCCAGCGGGGCGATCAGAAAAACCAGGGGATGGACTATGGGGGCCATTCTCGCGATGCCGGAGGACCAGTCCATAGATTCTTAAGTAAATCTGAAAAGCGTTGTGTCCTGTTTGACCCGGTGGTGCCTTTGACCGTGGCCGTCTCTCCCCTCTCCCTGTGGCCGATCAGCACCGCCGATCAGGACTTCCCAAGCAAGGCCGAACTGCTCGGAGCCTTGCCGGACGAGCTCCTGCGACATGACCCGCTCAAGTCCTGGGGCAGCCTCGCACTCTCCTTGGGCCTCTCCCTCTTCGCCTATGGCATGGGGACGTTGATTCCCCTGAGCTGGGCGGCCCTGCCGCTCTGGCTCGTCTATGGAGTGGTGACCGGCACCGTGGCCATGGGCTGTTGGGTCCTGGCCCATGAGTGCGGCCACAACGCCTTCCATCCCAACCGCCGGGTTGAGGGGGTCGTGGGCTTCGTTCTGCACAGCCTGCTGCTGGTTCCCTACTACTGCTGGGCCCGCAGCCATGCGGTCCACCACGCCTATTGCAATGAGCTGGAGCGGGGCCAGACCCACGTGCCCCCGAGGGCCAGCTCGCCCATGGGTCAATTCACCCAAGGACTGAGCCGCAAGCTCGGTCGCCCCCTGGCGGCGGTGGTGGCCTTGTTCAATCACCTAGTGATTGGCTGGCCGCTCTATCTGCTGCTTGGTGTCACCGGCGGTGAGGCCTACGGCCATCCGGTCTCCCACTTCCGGATGCCGAAGCCGGGAGTTCCCCTGCAGCGCCCTCTCTTCCCGCGCGCTTTCCGCCGCTGGATGGTTCGTTCCAACGTGGGCTTGCTGGTGGTGCTCGCCGCCCTGGTGGTGGCTGCGATTCAGTTCTCACCCCTGCGGGTGCTGGCGGTGTACGGCCTTCCTTATGTGGTTGTGAATGGCTGGCTGGTGATTTACACCTGGCTGCAGCACACTGATGTGGAGATCCCCCACTACGACTCCCTCCGCTGGACCTGGGTAAAGGGGGCGCTGCAGACCGTGGACCGGCCCTATGGCCCGCTGATCAACCTGCTGCACCACGGCATTGGCTCAACTCACGTCTGCCACCACGTGAACTCGGCCATCCCCCACTACAACGCCTGGCGCGGGACCGCCCTGCTCCGGCAGCGCTATCCGGAGCTGGTGCGGTTTGACCCCACACCGATTCACATGGCCCTCTGGCGTGTGGCCAGCCGCTGCAAGGCGGTGCGGCAATCGCCGGTGGATGGCGCGTTCTACTTCTGAACCATGGCTGATCACAACGGACAGCAATTCAGTGCCCGCGAGATGGTGCGGGCCCACACCTACCCGGTTCTGGCCGTAGTCGCCAGCTTCAGCCTGTTGGCCCTGGCGCTGCTGCAGATCCCACAGGCGGTGAACACCCACCGCTACAACCGCTGTATCGATGCCCAGGTGAGCCTGCGCAGCGCAAGCAACCTCGAGGGGCAGCAGGGGCCAGGCAAGCCACTTACCTGAAATCCTTGCAGGACTGAGAAGGGTTCCAACCCTCGCACGCGAAGCCCTACTCCCAGAGCCCCATCCGCATCAGACATTGTTCGACTGGCTGCGGGGCCAGTCGTGGTCGACCTCGAGCACATCGGCGATGGAGACCATCAGATCGAAGAGCTCGGCTTCAAAGCCGCCCCGTTGATCGGCGACGGCTTTGAGCTTTTGGGCGACTTGCAGTAGCTCGAGCTCGGCGAGCTCGTCCTCACAAACCAGTAGTTTTTATGCTGGAGTAGCGGCAGGGCGAGCAGTTCAGCGATGGAGCGCCTCGCCAAATCGCATCCCTCGAGGAGTAGGGAGACGATCCCAATCAGGCGTTCATTGGCGGAGCACACCGCAATTCCTAGCCCTGTTGCAGTTCGGCGACGGCCCGCTGCAGCTGATGGATCTGTGGGCGGAGGTCCTCAGGATTCAGGGCGCCTGGTTTGCCATCCGCTCTTTTGCGGTAGATCCTGAGGCGAGGGCGACTCTTCTGTTTTGACTTAAGCAGCAAAGTCCCCAATTGCGCAGGTCTGGGTGTCACGCCAGCTGCACAGAGTCCTCCTACCTGCTCCGGCTTGATCCTGCTCTTGTCCGTGCTCAGCTGGGCGGCCAGCCAGCGCAGGCTGGGCTATCTTCCCTTGCGCTGCATGACCTCTTCGTTGAGCCGTTAGGCCTTGAACACCCGGGGTTGTTTGATCACGGAGGAAGGCAATGTTGCGGCGCTCGTGCTCGCAATATCGATGCAATCCGCGGTGGATTCAGAAGCTGGCGTAGTTCGAGAAGCGATAGCCCCGGGCTGCATCAAATTTCTCCGCGGCCCGCAGCAGATTGAGGGCCCGTTCCTGCAGGGCATCGGCCGTGGAGGTATCGTCCGCGCTGAGCTGGCACTGTTGTTATCACCAGCTGAAGGCCAGCAGGGCGAGGTTGTGGCAGACGAGCTGATCGCCGGCGCGTTGGCCCCGTTTGCGAATGGCCCCTGGTGCTTGACCTGGGCCGCCGGGACGCTGCTGCCAGCTTTGAATCAGGAGGGCAACTCCAGCACACTGGGCTCCGGCAGGTGCTGGTGCAGGCGGCTCTGCCTCAGCCAGTCGCGCACGGATGGATGCATGCCCGCTCACTTCACTAGCTGGGGTGTTCCTACTGGTGCCTCCGTGGCTATAGCTCGGGTATGGAGAATCCCTTTCGCCAGTTGCTGCGCGCCGATGAGCGCTCCTATTTCTGGATCAAGAAAAAGCTCGGGCTCAAGAGTGAATACCAAGGGGCCTGGCTGGCCTGGGGTGTTGGTCTCTTGATGGGTCTGCTGATCGGGGCGCTCTGGCTTTAGCGCTCCAGGAGCGCCTGCCCGCGGCGGTGGATGGTCTGGGCGTACTCCGTCCAGGTGCCCTGGCCCCAGTAGCGAAAGCAGCTGGTTTCGAGCAGCAGGAGGTGCAGCAGCGCCTCTTGGTAGTTGGGGTCGATGGTCTGGGGTGTGGGGTAGCGCCGGTGGAAGGCGGCGCTGAGTTGGGCCATCGGTTCAAGGACGCTCTCGTAGCCCTTCACCCAGCTGAGGTCGTTGGTCCAGGAGGCCCCTTCGACGTTGCAGCCGGCATCGATCCGCTTTTGGAGCTGCTCGCTGCTCCAGTGCTCGCCGAGCCCATCAAGGAGTTGCTGCTGACCGGCGGCCTGGATGGCGGGATAGTCATCCGTGTTGCCCAGGAGCTCGAGGTATTCGCTGCCGTTGATGGCGGCGGTGCCGGCTTCGCTGGCGCAACGTTGGTGGGCCTGGAGGAAGGCCTCGGGGAATTCGTTCATCATCACGCCGCCGTTCTCGCCATCGGCGATCTGGGAAACGAGGGACGGCACGCTCATCGCTCCCAAGGGGAGCCGATCGCGGCTGATCGCCTCGTAGTAGGGCTGCATCTGGCCGACCAATTTGGTGTCAGAGCCCTGGGTCTTGATCAAGGCGGTGATCTTCCGCCGCTCACCCCGTCCATTGCGGGCGATCAGGCGATTGGGCAGGTACTTCTGGGCTTCGCTCAGGACGTCGCCGCTGAGGGTCTCCACGCTGTGCTCCTGGAGCAGAAGCCAGCGGTAGCCGGCCTGCTGCAGGGCCTCCACCAGGGCAAAGAGGGTGTCGGGGTGATTGGGCAGGGCCATCTCCGGCAGGGAGAAACCGCGCACCCGCTGCAGGGCCTCCAGGCCGAAGGCTGCGGCGAACTGATGCTGCCAGGCCTCAATCTGCAGCCGTAGATCCGGGATCGGCGTCGAGGGGGCGACGGCGTGGCCCCAGAAGGTGCCAAGCCACTCGACATGCCGTTGCATTTGGGGATCACAGGCCAGGTAACGCCAGGCCTCGGTGATGTCGCTGCGGCCCATCTGCTCGGCCCCCCAGAGCAGATTTCCGGAGATGTCGAGCATGATCCGCGGGCTGCAGCCCTGCTCGATCAGCTGGGGGATCAGATCAGCAAGGCGCCGGTAGCACTGCGCGAAGGGCTCGGCGTTGTGGTTTTCCCCCTCGCTTGGGTGCTCAAGCATGTACTGCAGGTTGGAGATCAGCGCTCCATCTGGGCCTGCCGGAATGGTCGGCTGGTGCATGTGCAGCGCGCAGGCAAACCCCGAGCGCAGCTGATCAAGCCGTGACGGCGACTGAGTGGACCAGTAGCGGCCGCCGGCGGCCATCGCCGAGCGGATCTCGGTTTCGCGGCCGCAGAGGTGGGGGGCCATGGGCACCTCAAGGCCGTATCCGTTCTTCCGTCCAACTATGCAGAGACCTGAGCGTTCTGCCCACACAACATGCGGACAAAGAAAAACCCCACGGGTCAGGCCCGGGGGGTTCAGGTTCTCTGTGATTGTTGAAGCTCAGTTCTTGGTCATGGCAGCGGCACCACCGAAAGCTGCACCGACGATGGCGATGACTGCAAGGATTTCCATGGTTTGGGGATGTGTTGGATGGGTTAAACCTCCCCTAAGTAGGACCTTAAAGTTTGTTCAATCTGAACTCAGTACACAGAATCTAGTTTCCGTTGCTACGGATAGGGAGATTGCTTCGCGAATGCGCGTCTTCATTTTCGGAGAGCGCATCAGCACCTAATCCTCTGCAGGTGTTCCGTGCGCACAGTTCACTCCTCTTGTTCTCTCGACTCTGGAGAGAGAGTCCCGTCTATGGCCATGCATTCGACGTCCCGCTCTGGTTCCCATCATGTTCGCCCTGCAGTGCACAAGGCGGTTTGGAGTTGGCGTGAGGAGGTTATGCGACAGCCCCATTGCCATCCGGCGGAGCTGCAGCGCAATCTCAATCCCGCTGAGGGCATGCCGCAGCGCTAAGCCTTTGCTCTGCTTGCTTTTGGCCAGGCGCTGTGCCTGGATGGAGGCATGACGCCTGAATTGGCTGCTGACGTTCTGGATGCGCTGTTGCTTCTCCACGAGGAGCTTTCGGCTGACTCTCAGGCCCCTTGGTACTTGGGCACGCCGGATCAGACCCAGTTGCTGCATGACGAGCTCTGGTTGCTGGCTGGGGCTAACCCCGAGATCAGATGCGCGGCCTTGGTCGAGCTTTGGTACAGCGGAGGGCACTCCAAGCTGCTGCCTGTGAGCTGCACCGGTGAATTGGTTAGCAGCCGCCATCAAATGGTCTTGAGCCCTGGATAAGAAGTACTAAGGGCTCCAGACGAATGGTTCTTCTTCCGTAGCGTGATTACGTAGTCCAGAACTTGTGGAACACAAGTCATGGGTACGGGATGTTCCGCCGCCGGTAGGAGTACCGGCGGTTTTTTTATTGGCAAGAGGATTGATCCAGCTCCTCCGTTGAGTTCGTTCTCAGGATGGAAGGTATGGATTGAGCTCCATCACCGTTTGCGCTCAGATCTGCGGCAGTTCGCGGTGCCGCGTCATGCGCGCTGGGATCCCCTGCGGTTGATGACGGTGCGCCAGTTGCTCAGGGATCGGCTGGGGAGATTCGGCGGGCTGGGGGAGCACGCGTTTACCAACGATGGAGAAGAAGGAACCAACCTGATCCTCAAGCTCCCAGGCGAGCCATTCCCCAGTTCAGTGGTCGCGGCCCTCTGAGGCCAGCACCGCCTCATGCATCGCCAGCCGGTACTGCTGCACATTGCCAACACCGCCGCGTTTCTGATCCCGCTTCGCCACTGTCACTGCCTTGTGTTGCACCCAGCCCGGGTAGGTGCCTTTCGAGGCATCCGGCATCCAGTCGGGGGCGGGGGTGTTCATCGCGGACCCGTGCGCATCAACGGAGACTCTGAGCATGGTGAAGCACCCCGGGCTCTGCCATCTGTTGCATGGCCGGCAACACAAACCAAATCCAGTGGCTGTGTTCGCAGCCGCTCTTCAGTTCGCTCAAGGCGCGATCAAACGTCGACGCACTGTCTACAGCTTCACTGGCCAGGTGGCTTGGGCCATGCCTCTCAGTCCCCACCGCTGAAGTTCACCACCAGATCACCAACGTCATCGCGTTCGATCGTGAACTTGAAGGAATCCACCGTGCCGCTCCAGACCCCCTCATCGGGGTCGGCGGATTCCCCGTGCTGCTGTGAGACGTCGTGGTCAAAGAGCTGCTCAAAGACATGGGCCGCGACGATGGCTGCCTGGTCCTCATCCATCTCATCGAGCTCATGGGGCTCGACCGTGCATCCCTCCAGGGTTTCGGCATCGAGCACGTTCCCCGATCCCAGATCTTCAACCAGGGCCAGCAGTGCGTCGTCCATCGCGTCAGGGTGCCTGCCTTCATGGTGAATCCCGGAGCGCCGGCCGTCCAGGGTTTTTGGATGCAAATCCAGGCGCCCTCGCCAACATGGAGGCAGTGAACTGGCTCCCGGATGCGACGTCTCACCTCGCTGGCCGGGATCGCCTTGGCCCTCGCCTTAAGCGGTTGCGTTAGCTCCCCCAAGACCACGGTCACTGGCGCAACGCTGGTCACCGCTCCGATCACGATCGAGATCGACCAGAACATCCCCGCCAAGAGCAACGGGGTGATGGTGCGAGGCGATGAGCGGACGACGTTTCAGGTGGGCTTCGGGCGCCTAGGGGTGACCTGCGCTAACACCCGCTTTGAAGAGGGCTACACCCCCCTGGGCCGCTTCAAGGTCAACGCGATCCTGAGCAAGGACAACTTTGAGATGGATCCCAAGTTGATCGCCCAATCCGGCAAGAGCAAGGCCGAGCTCGAAGAGACCCTCTTCAAGAACATGAATTCCATTGACTTCAAAGGCGATGGCGAGGTCGGTGAATACGGGATTGGCTACATCAGCTTGGAGCCGATCGACAGCGTCAAGCAGCCCTTTGCCTTCAACACCTACGACGGCACATTCCGCTGGTACAGCTTTGCGATCCACGGCAGCAACAACGAGAAGCGCATCGGCAAGCAGGTCACCGGCGGCTGCCTGAACGTCTCAGAACCGGCCCTGCGGTCGATGCTCGCCTCGGTGCAGCTCGGCGATGAAGTCGAGGTGACGACCGATGGCCCTTGCACCCCTTAGGAGTCGAAGCACATTTGAGGCAGTGCCCATGAGCTGCAATGCCCCTGATCAACGTCCGCACGTCGTTGCCTGAGGTGGCCGATGCCGCTGGGCTGCTCCAGGAACTCTCGGCGGCCTTGGCCCAGCAGACCGGTAAGCCGGAGTCCTATGTGATGACGCTGCTCGAGACTGCGGTGCCGATGACCTTCGCGGGCAGTACCGAGCCCAGCGCCTACGTCGAGATCAAGTCCATTGGTGCCCTCAAGCCCCCGGCGATGACCGCAGCTTTTTGTGAGCTGATCGAGGCGCGCACCGGCATTCCCGCTAAGCGGATCTATGTGGCTTTTGAGGACGTCAAGGCCAGCAGCTGGGGCTGGAATGGCAACACCTTTGGCTAGTGGGTTGCGTTGGTTCGCCCTCGCCGCGCTCTTGGCGCCGGGTTGCAGCACACGCCAACCTTGAAGCGCTTGGAGTGCAGTGGCTCAATCCGGCGCAGTGTCGTCTTCGACAGCCAGAGCGGCCAGCTGTCATATTTCACCGATCTCTCGGTCTACCGGCCGACACCTGAGCTGGGAGTCTCGGTGCAGATGACCTCCTCGCTCGGCGATGGCTCCCTCATAGTTGACACATATTCGGGTTAATTTAGCGGTGGCGACGCGGCCAGCTGGGCGGCGGTGGAACCTCCGGTCGGTCATACCACCGCCATCAACCTCAGCAGCCTCAAGGAAACCGTCGTCGCCTTGACGGGTCACGCTGGCGTTCAAGTCCCGGATCGCCACGGCCGATGCCGTTGGGTTCCGCTTCAGACGGAGGCGATCGAATCGAGCTAACGCGGATCAGTCCAACGCCGCCCGCACCTTCTTGACCGCTAGGCCGGCTTCGGTGGCGGTGCCACCGGCCAACAGCAACAGGCCGATCAGACCCAACAGTTGGTTCTGCGCTTCTGCGGCGGGTTCGGCGTCCTGGCCGAGCACGGCTCCGGCGATAAACCAGGCGGTGGCCAGGACCGAGGTGATCCAGTAGGCCTTCCAGCGGCGCTGGTAGAGGTAGCCCGCTCCAAGGCCCGGCACCACGTTCAAGAGCACCGCCACCCAGCCGGCGGAGGAGGCCAGGATCTGTTCGCGGCTGGGCATGGCGGGATGACGTTGGGGCGCCGACCCTAGGCAATCCACTGCAGGGCCACCGTTCGCTGACGCGGCCCGTCCAACTCCACCAGGATCACGTCTTGATATGTCCCCAGCACGGGCTTTCCGTCTTGGACCGCGACCATTACCTGGTTGCCGAGCAGTAGCGCCTGCAGATGGGCGTGGGCATTGCGCGGTTCATCGGCAAGAATGTTCGGTCGGAGCTCGAGGTCGTTGTGTCTCCAGGGGCGCTGGGCTGGGGCGATCTCCGCGAGCCAGGCCTCTAGGTCCCAGATCAGACGCTCCTCCATCTCGTTGACGATCACGGCCGTCGTTGTGTGTTGCCCGCTGATCAGCACCGTTCCGTCCAGGACGCCTTGCTTGGTGATGAAGTGCTCCAGCGCTTCGGTGAGGGCGATGTACTGAAAGGGATGCTGCGTCGGAATCTGCAGGCGTTCAACGGTCATCAGGGCACCCTCTGGCTACGGTCAGCATGAGCGGTGGCAGGGGCGATGGAGCGTTGGCGGTCCTGCCCAGCCCTGGTTGACAAAGACAATGCCTATTTGGCGGCGGTCGCTGATTACCTTGCTCAGCTGGACGCGCTCTCTCAGCAGCAGCGCCGGTGTCTGGCGCTGTTTAAAGCCTCCGAGTTGGTCAATGCTTTGATTCAGATCAAGGAGCGACGGCAGGCCGATGATCGGGTCGGTCCTGAAATGGCTCAGCGCTCCTTTGCTCTGGTGCGCGCTGTGATCCGCAACCGCAGTCTTCCCTATGCCGGCAGCGAAAGCCACTGCCTCAGGGATCCGCAACTGACGGCGGTTCTCGATGGGGGCTGCCGTTTGCTCCATCTCGGCAAGACGAACAAGGAGCTCTATCAACAAGCCCTAGCCCTCTCGTCGGCTCAGTGTCTGGCCATGCAGGATCAGCTGGGGCCTGCCCTTGATCAGTACCTGCAGGGAACCGGCCTGGCCTTTCCGAGACTTTGGTCGCTGCGGTGCGGGCCAGCTTTATCGATGCCTACGGCAGCTAGCGCTGTAGTCAGGCCGTCGCGGCTTTGCGCTGCTGGTTGGCGTAAACCGCGGCACCGGCTGTCACAAAGGTCAAGCCACCGCTGATCGCGAGGAAGGCCAGGGTCTGCAGCAGCAAAAGGAGTCCGCCGAGGGCGGAGAAGGCCGTGATTCGAATCTTGGCCTTGATCAGCAGGGTGAGCAGCAGAACAACAGTTGCCTTCAATCCGAGAATCTTGGCTCCCGTGATAGGGCAGAACGGATTGATCAGCATCGCTGGCGAGTCACTCACCCCATGCTGATGCGCGGGCGTTGTGAACGCGAGTGCTCAGCCCCCGTTGCAGTAGCGAACAGCCGCAGCAGTGCTCTTGCCGCCGCTGACGATCTCTTCAACGCAACCGTTGAAGGCTTTGCTTTCTTGCTTGATCGAGCAAAGGCCCACGGCAATCGCCGCCAGAGAGATCGCGGAGATGACCGTGGCTGAGATCTGAACGATCCCGTAGGCCAGCATTGCTTTCTTCTTGCCGCCGCACTGGGTGTTCGTGTCAGCCATGAGTTGCTTGGATGGCACTTAACGCTATGGAGACCATCTAAGCCGGTGCTACCCGAAGCAACGCGGATAGCCGACCCACGTCGACGCCATTCAACCACTCTTGGATGGTTTCGCCTCCGGCGCAATGGGCATTAAGTCCGATTGTCTTCCCCCACGCTCTGGCCGAAGCTATGGCCATAGAGATCGGAGACGCCTCTGATGGCCGACACTCCACCCAACCAGATGTCAGGAGCGAGCTGACTGAAGGCGCCTGCTCCAACAGTCTTCATCAAACCGTGAGCGGGCCGTCAGATCAAACAAACATGAGCGTTTGAGCTGTCGGCACTCCATCTGCACCGCCACAGGTGCCCCAAGGAGTACCACTGCTCTACACCTGGACACCTGGCCCCAGGTGTCCTTCCTCAGCGGCTCCGCCCCCTTCTTTCGTTCCCTTACGAAACGGGTGCATCCCATGCATGAACGAGCGCGTTAGGCCGTCTCTTCCATCCGGGAGGGGCGGCCTCCGTCTTGGCTGGATACCGCTGCATCGTTTCCTTAACCAGTCCACGAGAGGGCTGAGCTCCCGTGGGAGGTTGGCCCCAACTGATCGATGAATCATGGGATTGCTTTGGGAGAACCTGGCCAAGCAGCTCGAGAGCGTCCGGGCCACCTCCCCTGTGGTCTCTGCTGATGCCGGCGTCTCCCGGGAAGCGCGTCTAAAAGCAGCCCTTAAAGCCGTGGAGAACTCCGGGAACACGATGATGATCGAGTCCCTCAAAGCTGCACTGGAGGGACGCGAGGCCAAGATGGAGCTTCCTCCTGTGGCCAGTGGACCTGCTGCCTTTCTTGAATCCCTCAAGGGCCAATCGGCCAAGGGATGAACAACGTTGACGACCTGATTCCCGGTGGCCAGTGGAACCAGAGAACGACCAAACGATTGACCTGTCGATCGATATCAATACGGCTCGACTGCTTCAGAAGTCGGTCACCTTCCATCTCGAACGTTGGGCCGGTGCTCCTGATCCACGGGAGCAGGAGCAGCTCCAGAAGTTGAAGAATCTCTTCTCAGCGATCCTGATGGAATTCACCTATGAGGGCCCAGACGGCCAGCGTTAGAGGACTCCGTCATGAGGCGCCGGATTTTTTGCCGACGGGGGCGCCGCCATTGCAGAAATTCGCCGCGATGGCTTGGGCGTGCTGCTTGAGCTCCGGACGGCTCTCCAGCAGATAGGCCAGGCCGTTGTCGTAGCAGCGATTCCAGCGGGCGGCCTGCCCGCCGACTGAGGCCAGGTGGATAGCGGCTGAGACGGCACAGACGGTGCCGACAAGTCCAAGCACTGGGAAGAGATGGGCGTTGACCATCTCGCGCACATCGCTTTGGCTGCCGGATGTACCCATCGCCCAAAGTCCTTGGTGGAACCGCTTCAGTCTGCTCAGGAATTGCTGGTTCGCTTCAACTACGCCGTTTTCGTTTGTCTCGCTCCCGCCGGTTGGCCTTGCGGTTTCCGCCGTATTGGTAGCCGGGGTCTTGGCTTTGGCGTTGCCAACAGCTTGGGCAGGCGAAGCGCTGTCCAGCGCTCGCTTGCGTTCGAATCCGGTATTGCAGCTCCCCGGCTTGCTGGTAGAAGTCGCATTCATGGCTTGCTGAAGGCCACCCTCCAGCCGCTGCCGGGATCGGGGTAGGCCTCCAGCCGGCAGCCTTCGAAGCGTTTGATCTGTCTCAATCCTGTCGGGCTGATCTCCATGGCGAAGGGATGCAAAGACCCTGAACGGTTACGCCCCGTTGGCTATCGATGCTGCAGACGGGCTCCCAGAGCGACCTAGATCATTGGGCGATGAGCCCGATCTTTCCTTGCCGGGGGTGCGGAACCTTCATCGAGCGTTCCACCCAGCACTATCGCCGCGTTAAAGGGGTGGTGCTCTGCTCGACCTGTCTGGATGCCCAAGTGGAGTCCAAATCCACTGCGGGAGAATCGCTCTTTGGCATTTTTTCCCGACTCAGGCTCCGCCTTTGGAGGTCTGTAGAGGGATGGCTACAAAACCTGTTCGTAGCAATTGGGCGCACCTTTAAGGGTCGATATCAGTAGAAAGCCCTTCGCCTTATCGACTCAGAAGCCTCTGCTGAAAGCACTGTTGCCGGGATTTACATGATCCCGCTGGCAGTGGTTGTCTTCGTGCCTGTGACTCACGACAAGGGTTAGTCCTTGCTTCCATCACGCGTACGCGATTGATTGTGAGCGTGGGACTACGGGGTGTGTAGCCGAGTTATCCACGCCCAACTCTTTACTATGAACAGTAGGTGGATAGCATCACTGCTAGTGGGTCGCAGTGGAGGAGGCACTAACTGTTAGGGAAAAACCTTGCTTTAACTACACAAGAAAAGGCCTTCTACGCACGTATAAATGCAATATTGCTCGAGTTAGCTTGTGAGGCGAAGATGCTTTATTCTGATGAGGCCCGGGAAATACAATTGATTTGCGTGGATGGCTTTTCTGCGTCTATAATAAAATCGAGTTCTAATGGAATGGATTGGCCTAGCTGCGCAATGCTAGTTGGCTGTAAGTTTAATGCTGAATGGACCAATGTCAAACCACACCACTTGATTGCCGGCTCCATCGGCGAAATTTTCCGCCCATGCGCCATTGTCAGTAATTAGGAAAGAAAGGTCTATATTTGTAGTAGAATCACTTATTGATACGGGATCGGTAAGAGGTTGAACTCCGACAATGTATGAAGCCGGACAAGCAGTCTGGCTATCGCCAATGCTATCTGTGCTTGTTACAGAGTTAACTACAGAAGACTGGTCTGAGTCGATAAACGCCGCTGTGATGCTAAGCCCTTCGACGTCCAGACTTTCAACAAAGCAGACTTTGGTGGTGCCATTGTCGGGAGACAGATATCCAGTTCTTGAATCAATAAGTTGAGAATTGCCAGAATTAGTTCCCAGATTGTATTGGATTCCTGATGCTGTAACATATGTGCTTGAGTCTGTAACCCATGTTTCAGCATCCAGTTCTAGGGTGGCTTTTAGTTGGACTGTAGGGTCAATCATGATGAACGCATATCTATATATTCCATTCGGTGGACGCTGAATTTCTCCAGCGTTTAGTGCGAATGTAGATCCGGTACCATTGTTAACCAAGTCAGCGCTATAGCCTGAATCACTTTCCCAGACGACTGCACACTTAGAAGGGTCGAATCCTGCAGATGTAAGGGGTTGCGTGTTTTCGCAAAGACCAAGCTTGTATGCCTTAACGATATAAGAATCTGGAGTGAAGTAGCACCCGTTGCCACTATTTATCTGTCCGTCCCCTCTCCCTGTCTTGATACTTGCGGGAAGGCTGATCTCTCGGCACTTTGGGTCGATCGCGTAGGCTGGTTGTTGTATTGATGTTAGTCCTAGAGATGATCCTGCGATAAGCACGGACAGAAGAAAGTTTCTGTGAATGATGTTAAACATGAGATTGTGATGTGAACGAAATTAGTTGTGTACCCCTAGCGTCCAGATAGGCTCGCTCCAAAACCACCGCTTGACTTGTTTTTCTTACTGCGCTCCAGCAGCACCTCATAGCGGCGCCGCACTGGTTGGGTCATCTGTGTGATCAGGTTCTGCTTTGTGTTGTTCTTGGCGAAGACCACCGGGCGGCCGGTCAAACGAACACGCACGCCAAAGTAGGGACCGGCCTGGTTATCGATGTCGTTGTTCGAGTCGGTGGGGTAGGCCGGGATCTCATTCGAAACCCATACTTCCAAGTTGGCGCGGGTTGTGGCCTGCCAGTTCAGCGAGCCTTCAATACCGCTGTTATCGCTCTTGTGTCGGTAATCCCAGTTGAAGCCTCGGACAAACATTGCCAGCTGGGGGTACGAAGGAATGCGATAGCCCAGCTCCACATCCCAACCCGGAACAACTCGCTCGGTGTAATCGATGTCGTTGATTGTGATGTCTTTATCCGCAGAACCGTTGATGTACCAGTTGTTCCGCAGCTCAAAGCTCTTCCAGAAGCCTTCAGCACCGATGCCCCACCGGGTGTAAGCGGTGGAGTAGTTGGTGGTTCGAAGGTCCCAGAATCCGTTCAGGCCGACCATTGCTTCATCGCTTAGGCGGTAGCGGCTGCCAAGGCCCACGTTCACCTGAGGTTGGGTGGAGGTTGCCAGGGATATCCGGGCTTGGCCAAACATCAGGCCCATGGGATCGCCTTCGATGTCGTAGCCCAGCGTCTTGAGCCGCATGAAGCTATCGATGTAACCCGCGAGGTCGCTGCTTGTTGCGGCGTTGAGACCAAGCGAGGTCTGAGCGAAGAAGGGAATCTTCTTGATCTCCTTGTTGGCGTAGTTCACGCCGCTGCTGATCAGGGTGCGGGTGACTTCGGAGTGGACCACTCCGCCAAGATCAACTCCATCGCCATTGACCATAGCCGGTCCAAATTGAGCGGCGTAGCCAGCACCCTTCTGAACGATCCGCTCAAACAAGTTGCGGGGCTGACGCACCTCGGCGGGACCCAGGCAGGCGTTGGAACGGGGGTCAACGAAGACGTCGCACTTCCAGGGCTGGTGTGTCACCGGGCTACCTATCGTGATCGCCTTGCCTTCTGTCTGCAGGGCTTTGTTGATCCGGGAATTGTCTTGCTCTGAAGTTGTCTTAACTTTTAGGCCGAGTGCCGTAATGCTTAAACCTTCAAGATGCGGGTTGTATTCGCTTGCCTGAGCTGTAGGAGCATAAATTAAGGCAAGAGGAGCTGAAGCCCCAATAAGTACTCGCCACGCCCTTGACCGAACGGGAGAGAAGTTAGGCATTGCGGAAGTTGCACTAAAGGTATGCAACAATGAAACAAATAATTTATCAGTATAAAGGGATACTTGGGGTGTGCGCATGTCGAATCGCACACCCTTCTATTAATCTTCGGTGAGCCAAGGAATATTTGATAGAATCATCATGTATAAAGAGACGATTGAGAGGACAGAGTCGAATTAGGTTTTTTTAAACGAGCACAGAACTGCCTGAGTAGTCCATGTGAAAACTTGCTTGATCTAGATAGTAGCTCATCAAAGGCATGAGAAGGAAAGGCGAATGCTTCCATACCCTTAGCGGAAGCATGTATGGAAGATCTAGAGGACTCACCAGAGATCACATCCATTGCACCTATCAAAGAGCCAGTTTCATAACGTACTTCCTCACCATCAATTAGAACTTCAGTCCCCTCACCACTTAGTACAAGAAGAATCAGTTCCTTATGAGTGATTTGCTCACCTGGCATCCAAGAGTGCAACCATCCATGATCAGCGACCCACAAAAGATCTGTGGGCAAAAGATCGTGAAATAAAGGAGACTTGGATAGGTGTGGGAATTCATGATGATCTCGATGAATCTGTCCCTTTAACTGGCTTTCTAAAAATGCAGAAGTACTTAAACCTGTCCGAGTTTGACGATCACACAAGCAGTGACCTTTCGACTTAAGAAGATGGTCAACCATAAGGACCCATCCTGCTGTGTCCGGATCAGGATCCGACCATAAAACTTCAAGAGCCTCGTCTAATGAAGAAGGCCCCACCAAGTTTGCATCAAAGTTAAAGGCTGGATCGTTATCACAAATCTGGGAATGTAGCTGATCTATTCTTTGATGCATTGCTAATGCCAGGGGGTGCAGCAACATCTCCTCTGTGGACGAACTCGAAAGGATCTTGAAATGACTTACTTCTTTAACGTAACGGCTCTGTAGCCTTTCAATCTTGTTCTTTGCTAGATCCCCAGTACTTCTAAAACGACTTAGTACTTTCTCAACTTCAGCATCCTCAAGGTCCGAATCGTCAACCAAAGTCTCCAGGCGTGCTCTTAAGCTAGGTTCAAGACTCGTTTCTTTTAGGACCGGCACTCTTGACAGAGACAATAATTCTTCAACTGAGTCCGCCAGGGCTTCCTCCCGTAATTGCTGAAGTTCTAGCGTTTTTACATCTATCGTTAATAACTGAGGGTCTTCATCTGCAAGAACCCTGATTACAGCATGATGGTCATCATCAGACAGATTCAGACTCTGTCTTAACTCCTCTAACTCAACCAAAGCTGCTGCACGGTTCAAGGAACCTTTTTTAAGCAGCTCGGTAATAACACCCTGATAAACTTCTCTACACTTTGATCGGATTGCGGTTGGAAGTGCTTTTGCGAGAGTGTAAACCTCTTCGGCGGATAGGTCGTCAATCTTTCGACCATCTAGATAGGTTTCGATTTCAGGAAGTTTCTGCAGCTGTCGACGCAGGCTGTCGCTTGTACTTTCTTTTCTGTAAACTGAAGGATTACGATTCCACGAGCGGAACAAGACAATTGAAGACATTACTAATATAAACGAGCGTATAAACTGTCCTGTATGAATTCCTAGGAGGCCCTGAGAAGGATCGACAAACCAAAAGAAGATATTGACTGAAATGAAGCTTGCAAGCAATCTTGTATGACTTGTTGCAGTCTCCACGGAATCCTTGAGGCCTCGTTTATGGTAATTCATTGATATCAACTTTTCTAAGTTGATAAATAGAAAGTAGGATGTGCATCCCGCGAGTATTAAAACTATGGGAATAACGAGAAGACGTGGAATTGCTAACCACTCCGTAAATGGAGCTAAAACTCGTGAAGAGAGAGTTGCGTCATATGCCCATGCACCTCCCTTGATATAAGACGTGCCATCCGCTCCCACAAAGTTCCTTGGTTCGCTGTACTTCATAAGCTCAAAGAACGCAAGTATGAGACCTGGATATGAATACCAAGACCATGTCAATCCCCTTTTGCCACGTAATAGCTGCCAATAGTGCCTCTCTGAATCAATATCTATGCAAGATGATTGGCAAGCGACACAAGCACTTTGCTCTTTGCCTGTTTTCGCAGTTGACCGACACATTGATTGTGTAATCTTTGTGTTACTGCCTACATGAGCAGGAGCCCCAAGAGCTCCTCTTTGTCCGGTCAATATCGTCTGGACTGGACCCATTGGACAGAAATACTGGCACCATGCTTTACCTGAAAATGCCCAGCCCACATAAATAGCCGACGATAGGGTAAGTATTAATAAATATGCGAGACCTAATGAGCTTGAGTTGAGAGCCAATAGCCGCAGGCAAAGTCCAGTAACAAGAAGAGACCACTGCAGTTCAATATGATGCTTCCCAAGCCATGAATCTGCCGTAACCTTGACCGGTTCTAAACGTCCTTTCTTGTTACGGATTAACCTCTGCCAACCAAGCATCTTTGAAAGTTGTGACGCAAATGCCAATGGGCAGACTCGTCGCCAGAACTCGTGGCTAGCGGCAACGATTAATATTAGGATGCTAGGTACAACTAACCCCCAGAATATTTGGTTTCCAGGTTGACGATGAAAAATGCAGTCGCTAGTCGATGTATCACAGGATGGCAAATAACTGCCCCAAAACGTAACCTCTGGTAGAAATAGCGATAGTATCAAGCATAACCAGCATCCAAGAAGAACGGAGCGCGTGATTTGTGCTTGTTTCTCAGGCCACTGGCTAAACCAACGCATCTTTGCTCTGGTATCAAGACCTTAATCGTCAAATATGCTCTCCCCTGTTTCTGCTCGTCATAAACAAATCAATGACTTTGTTACGTTTACACGCAGGTCCGAGGCTCGTCATGACTAAGTTTCAGTCCATTCAACATGCTCAGGCTAGAGAGATAGAATGAACTTGTGTTTAAAATATACTTTTTCTTTTGATGGGTTTCATGTGCTGCGTGCAGTTCTTCTGATCCTGCTGCTTAAAATAGAAAGAGAGATGAATCCAATGCAGATGACTGGGAATGCATATTTCAAGCCAATTAAAGTGCATAAGCTGCCAAGAGCTAAGCCTCCGGCGATTCCTCCCAAGGCTGACTGGTCTTGGAAGGACTTCCAACCCTCTATTGGTTGACTCTTGTCAGCAAGCGTTGAGGCCAGCGAAAGGTCTATTGAATTTACAAACATACCTATTGGTACAAACAGGAGTGTCGATATCCACCCGTCAGTCGTAAGCTGACAGATAACAAGTGCAAAGAAAATTGTCAGGTATTTAAGGCTTAGGCTCAATCTCGGAGCGATAGAGGTCAAAGCTTTTCCAATAAAATATGCTGCAAGGATGACTCCAAAATCGAAGCATTTGCCGCCCTCGATCTCTCTTACCCAGAGAGCTAAAACTGCAAACAATCCTCCAACAACAAACCCTTGAAGGATGCACAAAGGATCTAAGGTTGTCTTGTCAGCACTAGGCGTATTCGAAGTAGTAGTATGTGTAAGTAAGGATCCGCCCCTGGTCGTTCTAAACACTATTGACGTAAGTGGAAGTATCAATAAGAATGCTGGAATGAATTGGCTGACAGCAGGGAATATTAGTGCCGTCATAATGGCGCCAATTAAACTTCCAACCTCAGTGCATACCTGAAGATTCTTGAATCTGGTTGGCGAGTCTGATGTTAAACTCTTTTGCAGTGGAAGCGTTGAGATCTCCAGGCCTAAAGAGTAAGCAAATATGGCTACAAAGGAAATGGCCAGCAAAAGCGACTGGTTTATCCCGCTCTCACTGTAGAACCATGAAGCGATAAGCAAGGTAAGTACGCTGGAGATCTGAAGCCAGTAACCGGATATTGTCTCTTTTGTATTGATTAGTATTGGGATTGCCGCGACAACAGGAATTAAGCTGTTTACAAGCGGTGACGACGTCAATCCACTGACCATCCATGCGCTTGATGCTAAAAATAACGAGCCACCAGCCTGAGCTGCGACCCATAAAGACGGAGATAGGGCGTTTGAGGTCTTCATGATTAATAATGACCGATGCAATCCCTAAAGGAGCAGGCCCCGTCTGGTTGTAGTAGTCGACACAAAACTTGCAAAACTCATAAATAACTTCTAGCTATTTGTATCGTTTTTATTCTTTTATCCGGAAAGTGCCTGGAATGTCTATCGGAAAATGCTCGCATTCCTGAAGCCATGTTTCAAGGAGTCGGCGTAATTGGTGACGGTGCTAATCCTGAGTCAAATTGCACTTTATTGCAGTACTCATTGTTTCGCTTGGTTGCGTCGAGCCGTCTCCCCAGGATTTTGCTGAACTCAGCTACCCACCGCCGCTGCTGCCGCTGCAACCCAGCGGCCGAGACCTTGCCCGTGACTACAGCCCCGTGGCGTCTGTACCGCTCAGCCACTGCGGATCAGTGACTGCTGTCGCTACGCACGGCTTTGACACTGCTGCCGCTCACCTCTATTTGGATGACATCGGCCGCCTTTGAAACTGATATGCGCTGACCATCGGTTGGGACTGGAGCGGTCAACTTGGCTAATCGCTCCACCAAAGCCAACAGCTGGTGCCATTGGGATCGTTCCCAACGGATACCTACGGTGGTTGCTCCGCGCGTGACGTCGCTCCAGCGGGTGGTGGTGGACCTTGGTAGTCCTCTTGTCCTTGCCCTGCGGGCTCCAACCGCCTCCGAATTGGTCCTTTACACGGCGGCGGAATCTGGTTTCCCAGGTGTTTGCCACTGGGCGCAGAACGACCTCTTGATGGGTCTAAATGCTTCTGCCGCACCTTTTCCGAAGATGCTGACACCTCACTGACTGGAGAGGACTCCTGGGATCTTGACGGGACTGCTCCCTCTTCACTGTCGAACCTTTATCGAGCGTTCCACCCAGCGCTACCGCCGCTCAAAGGCCAGGTGCTCTGCTTGACCTGCCTTGGTGGCCAAGCGGTGAAGACGCCCTCCCTTCTGCACCGGCTGCGGCAACGCCTCGCTCAACTGATGGAGGGTATCTTGTTAAATACCAGTCGACCTAGTACGCCTGTATCGCATATGCGGTGCGGTAATGGAGGAGGTCCGGCTCAGGGATCCCAGGGCCGGTTGGCGGGTGCGGTTCCACAAGGACCAGCGAACCTGGGGGCGCGAGACCTGGGTGTTTGTGGACACGGGCAAGGCCATGCCAGACCATCTGCCGCTGCTCAAGGAGCGCTATCACCTGCGCCGCGCCGATGCCCGTGTGCTCTGGGAAGGGCTAATGGCCCAGGGCTGGTTCAAGAGCGGACCGGCCTGGGGTGTCTACGCAGAGACGTAAGAAAAAAGCCCCGTCGGAAGACGGGGCTATGGGTCAGGAACCATACGGGCGTCTGTCCTTGTTTCGACTCCGAATGCAGTTCCTCACTCCTCACACCATTCAATTATCGCGTTGAAGCCGGACTCTGCTAAGTGGCGGTGTGCGGAGATGTGATTGCCACCCTCTGGGGATGGCCCGTGAACAAAGCTGGTCACCAGTCAGGCTTTTTTCTCCCTGCGCGTGCAAATGCACCCGTCCGTCATGACCCTGGTCTGCTTTAAAGCGCGATAAGCCGAAGTACCGATGCGCCATTGACGCGGATCGAAGAGGCTGCTGATTCAGCAGTAGACGGAAGCTATGGCATTTATCCGCCTTATGTCCTTGTTTGTTTTTGGCTTGGCGGCTATGGGTTTGGTGCTGGCTGACCTCTAGACCCGGAAGCCTCCGGTGTTCAGTCACGGAGCACCGATTGACTCTCGCCATTTAGTCGTTTGGATCTTCGCTGGGATCTTGAGCTTTCAGGGCTTTGCACTGCCCTTTGACCTTTTCAATTGCACGTCCCTGACTGGGAGCAGTTGCATCGGTCGATTCCCCTCGAGCCCTGCAAAAGGCCTAATGGCCGCATCGAAGCGACGGTCAACCATGGGCTGAGAGTGCTTCCGGTGTTGGCCTTGGGTAGTCAGTCCAAGCCGCCTCCATAACGAAGAGGTTGGCGATCGCCACGACCCTGCGCATCCTGCAAACAGGGCACGGCTTGGGTTTTTGGTGGAGATAAATCGACGGACCGCCTGGCTCGCTCCGTTGCGCTTGTTTCTGCGGCAGAACCTGGCCGTTCAGATCCTCGAAGGCCTGGCTGCCGGAATCCTGGCGGGCCTGCTGCTGCCCGCCATGGTTTTGGCGCCGTTGAGCGATTTAGGCAACGGCTTCATTCGGCTCTTCCAGATGCCGGTCTTGCCCTTTTTGAGCATCTCCTTGATCGCTGGTGTGGGGCGACTGCAGCTCGGACAGGCCAGTCGTCTGCTGGGGCGCTCGGCCCAAGTGCTGCTTTGTTTTTGGTTGGTGGTGCTGCTGGCGGTGCTGCTGGTTCCTTTGGGTTTCCCCAGCTGGCATGACGCCTCGTTCTTCAAGCCCAGCCTGCTCCAGGCCCCGAAGCCCCTGGATCTCACCGAACTCTTCATTCCGGTGAACCCCTTTGCGGCCTTCGCCGAGACCCAGATCCCGGCGGTCGTGCTGTTTTCCTTGGCCCTCGGGATTGCCCTGATTGCGGTCCCGAGACGTCAACCGTTGATCGACGTCTTTGATCGGATCGCCGAAGCCCTGCTCGGCATCTCCGCCTTTGTGGCCCGTTTCACTCCCTTGGGGGTCTTCGCGATCCTCGCCACGGCAACAGCCTCGATGGAGGGTTCCCAGCTGCCGCGGTTGGCAGTCTACGTCGTGCTCCAGGGGGGGATTGCTCTCTTGCTGGCGGGCCTGTTCTTGCCCTTGGTGATCGCTGGGGTGACACCCATCCCCGTGCGTCAACTGTTCCGCAGCTTCCGCAACCCGCTCACGATTGCCTTTGCAACCGCGAACATGCTCGTGGTGCTGCCCCTGTTGGTGGAGCTCTCCAAAAAGATCCTCTACGAAGCCCGCGCGGCCCACGTTGCTCCTGGGGTGAGTGAGCAGGAGCTCAAGGATCAGGTGGATCTGCCCGTGGAGGTGCTCGCGCCGCTCGCCCTGGTCTTCCCGGACATGGGCCGGTTGCTGTCGCTGGCCTTTGTGCCCTTCGCGGGCTGGCTGACCGGCAACGCCATCAGCCTGCAGGAGATGCCGGGCTTTTTGATCACGGGTCTGGCCAGCTCCTTTCTCGAGGGGATCTTGGCGATGACCTTTCTGCTCGATCGCATGGGGCTACCCAGCGATTTGGTGCAGCTCTACATCGCCATTGACCAAGTGGCGGTGGCCCGCCTCGGCACCCTGCTCGCCTGCATGAGCGTGATCGCCTTGGTGATCATCGGCACGTGGGTGTCGCTCGAGGGCTTCCCCAAGCGCTTTGCGGGTCTGTTGCCTGCGGCCACCGCCCTGGCGGTCTTTCCTTGCTTTGTGCTCTTGAGCCGAACCGGTTTCCAGCTGCTGCCCAAACCTGGCAACAGCGACCGCAATCAGCTGATGCACCAGGACTTCGCCCTGGCCAAGGGCCCTGCGCCGGTAGTGCAGGGCTGGAGAGCGGTGAATCAGCCCGGCAGTTGGCGGGCGATTCGCCAGGCCAACGCGATCCGCTACTGCGTCCATGAGCAGGACTATCCGATGGCCTATCGCAATGCCGATGGCGCTTTGGTGGGAGCCGATGTTGAGATCGGACTGCTCTTTGCCAAGCAGATGGACCTCAAGCCGAGCTTCGTGTTGATCAATCGCATCGGCAAAGAGAATGACCCCCGTCCCGATGGCGTCGAGGCCCTGGAGCGGGGCTACTGCGACATGAAGCTTTCCAGTGATGTCATGGCGCCGATGCAGGCGGCTCGCACCCGTTACACCAATTCGCATCTGACCTACGGCGTGGCCCTGCTGATTCGTGGTCCAGCCCTGAGCAGCAAACGCGAGTGGAGCGAACTCGTAGAGGTCAAGGGCCTGCGGGTTGGCCTGGGCTTTGACGCACCCTTCCTGTTGCGGCTGGTCAGAAGTTGGTTGCCCCAGGCGACATTCTTCAGCGACCAGGACACCGATGGACTGCTGAAGGTGTTGCAGGCGGGGCGGCTCGATGCGGTTTTGGTCACCGCGCAGCAGGGGGCCTCCTGGAATGTGCTTCAACCCAACCTCACCCTGCTGGTGCCCCAACCGCTCAAGAACCTTCCGGCGGCGCGGCAGCTGCCTTGGGACAGCACAGCCTTAGCAAGCGTCTGGAATTCCTGGCTGCGGTTCCAGGACATGGATGGCACCCGACAGACGGTTTATCGCCACTGGGTGGAAGGGGTGAAGCTGCGCAAAAATAGGTATTGAGCAGGCCGATTGCCAAGCATGGGAAACCGTCACCGCCAACACACCCCAAATCGCGTTACAAGGCTTTACACTGTCTACACGTTTCGTAACAGCGACTCCAATGGCTGACTCCAACACCCGTTTCGGCTTCGTCAACTTCGCTGAGACCTGGAATGGCCGCCTGGCCATGATGGGTTTCGTGATCGGCCTGGCTACCGAACTGCTAACCGGCCAGGGCATCCTGACCCAGATTGGCCTCGGCTGATCGCCGCGGCCATCAGCTCAACACAGCCCCCGGCGCTCAGCGCCAGGGGCTTTTTGCTTTCTGGACTACTCGCTCAGGGCTGCCAGTCGGCAGCCGGGGGCTCCTTGTCGCTGTCCTTAAGCGACGGGAATAACTCGCGGATGGCTGCCGTCAGGGTTGCGCGGGCTTCTTGGCGGAAGGCGCCTGCGGCATCGACGGGCAGCACCGGGTAGCTGGTCTCGCTGTTGCCGTCACCGCGCAGGGGTTTCCAATTGGTCTTCTCGTTGCGCTTGAGCTCTTCGAGGACATCTACGAATCCGAACTGGGCGACGCGCCCAGCGGTGGCCGCCTTGCTGGCGAGCTGCTCGCGAACCGCGATCAATTCCTTGGCCTTCAGTGTGTCGGGCAGTCCTAGGACCGGCTGGTAGTAATCGATGGCCCGCAGCTCCTCCTGTAGCAGGATCGGCCAGGCGGCCAGCTCGGAGTCACCAAGGCCCGCGTCGCTGTCGCTGCTCGCCATCGCATCGCGGTAGAAGGTGAGCCAGCGGTAATAGGACTTGTCCTGAAGCTTCTTCTTCTCGGCCTTGCCGGTGACGATCTTCGGCAGGGCGGCTTCGGCCTTGCGCAGGAAGATCCGGTCCTCGCGCTCGAGGTTGATGGCGCCCCAACGGTGGCGGTATTCCCAGAGCTCTTCGTATTTACGGCAGTCTTCGGGGCTCCAGCCCAGTTCCTTTAGCTCGCTGGACCGGTGGTTCTCGCTCGTCTGCACGCTTTGACGCTTGACTTTGGTTCACCCTAGGCCGATAGGGTCAAGGCAGGCAGACCTTCCCATGACAGACCCCTCGCAGCAACTGGATCTTCAGGCGGTCGACGGCGGTCCCATCGGGGTCATGATCTGCGGCCACGGCAGCCGCAACAAACAGGCCGTCACCGAATTCGCCCAATTGGCCGGGGGGCTGCGCCGCCAGCTGCCGGACGTTCCTGTCGAATACGGCTACTTGGAATTTGCCCGCCCGATCTTGCGCGACGGGCTCGACAGCTTGCGCGCCCAAGGAGTCAAATGTGTCCTGGCCGTGCCCGGGATGTTGTTTGCCGCGGGCCACGCGAAGAACGACATTCCCTCTGTTCTCAATAGCTACGCGGCTGAGACTGGGCTGCGCATTGATTACGGCCGAGAGCTGGGAGTGGATCTCAAGATGATCCAGGCCGCCGGCGCTCGGATCCGCGAAGCCCTTGATGGGGTCAACGCCCAAGCCGAGGTGCCCCTGGTAGAGACTCTGCTGGTGGTTGTCGGCCGCGGTTCATCGGACCCCGACGCCAACTCCAACGTCTCCAAGGTGACGCGGATGCTGGTCGAGGGCTTTGGCTTTGGCTGGGGCGAGACCGTCTATTCGGGGGTCACCTTCCCCCTGGTGGAGCCCGGCCTGCGCCATGTGGTGCGCCTGGGCTTTAAGCGGGTCATCGTCTTCCCTTATTTCCTCTTCTCTGGAGTGCTGGTGAGCCGTATCCGCCAGCACACCCAGCTGGTGGCGGCCGACCACCCCGAGGTGGAGTTCGTTGATGCCTCCTATTTAGGTGATCACCCCTTGGTGATCGACACCTTTAAAGAACGGGTCGAGGAGGTCGTGCGCGGCGAGACCCAGATGAACTGCTCGCTCTGCAAGTACCGCGCCCAGGTGCTCGGCTTTGAGACCGAGGTGGGCGCCCCGCAGCAGAGCCATCACCACCACGTCGAGGGGCTGATCGAGGGCTGCACCCTCTGTGAGCTTGAGTGCACCGGTGCCTGCCAACCCGACGGCATTCCCATCCCCCTGGGGCATCACCACCATCACGACCACGACCACGACCACGGGCACGATCACACTCCCTATCCGCACGCCCAGCACCCCCTGGGTCCGAAGACCCTTTACAAGCCGCGTCCGAAATCGGAAGAAAACCCCTCGGATTAAGCCCGCTCAGCCGTCTCGAATCCAAGCGCGTCCCACGAGACTGGTCTGCATAAGCCCTGCTTATCGTCTTTTGCTTTCCCCAGGCATCTGGGCTTTTCCCCAGGGAAAAAATGCGTTTTCCACAGCTTGCGCGACCTGCTTACTTGCGGCAGGCCGAATCCTGGGGAATGCGTGGTTTCGTTCACTGAGCGCTTGACAGCTCTCTGGGCCTGATTAGTCGACGGGTTGAGCGGTCTGGGAATCAGCGCAAGACCCTTTGGTGTGACTGAAGTCTCAGTGTGTCTCGAGTGTCGTTGTCGCCGTTGCAACACGCTTTGACGGGGGCTGTCGCTGTGTGGATTGATGGTCAAGTCGAAGGATTGAAGTGTTGGAGCGCAACCGCTTGGATCACCAGGGTGTTGAAGGCCTGCAGGCCGTTGGTGCACACCGCAAGCCCGAGCGGAAGGCGTCCGGTCACTCTTTGTTTGGTGATGACCTCGAGCGGGCTCTCCTCAGCCGTTGCCTGAAGCAGCCCGTGACAGAGCTGGAACCAGAGCCAGAGCAGCCACAGGGGGCTCCGCGGATCAGCCTGGAGGCAGAGGTGCCTGAAGCCCTCTTTGACGGTATGAAGACCTTCTTGAGCAACCGTCCCGACTGGGATCAGTACCGGGTGATCACCTCGGCCTTGGCCGGGTTCCTGTTCCAGAACGGTTGCAGCGATCAGACCGTCACCCAGCACTACCTGAACGGGCTCTTCGTCAGCGCCGCCGATTCCTGAGCGCCGCCTCAGAGTTCCCCACGCTTAAGCGCCGCTACAGCGTGGTCACAGGCCCTCCAGGTTATGGCCATTTCTGTGAGCGTTGGGCTCTGCCAGCCCGCACTCGGCCAGCAGCTGCCGTCAGTCACAAGCAGGTTGGGGGTGCGCCAGAGCTGGTTCCAAGCGTTGAGCACGCCCTGGTCATCGTGCTTCGCCATTGGCGCTCCCCCGAGCTCATGGATGTAGTAGCCCGGAGGGGCCGCTCCCGGTGAGAGGGCCAGGCTCCCCTGCACGAGGGGCTCGATCAGAGGCATCACAAAAAGATCCGAGAGGGGCTTGATCTGGCCCCCCGCCGAGCCGACGACCGCCTCCATGCGCTCGCCCATGTGGGCCACCATCGCCTCTTCATTTGTTCCCCAGCGGCAATCGATGTGGGCGATGGGAATGCCCCAGGCATCCGGGCGCTTCTGGTCAAGGCTTACCTGGTTGTGGCTCTGGTTGAGTACCTCGCCATGTCCGATGAGGAAGCCCACGGCGCTTCCGCGCTCGCGCATCAGCAGTTGGGGTGGATCAAAGCGTTGAATGCCGCACCAGAGCCCGTAGCCCCGCTTGAACGATCGGGATTCCAGGGTGTTCGGGATGAAGCAGCTGCCTGCTCCCGAGAGTTCGCTGCTGCTCGGGGCCGGCTGATCGGGGATTGAGAAGAAGCAGCTGCGGGAGATGTGATCCATCAGGCCCCGCCCGAGCTGGCCGCTTACGTCCTCCAGGCCGCTCTGCTGCTGGGAGTGGAGCAGCAAGCGCAGGCTTTCGATGGTGCTGGCGCAGAGCACCACCAGTGGGGCTTTGGCGCAGAAGTGCTCGCCGCTGGCGCGATCGATGGCCTCGACACCTTCGGCGCGGCCGCTGGCGTGATCGATCAAGACATGGCTGACGATGCTGTTGCTGCGCAGCTCAACCCGTCCTGTGGCCAGGGCGATGGCTAGGGCGCCGCCCTGGGAGCAGGAGCGAGGCCAGGGGGTCTGGGGGTTGCGGTGCAGCTCAAAGCCGCGGGAGTGGATCAAGGGCAGTTCCAGATCCCGCTGGATGGAGCGGCCCAGGTGCTCCTCCGCCGGCGTCAGGGGCATCGGTGCCTGGAACTCTCCGTCGGGTAGTTGGGGCAGGCCGTCGCGCTGGCCCTTGACCGCCAGCAGGGTCTCGAGCTGGGCGTACCAGGGGGCGAGGTCGCTGTGGCTGATCGGCCAATCCAGCCCATGGCCATCCCGGCTGGCCCCCTTGAACTCGTAGTCGGAGAGCCGCAGGGTGATGCCTCCCCAGGTGAGGCTTTTGCCCCCCACTTGTCTCCCCCGGGTCCAGAGGAAGGGCCGATCGCGGGGGGTGGAGTAGGGGTTGCGCTGCTCATCGACGAACAGCTCCGGGTTGGCTTTCCAGTAGCCGGGGTGATTCGCGGCGATGCGCTGCCGGCCGCTGCTGATGTTCCTGAGGCGTTTGAGGCTGTTGATCGGCTCGCTGCCAAAGGCCCGCTTCGCGCTTAACTCCGGGCCGGCCTCCAGCACCAGCACCCGCATCCCAGCTTTGGAGAGGGCCATGGCTGCCACCCCTCCGGTGGCCCCGGACCCCACGACGATCGCGTCAGGGTTGCTTGTAGCCATCAGGATTTCAGGCATCAAAAAAGCCCCGACGCTTCAGAGAAGGCCGGGGCTTTGGAGTTGGTGGCGGGGGGCGGATTTGAACCACCGACCTTCGGGTTATGAGCCCGACGAGCTACCAGACTGCTCTACCCCGCGGCGTCCCAAGAAACTTACAGCACAGCGGATCCCTCCGGCAATGGAGCCAGGATGGATGGAGGCGATTGCTCCCATGGCGCTGCACCTGCTGCTGGATTCGGCCGACGTCAGCGCCTGGGACGAATGGTTGCCGACGGGTCTCTTCGCCGGGGTAACGACCAACCCGACCCTGCTCAAGCGCGCCGCTGAGCCCTGCCGGTTGGAGCATCTTCAGGACCTGGCGGAACGAGCCCTGGCCTACGGCATTCAGGAGCTTCATCTGCAGGCCTGGGGCAGCGACCTGGTGGGCTGCGGCCGCGCCCTCGCCGCGATTGCCCCGGAGCGGATCTGGGTGAAGCTGCCGATCACCCGCCCCGGCCTGGAGGCGGCCCGGACCCTGCAGCGGGAGGGCTGCCGGATTACCTTCACGGCCTGCTACGAGCCACAGCAGGTGCTTTTGGCGGCGGCCCTGGGGGTCGATTACATCGCCCCCTACCTTGGGCGCATTGGCGACCTCGGCCGTGACGCCCACGCCGAGCTGATCCAGATGCAACGCTGCATCGATTCGCTGGGCTCCACCCTTCGCCTGCTGGTGGCAAGCTTGCGCAGTCCCTGCGACCTGCCGCGTCTGGTGGCTCAGGGAATGAACACGTTCACGATTAGCCCAGATATTGCCGAGGGCCTCTTCAGCGTCGAGGCCACCGTGGCGGCGGCGGCCCAATTCGAGCGGGATGCCCTCTAGTTGCCGTTGTCGAAGCGCAGTTCGCCGCTGACCTCGAGCTTGACCGCGGTGTTGGGCATCAGGAACTGAGCGCTTAGCTCCTCAAGGGTCATCGGGGTGAGCCACTCGAGCTGTTGCATCAGGCGAAGAGCGACGGCCTCTTTGGCCCGCCGGGCGCCGTCCTCGACCTTGATCGCCAAGCCCAGCCCTTCGCCGACACGGCTGAGGCATTGGATGCCTTCGGCTCCGCCCTTGCTCAACACCTGACCGTGGCTGCTGCGCATCACGGCGGTATCAAAGCGGCCCTCGCCCGCCACCAGGTCGGGGTGGGCCAGCATCGAGCGGCAGAGGCGCTCCAGCTCCGCGTGTTGGCCGGCGCCGAGGTGGGCAAAGAGCAGGGCCATCTGCGCCAGCTGCAGCTGCAGGGTCGGTGCGCCGCAGTCATCGCGGGCGGTGATCAGTTCGGCGGAGGGCATCCCGAGCAGTTCGCCGACGCGCTTGAGCACCTGCTGTTGCAGCGGATGCTCGATCTGGAGATAGGTCTCCAGGGGCCATTGCATCTTGCGGCATGTGGCCAGGAAGGCGGCGTGCTTACCGGAACAGTTGTGCTCCAGCGGACTCTGACGGCCTGTAGGGGTGGGGCACTGCAGTTGTTCGCTCTCCAGGTCGGCCTTCCAGAGGATCTTGAAGGCTTCGCGGGCCTGGCCGGCCTCGCCGGCATGGGAGGCGCAGGCGATGGCCAGGGCGCGGTCGTCGTGCTCGCCTAAGTCAGCTGCGCCACTGCCGACAAAAATCTGGGCTTGGAAGGGTTTGAGGGCAGAGCGGATGAAGCTCAGCTGTTGTGGGTCTCCAGCCCGCATCAGGATCCGGCCGCGCTGGTCGCAGACCACGGCATGGACGCGGTGCAGCGATTCGCTGATCCCGTTGCGGGTCAGGCGCACCTCAAGGGGAGGCACCCCAGGGCGGCTGCCGAAGCTGCTGGAGAAGGTCATGTCAGAGAGCCTGACAGAGGCCGGTGGAGAGCAGGAGCAGTACCACTGTGCTGGCAAGGGCCAGCTGAATCTGGCGCAGGACCGGTTTGACCTCGTGGGTGGCCACCAGCAGGTCCTGTTGCCGCCAAGCCAGCGGTTTCTCCCAGACTTGACCGTCGTACCAACCGGACTCCTCGTACTCCACCTGGGTGGAGGTCAGGCGCCCCAACACGGTTCGCCAGCCCAGCCATTGACGGGTGAGCATCAGCAACGGCACCACACAGGCCCCCGCTGCACCGGCGGCGGTCAGGGCGGCGGGGTCATGGCGCAACTGGAAGCTGCCCGTGGCCAGGTACAGGGTGAGCGGCATCGCGATCAGCCAGCTCTGGATCAGCGGCTGGGCGATGTTCTTTTGAGCCCAGGCAAAGAACAGGGAGTTCTGGAGTTCCTTGTATTGCTCGAGGGGGCGCTGTTCAGGGGGGACTGGACAGGGCGTGTTGCTCCTGAGCCCTTGCGATGGATCGCTGCCAGCCATGGAGTGCTCCAATCAGGCCGAGCCTACGAAGCTCTCCTTCTCGCCGTGGCCCCAGAAGGACTCCAGGTCGTAGTAGCTGCGCTCATCGGGGGTCAGGCAATGGACTATGACCTCGCCGTAATCGAGTAGGACCCAGCGGCCCTCGTTTTGCCCTTCTTTGCGCAGGGGCAGGCGGCCGGTGCGCTCCTCCATCTTGTCCTCGACGGAGCGGGCCATGGCGCGCACCTGGACATCGGTGAAACCGCTGGCGATCACGAACCAATCGGCAATCGAGGAGATCTCCTCGACACGGATCAGCACGATGTCGGTGGCCTTGCGGTCGTCACAGGCATCGGCGGCCAGCAGGGCTAGGGCTTTTGTGTCGTCGAGGTCTAGCCGGGGTCGGTTGGGGTCGGGACTGGGCTTGGCGGCTTGGGCCTCAGCCATAAACGTTCTCGCTGCTCACGGAGTGACGGGAGCCCTGTTGCTGTGCCATCTCGGCCCGGGCTTTCCCTGCACTCTTGCGCAGCGCCTCCAGCCGGTCCTCATAGAAGCCCCGCTTCTTCTTCTTGCGGGTTTGCTCCACCAGCTCCTTGAGGGCGCCGCCGAGGCTCTTGTAGGCGTTGGGCAGGGTGTAGCCGAAGCGGCAGGCCAGATCGATCGCCCGCTCGTCGGCGGCGATGGCGTCCTGCAGGCGCTTCTCGGAGTTGTTCTTCAGATAGAGGCGGTAGCCGGCAAAACCCGAAAGGCCCAGGGCCATGAGCAGAAGCAGGCCGTCTTGGACCCAGAGCTCACCGATGGCGCCACCCAGGCCGATGGCCAGAGCGGCCATCTCCCAGCCGTCGCGGGGCACGGAGTCGTTCTGGATCCGCCCCACCTCGTGCCAGAAGAGGAGGTTGCGGTGATCGATCGCCAGAGCGTCCCACTTATGAAGGTCGAGCTGGACCTCCACCTCATCGCGGCCGATCTCCTCGATGGTGATCAACGGCGGATCCGCTGAGGCCGCAGCTTCCACAAACACCCAGCTCTGCATCTCGGGAGGCAGCAACCCCTTCAGGCGCTGGAGTTCGCTCATGGGGACGCAACAGGCGTGTTGCCGACAACACTAGCCACGGCTGGATCTTTGACTGGGTCTGGGTTAACAGCGGTGCGATTGGATCGCGTGAGAGGCTGGATGGGTTTGGCTACCGGCCCCTGCTATGCCCCGTCGCACGGATCTGCGTCGCATCCTGCTGCTGGGGTCTGGCCCGATCGTGATCGGACAGGCCTGCGAATTTGATTATTCGGGAACCCAGGCGTGTAAAGCCTTGCGGGCCGAGAGATTTGAGGTGGTGCTGGTGAACAGCAATCCTGCCTCAATCATGACCGATCCGGATATGGCGGATCGCACTTACATAGAGCCCTTGACCCCGGACGTGGTTCGCCGGGTAATCGAACAGGAGCGCCCCGACGCCTTGCTGCCCACCATGGGCGGGCAGACCGCCTTGAACCTGGCGGTGGCCCTCTCCAAAGACGGCACCCTGGAGAAGTACGGGGTTGAGTTGATCGGCGCTAACCTGGAGGCGATAGAGAAGGCAGAAGACAGGGACCTCTTTAAACAGGCCATGGGCCGCATTGGCGTGGATGTTTGCCCTTCCGGCATTGCCACGACCCTCGAGGAGGCCGAAGCCGTCGGCGACCAGATCGGCAGTTACCCCCGCATCATTCGCCCCGCATTCACCCTGGGCGGCAGTGGCGGCGGTATTGCCTACAACCCCGAAGAGTTCCGGGCGATTTGCCTGAGCGGCCTCGACGCCAGTCCGGTCAGCCAGATCCTGATCGAGAAGTCCCTGCTCGGTTGGAAGGAATTCGAACTGGAGGTGATGCGCGACACCGCCGACAACGTCGTGATCGTCTGCTCGATCGAAAACCTCGATCCGATGGGGGTGCACACCGGTGACTCGATCACCGTGGCGCCGGCGCAGACCCTTACGGACCGCGAATACCAGCGCTTGCGGGACCAGTCGATCGCGATCATCCGCGAGATCGGAGTGGACACCGGCGGTAGCAACATCCAGTTTGCGATCAACCCCGCTAATGGGGACGTCATAGTGATTGAGATGAATCCGCGCGTCTCGCGGAGTTCGGCGCTCGCCTCAAAGGCCACGGGTTTCCCGATCGCCAAGATTGCCGCCCGTCTGGCAGTTGGTTACACCCTCGACGAGATCCACAACGACATCACCGGCAAGACCCCGGCCTGCTTCGAACCCACGATTGATTACGTGGTCACGAAGGTGCCCCGCTTTGCCTTCGAGAAGTTCCGGGGCAGCCCGGCGGTGCTGACCACGGCTATGAAGTCCGTGGGCGAGGCCATGGCCATTGGTCGCAATTTCGAGGAGTCCTTCCAGAAGGCCCTGCGCTCCCTGGAGACCGGCCACTCTGGTTGGGGTGGCGACCGCCCGGACCCCAGCCCGGAGCGCTCCGAGCTCGATCGCGAGCTGCGCACTCCGGCGCCCGATCGGATCTTTGCGGTGCGCACCGCGATGGTGAACGGCTATAGCGATGCCGACATCCATCGGATCTCCGCCATCGACCCCTGGTTCCTGGCCAAGCTGCGCCGGATCATCACGGCTGAGGAGCGCCTGCTGAAGGGTCAGAGCCTGCCTTCTTTGGATGCCGCGGCGCTGCTGAAGCTCAAGCAACTCGGGTTCTCCGATCGCCAGATCGCCTGGGCCACTGGCAGCAAGGAGCTCGAGGTGCGCAGCCATCGCCAAGGTCTGGGCGTGAACGCGGTCTTTAAGACCGTGGACACATGCGCGGCGGAGTTCGCCTCCAGCACGCCTTATCACTACGCGACCTACGAGCGGACGATGGAGCGGCTGCGGGCCGACGGCAGCCTGGAGCTGGTGCCCCCCGAATCCGAGGTCCAGCCGGAGTCTCGCCGCAAGGTGATGATCCTGGGGGGCGGCCCGAACCGCATCGGTCAGGGCATCGAGTTCGACTACTGCTGCGTCCACGCCTCCTTCGCGTTGCAGGAGGAAGGGTTCGCCACGGTGATGGTGAACTCCAATCCGGAGACGGTCTCCACCGACTACGACATCTCGGATCGCCTCTATTTCGAGCCCCTCACCTTTGAGGATGTGCTGAACGTCATCGAGGCGGAGAAGCCCGAGGGCGTGATCGTTCAATTTGGTGGTCAGACCCCGCTGAAGTTGGCGATTCCGTTGCTGCATTGGCTGCAGTCCCCCGCCGGTCAGGCCACGGGTACCCGCATCTGGGGCACTTCGCCGGAATCGATCGACACCGCGGAGGACCGCGAGCAGTTCGAAGCGATCCTGCGGCGCCTCGACATCCGACAGCCCCGCAATGGCCTGGCCCGCAGTGAGGCCGAGGCCCGTGTGGTGGCCGAGCGCGTTGGCTATCCCGTGGTCGTGCGCCCCAGTTATGTCCTGGGGGGCCGGGCCATGGAGGTGGTCTATGGCGAAGACGAGCTCAACCGCTACATGAACGAAGCGGTGAACGTCGAGCCGGATCACCCGGTCCTGATTGACCAGTACCTCGAGAACGCCACCGAGGTGGATGTCGATGCCCTCTGCGATGGCACCGGCAAGGTGGTCATCGGCGGTCTGATGGAGCACATCGAACCGGCCGGCGTCCACTCCGGTGACTCCGCTTGTGCCCTGCCTTCGGTGAGCCTGGAGCAGGAGGTCCTCACGACGATCCACCAGTGGAGTGAGGCCCTGGCCTTGGCCCTTCAGGTCAACGGACTAATCAACCTTCAGTTCGCCATCAAGGACGGCCTCGTGTACATCATTGAGGCGAACCCCCGCGCCTCCCGCACGGTGCCGTTCGTGGCAAAGGCCACCGGCGCCCCCCTGGCCAAGATCGCCAGCCGGATCATGTCCGGCAAAACCCTCGAGCAAATCGGTCTGACCAGCGAGCCCAAGCCTCCCCTGCAGGCGGTGAAGGAGGCGGTGCTCCCCTTCAAGCGCTTCCCCGGCGCTGACTCGATCCTGGGTCCCGAGATGCGCAGCACCGGAGAGGTGATGGGCACCGCCACCAGCTTTGGCCTGGCCTACGCCAAGGCGGAACTGGGGGCCAGTGAGGCCCTGCCCACCAGTGGCACGGTCTTCCTCTCGACCCATGACCGCGACAAGTCAGCCCTGCTGCCCGTCGCCCAGCACTTGGATCAGATGGGCTTCCACCTGGTGGCCACCGAAGGCACCGCCCGCGCCCTCGCGGCGGCGGGGCTCAAGGTTGAGACCGTGCTGAAGGTGCACGAGGGTCGCCCGAACATCGAGGACGCGATCCGCTCCGGTGAGATCCAGCTGGTGATCAACACCCCCGTCGGTCGTCAGGCTGTATACGATGACAAATACTTGCGCCGCGCGGCGATCGACTACGCCGTGACGACCGTCACGACCCTGGCCGGTGCTCGCGCCGCGGTGGAAGGCATCACCGCCCTCCAGGCCCAGCAGATGCAGGTACGTGCTCTGCAAGACATCCACGGCTAGGGGGTACTTGCCCCGTAGGGTGATACAACAGCTGAATCCCTTGCCGTGACCGTCGCTCCTAGCTCTGCTCCGGTTAGCTCTGGCTCCGACTGCACGGCCGCATTCCGGGCGGCCTACGAAAACCGCTACACCTGGGCTCCTGGCTTTGCCGGCTACAACGGCTGCTGCGTCTGGGAACAGGATGACCAGCGCGTGGAAGGCAGCTTCAAGGTGGGCGCTGACCTCAAGGCCCAGGTGGAGGGCATCGAGAACGAGGAGATCCACAAGGCGATTTCCTCCCAGCTCTGGGAGGTCTGCATCCACCGGGTTCGCCGCAGCTTCGAGCAGACCCACGGCGAGAACACCTTCACTGCCGGCGAGACCGATGAGGTGGGCACCGAGGTGATCGTGGGCGGCAAGAACGCCGGCGACCGCTACCGGATCAAGGACGACGTGGTGACGATGGTGCACCGCCACATCCACGGAACCGTGGTGACGATCTTCACCAAAAGCACTACTGACACCGGTAGTGGTTATCTGAGCCACACCTACACCAGCCAATACGCCGATCCCGCCAGCGGCGCTGCCCGCGGCGGGAAGAGCACCTTCACCGACAGCTTCGTTCCCTTGGCCGGTGAAGGCCCCTGGGTGCTGAGCGAGCGGGTGGTGGAAACCGAGGCCTCCGGTGACACCCCTGCCGGTCGTCAGGTCTTCCGTTTCGAAGCCCTGACCCCCGCCTGAATCGTGCCACCATCACCAGATCCTCTGGCGATGAATGGAACAGCTCATTAAGGCCATCAACGACCCGATTAACGGGGTGGTTTGGGGCTGGCCGATGGTCACGTTGATCGCAGTCACCGGCATCGTGCTGATGCTGGGGCTGCGCTTGATGCCCCTGCAGCGCATCGGTTATGGCGTGCGCATGCTCGCCAAACCCGCTGAGGCTGGAGAAGCGGGAGACATCAGCGCCTTCGGCGCCTTGATGACGTCTCTTGCCGCCACGATCGGCACGGGCAACATTGCCGGGGTCGCTGGAGCGATCGCTATCGGTGGTCCGGGTGCCGTCTTTTGGATGTGGGTGATCGCCGTCTTCGGCATTGCCACGAAATATGCCGAGGCAGTACTCGCCGTTCGCTACAGGGAAGTCGACGGTTTGGGAAACCACGTCGGCGGCCCGATGTACTACATCCGCAATGGCCTGGGCTCTAATTGGCAGTGGTTGGCCGTGCTCTTTGCCCTCTTCGGCATGTTGGCGGGCTTTGGCATCGGCAATGGGGTGCAGTGCTTTGAGGTCTCCAGCGCCCTGGCCGCGGCGGGTATACCCCGGGTGGCCACGGGCTTGGTCCTGGGTGGTCTGGTCTTTGCCGTGATCATTGGCGGCATTAATCGGATTTCCCAGGCGGCTTCTGCCCTGGTGCCGGCGATGTCCATTCTTTATGTCTTGGCCTGCCTGGTGGTTTTGGGCCTCAACGTCAGTGAGGTGCCCAGCGCTTTCGGCACGATCTTTGCCAATGCCTTCAACGGCCAGGCGGCCGCCGGTGGTGCCTTCGGTCAGGTGGTGCTGATGGGCTTCAAGCGCGGAATCTTCTCCAATGAAGCTGGGCTGGGCAGTGCTCCAATCGCCCATGCTGCGGCCCGCACTAATGACCCGGTTCGTCAGGGCACGGTGGCGATGCTCGGCACGGTGATCGACACCCTGATCATCTGCACGATGACGGCCCTGGTGATCATCACCACGGGTGTCTCTGGAAGTGGCGAGTCGGGGGCCAACCTCTCGATCCTGGCCTTCAACACCGGACTGAGCGGCTCCGGTTGGGTCGTCACGGCCGGCCTGGTGATCTTTGCCTTCACCACGGTCCTGGGCTGGAGCTTCTACGGCGAGCGCTGCACCGAATTTCTGTTTGGTGAGCGGGCGATCAAGCCCTTCCGCTTCGTTTGGGTGGCGGTCGTGGTGATTGGTTCCGTCGCTGGTGACCGCGGTGTGGTCTGGGGGTTGGCTGACACCCTCAATGGTCTGATGGCTCTGCCTAACCTAATCGCCCTGCTCCTGCTGAGCGGCACGGTCTTCCAGCTGACCCGCGAGTACACCTTCGAGCGCTAAGCCTCGAGGTTGCAGTTCAGAGCTAGCTCAAAGGGCACGCAGCTGTTGGGTTGCTCGAGCAGCTTGCTGGTTAGGGCGGCGATGTCTTCGCTTTGTGTCATCTGCTCGGGCGGCAACGCTTTCACGGCGGCGGCCATGTCGGTGTTGACCCAACTCGGGCAGATCGCTGTGACGCGAATGCCGCTCTCCCACCCCTCATTGCGCATCGTCTGGCAGAGCCCCATCAAGGCGAACTTGCTGGTGCTGTAGGCCGCCAGTAGTCCCTTGGTGCGTTTGCCGCTCATCGACACCAGCACGACGATTCGGCCGGAGCCATGGGCGGCCAGCTGCGGCCAGGCGGCACGGGTCAGCCACCAGGGACCCATCACATTGACGTCGAAGAGGCGCTGGATCTCCTCCTCTTGCCCGTTCTCAAAGACAACGGGCACCCGCGAGAAGATCCCCGCGCAGTGGATCACGCTGTCGTATTCCCCGAAGTGCTCCAACGTCGCCTGCACCAAGGCTTCGGCATCGCTGGGCACCGCTGCGTCATAGGGATGCAGCAGGACGCGATCGGCTCCGGCCCGCTCAGGGTCTAGGGGGCTGCCCTTGAGATCGTCCGGTTTGCGCAGGCCCAAGCTCAACCGATGGCCATCGCTCAAGAGCCGCTCCGCCATGGCCCGGCCGATACCGCGGCTGGCGCCGCTGATTAAGAGTGTGCGCATCGCCTTAGTTGGGCAGGGTGACGAACTCTTCGGAGATCGTCGGATGCAGCGCCATCGTGCGGTCGAAATCGGCCTTGGTGGCCCCCATGCCGATCGCGATTGCTGCCATCTGAATGATCTCGGCGGCGTGCTCGCCGACCATGTGACAGCCCACCACCTTGTCGCTGTCGGCCTCGAGCACGAGCTTCAGCAGCACCTTGGGATCGCGGGCTGGCAGGGCCTGGCTCATCGGCCGGAAGCGGGCCCGATGGATCTTGACGCCATCAGGGCCAAAGCGCGCGATCGCGGCCTCCTCGCTGAGGCCCACGCTAGAAAGCTCCGGCTGGGAGAAGACCGCAGCGGCCACCAGGTCATGGTCCACCTGGCGGGGTTTATTGCCCCAGATCGTGTCCGCCAGGGCCCGGCCCTCGTCAATGGCAACCGGTGTCAGGTTGATCCGGTCCGTGACGTCTCCTACGGCGTAGATGTGGAGCACGTTGGTGCGCTGGTCCGAATCGACCGGAATGCGGTGGCCTTCTACCGCGACGCCGGCAGCTTCGAGGTTCAGCCCCGCCAGGAAGGGGCGGCGGCCTGTCGCCAGCAGCACGCCGTTGCAGGCGATGCGCTCGCCGCTCAGGGTTACCACCGTCAATGCCCCCAGCTCGCCTTCGATGGCGGCGGGGCTGTGTGCCAAGCGGACCGATATGCCTTCGGCCTCCATCGCCTCCTGTACCGCCAGCCCGCATTCCCGATCGAAGCCCCGCAGCAGGTGATCGCCGCGCACCAGTTGGGTGACCTTCACGCCCAAGCCATTGAGGATGCAGGCGAACTCACAGGCGATGAAGCCGGCACCGACGATGACGACCTCCTTCGGGAACTGCGGCAGCTTGAACAGGTCGTCACTGACCCAGCCCAGCTCGGCCCCTGGAATCTCGGGGCGATGGGGCCGGCCGCCGACGGCGATCAAGATTCGCTCGGCCGTCAGTCGCCGCGTTTCGCTGCCAGTGCTGTCCTGCACGCTCACCGTGCGCTCATCGGCCAATCGTCCCCAGCCAAGCACCAACTCCACCCCCGCTTTCTCGAGGAAGCCGATGTGCAGTTGGTTCAGGCGATCCACCTCCGCGCGCACCTTGCTGAGCAGCACGCTGCTGTCATGCCTGATCGCACCGATGCTCCAGCCGTAGCTCGCGGCATCGCTCAATTGATGGCGGACGGCGGAGCCGTAGACCATCAGTTTTTTGGGGACGCAACCGCGGATGACGCAGGTGCCGCCCACCCGGTCCCCTTCGACGATGGCGACACGGGCGCCGTAGGACGCGGCTCGCTTGGCGGCGGCGAGTCCTCCAGATCCGGCCCCGATCACGATCAGATCGAAGTGGTCGCTCATGCCATCGCCCTTGCCTGCTCCAAGTGTTGCCTAGAGGGGCCCGAGCTGCCGCCGTGATTCCCTAAAACAGTGAACCGTCCCGCCCTCTCTTTGATGTTCAGCTCCCAGGGCCCGCAAGCACTGAGCTGGGACGACCTCGCTGAACTGCTGCCCCTGCAGAGCGAAGCGCAACTGCTGCAGCTGCGCCAGGAGGGTCCCACCAATGCCCAGGCGCGCTTGAGGCTGTTTGGCCGGCCGGAGTCGGAGGTGCGTGTCACCCTCTACCGCGATCATCACGCCTGGTGCCCCTACTGCCAGAAAGTCTGGCTTTGGCTTGAGGAGAAGCGGATTCCCTATCGGATCCGCAAGGTCACGATGTTCTGCTACGGCGAGAAGGAGCGCTGGTACGAGCAGGTGGTGCCCTCCGGGATGCTCCCGGCTCTAGAGCTCGATGGCCGGCTCTACACCGAGAGCGATGTGATCCTGCAGGCCCTTGAAGATGCCTTCGGGCCCCTCGAAGCCACACTGAGCGATCCCGATGTTTTTCAACTGAGGCAGCTCGAGCGGCGTCTTTTTCGCGCCTGGTGTCAGTGGCTTTGCTACTGCGATGGCGAGGGGCCCCGTAGCGCACCAGCGGAGCAGCATTTCGCGCGGATCGCCGGCTTGGTGGAGGAGGCCCTGGAGGCGGCACCTGGTCCGTTCTTTCTAGAGCGCTTCAGCAGCGCCGATGTGATCTTCATCCCCTACCTCGAGCGGATGAACGCCTCCCTCGCCTATTACAAGGGCTACGGGATCCGTCAGCAGCACCCCGCCATCGATCGCTGGTTCACGGCCCTCGAGCAGCGCCTCACCTACCTGGGCACCCAAAGCGATTTCCACACCCATGCCCATGACCTGCCGCCGCAGATGGGCTGTTGCTTGGCGAGTGGTGGCGCCGAGCAACGGCGCGTTGCCCAGCTGATCGATCAGGGGCCCTGGCCCGTGGCGGATCAGGCGGTGATCGAAACTCGACAGGAGCGGCCCGAGGGTGCCCAGATTGAGGCGGTCGCGCGGGTGCTGCGGCACCGAGAGCGGCTTATGGCGGTGAATCCTTCGTCGGGTCCGGCCCTGGATCAAGCCCTACGTTCGGCCTTAACCATGCTGCTCAAGCCCAAGAACGGAGCGATCACTCCTCCGACCGGCACGGCGGTGGGGCTGCGGTATCTGCGGGATCGCATCTCGGTGCCGCGGGACATGTCTTTGCATGCCGCTCGCGCGCTGCGTGGTGTCCTTGAGGCCACGGCCGCACTTGACGGCCAGGAGCAACCTGCTCCTCTGCCGGTTCAGCACCGCCGCGATCAGAACCCGGTTCCCTTCGTCCTCGAGGCCTAACGGCCGCTGATTGCGGCTTTTTTGTCCATCAGGTACTGCACGAGTTCCTGTTGCAGCACAACCAATTCGCGGGTGCAGCCGCGGAAGGCAGCCCGGTGGCGAATCTCTTCGTGGCGGGTGTTCAGATCACGCAGCATCAGTTCGATGGCATCGAGTTCAGCCCGGTTCATCGAGGAGCGCTGCAGTCCTTTTGAAGATATCAACTGCTTTCAAAAACGCTGGCTAGCGTTCAACCATCCACATCAATGCTGCTATGGCCGCTTGGAGAGCGTCAGCGGCTGCCGCTTGCACAGCGCTGGGTTTGCTTCTCTCCGGGGTGGCTGATGGCCTTCGGCCGGAACCCGCTTCGGCTCTTGAGCTCCGGGGGCAGACCTCCTTCACGAATCCGCCCTGGAAGGTGGATTTCACCAACTACAACTGGTACGTCAACCAGGCCCAAGGGCAGTACTACTTCACGATCACCCTTTCCGAGAACGCCGGGGCCGGTTTGGGAGGGCTGGTGATCACCCAGACCCGCGGCGTAGATCGCACCTTTTCGCTGGCGCCCAAGCGGGCGCGGGCATTTCTCGGCCGCCCCCGCCAGCAAGGGGCTGCCGTTCCCGTGGAGGCCTCCTTTGACCAGGCGACCCGCACCCTGCGGGCGGTCTTCCCCGAGCCTCCGCAACCGGGGCAGGTGGTCACGCTGGCCCTGCGCCCACCGCTGAATCCCACTTGGGCTGATACCTATCTCTTTGCCGTGAAGGCTCAGCCGGCGGGGCCGAATCCGGTGCCGGCCCCCTTGGGGGTGGCCCGGCTTGAAATCATGAGCCTTTTCTGGTGATCCCGCTCCTCCAGCTGGCGGCGGCGAAGACCACGGCCATCGCCAGATAGCCCTGGGCCCAGGCCGCCCCGGTGCCCCAACCCAATTTCAGGCTGGTGTCGCTGGCGCTGAACTGCCAGGCATGGATCAAGCCGAACCAGGAGCTGGCCGCGGCCACGAGGGCGGTCAGGCAGGCTGCCTTGAAGCGTTGCTCGATCGCGTAGACGACCATTGCGGCCAGAAGCATTGCCGTGATGATCTGCCCCTGCTCCAAGGCAAAGGCGCCGGCGGCCCACACATCGGACTGCTGCAGTCCCTCCAGCAGTTCGGAGCCAAAGGGTGTGTCGGGACCTCCGGCCCCGCCGGCCCGCAGCCCCGCCTTGATCAGGAGGGCCCCCCAGCCCGCCAGACCGGGCATCAGCCCCAGGGCAACTGCGGCGGCATGGGCGCGGGGGGTGGCTTCAAAGGCCTGGGCGGTGATCACCAGGCCGATGTAGAGCACGATCGCCATCCCAGCTTCGATGGGCACGATTTGGCCCACGATGCCAAAGAGCCCCAGCAGGCAGGCCGCCCCCATCAGCAGCCCGTTCAACCAGGAGTAGCCAATGCGGGCCCCCATCCCTTTCCAGCCGGGATGTCCGATGTAGATCGTGGTCGGAAAGCAGGACCCCAACCCCGCGGCGACCACGGTGCCTAGGCCATTGATCAAGAGAGAGCTGCGCACGGGGTAGCGGTCCCCGGCTGCCTCGGCGCTCTCTATGTTCTGCAGGGAACCGAGCACGTTGAAGAGGCCCATCGGCACGATCACCCCAAGCCAGGGCAGCAGTTGTCCTCGCGCCGCCCACAGGCTGCCGTGCTCCGCCTGGGGCCAGCGCCAGCCGACCTGGGCCGCCTCCTGGGCCCAGCGCTGGGGATCGGCGTCGATTAATCCACTGCTCCAGGCCAGGACGCTGCCCACCAGCACCGCCAACAGTCCGCCAGGGATCGGGAAGCGGACCTTGCCGTAATAAGTAGCCAGGATCACCGCCAAGACCGCCAGCCCTACCAGGGGTTGGGCATAGGTGCGCAGCAGGAAGCCCAAGGCGATGTAGCCCAGGGCAATGCCCGCGAGGGTGGAGAGCAGGGCCGCCCGCGGCAGCCAGCGCCTGAGCCAATCGGTGCAGAAGGCCCCGCAAGCTTCGATCAAGCCGGAGCCCAGGCAGGCCACCAGACCCGCCTGCCAGGAGAGCCGCACGGCGGAGGCCTCATCGATGCCCTGGCTGAGGGCGGTGAGCTTCACCGGCAGCATTACCAAAAAGATGTAGGCAAAGAGGCTGACCGTGTTGATGCCATAGGGCAGGGCCGTGCGGTCATCGCGCCCCTCCCGCTGCGCCAGCCGATAGGCCTGCAGCGCGTAGGCGGCATTGCCGATCAGCAGGCTGATGCCCGTGGCGGGGAGGATCGTGCCAAAGACCAGGGCATCGGGGTAGCCCAAAACTCCCCGGCAGAGCCCAAGGATCAACAGGATCTGGATCAGGTTGTCCAGGCTCAAGCCCAGAAAGCCATCCAGGTCGCCACTGACCCACCAGCGCGGTCCCGGCTTGCTCGAGTCAGGCGTGGTCATGAGGTAGTTGCATCACCTCAAGCATGCAAGCCAGCTGGAACGGAACTGTCATCGCCGAGAGCGACGAGATCGTCGTAGTGGAGGGCAATCCTGATTTCCCCCGCGCGGCCGTCAAGCAGGAGTTCTTCCGCGACAGCAGCCACACCAGTAGCTGCGGTTGGAAGGACACCCGCCGCTATGGGGATGTGGTGGTCAATGCCAACTGCGCCTGGAGCTACGAGACCCCCAAGCCCGCGGCGGCTGAAATCACCAAACGGGTAGCTTTTTGGAAGGGGGTGAAGGTCAGCTGAGACTCGGCACAAATGCCGATTGACGCCCCTTCGAGCGCCGCTTGCATGAAAACGTTGCACGCTGACCCTGGCGATGCCGAGTTCGAAAGACGCAGCGAGCTTGGTTTTGCTGGCCCTCTACGGCTTCATCACCCTGCGGCTCGCGATCACCTGGCTGCAGCGCCGCCGTCAGCGCCGCTGGCGCAGTGCTCCCCACTGTCTGCTTGCACCGGCAAGGCCCACCGATGTGGGCCGTCCCCGCTGAGCGTTTTGCAGTTTTTGCATAGTGCGCTTGATTCCGTGACATAGGAGCTTTGGGGCTTGCTGGGGGGTCTAACTTTCCGCAGCTCCCAGCACTCTCCTCTTGGATCGCTCTGGTCCGAATCGAGCTATCGATCCAGCCGACGCTGCGGTGATGCAGACTTTGGCGGCCTATGTCGCAGAGCACTATGCAAGTGCTCTGCGCATGCCGGACCTAGCGGCACACGTGCACGTCAGTGTGCGCACCTTGCAGAACCTCTTCCATAGCCATTGCGGTGAATCACCGCTCAAGGCCCTGAGACGTTTTCGCCTGCATCAGCTCCACGGACTCGTCATGGACCGTCCCTGGACCCCACTGCGGAAGCTCTATCGCCAATCCGGCTTGTCCGGTTCGGTGGCTGATCGCGATTTTTTCCTCGAGATCTATGGCCTGACCATCCGCGAGCACCAGGAGAGCTCCCGGGTGACAACCGCGTCTCCGGCCGTACCGTCGGTGTTGACGGAGCTGCCCAAGCGGGAGCTGCGCCACCTGCTTAAGCTAGCTATCTAGGGCAGCAGCGAGGAGTGTTGGTGCTCAATGCGCCACTCCCCATCCCGGTAGGCATAGACAAAGGTGTATCGAGCCTGCACCCATCCCTGGCCATCGAATTCAAAGCTGTAGTTGCCGGCATCGATGGCCACATCGCACTCGCTCTGAATCACCCGCTGATCAATGCGGCCGGTGGGGTGTTTGCTCAAAAAAACCTTGAAGTAATCCTCGATCCCGGCCGTCGTGGTGCGTGCCCGATCCGAGAGGGTGGGCAGCAGCAGGGCATCGGCTTGGTAAAGAGCGCTTACCTGGGTGGGATCCCCGCTGGCCAAGGCCTCGTTCCAGCGGTCGAACAGCGCTGCGACCTGGGTGTCCGAGAGGGAATGGCAGCTGGCCGAATCCGCCGCCTGCGCACTGTTCACCCCAACACAGAAAACGGCGAACAGCGACAGCAGCAGTTGAAAAAACCGGTTTAAGTTCGTGCGATGGGTTTGCGTCTGCCTCCGTTTCATTCCTTGCCGCCCCCCGCGGAGGGCAAAACGGCGCTGTTCGAGCTCCCAATTCAGGATCTGCATCCGACTCAGCTCTGCGTGGGCATGGCGGAAATCGTGAGCCGCCAACGGGATTTTGCTGAGGATCACCCGAAAGAACAGCGGCAGTACTTAAAGCGCAAACCCACGCCGTTGGTGCGCAGTGCAGCCGGTGAGCTCTGGATGGTGGATCGCCATCACCGTTTGCGTGCTCTGCTGGAGCTGGACCCCCAGGCCACGGCCTTTGGCTATCTCGCTCTGGAGGTTCCCAGCGCGGATCCTGCCGTGGTGCTCGCTGAGCTGCATCGCCGCGGCTGGCTCTACCTCTATGACGGTCGCGGCTTGGGGCCGCAGCACCCCTCGGTCCTGCCCTCCACCCTTTTGGGTACCCAGGACGATCCCTACCGCAGCTTGGTCTGGAAGTTGAAGCGCGAGAAGGTGATCGCTTCAGCGCCACTGATTCCCTTTCACGAGTTCCGCTGGGGCGCATGGCTGCGCAGTCGTCAATTGCCGCCCTTCAGCTCCGCAAAACTCGAGCCGGCCCTGCCCGCTTCCCGCGCCCTGGCCCGCTCCCAGGCGGCCTCACATCTGGCCGGTTGGATTGGTCCAGCCTGACTAGCTTGCGGGTAGCCCGAAGGATTGCGGCTGATGTTTCGTCATCTCTTGGTGCCCACGGACGGCTCGGAGTTCTCCCACTTGGCGGTTGATCAGGCCCTGGAGATGGCCAGTGAGGACGGCTGCGATCTGATCTTCATGGCCTCACATGGCCCCCGCGCTTTGGCTGGCCTGGTGCTGGGGAGTGAAACCCAACGGGTGCTCACCCACGCCGAGCTGCCGGTGCTGGTCTATCCCGGCCGCGGCCAGGACTAGGCCCCGTCCTGAACGGAGGTGGCCTGCTTTATCAGCTGACTGGCGGTCGCCGCGTAGACCTGCTCGGCCTCATCGGCGCTGCGGCCTATACAGGTAATGCCCAACTTGCCGTACTCCGAGAGGCAGCCCAGCAGGTGGAAGACGCTGCCCCTGAGCCGAGCGGGGTCGTAGTGCAGATCCGCTTCCGCGACGATGTCGATTAGGTCCGCCGGCAGCAATCCCCGCAGGTTGGGATGGGTCAGGTTGTCAGTAGCCATGTAGTGCAAGGCCTGGCCGGTGGGAGAGAGAAATTCCCCGGACTCCGGATTGAGCCTGCCCGTGGTGATCGCCCGCAGGGCCATGTAGGGGTGGCTGGTTCCCCCCTGCCGCAGGGTGACCTCGATCGCCTGCAGGTCCCACTGCCCATCGATCAGGCGGGCAATGAAATCGACCGCGTAGTGCTCCAGGGCCCCTTCGGCGGCGAGGGCTTCGCCGATGGCTTGGCCATGGCGCATTAACGCGAGCCGATAGGCCTGATCCGCGCGAAAATGGCAGCCCTGGTAGGTCTGGCCGTTGGCTCCCCCAAGGATCTGTTCGCGTGTGGAGAGCACCTCAACACGCCCATCGGGGTGAATGGTTCCTTGCACGCTCGAGTAGCTGAGTTGATCGCCCCCCTCCAGCCAGGCTTCGACCAAAGCACCCTGCACCGCCAGCAGACTGAGCCAGCCCTTGGGCGGGCATTGGCAGGCGCTCCAGTTCCTGGCGTAGCCGTTGGCGCCGGCCTGCCGCTGAGCACGCGTCTAGGCCCAGCGGCAGGAGATCAAGGGCGGCGTTGCCCTCACCGCTGATTCCCTCGTTGAGCTTGACGACACAGCGCTTGAGCTCGGGGTGCTCCTCGCAGAGCGGGGCGGTGACTTCGGCTAAATCATCGAGGTTGTGGACCAACCCACTCCCGGGGGGTGCGGCACCTCGCAGCGGGAAAAGAGTTCACGGCTGCCGGCTTTGCTGCCCCAGTGGCCCAATGCGGGGTCGGTCCCCACTAACGGAATCTGCAGGACTTCAGAGAGTCGCTTCTCGAGTTCGGTCACCACGAACCAGCTGATGAAGCTGCGGCCTGTGCGTAACTGCTCCTTGATCCGGGTCAGCAGGGCTGGGCGCTCCAGCAGCTTTTCGGTCAGGGGGCGGTTGGAGGCGTCGTCGGTGTCAAAGAGCTGCAGCCGGCAGCGGGCATGGGAGGTGGGGACACCAGGTAGGAGTTCCAGCACCGCATCGACGACAAGCTCCGGCAGTAACTTGCTGGTGACATAGATGGCCCGCACCCCGGGGTCCCGGAGCCGAATCAGGGAGAAGAGCTGCCGTTCCTCGTAGTGGTGTGCGTCGGTGACCAAGGCCATCAGGGTCTTGTACATCGTCAGGGAGGGCACCACGAGCACGTCGAATTGGCCGCTTTTGCCGTTGTGCTCGCAGCCCCAGCCAGGCTGCAGTTGCGCTTGGAGTTCCCGAAACGAGAGAGTCATCGGTGTGCCGTCTCCCATGGCTCGCATTCTTCACGCGCCAGCTGCGATTGGCTGCGGCTCAGTGCGATCAGACACAACACGCCCAAGGGCACCGGTAGAACAACAGACAGCCCACCGCATGCTGGTAGAGCAGCCATCCCGCCAGCAGTGGTGCCGTTCCGCCGAAGAGGGCAACAGAGAGGGTGTAGGCCAGCGAGAACACAGCACAGCGGTCACGGCTGGGAACCAACAGCGCTCCGAGTAGCCCCTGGGTGCCAAGGACCATCATCAAAGGGATCACCAGGAGCTGCAGTGCGATCGTCATGTTCAGCACTGTTCCTTCAAGACCCAGCCAGAGAGCCGGAACCACCAGCAGCAGCTCCGCGATATTCCCCCATCGGTTGATTCGCAGCAGGCCGAAGAGATCAGCAAGGGCTCCACTCGCCATCATCACCAACACACCTCCGGTATGGATGGCGCTGGTGTTGGCATTGGCCGCTGCGGCCTCTCTGTTTTGGCGAACGCAGAAGTCCACCAAGAACACCATCGCGGGGTAGAAGACCACGTTGGTGAAGCCCACGAGCGCCATGACCTTCAAGGCCAGGAGCTACCGGGTCAACAACTCCTGAAGCCGTTCGATGACCGCAGCATTGAGCTGCCTCCAAGTGTCGGTCCATGGGGATCCCAGGCTCTCGGGCAAGCGCAGTTGCATCCACACCGCGAGCAGGACCACTCCAGAGCCGAGGAGGAACGGCAGCCTCCTGGTCCACCTGCGTTTCTACTCCCGCTGAACCACAAGGCGTAGAGACCTGCACTGAGGGCGGCCATCCTGAAACCGAGCTGGGCTCCCTCGCTGGTCAGGCTGCAAACCAGACACCGCTTCCCTCTTGGCGCGGTCTTAGCGTTGAAGGCGATGCTGCCGGTGAAATCACCTCCGACGGAAAACCTGTGCACCATCCGAAGCATGGTGAGTGCTATCGGAGCGCGCCATCCCCAGGCGTCGTAGTTGGGTAGACAGGCAATCAGGAGACTCGATAGTCCCATCAGATAGAGGCTTGCGCTCAACAGAAACCGGCTTCAGATGAGATCGCCCAAGGGCCCCAGAACAAGGCTTCCGATCGGTCGCATAAGGAAGCCAACGGCGAAAACCCCAAAGCTGGAGAGCAGTTGGAATTTGCTGTTGTCTTGGGGGAAAAACGCCTGGCTCAAGGAGACAGCCAGGTATCCATAAACTGTAAATTCAAACCACTCCACGGCATTTCCAGCGATCGCCGCGAGAGCTGTGACCGAGCGAAAGCTGTTCTGGTGGTGACGAACCATGCCTGAACTTTGGCGGTTTCTTCCCTCCGACGCCTGCTTTGGCTAAGCCGGAGAGAGGACATCTTGGCGACGTGGGCTCCGCGGCTCCCCAGTTCTGTTCGTTCGAGGCGTTAGGCGAATGGCATCCGCTGATCGATCGGCTGGATCCGATCAGCCGGATCGAAGAGCAGAACAGCACCCGCCTGCCATGGTTGATCCCGGAGCGCCATCGCCGCATGGCCGAGAGCCCTTTTGCTTGGTTCCGGGGGACGGCCGCCCAGATGGCGGCGGACCTGGCTCCGCTACCCCGCAGTGCCCACCGGGTCCAACTCTGCGGTGACGCCCACCTGCTGAACTTCGGCTTTTATGCATCGCCGGAGCGCAGCTTGCTCTTCGATATCAACGACTTCGATGAGACGGCATCGGGGCCCTTTGAGTGGGATGTCAAACGTCTCCTCGTCAGTGTCGTCTTGGTGGCGCGGCAATGGCAGCTCGATGGCGAGGAGCAATTCCGCTTGGCCCGCAAGGTGGCGGGGGCCTACCGCAAGGCGATGGCGGCTTACGCCGAGCTCCCAACCCTGAAGCTCTGGAACTGTCAGCAGGATGTCGAGCGCTTTGTTGAAGCCCTGCCGCAGAAGGCCTTTCGCTCCCACCTCGAGGCGGCCGGCGCCAATGCCTTGCGGCGCTCCGGCCGCCACGCCATCCAGAAATATTGCGAGTTTCTGGAGGATGGGACCCCGCAGATCCGCCATCAGCCGCCGCTGATTTGGCGCCATTCCCTGCTGGATCCCCTCCTGCTCTGGACCTCAGAACCGGACCTGGACCCGGCCTCTATTTCAAGCCACAGCAAAGCGATCGCCTTCCTCCTGGCGGGCTATCGCGAGAGCCTCTCTCCCCATCGCCGTCATCAGCTTCAGGACTTCGCCTTGATCGATACCGCCCTGAAGGCCGCCGGCGTCGGTTCCGTGGGTATCCGCTGTGAGATTGGTTTATTGAAGGGTCCCCACTCTGAGGATTGGTTGCTGTTGCAAAGCAAGCAGGCTCTCCCCTCCTGCATCAGCAAGCAGTTGGGAGAGGACTCAGGGCATGAGGGGCAGCGGGTTGTTGAAGGTCAGCGCCTGATTCAGTGCATCTCGGATCCCTTTCTGGGTTGGACCTCAACGCCGAAGGGCATCCCTATGTACTGGCGGCAGCTTCGGGGTTGGAAAGCTTCGGTGTCCCTGGAGGCGATGAAGCCCTCTTCCTTGAAGACCTACGCCAAGCTTTGCGCCGCGGTCCTCGCCCGGGCTCACGCCAGAAGCGGACAGCGCCAAGTCCTCCACGGTGCCCTGGGCGAGGACAAAGCGTTTGATCGGGCCATGGCCCACTTTGCGGTGGCCTACAGCGATCAGGTGGAAGAGGACCACCGTGCCCTGCTGCAGGCGATGGCCTCGGGCCGTCTCACAAGCTCAGACTGATCTGGACGCACGTGGTCAGGATTCCTGGGGTGGGTTGATCACGCCCGCTTGGATCGAAGATCCACTGCAGGGTGGGTTGCAGATTCAGATTGGGATTGAGCTGCAGCCGGTAGCCCAGTTCCAGGACGCCTTCATAGGGCCGATTGGGGTATACCGGTGGGGCACTGGAGCTAAGTCCGGCGTGGCTGCCCCCCAGGATCAGCAGGTCCTGTGGTCGGTTGGGGACGACGCCTTGGATAACCACACCACCCCCGATGAAGCTGGGGGCCTGGTTCAGGCTGAAGTCCGGCGAGTAGGCCGCGCCGACCCAGACCCGATCATCGAGTCCCAGGCTCAATCCGCTCTTCCACGTCGCGCTTCCATAGACGCCTTCGCCTTGGAAGTCCGTCGTGAAGCCCCCTACCGTCAACAGCTCAGCGGGCAAGGTGGGAGTGGCGGGAAAGGCGCCCTTCGGGGTGTAGTTCAGCTGCAGGATGTGGGCATCGCCGACCTGGGTGGGTGTGAGGTTTACGGGTGCCCCCAGGGAGGTGATCAAGGGGATTGCTGTTTTCAGGTCAAACCAGCCGTAGTAGAAGTCGAAACTGTCGTGGGGATGGAGATCCAGCCGTGCCGCTAGCGCGGAGAAGGGCGTAATCGGAATGTTCCCCGCATAGATGTTGTAGGTGTTGTTCAGCGCCGAGTGCACATAGCTATCGAGGATCGGGGCCGTCATTAAGGTCCCGTCGAAATCGCTATCGATCGGGATGATGCCGGCCCGTAGCCCAAGCCAGTCGGTTCCGGCGTCACGCTCGAGCGAGAGTTCCGTTGGGTAGAACCCGGCGGGGTAAGCCAGGGTTTGTGGATTCAGGAAGGCACCAATACGGCTGGCGTAGCTGACATCCCCACCGACGTGGTTGACGTTGAGGTTCAGGCTCCAGTGGTCCAGCTCGACCCAGTCCGTGGAGGCCCTGTCCAGGCCAGCTCCGACCTGGAGATCGAGTGCGGTGGCCTGGATCCAAGCCGATGTCTGGGCCGCCCCGCCGATGGGGTTCGCCATGGGCTCGGCGCTGTAGTTGATCGAGAATCGCAGCCAATCCGGCAGCTTCAGCGCTTCCTGCAGGCTGAAGGGCTGATGGGCCGCGGCTTCAGCGGTGGGTGTCTCGACCTCGCCGGCCCAACCACTCGCTCCAAGCAGCAGGCTCAGCAGGCAGCCCAGGGATCCAGTTACGAGGCCGCGAAGGATCACCGAGGCTTCAGAAGAGGAGTGCCAATCTTGCCGAGTTTGTCGGCGTTACGCCTGGACCTTGCTCACTGCCATTGGGCCCGATTGAGGCGCCAATTCAGTGCTTCACCAGCGTGAAACGGCACTAGGGTTGTTGGCGTTGTGCTGCCGTTGTCGAGTTCCATCAAGATTGGAACAGCCTCGATGTAGCCGTTGCTTTCCAGCTGAATCGTGCCCGTGTTGAGCGGAAGCCCGTAGAAGGTCGGGCCATTCACGCTGGCAAAGGCCTCGAGGCGATCGAGCACCCCCTCCTCCTCGAAGACCTGGGCGTAGCTCTCGATGGCAAACGGTGCGTTGAAGATCCCGGCACAGCCGCAGGCCGATTCCTTGGATCCCCTCGGGTGGGGCGCGGAATCGGTACCCAGGAAGAACTTGCTGCTGCCACCGGTGGCCGCCGCCCGTAGGGCGAGGCGGTGACGTTCCCGTTTGGCGATCGGTAAGCAGTAGAAATCTGGCCGCAGCCCCCCCTTGAAGAGGGCATTGCGGTTGATATGCAGGTGATGCGGGGTGATCGTCGCCGCCAGGTTGTCCGGCCCAGTCGCGACGAAGCTCGCCGCATCGGCGGTGGTGATGTGCTCGAGCACCACCTTCAAGCCCGGATTGCGCTGGAGCAGAGGGATGAGCTGCTGCTCGATGAAGACCGCCTCGCGATCAAAGATGTCGACGGCTGGATCGGTGACCTCGCCGTGTATCAGCAGCGGCATGCCAATCCGCTCCATCGTCTCGAGAACGGGTTGGATGTTGGCGAGATCGCGCACCCCGGCATCGGAGTTGGTGGTTGCGCCGGCGGGGTAGAGCTTGGCGGCGGTGAAGACCCCGTCCCCGTAGCCCCGCTCCAGTTCGGCGGGGTTGATGGTCTCCGTCAGGTAGGCGGTCATCAGAGGCGTGAAGCCCGCTGCGGCATCAGGCCCTTGGCTGGCGCTTAGGGCGGCTGTGATCCGATCGCGGTAGGCCTTGGCTTGCTCCACGGTGGTGATCGGCGGCTTGAGGTTGGGCATCACGATCGCCCGTGCGAATTGTCGCGCGGTGTGGCCGACCACGGCCTGAAGCATCTCCCCATCGCGCAGGTGGAGATGCCAGTCATCCGGGGTGCTGATCGTGAGAGTGCTGCTCATGCTTTTGTTTTACACACCAGGGCTCGACGCCAAACAGCCCTACTCAAAGGGTGTCTCCCGGGGCTGGTTCCAGGTGGAGCGGTTGGGCCCGCCGGAGACGAGGTAGGCCGAGAGGGCCAACAGCAGCACAGAGCCGGAGAAGACGAGCAGGTTCGTGGTGTTGTCGATCGGGAAGATCAACATCGATTTGAAGGCGGCCACGATCAAGGCCACCAGGATCACCTTGACCAACTTCTCCTTCAGGACATCCAGGCTGCGGATGTCCAGGAGGCCGTTGCCGCCGGCGCCCGGGCTGCGGGCTGCTTCTATGTCGGAGATCAGTAGCTCGTAGACGCCATAGCCAAAGATCATCAGGGCGATCCCAATCAGATAGAGATCAACGCCGCCCACCAGTTCCCCCAACAGCAGGGCCACGGTGCGGCTGTCGTCGGGGGAGGCATCGAGCAGCAGCCCCATCGAGTGCCAGATCTCTGAGGTTCCGCTGATGAAGGTGGCGCCGCTCCCCAGCAGGCTCATCACTACGGGGACGATCGCGATCAAGCGGAATTTCCAGAGCCAACGCTCAAAGACGTTCTCAATGGCCCAGCTCAGACGCTTGATGGAGCTCATCGACGCGTTGCATGCAGCGACAGATGAGGTGACCCTAGGCACGCCTGTCCAGGGATTCATTTGGCGGCGGAGTTGGTCGCGATCCGTGTGCAGCCCTGCACCAGCCTTGACCAGGTGCAGGGTCGGCGGGATGGGGCGATTGAGATTCAGCTCAAGGCTCCCTTGCTGGACGGTGAGGCCAGCAAGGCCATGCTGCGCTTTGTCGCCCGCGCCTTGGGTGCGCTGCCCCGCAGCGTGGTGCTTGTCCGCGGCCAGACCAGCCGGATGAAGTGGATTGAGGTGGATGGCCTCACGGCCCAAGCGTTGCAGGAGCAGTTGCTGGCATCGCCCCAGCCCTAAAAACCGATGGCACAATTCGCGAAATGAGCTCCGATTGATGCCCCATCCCCTCTCGCTCATCGGCAAGGTGTTTCGAGCCGTTTCTCTGCTCGCTGGCCTGGCCCTGACCGGTTGTGCAGTGGAGGGCTCCGGGCTGCAAAGCCAAAAGCTGGCCGCGGTGAAGGCGCGGGGCGAATTGGTCTGCGGCGTTGATGGCAAGTTGCCGGGCTTCAGCTTTGTCGCCCCGGATGGCCGCTACCAGGGCTTCGAGGTGGACCTCTGCCGGGCCGTGGCCGCGGGTTTGCTCAGCGATCCAGGTCGGGTGCAGTTCCGTGACCTCAGCGCCAGTGAGCGCTTTGCGGCGGTGAACAGCGGTGAGGTGGATCTGCTCTCCCGCAGCACCACGATGACCCTGAGCCGCGATGCGGCGGGGGGCAACGCCCTGAGCTTTGGCCCGATTCACTTCTATGGCGGCCAGGCCGTGATGGTGAACGCCGGCAGCGGCATCACCACGCTGAAGCAGTTGGCTGGCAAACCGATCTGCGTGACCACAGGCACCACAACGGAGTTGAACCTCGCCGATCGGATGCGCGAGCTCAACGCCGCCTACATGCCGCTGAAGTTTCAGAACGACGGCCAGACCTACGCGGCCTACCTCCAGGGGCGCTGCGTGGCGGTCACCAGCGATCGGGCTTTGCTCGCGGCCAAGCGCAGCAGCTTCCTCGACCCCAAGGCCCACATGCTGTTGGCCGGTGACCTCAGCAAGGAGCCCCTGGCCACGGCCACGGTGAATGGCGATCCGGTCTGGGCCGACGCGGTGCGCTGGATCACCTTCGCGTTAATGCAGGCGGAGGAGTCCGGCATCACCCAGGCCAATGTCGAGGGCAAGCTCGCCGAAGCAACGGCCGATCCCAACCAGGCCGATCTGCGTCGCTTCCTGGGGGTGGATGGTCAGCTGGGCCAGCAGCTGGGTTTGCCGGCTGACTTCGTTGTTCAGGTGATCAAGGCCACCGGCAACTACGGCGAGATCTTTGATCGCAACCTGGGCGTGAACACCAGCATCAACCTCGCGCGGGGCACCAACCGTCAGTGGACCGATGGCGGTCTGATCTACTCGCCCCCCTTCCGCTGATGAGGCCACCGGTCACCCCTTGGTGGCGCAACCGCCGCCTGATCCCGTGGCTGGTTCAGGCCGCCGTCGGGCTGCTGGTGCTCGTCCTGGTGGCCTTCCTCGTGGGCAATTTGGTGCGCAACTTAGCGGCGGCTGGGTTGTTGCTGACCTGGCGCTGGATCGGTAACCCCGCCGGCTTTGACATCGCCGGCAGTTGGTTGCCCTTCAGCGCGGAGCAGCCCTACTGGTGGGCCCTGCTGGCCGGACTGGTCAACACCCTGCGGGTTGTCGTCATCGGTCTGATTGGCGCTTCGATCGTCGGCACCGCCGTCGGGGTGGCCTCCTTCAGCGGCAATGCCCTGCTGCGGGGGCTGGCGCGGGTCTACGTCGAGTTGATCCGCAACATCCCGCTGCTGCTGCAGTTGGTGTTTTGGTATTTTGTGGTCTTTCTGGCCCTGCCCGGTGGGGCCAATGCGATCCAGTGGCCCGGGCTGGTGCTGGCCCAGTCGGGCCTCTACCTGGGGATGCCCGAATTGGTGAACGGGGTCTGGCAGGCGCCGATTCGCCTGAGCGTTGAATTCGCCGCTCTGCTGACGGGCTTGATCGTCTACATCTCCGCCTTCATCTCCGAGGTGGTGCGCGGCGGGATTGCCTCGGTGCCCAAGGGACAATGGGAGGCGGCCCGCTCCTTGGGTTTCACGCCCATGCAAACCCTGCGGCGAGTGGTGCTGCCCCAGGCCCTGCCGGTGATTGTTCCCGGCCTGAATAACCAGTACATCTCCCTGGCGAAGAGCTCGTCGCTGGCCATCGCCTGCGGCTACGCGGACCTCTACTCGGTGGCGGAGACGACCTTGAACCAAACCGGCCGGGCCGTGGAGGTGATGGTGATCCTGCTGGGGGCGTACCTGGCGATTGACCTGGTGATCTCGTCCTTGATGAACGGGCTGAATCGGGCCGTGCAGCTGAGGAGCCGTTGATGGACCGTCCCTCTGCGCTGCAGCGGCTGCGGGCCGCTTTCTTCGCCTCTCCCCTCGATGGCCTGATCACGGTTGTTCTGCTGGCGGCCTTGTTGGCCGGCGGCCAGGCCCTGCTGCACTGGCTGGTGTTCAAGGCCCAGTGGGCGGTCATCCAGGTCAACAGCACCCTGTTCGCTGTCGGCCGCTACCCACTGGATCAGCAGTGGCGCCTCTGGTTGCTGACCAGGCTGCTAGCGGGGGCCACGGGTTTGAGCTGGGGGTTGCTGCGCGCCTTGCCCCGCCCCGATCGCCGCGCGGTCCTCTGGCCCGCCAATGACCGTTTGGCGGTGGGCCTGCTGAGCGGCTTGGGTGTGCTCGTTCCGCTCTTCTTGCAGTTGAGCGCTGCCATCGCCCTGCGCTGGTGGTCGATCACGGCCCTTGTGCTGGCCTGCCGTTGGTTGGCCGGGCGTTGGGGTACGGCCCTGCCCGCCATCGCCCGCCGCGGTTGGCCATTGATCTGGCCGCTGCTTTATCTCCTTGGCATGACCTTGATTGCCGGTGGATTCGGCGTGCCTGCGGTCTCCCCCTATCGCTGGGGGGGATTGCTGTTGACCTTGATTGAGGCCTGCTTCTCGATCCTGCTCTGCTTTCCCCTCGGGGTGCTGCTCGCCCTGGGCCGGCGCAGCAGCCTGCCGCTGTTGCGTTGGCTTTCCGTGCTTTACATCGAGTTCATCCGCGGCGCGCCGTTGATCACCCTGCTCTTTTTGGGGCAGAACATCCTGGGCTTGCTGCTGCCGGGCGGCTTCACCCCGGATCGGGTCTGGCGGGCGGCCTGGGTGCTGACCTTCTTTGCGGCGGCCTATGTCGCCGAAGCCGTTCGCTCTGGACTTGTGGCCTTGCCCCCCGGTCAGATGGAAGCGGCCCGCGCCCTGGGCTTGCCGGTCCATCAGGCGATGCTCAAGGTGGTCTTGCCCCAGGCCCTGCGGGTGGCCCTGCCGGCCATGGTCGGGCAGTTCATCAACCTGCTGCAAGACACCACCTTGCTCTCGCTGATCGGCCTGTTTGAGCTGCTGGGGACCGCCCGGGCGGTCATGGCCAATCCGGCCTTTATCGGTAAAGACGCCGAGGTCTATCTGGTGCTGGCGGTGCTGTTTTGGTGCTGCTGCGCTGCCTTGGGTTTGGGGAGCCGCGCCCTGGAAACCCGCCTGAACACCAACCCCCAACCCGCCTGAGGCTTGCCATGACGGATCGCGATGTGATGATCGAGGCCCGCGGGGTCGAGAAGTGGTACCCCAACGGCTACCACGCCCTCCGGGGTGTGGATTTGAACGTCTACCGCGGTGAGGTGGTCGTGATCATGGGGCCTTCCGGCTCCGGTAAGAGCACCTTCATTCGCACCTTCAATGCCCTCGAGGATTTCCAAGGGGGAGAGATCGTCGTCGATGGGATGGCGCTCTCCGATGACGTGCGCAACATCGATGCAATCCGCCGGGAGGTGGGGATGGTCTTTCAACAGTTCAACCTTTTCCCGCACCTGACGGTGCTCGAGAACCTCTGCCTGGCGCCCGTGCTGGTGCGCAAGCGGGAGAAGGCAGAGGTTGAGGGCGAGGCCCTGGAGCTGCTGGAGCGGGTGAATATCCGCGAGCAGGCGCACAAATACCCCGGCCAGCTTTCCGGCGGTCAGCAGCAACGGGTCGCGATTGCCCGTTCCCTCTGCATGGAGCCGCGGGTGATGCTCTTCGACGAACCCACCAGTGCTCTTGACCCGGAGATGGTGCAGGAGGTGCTGGAGGTGATGCAGGAACTGGCCCGCGAAGGCATGACCATGGTGGTCGTCACCCACGAGGTGCGCTTTGCCCGTCAAGTGGCCAGCCGGGTGGTGCTGATGGCGGAGGGGGAAGTGGTCGAGATTGCGCCGCCCGAGCAGTTCTTCAGCGCGCCACAACACGAGCGCACGCGGCAATTCCTCAGGCAGATTGCCTAAATGGAGCGGCGTCAGGTTCAGGGCTACATCGAAGAGGTGCCCCGCTGGTCCAGCGGGGACGATCTGGCCGGTCCGCCCCTCTCCTCGATGCAGTGGTTGGTCTGGCTTCTGGCCTCGGCTGGCAAGTTTTTCGAAGGCTTCATCGTCTTCATCGGCGGCATTGCCCTGCCGTTGGTCCACGAGGAATTCGCCCTCAACACGGCGGAACGCGGCCTGCTCACGGCGGCTCCCCTCTTCGGGATCCTGCTCGGTGCCCTGGTCTTGGGCGGGTTGGCGGATCGCTGGGGGCGAAAACCGGTCTTCATCGCTGAGATGCTCCTGCTGTTGCTGGGCTTGATCGGTGCGGCCTTCAGTCCGAGTTTTGGCCTGCTGCTGGTCTGTTTGCTCTTGGTGGGGGTAGCCCTCGGGGCGGACTACCCCACGGCCCATCTGGTGATTTCTGAATCGATCCCCTCGGCGATCCGGGGTCGCTTGGTGCTTGGGGCCTTCAGTTTTCAGGCCCTGGGGGCGCTGGCGGCCACCGCCTTGGGAATTGGCGTGTTGCTCGTAAGCCCTGAACTGCAGGCCTGGCGCAGCTTCTACTTCTATCCGGTGATTCCCGTTGCCCTGGTGGCATGGGGGCGATTGCTGCTGCCGGAGAGCAGCCACTGGTTGGCTTCCCGCGGTGACCTCCGCGGCGCCGAACAGCAGTTGGGGCTGCTCTTGAACCGCTCCGACGTGGACCTCCACCCCACAGAGGGCGCCTCTGCCGCCCACGGCTCCTGGCGGGAGCTGTTCCAAGGCCGACTCCTACGGGCCACGGTGCTTGCCTCGGTGCCGTGGTTCCTTCAGGACATCTCGACCTACGGCATTGGGATCTTCACCCCGGTGATCATCGGTGCTGTCTTTGGCACCGAGTTGGGCGGCCACAGCGTCAGCGCAGTCATCCATGATGACCTGCTCGGAGCCAAGGGGGCGGCCTTGGTCGACCTGGCCTTCGTCGCTGGGATCGCGGTGGCGATTGCCCTGGCGGATCGCTGGGGCCGCATCCCCCTGCAGATCCTTGGTTTCATCGGCTGTGCCCTTGGTTTGGCCTTGGCGGCCTTGGGCTCTGGTGATGGCCCCTTTGGCCAAAGCCTGCCCTTGATCCTGGCCGGCTTTGTGGTCTTCCAGTTCATGACCAATGTCGGGCCCAATGCCCAGACCTATCTGTTGGCTGGTGAGCTCTTCCCGACCCATCTGCGGGGCTTGGGGGCTGGCGTGGCGGCCGCGGCAGGAAAGGTCGGCGCCGTGCTCACGGCCTTTCTGTTTCCAGTCCTCTTGGCGCAATGGGGCACGCAACGGCTGCTGCCGCTGCTGGTGCTCTCCTCGCTCGTGGGCGCCGCGGTGACCTGGATCTATCGCATTGAGACCAAGGGCGTCGATCTGGGTGATGCGGCCCACGAGCGGCCATGACCCGTCCCCGCCAGCTGCTGCTTCTGGCAGGTGGTGGCCACAGCCACGCCCTTTTGCTGCGGCGTTGGTTGATGCGGCCGCAGCTCAAGCCCAAGGACACCCAAGTGGTGCTGGTGAATCGCGGCAGCACGGCCCTCTATTCGGGGATGGTGCCGGGTCTGGTGGCGGGGCTCTACGGCCTGAGTGAGTGCTCGATTGATCTGCGCGATCTCTGCGCGCGAGCCGGTGTCACCTTTGTTCGAGCCGAGATCACGGGGCTGGATCTGCCGGGCGCACAGCTGCTGCTGGCCGGGCGGCCACCGCTGGCCTTTGATCGCCTCAGCTTGGATGTGGGCTGCCAGACCCGGGAGGCAGCCGGGCAGCTCGGGGTCAAACCGCTGGAGCCCTTCCTGGCGTGGCTGCAGCAGGCACCGCGCGCGATCAGCATCCGTGGTGGCGGGGCCGCGGCGGTGGAGCTGGCCCTCGCGTTGGTCACCCGCGGCCATCAGCCCCGCTTGCTGCTGCGGGCTGAGCAGCTGCACCTGGGTTCGCCGGCGGCGAACCGCGCCGGGGAGCGCCTGCTGGCCGAGGCGGGGATCCCCCTTAGCCGGCGTGTGGGCCCGGATACGCCGGCGGATTTGGCCTGCACCGGCTCGGAGGCGCCGCCTTGGTTGGCGGCCAGCGGCCTGCCCTGCGATCCCCTGAGCGGCAGGGTTTGGACGGAGCCGACCCTGGCGGTGGAGGGCCATCCCCAGCTGTTTGCTTCGGGTGACTGCGGTTTGATTCGCCGCGACCCCAGGCCCGCTTCGGGGGTTTGGGCGGTGCGCGCCGCGCCGCTGCTGGCCCGCAACCTCAAGCGCAGCATCGAGGAGCCCCAGCGGAGATTAAGGTCCTGGCGTCCCCAGGCCCGGGCGCTGCAATTGCTCGGTGACGGAGGATCGCGTGCCGTTGCCTTCTACGGGGCCAGGGCCCTTGGCCCCTACCGGCTGCTCTGGCGCTGGAAGCAGCGCATCGATCGGCGCTTCATGAAGGGGTTTGAGCGCGGCGCGGCCATGGCGGACGGGGAGGCGATGGCCTGCCGGGGCTGTGCCGCGAAGGTCGCTGCGGATCCCCTCCAGCGCGCCCTGGCCAGGCTGGAGCCGGAGGCCGGTTGCCCGCCGCCGGAGGATGCGGCAGTGCTGGCTCTCAGCTCCAGTGGTGCGCTGTTGCTGCAGAGCCTCGATGGCTTTCCGGCCCTGGTGGATGACCCCTGGCTGAATGCGCGGTTGACGACCTTGCATGCCAGCAGCGACCTCTGGGCCTGTGGTGCCCAGCTCCAGAGCGTGCAGGCCCTAGTCACCCTGCCGGAGGCATCCGCCCCCCTGCAGCAGGAGCTGCTCTTTCAAACCCTGGCCGGCGTGCGCTCGGTGCTCGATCCGCTCGGGGTGCCGTTGCTCGGTGGTCACACCCTGGAGGGACGCGATGGCGCTGGCCTGGGGCTGAGCTTGAGCGTCAATGGATCGGTCGCCCCTGAGCGCCACTGGCCCAAGGGCCCACTGCAGGACGGCCAGGTTTTGCTCTTGACCCGGCCGATCGGCACCGGGGTGCTGTTCGCGGCGGCGATGGCCGGGCTCGCCAAGCCCGAGTGGATCGACTCCGCCTTGGAGACGATGCAGCAGAACCAAGCTCCCCTGGTGGAGCTGTTGCAGGAGCACGGTTGCCGTGCCTGCACGGACATCACGGGCTTTGGCCTGCTTGGTCACCTCGCTGAGATGCTCGTAGCGGGCCAAGTGGTGGAGCTGGACCCCGGTGCCATTCCGGCCCTGCCTGGAGCGCGGGCTCTGCTCGAGCAGGGGCAGGCCAGCACCCTGGCCCCCTCCAACGCCCGGGCCTTGGCCCACCTGGACCCCGTGGCGTGCGTGCGTTGCCTGACGCCCGCCACGGCGGTGGATCAGCAGTTGTGGATTGATCCCCAGACCTGCGGACCGCTGCTGGCGGTCCTGCCGGCGTCCCGGGCGGAGGCGGCCCTGGCGCGTTTGCACGCGATGGGGTTTGCTCAGGCGGCCGTGATCGCTCGGGTGTTGAAGGCCTAGTCGCGCACCAACCAGCCCACGGTCAGATCAGCCGGATCGCGCTGCAGGTAGAGGTAGCCGCGGGCGCCCTTGCTGCTGCGGCCGTTCACGATCAGGGCACTGTAGTTGTAGCTCCGTCCGGTCTGGTCGGTTTCCTGGATCGTTCCCCAGCAGCTCTTGGGGCTCAGGCTGAGGGCGCCGTTGTAGCTGACGGTTTCGTTGTCTCCGCCGTAGCTGGAGAGGGCGATGCCCTCCACGCTGCCGTTGCTCCAGTGTTCCCGTTGCACCACGGCGTTGGGGCTCCAGCCGCCATTGACTTGGCTGAGGCCCACCTGCCGGCTGACCACCAGACCATTGAGGTTGGCTTTGTTGCAGCGGCCCGTCGCCATCGGGAGCCAGCTCTCGCTCAGCACCTGTCCTGGGTGGCGGATCAAGCCGTAGACGGGGCGGCCGCGACTATCGAGCACGACTTCGCTGCGGTCCACACCCCAGGGCAACGTGCGCTTGATGACGGCGACACAGTTGCTGCCGATCGTCCGCTGACCGCCATAGGCACTGCGGCGTTCGTCGCGGCCGAGGCGCTCCACGATCAGTCCTTCGACGCGCCCATCCGGGAGCCAGCGCTCCTCCATGAGCCGGGCGGTTGGGGTTTTGCGGTTGGCGATGACACCGGCCCCCCAGACCGCGAAGCGTCCGGTGCTGCTTGGACACTTGGCGGGAGCCGCTTGGCCGGGGTGCACCGGCAGCGCTGCCAAGAGCAGGGCAGCAGGCAGAACAACGCGGGCGAGACCCATCGCGGCGGCTCCAGGCAGGGGTGCGCGCATCTTGGGCTTAATTCAGCTCGGCGGCTACGTCGGGTCTGATCAGGCAGTCGCTGCGGGGATAGCTGACGCAAAGCAAGGCGTAGCCCTGCTCGATTTGTGCTTCATCGAGAAAGCTCTGGTCGGCCTGGTCCACGCGGCCCTGCAGCACTTTTGCGGCGCAGCTGCTGCAGGCCCCCGCCCGGCAGGAGAAGGGAAGTTCCAGTCCGGCGGCTTCGGCCGCATCCAGGATGTACTGCTCGCTGCTGCATGGAAAGGAACCACCCGCTTCAAGCTTGATGGTGTGGCTGGCCATGGCAGGCGGGGGCAGATATCTCGTTTCTAGCCACGCCTTGGCTCAGAGTTTCACCATCCCGCAACGCATTCCCTTGAGGACGGCTTGGACCCTGTTGTTGACCTCCAGCGTCTTCAGCAGACGTTTGGTGTAGGTGCGCGCGGTTTCTTCACTGACGACCAGCTGTTCGGCGATTTCCCGGTCCGTCAGCCCGCTGGCGAGCAGGTCGAGCACTTCGTACTCCCTTGGGGTCAGCCGGGGGCAGCTCAGGTAGGGCAGCTGTCCGGACCGCAGCGAGGGGCTCCGGTAGGAGTGATTTCCCATGACGGCCAGGACGGCGGCCTCAAGGGGTTTTTGGTCTTCGATGAAGTCCGCCTCGGCCACCACCGCCTCCAGCCAGGGTGCTTCGCAGTGTTCCACCGGAATGGCATCCCCCAGGGAGAGCATCACAACCTTCAGCTGGGGCTGCAGCGCTTTCGCTTTCTTGGCGAGGTCAAAGCCACTGCCGCTCTCGAGAAAGTCGGTGCAGATCAGCAGCTCATAGGGCTCTTTGGCGAGATAGCCCAGGCAGCTCTTTTCGTCGGTGACGGCGCAGCCAATCAGCTCGGTCTCGCGGAAGTTCTCGCAGAGGCAACGCAGGAAGAAGCGCCCTTTCATTGCGAGGGCCACCTTGCCGCTGACGGCAACGGAGAGGAGCACCTCGTCAAGGTTGCTTCCCTGGAGCGTCTGGAGATAGGGGGTGAGATCCATCGCTCACTCCTGAGCGCAGGGTTGCCCCATCGGGGCTCTATCCATCATGGGTTGGCGCCTGCCGCGGCGGAGTCTTTGCCTTGAATCGACGTATTTCGTTTAAAAGAATGGGCTCAAGACTAAGCCCGCACACGATTGGATACATATGCGGGCTTAGTTGGTCTCTTGTCGACGAACTGTCCGGCAAGAGCGATGGATTACTCAGCAGTTTTGGAATTGGCTTTGACCAGTTGGGCGTAGAGATAATCCGGTGATTTGTACTGCCTGGGGAGGCAGCGATGGAGGGTGTCTAATTTCCCCCAGCACACCGTCTTTTTGATTTTGTTGAGGGTGCGCTGTTCTGCGATCAGCATCTTGAGTGCCTTGCAGTACAGCTGATAGTTCGCCTCTAACTCACCAATGGTGATGCTCGGGGTTTGGGGGGCGGTCATTGGACTAGTCGTCGTAGACAAGGCAGCCCGGAGCGTCGGGATTCAGATCGCAGTAGACCTCCATGGGAGTGGGGTCCTTGCTCTCTTCGGGATGGTGGGCCTTGTAGGCCTCGAGGTACTTCAGCTCGGCTTCCAGGTGATTGGCCTTGGGTTTGTCGCCCGCGCTGCGGGCCTGTTCCAGCTCGCTGCGGTCCTGCGCGATGTGGGCGTAGATGCTGTCCAATAGCTCGTCTTTGCTGCGTAGTAGAGCTAGATCTGGCCGTGGTTGCTTCGATACCCCCAAATGGGGTCGATGCCGCGAAAAGACTGCGAGCATGGGCGAACTCTCCCGGATGGATGGGATGGCTCTTCCTCGGCTTGGGGCCGTGGTGCTGGCGCTGTTGCTCCTGGCGAGTTGTTCGAGTCGCCAGCAGAAGCAGGACATCGAGGCAAAGCGCCAAGCCCTGGTGCAGTGCCGCCGCTACCGCGAGAGCCTGCCGCCCCTGGTGGAGGGCTATCGCGCGGTTGAGTCGCGCCTCAAGTCCATTGAGGAGGAGTCCTTTACCCCTGCCTTGGCGCCGCTTCCCCTGGATCCTGAGGAGCAGCGCCTGCTGACGATTTACGACCAGCAGACCGAGCAGGAGCAGTACGAGCAGGCCGCGGCTGACTGGCGGCGCAGCGAAACCAAGCGTCGTTTGGTCTGGCGGGACGCCCAGCGGCAGCGGCAGAACGCGGCCACTATCGAACGCGACCAGCTTGCCGATCAGCTGCGCACGATTCACCCGGCCCTCTTGAGCCAAGCGCAGCCTCCCAGCCTCAATGCGGCAGAGCTCAAGGGCTTTTTGGCCTGCTCAACGAAGCAGCTGCGTTAATGCGGCTCCGCCTGTTCTCCGCTGCGTGGGTCGTGCTGATGCTTTTGGCCGGGGCAAACGCGCAGGCCCAAGAGCCCGTCGCCCTTTGCGTTCGGCGCTTCGGTCACACCGGTTGTGCTGCCCGCCTCTACGCCCAGCTGCTCTGCGAGTCCTTTGACCAACCGGCGCTGCTGCTGAGCCAGCAGCAGCGCTTGGCGGAGGACTTTGAGCGGGAGGGCATTTCCTTTGCAGGCATCGGCCCCGATGAGGTGGAAACCGCGGCGGTTCGCTATTACTCGCCGATGCTCTGCCAGGAGCGCAGCCCCAGAATTCGAACCCTCTTTCAGCGTTGAACCGCGTGCGGCGGCGGCAAGCGCAGGCTGAAGAGCCAGGCCAGAGCGACCATCGCCGAGGAGCACCAGAGGCAGGCCTGAAGCCCGCCGATCAGGAAGACCGCCCCGGAGAGCAGCGTTCCGAGCAAGCGTCCTGCGGCATTCGCCATGTAATAGAAGCCGACATCGAGGCTCACCGACTCGCTGTCGGAGTAGGCCAGAACCATGTAGCTGTGGATCGATGAATTCATGGCAAAGACCATGCCAAAGGCGGCGAGTCCAGCGACGATCGCCAGCCCTGGATCCGCCACCTGCCGCCAGAGGGCGATGGCAATCAACGCCGGAATGGCGGTGAGGATTGCGCTCCAAAACTGAACGGCGCTGATGCCCGGGCTGCTGGTCTGCCCCCAGCTGCGGCGCAGGGCCGGTGCGGACCCCTGGATGATTCCGTAGCCGATCACCCAGAGCCCCATGAAGCTGCCCACTTCCCAGAAGCGCCAGCCCAAGGTCGTTTCGAGGAAGACCGGCAGGGCGACCACGAACCAGACATCCCGGGCACCAAACAGGAACAGCCGGGCCAGGGAGAGGACGTTGATGCCTTCGCGTTTGGAGAGCAGGGACTGGAACTTGGGCTTGCGTTTCATCTGCCCCATGTCCGCGGGCAGTCCCAGGGTGACGAGGAACGCCAGGATTAATCCCGCGGCCATCACGCCCACCGAGGCGTTGAAGCCCAGGGCCGTCAACAGGACGCCACCGAGGAAGAAGCCGACACCTTTGAGGGCGTTCTTCGAGCCGGTCAAGATCGCGACCCAGCGGAAGAGTTGCTGATCGCCGTCGTTGCCCTTGACGACGGTCTTGATCGCACTTTTGGCGCTCATCTTGTTGAGGTCCTTGGCGATTCCGCTAAGGGCCTGGGCTGCCATCACGTAGGCGACGCTCCACCACTTCGGCCAGGAATCCGCCACGGGAATCAGCATCAGCAGGGCGCCGATCTGCAGCCAGGTGCCCAGCCAGAGGGTCAGGCGCAGGCCAAAACGAGCCCCGAGCCAGCCGCCGTAGAGGTTCGTGAGGATTCCGAAGAATTCGTAGAAGAGAAAGAGAAAGGCGATCTCCAAGCTGGTGTAACCCAGCTGGTGGAAGTGGAAGACCACCAGCATCCTCAGGGCCCCATCGGTCAGAGTGAAGGCCCAGTAGTTCGCGGTGACCCGCTGGTACTGCTCAAGGGCGGTGAGGTTGCTCATCCCTGCTCGATCACGTGGCAGACCAGATCGGCCATCCGGCAGCTGTAACCCCACTCGTTGTCGTACCAGCCGTAGACCTTGAGCTGGGTGCCATCCACCACCATCGTCGAGAGGGCATCGACCACCACACTGCGGTTGTCGTTGACATAATCCACCGATACCAGAGGTCTGGTCTCGTAGCCGAGGATGCCTTGGAGCGCCCCTTGGGAGGCCTCTTGGAAGGCCTGATTGACCGCTTCGCTGCTGGTGGGTCGCTCCAGCTCAAAGACCGCGTCGGTCAAGGAGGCGTTCAGCAGGGGAATGCGAACGGCATGGCCGTTGAGCTTGCCCTCGAGTTCCGGGAAGATCATCGCGATCGCCTTGGCTGAACCGGTCGTTGTCGGGATCAGCGATTGCAGGCAGGAGCGTGAGCGCCGCAGGTCGCTCTTGAAGGCATCAACGACGACCTGGGTGTTGGTGACGTCGTGCAGGGTCGTGATCGAGCCGTGCCGAATGCCGAACTGCTCGTGGACGACCTTCACGATCGGAGCCAGGCAGTTGGTGGTACAGGACGCCGCCGTCAGTAGCCGGTGTTCGCTTGGGTCAAACAGAGCGTGGTTGATCCCGTAGACGACGTTCAGGGCTCCCTTGACCGGGCAGCCCACCACCACACGCTTGATCCCAGCCTGGCTGAAGTAAGGCTCGAGGGTCTCTGTGGTCTTGAAGCGCCCACTGCACTCGAGCACCATCTCAACCCCGGCGGCCGCCCAGGCCACCTCGGCGGGGGCGGCGCAGCGGCTGAAGCCCAGGCGTTGCCCGTCGATCAGCAGTTCGGATTCGCTGGTCGCTTCCGCCTGACGATCCCAGCGTCCATGGACGGAATCGAAGCAGAGAAGGTGCGCAGCGGATTCCGCGGTGGCCTGGTTGTCGTTGATCAGAACGATCTCGATGCCGGGTCGTCCCCATAGGGCGCGGCAGACCAGCCGTCCGATCCGCCCGAAGCCGTTGATGCCAATCCGCATGCGCTGCACCAAATCAATCAATCAATCTTGATGCATCAAGGTTTCTTGATTGGTTAAGGTCCGGTTAGGCGCAGCCCGAGCCATGACCCCAGTCACGACTGCTCAGGAGCTCTGCCCCTTGTTCAAGGCCTTGGCGGACCCCCGGCGCCTGGATGTGGTTCTGGCCCTGGCGGCTGGAGAGCGCTGCGTCTGTGAGCTCACCGAGCAGATGGGGGTGGCACAGTCCAAACTCTCCTTCCACCTCAAGGTGATGCGGGAGGCGGGCCTGCTGGACTCCCGCGTGCAAGGACGCTGGATCTACTACCGCCTGCGGCCAGAGGCGATCGCAGAGTTGGGCGATTGGCTTCAGCGTTTGCAGACAACTGAGCCATCGAAAGCCCAGTCCTGCTGCTGATTCACGCAATGTTCATGCAGCCTTAACCCCCTCCTAACGCGGGCCGGATCGTGTGTTGCGTTGATGGCAAGGAACCACAAGGTTTTATCCATGACCTTCGCGAAGAAGGCCTTTCTGATCGGCTCCCTGCTGGCCGTCGGCACCGGCATGTCCGCCTCCGCCGCAGACCGCCTCAGTGCTGCTGGCGCAACCTTCCCCGCCAAGATCTATCAGCGATGGTTCGCTGACCTGGCGAAGGCTGGTGGCCCCCAGGTCAACTACCAGGCCGTTGGCTCCGGCTCCGGCCGTAAGGCATTTATCGACCAGACCGTGCACTTCGCGGCCTCTGACGATCCGATGAAGGCCAAGGACATCGCAAAGGTGACCCGTGGTCTGGTGCAGATCCCCATGGTGGGCGGCACCATCGCCTTCGGTTACAACAAGCCCGGCTGTGACCTCAAGCTGACCCAGAAGCAAGCCGTCCAAGTGGCGATCGGCAAGATCACCAACTGGAAGGACCTGGGCTGCTCCGCTGGCGCCATCACTTGGGTGCACCGCTCGGATGGCTCCGGAACCACCAAGGCCTTCACAAACTCCCTCTCCGCTTTCTCCCCTGAGTGGAAGCTCGGCGCTGGTAAGTCCGTGAAGTGGCCTGGTGCGAACGCCGTGGGTGCCAAGGGCAACTCCGGCGTCGCTGGCGTGATCGCCAACAAGCAAGGCGCCATTGGTTACGTCAACCAGTCCTACATCCGTGGTGCTGTCAAGGCTGCTGCTTTGCAGAACAAGTCGGGTGAGTTCATCAAGCCCAGCTACACCTCCGGTGCGAAAGCTCTGAACGGCATCAAGCTCGATCAGAACCTGGCTGGCTCGAACCCCAACCCCAGTGCGAAGGGTGCGTATCCCATCGCAACCCTGACTTGGGCCCTGGCCTACGCCAAGGGCAATGGTGCCAATGCCGACACCATCAAGAAGACCTTCAACTACATGCTGAGCGACCAGGCTCAGGCGAAGGCTGACGACCTCGGTTTCGTTCCCCTCAAGGGCGCGATCCTCTCGAAAGCCCGCGCTGCTGTGAACAAGATCGGCAAGTGATCCTTCGGCATGACTGATTGTTCGGGCAGGGTTGATCCCCTGCCCTTTTTTCTTGGGAGCTGAGTCGAGCCACAAAAAAGCCACCTTTCAAAAGGGTGGCTTTTCTCTGAGAATTTATTTTTTTCTGCTTCTGACAACTGATCCGCCTTTTCGGGTATGCGCTTTGTGCGCTTTTCGGACTGATTGCTCTGGTTAGACGCGTTGACCCAACCGCACCCAGGCACAAAGCTGATGGATCCAAATTGGGTGTTGATGAGCAATGAACGGTTGCAACTAAGTCTTGAATTTATTACCTAAAGACTGATTGCGTCGTATTCATTGATACGTTCCGAGGAGAAGTGTATTTTGCCCCTATGGGACTCGAGATAACTCCTGCTTGTTAAGCGCTTCTTAAGGAGATCCAAATCTATTTGTGTCAGCTTGTACGAAGTGACTTTCTCGTTGTGGATCAGAACGTGCCTCCCTCTTGTGAGCAGGGGGCTCCTCCGGTTTACATGCTGCGACAGCGGCCTACTTCCGAGAAGTTGGTTGATGAGGGGTTCAGGCGACTTGTTGTCGGTTTGGCCTCGATCGTGGGCTTGGTACTGGTTGGGATCTTGATCACCGTTCTGTGGGGATCAAGGGAGGCGATGGCCGAATTCGGTCTGTCCTTTTTGGTTGTCTCCGATTGGGATCCTGGCCTCAATAGCTATGGCGCACTCACGGCGATTTACGGCACGTTGGTGTCGTCCGTGTTGGCCATCCTGATTGCGGTGCCGTTGGGTGTTGGAACGGCCATATTTATTACCGAGAACTTGATTCCTTCCGGCTACCGGCAGGTGATCGGCTTGATGGTCGAGCTGCTCGCAGCGATTCCATCGGTTGTGCTCGGCCTCTGGGCCATTTTTGTGATGGAGCCGTTCCTTCGGCCCATTCTTCAGGTCTTGCACGACCGATTGGGCTGGATGCCCTTCTTCTCGACGGAGCCCTTGGGACCTGGGATGGCTCCTGCTGTGTTGATCCTTGTGGTGATGATCTTGCCCATAATCACCGCGATTGCCAGGGATTCACTGCAGCAAGTGCCGAATGAACTCCGCCAAGCGGCCTACGGCGTCGGCACGACCCGTTGGCAGGCCATCATTCAGGTGATCTTGCCCGCTGCTGTCTCGGGTATTACTGGCGGTGTGATGTTGGCCTTGGGCCGGGCGATGGGGGAAACCATGGCTGTCACCATGATCATCGGTAATTCTAATAATTTCAGCTTGAGTCTCTTGGCTCCTGCGAACACCATCTCAGCCATGCTGGCCAACCAGTTTGGTGAAGCCGACGGTATTCAGATCTCCGCGCTGATGTATGCCGCTTTTGTCTTGATGATCATGACGCTGATCGTCAACGTGTTGGCGCAGTGGATTGTGCGTCGGCTCAGTTTGAAGTACGCCTAGGAGGAAGAACCATGTCGACTTCTAGGTCGAATCGCTCGCTTTATTTCAACCCGAACCTGCCCCTCAGAGAAGCCGCCTGATCGTCAGGCCCTTGGGAGGAGCAATTCCACGACGGCTCCTCCCCCTGGATGGTTGCGGGCCCGCACCAGGCCCCCTTGGCTGAGGGCGATCTGTCGCACGATTGCGAGGCCCAGACCGCTGCCATTCCTGGGGCCCCGGGCCCGGGCGGGGTCCCCCCGGTAAAAACGCTCGAACAGGCGATCGAGATCGATCTCGCTGAAACCCGGTCCGTGGTCACGAACGGCGATCAGGCACCAGCGGTCCCGTTCTTCGATGCTCAGGTCAATGCTTCTTCCGTCGGGGCTGTAGCGCAGGGCGTTGTCGATCAGGTTGAAGATTGCCTGGTGCAGCCGTGCCGGTTCAACGCTGACCTGTCTGGCCTGATCGCGCCTGGGCTCGACCCTGAGGTCGATGTTCCGCGGGATCGCCAGTTCCTGCAGGGTGGACCAGGCCTGGCCAATGACGTCCCTGGGGTCGAGGGCTGCCGGTAGCCGGCTGCGGCTGGCGAGGGCGTTGTCCAATCTGGAGAGGTCCAGCAGGTCGCCCACCAATTTCTGCAGTCGTTCAAGCTCTTTCTCCAGGCGCTCCACAAGCACCGCTTGGCGACCTTCGGCCTTGAGAGAGAGGCTTTCGCTGACCAGCCGCAGTGCGGTGATCGGTGTCTTGAGCTCATGGGCCACATCGCTGACCCACTCTTCCTGTCTCTGGAGTTGCAGCTTCAGCGGGTTGCTGCCTTCGATCTGCAGCGCCAGCCAGCTCCGTTCCCCGGGCATGACCCGGACGGAGAGATCGTTGCGGCCAATGCTCCATTCGCCGCGTTGGGCCAGACCGGTGTTGCGGCACAGCTCCAGCAGGTGCAAGAGCTCAGCACTGGGCTCGAGATCGTCGAGGTGCCAAAACTGTCGCGCCAAAGAACCTCCCCGCGCCAGGAGTGATTCAGCCCGCTCATTCATGATCTCGATCCGGTTCGCGCCATCGAGCACCAGCCAGCCCTGGGGGGCTGCGTTGATCCATTCGCGTAATTGCAGATCAGGAATTGGTTGCCGGCGTCGCAGCTCCGTCGGCACGATTGCGCGCTTGCGTGTCCCGCGCCGCCAAAGTCCAGCGCTGAGGGCACCGAGGCCAAAACCAAGGACCAGCTGCACGGTTGGTTCCGCTGTCATCGCCTATCCGAAGCGATAGCCAAAGCCCCGCACCGTCACGAGCTTTGTGGGTCTGGAGGGGTCCTCTTCGATCTTTTCGCGCAACCAACGGATGTGGACGTCCACTGTTTTGTTGTCGCCGATGTAGTGGAACCCCCAGACCTGCTCAATCAATTGCTCGCGGCTCCACACCCGTTTGGGGTGCTGCATGAAGAGCTCGAGCAACTTGAACTCCTTGGGGGAGAGCTTGAGCTCGAGCCCGTCCAGGCACACACGGCATTCCGCCGGGAACAGGCTCAGGTTCTCCGTCTTCAGTTCGCTCGCCTGTTGGTCGCTGGGTTGATGGCGCCGGAGGAGGGCGCGGCAGCGGGCCACTAGTTCGCGGATGCCGAAGGGTTTGACCAGGTAGTCATCGGCCCCCAGCTCGAGCCCGAGCACGCGATCGGTTTCGGTGTCCCGGGCGCTGACCATCAGCACGAGGGGCCGCTGCGGCAGTTCGATCAATTTGCGGCAGAGATCGAGGCCGTTGATGCCCGGGAGCATCACATCGAGAACGATCAGCTCAAAGGGTTCTTTCTTTAGACGATCCCAGGCGCTCTGGCCGTTGGTTGCGGGGGTGACGCTGAAGCCTTCGAGCTCCAGCTCTTCGCAGACCGTCTCACGGATGGTGTCGTCGTCTTCGACCACCAACAGGCGCGCTGTGTTGATGGCAGCGGTGACGTTGATCATCCGTGCATTTTGTCGAGTTGTGCCTGTCGCGCAGGACACAACAGGGCTGTGCTCAGACCTTCCTGTCTTCATCCAGTTCGCACTGGATGAGATCGGGATTGGTCAGCCGCTCGAGAACCTTCTGTAGATCCACCGCGGAGAGCTCGCCATCGCTGCCCCACTTCAGGCTGGTGCTGGAGGCTGAGCGCTGCTTGGCGTCCTTGCTTGGCTGTTGGCTGATGCTGTCGGGCCCCATGCCGTTGCTTTGTCCTGAAACCCACACTAAAGCGGCGCCCCTCGCTTGGCGATTGCTACGGGCAGAAAAAAGCCCCCTGCCGAAGCAGGAGGCTGATGGGTTTGGTGTGTGAGTTGTGCTTCAGGAGTGTGAGTCTTGCTCCGATCGCAAGATCAGAACTTGATGCGGATGGTCAGCGCGCCACCGAAGACGCCGAGGTTGGAGCCTTGGCCGCTGGTCTGGTCGTGGCCAGCACCGGAGGAGCTGGGGTTGCTCATGTAGAAGAGCACCGGGGTGACAGCGATGTTGTCGCTGACCTGGAACTTGTAGAAGCCTTCCATGACATAGCCGGCGTCGAACGGGGTAGTGCCGTTACGGGTGGCGGTCACGAAGGTGGGCTGACCGATGGCGAAGCCGCCGGTGTTGCCCTTGACGAAGGCGTCATCCCACTGCAGACCCACAGTCCAGGACTGGGTTGCGGCGATGTTCTTGTCGTTGAGGTTGTCAGCGATGTTGGTGGAGCCGTCAGAGGAGAGTGCAGCACCCGTGTTGCTCATGCCAGCAACGCTCATGTTGCTGTAGGCAACGGCGTTGTAGCCATATCCAGCACTGATCGAAGGAATCAGGCCGGTCTTCTTAGGACGCCAGGCCAGACCACCAGCGAAAGCGTTGGTGTAGGCGCTGCCGTCGTAATCACATGCCTGAGATTGGACAGAGGCCTGTGTGCCGCTGCGAGCTTTGTTGCCGCACTGGGTGTAGTTCCAGCCGAAGGTGGCTTTCCACTGCTTCTGGTTGTAGGCCAGCTGGGTCAGCCAGCTCGACTTGCTGAACTTGGTGGCGATACCACCCGACTCAGGGCTGCCGTTGGAGCCTTTGGGGGTGACGTAGCTGGTTGAGGCGGTGAAGTAGGGCTGGCCCTTCTTCACTTTCTGCTTCCAGATCGCACCCAGCAGGCTGCCGGTGATCTTGTTGTAGGTGCCAGGAGCGCCGTTCAGCTGGAAGAAGTCCAGACCAGACCAACCCTTGTAATAGAAGGGCTTGGTACCCAGGAACTCGGTGTTACGAGCAATGGGGCCAACGGCGATTTTGAACTCTTTACCGACGGGGAAGCGGTAATAGAGACGGCTGACCTTGATGATGTTCTCAGTGGCTTCAGCCTTGTCGAACTTGGTCAGCTTGAAGCCGTTGCCATCAAAGGGGCTGTCGTCGAAGTTGCCTGCGCGCAGGCGGGTGTACAGCAGGTCCTTGCCGGTGAAGCTCGTCTTGAGGTTCAGACGGGCGTCGTAGACCATGTGCAACGCCGCATAGTTAGCGTTGTAGTAGTCGCGGCTGCCGGTGCCGGTGCCGGTGCTGTTGCTGCTGCCGCCGGTTGCGGTGACGCCGCCCAGGGCCCAGTAGTAGTCGCCTTGGAGCTTGGTGGTGGTGGAGAACTGGGTGGCTTCCAGTTCGCCGACGCGGGCCTCGAGGCCATCAACGCGGCCGCGGAGCACAGCCAGCTCACGCTCGAATTCCTTCATCAGGCGCTTGAGCTCGTCAGTCACCTCAGTGATCCGGTCGAGGCAAGCGTTCAGCAGTGCGGCCGCTTCATAGCGGGTCATCGCACGGTTGCCGCGATAGGTGCCGTTGGGGTAACCAGCGACGCAGCCGTAGCGCTCGATCAGGTTGCTCAGTGCCTGATAAGCCCAGTCGGTGGGCTGCACGTCGGAGAACTGGGTGATCGAAGTAACCTGCTCTTCGACGCCGTACTGGCTCAGGCCAGCAATGTTGACGTCAGCGGCGTTTGCAGCAACAGGAGCCAGAAGGCCCAGAGCTGCAGGCGCCAGAAGAAGCTTCTGGAACAGTTTCATTGGTCCTCACACCAATAGAGGAATTGGGACGACTTAAAAAAGAGTCAGCTGAAAATTAGCTGCCGAAAAATTACCATTCGGTAATCATGGCTGTATGCAGATTGTGTGCCTGCATACATACTGGTTCTCGCTATTGCGGGTCTTAAATGTTTGTTTAAGCGCTCTTAACCGCCCTTTAACTGTTGGTAGGACCCCGTTCCAATCCCTTGGTCGTCTTCCTTGTTGTTGAGGCGATCTACTCTCTTCTCCAGTCAGTTGATCGGCTGTCCTGGATTGGGATGGGGCTTCACTCGATAAAGTTTGGCCATGCGTAATAGCCCCACCCAGTTGATCAAACGTCTGCTGCCGCTCTCGACGTTTTGCTTGGCACTGGCAGCTCCCTTGTCAGCACCAGTCGCTTACGCGCAGGCAGGCTCGAGCTCGGGCTTCGAGTTTCGTTGGGATAACTCTCGCGAATTCAGGAAGCTTTACTACTTCTTGACTCTGGCGGATGCGGAAGCTCGCTCGGATTACTACTTGGTGTTGGGTCCGAAAGACCGCAAAACCGCCCTGCTGAAGCTCGCGATTTCCGTTCCCTCCTATTTCGACGCCAAGATCAACCCCTCAGACGTGAGTCTTTGCACGATCAAGAAGGGCGGCGTTGTCTCGAGGACCCGTTGTCTTGAGACGATTCCGGCGACTGTGGAGGTCACCCCCGATGGCACTTCGATTGAGATCTTCCCCGATCGGCCTGTGCCGACCGGGTCCACCATCGGCGTCTACATGCAGATCTTCAACCCGAGCGCTGGGATGTATCAGTTCAACGCCCTCGGTCAGGCCCCTGGTGCAGTTCCGATCTCGGGCTACCTGGGCAGCTGGGTGATCGAAATCAACGGCGCCGGCGAGTAGTTGATTTCACTGAAGCTCACTGCATAGGACCACGGGTCGCTACCTGGGCTCGCTTCGAGGTTCTGCAAGTTGTCGTGGTCCATCGATCTTGCATCGACCCCAGAAACAATGGGTGTCAAGTCGAAATCGTTATGCGTAAGAGAAGCTGAATGGGCATTTCCGCTTAGGTCTCGGCCGCTTGGACTCATTACTGATTTATCTATTGCGGCTTTGAATCCCGAAGCAGGGCTGCCGAGTTCGCCCCCTCTGGTTAGATCTGGGATAAGCGCGTCTTCTTTCGGCGGCCATGCGCCACTACCAGGTATTGATCGTAGGCGGCGGTGCCGCCGGAATCACGGTGGCAGCTCGCCTCAAGAAAGCCCGTCCGGCCTTGGATATCGCCATCCTTGAGCCCTCGAGCGATCACTACTACCAACCGGGTTGGACCCTGGTGGGTAGCGGGGTCTTCAGCCTCGAGCAGACCCACCGAAATGAGGCCAGCCTGATCCCCGCTGGCGTCACCTGGATCCGTGAGTCCGTGGCAGGTTTCGCGCCTGAGAGCAACCGCGTCAGCACGAGCAGCGGCCAAACCATCAGCTACGACGCGCTCGTCGTGGCCACCGGCATGAAGCTCAAATGGGATGCCATCAAGGGCCTCCCGGATGCCCTGGGCAAAGGCGGGGTCTGCAGCAACTACTCCAAGGATTTCGCGGCTTACACCTGGGAGTGCATCCAGAACTTCAAGGGCGGTAACGCGGTCTTCACCTGCGCGCCGATGCCAATCAAGTGCCCCGGGGCGCCCCAAAAGATCGCCTATCTGGCCGTCGACGCCATCAATCGCGATCCAGCGATCGCCGCCAAGAGCAAGGTCATCTACGCCACGGCCACCCCAGGAATCTTTGGGGTTCCGACCTATGCGGTACCCCTGCGGGAGGTGGTCGCGCGGAAGGGCATTGATGCCCGCTACTCCCACACCCTGATCGAAGTCCGTCCCGACAGCAAAGAGGCGGTCTTCAAGGTCAGCAAAGAAGGTGAAGAGCCCCGCGAGGAAGTCATCAACTACGCGCTTCTGCACGTCACCCCGCCGATGACGGCCCCCGACGTCGTCGCCCAAAGCCCCCTGGCTGCCTCCAGTGGTTTTGTCGAGGTGGGTAAGCACAACCTCCAACATGTTCGTTTCCCGAACGTCTTCGCCATTGGCGATGTCAGCGGAATGCCCAACTCCAAGACCGCCGCCGCGGTTCGCGGTCAGGCCCCGGTTCTAGTGACCAACCTGATCGCCCAGCTCGAGGGTGGCCAGGGTCAGGGTTCCTACGACGGTTACAGCTGCTGCCCGCTGATCACCGGTTACGGCAAGACGATCATGGCCGAGTTCAACTACCAGCAGCAGCCCGTTCCCTCCTTCCCCCTGGATCCCACCAAGGAACGCTGGAGCATGTGGGTCATGAAGACCGCGGTGTTGCCCTGGGTCTATTGGAACCGGATGCTCAAGGGCGGTGACCACGAGCGTCGCTTTATCCCTGGTGTGAAGTAATGGCTGACCTTCTCGTCCTGGCCGCGAGCAACGGGGAAAACCTCAAGTTGGCGGAACGCTTTGCGGCGACCGCCCGAAGCCAAGGCCGCAGCGCTGAGGTGCTGGACCTGACCGCTGTTGATCTGCCGCTGTTTACGCCGCGGGCCCAGGAGCAGGGCACTCCGGCGGCTTTGGCTGCTATCCAGCAGAAGCTCATGGATACCTCTCGCTGGGTGATCTGCGCCCCGGAATACAACGGCTCGATTCCGCCGGTGCTCACCAGCGCCATCGCTTGGCTCTCGGTCCAGGGAAGTGACTTCCGTACTCTCTTCAATGGCCGGCCGGTGGTCATCGCCACCCACTCCGGCGGTGGTGGCACCATGGTCATGACCGCCCTGCGCCTCCAGCTGGCGCACTTGGGCTCCCACGTCGTTGGCCGTCAGCTGGTCAGCAACGCCAACCACCCGGCCAAGGACGACAGCATTGCGGATCTGCTCACCAGACTGCAGACGCTTCAAGCCCCCCAGTAATGCCCCCGCTGTTGCGCCCTGCAGCTGAGCGTTTTCACAGCCAGCTCGATTGGCTCGACAGCTGGCACAGCTTCTCCTTCTCGAGCCACTACGACCCGGCTTGGATGGGCTTTGGTCCCCTGCGCGTCATTAACGACGACGTGATTGCCGCGGGCAAGGGGTTCGGCATGCACCCGCACCGGGATATGGAGATCATCACGGTGATGGTCGAGGGAGAGTTGCACCACCGCGACTCCATGGGCCACGCCGAGGTGCTGCGCGCTGGCGAAGTGCAGCGTATGAGTGCCGGCACTGGCGTGGTCCACAGCGAGCTCAACGGCGGGAAAGCCCCTTGCCGTCTGCTGCAGATCTGGATCGAACCGGCCACAGCCGGCATTGACCCTGCCTACGAACAGAAACCTTTCGCTCTGCAGCAGGGCTGGACACCTCTGATTGATCCCGAAGCCATTGGCGAGGCGATGGCGATCCATCGGCCCGTGCGGCTCTGGCGGGCGCAGGTGGAAGCCGGAACCCAACTGCCTTGGCCGGCCTCCGAACGATGCGCCAGTTGGATTCAGATCATCAACGGCGGCCTGGCGGCCCCTCAGCCCCTGAGCCGCGGCGATGGCCTGGGCCTCTTGGCCGGCAAGGCCCTGCCTTCCCTTGAGGCTGGAGCGGAGGGAGTGGATCTGCTGCTCTTTGAGCTGAGTTAGCGGGACACGCGCGGCTGTGTTCTGCGTTGCTGCACTGATCTGCCGTTGCGGCGACGCTTGGAGCCATCACCCTCTTGAGTCCTTTCACCGTGGAATTCCGGCTGACGCATCGAGTCGGCGAGCCCCATCCAGTGCTCATGATTTGTTTCAGAGCATGAGCTGGCCCAGAGCACCGCATTGGCTTGGCTGGTCCATCAGGGCCTGATCGATCCGGCATTCCCCGTCGAGCGGCAGGAGCAATTGATGAGCCAGTTTGTGGGCCTTGAGCGCCGTACGCCCACTGGCGACTGGCGCACCCTGCGCTAGCTGGCAGGCCGTCCCCGATGATGGTGTCACACTGATACCAAAGTGGCCATGCCAAGCGCTGAGCGTTTTGCTGCCCTGCAGACCATTCAGCGGCGCAAGCCCGCTGCGGTGACCAAGCCATCAGCCCTGCATGAGATCTGGGCTGATGACGTCTTCACTCTGGCTCGGATGAAGGAGGCCCTGCCTCGCCAGGTGTTCAAGTCGCTCCAGAAAACCATCCGTGAAGGTGGTGCGATCGACCCGTCCATCGCCGACTCCGTGGCGAACGCGATGAAGGACTGGGCGACTAGCCGCGGTGCCCTTTACTACTCCCACGTCTTCTATCCGCTCACCAACCTGACCGCGGAGAAGCACGACGGCTTCATCACCCCAAAGAGTGATGGCCGTGCCATCACCGCCTTCACCGGTAAGTTGCTGGTGCAGGGTGAGCCCGACGGTTCCTCATTCCCGAATGGTGGCCTGCGCTCCACCTTCGAGGCCCGCGGCTACACCGCCTGGGACGCCACCAGCCCGGCTTGGCTGATGCGCACCCCCAATGGGGTGACCCTCTGCATCCCCACGGTGTTTGTCTCCTGGACTGGAGAAGCCCTCGACAAGAAAACCCCGCTGCTGCGCTCGAACGCGGCCGTGAACCGCCAGGCCCGCCGGGTGCTGCAACTGCTTGGTGAGACCGAGATTGCCCCGATCAACTCCAGCTGCGGCGCCGAGCAGGAGTACTTCCTGGTGGACAACGCGCTGATGGCGCTCCGCCCTGACCTGCAGCTCTCCGGTCGGAGCCTGTTTGGCGCGCCTCCGGCCAAGGGGCAGCAGTTTGACGACCACTACTTCGGCGCCATCCCCGAGCGGGTTCAGGTGTTCATGCAGGACGTCGAGGATCAGCTCTATCGCCTGGGTGTTCCTGCGAAAACCCGCCACAACGAGGTGGCCCCCGGCCAGTTCGAAATCGCTCCGGTGCACGAGGCCGCCAACGTCGCGACCGATCACCAGCAGCTGATCATGACCGTGCTCAAGAGTACGGCCAAAAAGCACGGCTTCACCTGCCTGCTGCACGAGAAGCCCTTCGCCGGAGTCAACGGCAGCGGCAAGCACGTCAACTGGTCGATCGGCAACAGCACCCAGGGCAACCTGCTGGACCCCGGCAGCACCCCCCACGAGAACATGCAGTTTCTGCTTTTCTGCGGGGCTGTGATCCGCGGCGTTCACCAGTACGGCCCGCTGATGCGCGCCGCGATTGCGACCGCCAGCAATGACCACCGCCTCGGTGCCAACGAGGCGCCGCCGGCGATCATCTCGGTCTACCTCGGTAGCCAGCTCGAGGACGTCTTCAACCAGATCAAGGCCGGTCAGCTCAAGAGCTCGGCGACCGGCGGAATGATGCGTCTGGGCATCGACAGCCTGCCGGAGTTCCCCAAGGACGCCGGCGACCGTAACCGCACCTCCCCCTTCGCCTTTACCGGCAACCGCTTTGAGTTCCGCGCCGTCGGCTCCGGCCAATCCGTGGCCGGTCCCCTAGTGGTGCTGAACACCGTTCTCGCTGATTCTCTGGCCTTGATCGCCGATCAGTTGGAAGAGCGCACCGCCAAGGGTGAGAGCGTCGAGCTGGCCAGCATGGCAGTGCTGCAGCAGATCACCAAGGAGCACGGCAACGTGATCTTTGGCGGCGACGGCTACTCCAGCGAGTGGCATGAGATGGCCGTCAAGGAGCGCGGTCTGGAGAACCTGCCCACCACGGCGGATGCGCTGCCGGTGCTTCAGCGTCCCGCCATCCGCGACCTGTTCTCCCGCCACAACGTGCTCAGCCCCGTTGAGCTGGAGAGTCGCTTCGAGGTGTACTCCGAGCAGTACTGCTTGGCGATTGAGGTGGAGGCCCGCCTGGCCGTGCGGATTGCTCGCACCCAGCTCTACCCCGCCGTTAGCGCCTACCTTGGCGAGCTAGCCGGCTCCCTGCAGGAGCAAGAGGCCATTGGTCTGATGCCTTCTAAGGCAATGGCGCAGCAGATTGCACTGCTCAACCAGCGCCTGCTGGACAACGCCACTGTTCTAGAGAACGCCCTGGGCAATGCGCCCCACGGCGCCGAGGCCCACATGCGTCATTGCGCCGATCAGTTGATGGTGCGCATGGGTGAGCTGCGGGAAGCCGTCGACGCCCTGGAGGGACTGGTGGATGACACCGCCTGGCCCCTGCCCACCTACCAGGAGATGCTGTTCTGCCGTTGAGCGACGAGCCTGTGGCGAGTCAGCATCCCTTGATCGCAAAAAAGCCGGCCCAAAGGCCGGCTTTTTTATGGTCGTTAGTGCCAGCAGGCCGGATCGATTTCTTGATCCTCTGACAATGGCTCTTCCCGGCAAGCGTTCAGCTCTGTTTGTCGGTCCTTATTTAGCTAATTGGTGAACTCGTTGATGTCCACGTTGCCTCTCCATGCGATGGACGGGGCTAAGGCCATCAGGGCGACAGCGCAGATCAGAAGCTTTTCCCATCGAGCATCAGACTATTGGGCTCACGATGGCTACGCTGCCGGTTGCTGTCAGGCCTCAGTTCTGTTTGATGTTGAGCTCTTCAGCAATCTGAATCCCGCGACGATTCCAACCACCATGGCTGGAACGGCCAGCCAACCTTTAGGCGAGCCATTGGGCAGGTACCGCAACAATTGAGTTTCATCGCCTCCCATAGCGGGGACGGCCCCGATGGCCATGCTGTAGCCAAGGCGGGGTCGACTCGCCAGTCGACCGCTCTCCAGCGCCAACGCCGTTGAATGAGCGCGTTAGCAAGCATTCCGACCAAGAGCATCAAGCCAAAGACCACATGCCCCTGCCCCTGTTGCCAGGCCTACAAGAGGGCCATGGGTTGAGACAGGGCCATGGCAACGGCTGATGGATTCCACTTCCAGAGGTTCTTATCAAGCAAACCCAACATCACGCTGCAAAGGACGGAGGATCGCCAGTCCACCTTTGCTTCTGGAGGCCTGCGGATGACCGCAGCCGGTTTCTCCACAGCAGAACCAGCAGAGGAATCACCAGGACAGTCAATGTGATGAAGGCTCGGCCATCACTCGAAGGCAGGGCGGGTACCACCATGGGGGAGCCGAGGAGGCGAAAACCCAGGATCCAGCCCGCCACGCTGATCAAACCGCGCAGGTCGCCAGCCATCAGCTGAATACTCGTGACGACAAAGCACCCTTTGTTCTAGACCGCTGTGACACCAAACAGCAGGCCTCCTGCGAGCACATGCAATGGAGCGCCGTATGCTCCAAGAGGCGGTGTTCGGCGAGCCCGGCGAGCAGCTGCACACCGGTGATCATTGAGCAGATGATCAAGGTGGCTTGTGTATCAGCCCATTCGCCCAGGAGGGCTTGGCCAACAGTCCCCACCATGCAGAAGCGGATACGGCTCAGCAGCAGCCCCTATGCGAAGTGCAGCAGTAGAGCAACAAAGGCAGGAAAGCCCATTTGTGGGTTCAGATTGACCACAGTGTTCGCAAGCCAGGATGATCAGTGGTGTCGCCTGGGGCACAACTGATTGCGGCTGCATCACCTTCTCGATGCCTGTGAATTGCGAGAGCCCTTTGGCTCTCAGCTGCATTGTGTTGGATCGGCCTGTTTGCTTTCGATTTCTTCTGTCGCCAGTCCTAACTACGTGCTGCGCGGGACTTCGGTTCTGGCGAGGAGAGGTCGGGCCGGTGCTTGGCCTTTTTTCTTGGCCCAACTGCAACGTGGGTTGGGCGACCTAGTGCCTTTTTGTGAGCTTGGCAACCACGCGGTTGAGGATCCGAATCACCCCGGTGTTTTTGGATGTGGCTCTTGTTTCTTGAAACAGTGAGATGGGCTTTGAAATTCTGGAAGCGTTTTTGGCCAGGTTTTCTTCGCGAATTCTCCTGCGTTGTTGTTGTAGGACGTCGCGGGACTCGCGGAGGTTGAGAAGACGTTTTTCCATGGAATTATTGGGTTACTTGGGCTTCTTACGGGGATGGAAAGCGTCGGCTCGCTTATGTCCATCTTGAATGTATCACTCAATACCATCTGTGGTCTGAGTATTTGCTCTTGTTTCTGTCCCTCTAAATATCTTCTCTCTGATCTATAGAGAGTCTTCTTGTTTTTCTTCAAGGCTTGATCTGGCCGCTTCTCCCTAAGGCCTGCCTGTGACATTTGCGACGTGTCCTGGTGCCTATTGGCGGGCTGCCTCAGTCGCCGCTTGGATAGGGTCCGAGCGGCTTTGGTAAGGGCTCCTCTATTGGTGTGAGGACCAATGAAACTGTTCCAGAAGCTTCTTCTGGCGCCTGCAGCACTGGGCCTTCTGGCTCCTGTCGCTTCAAACGCCGCTGACGTCAACATTGCTGGCCTGAGCCAGTACGGCGTCGAAGAGCAGGTGACTTCGATCACCCAGTTCTCCGACGTGCAGCCCACCGACTGGGCTTATCAGGCACTGAGCAACCTGATCGAGCGCTACGGCTGCGTCGCTGGTTACCCCAACGGCACCTATCGCGGCAACCGTGCGATGACCCGCTATGAAGCGGCCGCACTGCTGAACGCTTGCCTCGACCGGATCACTGAGGTGACTGACGAGCTCAAGCGCCTGATGAAGGAATTCGAGCGTGAGCTGGCTGTGCTCCGCGGCCGCGTTGATGGCCTCGAGGCCCGCGTCGGCGAACTGGAAGCTACTCAGTTCTCCACTACTACCAAGTTACGCGGCAAGGCTGATTTTGTCGTTGGTGGGGGGGCCTACACGGGTGATACCTCAGGTCTGACAACATCCAGTGGTAAGTACACCGGTCAAGATGTTGTCACGTTCAACTACCGCTTGACCCTAAATCTCGATACAAGCTTTACGGGCAAAGACCTCCTTTACACCAGACTGCGGTCTGGCAACTTCAACAAAAACTTCTTCTCGGGCAAGGGCTACACAGGCAACCAAACAATGCTCAATGTTGCCAAGGAGACTGGCAACATCCTTAAGGTCGACAAGCTCTGGTATCAATTCCCAGTTGGCAATGAGCTCAAGGTCTGGGTTGGACCACTGATCGAGAATTACTACATGCTGGGCAGCACACCCAGTGTTTATCGACCCATCCTCAAACAGTTCAAGCTTGGCGGTTACTACGGAGTTTATGGCGCGAGCACATCACCTGGAGCCGGTGTCAGCTGGAAGCAAGCCTACAAAGGAAGTGGGATGCCACGCTTTAGCGTAAGTGCAAACTACACAGCGAAAAATGGTGGCAATGGTAATGGTGGTATTGGCACAGATCAGTCCAAAGGAAAATTCTTAGCTCAAGCTGGATATGGCACCAACTTTTGGAACCTGACTGCTGCCTATGCCTACATCCAGAAGGGTGCGACTGTCGGCTACGGCACACCGCTCGGTGCAAATACCACTGTTGTGGGGAGCGGCAACACATCCGTATCACGCGGATTTGATTCGGCAAATGCCGTTGCTCTGAATGCCTGGTGGCAACCTCAGAACCGTGGCTGGATTCCTGCAGTCAGCGCAGGCTGGGGTTTGACTGCCTTTGACAGCTCCGAAACCGAATTCGGTACTGGTGAAAAATTCCAGACTCAGGACTGGATGGTTGGCTTGGGATGGAAAGATGCTTTCGTTAAGGGCAACCTTCTAGGCTTTGCCATCGGTCAGCCTCAGTTTGAGACAGGACGCTCCGGCAACACAACTCCCCAAGACGGGAATTACGCAATGGAGCTCTATTACCAATACGCAGTGTCTGACAACGTCACTGTTACTCCTGCTGTCTATTACCTGTCTCGCCCCTTCGGTGAGCTGACTGGCACGAACGATACCTACGGCGGAACTGGTGCTGATTCATTCGGCGCCCTTGGCGCTTTGGTCAAGACCACCTTCAAATTCTGACCCTCACAGAATCACTGGCCTCCGAAAGGAGGCCTTTTTTATTGCCATAAACAGCCCTCGGCTAGGAGGGCTTCAGAAGTAAGAACTACCAACAATTCTCACCTTCTCCAATCGGCACACAAACCTCTTCTTGCTCGGCTTTCTCCTTGAAAGCTTTTAGCTCAGCATCTGGCTTGGCCTCATCATCAACTTCTTGGTCAGTCGTCCACTCTTGAAAGCCTCCTTGAGGCGAAGACTGGGAGAATGCAGGAATGGCTGCCTGGGTCGAAAGAGCTGCTGTCGCCGCCAAAAGAATTGCAGCAGGGGATCTTTTCATTTGGGTAATTGGTTTGACTCAATTATAGGACTTTCTGACCCATAAAGAGCCCCTGTAAACACAGTACTATCAGCTTGAAAGTCTTCGTAGAGCATTGGTGTAAGCCTGAAACACAAGATCGAGTTCTTCACTCCTCCCATGCTTTGCAAGGAGTCCCTTTGCCCCTGCATTTAAAGAAAATAGGATTTGACGATCTTCCGCCGACTTGACGTAGCTTTCGATCCATCCGATGCAGACGTGCCTAATTCCGCTGCTCACTGTCTTGACTCGGTGAAGGGATGAGCTGGGATAAATCACGATTTCTCCGAGTTCCAGCTCAAATGAGGTTTGGGATTGAATGGATTGGATCTCGAGCTCACCACCTCGATAGCTTTCTGGATCACTCAAGGCGATCGTGAACGACAGGTCTCGTCTTCCTGAGGAGGTAAATGGATTGTCAACATGCCATCCATAGCCGTCCCCAACCTCTGATCTGGAAAACATCATGCTGTGAATCCGCTTTGGAATCGCATAAGCCTGTGTTAATGGATTTGATGCCAGCTTCTCTTGGAGAAAGCGGCACAACTTTTTTGAAGCACCACTCTCTGGATGCATTTGCTTGTTCTTCTTGACCTCGGCCGCGTGAGGTCCTGCAGTGAGTGAGCCATCTCTCCAGTCCTCCTGCTGCTGCTGAATCAGTTCCTGCTCCAAGCGCCTCGCTTCACCGCCTGAGATCAGTTCTGTCCTTAGAGCTTCCATTGCGCTTTCCGTTAAGGATGAGCTGCAATCAATTCTATGGATGCCGAGAGGTGCCAGTTGCTCCAAGGGACCTGAGCAGTCTTGGCTCAAGTAAAATATGTCCCTTGGCTTGACTTCAATGCGGCGATACATGTTGGCCCTTATTGCTCTTGTGTCTGTCTTTCCCGTCGCTTCGAGGGCCTCTGAGGTTCGCGTCTACTCAGGACGCCATTACAACTCGGATCGGAAGGTTTATAAAGCTTTTACCAAGGAGACTGGCATTCGAGTTCGTCTTCTTGAGGCAAAAGGTGTGTCGCTCGTTGAACGCCTCAAGCGCGAGGGCGAACGTTCCCAAGCAGATGTCATTATTTTGGTTGATGCTGCCCGGATTCAATCTGCAGCTGATCAGGACCTCTTGAGGCCTTTGAGCTCAGAGGTCCTTCGCCGTCAAGTTCCTGCGAATTTCAGGGATCCCGCTGGTCGATGGTTTGGTGTAACTCGTCGTGTTAGAGCGATTGTCTCTAACACGCAACGCGTTGATTCTAGTTCGATTCGCCAATACAGGGATCTATCCTCTCCTCGTTTGAAGGGCGAGTTATGCCTAAGAAAGCGTGCAAATGTCTACAATCAATCTCTCGTGGCCGGTCAAATTGCTTTGTTTGGACAGGCTTCAACACAACAGTGGATCAAGGGAATGATTGCCAATGTGTCCCAGCCATTCTTCTCGAGTGATACTTCGTTGATTCGTGCTGTTGCTCAGGGCAATTGTGGGGTTGCCGTGGTCAACCATTACTACATGGCGCGAATGCAGGCTGGTGGAAATGGTGCAAGAGATGCTGAATTGACCCGTGACGTTGCCTTGACTATTCCTTTGCCTGCGCATATAAATATCAGTGCTGTAGGAGTCGCGAAGACGGCAAAGAATCTCGTTGAAAGTTTCCGGCTGGTTGAGTATTTGACTTCGAGGCGTGGTAGCGCCTCATTAGCTCGCTCAACTTTTGAATACCCTCTTGTTGGTTATGGCACCTCTGAAAAGCTGAAGGATTACGGCGAGCTTGAGCCAGATGGTGTTGCCATTAGCGATCTTGCGAAACAGCTCAAGCCGGCACTCAAACTGATGGTTGATAACGGCTGGAAATAGAGGACGTGCTCGATCTTGCGGTCTGCCCCTGGCTCTTCCCTTCAGGCCTGTCTTCTTGCTAAGTCACGTCGTTCAACATGAGGTTTACGGCTCGACCCACGGCTTTGGCAGCTGCTCGGGAAGTCCATCTCTGAGGGGGCCTTGTCTGGCCAGCCAGACCCTTTGGGCGAGGGGGCCCATCCATCCACGGGTCAGCGTGAGTCCATAGCGCAGAGCGTTGCTATAGCCAATCAGATGCCCCTGGCGAGCCTCGGCTTCTTGGAGCTTCTGCAAACGGCGCACCTCGGGTCGCCGTTGCTGCTCGATCGTCGTCGACGCGATTTCCACGTCTCCGCCGGCAAGTAGGGCCTCGGCTGCAACCACGCTGTCCCGCAGCGCCAAGTTGATCCCCTGGGCGCGAATCGGACTCATCGGGTGGGCGGCGTCGCCAAGGAGGAGCAGGCCGGGTTTCTGCCAACGCTCTGCCATGCCCACCTGCACCTTGAAGCGCACGGGTGCACCCAGGCCTGCTCCACGCTCGATCAGCAACTGCGCCAGGGGGGCGGGTGCCAGGTTGGCCAGCCGCAGCCCCCACTCCCCAGAAGAGAGGTTGTCCCGCTCCTCCCCTGGCTTGATCAACCAGGCCAGTTGTAGGTGACCTGAGGCGTTCAGGCAGGCACTGCCGATCCTCCCTCCCGCCACCAGGGTTTGAAATCCCCAGACGCAGTCCTTGGGGATCGGTCCGGGCAGCTCAAACCAGAGCAGCTCCAGCGGCTTGCCCAAGCGCTTGAGCTGGATTCCGGCCTGTTGACGCAGTAGGGATCCGCGTCCATCGCAGCCGATGACCAGGTCGGCCTCTTGTTGCTCGCCGCTGCTGAGTTCGACGCCGCTGATGCGTGTCCCCCGCTTCAGTAGCTGTCTGACGGCTTGCCCCGGCTGCCACTGCAGGGTCGAGCAGCGCCGCGCCCTCTCGAGCAGTGCCTCTAGAAGTGCATCTTGGGGCACCAGGGTGCAGGGCATCAAGGAGCCCATGGGTTCGGCGACGCGGAACAGGCATCGGCGCTCCAGCCAGACGCTCCATCCCTCCAAGGGCCGCTGTGGGAGGTCCTCCAGCATCGCCAGTACTCCCATGTGGGCCAGGGCCTCCTGGCCGCTGGGCATCAGGGCTTCGCCGCGGAACTGTCGGCTGAAGCGGTCACTGGCTTCGATCAGCGTGACCTTGGTTCCGCCTTCGGCCAGCTGCAGGGCCAGGCTCAACCCAGCGGGTCCCGCTCCGACAACGATGAAGCAGGGCGGTCGGGTCACTCAGCCGTCACCAGCCTAAACCCAGTGAAGAACAGGGAGAGGCCAAAGAGGGTGCCGACGGCCCAGAGGCTGTCGCTGGGCCACTCGGCCACCAGCAGGCCACCCAGCAGGGCCGTCACCAGACCATCTGCCAGCACCAGGCCCCGCGCTTGCGCTTGGCTGGTGGCGGAGGAGGCGAGCTCCATTACTCCCTCGAAGATCAGGAGCAGGCCGACGAAGAGGGTCAGGCTGATTTCGCTCTCAACCGGATAGGCCACCACCCAGATCCCTGCCACGACGTAGAAGAGGCCGGAAAGGCCACGGAAGAGCTTGCTTTTGGTGTCCTCGGCCTGCCCAAGACGCAATAGTTGCGTGACGCCGGCCACCGCGGCGATCACGCCAATGCTCAAGGTCAGCGCGGTCGAGGAAATGAAGGGGAGCGCGATCGATGTGACCCCCGCCAGAAAAAGCAACACGGCCGCGACGCGACGCAGGGTTTTGGGGTCCACGGCCCGATCACAAAATCAACCGAACGCTAGAAACGTTTTCCCTTTTTGCCCCCACAGTTCTTAGGGTGCCGAAACAGTTGTGTGTGCAGCCCAAAGCCCCATGGCCGCGATCTTTAGCGATAACAGCCTCACGATCGGCCGCACCCCATTGGTCCAGCTCAACCGCATCACAGAGGGCTGCGGTGCGCGTGTGCTGGCCAAGATTGAGGGCCGCAATCCGGCCTACTCGGTGAAGTGCCGGATCGGTGCCGCGATGGTCGCTGCAGCCGAGCGCGATGGTCTGCTGGGTCCTGGTAAGGAGCTGATCGAGCCCACCAGTGGCAACACCGGTATTGCGTTGGCCTTTGTGGCGGCGAGTAAGGGGATCAAGCTCACCCTGACCATGCCGGAAACGATGAGCCTTGAGCGGCGCAAGCTGCTGACCGCCTTCGGTGCCCATCTGGAGCTCACCGAAGGTCGTCTGGGGATGACCGGGGCCGTGAACCGGGCCAAGGAAATAGCTGCGAGCGACCCCGATCGCTACGTGCTGCTGCAGCAGTTCGTGAACCCCGCGAACCCCCAGGTGCACCACGACACCACCGGGCCTGAGATCTGGAGCGATACCGACGGCAACGTTGACTTCTTTGTCTCTGGCGTCGGCACCGGAGGCACCTTGACCGGCGTTAGCCGCTACATCAAGAACACCCTGGACAGGCCGCTGCACACGGTCGCCGTTGAGCCGATCAACAGCCCGGTGATCAGCCAGACCAAGGGTGGTCATGCCCTGCAGCCTGGCCCCCACAAGATTCAGGGCATCGGCGCGGGCTTTGTGCCCGGCAACCTCGACCTGGCCATGGTCGATTCAGTGGAGCAGGTCGGTGATGACGAGGCCGTGGAGATGGCCCGCCGCCTCGCCAAAGAGGAGGGGATCCTGGCAGGCATCAGCTGTGGGGCCGCCACTGTGGCAGCCCTGCGTCTGGCTAAGGATCCAGCCAACGCCGGCAAGACGATCGTTGTGGTTCTCCCTGACTCCGGCGAGCGGTATCTCAGCTCGGTACTCTTCGAGGGGATCTTCAACGAGTGCGGCTTGCCGATCGGTTAATCAGTCGGCCATCGGGGTGACGCCCTGCAGCTTGTCGTTGAGCTGCATCGCCATGGATTGACGGCCGACAGCCAGAACCTTCAGGGTGTCTTCGTGCATGCGCAGCTGGGCATCGGCAACCTGCATGCCGCGCACCAACTCCTTGACCTCCTCAGGTAGCGCGTTGAGGTCGTAGCGCTTCCCCTCAAAGGTCAGAACGGGTGGGATCTGGGCGGCGGAGTCGGTCACGACACAAGGCTGTAGTCCGGGTCACCTTACGGGGCTTTCTTGGTCTCTGCCGGCGGAATTTGCTTGGGCAGTGGTCGCAACGGCCGCTTGAAAAAGAACATCAGCAACTGACCCACCTGAGTGGTGGTCGTCAGCTCCCAGCCATCCTTGCCCAACAGGTTCAGGAAGTGCTGGAGCTGTTCGGCCGGATGCTTCGGGGCGGCCTTCGCCTTGGCCTGTTGCTCGTGCCCGTACTGCTGCGGAAATTCCCGGCTGATGAATTCCGGGCTGAGCTTCCCGCCCATCCGCTCGCTTGCCACCTTCGGGTCCGGGGGGGCTGGCGGGTTGTTGTTTTCCACATTGATGTGGATGACCCGGTACTCCCAGACGGGCATCTCACCGAGTGGCTTTGCGGTGGGTCCCTGGTCCGTCATGGGACCAGGTTAAGCACCGCGAATTAGCTGGCGCTCGCAGAGGTCTCGGTAGCGGCCCGGGCGGCTGATCAGCAGATCGTGGTTACCTTGGTCGATGATCTGGCCGTTGTCGAGCACCAGGATCGAGTCGGCCTCCTGGACGGTGGAGAGGCGGTGAGCAATGACAAGCACCGTGCGGCCCTTCATGGCCTGATTCAGACCCCGCTGCACGGCTTCCTCAGCTTCGGCATCCAGGGCGCTGGTGGCCTCATCCAGAAGCAGGACGGCCGGGTTGCCCAGCACCGCCCTCGCGATGGCGAGACGCTGGAGCTGGCCGCCGGAGAAGTTGCTGCCCCGCTCCTCGACGCGCGCGTCATAGCTGCCGGGGAGGGCTTCGATGAAACCGTCCGCATTGGCCAGGCGGGCGGCCGCCTGGATCTGCTCGCGGCTGGCCGGGCGTCCAAAGGCGATCGCCTCAGCGACCGAGCCCGAGAAAACGGCACTTTGTTGTGGCACCAGAGCGACCGCTGTCCGTAATTCCGTGGCCTTGAGGTCCGCCAGGTTTCGCCCATCCAGCAGCACCTGGCCGCCCTGGGCGGTGTTGAAGCGCAGCAGCAGCGAGAAGAGGGTGCTCTTACCGGCTCCGGAGGGACCAACCAATGCGACGACCTGGCCGGGTTTGACCTGGAGCGAGAGGTTCTTCAGAACCGGTTGCTGCGGGTCGTAGCCAAAGCTGACCTGCTCCAGCCGCAGTTCACCGGCGACCCGGCCCAAGGGTTGGGCGTCGGGGCGATCCGGCTGCTCGACCGCTTCCCGTTCAATTTCCCGCAGGCGCTTCAGCGAGGCCTGGCCCTGCTGGAACTCGTTGAAGTTGGTGGTGAGGTGGCTAATCGGGTCGATCAGCATCAGCAGCGCGGCGACATAACTGCTGAAGCCCTGGCCATCGAGGTCACCGCTCTGGATGCGCGCGGCACCCATCAGAAGCACGGCCAGGATGCCCGCTGCTTCCAGGAAGCCGACGACGGGGTACTGCAGAGCCAGGAGTTTCTGGGTGCGATAGCGGGCCTTGCGGTGTAGGTCGATCTCGATTTCAAAACGCTGCTGCAACCATGGTTCAGCGGCAAAGGCCCGGACGAGGGGAAGTCCGGAGATGGCCTCCCCCAGAAGGGCAGCCAGTTCGCTGACCTGTTTCTGACTCTTCTCGGCGGCGCCCATGACCTTGGCGCCGAACAGGCTGACCAGCACCGCCACCAAGGGGGCTAGCAGCAGGGTCCCGATGGAGAGCTTCCAGTCCAGCCAGACCATGTAGCCGAAGACCACCACCAGCTGCAGGACCGACGGGGTGGTGTCCTGGATAGTCTTGTAGATGACCTCCCCCACCCGGTCGGCGTCCTCGGTGAGGCGGTAGGTCAGGTCTCCGGCGGAGAGCTTCTCGAGCACTCCGAAATCGAGCCGTTGCAGTCGGGCAAAGAGCCGGCGCCGCAGTTCCTGGCTGACCTGCAGAGCCGGCCCGGCCAACAGGGTGTCCTGTCCGAATTGGGCCACCTTCTGGACCATGAAGACCGTGAGGGCCAGGCCGATGACCTGGATCACCCGGTTGAAATCCCCGGCACCGATGGCGGGGATCAACTGACCGGCCAGCCAGGCCAACAGGGGCCAACAGCCCACAAAGATGAGCATGCAAACCCCACCCACGATCAGCGCGGGGCGGTGGGGCTTCAGCAGCGGCAGCAGGCGCCGGAAGCCGGCCGATGAGGGTGCGAGCATCGGGGCAAGCTATCAGCGCTTTTTTGAGCGGAACCCCTTCGGCGGCAGACGCGATTCGCTTGGATCAATTCCTCAAGTGGCAGGGCCTGGTTTTCACCGGTGGTGAAGCCAAGCAGCGCATCCAGGGGGGAGATGTTCGTGTGAATGGCTTTCAGGAGACCCAGCGCGGCCGCAAGCTCAAGCCCGGTGATCGGGTTGAGCTGGATGGTCAGACCCATGTCGTGGCGAAGCCCCCGGAAGAAGCCTGATCTCGCAAGGCTTTAGGTTGGGTGGCTGATCAACCGAAGAACCCAGTGGGCAAGGCTGTCATCGCGGGCAATTGGAAGATGCACATGACCTGCGCTGAAGCGCAGGCTTTTGCAGAAGCCTTCAAGCCCCTGGTGGCAAATCTTCCCGCTGACCGCGAGGTGGTCTTGGCTCCGCCCTTCACCGCCATCGCCACCCTTAGCAGTGCCCTTACCGGCAGCTGCATTCAGATTTCGGCTCAGAACATCCACTGGCAGGAGAAGGGCGCCTTCACCGGGATGGTCTCCGCTGGGATGCTGCTTGAGCACGGCGTGAGCCACGCCATCGTTGGCCACAGCGAGCCCCGCAAGTACTACAGCGAGACCGACGAGCAGATCAATTTGCGCGCCCGCAGCGCCCAGAAGCACGGGATCATTCCCATTCTCTGTGTGGGGGAGAGCGACTCCCAGCGAGAAGCCGGTGAGGCTGAGAAGGTAATCCGTCGCCAAGTGCAGCAGGGCGTGGATGGTCTCGATCACTCGAAGCTGATCGTGGCCTATGAGCCCATCTGGGCGATCGGCACCGGCAAGACCTGTGAAGCCAGTGAAGCCAACCGCATCTGCGGCCTGATCCGCGAGTGGGTTGGCTACCCCGAGGTCGTCGTTCAGTACGGCGGATCGGTGAACCCCGCCACCATTGATCAGCTGATGGCCCAGAGCGACATCGACGGCGTCCTCGTCGGCGGCGCATCTCTAGATCCCGAAGGGTTCGCACGGATCGCCAACTTCCAGCCCGTCTGATGTGGGATTCCTGGGGCCAGTGCACCCAGGTGATGGGGGTGATCAACCTCACCCCCGATTCCTTCAGCGATGGGGGCCGTTTCGGTCATCCTGACCAAGCGCTGAAACAGGCCCGGCGATTCGCGAACGCTGGCGTCTCCGTCATCGATCTGGGTGCTCAGAGCACGCGTCCCGGTGCAGAGGATGTCGGACCGGCGGAAGAGCTGCGTCGCCTGCTCCCCAGCCTGCGTTTGATTCGCTCGGCCATTGATGCCGAGTCGCTTCAGGCCCTGATCTCTGTCGACACCTATCGCGCCTCCGTCGCGGAAGCGGCCCTCGAAGCCGGTGCTGATTGGATCAACGACATCAGCGGCGGTTCCCGTGATCCCGAGATCCTCAAGGTGGTGGCGGACGCCGGCTGCCCCTATGTCTTGATGCACTCCCGTGGCGATAGCCAGACGATGGACGGCCTCGTTGACTACAGCTCAGCAGGGGTCGTAGCTGGAGTGCTTCTGGAGTTGCGCCTGTCCACGGAAACCGCCTTGGCGGCAGGCATCCGTCAGGACCAGTTGATCTGGGATCCCGGTCTGGGCTTTGCGAAGACCACCGAGCAGAACCTGGAGCTTCTGAGGGGACTGGAGCAGCTCAAGGTTGACGGCATTCCGCTGCTGGTGGGGCCATCCCGCAAACGGTTTATTGGTGCTGTTCTAGATGAGCCTCGGCCCAAGGCGCGGCTCTGGGGGAGCGCTGCGGTGGTGGCGCGCTGCGTTGCGGCGGGTGTCGACGTCGTGCGGGTGCATGACGGGGTGGCCATCGCCCAGGTCACACGGATGGCCGACGCACTGTGGCGTTAGGCCAATAAAAAAGGCCCCCGAAGGGCCTAACTGGGGGTCGGGTTGAAACTCAACCCTCGCTGACGCCCTCGATCCGGTCTTCGATCTCCTGGTAGATCTCCTGGAGTTGTTCGATGTTCTCGTCGGAGGTCTCCCAGTAGCCGCGGCCATTCACCTCGAGCAGCGTGCCGACGATGCGGCGGAAGCTGTGGGGGTTGAGATCCATTAGACGCTTGCGCATCTCGGGATCGTTGATGAAGGTCTCGTTGGCTTCTTCGTAGACGAAGTTGTCCACGGAACCACTGGTGGCACTCCAGCCCAGGGTGAAGTTGAGGCGCTTGGCCACTTCACGCACACCCTCGTAGCCGGAGTCGAGCATGCCCTCGTACCACTTCGGGTTGAGCAGCTTGGTGCGCGAATCCAATCGGATCGTCTCGCTCAAGGAGCGCACCTGGGCGTTCGCTGTGGTGGTGTCGGCGATGTAGCTCGAAGGAGCCTTGCCGTCATCCCGCAGCCCTTGGATCAATTTGGTGGGGTCACTGTCGAAGTAGTGGCTCACGTCGGTGAGGGAGATCTCCGCTGAGTCCAGGTTCTGGAAGGTGACATCGGCGGTCTTCATGACCGACTCGAACACCTCGCGTTTCTGGTCCATCTCGCCGGGGTTGTCGGCATTGAAGGCGAAGGTCTTCCGGGAGAGGTACATCTCCTGCAGCTCGTTCTCCTCTTCCCAAGTGCTGTTTTCCACCGCAAGGTTGACGTTGGAGCTGTAGCTGCCGCTGGCGTTTGAGAACACCCGGGTCGCTGCATCCCGAAGGGAGACGCCTTCCTTCTCGGCCTGGTCCTGGGCGTGCTTGCGCACGAAGTTCATCTCCAGGGGCTCATCGGCCTCGGCGGCCATCTTCACGCCTTGATCGATCAGGGCCATCTGGTTGATGAATAGGTCGCGAAAGACGCCGCTGCAGTTCACCACGACATCGACGCGGGGACGGCCGAGCTCCTCGAGGGGGATCAGCTCAAGCTTGTTCACCCGGCCCAGGGAGTCGGGCACCGGACGGGCACCGATGAACCAGAGGATCTGGGCCAGCGATTCGCCGTAGGTCTTGATGTTGTCGGTGCCCCAGAGCACGCAAGCGATGGTTTCGGGCCAGGTGCCCTGCTCTTTGCGCTGACGCTCGATCAGGCGGTCCACCACCACCTTGGCGGCGGCCACAGCGGCCCGGGTTGGTATGGCCTGGGGATCGAGGGCGTGAAGGTTCTTGCCGCTGGGCAGCACGTTGGGGTTCCGGATCGGATCACCGCCGGGGCCCGGGAGGACGTACTCACCATCGAGGGCTTTCAGCAGGCTCTCCATCTCTAGATCGGCGCAGACCTGCTCGAGGCAGAACTGCAGGTAGTCGAAGAGGGTCTCCAGCTCGGCTTGATCGACGTCGGGGAAGCCAGCGAAGCGGCACGCGCTCAGCCAGGGACTGGGAAGCTTGAAGCCGAAGCGCTCGAGCAGGTCGAAGAACCAACCGAAGTTGCGGCGCAGGGTCACCCGGCCATCGCTGCCGGTGACGGCCTGGACCATGGCGCCGATGGCGGCGCGTGAGGTCTCCGTGATAATGCGGTTGAGCTCCACATCGGCGAGTACGCCTTCGTCGTTCCCTTTGTAGACATCGGCGATGGTGCGGCCTTTGCTCTCCGCCAGCAGGGCAGGCAGGGAACGGATGCCGTCTTCCTCTCGCTCGAGGGCAGCAATGTTCACCAGGGTGGCGATAGCCTCCTCCGCGGTGGGGGGCTTACCGATGGTGTGCAGGCCGCAGGGCAGCAGCCGGCTCTCGATCTCCATAAGTTGGCGATAGACCGCGCCAACAACGCCATCGCGCCCGTCGAGATTCAGCTCACCCGCATCGACCTCGGGCAGCTGAACATCCTTGTCGAGGTTGCACTGGCGTGCGGTTTCGACCACGGCATTGACGATTTGGACGCCGCGTGAGCTCTCACGCAGCTGCTGGTAGGAGCCCACCAGTTCTCCCAGCTCTTTGAGACCCTTGTAGAGACCTGCATTTTCAGCCGGAGGTGTCAGGTAGCTGATGGTTTCGGCATAGCCCCGGCGCTTGGCGATGGTGGCCTCCGAGGGGTTGTTGGCGGCGTAGTAGTAGAGGTTCGGCAGGGCACCGATCAGCGAGTCGGGGTAGCAGGTCTCGCTCATGCCCATCTGCTTACCGGGCATGAACTCCAGGGAGCCGTGGGTGCCGAAGTGCAGGACTGCATCGGCACCCCATACCTTCTCCAGGTAGGTGTAGTAGGCGGCGAAGCCGTGGTGGGGGCTGGCGCTGCGGGAGTAAAGCAGCCGCATCGGATCACCCTCGTAGCCAAAAGTGGGTTGAACGCCGACGAAGACGTTGCCGAAGTTGCGACCGAAGATCAGCAGGTTGGTGCCGTCGGTGTTCAAGTTGCCGGGGGGCTTGCCCCAGTTCTCTTCGAGGCGCTCCGAGTAGGGAGTGAGACGCTCGTATTCCTCAACGCTCATCCGGTGGGCGATTGCCAGCTCCGGAGCACCCTCGAGGGCTTCAGGGTCCTGCAGCACGGCCTCCATAAGCTCCTTGGAGGTGCGAGGCAGACCACTGACGTCGTATCCCTTGGCGCGCATTTCCTCCATCACGCGGTGGATGGAGCCGAAGACATCGAGGTAGGCCGCTGTACCGACGTTGCCCTTGTCCGGGGGGAAGCTGAAGACGGTGATCGCCAGCTTCTTCTCGGTGCGGGGCTTGACCCGCAGGGAGGCCCAACGGATAGCCCGTTCGGCAATGGCTTCTACCCGGTCCTGCAGGGTGTGGGCTTTGCCGGTGGCATCGTCGCGGCCGGAGAGCACGATTGGTTCGATCGCGCCATCGAGCTCGGGAATGGCGATCTGCAGGGCTACCTGAACCGGGTGCAGTCCCAGATCGCTCTCTTCCCACTCCTGGGTGGTTTGGAACACCAGGGGCAGAGCCACCATGTATGGACGGTTGAGCTTCTTTAAGACCTCAATGGCCTTAGGGTGGTCCTGACGGGCCGGGCCGCCGACCAGGGCGAAACCGGTCAGGGAGACCACTCCGTCCACCAGGGGCTGGTCGGGGTTAAGCGGGTCATAGAAGTAAGCGTTGACCGGCTTGGTGAAGTCCAGGCCGCCGCAGAAGACTGGGACGACTGTGGCGCCGCGGAACTCGAGTTCCTGGATGACTGCGACGTAGTGGGCCTCATCACCTGTAACGATGTGACTGCGCTGCAGCACAAGGCCGATGACTGGGCCCTTGCGGGCTTTGTCGCTGAGGTCCTGGCGACTGGCGTTCCAGTTGAGGTACTCCTTGAGGTCCTCGAACATCGAGGGCGCCAAAGGGTGCCAGATGCCCAAGTCCGGGAAGACCTCGGGATCGGCTACTTGAATCTCGGGACGGTCTTCGCTGCTGAGAGGGAAGACGTACTTGTCCGCCAGCATCAACAGGAAGTTCCTAAGGTTGTCCGGAGTGCCGCCCAGCCAGTACTGGAAGCTGAGCATGAAGGAGCGGGCGTCCTGCGCCTTCTCCACCGGCAGATACTTCAACACCGTCGGCAGGGTGTTGAGCAGCTTCAGCATGGCGTCCTGGAACCCGGCACCACCGGCCTCCTTGCGCTTTTTCATGAAGCCCGCGATGGCGGACTTGCTCTGACCGAGCTGGGCCATCGAGAAGCTGCCCAACTTGTTTAGGCGCATCACCTCAGGCATGGAGGGGAACACGACGGCTGCCTTCAGTCGGTCGCGGTGGGGGGCCACTGCATCGACAACCTTCTGGGCCAAGTCTTCAATGAAGATCAGCGAGGCGATGAAGACATCGGCTTCAGCGACGTCGGCACAGAAGTCCTCGTAGTTCTTCGGGTCCCGCAGCTCCTCGATCAGGTAGCCGCTCAGATCAACGGCCAGGGGGCCATTGGCCTCGTTCAGGGCGGTGGCCGCTTGGGTCAGCGCGTTCTGATACTGGGGCTCCAGGACCACATAGACCGCCTTCATCACGGCCCGGCCGTTCACCTCCGCAGGGCTGACGCGGCGGGAGGCGGAGCGGACCTGCGTGAACATTCGCGCTGATTGAGCAATGTGAAGGAGCCTACGTAGGAGTGCGCTGTCTGCGCGAAGGTTTTTTGTTGCTGTAACAGGAGTTCTCGGGGGCGTCCTCTAGATGAGAAGGCGTGGTATTGAGCGACATAGGCTCGGGCCACCCTTCTGCCCTTCCAATGACTCAGCCCGCCGCCAGCAAGCCCCTGTCCGTTGTGGTGGCTGGTGCCTTGGGCCGGATGGGTGCCGAGGTGATCAAAACCGTTGTTGCGGCCGCCGATTGCCAGCTGGTGGGGGCCGTGGACACCACCCCAGGCAAGGAAGGCGCGGATGTGGGGCTGGAGCTCGGCCTTGGGGAGTTGGAGGTGGCGATCACCGCTGACTTCGAGGGCACCCTCTGCCAGGCCAGTCAGGCCGTGCGCAATGACGGCCTTGGCCAGGGCGCGGTTCTTGTGGATTTCACCCATCCCTCGGTGGTCTACGAGCACACCCGCGCCGCCATCGCCTACGGCGTCCATCCGGTGATCGGCACCACCGGCCTGAGCCCCGAGCAACTCAGTGAGCTGGCCCAATTTGCAGCCAAGGCGTCCGTGGGTGGTGCCGTGATTCCCAACTTCTCCGTCGGGATGGTCCTGTTGCAGCAGGCCGCTGCGGCGGCGGCCCGCTTTTATGACTTCGCCGAGCTGACCGAGATGCACCACAACCGCAAGGCCGACGCTCCGAGCGGCACCTGCATCAAGACTGCTGAGTTGATGGAGGACCTCGGCAAGCAGTTCAACCCGCTGCAGGTGGAGGAGCACGAAACCCTGGCGGGTTGCCGGGGCGGTCAGCGGGATAGCGGTCTGCGGCTCCACTCCATCCGTCTTCCCGGTCTGGTGGCCCATCAAGAGGTGATGTTTGGTGCCCCGGGCGAGACCTACACCCTTCGCCACGACACGATTGATCGCTCCGCGTACATGCCCGGCGTGCTCCTGACAGCACGCAAGGTGCGTCAGTTGGAGGGCCTGGTTTATGGCCTGGAGCGCTTGCTCTAATCCTTTCAGCAGCAGACACTGGCGCCATGCTCATCCCGCTTCGCCCCGGAGAGCTGCCGCGTCTGATCCCCGCGGTGGCCAGTGGCCCCCAGTTCAACTTCTGCAGCGGGAACCCCCAGAAGGTGCTTCAGCGGGTGTTCATATCGGTCATCGGCGGCGTGATCAGCCTGCTGATCAGCCAGGGGGTGGCCATCAACAGTCAGGCCTCTCCGATCCTGCTGATGGTCGGTGTGGTCTTCCTGCTCTATGTGCTCTGGGGGCCGATCGTTGAGGCCAGTCGCAAGAACGCGACCCTGCGCCGGTACCCGGCGGCCGCGATCTTTGAGGGGGAAGTGGTCGACCTCTACACGAAGGAATTGGTGGAGGGTCGCCAGGAGACCACCGACAAGCAGGGGCGACTGGAGACCGTCGAGAACCGCCGCACCTGGCTCTGCTTGGAGCTGGAGGATGAAGACGGCTACCTCGGCAGTGTTCGGTTTCCGTACAACAAGAAACACAAGCAGATACGCCGGGGTGCGGTCGTGCGCTGCCTGGTGCTGAGTGAGCGCAAGGACTTCTCCCGGGTCGGGGCTCTCAGTGATGCCTGGTTGCCCCAGATGAAGCTTTGGGTCGGTGAGTATCCGTTTTTGCTTCGTCCTGCCTTTGAGGAGCTCTGCCTCAAGCGCCTTCGCTGAGGGCTTGTTACATGGCGCAATATTGCGTTACAGTTTCGTTACGTTCCGGAGCGACGCGTGATGACTCAGTCCAATCCTTCCGCCCCTGCGGTAATCCGCGGCGCCACTGTCACCGAAGAAGATGGCGGCCGCCTTAACGCCTTTGCCACCGAGCCACGCATGGAAGTGGTGGATGCCGAAAGCGGTTGGGGCTTCCACGACCGCGCTGAAAAGCTCAACGGCCGCATGGCCATGCTCGGTTTCATCGCCCTGCTCGCCACCGAGCTGGCCCTGGGTGGTGAGTCCTTTACCCACGGCCTGCTGGGCTTGGGCTGATTGCCTCTCTCGTTTGACGTAGGCCGCAGCACAGAATTGTGCTGCGGTTTTTTTGTGCCGTTCGTTCCGTGCCCCTGAGAAAGCCCTCCGGCCTGCGTGCTCGGGTCAATGGCGCCGGACCCACCGGGGCGCTCTCGGCTCTGGCGCTGGCAGAGGCCGGGTGGCAGGTTGAGATCTGCGATCCCCTCGATGCTGCTGCCCTGCTGGCGCGCAACCGGGCCTATGCGCTGACCCACTCCAGTCGCGAACTGTTGCTGCGGTTGGGACTCTGGGAGGACCTCTCTCCAGCCCTGGCCCAGTTTCGGCGGCTGGAACTCTGTGATCGGGCCACCCACCTTCAGGTGCCCTTTACATCCGCCGACCTGTCCTGGCTGGGGGGTGGCGATCAACCGGTGGGCTGGATCCTGCAGCACCGGGATTTGATGCGGGTCTTGCTCGAGGCCATCGGCAAGCAGGGCGCCATTGAAGAGTATCTGGGTACCCAACCGCTGTCCGCTTCCGCCGGCTTTGATCTCTTGGTGGCGGCCGATGGCCACCGTTCGCCCACCCGCCAGGCCGCCCGCATTCGGCAGCGGGGTTGGTCCTACCGCCAGGGCTGTCTCACGGTGCAGGTGCGCTTGCGGGGCTCCGCCCCTGATCAGGCCTGGGAGCTGTTTCGCCCGGAAGGCCCCTTTGCGGTCCTGCCCCTTGGGGGTGATGCCTTTCAATTGGTTTGGAGTGCATCGCTGGAGCGCCTGCGCCAGTTGGAGCAGCTGGATGCGGTGGCTTTCCTGGATGCCATCAGCGCGGCCTTGCCCGAAGAGCTCCAGGCGGAAGTGCTCTTGGATCAGCCCCGGGCCTTTCCGGTTGCCTTGGAGTGGTCCTGGCCTCTGGCCCGCCGCACCACGGTCGTCGTGGGCGAGGTGGCCCATCGCTGCCATCCCGTTGGCGGTCAGGGCCTTAACCTCTGTTGGCGTGACGTGGATCAGCTCCATCGTCTGGCTCGGCGTTGTGCGGACGGACGTCTGCGGCCCCGATCGTTAGCGGGGGCCTACGGGCGCGCCCGCGTGCTTGACATCGCCCTGGTGCTGCTGGCCACCGACGCCCTTGTGCGCTTCTTCTCCAACCGCTTCGCCCCACTCCTGCTGGTGCGTCGCTGGGCCCTGAGCGCCCTGGTGCGTTGGGGCTGGATGCGACAGATCAGTCTGCGGGCGATGAGCAACGGGCCTTGCCGCCTCTGGCGGGGCTGAGCAGGATGGCGGCATGGTGATCTGCACCTCGCCGCAACCCGCTCCTCATCCCGAGCTGCTGCGCTTCCTCCGCAGCACGCTGGGGCTTAGTGAGAACGCGTTGGGCCTGGGCCTGAAGCAGTCGCAGCTCGAGCAGGCCCCCCTTCCTGTTGTGCTCTGGCGCTTTGGCTTGATCAGCCTCGAGCAGCTCGATCAGGTCCTGCAGTGGCAGGACCTGCATCTTTAAGTTCTCAATAGACGATCAATGAGTTGACGGGTACCCCGGCGGGGAGCTTGCTCTGACCCCCCAGATCCGCCAGTTCCACTACGAAGGCAAACCCCACCAGTTCGCCGCCCACCTGCTCTACCAAATGGGCGCATGCCGCGGCGGTGCCTCCCGTGGCCAGCAGGTCGTCGACGATCAACACCCGGGGTTTGTTTTCGAATCCATCGGGCACGATTTCGAGTCGGTCGGTGCCGTACTCGAGGCTGTAATCCACACTGATTAACTCGCCGGGTAGCTTGCCGGGTTTGCGCACCGGGCTGAAGCCGATCTTTTTGGCGGTTGCCAGGGCGGTGCCAACGATGAACCCGCGTGATTCGATGCCGACGATCAGGTCGGGCTTGAGCCGGTCACAGACCTCTCCGAGCTGACGCATGACCTCCTGCCAGGCTTCCGGTTGGCGCATTAGCGGGATGATGTCGCGAAAGAGGATCCCGGGCTGCGGGAAATCGGGGACTTCCCTAACCAGCTGACGCAGGTTGATAGAGGTCATGGTCGACGAATCAGCGCCAGAGCTGGCAGTATCGCAGCCATGGCCGAAGCCCCAGCGAGCGTGCAACCCCCCTTGTCCCGCCGCGGCATTGAGCGCCTGGATTTGATGCTCCTCTGCGCCGAAGCACTCGATCTCAACGGCGGGGAGGCGATGGTTTGGCTGAGCGAGGAGATGGGCTTTACCGATCTCTTCCCTAACCGGGTGGAGCTCTGGAAGCGCCGCTGCAGCAACCCCCTGCGCCGCAACACCCGCCGGGCGTCCCTTAAGCCTGAGGAGACAGACGCTTTGATTCGCATCCTGACGGCCCTCTCGGAGCGTCTCTATCCGATGTTGCGGACGCTCCTGTCTTCAGCTGAGCCCCCTGATCTGAATGCACAGCGCTGGGACTTGTTTCGCTCGCGCCTGCGGGAGCTGGTGCTGGAGCGCTTGAACCCACGGCGCGGTGGTGTCCAGCGTCTGCTGGATCCCGAGCAGGGACCAGCCCTGAGCCGCGAGCTGGTGCAAGCGATGGCGCTCTGCGCTGGTGAGGGTGGCTTCGAGCGCCTTAGGGCCAGTCTTCTTGATGCGGCTGTTTGATTACTGAGATGAAACTCACCACGCGCTACGAACAAACCAGCTGCCGCTTGATCGTTGAGGGTCTGCCTGATCTCTCTGCCGGGCAGGACGCGAGCACGATCGGCATCTTGACCGGCTTCACCATGGGGCTGGCGGGTCAGACCGAACTGGAGGGCAAGCGCGAACACCTCCAGGCTCTGCTGAGCGCCGCGATTCCCTATGCGCGCCATCTGCTCAGTGGCGTGCCCAAGGCCTTTGGGGCTGCGGATGCACCGGTGGCGATTGCCCCAGGTGAGTCCTGCCACCAGTTGGAGTTGCGCAGCAGCCAGCCGAATACATCGCCCTTGACCTTGCGCCTGGATGACGCCGAGCTCTCGGACTTGGTGCGTTGCCTCGATCAGCTGCGCTTGGATCCCCGTCTGGCGCTTCCGTTTGAGGCGCCGCCGCTGCTGCCCCTGGCGCGCAAGGAGCTGCGCCACCGTCAGCCGTTGCTCCGCCGGATAGCGGCTCCGGTAGCCGGGGTGGCGGCTCTCGCGATCAGTGCTGCCTTGATCGCGATGCTGCCGACGCCGAAGCCGGCAGCCCAGACTCCCCCCGAGCTTGAACCCTCGGCTAAGGGCGGTTGACGTCCGTTTGAATCACCCCACACTTGCTGTACTGCGATGAGCGCATTGAGCTGGTCGGAATTGCGTCGTCGTGTCACCCGTCTGGGCGCCTGCCTGGATGTTGTCGTTCGCAGCGATCCGGAAGTGTGCGGTTTGAGTGGTCCTGACTTCCATATCTCGTTGCACCACGGCGGTCAGGGGGATTGCACCGTGGGCGACCTGAACCTGGTGGATTGCCCTAATGAGCTGGTCTTGATCGAATTTGAACGCTGGATGCGCGGCGCCGGACACCAGCTGGAGTCATGACACGGCAGCGGCGTCTGCGGGTAGTGGGGAGCTCCTCAGGAGCGGCTGATCGTCATCGCCCTCTCTTCCGCAAGCGCAAGGCCAAGAACCGCCCTAGGCTGATCTTTGAGGCGGTACTCATGATGGCCGGCGGGGTTGGCCTGCTCGTGCTGTTGCTCAAGCTGCCCCAGCTGATTGACCTCGACAGCCTGCTCTTGGTGAGCACCGCCTTGGCGCATCTGATCGGTGGGCTCTCCCAACTGTTGATGGGAATCCTCCAGTTGCTCGGGGTGCTGCTTCTGGGTGGTCTCGCCCTGTTGGCGCTTCTGTGTTTGTTGGGGGGATTGGTGCGTTTCGTTCAGGTCGTCGTGGCCCCAGCCCCCAAATCAGTGAAGGGCAAACGTCGCCGCTAGGCGCTGTTCTGAACATCCTGTGGGGAGCGTTCGATCGCGCTTGCCCATGGCGCCCGTCGGTTTTAGCCCGTCGCGTTGCTCTTGATTGGGGCCTTGACGCCAGCGGCGGACCTGGTTCTGCTGCCCCGCGGCCTGGAGGCCGGTGGTCTGGTCAGCACAAGCATTCCGAATGCTAAGCGCTGGCGCGTGAAGCACGGCAGCGTCGGGGTGATGAGTGTGGGAACCGTGCTCGCCGATGGCCTGAGTTAAAGGTGACTAAACGTCAACCTGCTGTACCTCTTCGTCAGTGACTACGGCTCCGCCAGGAGCGGTAAGCCGGTCCTCTCCAACCGGCGGATGGTGGAATTTGTGCTCGACAACTTCGCGACTGTCGAGGAGGCGATTGCAGGCTTTGCACAGGTTCAGACCGTTTCCGACCATGTCCTGGATCGCAATTGGAGCCTGCATCTTTCGCTGGCGGATCGCCGTGGACGCTCAGCGGTGGTCGAGTTAACCGTCGGCCGGATGGTGGTGCATCAGGGCAACCAGACCCGGGTGATCATTAACGAGCCCCCCCCGGCATGGCAGCTGCAGAACCTAAAGCGCTACCAGCCCTTTGGGGGAACGCTGCTGCTGCCCTGTGATGTTGATACCGCCTCCCGTTTTGTGCGTGCCTCTACCTTCCTCAGCACCCTGCCCAAAGCCTCCACGCCCGATGAGGCTGAGGCGAATTTCTACAGGGTGATGACAAACCTTGCTGTTCCGGCGGCCGCTGAGGATTATTCCGGCGGTCATGCGGGGGACAGCTGGCAGATGCTTTCAACCGTGATTGCGAACCTCGATCAGGGCAGCTATGCCTTACAGCTGGCCCGCAATCCCTATCCGATCTGGGTGGAGCTGTGCCGCTTGAGGTTCAGCGGCGGTGGAGCGATGCGCCAGCTTGATGTTCAGTCCCCGGCGTTGACCGGTGATGTCTTGGATCTGTTGAACCGCAATTGATCTAGCTGCCGTGAAGCTGCTGGAACCAGAAGCCGGCCAGCTGCCAGGAGCTCCAGAGGAAGATCCCTAGGAACAGCCAGTTCAACCAAGGCGGACGCTTGTCGTTCTCAAACACGGTTGCTCGTGGCGCCTCCGGGCATCATCGCCCCTGAAACCACTGCAGCACCAAGCCGTGGGCTGTAGGGCCAGGAACGGTAATGACGGCAAGGGTCTCGACTCCCCGCTGGTAGTCGTAGCGGCAAAAGCCTTGACCTGTGCCGGAGCAGGCACTCAGGCTCTGCAGGCGATTCCCGGCCAACTGCCGATCCATGGACTCCGGAGTCAGGGCCTCAGCTGGTAGCCAGCCCTGGGTGCGCAGGCTGGCGTCCGCCTGCTCGATCGGCTGCTGCCGGACCAGGCTCACCTCCTGGGCAGCGCTGACCCCGACGGTCACGCTGAGCAGAGCCATCAGGATGAGCACGCGGCTGTGGAAGGGAGCGGCTGCCATGGAAGCGGCCGAATCGAAGGTCTACTTCGATTAGAGCAATGCTCAGGCCGGAACGGAACTGCGTTGTTCACGCACCTGATCGTGGAATGCCTCGAGCTGGGCGTGGACGGAGCGCAACTGCTCACGAATGGCTTCGGTGTTCTCCAGCTTGCTCAAGGTCAGGAGCATTGTTTCGATTTGCTCCTTGCTGTTGATCAGGACGCGGCATTCGCTGGTGCCAGGTTCGTAGCGCACGGGAGAGTGTTCGCTGGGGAACCATCGAAGCGAGCCTTCGGGCTCAAGAGTGTGGCGAATATTGCTGTTTCAAGAGTTCGGCCCCAAGCCAACGTTGCAATTCTCCGTCACTGAAATCTGAAGATTCCCTTGTCTCACTTGCGCACGGTCTGAAGACCGGCAAAATGCGTGGCTCTCGCGCCAGCTGAGGGTCAGGCTTTCTGAGCTTCAGCCGGTAGAGAACAAGCGGAGGGGGTGGGATTCGAACCCACGGAAGCTTTCACTTCGCCGGTTTTCAAGACCGGAGCCATCAACCACTCGACCACCCCTCCAGGGACGACCTTGGGTCTGATTCATTGTTCCATGAGCCCGTTCAAATTTGACGTCTCACTGGCGAGATTCTTGAGATAAGTGGTCATGGTTGGTTTAGAGCGCAGCGACCCTGTGGTCGCGTAATGGATGGCCATTCTTTCCACCAACCTCATGGCTGTGCGTACCCGGGAGCTGGCGGACATGATCGAAACCCTGCCGGTCAGCCTCAGTCCGGATCATCAGTACGAGCGTTGCTGCGAGTTGCTGGAGCAGGTCGCTATTTCTCTGGACCTGCTCTCGTCAACTGCACCCGTGTAAAGGATCAGGCGTCGAAGCCGAAGCTCTGGCGCTTGCGCCCGCCGATGAGCTGATTCGTGACATCCTTCTGTGCATGCATCATCTCTGCCATCTGCTTGGCCAGATGCTTGAGTAACTCGAGGTCATCCATAGCGTCGATGGAGCGTTTGATGCGCTCGAGTTCGAAGTTGGATTCCAGTGATAGGGAGGTCGGCGCCGTCATCAGCAGAAAGACCGTGTGAAGAAATGTTAAGCGGCTGTGGGTTGGGGTTGTGGATGCCCAGCAAAAAGCCGCCCGCCAGGCGGATCTGGGGACGGCCATAGGGGCAAGAGAGCGCGTCAGTTCTCAGGCTTAGCCAGGGGCAGGAGGCACTTGTCGGAGTCGCAGCCCGCGGGGCCGGCGTCAATCAATTCACCGCCGTCGTAACGCTGCAGAGCCTCGAAGAAATTGTTGGTGCTGCGGCGGCTAACTACGGCGGCTTGGAGCTCTTCGAAGGCGGCCTGGTGGATGGGCTCAAAGGGCAGGCGGGGGAAGGTGGCATTGGCATCAAAGCGAGCCAGCAGGGCCGCGGAGATGTAGCCCTGGCCGTTGTCGATCGCATTGTGGATCGCATCGGTTAGCGGTTCGATCTCATGCTCGCGGAACTCCACCGTCGCCGAGGTGTTATGTGCGGTGTAGTGCTGCTGCACCTGCATGTAGAAGTCGAACTGGGCCATCGCCGAGAAGTTGTTGATCTCAACGGCATCGGCACCGGGGATGTTCGCCCAGCTCACCTCTGTGGGGATTTCCACCAGCCACTCAGTGCAACGGGGGTCAAAGGGGTTGTCCAGCAGTCGACCCTCTTCGTCCTTGTCGGATTGGGACGGCACGATCGAGTAGCCGTAGTCCATGCAGGCCAGGGCGACAGGATCGTTCTTGCGGAAAGTGATCCGGCGGATGAAGCGCTGGGCCTTGGGGGGGTGCCAGCCGGGGGAGGCACCGGTGAGCAGGCTCTTAGTGCCAGCGGGCTGAACGGTCGTGCAGCGGTTGGGGCGGCGCAGGCCGTGCCGATCGCAGTAGTCCCAGACCGCCTTGTTGACGATCTCCTTCCAGCGGCTGAGGTACTCGGCTTCCTTGTTCTTGAAGGCGCGGCCTTCTTCGCTGTCGGGGCGGCCGGCTTCCCACCAGGTCAGCCAGGGGGTGCCAAAGGCATGGACAAAGAAATCGAACAGGCCGGTGAAGCTCACCCCGACGATGGGATCCCACGCACGGCTTCGGCGGTAGCGCTCCACTTCAAAGCGGTGGTTGAGCAGACAAGCCACGGCCAGGCCGCCTGCGGTGAAGGCCTGCTCTTGGGCCACCAGGTCGTCGGGATCAATCCGGTTGAGGTGGATCTCGGCGAGGTTGCAGTGGAAGTCCGCTCCCAGGATTTCGCCGCAGGGGTTCAGGCCATAGCGACCGAGGCGATGCTCAATCTCCTCGGGGCTTAGGTCGGGGTGGTTGGTGGTGAGCCAGCGGCTGGCTTCCTCACGTCCCTGCTCGCAGTAGACGTCCATGAACTCCTTGCGAAGCGCAGGGGTGGAGAGCAGATCGGCGTTGGAGCGGGCGATGGCTTCAGGGGCGAACTGAATTGCGCCTTCGCCGGAGTGGAACTGTTTGGTGACTGCCTCGAGCACGGTCTGGCGGTCGGGACGGCTGTGGAAGACCCGGGTGTGGTTCGCCATGCGCAGGGCATCACGTTCTGGGTCAATGCGCCAGTTACCGTCGCTGTCCTGTTGCCAGAGGTTGTCCTTGGCGGTGGAGGCGGCGCTGTCGTCCGCAGCGAACTGGCGCATGCCGGCGCTGCGGCGAATGTTTCCGGCCACGATCGTGACGGCGGCTTCGTCGATGAGCAGGCAGCACTCCACCGAGGTGAGCTGGCGGCCCTGGGCCTTGTTCAGGATTTGGGCAACGCGGCCATAGAGGTCCTTGAGCTTCACCGGATTGGCCATGCCGCCGAAGCCCTTAAGGGTCTCGCCGACGGGGCGAACATCGGAGAGGTCAACGCTGACCTCGATCGGAGTGGTCGTGTCGAAGCGCTCGTCGCTGCAGAGTTCCAGCAACAGCTGATAGCTGTCCACCCATCCGCGGCGGGTGTCGCCCACCCTCACCGACACGGTTTGGCCGTTGATCTGGTAAGTCGTAGTCTCTTGCCGCTGGCCGGCAGGGGTGACGCCGATGTCGCTAACGCCGGTCACCTTGATTGTGTTGCGCACCGCGGGCAGACGCTCGATCAGGTGCGGCTCAATGATGGCGCCGGTGCCGCAGCCCATCATCGCCAGGTCCATCATCAGACCGAAGGCTTCCCAATCGACCAAGTTGGTGGAGGTGCAGTTGTAGGAGCCTGAGAAGTTCGTCTCCTGCTCGATCCAGGGGGTGCCACCAATCCAGAGCCAACGGCCTGAGGGCAGTGCCTTTTGCTCCTGCTGCATCCGCCGCAGCAGGGTTACTTCCTCCTCGCTCAGATTGCCGAGCTTGCGCAGGCCGGACAGGTTGCGCTCGGCGACCTCGTTCCAGCTTTCGCGGCCGTTGGGTGTTTTGCGGCTGTAAGTGCGGTAGAAGACCGGGTTGGCGGCAGGGGCAGTCGCTGGAAAGTCAGGTCTGGGGCTGTTCAGGGCGCTGGTGCTGCTTGCGGCACTGGCTCCAGGAACTGACACGGTCACGGGCGTCGATCTTCAACGTTCCGGCACCCTAACGCCACTGATGGGGTCTGCAAGTTGCCGTTGCCACTACCGACGGTGCTTGATGGGTTCTGCCGTTCTGCTGCCTGTGTGGGACTGGGATGTGGAAAATCTGGAATTTTCGTCAGACTGAACCTGACTTGCTCGGCTTGTGGATGCAGCGCACCCCTGAACCGGAATTGATGGATGCCCCCGAGCAGGCCTCTGCCTATGCCGCGGCTGATTTCAGTGCGGGTGACCAGAGCCTGGTCACCCGCATCGCGGAGCTCTTCCCAAGGGGGTTGGGGGAGCGAATTTTGGATCTGGGCTGCGGTCCTGGAAACATCAGCTTTCGTCTGGCCCGGGCCTATCCAGACGCTGCGGTGATTGGCCTAGATGGTGCCGCGTCGATGCTCCGGTTGGCTCAGCGTCGCCTGGGCCAGGAAGCGGATCTGCGCGGACGCCTCTCCTTTGTCGAGCATTGCCTGCCATCGCCGGATCTGCCTTCGGGCTGCAGTGCTGTGCTGAGCAACAGCACGCTGCACCATTTCCACGATCCGCTGATGCTCTGGCTGGCCATCGCCCAAGCGGCTGCTCCGGGGGCGCGGGTCTACCTCAAGGACCTGCGCCGTCCCCCCAGTCCCGAGGTCGCGGACTCATTGCGGGAGCGCTACCTGGCAGAGGCACCGCCGGTGCTCCAGCACGACTACCTGGCTTCCCTGCATGCCGCCTTTACCGCCGCTGAGGTGAGGCAGCAGTTGCAGCGCTCTGGCTTGGAGATGTTTCAGGTCGCCGAGGTCGATGACCGTTACTTAGAGGTTTGGGGGGAATTGCCGTGAGTTCACCTGTCAGGCTGGCGCCATGACCAGCAGCAGCGTGAGCACCACCCCTGAGCTCGAGGCCTTGGCGGAAGCCGTATCCCGCCGCCGCAACTTCGCGATCATTTCCCACCCCGACGCGGGGAAGACCACCCTCACCGAGAAGCTCCTTCTTTACGGGGGGGCTATTCAGCAAGCCGGCGCCGTGAAGGCCAAGGGCGAGCAGCGCAAGGTCACTTCCGACTGGATGGAGCTAGAGAAGCAGCGGGGGATTTCGATCACCTCAACGGTCCTGCAGTTCGATTACAGCGGCAGCACGGTCAACCTGCTTGATACCCCCGGTCACCAGGACTTCTCCGAAGACACCTATCGGACCCTGGCGGCTGCGGACAATGCGGTGATGCTCGAGGACGCCGCGAAGGGCCTTGAGCCGCAGACCCGCAAGTTGTTCGAGGTCTGCCGAATGCGTCGCATCCCGATCTTCACCTTCATCAACAAGATGGATCGGCCGGGGCGCGAACCCCTAGAGCTACTCGATGAGATCGAACAGGATTTGGGTCTGGCCTGCTGGCCGGTGAATTGGCCGATCGGCAGCGGGGATCGTTTCCGGGGTGTGATTGATCGCCGTACGAAAGAGGTGATCCTCTTTCAACGAGCCGAGCGGGGGCGGGCTTCAGAAGAGAAGGTGCTGAGCGTCGATGAAGCCCGCGGTTCGGTTGAGGAGGATTTGCTTGAGGCGGCTCTCGAGGAACTGGAACTGCTGGAGGCCGCCGGCAACGAGCTCGATCTGGAGCTGGTCCACGCCGGGGAGCTCAGCCCGGTGTTCTTCGGTTCGGCCATGACCAACTTCGGGGTGCGGCCGTTTTTGGATGCCTTTCTGGAGCTGGCCCAAAAACCCACCCCCCGCTCCAGCAGCGCCGGGGAGATCGAACCGGTGCGCCCGGGATTCAGCGGCTTCGTCTTCAAGCTGCAGGCCAACATGGATCCCCGACACCGCGACCGCGTGGCGTTTGTGAGGGTCTGCAGCGGCAAGTTCGAAAAGGACATGACGGTGCAGCACGCCCGCACCGGCAAGACCATTCGTCTGTCCCGTCCTCAGAAACTTTTTGGTCAGGACCGGGCTGTGGTGGAGGACGCCTACCCCGGTGATGTCATCGGCTTGAACAACCCCGGGGTGTTCTCCATCGGCGACACCCTCTATCTAGGGACCAGGGTTGAGTACGAGGGCATCCCCTGCTTCAGTCCGGAGATTTTCGCTTGGCTGCGCAACCCAAACCCGTCCGCTTTCAAGAGCTTCCGCAAGGGCGTCAACGAGCTACGCGAAGAGGGGGCGGTGCAGATCCTTTACGACACCGACCAGAGCAAGCGCGATCCGGTCCTGGCGGCCGTTGGCCAATTGCAACTGGAGGTTGTTCAGTACCGCCTTGAGAGCGAGTACGGCGTGCAGACCCGGCTTGAGCCGTTGGGGTTCTCGGTGGCTCGGTGGGTCGTTGGCGGCTGGAGTGAACTGGAGAAGGTTGGTCGGATCTTTAACTGCAAGACCGTTCGCGACGCCTGGGATCGCCCGGTGCTGCTGTTCAAGAACCACTGGAATCTGAACCAGCTGGCGGAGGACCATCCCGACTTGGAACTCAGCGCCGTGGCCCCTGTGGTGAGTGGTGTTGAGCCCATTGCTCTCTGAGCTATGGGAGCGCTCGCGGTTGCATCTCTTGGAGCGCCAGAATCATACGCAACGAAATATCACAGGCTGATTGGCTGATGCCTGGTTCTCTCTGGTTCGTTCGCCCCAGGACAGATGGGGGAAATGATTACGTGAATTTTGTCCGTGGTGGCACGGGCATCGAGATGCGTGAAGGCAGCCATTTGCCGCCGCAGATGCCCCTGCTGAAGCGTCGCTGCTGGCTCCAGCTCGATGAGGCTGAATACCATCGCTCCGTGTTGCTCAGCCAGCTGGGTTTCCAGTCGAGTGAGCCTCTGTTCTGACTACGCTGAGACGTGATTTCCTGTGGCGCTCGGTGGCATGAACCATGGTCCTGACTCCTCCTCGACCGGTTCTCAGCCCAGTCCCTACGAGCGCTTGGGCATTGAGACCGGCGCCAGCTTTGAAGCTGTCCAGGCTGCCAAGCAGGCGCGACTGGAAGAAGTTGGCGAAAATCCCCAGGCTCGGGCTCAGGTTGAGGCGGCTTATGACGCCGTCCTGATGGACCGCCTCAAGGATCGGCAACAGGGCAAGGTCAGCACTGCAGCCATGAATGCGTCCGCTCGCGAAGCCAAGGCGCCGGCCCCTGCGGCTTCCGCGCGTCCCTCCCTGCCTTCCCTACCCAAGCTCCCCGCTCTGCCCAAGGCGTCCCTTCCCTCCAGCTCGCTCCCGAGTCTGGAGCTGGCGGAAGGGCAGCAGCGCTGGCTGCCGCTTGGTGGCTTTGCGACCTTGACCCTGCTGCTTCTCTTCACCCCGCCCTCATCGGCTGAACTGGTCCTCGCCCTCTCCACCCTGTTCAGCGTGGTGCTGCTGCAGCGGCGTAACCGACGTTTCCCTCAGGCCGTGGGCTTCAGCGTGCTGCTGCTCAGCTTGGGGCTGGGGCTCGGTGCTCTGCTGCTGCAGGTTTTGGATCCGAGTCTGCCCCTGGGACTTCCCCTAGATGCCCATCAGGTGCAGAGCCTGCCTGCGTTGCTGCTCTTGCTCCTGGGTGCCCTGCTGATCGCTTAATTCGCCTTCTTCCCCAGGCGAATCCAGCTGTGGCAGCGCAGGGTCCGTGCGGATCCAGCCGGAATCGTGATCGCCCAGAGGTGGCAGCCGCCGCTTTGGTTTGAGCTGCTGAGCCAGAAGTGACTGCAGTTCAGGCAGTGGGGAAACCAGGTCATCGCCAGCACCTGCAGAACAACCTTGTTACAGCTCCGGGCGAGCGTGTCTAGTGATGGCCTGAGGACACTTCTTCAGCCGTTAGGTGGCTGGGGACAGCTCGTCGACGAGCTCCTGCAGCTCTGCGGCCTAGACGTCATAGACCTCTCGTTACAGAAATGGCAGGTGAGTTCCGAATTGCCCTTTGTGTACTGGATTCGTGAAGCCTTAGAGAGTCAAGGTGGCCTAGAAGTGGCCTAATTACTGCGTCAGTCGCCTAAGTCACGGCGCCGCAGACAGAAAAATTCGACTATCAGCCGCAATTGCTATCAAAGTGGTGGAAGTGACGACAGCAATGGCCCAGAGGTCCTGGTTCACTGCCAACATCCACTCACCTGGCACTGGGGTGGCTCTGGTCCTTGTAGGCCTCTCGCTTTTGCCTGTCGGACTCCTGGCGGCTGTATAGCTCAGTTGCGTGGTTCGACCAACGCGCTTCGTGAAGAGCAGGTCAATGCTCGATCTAGCTCTCTCAGTGAACAGGATTAATCGGTGTATGGGCGGGCGCGACTATTAACCGGGCTTAACCACGGTTAGAACTTGATTGCGCGGCTTTATTTGTACGTGCGCCAGTCCCCGTCTGTATAGTTATCACTACGGGCTCTTTTGACTGGCTTTCTATTTATTGCCTTGAGGTCTATCAGGCGGCCGTAATTGGTCGTATGGTTCACCAGCGACTTTGCCGCTGAGAAGCAAGAAAGATCGATGTAAGAGGGGCCCTCCATGGCACTTAACCTGGCAGGAGAGGACCTTCTACTGGGGGGATTTCCCGATTGGCTATCCCTAGGGGAGTGGCTCTGCTTACACATAAAGGCGAACGGCACTCTTTTATTTGAGTCGTGTCTGCATTCGGCGAGCACTTACAGATTTACACACATCTAGTCGAGCCTCTTTCTTGGCGTCATCTTGAGACCCATCAGCGAAGTGGCTGTGATTATCGCCAGCAGGAAAAGGATTTCCATCGTATCGATCAGTGATGTTGCCGCATCGATAACTCATCTTTCTGATTGAAGTGCGTAGCTGCTAATACCGATTCAATGTCTTAGGGATTCTTGCCTAGAGAAACCAATCAAGATTCAAAAAAGTGTTCACTGATACGGCATCCCTTTGCCGATCAAAGCCATGACAGCTATGTCCTTGTAGCGCCTTTCTAATGGTTGTATCAAAAAGCACGAGAATTACCACCACTCCGCATGGAGCATCGATAGACCGAATCGCTGAGGGAAAGTTCCTTGTATGTGATCAGGAAAGAAGCTGCCACTTCGTCGACAGTCTGTACCGTGCTGAGGAATCTCTGAGCTTTATGGAAGTTGGTTACCAGTTTCCTTACTCAACAAACTTCCGCTCAGCTTCTTACAAAGACTTTGTCTGACACCGAATCAACACGTTGAGACGCTTGACGCGTAGAAATACTGATTGCAACAGCTGCTGTCATCGCTTCAATTGGCTTAGCACCGGCGTGGGTTTGCCGGCGTCATGGGAGACCCGAGCCTCTGGGAGTCGAACACCAGGGGCTTTTTATTGACGCGCTCCACGGAGTCAAGGTGGTGTCTAGCGTCGAATCCCTACTTTAACTCCGCTTAGGTCTTCGGCTTGAAGTTTGTGGAAGCAAAATGCGTCTCATACAACCACTTTTCCGGATCTATGTGCATGATGCAGAGATGGCAGTCATTCTGAATACCGCTTCAAGCGACGATGACCTAGCCATGTTGTGGCCGAACACAGCCCACACCCGATGGGGGCAAGAGGGGTTCAAGGACTGCATTGGTGCCAAGGGCGATGACTTTGTTGTCGCTGTGATCTCTGCACCAAGATCCGGCGTGACCGCTGGGAGAAGCAGACTGACTGACCCGTGAAGACTCCAAAGCCAAGAGCTCTCGCCTACACGGAGATGATGAACGGGGAAAGGCTGCAGCTCTATTCAGAAGCTCATCAGCGGGAGCTTGACATCGCAAGGCGGACCGAAGCCTTGGAAGAGGCGGGGGCACTCCTCGAGCAGTCCCTCGATGAACAAGACCGATAACAGCACCATGACCGACTCTTCAGTCGCGAGGAGGGTGGTAGAGGCGCTTATGTGCGATTAGGTAAGCCTGGACTCACACCACCTTTACGTAATCCATGGGTCTGATGAATCACAAATAAGCTGTTCGACGTCCTGCTTCCTGCTCTTCAGCTGGATTGACGCTGGCTGTCCAGATCCTTCGGACTTCTGAAGCCATCGACTGTCTTGAGATAGCGCCGCCGCTGAGGACTGTCCTGGGGATTTAGCTCCGATGGATCGACATGCCACCCAGAAGCAAGTCGCTCATCGGCCTCTTCAATGTCCATGGTCAGTCCTCTTTCCTCAGAAATTGCTTGTTCTTCTCGATCTGCATCAGCCGCAGGGTCTCGTACTCAGCAGTGCACTCACAGCAGGCGCAGGGAACACCGTGAAGATCCCAGCGGTCCAGCGTGTAGCCAGTCAGCTCGGCTTGGTCTCTGTGGAACTTGGTCACATCTAGGTGACGAAGGTCGGTTAAACGCTCTCGTGGATCAGATGGAGAAGCAGTAGTGAAAACCGCCCATGTCCTGGGGATCACATTTCTTTTGGTAGCTATTGCTCCAAGATCGCTGCCCTGCTTCCACTTTCAAGCTGAAGGAGAACTTTTTCGTAAACCTGTTGTCGTGATGCAGGAAAGTGCTTAAGAAGAGAATTGATTCAACTCGCCAGAGGCAATGCACGGGTTTGACATAACTGCTCATACCCCTTGCGGGGAGAAGCGCATTCATTTTGTGGCTATCAACGAGGCGGTTGCCTTGGTTCTTGCGAAGCGATCCTTTGGCGATCATCCCCTCACGATTCGTAAGTACTACGGACCGACCCGGAGAGAGCGAGAAGCCAGACTTCCACAGGATTAGAGCAACGCCCAGCAGACGGAGAAGAGGCTGCGGAAATCTTGCTTCAGTACAAAATAGGTGTCCCGGCCAGGCGGTGCCTTCACGGAGAGAAACGCATCAATCTCATTAGGCCATTTGGATTTGGGGGAATGTTCGTATTTATGCAAGCTGAACACATCCGATGTCCCAGCTACCTGCCGGGGATTACCTCTCTTCGTCTAAAGCGAAGGTTTTTCATAGGAAGCACGTCTTCCCAGGCTCAAAAGGTACATGTTTTTAGTGCTTGACCACTTGGCGCTGGGGCTAGTTGGGGCTCCGACCTACGAAAGGACAGGCAGCTCATAAGGCCGGTAGCGTCGTTCCGATAACTGTTCCTACAGCAATCGTCCCCATCACAAGCACCAGCAGCCAGTTCATAGTTCAAGCTGCCTTGTCATTTGCCTGTTGCTGCTCTTCTTTGAGCTTTAGCCACATTGCTTTCTCAAGCACTGTGAGCTTTGGGGACTGCTCATTGAGTACTGCCCTGGCAGCCTCCTTGGCAGCCTGAACAACCCGAAGCGTTGGATCTGTTCGATCGAATGCCATCTCCTCGTGATTGGCGAGAACCGCAAGGTAATGACGTCATAAATTTCTGCAACCAATGACAGGACCTACTCACCAAGTTCACACCACAGATAGAGCTTTGATGCAAATGACACCGTTTTGGTCTCCATCGGTGGTGTGATCCCAAGGAGATTCAGTTGTTTTTACCCAAGTCGGCAGCGCCGATCGACCTTGTGCATCCGTTCCACAAGCACGAACGTGTTCTCCATCGAAAGACTGACCAGCACAGGCTGGAGGCAAACCGAAGAACATCCCGACCATGACCTTGCCCACTTGCACGCAAGGCTGAAGAATTTCGCGGATGGTTCTACCTATAGAGTCATTGACCCTGATCAGACCATGGTTTGCCTGTTTTCAGGCGGTGCCTCGGTGTGCTGGGCAATGGATCAGATAAAGGTTGGGTGACTACAGGGCTGCTTAATCGCTACAGCTCCCCCGGCTTCATCGGCGCCGCGGCGAAAGGATGTGGTGGTGGCTAAGGCGGGCTGAACACCATTTGGTTCGCGACAGTTCGCATCTCGTCCATTGGATTAATGGCAACGCCTGCGAAATCAGGCAATAGCTCTCCAACCACTGCTCTGTAGCGGCGAGTGTCTAGTTGGGGGGCTTGAGCGCTTCCACGTCTCGGACAATGACCTATGTAACGGTCGACTCCTGAACGTATGTGACCTTGGTTATGGAGCGATTGCAAGGATGGGTCGAACCACCTATTTTCCTGACGAGCTCCAACCGACCTTGCGTCCATCGGTTGGTTCACTCGCCACCGCCTTCCTCTGCGTGTCAGGCGATGTCTCCTTTTTATAAAGCCTGACATGTGGAGTGATGTCTCCAAAATAACAAATGTGGACCTCTAAAGATTTGGTTCGGTTGATTGTGTCGTATTCAAGATCCTGAAAGTATTGGTTATTACATCCGGACAGGCTTTTCATACGCGGGTCGAAAGACGCCTGCACTATTTGGTGGCTCAGCAGTCACTCATGGGGTGCTTGTCACCTTCTCTAAAAAAGACGTCGAAGGAAGCGTCTGGCTCCTTTGCAGTCTTCTGGCGGATGACCGCCGCTACTGCCCAGAGGAACAGCACGATTAGGACGCCATAGGTGAGTGGTTCCACAGCCTCTCCGTGTCTGATTTTGGTCTAGCCCTAATTGGTGAGGCGAGGGCCCATTCAAGGCCTTGCCTTCATCAGAGCTTGGCTTGCCCATGAACTCGGACCTACCTGGTCCAAGAGCACTGGTCTGCGTACTTCCAGTAAATCGCTGCGTAACCACTCCTCACCATCTGCTGCTGCACGTTGACTCCACCCATGAAGAGCTCACCAACAGTGCGCCCATATCGATCGGTCGTTATCCGGCGCAGGTTGACGGTCCTGCCGATCACCAGCCATCGCAGGTAGTCCCTTGAGGCTTTGGCGGGTACTGGGTTGGCTCTCCGCCCTTGCAGCTCAGGGGCATCAATGCAGGCCAGTCTGATCCGTTCCCCGTTGAGGGTGCTGCAGGTATCCCCGTCGTAGCAGGAGGCAACCATGACGCTAGCTAGGGCTGCCAGGAGCATCTATCAAGCGAGCCCGACGACCGACGGAGTCATGCAAATGGAGACTGGAAGCTGGCCTTAGATTCTTACTTGGATTTCTTCTGATCGCTGCTCTGCCAGTGATCAATTGAGTGCGATGGCTGCCGCGATTGCTTCCAGCCCTTGTCTTTTCGCATAAGACTGCGTCAAGCTCGGGAAAGGTCGATTGATGATCGTCGATTGATGAAGTGCTTTTTACTCCTGACACTGATTGGAGCTGCCCTTTTGGGCTGCTCTCCAAGTCGGATTCTTGACGTGACGTGCGAGCTTGAGGTCAAACGTGAAAACGAAAGAGACTTCATACTTAAAGAGCGAATTATTGTTGATCCAGAGATTCCATTCGCTTCTTACCAAGAGTATGACCTTGCGAACAATAAATGGGGCCTAGAAAAGACACTCCCCTTTAAAGACTCCGCCGAATCAATAGTCGTATACACGAACTCAAGTCCGACATACAGGTGGTTCTATGTCTTCAATAAAGCAGATCCCTCTAGCGCCACCCTGCAGCAATCTGAGTTCAGGGATGGATCTTGGACCGAACCAGCAAAGCCTTTACTAATTCAGTACTCAGCATGCTACAAAAGCTAATTCCTCCAACTAGCCAAGCTGTAGGCCACCAGTTGGCCCATCAACCATTCAAGATTTTGCCCTGGATCTTTGAGCCCCTCTTCTTGTAATACCCGAGGGGAACACAGCACCGGAGGGGTAATGGCTGGCCTCCAAAAGCTCAAATCTTGCAGGCAGAGTCGACTGGGTCTTAGACAGCTTAGGACAGAGCGCACTCCCTATGGGAACGAAGTTCACCGGACCCACCACAGTTTTGCTTTTCCTCAGTCAGTTCTGGCTTTTGCCGCCCTTAGCGCACGGCACCCCTTTGGGCAATTTTGAGGTCCGTAGTCTCAAGAGAGAGATCAAGCATCTTGAAACCGGCGCCCTTATCTGTGCATTGCGCCTGGAGGGAGCGAGCGAAGCCCTGGTCGCCGAGGCCTGGAAGATGCACTTCCCACAGGGAGCGACTAAAGATGATCAACTATTGGTGACGAGCACTGTTCGTCAACTATGCAAAAAGCAATGACTCGTAACCCAGCTTAATGGTCATTTATTAAGCTCGATTGTTCGATTGTCAAATTGCACGTGCGGGTGGGCTTCGCTTTGGGGTTTGTGCTTTTTTAGGCGAATTCTTTTTGAGTTCCCTGGAATGCTGCGTCTGTCTCAGGGCCTAATACGGTCAGGTCGAGCGCTAATTGCTGCTCCCTTAATCCTGACGGCAAGCACTGCAGCTGTAGCCGAAGAAGCCGAGAAACAGCTGGACGGTCTGACCGCCACAGAACTCGGACTGAACGAGACGTCATCGACAGAGCAAGGAAAGCCTCCGATCAGCGAGGACCAGTTGCCTATAGAAGGCAAGACGATCACCCTCGGAAAGCCGCTGGCGTACCAACCCTGGAAGTGCGACGTCTTCGTCGACCCCCGCTCTCGAGCTTGTCTAGGGCCTGCAGAAGTTCGTCAACCCCGCAATCTGTTTGAGCGGATTGTTCAAAAGGGTGCCGGCTACGCCGCTCAGTACGGGCCGGCGATGGTCAATGGCAATGGCGTTGATCTTGGCGGAGTGGTCCACTCCGAAGTTACCCGCACCCTGATCAGCAGCGGCGTGAACTACGCCAACAAGCAGATCAAAAAGATCCCCTTCTTCGCGCAGACCTCGCTTGGTCTCAACGCTGCATCAAGCAGCGATCTTACGGGCTACTTCGATAGCTTTATGCGCCTCAAGACGCTGGGCTATGACAACGACGGCGATCCGATGGGCCTGATGTTTGGCCAAGCCCGGGTAACCCTTGAGACCTCGGCTCAGCCTCAGGTCAACGTGGGCCTCGGTAGCCGCTACCGCCTAGGGGAAGAAGCGATGGTGGGGGTAAACGGTTTCTGGGATCTGGCAACCACCAACTACTCGACAACAGCTGGACAGCCTGTGGCGTATACCCGTTGGGGGGTTGGTGCAGAGGGTTTTTGGAAAAGCTTCGAGCTTCGCAATAACTGGTATATAAATGGCTCAGGACGGAAAGACGTTGTCATTAATGACATCGAATACCAGGAGGGGGTTGTCCCAGGCTGGGACGTAGAGCTGGGCTATCGACTTCCCTTCTATCCGCAGCTGGCGATGTACGTACGGGGCTTCAACTGGGATTACACCGGCCATCACAGCGACAACAGCGGTCTTGAGGGCTCGGTAAATTGGCAGGCCACCCCCCACGCAAACCTTGAGGTGTGGGCGTCGAATGAAATACCCGCCTATCCGGTTGATTCAGACAACGACATCGATAACCAACCTGGTCCATACTTCGGCATTCGCGTTCGCCTAACCGGCCGCCCTGTGGTCTATGCGAAGAACAACACCAAGCAAAACCTGATTGCACAGATGACCCAGCCGGTTCGTCGTCGTTACGAGGTACTTCTTGAACGAGTCAAGAAGGTATCAGGTGATTTCACTAACTCAGTTGGTGGATCCTAGATCCAACGTTACTTCTCAACCTAAATCCACTTAAAGCCCATGATCATGACCAAGAGCAACCTTCTTAAGACTGGTATTGCAGGTCTTGCCGGATTCCTCATTCTTACTCCCACTTTTGATAAGACGAAGGCGCAAACAATGACTCCTTGTCCGGCTGCCTCTGGTTACGCTGCTGAAAATAATTGGGGGACTGGTGTCGGCAGCTGTGCTGGGACACCAGAAGTATATGGAATTACTGTTATGAAGATGGGCCTCTGCAAGGCAGACCCTGCTCCAGCCGCCGCTGGCTCAGCCCCAGATTTTACAAAATGCTCACTTACGTTTGATGGAAGTGAGACTGTTTCTTTTGCTGCTGGTGGAGCAGTAGAGCTTTCCAAAGGTGAGCGCCCAGATAATGGAACTTATACACACGCTGTGCTTCTATTTGAGAAGACTTTCGAAATTCAGGCGGAATATGGACCTCTGGGTAACGGCAATACTTGGTACTCAACAAGCACCTATCAGACATCTGCCACCTCCGGACCCGCTCAAACATTTGAGGCTCCTCTGAATACATTTGGTCTTGATACATCCCCAAAGACCTGCAAAACAACCAGCTCCGTAAGCAGCTCAAGCGGTACCATGACTGGATATATCCTCGACTCTTCTCTAGGCCTTATCGCTGATGACTCATCGTCAACAACGTGCACAGGTGCGACCTATCTGTTGGGAACAGTCCAGCTCAACGCGCCGATAGAGATCACCGAATCTACTACTGAGTGCAAGGCCAACTTTACGGTAACAAACAACGGGACCACTATGTATTACCAAAATAATGGAGATGAAGGATGTACTAATGCTGCTGGCTGCATAGCCTTTGATTCCGGTCCGTTTGATATCCAATTCACTGTCATTGAATGATGCTTCCGTCTGTACTGTTTCTGGCTCTATCGCCGTTGGCAGGGTCGCTGTTCCATTGAGTAGCGACTGCGACATCTAACCCTGGATTGACTGGCCTCCTTTTTTGGGAGGGGCACCTGGCTTCGAGTGCCTCCATCCCCGCTTAGTCATGCTTCGGCGTGTCAATGAGGTTGGGATCAGTTCTGATCGGGTTGCGGTTAGACAGGTGGTTTCCGGCTATCACGAAGGCTTTGGGTTAGGCGCGCGTCTTCTGAGAAGGCACAAATTGTCTTAAGGGCACTATCAACTCCACTGGTTCCTTAGTCAATTGCATCAGCTACTCGCTTCTTAATGCCTTTGGCGCCCACGGTGCTGTTCGCTACTGCTTCGGCATCTCATCTAATCGGTCGATCACTTCATACCAAAGCCATCAACCCGGCCGGCAGGGCGGTTTTTGCCTCAGCGAGCGAGTCACAGGTTTTCACTCCGGATTCTTGAGTGCCTGTTCTCGTAAAGCCCCAGGCGAACACCCCCCGGAGGGGTAATAACCGGTCTAAGAGCTTGTAGTTCGCCATCAGCCCAACAATCGTCTCATCTGAAGTCCAAGCGGTGCAGGTCTCGTTGAAAATTGCCCCGCTGTGTCCCAGCAGCTTGGCTGCGAGTTCTGCGGCTACACCTGCTCCAAGTAGCCAGATTGCTGTTGCTAGTCGAAGGGAGAATAGCGGGATCTCGATTCCGCACCTTCGCCTAGCGGCATTGCAGTTGGTGCTGATCGAGTAGCGATCCTTCTTCCCCGGTGGCTCTGGCAGCTCGTGCAACTGGAACCGATCTACACTCTCTTTTTATAGGGGTTTCTGCTAGTGGCCGATTCGTCTTGCTCTCCGAAATGATCAGAACGAAATTCCCTCGAAGTGTTGCTGTTCCCAGCGCGCTCGGCCTGGCTCCATACATTTCGACCAAGCCCCAAATGCGTGCCCAGTGAGGCGACGACTCCATCAACTTGTCGAAGGCCTTCTCAATTGATCTGTTAGAGGGTATGTCTCGCTTCCTGAGCATTTGTCGCCCTTAGTCGGAGCCTGCTTCTCTCAGTGATCGCTGATCCCATCCGATCTCCCCAGCAACCATCCCGAGAACAAGAGCTGTCTCCCTCCGCACTGAGCTCCCCTCGCCAAGGTATCGAATGGTTTTCAGCAGCGACCCTTCAGTGAGCCTTTCTCCTTGAAGCTTGTTCAGTGCAGGGCTCCATCGTTTTCGCCAGCTCTCTTTGCCGTCTTACAACGGCTTTGAGATCCCTCTTCTCTTTCTGCCGCACCTTCCGTGCGTGGAGTTTGTGAGCTGCCTGGAGAAACTCCTCCTCGGTATCTGTCGTTCGTTGTCGTGGCTTGGATTCTTCTCTGCTCCAGCCGCTCCAGCAGTAAAAGCTGCTCCTGATATCGCTATCAAGCCTTAGTGCTTGAATTTCAGCGTGGGTTAGTACTATTGCCGTCGCTGCTAGGCCGATAGCTACTCTTTGCTGCTTGGCTTGACTGCCGTCCTCAGAGGGGAGTGTGGCTCTGAGTATGAGCGCTTTTTTTCTGAGCCCAATCCGGCACTTGCAGCGCCTGCCACGGAGGCGGGTTTTGGCTTATGTAACCAGCTTTTGAAAGCCCACCAGTGGCCTAGTTGTGGATTAATCTGCCAGTCTTGTCGTTCTTTTCGATTCTGGATCGCTAGTACGCAATCCTTCAGAACCCTCTAGGTGGCTGTGGACAGCTCGTCGATAAGCTCCTGCAGCTCTGTGGCCTGGATGTCATAGACCTCGTTGCAGAAATGGCAGGTGAGTTCCGCATTTCCGTCTTCGCTGAGCATCTGCGAAAGCTCTTCTCGGCCCAGGAGTTTGAGGGCATTCACGCTGCGCTTGCGGCTGCAGGGGCAGTGGAAGTTGATGTCTTGGCTGGCCTCGGCGTCCTCGAGTAGTTTGGGATCAAGGTCAGGGAAGATGTCCTGGAGCAGGGCTTCGAGGTTGCCTTCGCAGGCGGCGAGGCAGTCACTGAAGTGCTCGATTTCGCGGCAGCGTTCCTCCAGCAGCGCCACCAGGGCTGGTTCGCGGGCGGCCTTGGGAAGCACCTGCACCAGCACGCCACCGGCGTGCCTCACACCCGTGCTGTCGATGCGCTCCCCCACAAAGACCGCCGATGGGGTTTGCTCGGAGTGCAGCAGGTAAGAGGCGACGTCATCACCGATGCCGCCGCTGACAAGTTCGACGGTCGAGCTGAAGGGTTCCCCTTCCCCGAGGTCCCGAACGACGTGGATATAGCCGGTGCCGGTGGCCTGCTTGAAGTCGAACTGATGGGTCCCATCGGCGCTGTCCACCAGATCGAGTTCCAGGTCCGGAGCCCCGACATAGCCGCGGACGGTCCCATCCCGTCCGGCATCAACCATCAAGCCCTTTAGGGGGCCATCGGAGGAGATCCGCAGGTTCACACGTCCATGACTGATCTTCATGGAACTGGCCAGCAGTAGTCCCGCCGTCATAGCCCGGCCCAGCAGCGCGGTGGTCAGGAAAGAGAGGTTGTGGCGGCGGCGGGCGTAGCGAACCGTCGTGCTGGTGCTGACAGCCACCAGGCGGATACCTCCACCCGCCGCTGTTGCGCGCACCAACTGATCTGCCATACCGAGGCCATTGCTCGGGGCACTGTATGAAGCCGCTTCAGCAGGGGTTGAGTGCGGGCTGGAGTTGCCCGTCGCGTAGGGTCCAGCGCTGGTTTGGCGTGGTCAGGGGCTCGAACAGTTCGGGTTCGTGGGTGACGATCAGCACGATGCGATCGCGGCTGAGTTGCCCTATGAGCTCGATGATTTCTGAGCGCACCGACCAATCCAGCCCGGCGGTGGGTTCATCCATTAGCAGCACCTTGGGGTCCCTCAGCAGTTGTACGGCCATTGCCAGGCGCCGTTGTTGGCCGCCGCTCAGCTCCTCGGGTGGCTGCTGGAAGGAGAGGCCACTGAGGCCAACCTGATGCAGGACGGCCTCTGCTTTTTCACTCGGCAGGCGCCGCTGGCCCAGGCGCAGTTCTTGGCCGATGGTCAGCCCCAGGAAGTGCCGTTCGGGGAACTGAAAGACCAGACCGCAAAGGCAGCGGCGCTGGCGGGCGTTGATCGCTTTGCCATGCCAACTGATCACCCCTTGGCTGGGGTCCGCCAGCCCGCAGATTAGCTCCAGAAGGGTCGACTTGCCGGAGCCGCTGCGCCCCGCAACCAGCGCTATCTGCCCTGGCTCGATCCGCAGGCTGGCCCCCCGCAGGACGGGCTCGGGTGCCGTTGCCGCGTGGTAGCGGAGCGCTTCGAGCTCAAGCATCGCTGGCCCATGGCCTTGAGGTGCCCCCAGCATGTTTGATGGGAGCAAGCCCTGCTGCGGTCGCTGAGATGGAGATTCGTTTCCGAGAATTTGACCCCTTCAATTGCTGGATTTGGTTGCGCTTCAGCAATCCCCCCGGCCAGGGGGAGAGGGGGTACATCGAAACCACCCTGGACAGCTGGTTCTTTTTGGGCAAGTTAGGCGGTTTCAATGCCGAGAACCTCCAGGTCCACGAGGAGGGCGCCGAAGTCAGCTGGATGGGCTACGACGCCGAGACGGCCGAGCGCGCCATGCCTGCTCTGATGCACAACATGGGCGAAATCGAATACCAGGGCGACTGGGCTCGCTGCTGGATGGACCTGGGCACAAGCGACGGCTTCGCGATCGACGTCCTGATCAATACCCTGCGCCAGATCGATTCAGATGTTGTCCAGATCGAGGAACTGCTCATTGGTGGGGCCAATCAGGAGTGGCCGGTGGAAGAGCATCCCGAGAGCCTCTTCCCCGTCGGTGCTCCTGACGCGTAGCGCCGATGGCCCGGGAGCTGCGCCGGCTGCTGATCGCATCGGAGCGTTTTGCTCCGCAGGTCGCGTTGACCCGTGAGGAGGAGCGCTATCTCACTCGGGTGCTGCGCTTTGGGCCAGGGGATCGCTTTGCGGTGATCAACGGACAGGGGTCCCTTTGGACAGCCGTGCTTCAGGAGAACGGTTGTGCTCAGCTGGAGCAGGGCCTGACGTCGCCGTTGGAGCAGCATGAGCCGCCGGCCCCCTCATTGGTCCTGGCTGCGGCGGTGGTCAAGCGAGACTTTGAGCTGGTGGTCCGGATGGCTGTGGAGCTTGGGGTGGATCGCTTCATCCCGCTGCTCTGCGAGCGAACCGCGGTTCAAGGGAACCTGCGTGCTGAGCGCTGGCGCAGCATTGCCGCTGAGGCGGCCGAGCAGTGCGAGCGTCTCTGGTCCCCGGTCATCGAGGAGCCGATGGAACTCAGGCAGCTCCTGGCCCTTAAGGATCCCGGGGTCCCAGGGCTCTGGACGACCACCCGGCAGAACAATCTCCCTCTGTTGGGGCCGGTTCTTGCGGGGCTGCCGCTCACGAGTCTCCCCAGCCTCTGGCTTGCCTGTGGTCCGGAGGGGGGCTGGTCCCCAAACGAAGAAGAAGCCGCTGAGGCGGCGGGATGGAAGCCAGTGGATCTGGGACCTCGCATCCTGCGTAGCTCAACGGCCTGCATAAGTGGTTTGTGTGGTCTGGCGAGCGCCCGGGCGGAGCGCTGCGGGATCTAGCGACCGTTAGATCACTTTTTGCCGAACATGCCACTGGCCATGTCGCGGAAGCCAGCAATGTTGGCTCCTGCGCGACGGCGGCGCATGGGCAGAGCCCCCCCAGCTGTCACGCACTCGGGGGCAAACGTGGAGTCGGTTTGGACAGGACGGGCGGCCTGCTCGGCGGCCAGTTCAGCGGCGATCGCTTCAGCGGTGGTTTGAACGGCACCGCTCGGAGCTTCAGTGGCTTCGGTCTTGGCGGCCGGAGCCACTGCTTCAGTTTTGCTGGCCTTCACAGCCTTGGCTTTGGCTCGCTTCTCTGCGACGGGTGCCACAGTCACCGACGTCTCAGCCGCCTTCTCATCGAGTTCGAGGAAGAAGCTGCCCTTGCGGTTGAACACCATGGCGCCGGTTAATTGAACCTTTGCAGGATTATCCGTTGTTGGCGGTGCATCTGAACAGCGCCCGTAGAGCAGTGCAACAGAAGTACCAGCAGTTGTGTTCTTCTGGAGGCAGTGGCTGATCCCAGGGATGCTCGATCTGCAGATCTTGCTTGGCCCAGAGCGTTTGCAGCATTGGCTGGCAGCCCTGCTGATTAACGGGGTGCTGATCGCCACTGCCCAGCGCCTGCCCCTGCTTACCCGCTCAGGTTGGGTACATGCCGGGATCTTGGGCACCATCATGCTGGGCAGCCTGGATTGGCCGGGTTGGCTGGCGGTCGCCCTCTATTTGGCCTTGGGGTCTTTGGTCACCCGATTGGGCTACCGGCGCAAGCAGGAGCAGGGCCTGGCGGAGGGGCGCGGCGGCCGGCGCGGTCCTGAGAACGTTTGGGGATCGGCGGCCACGGGTGCGGCCCTGGCTGTTCTTAGCGTCTGGCCCATGGCGCCGGTGATCCTTCTGAAGATTGGCTTTGCGGCCAGCTTCGCCGCCAAGTTGGGCGACACCTGCGGCAGTGAGATCGGCAAGCGCTGGGGCCGACGCACGATGTCTATCACCCGCTTCCAACCGGTCGCCCCCGGTACCGAGGGGGCGATCAGCCTTGAGGGGACGCTTGCGAGTGCCGGCGGCAGTGCCCTGATGGCGTTCCTAATGCTTCAGTTGGGCCTGATCCAGGGCGGTGCGACCTGGTTGCTCGTCACCCTGGTGGGTCTGGTGGCGACCTTGATCGAGAGCTTGATTGGCGCGACGGTCCAGGACCGTCTCCCCTGGTTGAGCAATGAACTGGTCAATGCGCTTCAGACCATGATCGCAGCCCTGCTGGCCATGGGCTTCGCCGCCCGCCTTGCACTGGCCTAGGCGAGCTGCTGGCGCACCTTGGCGAAGGCCTGCTGGTAGTGCCGTTCGGCGGCCCGGGCACTGAGTCCTGCCCTGCCCCCGAGCTCCTGCCAGCTGCGTTGCTGCAGCACCCGGGCCAGCAACACCTGCGTTGGCGGGCACTCAAGGTTTCAGCCCCCTCCAGAGTCGGCGGCGCAGTTCACAGCGCTCTAGCCAGTCGTAGGAATCGGGCGCCTGCTGGTCGCTGAGCTGCTCCACCAGCGGTGTTTATAGGTCTTGGCCAGCTCCGGGTTGATCCAGGCTTGTGATCCGTAAACAGGCCTTCAGGGCCTCGGCCTCTTGCCAGCGCTGCAGCGAGCAGCCCAGGACCTTGGCTGTACCCCTGGCATCTAAGAGCTCCAGTCCCTGGAGTTCTCAGCGGCGTTGCAAGGCCGCTCCCCGTTGCAGCAGTTCGATCACGCTGCTGGCTTCACCGCAGACGCGGCAGCGGTCCTGGAGATAGTGGCGCATGGCCCCGCGAATTCAGGGCACCGCGGCTGTGCTCAAGGCGTTGCCCACGCTGGGATTCAAGCGCTCGATGGCCTTGATCAGACCCCTGACGCCCTCTTGCACCAGGTCTTCAAAGCTGTGGCGACTGCGTTCGCTTTCCCGCCGGGTCACCTTCCAGACCAGGGGCAGGTTGGCGGCCACGACGGCGTTGCGGTGTTCGGGGTTGGGGTGCTTGAGATACCGGCTCAAGAGCCACTGCTGTTGGTCTTGGACGGCCATGGTGGATCCATTGCTCTGTCCTCACTCTCAACTGCTTGGGCCGCTGGCTGGCTCACTCTTGAGGGGGTCTGATTTCCCTCAGTAGAGGGGGGTCCCGGCGCTGTTGGGCTGAAGGTTCGCCCAGCCCAACAGCGGGCCCCAGCGGTGCAACCGTTCGTAGATCTGACGGTGTCCTTCGCTGTTCAGGTGGATCCCATCGGGGGAGAGCCATTGCAGCCAGTCCGGATCCGCCATCAAGTTGTCCAACAGCGGCAGGAATGGAACGTCGGCCTCCATACAGGCCTCCTCTAACAGCCCCTCGTACTTACGGATCTGCTCGTTCCCGTACCAGAGCACATCGGCATAGGGCATCATGTGCTCATCCACCGGGGTCAGCCCCAGCACCAGAAGCGGCGCTGCCGTTTGCAGTTGCTTGAGCAGCTGCTGCAGGCCGAAGAGAAAGGCTTCGGGGTCCAGTTGAGGGCGACCGTCCTGGCGCCCCACCCGGGCGGTGTCGTTTAAGCCGACCGAGAGAAGGATTCCTTGGGGCTGCTGCCGCCGCAGTTCCCCACGGCTGGCGAATTCACTGGCCCAGCGCGCTGCCACACGCTCCAGTCCATCTCCGCGGACGCCTAGGGGGTAGAGCACCGGTCCCCCTGGCAGGCCCATCCAGTCGCGCCGCAGCCGCTCGCACCATCCCCCTTCTTCGGGATCCCCCCAGCCGTATACACCGCTGTCCCCGAGCACGATCAACTTACGGGGAATGGCCAAGACCATGGAGGGTTAAAGCAGGCGCCGCCGGGCGCGGTCGCTCAGATCTTCACCCACTAGGGTCAGGACCGCATAGACCACCATCAACAGGGCGATCTGATCCCAGGCAAAGGAACTCAGGCTTTCCTGCAGTTGTGATCCCAGGCCAGTCCCCGCCATCAGGCCGACCACGACGGTCTCCCGCAGGATCACATCGCTGCGGTAGGCCCCGTAGGCCAGGTAGGAGTGGGCAAGGCCGCTGAAGCGTCCGTAGAGCATCGCGACCCGTGGCCCCACGCCTTGGCCGCGCAGTGATGCCTCCGGAGCGTCGCTGCAGGACTCCGCCCCCTCCAGCAACAGCCGACCCAGGATTCCCAGGTTGTGGAAGCCCAAGGCCAGCGCGGCCGTCCAGATCCCGGGCTTGAAGACAAAGAGGAGCAAGAGCGCCGTGAGCGGCGGTGGCCATAGCCGGCCCAGCGCCCAGAGCATCCTCAGCACGAGCTGCCCCAGCCGCCAGGGGGCCACCAGCAGGAGCAGCAGTGGCGCGCCCCCCACCGCCAGGCAGGCCGCCAGCAGGGTCAGGCCCAGGGTGTTGCTGATCATGTGTGCCCAGGGCAGGGTCAAGGCCTCCCGCCAGTGGCTCAGGTCCATGGGCGGCAGCACTTGCCACTGGAGCAGGGCTGCGGGATCGATGCCCAGCCTGCGGGCGATGGCGATCAAGAGGGGCACCAGGGCCAGAATGAGCAGCAGGAGCTCTTGGCCCCGGCGCCCAACCCCCGCCTGGCTGCGGCTAAAGCGGTTGTGCACACCCCAGCGTTGTCGCAGGGCGCGAATCAGGCTCTCCAGGCCGAACATCACCGCTAGCAGGAGCCAGAGGCCACTCCATAGCTCGCGAAACTCCAAGGACTGGAGTGTCAGCAGCAGTTCATTGCCCAGGCCCCCCAGGCCAAAGACCCCCAGCAGGGTCGCGCTGCGAAGGGCGCACTCCAGCCTGTAGCCGCCATAGCTGATCGCACTCGGCAGCAGCGGAGGAGCGATCGCACTGATCAATGCCGCCGGGCCGTTGCTGCCCGCGCTGAGTAGGGCCTGCAGAGGTTGATTCGGCAAGGCGTCGAGTTGATCGCTGATCACCCGGGCCACCAAGGCTGCATAGGGGATCACGATCGCCAGCACGGCCACCGCTGGCTGCAGTCCGAGAACCTGCAGCAGCAGCAGGCCCCAAATCAGTTCATGGATCGAGCGGGGCAGGGCCAGCAGTCGGCGCAACAACTCCGCGGGCCAAGCTCCTCCGAGGAGCGTCGTCCAGACCAGGCGCGAGCTCGCCATTCCCAACACTAGGCCCAGTAGCAGGCTCAGGGCCCAGCCCACTAGGGCTACCCCGACCGTCACCCCCAGCCCCCTGAAGAGGGATTCGAGGACGACCGGATCGAGGGAGGGCTGCATGGCCGCCGTCGCGAAGGCCCCGATCAGCTCCCACCCCCCGCCATGGCAGAGACCCGGCAGCACGAGAGCCATGGGCAGGATCACCGCGGCCGGGACCAGAACCTTTAGCGGCGCCGAGACTTTCAAGGGGCAGGCGTACCGGCGTAGAGGCACTGCAGGGCCTCGTCTTCGAGGGCGCTGGCGGGGACATCAAAGAGAATCCGCCCCTCCCGCAGACCCATCACGCGGCTGAAGCCCGCCAACAGATCGGGTCGGTGCAGGCTCATCACCAGTGCCCTCGGTGCCTCGGTCTGCAGCAGAAGGAGCGCCAGCAACTCCCTGGCCAGCCGTGGATCCAGGCTGGAGAGGGGTTCATCGGCGAGCCAGAGCACGGGGTCCTGCCGCAGCAGCCGTGCGATGGCGACCCGTTGCCGTTGGCCGCCGGAGAGGTCCGCCACCGACTGGTTCAGCAGGCTTGGATCCAGATCGAGTTGCCGCAGCGATGCGCTGCAGGCCTCGGTCTCCAGGGGCAGGAGCAGGTTCAGGAGTGCCCGGGGCCAGCCCCATTGCGCGAGTCGGCCGCAGTTGAGGTTCTGTTGCACGCTGAGTTCGTTGATCAGGCGCAGGTCCTGCCAGAGCGTTCCAATCTGCCGCTGTTGCCGCCGTCTAAGCCCGGCGCGCTTGGCGATGGGCTCACTGGACCAGAGCACCTGCCCTTGATCAATCGGCTGGAGCCCGTTGGCGACCGCGAGAAGTGTGCTCTTACCCGCACCGCTTGGACCCAACAGGGCAATCCGCTCCCCGGGCTGAACGCTTAGGTCAATCCGATCGAGCCTGGGCTGCTGGCGCCCGTTGACGCGGACACCCCTCAACTCCAGGACGGGTGCAGGCATGGGGCCGTTAGGTCTGGGTAAAGCGGAACACCATCAGGGCCAGGATCAGGCCTACCAGGGTGAGTTCAATGACGTCGGGGCCGCGCGGGTTCATCCGCGACCCTCCCGTTTTTCCAATTTGGCTACCGACGGCAGGCCAAAGACCAAAACGAGCAAGGGGATCTCCAGCCAGAGGACCCCATTGCTTAAGAGGATCACCGCCAGGTCGATGGCGGCAATCGAGCGGAGAAACAGCACCCATACCTCATCCCCATCGCTGCAGCTCCGCTGCCAAAGCAGCAGGCCAGCTACCAGCAGCAGCAGGTCAGTAAGCAGGGTCGTGGACAACGAGGGGATTACGCCGAACCCCCGCATTCTGCTCCTGGAATTAGCGGATCTTGCCGATTTGCCGGCCCACCTGCTCGATCTTGGCGTAATCCCTGGCCTGCGCCCCGATGAAGCGCTGGGCCCCGAAGAGCTCCAGGATCGCCTTCTGCTCAGGGTTGCTGTTGCGCCAGCTCAAGATCGCCTGACGCAGCTTGTCCGTGAAGCCGGCTCCAAAGCGCTGGTTCAGGTCGGACTGGGCGATCCAGTGGTAGTCGGGGTACCCGGGGGTTGTCCAGAGCGCGTACACCTTGGCCTTGTTGGCTTTGCCGCTGGCCAGGTTGGCTTCCCAGACCTGTTTGTTCAGGGCACCGGCGTCATAGGCGCCGCTCTGCACCAGGGCCACGGTGGCGTCATGGCTGCCGCTGAAGCCAGGCGCTCCACCGGCGAACTGGCTGGGTTTCACCCCGGCCTGCATCAGGAAGTACTGGGGCATCAGGCGCCCTGAGGTGGAACTCTGGGAACCGAAGGTGACGCGCTTGCTCTCTAGCTCCTTCAGGCCTTTGATGCTGCTGATCGGTTTCAGCTGGCTCTTGCTATTCGCGATGAAGACCGATTGGAACTTGGCGTCGATGTCGCGTTGGGCGATTACCTGGGAGCCGGGTTTCTGCAGCCTGGCCTGGACGCCTGTCAGGCCGCCAAACCAGACCAGATCCAAATTGCCGGTGCGGAAGGCACTGACCGCCGCGGCGTAGTTCGTGACGGGGACATATTTGACGGGAACACCAAGCTGCTTGCTGAGTTCATTGGCGACCAATCCGTAGAGCCGGTTCAGCTTCTCTGGCTTCTGATCGGGAATGGCACCGATCCGCAGCATTTGTTTGTTCGTCTGTGCAACGGCTGCGGGGGTGAGGACACTGCTTATCAAGGGCAGAGGGGTGGCTACCGCCGGCAGCAGAAGCGAGGCGCCCAAGGCCACGAAGGTCCAAGGTTCTCGGCCGGTGAAGCGGATGGTCATGTACGGATTACAGGCCGATTCACAATTTTGGCCTTAGAAGCTTTCGATGAAGCGCCGCAGCCGGGCCAGGCCGTCCTGGATCGTGGCATCGGAGGCGGCGCAGGAGAGTCGAATGCAGTCGTTGTCGCCGAAGGCGCCACCGGGCACCACCGCCAAACCCTGCTCTTCGAGCAAGCGCTCGCAGAACACCATCGAGTCCAGGCCGCTGCTGCTGATGTTTGGGAAGGCGTAGAAGGCTCCTTGGGGGGGCAAGAGTTGGACGCCGTTGATTGCCTGGAGGCCATCGCTGAGCAGCTGACGCCGATGGGTGAATTGGGCGGCCATGGTCTGCACGCAATCGCGGGAGCCGGTCATCGCCGCTAGGGCCCCGTATTGGGCGAAGGTGCAGACATTGCTGGTGCTTTGGCTTTGCAGGGCACTCGCGGCCTTGAGGGCTGCGCTGTTGCCGGCTAACCAACCGATTCGCCAGCCCGTCATCGCCCAGCCCTTGGCGAAGCCATTCACCGTGAAGACGCGATCGGCCAAGTCGGGGGCAATGGCCGCGAAGCTTTGGTGGCTGTGGCCCGGGGCCAGTAGGAACTCGTAGATCTCGTCGCAGACCACGGCCACCTGGGGATGGCGGCGGAGTACCTCGGCAATCGCTTCCAGGTCGCTGCGGCTGAGAACTGTGCCGGTGGGGTTGCCGGGACTGTTGAGGACCAGCAGCTTGCTCGCCGGGATGATCGCCGCTTCCAGTCGCTCGGGATCCAACCGGAAGCCTTCGGCGGCGGAGCTCGGGATCAGGCGAACCGAGGCCCCAGCCAGACGGGCCATCTCCGGATAGCTCAGCCAGTAGGGAGCAGGGAGCAGTAGCTCATCGCCCGGCTCCAGCAAGACCTGAAAGAGGTTGTAGAGCGCCTGCTTGCCACCGTTGGTAACCAGGACCTGGTCGGCGCTTGTGGGGACTTTGTTCTCATGGGTCAGTTTTTGGGCGATGGCCTCCCGCAGGGCCGGTTCGCCGGCGGCGGGGCCGTAGCGGGTCAGACCTCTCTCGAGTGCTTGGGCCGCGGCTTGGCGGATGAAGGCTGGAGTATCGAAATCTGGTTCGCCGGCGCTCAGACTGCAGATGTCCCGTCCGTCAGCCTTCAGGGCCTTGGCGCGGGCCGCGATCGCCAGCGTCAACGAGGGCTGCAGCGCTTGGGCCCGGGCGGAGAGTTTCAACGGGCGCGGCATTCGAGCAGCGACGTCAGGGGGGTAACGCCTTGCGGCTTACCGGTGTTGTTGTGCATCCTGCCGCATGCCGGGCCCCATTTCGATGTCAGCTGCACCATCACCGTTCGTTGGCCTGGTGTTGGCGGCCGACGAACCCGCGGGCTTGGCCCGCTTCTACGGCCACGTCTGTGGTGCCGCCGCGGAGCCGGGTTTGAGCGCGTCCCACTGGAGGGTGCCCTTGCCGGGATCCATCTGGCTTGATGTCTATGCCCCCAGTCGCTCTCGGGCCCTACCCAGGCAGCGGGGACGTCTTGCCTTGGCTCTCGAGCTCAGTGGCGGTGAGACGGGACTGGGGGCCGCGATCACTAGGGCCCAGGAGCACGGCGGCCAGCTGCTGGAGCCTTCGCGCCAGGAGTCCTTTGGTTGGGAGGCCTGGCTGAACGATCCCGAAGGCAATGCGCTGCTGCTGATTGCTAGAGAGGCGCGCGAGTGATTGCAGGGCGATGACGGCCACCTCCCTTGAACAGGATCTGGCTTCCTTGGCGGAGAGTTGCGATGCCTGCCGCCTCTGCAAGTTGGGCAGCAGCCGCAGTCAAGTGGTGGTGAGCCGCGGCAACCCCAAGGCCCGTCTGATGGTGATCGGCGAGGGGCCCGGTGCCCAGGAGGACAAGCAGGGACAGCCCTTTGTGGGGCGCTCGGGGCAGCTGCTGGATCGGATGCTCGAGAGCGTCGGCATCGACAGCAACCGCGATGCCTATGTCTGCAACATCGTCAAATGCCGTCCGCCGGAGAACCGAAAGCCCATGGCCTTGGAGATGGCGTCCTGCAAGCCCTGGTTGGATCGCCAGATTGCCCTGGTGGATCCGGCGGTGATCCTCTTGGCGGGGGCGACGGCCGTGGAAGGGTTGCTGGGAATCAAAGGTGGGATGACCAAGATCCGCGGCCAGTGGCGCCAGTGGGAGGGCCGCTGGTTGATGCCGGTCTTCCATCCCTCCTATCTCCTGCGCAATCCCTCCAAGGAGAGGGGGGCACCCAAGTGGCTCACCTGGCAGGACCTTCAGGATGTGCAGCGCCGCTTGGCCCAATTGGACGCTCCGTTGTGACAGGCTTGCCCCAATCGGCCTGCCCAACCCTGCTGCCATGACAGCCTCCTTAACCGCAACGCCCGAGGCGGGGCAGCTGTCCTCCCGTTACGACACGGTCATTCGCCGTCGCCATACCCGCAGTGTTCGCGTCGGCGACCTCTGGATCGGCAGCGATCACCCCGTGTTGGTTCAGTCGATGATTAATGAGGACACCCTCGATATCGAGGGGGCCACCGCAGGGATTCGCCGCCTACACAAAGCCGGCTGTGAAATTGTGCGCGTCACGGTCCCGTCCTTGGCCCACGCCAAGGCGATGGGCGAGATCCGCAAACGCCTGGAAGACACCTACCAGCCCGTGCCCCTGGTGGCGGATGTCCACCACAACGGGATGAAGATCGCCCTGGAAGTGGCGAATCATGTCGACAAGGTCCGCATCAACCCGGGGCTCTTCGTCTTCGATAAGCCCGATCCGAATCGAACCGAATTCACCCCCGAGGAGATCGCACAGGTCGGTGAGCGCATCACCGAGACCTTCGAACCGTTGGTCAGCCTGCTGAAGGAACAGGACAAGGCGCTGCGCATTGGCGTGAACCATGGCTCCTTAGCGGAGCGGATGCTGTTCACCTACGGCGACACCCCCCTCGGGATGGTGGAGAGCGCCCTGGAGTTCATCCGGATCTGCGATCGCCTCGACTTCCACAACATCGTTGTGTCGATGAAGGCGTCGCGGGCTCCAGTCATGCTGGCGGCCTACCGGATGATGGCGGACCGAATGGACGCCGAGGGCTTCAACTACCCCCTGCACCTGGGTGTGACTGAGGCGGGCGATGGGGACTACGGCCGCATCAAGAGTACCGCGGGTATTGCCACCCTTTTGGCCGATGGCCTTGGCGACACGATTCGGGTGTCACTTACCGAGGCTCCAGAGAAGGAAATTCCTGTCTGCTACTCGATCCTGCAGTCCCTGGGTCTGCGCAAGACCATGGTCGAGTACGTCAGCTGCCCCAGCTGTGGCCGCACCCTGTTCAACTTGGAGGACGTGCTCAACAAGGTGCGCAACGCCACCTCTCACCTCACCGGTCTGGACATAGCGGTGATGGGTTGCATCGTCAATGGCCCCGGCGAGATGGCCGATGCGGACTACGGCTACGTCGGCAAAACCCCCGGCGTGATTTCTCTTTATCGCGGCCGCGACGAGATCCGTCGTGTTCCCGAGGCCGAAGGCGTGGAGGCCTTGATTGCCTTGATCAAGGAAGACGGCCGTTGGGTGGATCCCTGAGGGCCATCGGTTAACCCTCAGATTTCTCCGGTTTTCAGGTCAACTTAGGTCGGAGAACTGTAGCTACGTTGAAGCAATCTCCCGGTGTCAGGAGCGCCTTGATGACTCAGCCTCGCGGCAGCCGCTCCCGTCATCGTGCCTTGATTGTTCTCGCCGGCGCCGGTGCGGTTGGAGCCATCTCCCTACCGCCGCTGCTGCTGCCGGGTTCGGCCTCGCTGGTGAGCGACAGCCCCAAGGAAGTCATTGATCAGACCTGGCAGATCGTCTTCCGGGACTATCTCGATACCAACGGCAAATACACCACTGATAAGTGGAAAGACCTGCGTCGCCAGGTTCTCTCCAAGAGTTACGGCAGCACCAAGGAGAGCTATGAGGCGATTCGGGGGATGTTGGCGACCCTTGACGATCCCTACACGCGCTTCCTCGATCCGCGTGAATTCAAGGAGATGCAGATCGACACCTCTGGGGAACTCTCCGGGGTCGGGATTCAGCTGAGCCTCGATAAGGACACCAAAGAGCTCACGGTTGTGAGCCCCATCGAAGGGTCTCCGGCGTCTCGTGCCGGGGTGATGCCGAAGGACGTCATCACGGCGATCGATGGCAAGAGCACCAAGGGGATGACGACTGAGGATGCGGTCAAGCTGATCCGAGGGAAGCCCGGCAGCACGGTGACCCTGCAGCTGCGCCGGAACGGCAAGCTGGTTGATACCCCCTTGGTTCGGGCTCGGATTGAGCTGCATGCGGTTGACACCCAGGTGAACACCAGTGCCGATGGCACCAAGATTGGCTACATCCGCCTGAAGCAGTTCAACGCCAATGCCGCCAAGGACATGGCGCAGGCGTTGAAGGGTCTTGAGAAGCAGCAGGTCCAGGGCTATGTGCTGGATCTGCGCAGCAACCCGGGCGGTTTGCTGGTGGCTAGCATCGCGATTGCGCGTCAATGGCTCAACGAGGGCGTCATCGTCTCGACGAAGACCCGCGATGGCATTCAAGACACCAAGCGGGCTGTTGGTCGTGCTCTGACCGAGCGCCCCGTCGTGGTGCTGGTGAATGAGGGCTCAGCCAGCGCCAGTGAAATTCTCTCCGGCGCCCTGCAGGACAACCACCGCGCTGTCCTCGTCGGTGAGACCACCTTCGGTAAGGGCCTCGTGCAATCGGTGCGGGGGCTAATCGATGGATCGGGGGTGACCGTCACGATCGCCAAGTACCTAACCCCCAGCGGCCGTGACATCCACAAGCACGGCATTGATCCAGATGTGCGCATCAATCTCAGCGCCCGTGAGATCCAAAGTCTGCGGTTGGAGGACCTGGGCACCCAGAAGGACAGCCAGTACCGCGTGGCGGAGTCAACGCTGCTCAAGCAGGTGAAGGCGGCCAGCAGCCTGACTAAGTCTCGGCCCTACAACCCGGCAAGTGCCAATGTCCCTGCGGCTTTGGCTACACCGGTTCAGTAGGGCCAATGCATAGATAAGGTCTGAGGCTGGCGCCGCAGACCGAAGAATACGTGTCTGTATTGAGTCAGGCGGCGCTGCCCACTGGCTGCATCAGACCGCCGCCCGGTGTGGAGTCGTCATCGTCATTGCCGGTGTCCGACTGGAGCAGTGCGAAGACTCCAAGAGCAACCAGGCTAACAAGCCCGGAGATCAGGCTCAGACCACCGCCGAAGCCGGTGCCGAGATCGATAACTTCGCCTAGGGCAGGACCCATGGATGTCCGTAACATTGCTTCATTAAGACTGTAACGGAATTTTGCGTCGCTCGCTCGTATTTCGCCCGCAGCCGGCCTAAATCGCCAGTACCGCTTCGTTTTTGGCCTTGAGCTGTTCGGCCCGTTGGGCGTCGGTGAGCCCATCGGCACCGGGGATCTGCTCGACCATTTGCTTGAGCCAGTTCATCAGTTCCTCCACCTGCTTCTCCATCGGCAGGACCCCTAGCCCCCGGGCCAGCACCTTGGCGGTGTGGCCGGAACTGGCCTGATAGACCAGCCTTCCGTGCAGGTGTTGGGGAAGTCCCTGGCGTAGCAGGCGGAAGGCCGGCTCCTCCATCGGCGTCTCGAGGGCGATGTTGGGTCTCTCCGGTTTGATTCTGGAGAAGCCGCAGCGTTTCGCCAGCAACTTCAACTCCATGAGCTGCAGGAGGGAGATGACCGGCGCGGGGATTGCGCCGTAGCGATCCACCCAGTCGGCCGCCAGCTGGATGAGGCCATCTGGGCTCGTGCAATCGGCCGCGGCTCGGTAGGCCGCCATCTTCTCGTCGTTTTCGCTAATCCAGTCGCCGGGGATAAAAGCGGTGAGCTGCAGGTCGATCTGGGTCTCATCCACCGCCGGGATGTCCTGGCCCTGGATTTCCGCCAGAGATTCCTGGAGCATCTCCATATAGAGGTCAAAACCGATCGTCTCCATCTGGCCGCTCTGCTCGACCCCCAGCAGGTTGCCGACGCCGCGAATCTCCATGTCGCGCATGGCCAGTTGGTAGCCGCTGCCCAGCTGGGCGAACTCCTGAATGGCACGCAAGCGTTGCCGGGCCGCATCGCTCAGGGAGGCGTCCCCTGGATAGAAGAGCCAGGCGTGGGCTTGGATGCCGCTGCGGCCGACGCGACCGCGCAGCTGATAGAGCTGGGCGAGGCCGAACTTGTGGGCGTCCTCAATCAGGATCGTGTTAACCCGAGGGATGTCCAGGCCGCTCTCTACGATCGTGGTGCAGAGCATCAGGTCTGCCTCTCCGGCGTTGAAGGCCACCATGGCGCTCTCCAGTTCGCCTTCCGCCATCTGACCGTGGGCGACCAGGAGCCGTAGCCCGGGGATCATCTGCCGAAGCCCTCCGGCTACCTCCTCGATGCCCTCCACCCGGGGGACGACGTAGAAGATCTGACCGCCACGATCGAGTTCCTGACGGATCGCACTGCGCACGGCCTCTTCGTCGAGGGCCGCCAGGTGGGTCTTGATTGGCCTACGCAACGGCGGTGGCGTCGTTATCAGGCTCATCTCGCGGACCCCAGAGAGGCTCATGTAGAGCGTGCGCGGGATCGGGGTTGCCGAGAGGGTCAGGACGTCGACGTCCTTGCGCAGGGCCTTGATCTTTTCCTTCTGGTTGACGCCAAAGCGCTGCTCCTCGTCGACGACGAGCAGGCCGAGCTCCTTGAACTGGGTGCCCTTGCCGAGCAATTGGTGGGTGCCGACGACGACGTCCACGGTTCCTTCACCGAGCCCCTCTTGGATCACCTTGCGCTCACTGGTGGTACGGAAGCGGTTGAGCAGGCTGACCTTGATCGGATAAGGGGCAAATCGCTCGGAGAGTGAACGCCAGTGCTGCTGCGCCAGCACGGTTGTCGGGGCGAGCATCGCCACTTGCTTGCCGGCGGTCACGGCCTTGAAGATCGCCCGGATCGCCACCTCGGTTTTGCCGAAGCCGACATCGCCGCAAACGAGGCGGTCCATCGGCTGGGGTTGCTCCATGTCCCGTTTCACATCGGCAATCGCTTTGACCTGATCCGGTGTGGGCTCGTAGGGGAAGGAATCCTCGAGTTCGTTCTGCCAGGGGCCATCCACGGGGAAGGCGAAACCGGGTGCCTTATGCCGTTCGGCGTAGAGCTTGACCAGATCGAGGGCCACCTTGCGCACTGCCTTGCGGGCGCGTTCTTTGGCCTTGTTCCAGGCGGTGCCCCCCATGCGGTTGAGGTCCGGCGGCCTGTCGCTGGTGGCGCGGTAGCGACCGAGGCTGCCGAGCTGGTCGGCGGCGACCCGCAGTAGGCCATCGGCGTACTGGACGACGAGGTAATCGCGGACCTCGCTGCCAATCGCGAGCTTCTCGAGCTTCAGGAACTTGCCGATGCCGTGGTTGCGGTGCACCACGAAATCTCCCGGCTGCATCTTGTTGGGATCAACCGTGCGGCTCGCGGCCTTGCGCCGGCGCCGTACGTAGCCGCTGGCGGCCAGGGAGTGCTGACCGAAGAATTCCCGGTCGGTAATCAACGCGAGCTTCCAGGCCGGCAATTGCAGGCCCTCGAGTTCGGCGGTGCCCTTCGTCTTGAGGGCGACGGGGGTGTTCTGTTCGATCAGCCGATCGATGGCCGGACGATCGGCCGGGTTGGGGACAAAGCGGCTTATGCAGTCGTGCTCCTCCAGCAGGGCTACAGCGCGGCTGGGCTGGGCGGAGAGCAGCCAAACCCGGGCCCTCTCCTTCTGGAAGCCTTTGATCAGCTCGGCGAGCTTGCCGAATTGGTTGGGGTAGGCCGGCACGGGCCGGCTGGAGAGATCGAAGTTGTTTGGGTGGTTGTCGCTTTCCTGCAGCTCAGCCAGGTCAAAGCCTTGGAAGCGCTCTGTAGCCGCCAGGGCATCTTCGGGGCTGCGGTGCAGGACAGCTGGGAGCTCGATTCCGAGTTCAGCGCAGACCTCGGCGTGGTGCTCGACGCCGTGATCAAACCACTGCTGGCCGTGGGAGAGGCAATGGCGCCGCTCATCGATGGCAATCAGGGTGCCTTCGGGCAGGTAATCGAGCAGGGAAGCCGGCTCGCTCCAGGCCAGGCCCATTAGCCGCCGCATCCCCTCCGGTGTGCCCCCTTCCAGCAGTTGCTCGCTGGCTTCGGGGCTCAGCAGTTGGTCGAGGCCTTCCGGCATGCCCTCGCGCAGGGCATCAGCGATCAAGGGCCCGTAGCCGCTTGGGGTGAGACGCACCACCTCGATGGGATCGAGGGAGCGCTGGCTGGCGGGGTCGAATTCCCGCAGCTTCTCTAGCTCCTCACCGAAGAATTCCAGACGGACGGGGAGTTCCGAGCTGACAGGGAAGACATCGACGATGTCGCCGCGACGGCTCCAACTGCCCTCCTGCTCAATGCTCGTGACCCGCTCGTAACCCAGGCGGGTCAGGGTTTCGCCGAGGGCCTCGAGGTCAAATTCATCCCCCTTGCGCAGACTGAGGCACTGGGCCTGCAGGGCTGCCGGCGGCGGCAGATGTGGTTGCAGGGATCGCTCGGTGGCGACGATCGCGCAGCGGCTTTCGGCATCCAGGAGTTCGCTGAGGACCTGGAGTTGTCCCCAGGTGATCTCGCTGGTGGGATCAAAGGGCTCGTAGGGGCTGCCCTCGCTGGTGGGATAGAGCTGGGCGCTGTTCCAGTTCATGAGCTCGAGCAGCGCCGCCCAGCGGCCGGCCTCCTCGAGGGTTGGCACTACCACCAGCAATGGGGCTTCCGCGCAGCTGGCTAGGACACTGCTGATCAGGGCGCGGGCTCCGCGTCCCGCTCCGGAGAGCCGCAGCCGCTCGTCCCGGGAGCACCGCTGCAGCACCTCTCCACTGAGGGGCACCTGCTGCAGTTGGCGCACCAGGGCGGAGAGGGGCATGGGGCTCAAAGCACAGCTGCTCATCTTGGCAAGACAACGGTGAGCAGCTGAGGCCGGCTCCAGCTGTGCGAGGACGTCCCCTCTGGCTCTCCCTGGTAGTGCTGCTTTTCGCCGTTGCTGGCCTGAGTTGGCTGCAGCCCGATGGTGACGCGCCCCAGGAGGAGTTTCCCCCGGCCAGTGGCGGAGAAACTGCGGAGGAGCTGACCCTGCCGCTCAACGGGCAGCTGACGGCCTCCAGTCAGAGGGCTTTGTTTGAGCGGTTGGATCAGGCCGATCGGCTCTGTTGCCCCAAGTTGGAGCATCTGCCGGGTGGGGGCAGCGCATCGCCTATCGGCGCCGGGTCGGCGAGAAGCCCTGTCCACGGCGAAGTTGCGTCAGCTGATCGCCACTCCCCCGAGCTACCGGAGTGAGCGGGATGCGATTGGGGTCATGCTCTAGCAGCTCTAGCGCAGCGACGTGGTTCTCGTGGTGCGTCAGCCCAAACAAAAGGGGGCGGCGTGTGAGTGGAACCCGCGCCGGGGAGAGCTACGTCTTCGCCTGGATGTCGCCTTCAAAGGAACAGTGAACTTGGCGCGGGTCCAGAACCATGAGGTGATTCACATCGCCCAGAGCTGCAAGGCCGACTCGCTCTATGCCCGCCCGCGGCTGCTGGGCCTCAGCCGCAGCTTGAACGCCTCAGGTTGCCGGCATCTTCAGCAGCCCCTTTATGCGAGGGCCTCCCGGGAGCAGCGCTTGTTGGAGGAGGAGGCCCACGCCAACCAGGAGCAACTCAACCTGGGATAGGAGCGGCTGGCGCGGCATTGCCGGAGCCGATGAGGGTGGTCTCGAGCTGCATGTTGAACGCCAGGAGCTGTTCGTCACTGAGTTGCTGACGGCTGCTGAGTCTGAACTGCTGCTCGAGGGCTTGGCGGCCGCGGTTGGCATCCCATTGCAGGGCCGCCAGCAGGGTGTCGCTCTGCTCGAGCAGATCACGGCGCCGCAGGGGAATGGCTGCGCAGGCTGGGTCGTTGCCAGGCTCGAGCACCCTCAGGCTGCGGACATAGGACGCCAGGTCGGCGTAGCTAGTGATCCTGTTGCGGCTGGGGTGGCCAAAAGCCCGCTGCAGGTAGGTCCCCTCTTGGGTTCGATCCCAGTCCAGGCGTTTGAGTTGCACCTCGATTTCGGCGAGCTCATCGCTCCAGTCCTCGGGGTCTGCCACGGGCTCTTGGGGTTCCACGGCAGGTGGAGGGGTGGGCTGCTTCGACAGGCGCGGTTGAATGATTTCGGGGGGTGCTGCGGAAGGCTGATCAGGCTTCGGAGTTGGCTCCGCGACTGGAGCGAGGGGTTCGTCTGCCGGAGGACGACGCACCACGGGGTGGCGCACCGGCGGCTCTCCCGCCGCTGGCGGATTTGATGCTGGGGTGCTGGCTGCTGGTTGGTGGCCGAGGCGGGCTTGCAGTTTTTCGAGAGCCCTGTCTTCGGCGAGCTCGGCGTTCTCCGCTTCACCGAGTGCACTCCCCAGGCAGCTGGATCCCTGCCAGGCACTGAGCTGGACCACACGCTTGCCGGCTTCGGCATGCACCAGACGGGCCCGGAAGGACAGGCTGCTCTCCATGCTCGGGATCTCGGTGCGGCGTTTCTACACTGGCGGGCCTTGGAATCCTCTGCAGCAACTGAATGGAAGCGGAGTCAATTCCATCCCTTTCATCTCTGATCCAGGCGGCGGATCAATGGGGTGAGCTGTTGCTGCTGCTGCCGCTCCTGGTGGCCCTGGAGGCGGTCCTCTCCGCCGACAATGCGATCGCCTTGGCGGCGATCTCCCGCCGGCTGCACGATCCGAAGCTGCAGAGTCAGGCCCTTAACTTAGGCTTGGGCTTGGCCCTGGTCTTTCGCCTGCTCTTGATCGCGGCGGTCCAGTGGGTGTTGGACTTTTGGCCGCTTCAGCTGCTGGCGGCGGGCTATCTCCTGTGGCTCTGCGTCACCAATTTGCGATCGACTTACGCTGAGGACGACGAGCCGGCCGATGACTCCAGCGGTGAGGTGGCTCAGACGGGCCTTTCCGGGGTGGTGGTCACCCTTGCTATGACCGACCTTGCCTTTTCTCTGGACAGCGTGGCGGCCGCGGTGGCCGTCAGCGACAACCTGCTTTTGGTGATGACGGGCGGGGTTCTGGGGGTGGTAGCCCTGCGGCTCACCTCCGGTCTCTTTATCCGCTGGCTTGAGGTCTACACCCGCCTGGAAGCGGCGGGTTATCTGGCGGTCGGCTTGGTGGGCCTACGCCTGCTCTTGCGTCTTGCTGCCCCGCAGGTTGTCCCTCCGGAATGGGTGCTCTTGAGCATCGTGGCGCTGCTCTTTGCCTGGGGGTTCTCCAACCGCGTGAGAGACGCGGAGGCCGAGGGCTAGGAGCGATGCGCGTCGAATTGCGGCAGGCCGGCAGCAACCATCTGATTGATCGACTCGAGCTGGAGGAGGTGCCCCACCCCGGCCGTTGGTTGGAGCTCCCCGATCGGAGCTACCTAGTGATGCAGCGCCACCACCGCTATCAATTGCGCGGCGGGCGCTACGAGCTGAGCTCGATCGCCCTGCAGGTCAAAGCGCAACGCCGTCCGGCGGATGCCCGCTGGTGGCAGGGCCGTTGGGTGATTGGTGATCCAAGTTGCAGCTTCAATGCCCGCTCGCCGCTGCTGCGCTGCGCGGTTCTGCCGGCCGGTCCCTGTGAGCGCTGCGCGCACCACAGTTCCCGCAGCGACGCTCCGTGACGGAGTGGATCTGGCAGCGGGGCGTCGTGGCCCAAGGCCATGGGGTCGCCTCGGGCTCAGCGCGCGAGAGCCCCTACCCGGCCGGAACGATTGCACTGCAGTCCCCGTTCTTTCTGCAGCGCGGATTGGACCTCAGCGATTGCTTTCATGGGACGATCAACTTGGAATTCCCTGGCTGTCGGTGGGCCCTGAGCCAGCCCGAATGGTGCTTTGAGCAGTTGGATTGGACGCCTCTCCATCCGCCCGAGACCTTCTCTTTTTGGAGGGTCCTGCTGCGCCAGGGCGAGGACCAGCCGCTTCAGGGCTGGATCTATTACCCACACCCCGAGACCAAGGTGTGCCATTTCCAGCGGGACGGCTGCCTGGAATTGCTGGCTCCGCACTTGCCCGCGCTCAAGCTCGGATCAGCTCTCGCGGTCGCGGTGGATCCACAACGCTGCCAGCTGATCCCGGTCGCCCGTTTGCGGGCACGCCTGCTGGAGTTCCTCAAGTTTCGGGTTCTCGCCGCCCAGGAGACCTTCTTCCTTGAAGAGCTCTCTCGGCTGCGGGTCTGGCTGGATCAGTCCTGGCCTGAAGCTTCGGTGCTAAGCGATGCCGAGGTGCAGCTCACCCTGGATCAGGCCCGGCAGCTGTACACCGAGTCCTGAGCCGTAGGGTGAAGCTTCGTGAGGATTGCTTATCACCTCCCCCGATCGTTCCCCCCGGCGTCGGCGCCGGCCCGCTCCGGTGAAGCGGCTGCCGACCACTGCCCAGGCGTCGGCCGAGGCCCCCGTGGCACTGCCCCCTGTGGATGATGAGCAGCTCGCGGAGTCTCCCTTCACCGCCCTTGGTCTGGGGCGACCGATCGTCGAGGCGGTGCTGCAGAAGGGCTACAGCCAGCCCTCCTCGATTCAGAAGCAGTGCATTCCGGCGGTGCTGGCGGGTCGCGACGTGATGGCGGCCGCCCAGACCGGAACGGGCAAGACCGCCGGTTTCACCCTGCCGATGCTGGAGCGGCTCCGCCACGGCCCCCGTGCCCGCGGCCAGATTGTTCGCGCCTTGGTGCTCACCCCGACTCGGGAGCTGGCGGCCCAGGTGGCCGACAACATCAAGGCCTACTCCCGCCATCTGGACCTCCGCTCCGATGTGGTTTTCGGCGGGGTCAAGATCAACCCCCAAATCACGCGCCTGCAGCTCGGTGCCGATGTGCTGGTGGCGACCCCGGGTCGTCTAATGGACCTGGTGCAGCAGGGGGCGATCAGCCTGGACCGCGTCGAAATCCTGGTGCTTGATGAAGCCGATCGAATGCTCGATATGGGCTTCATCCGCGACATCCAAAAAATCCTTCGCCTGCTGCCCGCCAAGCGCCAGAACCTGCTGTTCTCGGCCACCTTTGAGTCCTCGATTCGTCGCTTGGCGACGGGGTTGCTCCATGACCCCGTTCAGCTTCAGGTCACCCCCGAGAACCGCACGGCGACCACGGTCGAGCACATCCTTCACCCCTGTGACATGGGGCGTAAGGCTGATTTGCTCTGCTATCTGATCGCCAGCAATGACTGGCAGCAGGTGCTGGTCTTCTCGCGTACCAAGCATGGGGCCAATCGCGTCGCCGATCGGCTCACGGCTGAGGGCATGGCGGCGGCGGCCATCCACGGCAACAAGAGCCAGGGGGCGCGCACACGCGCCTTGGCTGGCTTCAAGAGCGGTGAGCTCCGCGTCTTGGTGGCCACCGACATCGCCGCCCGAGGCATCGACATTCACCAGTTACCCCACGTGGTGAACCTTGACCTGCCAAATCAGGCCGAGGACTATGTCCATCGCATCGGTCGCACCGGCCGGGCTGGCCATAGCGGCCACGCCGTCTCCCTGGTGGCCGCAGAGGAGCATGAGCTCCTGCGAGCAATTGAACGGCTTACCGGCAAGAAGCTTCCCAAGCAGGAGATCCCGGGCTTTGAGCCCTCGGTGCTCTCTGCTCCTCCCCTGGATCTGAGCGGCGGCCGCGGGCGCTCCAGCCGGGGTGGTGGCGGCAACCGTGGTGGTGGATCGAAACGCGGACCCCGCGCGGGGGCTAGCCGTAGCGGGCGTCCCGCGGCACGCTCCTCCTCGCGCCGCCCTTAAGCCGGCGTGGGATTTGATCCCAGGCGCTGGTCCGCAGAGCCGCGCCCGCAGCAGCGGGTTACGAGCAATGTGGACGCCCTGCTCCAGGAGAACGAGGCCCTCAGGCGTGAGGTGCGGCAGCTCCGGCGGCAGTTGGAGTTGCTCCGCCAGCGGCCGGAACCGAGCCGCCAGCATTGGCGGCGGCAGGACCCGCCCCCACCGCAAGCGCTCGTCACCACCGCCCAGGTGAAGCGCTGGGGGGCGACCCTGGCGGAGCAGAAGGGCTGGGACGTTTTGCGGCAGAGCGGCCTCGAGCAGCTGATCGAGCAGCTGAACCGCAGCAGCTTTCTTCCGCAGTTGAATCTGCAGCAGCGCCTCGATCACTTGGTGCCAGGTCTGGGCCGTGATCTCTATGGGGCGATGGCGAGTCCGCTCAACAAAAAGCGCTGTGCCGTGTTGGCGGCCTTTGCTCTCTACGGTGTCAGCGCGATCGAATGGCTTGATGACGCCCCCCAGAGGGTGGTACTGGAGCTGCGCCAGCGGCAGGGCTCGAAGAACCGCAGGACCCGCAGCGATCAGCGCCGTACGGACCGCCAGCACCAGTCCACGAACACCAGCACCGGCTATGGCAGACGGGACCCGCATCGGGTGGCCGCCCTGTCCGTGTTGGGGTTGGAGTGGGGGGCCTCCATGCAGGCGATCAAGCAGGCGCATCGCCGCTTGGTGAAACAGCACCATCCCGATGTGGGCGGGACAGCGGAGGCCTTTCGGCGCGTCAACGACGCCTATCAGTTCCTGGTGGTTTAGTCCCCCAGGCGGTCGCCGGCGACCGCGCCTAGTTGCTGCAGCAGTTGGGTGGCCTGGCTGGCACTTTTCCCTTCCAGCTGCGCCTCGCGGATCAAGAGGGGACAACCCGAGCTGGCCACCACGATGCCGGTGGAATCAACGCACTCCAGCACTATCCCGGGTGTATGGCTGGAGCTCTCCCCTGGGCTTAGTCCCCACCGCTCCGCCAAAGCCTGGGCCTCCGGGCTGAGGTCCTGCTTCAGGCGTTTGATCAGCGGTTCACAGGAAAGCACCTTCAGGCGCTTCCCCTTCCAGCTGCTCGTGGCACCGGGGTAGAGCCCCATGATCTGGCGGTGGACCGCAAGCGCGGACGCCGACCAATCGATTTGGGCGTCCTCCTTGGTGAGCATGCGGGCGTAGGTCATGCCCTCTTCCGGCTGGAACCGTACCCCCAGACGCTCGAGGCGCTCTGCTTCAGGGCCGGGGCCCGCGGCTTCGATCAAGGGCAGGGCTTCCACCAGGAGTTCGCCGGTGAGGCGTGCCAGACGCTCGGCGAGTTGGTGAGCATTCTCGAGTAGAGCGATCGGGAGGGCTCGCTCCAGGAGTATTGGCCCGGTGTCGAGCCCCTCCTCCATCGCCATGATCCCGACGCCGGTCTCGGCATCGCCTTCGATCAGGCTCCATTGGATGGGACCGGCGCCGCGCCAGCGCGGCAGCAGTGAGCCGTGGCCGTTCCAGCAGCCCAGAGGCGGCTGCTGAAGGACTTCCTTCGGCAGGATTTGGCCGAAAGCGACCACGAAGTAGACGTCAGCCCCGAGCGAGGCGAGCTGTTGTTGGCAGTCGGGTTCTTTGCGGATCCGCTCGGGTGTGAATACGGGGAGACCAAGCTCCAAGGCACGGGCCTTGACCGGGGAGGGCACCAGCGCCTTCCCGCGCCCCCGCCGCCGGTCCGGTTGGGTGACCACACCGACCAGCTTATGGCCGGCGTTCACTAGCGCATCGAGACTGCTGACTGCGTAGGCCGGGGTACCCCAGAAGAGGATCCGCATGGCTGCTTGTTAGGCCTCACCGGTAATCGAGAGCCCCTCCACCCAGACCATCGGACAGAGCCCATCTGGGGTGACTTTCGCGTCGCCCTCAAAGCCGACAATCGCGTTCAACACCTGACGAATGTCGCCGGCCACGGTGGCGGCTTCAATCGAGCGGGCTTCGCCGTCTTGGAGCAACCAGCCATCGAAGGGCAAGGAGAAAGAGCCCTGGCTGGCCTTGACCCCCGCGTGCAGGGCCGATAAGGAGTCGATCCAGATGATCGGTTGATCAGCCTTAAAGCGATCCAGGCCGCTCTGGCCGCCATCGCTGCCCGGGGTGGGCCCAATCTCAAACCAATCCGGACCGACCGAGACCTTGGCGCCGAGGCCCGCATGGCCGGTGGGCTCCACGCCGAAGGCGCGTGCGGTTGCTTCGGAGTGGAGGAAGTTCTTCAGAACGCCACCCTCAAGCAGGGCCAACTTCCGGGTCGGGGTTCCCTCGCCGTCGAAGTTGGAGGCGCCGATGTTGCCCGGGTGTAACCCGTTGTCGTGGATGGAGAGGAAGGGCACTGCCATGCTTTGGCCGATGGAGTCCTTCCGGCTGAGGCTCACCCCATCGAGCACCGAGCGGGCGTTGAAGAGGTTGCTGAAGGCGCCAATTAGATCCAGGAATGCCTCGGGGCTGAGCACGCAGGTGTAGCGACCGGTCTCCACCGGCGTGTAGTCCAGGTGGCTGATCGTGCGCTCCGCGGCCTCGTCGATGCAGCCGGCAATGTCGAGGTCCGAGGCGCCATAGGCCAGGCGAACGGCACCGGAGCTGCGGGGTTTGCGGCCACTCTCCTCGGCTCGGGCGTAGAGGTAGATGCTGGCGGTGGTTAGCTGCTGCTGGCGGCAGGCCCCCTTGCTGTTTAGGTAGATGCGCTCGCTGCTGCGCTCTGCCAGGCCGTTGTAAGGGACGGTGCTGATGGCCTGGTGCCGACCAAGCAGGTCTTGCTCAGCGGCCTTGAGCTGCTCGAGCAATTTGAGAATGCCCTGGTGCTGGTGCAGCGGTTGATCCAGGGCGGTCAGGGGTGCTGTCGCCAGGGGCGAGAAGGCCGGTATCTCCTGGGCGTTGCCGAATGCCGCGGCATTCCGGGCGCCGGAGAGGGCCCGCTCCAATCCACTAGGGGAGAGGTCGGAGGTGCTGGTGGTGCCCACCAGACCGTCGCTGTTCCAGACGCGGATCGTGATCGAACTGCGCTGGGCTCCCTTGAGTTGCTTGGGTTCGCCGCGGTCGACCTGGACGGAGGTGTCCGTGCTGCAGGCCGCCCCCAAGTCCCACTGGCGGATGCCGTGTTGGCTGGCGATGCCCTCCAGTTGGCTCCGCAGGTGTTCGGCGTTGAGGGTTGCGTTGGTGTTAGTCATGTCAGCGGCCCCCCACGGTGATGGAGTCGACCTTGATGTGGGGTTGTCCGACGGTCACGAAGATGCTGCCGCTCACTGAGCCGCAGAAGCCCGCTGCCAGTTCCAGGTCATTGGCACACATGGAGATGCGCGGCATCACCTCTTTGGCTTCGCCGATCAAGGTGGCACCCTTCACCGGCTTGGTCAGCTTGCCGTCCTCGATCAGATAACCCTCCTCCACGGCGAAGTTGAACTGACCGGTGGGGCCGACGCTCCCGCCTCCCATAGATTTGCAGTAGAGGCCGCGGTCCACAGAGGCGATCAGCTCCTCCGGCTTATGGGGGCCGGCGGCGATGTAGGTGTTCCGCATGCGGCTCGCGGCCGCAAAGGTGTGGCTTTGGCGGCGGCCGCTACCGGTTCGCGCGTGGCCCGTGCGCAGCTCGCCGGCCCTGTCGCTCAAGAAGTGCTTAAGGACGCCGTTGTCAATCAGGACCGTGCGCTGGGCCTCCAGTCCTTCGTCATCCATGGACAGGGAGCCAAAGGCGCCGCCCGTCAGCCCTTCATCGATCGCGGTCACGGCTTCGTGGGCGATTGGTTCGCCGACCTTCTCGGCGAAGGGGGTGGTGCCACGCTCCACCTGGGTCGTCTCCAGCAGGTGCCCGCAGGCCTCGTGGAAGATCACACCACCGAAGCGGTTGGCGAGCACCGCTGGCATCTGGCCAGCTTCGACGTAGTCCGCGTACAGCATGTTTCTCGCACTCGTGCAGACCTCGTCAGCGGCTTGGGCCACATTCCACTTCCGCAGATCATCCGGGCTGTCCGAGGTGCCGTAGCGGCGGCCGACTCCCGCGCGGTGATCACCATCGGCAGCTAGGACATTGAGGCCGACCGATTGGTGCAAGCGGATGTCCCGTCCGAAGGTACCGTCACTGGCGGCCACCATCACCTCCTGCCAGTCCCGGGCGTAGCTACCGCGGCGGGCCTGCAGATGTTTGCCCTTCTGGTGCAGCTGCGTGGTTCCGTCGAGCAGTTTCTGGGTGGTCTCGGTCAGCTCAGGGCAGCTGCTCAGCCAGAGCCCCTTGTCCAGCGCGAAGTCCCGGAGGGCCGGCAGGCCGTCAAATCCACTGCGACCTGCCTCGTTGACATCCAGTCCCAACATTCCAAGGGCCTGGGTCAGGGCCGTGGTGAGCCCGGCCTCGCTCAGGTCATTGGTGCTGACGAAGCCATCGCGTTGGTCCCGGAAAACACGGATGCCGGCACCCATACCAAAGGCGGGAGTCACGCTCGTGATCGTGTCCTGCTCAGCGATGACCCCGAGGTGATCGGTGCGTTCCAGAAAGATTTCAACCAGGTCAGCGCCGGCGGCTTTACCCAGGGCCAAGAGGGCTTCCAGGCGGGGACTCCAACGCTGATCAAAGGGGCCGAGCAGTAGCTCTGCGTGGGAGGGAACGGAGGCAATCACGCGGGTTGTCGACGGATGGGCATGGACGGCAGCAGGCCATCAGGGTCCTAGCAAGAAGGCCCCGGCTGAAGCGACCAGGGCCTCTCCCTGAAGGGCATGCCGAAGCAAGGAAGGCTTCAGCGCACTGCGGCTTGGTAGTTCTCGCTTCGGATTGGGTTCGTGAAGAAGAGCTTGGCCATCTCTGCACCGTTGGCGACCCAGTAGGGCAGCTTGCGCAGGGCCTTGATGGGTGCTGGCGCCTTGCCTTCATCGGCCGCGCTCAGCTTGTCGTTGTTGCGCACCAAGCTCTCCAGACGGGCGTAGAACTTCGGATGATCGACGTTGAGGACCACTGGGAAGACTCGAGCCGAGGTCTCGTTGGTCTTGGCGATCACGTACTTGTCGTATTCGCGGGCGTCAAGGCCAAGGGCTTCGTAGAACTCTTTGCGGGCCACGTCACGTACGTACATGGTGGCGAAGACGGCAAGCAGGAAGAAGCGGCACCAGAGGCGGGCGCGCAGGCCGGTGACGCTCTTGGGCTGAGCCTTCATCAGGGCATCAAAGAAGTCGCCGTGGCGGTTCTCGTCTTGGCACCAGTTCTCGAAGAAGTTGAAGATCGGGAAGATCTTGCTGTCGGGATTCTTCTCGAGGTGGCGGAAGATCGCGATGTAGCGCCAGTAGCCAATCTTCTCGCTCAGATAGGTGGCGTAGAAGATGTATTCAGGCTTGAAGTGGGTGTAAGCCTTGTTCGCGGTCAAGAAGCCCAGGTCGAGCTGCAGGCCGAAGTCGCTCATCGACTTGTTCAGGAAGCCTGCATGGCGGGCTTCGTCGCGGGCCATGTGGGCAAAGCACTCGGCCAGCAGCGGGTTGCGCTCTTTGATCCGACGGCTCAGTTCCTTGTAGAGGAGGAAACCGGAAAACTCGGAGGTGCAGCTCTGCTCTAGGAACTCGATGAAGACCTTTCGGGTCTCAGGATCGAGTTTGTCGGCTGCGCCCTCGAACTCCACGTTGCGAACGAAGTGGTGGCGGTTGTAGTCCTTGCGGAACTCCTCACAGATGGCTTCCAGCTCATCGGCGTTGGGGCTGAGGTCCATGGCGGCCATGGCCTCGAAATCCGTGGTGTAAAACCGCGGGGTCAGGATCGTGTCTTTAACCGGATCCTTTGTGGCCGGCGCATTGGGCGTGCCGATGGCTGTTGCGGCGTTAGGTGAGGCAACGGCGGTGGGAGGCACCATCGGGCATCTTGGGCGGACCAAATAACATCGTAAGGGGCTTTGGTGCCGGCCCGTTGACCGCCTTCATCACTCGCAGGCTTAGTTCGCCCCCAGCCACTTCTGTCCGTTGAGCCGCTGCACCAAACGGGAGACCAGGAGTGCCTGGGTGATTTTTTTCTCGTCAATCAAAAAAGACTCCAGCAGGCTGGGCTCGCTGCCGGATTCCGCGAGGGCGATGGTTTTAGCCGACCTGATCGAGTCGCTGGTGAAGCACAGCCAGAAGCGACGGCCACTTGGAAGGATGCCCTTGACCTGCCAGCAGCTGCTGCCAACAACGGGCATCGGACCCTGGTCAAAGCAGAGGTCGCAGTTGGGGCCGCCATAGGCCTCAATCTCTTTGGCCAGAGCCGGAATCAGCAGATTCGGGACGAACTCGGCGAAGGGTTTGTCCTCCGGGGCGGGGGGCCTCGCCGGTTTCGCGGGTTTGGCGTCTGCGGCCTGCGCTCCGGGTTTGGCGTCTGCGGCCTGCGCTCCGGGTTTGGCGGAATCTGTCACCGGCGAAGGCCTCAATCCAGACGTTCGCTGACTTTAGGGAGTGCTCACCAACTCTCAGCATCGCTGCTGCCCCAATCGTCAGGATTAGCCGTGCTCACAGCAGTAGTCGCGGTGGCGGTCGTTCTGGCGGGTTCTTCGCTGGCGGCCTCTTCGGCCCGCCGAATGACGCGGAAGGGAACCGAGACGGTTGGGGCCGGTTCGGCCGCCCCTCGGCTGGGGCCAGCCCAGGGCGCTGCGGGTTCAGCTTCCGCCTCGAAGCCCCAGTCCCATCTGGGTTCGTTACTGCGGGGTGCATTCGGAGCAGGTTCTTCTTCCCCAACCCTCCGTTCAGCTCGTCGCCGCAAAGAGCGCCGGGGCAGGATTTCGGGTCCGCTCCCCTGCAGCGCTAGGGCCGCACCGGCCGCACTCAGGCCGGCACCGAGGCAGGAGGCTCCAGTGAGCCAGAGACCCAGGGGTAGTGCTGGCGAGGTCCAGGTGAGCACTCGCACCGAGACGGCGGGCTTGGGATTTACGGCCCCGACCACAAGCGTCGCCAGGATGGGCGAGAGCAGCGGTAACAGCAGGACTCGTTTCAACACAGGGCGGACGGGCCTCAGGGCTGGATCGGCCCGGTCCAGCGCTGCAGCTGACCGAGCTCATAACCGAGGCAATCGAAGACGCGGATTACCAAAAAGTCCACCATCTCTTCTAGGGACTGTGGCTGGTGATACCAAGCTGGGGCCGGAGGAGCGATCCGTGCGCCGGCCTCAGCAAGCGCGGTCAGGTTGCGCAGGTGGATCAGGTTCCAGGGGGTCTCCCGCGGACAGATCACGAGCGGACGTCCCTCCTTGAGATGGACGTCCGCGCAGCGTTCCATCAGGTCCGTGGCTACACCCGAGGCGATCCGGCCGACGGTTCCCATCGAGCATGGAAGGATCACCATGCCGCGGGTGCGGTGACTGCCACTGGCAATCGACACCGATTGATCGTTCCAGCGGTGGCAGCGCAGCTCGCCTGTGTAGCACTCGCAGCGCTCCCGCCAAAAGCGCTCCTGGGCTGAGGGGTCCGTCGGGACCCGCACTCCCAATTCCGCCTGCCAGACGCCAATGGCACCGCGGCTGACGATCAGATCGACGGACTCACCGGCCTGAAGGAGGAGTTGCAATGCCCGCTCCGCCAGGGGTTGGGCGCTTGCCCCGGACACCGCCAGAACGATCGGCAGCCGCTCTTCCTGGTCGATGCTGTCGCTCAACACTCAGTCCTCGCTGCTGGCGTCGCTGTCGACTGCATCGGCGACGTCGGGGGACAACTCTTCGTAGCCCTCCGGCAGCACCACAGCGAGATCGATTTGATGGCGCAGCACATCCACCTTCTGGATGGTGACCTCGACCTGGTCGCCGAGCATGTAGGCGCGGCGGTTCTTTCGGCCCACCAGCTTGTTCTGACGTGAGCGGTACTCGTACCAGTCGTCCTTCAGAGAGCTCACGTGTACCAGCCCCTCCACGTGGGAGGGGGGCACCTCGACGAAGAAGCCGTAGCTCTGGACTCCGCTGATCACCCCGTTCAGGGTTTGACCAACCAGGGGTTCAGCTTGGCGCGCCTGGGCCATGGCTATGGCATCCCGCTGGAGCTCGCTGACGAAGCGGCTGCGCTCATTCAGGCTATTGAGGAGTGTTCCGCTCAGCCCCTCTTCAACGCGGGAGATCTGACTGGCGGTCAGCAAGGGCCAGTCGATCACCCCATGGCTGGCGTCCGAGGCGATGTCGACCCGGGTTTTATGCCGTACGGAGGGGCGATCTTTGCCTTCGCTCAGGAGCAGCAACAGGAGGTGCTGGTTCCAGAGGTCGGCGTAGTGCAGGGCCGCACAGCACCAGGGGGCATAGGCCTGGTCTTCGCCCGCCAGGTTGTTGCCACCGGCCTCGGCGCTGAGGCTTACCGGTTTGAGCGGATCCCGCAATTGCTGAAGGAGCACCCTCGCGCGATCGCTCGCCTCAAAGGCCACGGCCAGTTCCTGGGCGCTGGCGTTGCCATCGGCGGAGAGTTCCAGGGGGATCTCGAGGGCGAGGGCTGCCTTGGCCACGTCGTTGAGGGCCTCGGCTTCAGGGGCGGCATTTACCGCGTATATGGCCGGCAGCTCTAAGGCGGCCATGTGGCGGCCAAAGGCCCGGTGGGCCTGCAGGACCATCTCCCGCAAGAGCCCCGCTGTGGAGAGGGCGGGGTCGCGCTGAAACATCCAGCCCTGCCGACGCTCATCCGGTTCGGGAATGGCGAGTTCACCCAGTCCCTCCAGGTCAGGGATGCCGAGATCGAGATCGATGGACCCCTGGTCAAAGCGGTTCTGCCTAAGGGTCTGGGCAAGAGTAATCAGCTGCTCCAGCAGGGGGAGCTGATCCTTCAGTTCCTTTAGGGCTGCAGGGGTGGTGCGAGCCTTGGGCTTTCGATCGGCCAGGGCCTTAAGCGCCTTGGTGTCGACCAGTCCATCGGCAGAGATTGTGCTGCGGCAGAAGCGGAAGTGCTCCAGCTGCCCCTCGGCGTTCAGGTCGATGGCGACCGAGAGGGCCGCCACCGGGGTCCCGGCCTTGAAAGCCGCTGCCTTGGTGGTCGCGCTGGGGAGAAATGGCAGCCAGCTGTCCCCCACGCAGAGGGCTTCTCTGCGTTCTCGCAGGAACAGATCGAGAGCACTGCCAAAGCCAACGCGCTCGGCGATGGCGGGGGCGTGCACCCAGAGGCGCTGACCGTTCTCCATGGGCTCCAAGGAAACAGCTGGGAGGAGCGGTGCATCGGCGCTGCCCCACAGCTGAAGCAGCAGGGTGGGGACCTCGGTTAGGTCATCCCGGGTTTTGAGGTCGGGGGCCTTCGCGCTGCCCTTGGGTGCCGCCGGCAACTCCCGCAGGCTGTGTTTTGTCAGAAGGAGATCAAGGTCGGCCTTCGGACCGGCGTTGACCGCCAGGCTGCGGGCCACGTGCCCCTCAGGGGGAAGTTGGCCCACGGGGTAGCGGTCCAACTTGACTTCCACCACGGCTTCCGTGGCGGGTTTGAGGTGGGCGCTATCGCCAGCAGGCAAGTTGATGGCGGTCAGCAGGCGATCGTCCAAAGGGACCGCGACAAGGCTGTCGTTCTGTTTCTCCACCTGCGCCAGCAGGCTGGTGGTGTTGCGCTGCAGGATGCACTGCACCCCTCCTTCAGGCGAGCGGCGGCGCCCCCCTTCACGGGTGACCCGCACCAGCACCCGGTCACCGTTCCAGGCGTGGTTGAGCTGGTTGTCGCGGATGTAGATATCCTCGCCGCCGTCATCGCGAAGGGCAAAGCAGAAGCCTTTGCTGCTGCAACGGAGTCGGGCTTGGATTAGGCCTTCGTCTTCGACGAGGCTGATGCGGTCATCGGCTTCTCGGAGCAAGCCGACCCGGGTGAGGGCCGTGAGCGCGATGCGGAGCTGCTCTTTATCGGTCTTGGTGCTCAGACCTAGAGCTTTTTCAAGCTTAGTGAGGCCGAGGGGCTCTTTTTGTGAGAGCTGCTCGATGAGGTCCGCGACCGTGAACTTCATGGCTGTTGGGGAGGGCTTCTGCGGAGCGGACAAGCCCCAGTGGGATAGAGGTTCTGCGTGCTGCACCGGTTACTTGAAGACGGCCAACGCCTTCAAGCACTGCTGCAATTAATTCATCCTACTGAGCTGTTTGGCTAGGCGTCCTCTGTGGCTTCGGCGGGAGCCTCGTCGTCCTCTTGACCGGCCTTGAGCAGGAGCCGGCCTCCAATCACTAGAAAGCCGACCGAAGCGGCCAATTGCAGGGCGTCAGTGGGGATGACGGCCGAGAGAGACCCGCCAGCTCCCGCCCCGAGCAGGCTGGCCAGGACGAGGGCCGAGGCACTGCCAGCAAAGACCGCTCCACTCCGGTTGGAGGTGCCGCTGATGGAGACGATCGCTAGTTGGGTTTTGTCTCCGAGTTCAGCGAGGAAGACCGTCAGAAAGGTGGAGGCCAGTAGGGGGAGCTGCATGGCTATCAGACAAGGGGAAACATGCTGACGGCGGCTTGTCTGCCAAGCCATAGGCCGAGGCCGATCATCAAGATGCCGGCAAGGCGCTCAAGCTGACCGGGGGGCAGGACCCGAGACAACCAGCGGCCAAGCACCACACCCACCAGGCTCGAACTGATTAGGGCCAGGGACGCTCCGATAAACACCAGTACCGGACGACCGGACTCAGCCGAGAGCAGCAGGGCGGCCAGCTGTGTCTTGTCGCCCAGTTCAGCCAGGAAGACGGTGGTGAAGGTCGTCAGGAAGACCGCGCCAAAGCTGGCGGCTTGGTTCTCTTTCTTGGCTTTGGGACTGTCGCTGCTCGGGGCGGACTCAGGCATCAGGGCTGGCGATCATTGTCTTCAGCGGGCTGGCGGATCGCCTGCTCGAAACGCTTCATCACCATGCCACGACCACCGTGTTCGCAGCGGATCTGCTGCCGGCAACAGGCAATCGCGAACTCGTTGGATTCCTCCGCTGGGACCTCAAACAACTGGGCCAGGTTTTCGACACGACAGAAGACAGGCCGCTCCTCGTAGATCCGGCAGGAACTGGAGCCTGTGTCGAAGTGGATGCACCAGCCATCGGGCCCCACCATCGACAGATAGAGCTGTTGTTGCTCTGCGTCCAGGGCCTCCAGCGCCTCGTTCCGTTCCCCAGGGTCCAGGCGACAGCAGGAGCCGCAGCCGCTGATGCAGCGCCAATGCAGGGTCTCAGCCATTGATGAACCTCCTAGTGCTGTGACAACCCGTCACAGGAGCGAGCTCCGCTTCATCGGGGTGGGCCCCTGTGCTTTTAGGGTGCACCAAACACGTGCAGCTCCCGAGCCGTTCTCCCATGGGAATCGACTTCCACCTGATCGCCAACTTCGCTGCTCTGTTCCTGATCACCCTGGTGGGTCCAGCCGTGATCTTCATCCTCTTCTACCGCCGCAGCGCCCTCTGATACTCAGAGGTCTTCGTCCGTTCCAGCTTTCAACGCCCCCTGGACTGCCCCAGTCCTAGGGGCTTTGTTGTTTCTAGGCCGCTAGTCCCATCGCGCGAGCAGCGTCCTGCACGAGAGCCTTCACGTAGGGATGATCCGCCTTGGGGTGATCGATCTGGAGGATGTCGGGGCCGATTCGCTGGGCTTCGCCGCGCAATTCCTCACCGTCGGCATTGCGGATCACGACCGCGTTGCCGTCCCGCCGCACCCAATAGATGCGCTGCTGGTGCTGCAGTAGTAGGGCCTCGCCGCTGCTGGGGCGGATGCCCACCAGCTCGAGCTGCAGAGTTTGTTGGCCGTTCCAGCGGTTCAGTCGGAGGTGATAGGCCACATCCACCTGCCTGGGGAGCAGGTGGCCAATGGCTCCCCAGCGCCAGGCCATGGCCCGGACGCGGGACTCCCCTTGGCGTAGGTTGAGCTGCAAGTGCCCGCCCCGCAGTTCCCGCTGTCGGGTGATAGTGCAGCCGCAGCTCCAGAACAGTGGTGCAGGGTTCCCGATCCCAAAGGGTTCGAGCCGCTGGAGTTCACGCCAGAGCGGTCGATTGATCTCCTCGAGCTTCAGCAGGGCTTCAGGCATTACCAGCTGCAGGCCTTCCCGTTCACGCCAGGCCTGTGCCAGGCCATTCAGGCGTTCGTGCAGGGCTGTGACCCGCTCCGCTTTGACTGTGAATCCCCCGGCTGCCGGATGACCGCCGAAGCGCTCAAGTAGGTCACCGCAGGCGTGGAGGGCTGCATCAACAGCAAAGCCCTTGGGGGCCCGCACAGACGCCCGCATCCGCCCATCCCCCTCGGCGGAGAGAAGGGCGACGGGGGTGCCGAAATGCTCCATCAGCCGCGCCGCCACGATGCCGATTACCCCGTGGTGCCAGTGGCTCTGGGCGAGCAGCAGGAATGGGCAGCGCTGCGCCCCATCGGCCTCGGCTAAGGCCCGTGCCTCCGCCTCGATGGCATCACAGAGTTCCCGGCGCTGGCGGTTCAGGCTTTCGCATTCCCGTGCAAGCTCAAGGGCCTGCTCCGTGTCACCTGTGGTCAGAAGATCCACCACCAGGCGCGGATCACCGAGCCGTCCTACTGCATTTATGCGCGGTGCCAGTTGGAAGCCAACAGCCCCGGCGTCGATGGGGGCGTCGTCCAGACCGGCCAGCTGCTGCAGGGCTTGCAGGCCTGGGAGGGGACTGTCCTTGAGCCGCGGTAAGCCGTCCATCAACCAGCGGCGGTTGACTCCTTGAAGCGGAGCCATGTCCGCGATGGTGCCGATGCAGAAGAGGTCCATAGCCATAGCCAGGGCCTTGGCGGAGCGATTGGCTTTGGCGAGGGCTCCGGCCAGGACATAGGCGATGCCGACACCGGCCAGCCCCCGGTAGGGCGAGCCCTCGGGGGTGCAGTGGGGGTGCAGCAGGGCGCTCAGGGGTGGCCGTTGCTCCGGGATGGTGTGGTGATCGGTGACGATTACCTCCAATCCGAGCTCCTGGGCGCGCTCGAGGGCCTCCCGGGCGGAAACTCCGTTATCGACGGTGACCAGCAGCCGTATCCCGTCGTCCGCGAGCTCCTCCACCATTGAGACGTTTAGGCCATAGCCATCGGTCTGGCGGCTTGGGATTGCAGCTTGGGGTTGGGCCCCCAACTGCTGCAGAACGCCGATCAGGAGCGCCGTGCTGGTCATGCCATCGGCGTCGTAGTCGCCGCAGATCGCCAGGCGTTCATTGCTTTTGCAGGCCTGCTTAAGGCGCTTGACTGCCAGGCCTAAGTCGGGGAAATGCTGCTTGGGGTCGGGGGCTTCAGCGGGATCGAGCAGCGCCTCGATTGCATCGGCGCTGCCGAAGCCGCGCCGGTTCAGCAGGGCGAGAACGGGTTCCGAGAGCCCCAACCGCTGCATCTCGCTGGGGAGAGCCTCCAGGTCCACCGCTGCGGGGAGTTGCCAGTTCTGCTGGAGACGCTGCTCCAACAAGCGTTTCTCTGGAGACTCGAGGAGCACGCCTGCGGTTCGTCGGCTTCCATTTTGAGCCGTGGAAAGATCCTGTCGAGGCCCCACCGGCCAGCTCCCTTAGCCTCACCCCAGCAGTCCGCCGCTCCGTGTCGCGATTGGCCCCCGAGGCGCTCCTGTGGGATGTGGACGGCACGCTGGCTGAGACGGAGCTGGATGGGCACCGTCTGGCGTTCAACCGCGCAATGGCCGAGGCAGGGCTGCCCTGGCAATGGGACCCCTCCCTTTATCTCGAGTTGCTCAGGGTGACCGGCGGCCGTGAGCGGATGGCAGTTTTTCTCGAGCAAGCGGAAGGCCAGCGCCCGAGTGAGTACCGCTTGGAGGCCCTGCAGCGCTCAAAGCAGCGCCACTACGGCGAACTGGTGGCGGCGGGCGAGATCCGGCTGCGGCCGGGTGTCCTTCGGCTGATGGAGACCGCGGCCGCGGCCGGAGTGCGGCAGGCCATCGTGACCACAAGTGGACGTTCCGCCGTCGAGGTCCTGCTCTCCCGCCAGCTGCCGCAGCACCGTGATCGGTTGGAGTTTTGGGTCTGCGGGGAAGATGTCACGGCCAAAAAGCCCGACCCCCAGGGCTATGTCCGAGCCCTGGAGCGATTGGCCTGCGGCGCTGATCGGGTGTTGGCCGTCGAGGACTCCGGTCATGGGGTGACGGCGGCTCGTGCCGCGGGGCTGACGGTCCTGGCTACCCGCAGTGCCTCCAGCTTCCAGGAACCCGACGCCCACTTCGCGGGCGCCGCTGCCCTGCTCGATGGCCTGGGGGATCCCGGGGCGCCCTGTCAGGTCTTTCGCGGACCGGCTTGCCCTGAGGGCCAGATCACGCTGTCCTATCTCCAGCAGCTCTTTCCAGGCGGATGATCCGGATGCCCATTCAGGACACCCGCTTTGATCGTCTGCAACGCCAGGGTGCCCAGGTGCTCTGGGGATCCTTCCAGGGCAGTTGGCGTCGCCGCAGCGTTGGGGTGCTCGCTCTGCTCTTTGGCTTCTATGCGGGTCAGAATGTCACCAGCTGGTGGCTACAGACGATTGGTCAGCGCCCCTTGGTGGTGCTCTCCGTGGTTCTGCTGCTGGAGCTGGTCGTTCGTATCCGTACCCGTGTCGTTCAGGGCCGGCTGGCTTTGGGCTGGCTTGTGCTCGACAACCTCAGGATCGGCTTGGTCTATGCCGTTGTTCTGGAAGCCTTCAAGCTCGGCTCCTGAGTGCTTAGAAGCAAAAAGCGCCGCTCTAGTGAGCAGCGCTTCCAGGGTTCTGCCGACCCCTTTCCGTCAACGAGAGCGGACGATTTCGGTCGGGCGATCAGGCCTCGTCGCCGTCCTCTTCAGCGACGGGGTAGACGAAGCCCTGTGCACGGCCGCTCAGCACGGCCTTGCCGATGGAGAGTGCCTTCTGAGCTGCCACGGCAGCTTTGCCCTTCCAGGTGGCGTGGCGCTGGTTCCGCTTGCCCTTGGACGTTTTCTTCTTGGGAACAGCCATCCCGCTTTACCTAGTCGGCCAAACCAAGATCTTCCCTTGCCGTCTTTCCTTTCGTCAAATCGCTAAGCTCCGATCAACGACAGATTCATGTGAGCAGCGGCGCGTCTCCGGATCAGCAAGCGCAGCAGGTGCCCTCCTCACAAGCCTCGCCCGCCCCTGCTTCAAGGCGTGCTGAACTCTGGAGTGATCTCGGCATCAGCAGCCCGGCGCCCCCCAGCTACAGCCAGCTGCTGACGCAGCTCAAGGGCGGGACTGTCAAAGAACTCTTGCTCTCACCGGGCCGCCGCGAGGTGCAGGTGACGTACACCGATGGCCGCCGCACCCAGGTTCCGATCTTCAGCAACGATCAGGTCTTGCTGCGCACGGCTCAGGAGGCGCAAGTCCCGCTCACGGTTCGCGATGACAGGCAGGACCGTGCGACGGCCAGCCTGGTGTCCAACGGCTTGCTGCTGCTGTTGCTGTTCGCGGGCTTGGCTCTCTTGATCCGGCGCTCCAGTCAGGTGGCCAATCGGGCGATGGGCTTCGGCCGCAGTAAAGCCCGCATGGCCGAACCGGAATCGGCGGTGGCGGTTCGTTTTGAAGATGTCGCCGGCATCAACGAAGCCAAGGAGGAACTCCAGGAAGTGGTGGCCTTCTTGAAGGAACCCGAGCGCTTCACGGCCGTCGGAGCGCGCATCCCGAAGGGTGTCCTGTTGGTGGGACCTCCCGGGACAGGTAAGACCCTCTTGGCCAAGGCGATTGCCGGAGAGGCGGGTGTGCCCTTCTTCTCGATGGCCGCCTCGGAATTTGTCGAGCTGTTTGTGGGTGTTGGCGCGAGCCGCGTCCGCGATCTCTTCCGCCAGGCCAAGGAGAAGGCTCCTTGCATCATCTTTATTGACGAGATCGACGCCGTTGGCCGTCAGCGCGGCGCGGGGATTGGGGGCGGCAACGATGAGCGCGAGCAGACGCTGAACCAACTCCTCACGGAGATGGATGGCTTTGCGGAAAACTCTGGGGTGATTCTGTTGGCGGCGACGAACCGCCCGGATGTCTTGGATGTTGCCCTGATGCGTCCCGGTCGGTTCGATCGGCGGATCAATGTGGATCTCCCCGACCGTCGTGGCCGCGAGGCGATCCTTGCGGTCCATGCCCGCTCCAGGCCCCTGGAACCCGAGGTCTCCCTGGCCGATTGGGCGAGCCGAACCCCAGGCTTCTCGGGCGCTGATCTGTCCAACCTGCTCAATGAGGCGGCCATCCTGACGGCCCGCCGCGAGCGCCAAAGCATCAATGATCAGGCCATCAGCGACGCCCTTGAGCGGATCACGATGGGCCTGACGGCGGCGCCGCTCCAGGACAACGCGAAGAAGCGCCTGATCGCTTATCACGAAATTGGCCATGCCCTCTTGGCCACCGTGCTGCCCAAGTCGGAAGAGCTCGACAAGGTGACCCTGCTTCCCCGGTCCGGGGGCGTGGGGGGATTTGCCCGCACGATGCCCGATGAGGAGGTCCTCGATTCGGGCTTGATCAGCAAGGCCTATCTCGAAGCCAGGATGGTGATGGCGATGGGCGGTCGAGCCGCTGAGTTGGTCGTCTTCGGCCCCAGTGAGATCACCCAGGGCGCCTCCAGTGACCTGGAGATGGTGAGCCGGATCGCCCGGGAGATGGTGACCCGTTACGGCTTCTCATCCATGGGTCCGCTCTCGCTGGAGGGGGAGGGTTCTGAGGTTTTCCTGGGCCGCGATTGGTTACGTTCCGAACCGCACCACTCCCAGAAGACGAGCAACCGCATCGATGCCGAGGTGCAGCAGTTGGCGCGCCATGCCCTTGATCAGGCGGTCTCGCTGCTTGAGTCCCGCCGGGATCTGATGGATGAGCTGGTCAACCTGTTGATCGAGCGCGAAACCATTGAGGGGCCTGACTTCCGGGCCGTGGTTGAACGCGCTGACGATCTAGGCAAAGCGAATGTCGAGGCTGCGCAGGTGGGTCTGTAGCCCTGCGTCCTGAATCGGCAGCAAATAGGCCGGCTCACCGCTTTCGTTGACGTGGGAGTGCCAATGGCCGGGAGGCGTAATGAAGGCCCCACCCGCTTCCCAGTCGATCCGATTCGGGTTACTGATGCTGCCATCGGTGTTGAGTTCGGTGCCCACCAGGGTGTAGACCCCGGGCTGGCAATCAATAATTAGGTCCAGGGCCACGGACTGGTGACGGTGGGGGGCCTGGGTCGCGCCGGGCGGGACGATGCCATACATCGCCCAAAGCACATGGGTGACCGTGCGGGTGCTGGGCAAATCCCGGTTCGCCAGGAGCAGGCTGATGCGATTGCTGCTCGCGCTGCCGGGCTGCTCGGCGAGCTTAAGCAGCTTTGAGCGCAACCACGCGCCCCGGTAATGGGTGGCGTCGAAGCGGGGCTCACTGGGGAGTGCCCCCAGGTAGTTGAGCAGAGGGGCGTCGTGCACCCAGTAGAGGACGCTCGTTGAGGTCGCCTCGAGCAAGGGTGTCCCGCCGCAGGGCAGGACAAAAATGTCACCTTCGCTCCAGTGGATGGTGGTGTCTTGGTCGGTCTCGCGAACGCGGCAGACCCCCTCACCGGAGAGGACGAAGAAGAGGGAGCTGGTGGCGTTGGCTGCGGCGCGTACCCCTTCTCCAGCTTCGATGCGAATAAAGTGGGCGGCGAGACCGGGGCTGGTGGCGGGACCACTAGTACCGAGCTCGCTGCTGAGGTCCAACGGAAGTATGCCGCTGGGCCCTCTGCCATGCAGATCGGCTCCCCAGCAGCGGTAGGGAATCGGTTCGGTCAGTCCGCTGCGGATCGGGTTCGCGGCTTGCCGGTAATCAAACAGTTGGGCCTTGTCGGCCAAGGGGGTCTGCTGCGGGGCGTCGCCCTGGAGGTGGAGTCCAAGGTCTGTTGATGGACGATCCGGGGTTTGAGTCATCGGAGGACACCAGGTCCAGAGGGAGGGGACTCCAGAGCGAGCCTGTAAATCGTTGATCCAATCAGCTTTGGCGCTGAGCTGCTGAAGGAATCGCTACAGCGCAGGATCAGCCCCCAGCAACGGCGGGCACGATGCTGACTTCGTCCCCATCCTTGAGAGGGGTGGTTTGGTTCTCGAGGAAACGAATATCCTCGCTGTTCACGTAGACGTTTAGGAAACGGCGAAGCTTGCCGGCCTCATCACAGAGCCGACCCTTTAGGCCGGGGTAGCGGCAGTCGAGGGCGTCGATCAGCTCGTCCACGCTGGAGGCGTCCAGGGCGACGCTGGCCTCATCGTTGGTGAACTTCTGTAGCGGGGTGGGGATCAGGACCTGAACGGGCATGGCAGGAGGGAGATGGGACGGTAAGGAGGTCGTGGGGGATCAGGCCTGCGCTTGATCGGCCTGGGCTCGCTTCCAGGCGCTGTTGAAGCTGTCCAGTTGAGCCTCGATGGTGTAGGGCTTGCCGATGGCATCGACCACCGCTTCGGTGGTCTTGAGGCCGTTGCCCGTGATGTAGGCCACGGTGCGCTCTTCGGGGTTGATCTTGCCCTGTTCCACCAGCTTCTTGAGGACAGCAATCGTGGTGCCGCCAGCCGTTTCGGTGAACACGCCTTCGGTCTCGGCCAGGAGCTTGATGCCCTCAACGATCTCGGTGTCGTTGACGTCGGTGATGTTGCCGCCGGTGCGGTTGGCGATGTCGATGGAGTAGGGGCCATCAGCGGGGTTACCGATGGCGATCGATTTGGCGATCGTGTTCGGCTTCACGGGGGTGATGAAGTCACGGCCTTCGCGGAAGGCCTCGGCGATGGGGTTACAGCCCTCGGCTTGGGCCCCGCTGAAGCGCACGGCCTTCTCGTCCACCAAGCCGCACTTGATGAATTCGTCGAAGCCCTTGCGGATCTTGGTGAAGAGGGAGCCGGAGGCGAGGGGCGCCACGACGTGGTCGGGGAGTTCCCAACCCAGCTGCTCGATTACCTCATAGCCGAGGGTCTTGGAGCCCTCGGAGTAGTAGGGGCGCAGGTTGATGTTGACGAAGCCCCAGCCATAGGTGTTGGCGACCTCGGAGCAGAGGCGGTTGACCTGGTCGTAGTTCCCCTTCACCGCCATCAGGGTGGGGTTGTAGATCAAGGTGCCGAGCACTTTGCCCAGCTCCAGGTCGCTGGGGATGAAGACGCAGCAATCGAGGCCCGCGTGGGCGGCGATGGCGGCGGTGGAGTTGGCGAGGTTGCCCGTGGAGGCGCAGCTGACGGTCTTGAAGCCCAGTTCCCGGGCTCGGGTCAGGGCGACGGAAACGACCCGGTCCTTGAAGGACAGGGTGGGCATGTTGACGCCGTCGTTCTTAATGTAAAGGCTCTTAAGACCAAGGCGCCTGGCCAGATTGTCCGCCTTCAGCAGGGGGGTGAAGCCTGTACCGACATCAATCGGGTCCCCCTCGATCGGCAGAAAATCGCGATAGCGCCAGATGGATGCGGGGCCGGCTTCGATCGTGGCGCGGCTGACGCGGTTCTTGATCGCCTCGTAGTCGTAGACCACCTCGAGTGGACCGAAGCAGACGTCCTCGCAGACGTGGCGGGCACCAGGGTCGTAGGCCTGGCCGCATTCCTTGCAGCGCAGTCCTGTGAAGGTCGGCCCAACGCTGGAGCGGGAAACGGTTGCCGTCAACTTCAGACCCTCAACATTCGCTTGAAATTAGCAGCGACTATTGACGGACTTGTTTAAACCCGATCTCCTGGGTCGGGTATTGGCCAAGAGTCGTGATGGTCCCTTGTCGGCGGCTTGACCCAGCGGTTGTACTGCCTAATCTCGGCCAGGGATCGGCTCAGTTCGTGCAGGTATCGGTTGAAGGCCTTAGGCGGCTCTTGCGTTGGTCTTCAGGCGGAGCCCTGGTGCTGGGTTTTCTGGTGCTGCTGCCGCGCCTGGTGATCGAGGCGCAGTGGTTCGCTCAGTTCGATGCCTTGACGGTGGTCTTGCGCCGTTGGCTCTTCCAGTGCCTGGCCTTTGCCCTAGTGCTGGGCCTTGGCTTGCCGCTGCAGCTTCAGCAATTGCGCCGTTGTTGGCGCCTTAGGCAGGAGGCACCGCGCAAGCAACTGCAGGAGCGCCCTCTTGCCCCTCTCTCTAGCGGCCCGCTCGTGGCCGTGCTCGTGGGCCTATTGCTCCTGCTGGTGATGGGTCTGAGCTATCTCTTTTTGCAGGCCCGAGGCCTGATCCTGGATCCCTTCGGCGGTGAAGTGATAACCGACCTAACGGTACTTGCTGAGTTGCCGCCGGCCCTGGTGTTTGGCCTGGCGGTCGTGCTGCTCCCCTGCCTCTTGCGCTGGCCTTACACGACCTTGCGCATAAGCCTCGCGGCCGCCCTGGCCGGCTCGGCCACAGCCTGCGCCCGGGGTTGGAGTCTGTGGCTCCCGGGCCTGCTGGCGGTTCCCTTTGGCGAGGCCGATCCCCTCACCGGCTTTGACCTGAGCTTCACGGTGCTGCGCCTGCCGGCCCTGCACCTGCTAGTGAGCCTGGTGATCGCCCAGGTCCTGATTGGCTTTGTCGGCTGCCTCTGGTTGACCTTCAGCGAAGGCACGGTCTTGACCGACCTTCGCTTCCCGGGGTTGGGCCGGGAGCAGCAGCGGGTACTGCAACCCCAGCTGGCCGTTCTGGCCCTAATGGTCGCCCTCAGTTATGGACTGAGTCCCTTTGACCTGATGGTGGAAGGCAGCGGGGTGGCCTCGGGGGCTGGCTTCGTGGACCTGCATATCCGCCTGCCGCTGCGGCTGCTCTTGGCCCTCTTGCTCCTGATGAGTGGCCTCGGCCTGTTGGTATCCGTTCCCCGCTCCTGGTTTCGCCGGGCGGCGATGCTCCCCTTGCTGGCGGCCGCCTGCCTTCTGCCGATCGTGGAGTGGGGCCTGGCACCACTCGTGCAGCGGGTCTGGGTGCAGCCCCGGGAGCTGCAACTGGAAACCCCCTATCTCCGGCGGGCCATCGCGGCCACCCGCCGGGCCTTTGGTCTTGAGGCGGTGCGCGAGCTCGATCTCGAGCCCAAGCAGCAACTCAGCGCGGCGGATCTCAAGAGCGCTGAGGGGACCCTGGCCAACGTGCGGCTCTGGGACAGCACCCCCTTGCTGGAGGCCAACCGTCAGCTACAGCAATTGCGGCTTTACTACGACTTCCCTTCCGCCGCCGTCGATAGGTATCCCCTGAATGCCGACGCCAGCGCATTGGGCTCCCAGCAGGTGTTGATCGCAGCCCGCGAACTCGACTCCTCGGCCTTGGCCAAGGGTTCGCGCACCTGGCTCAACCGCCACCTGGTCTTCACCCATGGCTACGGCTTCACGGTGTCCCCGGTGAACGTCTCGGGCAGCGACGGGCTCCCGCTGTACTTCGTCAAAGACCTGGGCCGCAGCGGCCGCGTTCAGGCCCTGCCCCAACTCGGCCAGAGCCAAAAGCGCGTTGAGCGCTTCCTCCCGGTGGGTCGCCCGCGGCTCTATTTCGCGTCGGCTCCGGCGCCCTACGCGATAGCCCCCTCCCAGGTGCGGGAGTTCGACTACCCCGAGGGTGACCTCAACGTCTATTCCCATTACGACGGGAAGGCCGGGGTTCCGATCCATGGCCCCCTGGATCGCCTGATGGCGGCGATCTATCTCAATGAGGCCCGCTTGCTGTTCACCGGGTCCTTGACCCCTTCGTCGCGCCTGCTCGTGCGCCGGCAGGTCAACGACCGCCTTCAGGCCCTGGCCCCCTTCCTCCGCTTTGAGAGCAAGCCCTATCTGGTCACGGCCCGGGTGGGCGATGACCCCGACTATCGGCCTGAGCATCACCAGTACTGGATGCTCGATGGCTTCACGGAGAGCCGCAGCTACCCCTATTCCGATGCCAATCCCGATGGGATTCGCTACTTCCGCAACCCGGTCAAGGCGGTCGTCAATGCCTACAACGGGGATGTCTGGCTCTATGTAAACGATCCGAGCGATCCGGTGCTGCGCACCTGGCGGAAGGTTTTCCCGGATCTCTTCCGTCCGCTCTCATCGATGCCCAAGGCTCTTCTGGCCCACATCCAGGTCCCCAAGAGTCAGTTCAACATTCAGGCCGAACGCCTGCTGCGCTACCACGTCACGGACGTACGCACCTTCTACAACGGCGACGACGTCTGGGCGTTGCCGCTGGAGATCTACGGCGACGCCTCGTCTCCGGTACCGGTCCGTCCGTACCACGTGACGATGCAGCTTCCCGCTCAGCAACGGCCTGAATTCGTCCTGCTGCTCCCGTTCACCCCGCTAAAACGGCCCAACATGGTCGGTTGGTTGGCGGCCCGTAACGACACCCCGAACTACGGCGAGTTGTTCCTGGTGCGCTTCCCGCAGCAGCGGCTGCTGTTGGGACCCCAGCAGATCTCGGCGCTGATCGAGCAGGACCCGGCGATTAGCTATCAGTTCGGTCTTTGGAACCGGGTGGGCTCCCGCCTCCTGCGGGGCAATCTCTTGGCGATGCCCGTGGGTCAAGGTCTGCTCTACGTGGAGCCCATCTACCTCCAGAGCAACAGCAACGCCCTGCCGACCTTGGTGCGGGTGGTCGTGACAGATGGCCGGCGCTTCGTGATGGAGCCCACCTTTGATGAGGCCCTCGCCAAGCTGGTGGCCGCTCAGCCCAGCAACGGCATGCGGGCCTTGACCCTGCCCCAGCCACTCCTGCCCTAGCGAGTACAAAAAAGGGCCCTTGCGGGCCCCGTATGACATCAGTGGAAAGCCTGGGTCAGGCAGCTACGGCGGACTTGGGTTCCAGTTCGCCCTTGGCGTAGAGGCTGGCGTAGTAGTTGATGTCGCGCTGCTTGATCTTGCTGGCGTTGCCGGCACACCAGAACTGCTGGTAGCGATCGAGGCAGACCTGCTTCATATAGGCCCGGGCGGGCTTGTTGAAGTGGCGGGGGTCGAAGTTGGCGGGATCCTTCATCGCGGCTTCACGCACAGCAGCGGTGAAGGCCAGGCGGTTGTCGGTGTCGATGTTGACCTTGCGGACACCGTTCCGGATGCCTTCCTGGATTTCCTCGACGGGCACGCCGTAGGTCTCGGGGATGGCACCACCGAACTTATTGATCATCTCCAGCCATTCCTGCGGCACGGAGGAGGAGCCGTGCATCACCAGGTGGGTGTTGGGGATGGCCTTGTGGATTTCAGCGATGCGGCTGATGGCCAGCACTTCACCGGTGGGCTTCCGGGTGAACTTGTAGGCGCCGTGGCTGGTGCCGATGGCGATGGCCAGGGCGTCCACCTTGGTCTTGGCGACGAAGTCGGCAGCCTCAGCGGGGTCGGTCAGCAGCTGGCTGTGGTCGAGCTTGCCCTCGAAACCGTGGCCATCCTCGGCTTCGCCCATACCGGTCTCCAGGGATCCCAGGCAACCCAGCTCACCCTCGACACTTACGCCGATGGCGTGGGCCACGTCGACGACTTCCTTGGTGACAGCCACGTTGTAGTCGTAGCTGGCAGGGGTCTTGGCGTCGTCTTCCAGGGAGCCGTCCATCATCACGGAGGTGAAGCCGTTAGCGGCAGCACCGAAGCAGGTGGCAGGGCTGTTGCCGTGGTCCTGGTGCATCACGACAGGGATGTCGGGATAGGTCTCAACGGCAGCCAGGATCAGGTGACGCAGGAAGTTCTCACCGGCATACTGACGGGCGCCTCGGGAGGCCTGCAGGATGACGGGGCTATCGGTCTCGTAGGCAGCCTCCATGATCGACTGCACCTGCTCCAGGTTGTTGACGTTGAAAGCAGGGATGCCGTAGCCGTTTTCAGCGGCGTGGTCAAGCAGCAGCCGAAGCGGAACGAGCGCCATGGGTACACAAATAAGGGAATGGGGGCGATCCTAACCGGCGCCTTTTCCGTTAAAGCCGGGCCCGCAGCCCGCTGTCGGCCGATTCCAGGGCTAGATCGCAGACCCGCTGGCTCAAGACAGCCTCTGACAGCCCGGGAATCATGGGTTTGCCCTCAATGGCGGCTTCGGCCCACCACTGGGTGATCCGGCGCACGGCGGCTAGGCGACCGTCCGGCCACGTCTGGGGGAAGGCCAGGCTGGGATCCGGGCTGATCTCCTCGAGAGCACCGGATGGACCGGAGCGCCAGAGCTTGAAGCCATGGACATAATCGCTCTGGTTGCTGGAGCCCAGCACCAGGCTCCCCCCGCTGCCGTAGACCTCGATCCAGTAGCCGCGCCCCGGTTTGGTCACCGAGGCCAGCGCCACCTGAGCCGGGATTGAGCGCCCCTGGCGATCTTCCAACTGGAGTTGCAAGAGGGCGATGTCCTCGGCATCCACGGCTGCCATGCGACCGCTGCCGTCCGCCAAAGGACGCTGGGGGATGGCCATGCTGCGCTGGGCACTCAGGTTGAGGGTGGGTCCCACCAGCCAGTGCAGTGTGTCGAATGCATGGGTGCCGAGGGATCCGAGAACGCCCCCACCGGCGGCCCGCTGGGAATACCAGTTCCAGGGGCGTCTGGCATCGGCGCGGCTGCCCATCAGCCAATCGAGTTTCACCAGCCAGGGGGTGCCCACGGCTCCGTCTTGCAGGAGCGCTGCGCATTGCTGAAATTCCGGGACACCGCGGTACTCGAAGTCCACTGCCACGCTCACACCGGCCTGGAGGGCCTGGCGCTGCAGGCTCTCCACCTGGGCGGGCTCCAGGGCGACGGGTTTCTCCAGCAGCAGGTGTTTGCCGGCGGCGATGGCCGCCTGGGCGAGGGCGAAGCGGGGTTCCGGGGGGGTGGCAATCACCATCGCATCCACCCGTGGATCCGCCAGGAGGGCGTCGAAATCAGTGAAGCCCGGTAGCCCGTGGGCGCTGCAGGCCTGTTCGAGGCGTTCGTTGCGGTGATGCCAGAGGGCCACCGGTTCGGTCAGGGGGCAATCCCGCAGGGCGGGCAGGTGAACCTTTTCGCCGAACCCCAAACCAATAAGGGCGACCCCCAAGGGACGTTGGTGGGTGCTGGATCCCGTCACGGAGGTTTGGCAGTGGTGTTATGAGCCTGCCAGGAGCTCCCCTCCGGCGGTGCAGACCGCTTCGATGGTGGCTTCGATTAACCCGTCATTGGCGGAGGCCTGCCATTGGCTTCCCCATTGGGGCAGTCCATTGATGGAGGTGTCCCGGTAGAGCCGCTGGCCGCAGTCCAGCTCCATCACGTAGAGGCTGCTGGCTCCGCGGCGGGGCTCCTTTCCATCGGTATCGGCCTCTGGGGTCGGTGGCTGGAAGCGACTGAGGACGGTCAGGTTCCCGCTTTTGTTCAGGCGAAGGCTGCCTTGATCCCACCACTGCTGCCCTTCGCTGGTGGTGGGGACCTCTTGCCAATCCACTGGACCCGCCTGGGCTGGATGGGGAAGGTCGCCCAGAAGGAGCATTCCGAGCAGGAGGGCGCAGCAGGCGCGCAATGTCCGTCTCACGCGGCCACGGCTTTGCTGTAGCCGTGCATCGTCAGAAGGCTGGTCAGGGTGCTGCGGAGCTTGGTGCGGGGCACGATGTGATCGACGAAGCCGTGGTCCTGGAGGTATTCCGCGGTTTGGAAGTCGTCGGGGAGCTTCTCCCGCAAGGTCTGCTCGATCACGCGACGACCGGCGAAGCCAATCAGGGCTTTTGGTTCCGCCAGAATCAGGTCGCCAAGCATGGCGAAGCTGGCGGTGACTCCCCCGGTGGTGGGGTGGGTCAGAAGCGGTAGATAGAGAAGCCCCGCCTGGCGATGTCGCTCGAGGGCGCCGGAGATCTTCGCCATCTGCATCAGCGAGAGCATCCCTTCTTGCATGCGGGCGCCACCGGAGGCACAGACGATCAGCACCGGAGCGCGCTTGGAGGTGGCCGTCTCGATGAGTCGGGCAAGCTTCTCGCCCACTACCGAGCCCATGGAGCCGCCCATGAAGCGAAAATCCATTACACCCAGGGCCATCGGGATGCCCTCAACCGTGCACATCCCGGTGATGACACTGTCCTTCAGGCCGGTGGAGCGTTGGTTGTCGCGAATGCGATCGGCGTAACTGCGGCGATCCTTGAAGGCGAGGGGATCGGTTGGGCAGAGCTCTGTGTCGAGCACCTCAAAGCTGCCCTCGTCAACGATCAGGCGAATGCGCTCTTCGCTGAAGATCCTGTGGTGATAGCCGCAGCCGCTGCAGACACTGGCGTTGGCGGCGAGATCCTTGCGGTAAACCACCAGGCCGCACTCGGGGCATTTGCTCCAGAGGCCGTCATCCTCGTTGACCTCCTGGGCATTGCGCACGGCAGGAGCGGTCTTGCGGCGATCGGCAAACCAGTCGAATAGCGACATGGTGAAAGCGGTCTCCGGTGGTCAGATCAGACTATTAAAGGGCGCTCCAGCCCAAGTGCCCGCTGAGCTGTTGCAGCCAGAAGCTGTTTCCCACCATCCAGACCGCTAGTCCAGCGGCCGCCAGGAAGGGGCCAAACGGGAAGAGTTGCCCCCGCTTCAGTCGGCCCGTCAGCAGACCGAGGACGCCAAAGAAAGCACCAGTGAAGACGGCCAGGACAACAGTCAGCCCCAGTCCCGTCAGCCCCAGCCAGGCCCCCAAGAGGGCGGCCAATTTGGCATCACCTAAGCCCAGGGCCGGTTTGCCTAGGACCGCTTGGCCTGCAGCGCTGGTGGCTTCGAATCCCAGCAGACCGGCACTGGCTGCGAGCAGGTGCCATAGCAGGAGCTGGGGCTCGGGGCCACCGCTTTGGCTGAAGACCGCCAGCAGCGTGAAGACCAAGCCCAGCAGGACGCCGGTGCGGCAGAGGGGCTCTGGCAACCAGAGCTGGTCCAGATCAATCAGCAGCAGGGGCACCAGCAGGGTCACCAGACACCAGCCCGCCACCACGTAGAGAATCTCTGGGGCCTGGCCTAGGGCTTCGGGATGGCCAAGGGCGGCGGCTAGGAATAGGCCCCCGCAGATCAGTTCCACTGCGGGGTAACGGAGGCTGATGGGGCTCTGGCAATGGCGACACCGGCCGCGCAACAGCAACCAGCTCAGGACAGGTATGTTCTCGCTCCAGGCCAGTCGCGTGCCGCAATGGGGGCAATGGCTGCCTGGACGCACCACGGATTCCTGGCGGGGGTAGCGCCAAGCGACCACGTTCAGAAAACTGCCCACGCAGAGCCCGAGGGCGGTGATCAACAGCAGCAGCGTGGCGGGAGGCATTAGGAGCCGCGGTAGGGCGAGCGGGAGGGGCGGGCTCGCACCCAATCGAGCGGGATCAACTGCTCGTCGGGCAAGAGCACCGGCAGTTCAAAAACCACCCGACCCTGGCCTGGACTCAGCACGATCCCCTGGGGCTCCAGCGTTGAGGGTGAGCGCTCCAGGAATTGGAAGTAGATCCGCCGCGACTGGGCGATAACTGCGGCGCTGTTGATGAGGTCCCAGCGCGGTTGCGCAGACACAGAAGAACCCACCGCCCCTCGAATCTCAAACGAGAGAGGAGCTGGTGGGTTCGAGCGCCGAGGGCGCTCCATGGGACTGGTCTGAGGAGCAACCGAGATGGGAGGACCGTGTCCGCCAGTTGTGCCCAAGATTAGGCGGGAAGCAGGCTCAGGCCAGCTTCTTTTTCTCTTCGATCATGCGGTGAATGATCGGAGTCAAGATCAGCTCCATCGCGAAGCCCATCTTGCCGCCGTTCACCACGATCGAGGTGGGGCTGGACATGAACGAATCGTGGATCATGTCGAGAAGGTAGGTGAAGTCGATCCCCCACTTCTCGCGAGCACCCTTGCGGAAGTGAATGATCACGAAGGATTCATCCGGGGTGGGGATGTTCCGGATCATGAAGGGGTTCGAGGTGTCCACGGTGGGGACACGCTGGAAGTTGATGTCGGTCTGGCTGAACTGCGGGCAGATGTGGTTGATGTAATCCGGCATCCGGCGCAGGATCGTGTCAACGGTGGCCTCGGCGGGATAGCCGCGCTCAGCGTTGTCGCGCGAGATCTTCTGGATCCACTCCAGGTTGACGATGGGTACCACGCCAACCAGCAGATCGGCCAGGCCGGCCACGTCGTAGCCCTCACCCTTCACGCCGCCGTGCAGGCCTTCATAGAAGAGCAGGTCGGTGCCGGCGGGGATGTTCTCCCAGGGGGTGAACTGACCGGGCTCGAGGTTGGTGCCGAGGCGGGCGTTGTGGTCAGCGGCCTCTTCGACGGAGTGGAGGTAGTAGCGCTTCTGACCACCACCGGATTCGCCGTAGCTGCGGAAGAGTTCTTCGAGCTTGTCGAAGAGGTTGGCCTCAGGGCCGAAGTGGGAGAAGTTCTCGCCTTTGGCCAGGGCGCCGGCCATGGCTTCCTTCATGGCGGCACGCTCGTAGCGGTGGTAGCTGTCGCCCTCCACAACTGCAGGGGTGATGCCCTCGCGCTTGAAGATGTGCTCAAAGGCACGCTTCACGGTGCTGGTGCCTGCGCCGGAGGAACCGGTGACAGCCACAACCGGGTGACGCTTCGACATGCGCAGGGATCAGTGGAACTGTCGGCGAGTTTGGCAGGTCGCGGGGCCGATCACGCCAATGAGTGCCCGATCAGCCCTCGAGGGCTGCCAGCAGTTGATCGCCCATGGCCTTGCAACCCAGTTGGGTGCAGCCGTCGGCCATCAGATCGCCGGTGCGATACCCCTGGGCAAGCACCCGGTCGACGGCCTGCTCGAGGGCTGCGGCGGCAGCGTCCTGCTTGAGGCCGACCCGCAGCATCATCGCGGCGCTAAGGACCATTGCCATCGGATTGGCTTTGTCCTGGCGGGCGATGTCGGGGGCGGAGCCGTGGATGGGCTCGAACAGGCCTGGACCGCTTTCGCCCAGGGAGGCAGACGGCAGCATGCCAATGGAGCCGCTGAGCATCGCGGCCTCATCGCTGAGGATGTCCCCGAAGAGGTTGCTGGTCAGCAGCACGTCGAACTGGCGGGGATTGCGCACCAGCTGCATCGCGGCGTTGTCCACGTAAATGTGGCTGAGTTCCACGCCCGCATAGCTGCTGGCGTGCAGAGCCTCAACGCGATCGCGCCAGAGCTGGCTCACGTCGAGGACGTTGGCCTTGTCGACGCTGCAGAGGCGGCCGCTGCGCTGTTGGGCGATGTCAAAGCCCACCTTTGCGATCCGATCGATTTCATTGTCGAAGTAGGCCATTGTGTTGAACCCGCGCACCCGGCCCTCGGCCTCAACGCGGCCCTTGGGCGTGCCGAAGTAGACGCCACCGGTCAGTTCGCGGACCACCATCAGGTCGACCCCTTCGATGACCTCGCGCTTCAGGGTCGAGGCATCGATCAGGGCCGGGATGATTTTCACCGGGCGCAGATTCGCGAAGAGCCCCATGCCGGAACGCAGGCCCAGCAGGCCGGTCTCGGGACGCTTCTCTCGGGGAAGGCTGTCGTATTGGGGAGAGCCGATCGCGGCTAGCAGAACCGCGTTGGCGGCCTTGCAGGCATCGAGGGTGCTGGCGGGAAGGGGTTCGCCGGTGGCGTCGATGGCGCAGCCCCCCATGGGCTGCTCGTTGTAGATCAGCTCGAAGCCATGGATGCGGCTCACCGCATCCAGCATCTGGCGGGCCACCGCCGTGATCTCAGGACCGATCCCGTCACCGGGGAGCAGGGTGATCAGGAATCTGGTCATCGACGTCCGCCTGGGCTTCCGGGGAGGCTACGGCTTGACTTGTTTCTCTAGCTGGCGCAGCGCCTTGCCCAGCTCGGGAAGTTTGTTGAAGGCCGCCGAACAGCGCAGCCAGAGGCGGTTCGGGATGGCGGGATAGCCACTGACGACCTCGCCGGCGGCTACCTCTCCGTGGACTCCCGATTTGGAGGAGGCGATGGAGCGATCGCCCATGACGGCCTTGTTGGCCAGGCCCACCTGGCCGGCCAGGATCACACCGTTACCGAGCCGGGCTCCACCGGCGATGCCGACCTGGGCGGCCAGGGCACAACCCTTGCCGGTTGTCACGCCGTGGCCGATGTGGACCATGTTGTCAATCTTGCAGCCGGCTCCGATCCGGGTCTCGCCGACGGAGGGGCGGTCGATGGTGCTGCCGCAGCCCACTTCAACACCATCCTCAATCACTACCAGGCCGGTCTGCGGCATCTTGCGCCAGCCGCTCGCGGTGGGAACAAAGCCGAAGCCTTCACTGCCGACGACGGCATTGGAGTGGACCACACAGCCCTGGCCGAGGCGGGAGCCGGGGTGCAGCACGGCACCGGCGTGGAGTTCACAGCCATCGCCAATCTGCACGTCGTCGTAGATGACGACGTTCGGGTGAATCGTGCAGGAGGCGCCGATCTGCACGTCGCCGCCGATAACGACATGGGCGCCCACGTGGCTGCCCATTCCCACTACGGCCTCCGGGGCAATGACGGCGCTGGGGTGAATGCCGGGAGCCTTAATCTTCCGGGGGTAGAGGGCATCGAGGGTTTCGGCAAAACCCAGGCGCGGATCAGCCAGGGCGATCCAGGCCATTCCCTTGGCGGTGGCCTCCGCTTGGGCGGCCTCGCATTCGTTGCCCTTGGCCGGCAGCAGGACAGCGCTGGCGCCACTGGCATTGAGGGCAGCCGCCAGGGCGTTGCCGGCCTCCAGGAAACTGACCTGCCCGCTGTGGGCTTGATCGAGGGCCGCCGCTGCTTCTAGAACTGGATCCTCCCCGAGGTGGTGCTGAAGGGACTCGATCCCACCTGCGGTCTTCACCTCGCTCAGTTGGCTGAGCAGTTGGCTGAAGCGCATTGGCGGCAGGAGGATATCCAGCGGATCGTAGGCCGATTCCGCAGGTCTCAGCTGGCCGCGATGACGACCAGGTGATCCCGATGAATGACCACACCGCGATGACCCGCGTTCCCCTCCAACTCGTCGCTGGCCAGGGCGCTGAGGCCTCGGGCCAGTTCCCGGCCGTCCTCGCTGATCACCCGGACGGCTTCCCGGCGGCCAAAGGATCCCTCCACGCTGCAGATCCCCACGGCCAGGAGCGAGGCTCCCTGCTCCAGCAGCGCCTGTTCGGCGCCGGCATCCACCGTGATGCTGCCCTTGGGCAGCAGGGCATGGGCGAGCCAACCCTTGCGGCTACTTAGGGGGGTCTTACTGGGGCGGAAGAGGGTTCCATGCTGCTCACCCGCCAGGAGGCCCTCCAGCACTGCGGGGTCGCGGCCGTCGGCCAGGCGCACCTGAATGCCGCTGGCAGTCGCGATGCGCGCCGCAGAGAGCTTGGTGGTCATCCCGCCGGTTCCCCAGCGGCCGCCGCCCTTGGCCACGCCCGCCAGGGCTTCGATCTCGGCGACGGAATGGACCTCGGGGATCGGTTTGGCATCGGCATCACTGCGGGGATCCCCCGAGTAGAGGCTGTCGATGTCGGTCAGCAACACCAGCTCATCGGCCTGAATCGCCACCGCGGCCAGCGCTGAAAGGGTGTCGTTATCGCCAAAGCGCAGCTCATCGGTCGCCAGGGTGTCGTTTTCGTTAATCACGGGCGTCACCCCCCAGCTGAGCAACTGCTCGAGGGTGCGGCAGGCGTTTTGGTAGCGGCGCCGCGAGGCCAGATCGGCGCGGGTAAGGAGCACCTGGGCGACACAACGGCCGTGGGCGGCAAAGGCCTGGTCATAGAGCGTCATCAGCCGGCCCTGCCCGACGGCGGCTGAAGCCTGCAATGCTTCGAGCTCCGTGGGCCGCTCCCCCAGTTGGAGGGCATTGCAGCCGAGACCGACGGCGCCACTGGTCACGAGCACAACCGACTCCTCCCGCCGCCAGAGGCCGCAGAGGATAGAGGCCAGATCAGCTATTACCGCTTCGGTCCCCCGGGCACAGCTGCCCCGCAGAACGCTGGTGCCGACCTTGATGACTCGGCGCGTTGCCATCGTTAGGGAAGGTCCGCTCCGGCGAGCTGGGCCAGCTTCACCTCAAAGCGCTGCCAGTGGTCATGGCGGCAGGGTTGCCCCCTGGGGTCGATAGGTTTCACCAGCACGGTGTACATCCCCAGGCGGTTCCCCGCCAGCACGTCGGTAAAGATCCGGTCCCCCACCATCGCCACTTGGGCGGCGGGAAGATCGAGTTGCTGCAGCACCCGCAGCAGGGGAGAGCGGCGCGGCTTGCCGGCACTGGTGGTGAAGTTCACGCCTAAATGTTCGGCGACACCGCCAATGCGGGATCGGGAGGGGTTGTTGCTGAAGAGGTGCAGGGGCATGGCCGCCTGGGCACGCTTCAGCCAGGCTTCCATCGGCTCCGGCAGGGTGGAGCCCCGGTGGGGCAGCAGGGTCCTGTCGACATCGAGGACGAGAGCACTGATCCCCTGGGCCAGCAGGCCATGCAGGGGAAGATCCACCAGGGTGCCGGCGGCCACCAGGTTGGGTTGCAGCAGATCCGAGACGGAGCGACGGTTCACTGAATCAGTCGCTACCGAGCTCCCGCTCATCGAGTTCCGCCTCGATCAGGGGCTGGACGCGCTCGAACTCCTCGCCTTCCACCAGGACGCCCTCGCCGTTCTCCATGCGGGCGACCACAAAGAAGGGATCCAGTGGGATGAAGAGGCCGTACTCCTTGTCCTCAGCACGGAACTGGATCAGCATTTCGTAGAGGTCGGTCTCGTCCTCATCGTCCCCATCCAGCTCGTCGTCGTCGTACTCCTCGGGGTTGGGCTCTTCCAGATCACCGCTAACGGTGAGGGTCACGGCGGAGCGAACCAGGGTCAGGTCGTGCTCTTGCAGGACGATATCCGCTATCGAGAGAATCGGCTCGGCATTACTCAGCTCTTCGATGACCTCGTCATCGCCGTTCTCGTTCTCGGCGATCTGCACGAGGCAGACCGGGGTGTCGACAGGGGTCAGCAGGGCGTAGTCCTTGCCCTCGAGGGGTATGAGTTGCTCAAGGAAGCAGAGCAGTTGGCGCCCGCTCTGGTCCCGCACCAGCACGGTGGGGACATCACCGGTACCGTTGATGCTGGGGCCGTCAGTGCTCATGGCGCGAGGGGGAGATGTACTCAGAATGCCTGGACATCGGGCCCGCGGCCAAGTGACAGGGTCGCCTTGCTGACCGCTGCCGGTTCGGGTCCTTCCTGGAGCCACTGTTCCAAGAGCAGCGCGGCAGCGGCGCTGTCGAGGGCTCCGCTGCGATCACCGCGCAGGCCAAGGCGCTCGGCGGCATCCCAGCTGGTGGCGTACTCATTTACGAAGGCCAGCGGGAGATCCAGATCCCTGGCAAGACGCTCGCCATAACGCCGGCAGTGCTCGGCTTGGGCGGTGGGCTGTTGCTGGGCATCGAGGGGGAGACCCACCACGAGCGCCACAATCCGGCGCTCGTGCACGAGCTTCTTCAGCCACTCCAGATCGACCAGATAGCGGCCGCGGTGGAGGGCGGGCAGTGCTTTGACGGTGAGGCCCAAGGCATCACAGCCGGCGAGGCCGATGCGTTTGCGGCCCACATCCAGCGAGAGGACCGATCGAGGAGCGGGCGCCGCCACTAGCGCCCAAGTGGGGTTGGAATGGGCTTTTGCCCGGGTTGCAGCTGCCCGAGGACGGCTTCGAGCTTGCGGCTGACCACCTGGCTGGTCTGGGGCGCATGGCGGCGCCAGACACTGCGGGCCATCACCACCTCTTCGCCCTCAGGGGCCATGCCCAGGCTTTGCAGCCATTGGTTGTGCTCGTGTAGGTGGACATCACTGCGGATTAGCACCTCCCCAAGACCGCTGGCGCATTGCTCGAGGAGCATGTGGAGGGGCTGTCCAAGCAGGTGCTGCCAGCCGGGGTCGAGACTGAGCTCCAGTTCGGGGATCTCGCGGTGTCCGGGCCGCAGACGCCGCACCCCCGCCACGGCCTGTTGGCGGTTGGTGTCCAGCAACATCAAGCTGGGCTGCTCGCTTTGATCCAAGAGGTCGTCAACGCGCCGGTCGAGCAGCTGCCGCAGTTGGGCCGGCAGGGCGGCCTGCTCGAGCTGCCACATCGCCAGGGCTGTTCGGCGATTCAGCGGCAGCAGTTCCAGGTCCGCAGGCAGATTCCGATCGAGGGGCTGTTGGGGCGGTTCCCAGCGCCAGAGGGTTTCGTGGCGGAGCTGTTGGAAGCCCTGTTGCCGCAGTAGACCAAGGCGAGTGCTGTCCGTGCCGGGGCTGGTGGCAATCCAACTGGCGGCATTCGGGCTCCCCTGGATCGCGGCCCGCACCAGGGCGGCCTCGATGGCCATCCGACCCGATTCCCCCGCTTCGAAGCTGGCCTCACCGCTGCGCAGGTGTTGGATCTGCCAGCAGCTGCCACTGCGGTTGAGCCGTTGACTGACCACCAACCCCAGCGGGGCCTGGGGGTCCCGGAAGGCCACGAAGGTTTCCGAGGCCAAAGACGGACGGGTGGCGAGGCGTTGAAGAAGCCGCTCCGGCCCCTGCAGCAGCAGGCAGCGCTGCAGCAGGGGCCGGAGGTCGGTGAAGCAGGGATCCTGCAGAAAGGGCAGCTGCCATCCCCGCAGCGGCTTCACCTGAAGAGTTGGTTGAGCGGCTGAGGACACGGCGGCGCCGAGGGGGCCTAAATCAATGTTATGGGCGATCGCTAGTTCGGGCGAACAAGCACCAAAGGGGTGCGCTCGTTGGCGTTGCCCGCGGGATTCGGCTTGAGGGCGCGCGCCAGAAGCGTTTCATCGCATCCGGGGCTGGAAGCCAGCACCTTCACCCGGCCCAGGTCGTTGACATCGACAACCGCGACGGCGACACCCAATTCGGCGGCGAGCTGCCGGCAGACCTCGCTGCTCTTGACCGGTCCCAAGACGATGGTCTGGTCGTAGGGCGGCGTGGTGCCGGTGACGTCGTCGATGAGGCGGGCCTGCTCGCCGGCCAGTCGGTAGAACCAACCCTTGGAGCCCACCAGCTTGAGGGCGGTGCCCGCGAGCCAAGCGCAGAGCACCCGGGCGGGACCGACGTTGTCAATCAGGGTCTGCAGGCCGCAGGCGGTCGCCAGGGAGCTGGTGGGATGGAAAACGCGGCAGAGCAGCCGGGCCAGGTTTGAGGGCTGGAGGTTGGCCGGGTGGTTGTAGCGGCCCTGCATCACCGCCAGGGGGGTCTCACCGATGGTCAGGACATCACCCGGTTGGAGCACCGCACCGGCGAAGTGGCGGAGCACATCGCTGGGATCGTCGAGGGTTCCGAGCAGATGGGTTCGGATGGGCAACACGCTGCAGCGATCGCCCTGGCGCCAGTTGGTGTTTGTGCTTTGGACGGGGGAGGGACGGCGCAGGGGAATGAGCACCCCATCGCGTTGCTGTAGACGACCAAAGGGGCCGTAGTTGATCCAGAGGATCTCCAGCCAGAGGGTGTCGAGCTGTTGGCGTAGCTCGCTTCCGTCGTTTGACTCCAGGGTGATCAGCGCCTCGGCCTGGGTGGTCTTGTGTGCTTTAACGATGTAGGCGAACCAGTAGCCATCGCTGCGGGCCTCCTCATCGGAGTGCTGCGGGGTCAGGCTGCAGCGGACGTTGACGTTGGAGAGATCGGAGCGTCCAAGCAGGGTCGGCTTGAGTTCAATCTCAGGGACGAAGACCTCCATCCTCGGATGGGGGTTGCTGATGCTGATGGTTCCTTTGACCTGCCACTGGTTGGCGCTGCTGCGCTGCACCTTCCAGCCGCTGCTGCTGAGACGTAGGGGGGACTCAGGCCGCAGCCGATGGCGAAGCTCCAGCCAGAGCAGCGCCAGGCCGAAGACCAGGGCGGCGATCAAGACGACGGCAAACAGGGCGGCCAATGGCAGAGCTTTGCGTTCTGCGGGAGCGTAGGTGGTGCAGCCGAAAAACCCGCTTAGCGTTTCTACAACGCGGTGGTGAACCCCTATGCGTAAGACCTTCGTTCTCGATACGAATGTGTTGCTGCATGACCCTCAGGCGCTCACCCGCTTTGAAGACAACGCGGTGGTGATCCCTATTGAGGTTGTCGAGGAGATTGATCGCTTCAAGAAGGACCCCTCCGAGAAGGGCCGCAATGCGCGTCAGATCTCTCGCCTGCTCGATGCCCTGCGGGAGAAGGGAAACCTGGCGGATGGGGTGCCGATCGATGACAGCAGTGGAGGCACCCTGCAGGTTGTCTTCTGCCGCAGCGAGACCCTGGCCCAGCTGCCGCCGGAGCTCAAGGGGGGGAGCGGAGACAACAACATCCTGGCGGTAGCGCTGGAGCAGCTCCGCTCTGGATTGATTGCCGATCAACCCCCCGTCGTGCTGGTCACCAAGGACACCAACCTGCGGATCAAGGCCGATGCTGTCGGTCTGACGGCCCAGGACTACACCACAGACAAGGTCGACATTGCGGACCTCTACGCCGGGGTGAGTGAGCTAACGGCCAGTGCCACCGCGATGGATAGCCTCAAGAGTGACGGGGGCATAGCGTTGGCGGTGCTCCCCTCCGCGGCCGCTTCCGAGCTCCAAGCCAATGAGGGGGTGACCCTGGTCGATGAGGCCCAGCCGAACCACACGCTCCTGGCGCGGTTCGACTCTCAGGGGAAACGGCTGGTGCCGTTGCAGCGCAGCACTCGCGCCCGCCTGGGCAAGGTCGCTGCCCGTAACCGTGAGCAGACCTTTGCCTTGGATCTGCTGTTGGACCCCTCGGTTCAATTGCTGACCTTGGTGGGGAAGGCTGGTACAGGCAAAACCCTGCTGGCCCTGGCGGCCGGCTTGCACCAGGTGGCTGATGAACAGCTCTATGAGCGGCTGCTGGTGACCAGGCCGGTGATCTCCTTGGGCAAAGAAATCGGTTTTCTTCCGGGGAGCCTCGAGGAAAAGATGGGTCCCTGGATGCAGCCGATTATCGACAACCTTGATTTCCTCTTGGGCAACAGCCCGGAGGAGGAGGGGCGCTCGGGTCCGGCGAACCGTGCGGGGGCAAACCGTGCGCCCCGCAGCAATTGGACGGACCTCAAGGGAATGGGCCTACTGGAGGTGGAGGCGATCAGCTATATCCGCGGTCGCTCGATCCCGCGGCAATACATGGTGGTGGACGAGGCCCAAAACCTCACCCCCCATGAGGTCAAGACGATCGTGACCCGGGTGGGAGAGGGCACCAAGATAGTCTTCACGGGCGATCCGTATCAGATCGACAATCCCTACGTGGACGCCGAGAGCAACGGGTTGACATGGCTCGTCGAGCGCTTCAAGGGTCAGCCACTGGCGGGCCACATCACCTTGATCCGGGGTGAGCGCAGCGAACTGGCAGAGCTGGCGGCGGACTTGCTCTAAGCCTCAGACCATCGCCTCCGGGCGCACCCATTGGTCGAAGTCTTCGGCGCTGATTTCACCGAGCACCAGGGCGGCTTCCTTGAGGCTCAAACCATGCTTGTGGGCGTGTTTGGCGATGCCGCTGGCGCGGTCGTAGCCGATGGCGGGGGTTAAGGCGGTCACGAGCATCAGGCTCTGGTTCAGCAGTCCCTCGATGCGCGTCTCGTTGGCCTTGAGGCCCTCGATGCAGTGTTCGCGGAAGCTGCTGCAGCCGCCGGCTAGGAGCTCGATGCTTTCCAGCATGTTGTGGGCGATGAGCGGCTTGAAGACGTTCAGCTCGAAGTTCCCCTGGCTGGCGCCGATCTGAACCGCGGTGTTGTTGCCCAACACCTGGGCCGCCACCATCATCAGGCTCTCGCACTGGGTGGGGTTCACCTTGCCCGGCATGATCGAGGAGCCCGGTTCGTTCTCCGGCAGGACCAACTCCCCAAGGCCGCAGCGCGGGCCGCTGCCGAGCCAACGGATATCATTGGCGATCTTCATCAGCGAACCCGCTAGCACAGTCAGGGCGCCATGGGCGGAAGCCAACGCCTCATGGCCCGCTAGAGCTTGGAACTTGTTCGGGGCGCTGCTGAAGCCGGTGCCCAGCCGCTCACTCAGTCGCGCGGCGACGGAGTCTCCAAAGCCCTTCGGGGCGTTCAGTCCGGTGCCCACCGCGGTACCGCCAATGGCCAGCTCGCGCACCCGCGGCAGGCTCTGGCGGATGGCTTCGATCGCTATTTGCAGCTGGGCCACATAGCCGCTGAACTCCTGGCCCAGGCTCAGGGGCACCGCATCCTGCAGGTGCGTCCGGCCGATCTTCACCAAGTCGGCGTAGGCCGTGGCCTTGGCCTGCAGCGCGGCGGCCAGGCTTTCGACAGCCGGAAGCAGGCGTTGCTCCAGCTCAATCACCACCGCGATGTGCATCGCTGCTGGGAAGGTGTCGTTGCTGGATTGGCTGAGGTTGACGTGGTCATTGGGGTGCACCGGGCTCTTGCTGCCCAGCTCGCCGCCGAGGGCCTCAATCGCCTTGTTGGCGATCACCTCATTGGCGTTCATGTTGCTCTGGGTGCCCGAGCCGGTCTGCCAGACCTTCAGCGGAAACTCCTGGTCCAGCTCACCCGCGGCGACCTGCTCGGCGGAGGCCACGATGGCGTCGCAGAGGCCGGCATCGAGTTTGCCGAGATTCCGGTTGGCTTCTGCGCAGGCGGCCTTCAGTTGACCGAAGGCATGCACGATCGCCAGGGGCATCCGCTGGCCGAAGGGGAAGTTGCCAATGGATCGCTGGGTCTGAGCTCCCCAGTAATGCTCGGCGGGTACATCGATGGCACCGAAGCTATCGGTCTCTTGGCGCTGACTCATGGGGCAGGAACGATTTCGCTGTTGAGTTCGTTCACCTCGAGGTTGAGGCTGAGCTTCACATCACCCTGGGGCCGTAGGCCGGTCACTTGGCTGAGGGCCTCGTTGATGGTATCGATGCTCGCCGGGCCGCTTTCGTCCAGAACGACCTTGCTGTCGTTGTCGATTACCACCACCTGGGGAATCACGCCGCTCCAGTAGCTGGCCGGATCGCTGGGCCCATGGGTCTCTCGGTTTTGGAGCGGATCGGTTTGCAGCAGGATCAGCTCGGCGCTCCGGCCCCAGAGGCGCTGCAGCTCGTTGAAGACGACCGCGTACTGCTTGCTCGCGGCGCTGTCATCGAGGAAGAAGCCCAGGACAATCGCCCGGTGCTCATCCATGGCCTGGGAGAGCGTGGTACGCGGCGGCACCAGGGAGCCGTTGCCGGCATAGAGCGCGTAGATGTTCCCGTCGTAGCTGTTTGTGTCCCGGGCGGCCTGACTGGGTGCGGCTAGGCCAAGCACCAGAACCAGGCTGAGGGCCAGCGCTGCGAGGGGCTTCAGCAGCCGGGCCAAGGTGCGGGACATCAATGGTGGGAAAGCTCAGGCCATTGTGGCCTTCAGCCGCGGCCGACGCTGCGGCCCATGCCTTGCAGGATCCCGCGACCCACCAGACCGATGGCGCGGCCAATCACCTGGGTGAGCACCACGACGAGCAGATCGCCAAGGCGCTTGAACAGGGACTGGACCTGCGGGGCCAGGGCATCACGCCCCTCCAGCACTAGGGTGATCAGCTGCTGTCCCCAGCTGAGTTGCTGCAGTTCGCGGTCTCGGGGTTCCATCTGCTCGATCGGAACGATCGCTCCCTGCTGGAGGCCATAGAGAAGACGGCGGCTCTCGTAGAGCTGTACGGGCCGCTCAAACAGGGCATCCCAGCGCTGTTGGGAGTTGAGCTGGTTGCGCAGACGCTCGAGGTTGCGGGTGGGCAGGAGATCGCTGCGCAGCAGGTAGCGGCGCAGGTCCGGCCAGGTGCTGCAGCTGGCCAGGATTTCGGCGCTGATCAGTTCGGAGCTGCGGATCAGCCAGTTGCTGATCAAGGCTTCGAGGTGCAGTAGGGCTTGGGGCTCATCGGGAGCCAACAGACGACCGTCCACCAGGATCGGCTGGGCGCTCACCAGGGCCGCCAGCATTGGCAGGGCACCTGGCAGCTCGGGATCGACCGCCGTCAGATCACTGGCTTCGCTTAGGCTCTGGGCGACGGGTAGAAGCCCCCCCTCGAGCGGCAGCTGGACGTATTCCCCGGCCATGGAGCGAAGGGAGAGGAGCCGCAGCTCGCGTTGCTGGCCGAGCCAGCGGCTCTCAAGAGCTTCGCCCAGCAATTGCTCGTGGCGGAAGCGGGTAATCAGCAGATCGAACTGGGCCAATAGGGCCAGCAGCAGGTCACGGCGGTGATCCGCACTCAGCCCTTCCAGGGCCATCAGCTGACCGCTTTTGTTGCTCACCCCGGCGGAGACCGCCGTTATCAGCCGCTCTTGGATGGCGTCCCAGACGCCGATCGCCGTGCGCTCCCGCAGGGTGATGCCCACCACCGATTGCGGTTCAGGCTGATGCGCGAGGGGATTGGCGGGGAAGGCCATGCTGATGGGGCCCCAGAGCCAAAGCAGCAGGCTCTTCGCGAGGTTCAGTTCCCGCAGGCGTCCGGAAAGCAGCAGGGCGTTCAATCCCACGGGCTGAAGGTCCAGCCAACGCTGGCAGCGCATCATCTCCGCTTCGATCTGCGCCAGGCCGCTGCGAAGGAGCCATTGTCCCAGCCCGAGGGCCTTGCGGCTGGTTTCAGGCTGTTGGATGGCGTAGATCGGGCGCAGTTCGACGACGCGGCCACCCGTCAGCAGGGTGTCCACGGCTGCGCGTATCTCCTCAGGTTCCGCCCGTTGCAGCAGACCCTCGGCCCCCAGTTGCAGTAGCCAACTGCTGGGTTGATCGAATTCGCCCGGCAGCAGCAGCAGTAGCGGTGCCGGCTGCCAGCGTTCACGCAGTTGGAGCAGTTCCCGCTCCAAAGTGGATGAGGGGATACCGGCGTTGACGCTCCAGATCACCAGGTCGACTCGTCCGGTCTCACCTCCGGCGATCTTCTTGAGCTGGAAGGCGTCCTCCAGCAACCGTTCCAGCCCAGCCTGAATAAGGGGCTCGGCAAGGATCAGGATTGGAGGGGCGTCCTTCGCCTCAGGCACGGATCAGCGTTGAGCCTTGTTGGCGCCCAAGTTAACGGGGATCGCCGGGCTTTCCACTCCTCATCGAAGCTTCAAACGGCGTCCGCTGAGATTAAGGGTGTAGTTCTCGATGCGATAGCCGGTTTGCTTCTCGATCCGATCGAGCAGATCTGCGGGCAGTTCCACATCGAGGTCCTGTATGGCGCCGGAATCCAGGCAGGTGATGTGGCTGTGGGGATCGCTGCGGTAGCCGTAGAGGCGGCCGTTGGCGCGATCCAGGCACTCGATCACCCCGGCGCTCTGCAGGGCTTCGAGGTTTTGGTAAACGGAGGTATGGCCGATGTTGCGGCCCTTGGCGTTGAGACGCTCAAAAATGTCGCGGGCGCTTAGGTGATCCCTCTCATCCCAGAGCAGTTCCAGGACCATGCGCCGTTGACGCGAGAGCCGCATCCCCAGGTCTTTGCAGCGCAAATATGCGCGATCCACGCCGTGGGTCACGCTGTTCGTTGCGGTGTTAGGTGCCGAATGAGCAACCACGACCGAAACAGGTCTCTCAAACCGTTATAGAACCCGTAGGCGGATTGAGTGCGTCTTGAAGTCGCTCAGGCCCAATGGCCTGGAGTGCTTCCGACAGGTCCACCGTGCCGTCGTAGAGGGCCCGGCCCACGATCACGCCGCTTACCCCGAGGGGAGCAATAGAGAGTAGGGAGAGGATGTCCTCCAGGGTGCCTATCCCGCCGGAGGCGATCACGGGGATGCTGCTGGCCTCAGCCATGGCCCGCAGGGCGTCGATGTTGGGGCCAGCCAGGGTGCCGTCGGTCGCGATGTCGGTGCTGATGATCGCGGCTACACCCGTGCCTTCAAAGCTCTTGGCCAGTTCCGTGGCCTGCACGGTGCTGGTCTCGACCCAACCGCGGGTGGCAACCAAACCATCCTTGGCGTCGATTCCGACAACGACCTTGCCCGGGTGACGGCCGGCGAGCTCCTTGAGGAGCTCAGGCTTCTCGATGGCGACGGTGCCGAGGATGACGCGGTCGAGGCCGCATTGCAGCAGTTCTTCAGCCCGTTCGGCGCTGCGGACCCCACCGCCCAACTGCACCGGGATGGAGAGGGCCGAGGTAATCGCCTTGACCGCCTGGTCATTCACCGGTTGACCGGTTTTGGCGCCATCGAGGTCCACCAAATGGAGACGCTCGGCCCCTTGGCGTTCCCAATCGAGGGCCTGGGCCACCGGATCATCGTTAAAGCGGGTGACCTTGCCGTAGTCACCCTGGTGCAGCCGTACGCAATGGCCGTCCAGCAGGTCGATAGCGGGGATGATCTGCATGGAGGCCGGTCGGCTCAAGGAATTCCAGCCAGGCTGCCAGAGGCTGCGATCCCGCAAGACCTGCAGCGGAACCACCAGGCGGAAGTCTCTCTCCAGCAAGGCCTCGAGCTCAAGGCATCGTGCCTTGCCTTTGCCGATCTCCCTGAGGACGCGGAAGTGGCGATAGCCCCTGGTCAGCCCCAGGACAGGGGGCTGGGCGGTCCACTGCTGCGGCCACTTCATACGTCGGTGAGCTGCTGGGCCAGGCCGTAGGGCTCGTCGTCGCCTGGATCGACGAGGCCCAACTCTTGCCGCCATTGCTGAACGGGTTTTTCCCACCCCTCTTCCCAGCGGGCGATGGCTAGGCACTTGGCCTGGCGGGCAATCGAATAGCCGTGGGCGGCGGCGCGGCTGATGCCTTCAAACTCCTCGAGCTTCAGGCGGAAGTTCGCAAGCTGGCTGGCGCTGCTCAGCAGGACGTAGGCAGGGAAGCCGATCTGGGCGGCGGTGATGGCCAGGACGCCAGTCTCACCGGCCCGTTCGGTGCCAAAACCGCTGATGACGTGATGGATGTCATGGGTGGTGGCGATGCGCTGGGTCAGCCACTGTCCGTCGCTCTCGATGGGCCGCGGACGAAAAAATTCCGGGTCGTAGCCGAGCTGGAGTATCAGCCGGGCGTACTCCCGTCCCAGGGATCCGGCGGGGAGCGTCTGGAGTTGCGCGATGGGTGGCTCCAGGGGCGGGTAGCGCGCGTCCATCAGTTCGGCACCGCCAGGGAGGGCGCGGAAGCGGCGAATGCATTCCTCCATCTGGGGGCTGCCCAGAAAGTTGTCCACCAGGTCAGCGATGGTGCCCAGTTCACCGCCGCTGCGGCCGACGGCCGCCAGCAATTTGAGGTTGTTGAGGGAGCGCAGAACCTCGCTGAATCGCCCCATGATGCCCGCCGCTAAGAACCCTCAGTGTCCTGCGGTTCTAATGGGGGTGCTTAGCGTTTTGAATGGGCGCAACATCGGTTGGCTGTGATGAAAATCCTGGTGATGGGCGGGACCCGTTTCGTGGGACGCCCACTCGTGCAGCAGCTGCAGGACGCCGGCCACGCCTTAACCCTGTTTACCCGCGGCAAAAAACCGGTTCCGGCCGGCGTTGAGCATCTCTGTGGTGACCGCAGCACGGCTGAGGGGATCTCGGCTCTGGCGGGTCGTGAATTCGATGTGATCGTCGACAGCTCGGGACGCACGGTTGCCGACAGCCGCTCCGTAGTTGAGGTAACCGGGGCTCCCAGCCATCGGTTCGTCTACGTGAGCTCCGCCGGTGTCTACGCCGATAGTGAGTTGTGGCCGCTGAGTGAAACCTCCCCTACCGATCCCGAGAGTCGCCATAGCGGCAAGCTCGACACCGAGGCCTGGCTGACGGCGGAGAAGATCCCGTTCACGAGCTTCCGCCCGACCTACATCGTTGGAGCCGGCAACTACAACCCAGTTGAGAGCTGGTTCTTCGACCGGATCGTGCATGGTCGCCCTGTCCCCCTGCCCGGAGATGGCAGCACCATCACCCAGTTGGGCCATGTCGATGACCTGGCGACGGCGATGGCCCTGAGCATCGGGGTCGATGCGGCTACCAATCGGATCTACAACTGCTCGAGCGCCCAGGGCATTAGCTTCCGTGGCCTGGTGGCCGCCGCGGCCCGGGCCTGCGGCAAGGACCCGGCCTCGGTGGAGATCCGCAGTTTCGATCCCAGCAGCCTGGATAAGAAGGTCCGCAAGGCCTTCCCGTTGCGGATGGCCCACTTCCTGACGGACATTCATCGGGTGCAGCGCGAGCTGGCCTGGACGCCGCAGTACGACGTCGAGCGCTCCCTTATCGATAGCTACAGCAACGACTACGCCAAGCGGATGCACACGAGCCCGGACTTCAGCTCCGACGATCAGTTGCTGGCGCTTTGATGTAGCCCCAGGCTGAGCTCAGGGCGAGTACAAGGGACGGCCAGAACAGCCAGAACCCCAGACTGTTCAGCAGAGCGGAGCCGCCGCCGGGCCAGAGCAGGAGCAGCAGCGCGGCGCACTGCAGGATCGTCTTGGCCTTGCCCCCCCAGGAGGCCGGTCCACCGCTGCCTTGTCTGGCCCGCCAGCCGGAGATGAGGAGCTCACGGGCCAGCAGCAGCCAGATTGCCCAGAGCGGCAAGGCGCCGGCAGCCCCCAGCCAGAGCAGGGGCGCCAGAAACAAGATCTTGTCGGTCAAGGGATCCAAGCGCGCCCCCCAGACGGAACCCCCGCCGGCCCGCCGGGCCAGCCATCCATCGGCGGCATCACTTAACCCCCCCAGGAGCAGGAGCCACCAGGCCAGCCAGCCCTGACCGAGGCTCAACGCCACGATCAAGGGCAAACCGACAACGGCGCGAGCGATGGTGAGGCCATCAGCGAGACACCGGCTGAAGGATGCGTTCGGCATGGCTTTCCGACCAAGCGTTGCGATTCATTCTTTCGCCTCACGCAGCAGCCACAATGACGGAAGCCGCAGCGCAGTCATGGTCGTTGAACGCCGGGTCTCCGAAGTCATGACCACGCCCGTTCGCAGCGTCAGCATCGAGACGCCGCTCCAGGACGCGGTGCAGTTGATTAGCGATCACCACATCAGCGGCCTGCCTGTGCTCGATGGCAACGGCGCCCTGATTGGAGAGCTAACCGAGCAGGACTTGATGGTGCGCGAAAGCGGCTTTGATGCCGGCCCTTACGTGATGCTCTTGGACGCGGTGATCTACCTGCGCAACCCACTGCAGTGGGACAAGCAGGTGCATCAGGTGCTGGGCAACAGCGTGGGCGAGGTGATGAGCCAGAGCCCCCACACCTGCAGCGGGGACACCTTGCTGCCGGAGGCGGCACGGCTGCTGCACGAACAGGGCACCCAACGGCTGTTTGTCCTTGACGCGCAGAAGCGTCCGCTGGGGGTGCTGACCCGCGGCGATGTGGTGCGGGCGCTGGCTTCGGCCTAGAGCGGCGGCGGCGCGATCAAAGGAACCTTTCTGGCTCCGTTGATCGGCGGTAGCGGCTGTGGGGGCAGCAGGGGCTGCACCACGCCTGCCGGCGATCAGATGAGGTGTGCCATCGGCTTGCGCCCCTGCTCCATCCGGCGGTTCAGGCCCACGAGGGCCCGATAGGTGAGCTGTGCAACAAAGCACTGGGCGCACTGCAGCGGATTGCTGCAATCCCGTTGTCCCATCCGGGGCGTGAGGGTGGCCAGCAGGGTGCGCCGCAGTGGGATGGTTCGTGGGCTGAGAAGCAGTATGCCGGGCAAGTGGAAAAAGCTGGTGGCGCCGCCGCTGATCCAGTTGGCAGCGGCTTCGGTGAAGCCCTTTACCCCAGGAATGATCAGGCGGCTTTTGGAGGCGTGATCGGGCATGTAGGCGGCTTTAAAGCCGTGCTGGCACACCAGGCTTTTGGTCTGCTCAAGGGTGAGGCTGTCACGGCTCATCAGGACCTTGAGGCGCCCATCGCCCCAGAGGCCGATCACCATGCGAATGCGGGGGAGGTAGTAGAGGATCGGCTGGCCCATCGAGACGCTGCAAGCCGCGCGGTACTCCGGCGGTGGATCCAGCAGATCGTTGTAGAGGCTGTGCAGTCCGTCGATAAAGGTGTCATACCGAGCGGGTAGCTCTGGAGTGAGTTCTCCAAAGCCGAAATCAGCGGCCCCGTCGTGGCGAATTCTCACAAAGGCCCGTTGGCGTGCAGCCGTCCTGTTGCGGCTCCACCAGACCTGAGAGCCCAACTTGAGGTCACCGAGCGGAACGGTGATTTCCCGGCCCAGGCTGTTGACGTGGTGCTCGTACATCGGCCCGGACACTTAGGCCAGGGCTGCGTTGTCGTTGAAGGCGTCCTGCTCCCGATCCCCCTCGAACAGGCCTATGCCGACATTCCGCGGATCGAAATCGAGGGCATAGTCGTCCTGCTCAGGGAGATAGCGGAAGGGCTCGGCTCTGCCGTTTGCCTGGACCAGCCGAGAGGAAGGCCTTGGCTGTTCGCCCTCCGGCAAGGGGGGAGCAATGGCAAATAAAAACGCAAAGAGAGCCCCCAAGCCAGATCTGGATTCAGCGTTTGCTTCGCCAGTGGGGCGCTTCGGTTTGGACGGTGGCGCTGCGGCGCAGTCAATATGAAGCGACTTCAATCTACGAACAGCCCAGACCTAGGTCGGCAGTTTTAGGACCTGGTCGTCGGCGATCACCCACCGCTCCAGTCCCGCTGGGGCGGGGTGCCCGCCGGTGAGGTCACCGAAGGCTGGCAGCAGCAGCCGTTGTTGGGCTTGATCCAGACCAAAGCAGGGCAACCGCAGACGAACGGCGCCCTGCCCGAGCTGCGCGACCGGATGGAGATGGCCACAGATGTTCAGCAAGCCGGGTTGCGCTGGCCGCTCAGGTTCATGGCTGAGCCACCAGTCGCCCATTTGGAGAGAGGGTTGAGCTCGCAGGGCGGGGAAGATGGCGCCGCGGTCATGGTTGCCGCCCACCAGCACGAGCTCGCAGCCCATTAACTCTGGCAGGGCGGCGAGCTTCTCCTGAAGTTCGCCGGTTAGGCCGAGACGGCTGTGGATGAGGTCACCGAGGACAAGCACCTGCTCGGGGCCAAGGCTGCAGCAGAGTGCGAGTAGTCGATTGAGGTTCCCCTGGTCGCCATCGCTGGGGAGGGGGATGCCCTGGGCCTGAAAGCTCTCGGCCTTGCCCAGGTGCAGATCGGCTACGAGCAGGGCCCGCCGTTGGGGATCCCAGGCGGCCCGCTCGGGTAGCAGCTCGAGGGAGCTCTGGCCCCATCTGAGGCTTGCGCGCGCGCTCAACGCTGGCCCATGACCCGTTGGTAAGCAGCCCGTTGTTGGGTTGCGGCGATGGTCGCCTGAACCTGGGGATAGGGGCTGAGGTCGATCTGAGGGAAGAAGATCGGCAAGTAGGCCAGGTAGGCGTTAACGGCACAATCGGCGACGCCCCATTCGCCACTGATCAACGGACCGTCCGCGAGCTTGCAATCGAGCACCTCCATCAGGCGGGGGAATTCCCGTTCGCGGTTGGAGGGAACAAAGAGCGCGGTGGCCAGGGTCGCGTTGGCGAAGAGCACCCACTGCTGCGCCATCCCCCTCTCAGCGGCGGTCTGGCATTCCCCACCGAAGCGCTCCGCCAAATAGAGCAGGATCGCGCCGCTCTCAAACAGCTGGATCCGACCGCCGGGGAGAGCGGGATCCTCATCCATCAGGGCCGGCACTTTCCCGAAGGGGTTGATGGCGATGTAGGGCTCCTGGCGGTGTTCCCCGGCCTCCATGTTGAGGAGTTGCCAGGTGTAGGGGATTCCCCGCTCCTCCATGTACCAACGGGGCATGCTTGCCCTGCTTCGCACACCGCCGTAAAGTGTAAGTGCCACTGGTTTCTCAGCTCCTCTCAATAAGTGGATGCTAGAACCAGCCAAGCAGTCGACAAGCAGTCGATGGTGTGTCGTCCGCGGCTTCTTCTGGCATTAGGTGAACATCCAACTAAGGAGGAAATGGATACTGTTCGAGACTTTTGTTTGGAGCAACATCTGAAAAGCTTTCCACATCTCCGAAAATCAGTCACCTTGTAAGTTGGCTTCATCAATACTTTCGGTTTGGTTGATTAAAAGCCTCAGCCACTCGTAAAAGCTTGTATGAGTAAATGGGTTATGACCTGCTTGTTTGATTGCGAGCTGATTGTCGAACAGATCCCTATTACAATAATCGTCTGGTACAAGCGATCCGATCTCTTGGCCGATGACACTACATGTGATAACTCCATCTGAGGTTTCAATCTTAAATTGTTCTTTTGATTGAACGCTACTTCTGCCCCCTCTTATTAGACTGACTATGGCTTTGTTTGAGTTCGCAAGATTGGTTAGTACGCTGAAGTCGCTAGATAGGTGGTTGTCGCCTTTGAGAAGTGCTCTAAGGTAATTGGTGATTTCAATCTGTGTTTTAGTCTGTGGAATGTGGGTCTCTAGATTGTTCAGCAAATCGTCTTGACCGCCACATTCTTTGCCCAGCCAAAAGATTGGTTCTACTAGGATCAGGTTTACGCTTTCCGCATTGACAATTAACTGTTTGGCAACAGCAAGTGCTACAGATGCTCCAAGTGAGTGACCAATCAGCGTGACTCTCTCTATTCTTTCCCGGTTTAATGATTGCTTTATTTTTCTTCTGGATAGCAGATCCTCTGCAAGCCCCTCTATAAGGTTCTTTCCTGATATTTCGGTGTCTTTCTCGACACCGTGTCCTGCAAGATCGGGTATGTGCACTTCTTTCACGCCTAAGTCTTTGAGTACGAGGGCTGCTCCTCCAACGTTTTCATGCGACTGAAAGGCGCCATGTATAACTATTGCTACACTCTTTCCTCCTGGTTCTCTCATTTCATCCTAACGAAAACTGCAAAAATCTGAGAGCCCTTATTACTGTACACCATTACCTCTATGTTTCCCTTGAGCGGGTGCATATCTGTTTCTATTCCCGCTTCCCTCGTGTGATTGATTCTATTTGGTGGATTCAGCTTGTGAGCCTTTGTGATTGCTGGAGACTTCTCAGGCATGCATATAGACAAGCGTAGAAGTCAGTCTTAACCTCGCTTATCGTTGTGCTACCAGTGCATAGGCGCTGGCGAGACTTGTTGGTTGGCGACTTAATTCAAGTGAATCCCGATTCCTTCAGTTCTCCAGTGTCCAACCGACGTGCAAAACGAGCTCAGTAGCCGTCAAGGGGGCGCCAAGCAGGTAATCGGGAGACAAGCAAAATACCCATGAGAAGCCGCTCCATTTCTAGAGTCCTCACTACACCAACCGGACACAGATGTTTTATCCATGCTTAACGCATCTCTTGACCCTAGAGAGGCTGCAGCTCCTTTTCAGGACCTTCAAGAATGTAGGAGTTTCCATTGCATGTTGCCTTTCCCCATGAGTGCTCGTTTTTGTATGAGATTGTTTCGTTCCATTGGGAGGCTGTGATTACGTTTACTTCGTTTGTCAGGAGTTCTTGTAACTCGTTGGCATGGATAGCGATTGCATTGCATTTAGGTGTCCAGTATTCGCGATCCCTCCAGTATCGCGCTGAAATTGACTCCAATACGTTTATTCTCTTTTGATTACGCTCTTTTGAGCCTTTTAAGCGCATCCATGCAACGCTAAGGTAACGGCTGAAAGTGCCACTACTGCAATTAATTTCTTTGCGTTGCTTAATTCTTCTTTTTGTGATGCATGCCGTATCTCATCTCCTTTGCAATGGTCCTTTTGTCCTCGTTTATGGAGGCTTCTTCGTGTCACCCTTTTCTCTCCTCGACAGCTAGTAAGAGTTTTGCACGTATCTGGGCAGAATGTAGTTTTCCTCGGGCTCTATCTGTTTCTTCTCACTGCTGCAACCATTGGGGATGATCGATGTGTGTTGTGTCAAGTGTCTCGCGAATAACAAGCAAGAACAAGCACAGAATCATCGCCAAACCTGCTGCAGTATCTAGGATGAACTACTTACCAAAGGGGCATGGAGGCACGGCTGCTGGCGCCGCCGAACTGGGTGAGGGCTATCGATCAGCAGGACATCGACCTGAGCGTATCGGTCCCGCTCGGCCCCCGAGCATTAGCCATTGCGCCGCTGAACTACTGCAAGCTTGGCCAGTTGTTTCAAGGCTGGAGACGTTTGCACTTGCTTGGCCTTGGCCGCACCCACTGTTCTGCTGAGCTTGGCGCCAGTTGGCGACCCATCGGGCTGCCTGCTTGGGGGGCCTTAAGTCTGGCCGTTGTCCTGGCCCTGGCGGGCCGCTGTCTGGTGGCGGTTTGAGCCCCGCCAGCACCCACTGGGTATCGCCTGGACATATCGCACCTGCTTGCGGCTTCCTAGATAGACCCATGCCTCGCGACCATCGGCAAGAACGTGCAATGCGCGTTTGTAAAGCCGGGGTGCCCCTTCGAAGCGATCCAGGTCCTGCAGCTGCTGCGCGTTCAGTCGATAGAGCTCGCCACTAACTGGCATCTTGGCCTCCTCGTTACGGATGGCCATCGGGAATGGTCCGAGGTCGTAGAGCTCGTGCCCATGGAGCTCTGCGGTTCCCTCAAAGGCTGCGCCGTTCAGCTGATGGTGAAAGCGCTCGGCCCGCTTCAGGCTGACGTAGACGAACACCAGGCCGACATAATCAGGTCTTCCGTCGGCCCCACCCATGACGATTGCGTTACTGATTGCCTTGGTCGGTTCCTTGGGTGCGATGGCTTGGATCGTTCGCCAGCTGGAGAAGAAGTCCTGATCGCTTGGCGGCCCTAGATGGCCCACAAATCTGCATCGCAGTCCCTGCGCCTGGGGACCAAGTCGATCTCGTGATCAGGGAAGAGGTCTCGGCCGAGATGCCAGGCCTGCTCTTCGGTCTCCGCCTGGAGAGGAATCTTCATGGTGCGGTGGGGCAGGTTGACGCTCAGCTCGTAGAAGAACATCTGCGGCCCCCAGCTCTATCCAGTTGGTAGCGGAAAATTGTCGTTTTGATGAGAATCGACCCTGGATTCAACCGAAAGCGTTGCGGAAGACTGCTTGGACGTTGGCATGACCGTGGATGAGCAGGGCCGCTGAGAGGGGTACCACGGCGAGCACGAGCGCCAAGAACAGAATGGAAAGGGGGCGGTGGTTGTTCATGCGCGGCATTGTCGCGCTCTGTTTGGGTGAGCTGACGCGTGCCGAAAAAAGCACGTTTCTGCCGTCTTTCCCGCTTAGGAGGGCAGAACTTGGATGGAACGGCGCCGATGGATGGGCTGGCTTGGGAGCGACTTGGATGGATCAACCCTGATGTCTTGGCTGATCTCTTGAAGTTGACTCCCGAACAGCGCCGTCAGATGGTTCAACAGCTGGCAGCCAAAAACACGAGCGATGGAACCGTCCCCATTGAAGCGGCGATGCGCGCGGCCCAGATTGCGAAGTCCTCCGGAGAGTCTCTAGGACCCGCTTGATCTCCAGTCCTTCAGCCATCGGACGAGAGCTTTTTCGGGGCTGTGGAGTTCCTCAATCGAGCCGTAGAGCCAGTCCTGCCAGCCCTCCGGTGGTAAGCCGCTGAAGACCATCAGGTTGAGCGGATAGTCCTCGGAATCGCTGCAACGGCGGAAGTCATCGCGGTAGAGGAAGATGGGCTTTTCGAGGGCAATCGCGGCGCCCAGTTCGAGCATGACCCCCTCGTCGGGAGGCGTGCCGTTCACGATGGCGAGGACGGCATCGGCGTCGCGGACGTCCTGCAGATCCGCCTGGGCCACGCGCCAAGCCCAGCCTGGTTCAGCGAGGTCCAGTTGGCTGTTGCGTGAGAAGGGTTCCCAGACCTCCAGGCCGATCTGCTCAAGGGCGCTAACAAAATCTGGCAGCAGGCGGGTCCGCCAGTGGGCGGAGAAGCCGTAGGGAGAGGCCAGGTAGAGCCGAGGTTTAACCATGGGAGCGGGAATTACGGTACTGCTCTTCATCGGTGAGGGCGGCTTCGGCGTTCTCCCAGGGGAACAGGATCCACTCTCGGCCGGCTTGGACCTCGAGTGCCTGCCACCAGATCGGCGGCACCTTGCTGATCCAGACGAGGGTCGTGAGGTCTGAGCGCTCGCGATAGGGCGCAACGGTGCGCCCGGTCTCGTAGATGTCATCGACGATCAGACATCCGGCCTGCGGCTGCTCCAGCAGGGGAATGCCGAGACGATGGCTTAGGCTCACCGCGAGGATGAGACCACCGCGGGGAACGCCGTAGACCCCGGAAAAGGTGCACGATGCAAGGCGATCGAGGGCTGTGTCTAGGGCCCGGTCAAAGTCAGCCCAGCTGAGAGTGCGCATGCGCCTGGTTCCGGTCCCCAGAGCATGAGCCATAGCCCACTGAGATGGGCTGCGGCGCGGCCAATAGAGACAACGGCCAGGCCGATGCAGAGGGGGCAGTGCAGGGGGCTCATCCGCTCACAATGGAGGCTTTGCGAGCCTCCATTGTGATTCCCGCTGAATCTTCACGGGAGCGGCTACAAGGGGAGGGCAACGGATGGGGCCCAATGCGCCTGCTGCTGGTGTTGGCGCTGCTGTTGGCCGGCTGCCAGAGCAGCGAGGACAGTCGGGAGCTGGTCGTGAAGACCAGCTCCGGTCAACGCCTCCTTGTGGAGGAGGGCTCGGTGCAACTGGAGGACCGTCGCATTGCCCAGCAGGTGAATTTCGACTCCCTCAAGGCCGAGATCGCCTGGGCGAAGAAGAACGTGGACTTCAACGAGCGCGACGGCATTCCGGTTGACTTCTGGCAGAAGGATCTCGAGGGGGATCAGGCTCGTCTGGCCGCTGCCGAGGCCTTACTGGACAGTGAGCGCGAGCATGGTGTTCTCTATCGCGTGGCCCGCTTCGCGCCGGTCCTCGAAGGCCCGAAGGGAGAACGCCAACGGCTTCCTTCGGTTATGGCCTACTGCGTCCGCGATGGGCTTCCTGGCGTCGCGCAGAATCTGGCGCGCTTCAAGATCAGCCAAGGGGAGTTGAACTCCAAGGACCCCCGGAAGGTGCTGGTGGCCAAATTGTGTCGCCGCTATTCCAACTTCTCAAGCCTCGGCTCACAAACGACGCCATAAAAAAGCCGGACGGGGGCTTTGGTGTTGTCTCTGCGTGCTGGCATCTAAGCGTGAAATCAGCGTGTTGACTGGTCGCCATGGCAGCTCAGGAGAACCCCGAGCAAAAGCGTCTTGGCCGCCCCGGGTGCGCTTCACCACGATTGATCCGACGCCCCACGCTCAGTGGTGCGAAGTGGTTATTGCCGATCTTGCGTGTGACGGAGCGATCCAGGCCTTCCACAACAGCCGAATGCTCCGCTACAACGATGTTCGCCTCATGCAGAACCTGCTGCGCCAGGGCTGGTGTCAGGTGCCCCCCCAGTGGTGATTAGGCGAAGCGCTCTTTGAGGCCCTGCGACCAGCGCACCAACACTGACCACCAGCGCACCAACACTGACCACCAGCGCACCAACACTGACCACCAGTGCACCAGCACTGACCACCAGTGCTTCACCCCGTGCTGGGTCGTCTTCGGGCGAGCCATGGCGGCTTCGCAGGGCCTGGGGATAAGCGGTCGAAAGCCATCCACGAACGAGAGGACTTCCGCGTTGACCTGCTGCTCGAGCCTATGGCGGGCTGCGGAGCGATTCCGTGACACGGACATGGGCGACCTCACGTAGCAGCCTTGTTATCGCTGCGGCGTTGTTGCTTCGCAATGAGTCCTGATGCTCAATTCGGCTTGAGCCTGCTGAAGCCGGTTTTTCAAGCTCTTGTTAGAGCCGGAGGATGGGTCCACGGGGACTCCCTTTTGGTGTTCCCTCAGATGGCGATGGTGCGCACACGGTGGATCGGCGATGGCCTGCTCCAGGAGTTGGAGCAGTACTACATCCAGGCGATGTATCGCTACAACGAGGACCTCCAACAAGGTCCGCGCGTGGTCTCAAAAGCGTGTTGTGAAATGGTTCGCCTGGAAGTTGATGTCCGGCGTCTGCGCTACGGCCACTGAACGCGGCGTCAGCCTTCGGCTTTCGTGGCTTCTGCGATCAAGCGCTGCACGCGATCGAGAACGGATTCGTTGCTGAGTCGGTTGTTCAGTCGCTCCACCATCAGAGGGAAGGCCAGAGGGCTGGGACGTTGGGTTCGCTCCATTAGCCATTCACTGGAAGCCATGCGCTCGAGGGCCGTGCGGAGGCGTTGCGTTTCCAGTTGTTCCTCGAGCACTTCCCGGCGTGCCTGCTCGAGCAATAGGTGGTTGGGTTCGTGCTTTTGGAAGACGTCAAAGAGTAGGGCCGCACTGATCTGCAGTTGACCCCCGGTTTTGTTTTGTCCCGGCATGGACTGGGTGACCAAGCCGCTTACCTGAGCGATCGAGCGAAAGCGACGGCGGCAGAGCTCTGAGAAATTCAACGCCTGCTCGAGGTCGTCATCGAGGTTGGTGATGTCGAGCAGGTCATCGCCATGGAGCTCGATCAGTTCATCGAAGGGGTAGCGCTTGGGGGCGAGGAGCTCAAAGCCGTAGTCGTTGATCGAGACCGTGATCGTGCTGGGCTGGTGGCGCGCCAGGCGCCAGGCCCAGAGGAAGCCGATGCCCTCATGGACAAACCGCCCTTCAAAGGGAAAGACGAACAGGTGACTGCCTTCGCGGCTTGAGCAGACCTCCAGCAGGATCTGCTCCCGCCTTGGGATGCGTGAGAGATCTGCTTGGCGCTGAAGCAAAGGCCGCAGGGCGCGCAGTTCTGGAGTATCCAGCTCCTCGTCATCACAGAGGCCCTGGGCGCAGCGATCGACCTCCTCGCGGAGATGGCTGCTGAGCAGGTCCGAGAGGGCCATCTGCCCCCCCGCCCAGGCCGGCACGGTGGAGCTTTTGCGGCTGGTGGCCTTGACCTGGGCCGTCATCTCCCGCAGCCGTACGAACTCCAACTGGCGGCCTGCAAAAAAGAAGACATCGCCCGGTTTCAACCGTCCGATAAAAGCCTCTTCCACATGGCCAAGTACGGCCCCGCGCACAAAGCGCACCGTGACGGAGCGGTCCGCGGTGATCGTGCCGATATTGAAGCGATGATGCCGCGCAATCGTCTTATCCAGCACCCGGTAGCGGTAGGGCTGCCCCACCTCGGCGGGTTCGTCGCTGCCGGGCTGGCAGCGAACCAACTTGCGGTAGCGGGGGTAGGCCCCCAGGCATTGCCCTCCGTGCTCCAGAAAATCCAGGCACCACTGCCATTGGCTCTCGCTGAGGCTGCGGAAGCTCCAGCTTGTGCGGACCGTCTCCATCTCTTGGGAGGGTTCAAACCCAGGGCCGCAGGCCAGGCTGACCAGATGCTGGAGCAGGACATCCAGGGGGAGTTCCGGGGGGTTGCGGTGTTCCACCAAGCCATCGGTCAGTCCCCGCCGCATCGCCGACACCTCGAGCAACTCCAGGGCGTTCGTGGGCATGAAGAGCACCTGCGAGGTGCCGCCTGGGCAGTGGGCGCTGCGGCCCGCGCGCTGCAACAGGCGGGCCAGATTTTTGGCACTACCGATTTGCACGACCCTCTCCACCGGTTGGAAGTCAACGCCGAGGTCCAGGGAACTGGTGCAGACCACCCAGCGCAGATCCCCGGCCTTGACCGCCGCCTCAATCGCCTCTCGCTCCGTGCGGTCGATGGCACTGTGGTGCAGGGCCAGGGCGTCCTCCATCTCCGGGCAGGCGAAGCGCAGACATTGGTGCCAGCGCTCCGCCTGGTTGCGGGTGTTGGTGAAGAGCAGGGTGCTGATGGCCGGATCCAGTCCGGCGACCAACTCCTCGTACATCCGTAGGCCGAGGTGACCACCCCATGGGAAGCCATCGATCTGTTCGGGCAAGAGGCTGCGGATCGCGGTTTCCCGTTGCAGTTGGGCCGTCACGATCAGGGGCTTGGCCTCCGTTGAATCGAGGGCTGCCCGTGCCGCCTCCTCGAGGTTGCCGATCGTCGCGCTGATTGCCCAGGTGCGCAGCTCGGGCCTCAGCTGCCTGAGCCAGCTGAGGCAGAGCTCGCACTGGCTCCCCCGTTTGCTGCCCATGAGCTCGTGCCACTCGTCGATCACCACCGCCTGCAGCCCCTCAAACAGCAGCGGGGCCTTCGGGTTGGCCAACAGAAGGCTCAGGGATTCCGGCGTCGTAATCAAGATTTCAGGGGGGGTGCGAAGCTGCTTGCTCCGTTCGTAGGTGCTCGTGTCGCCATTGCGAATCTCCACCCGCAGCGGCCAGCCCATCGCCTCGATCGGTTGCTCGATCGCCAGGGCCAAGTCCCGTGAGAGCGCGCGCAGGGGGGTGATCACTAGCAACCGCAGACCCTTCCCGCCGCGCTCGAGCATCTCGGCCATGGGACCCATCACGGCCCCGTAGGTCTTGCCCGAGCCGGTGGGCACCTGCAGCAGTCCGCTCTGCCCCTCCAGGTAGGCCCCCCAGACCTCCTCTTGAAAGGCCATCGGTGTCCAGCCTTGGCGTCGGAACCAGTCCCGAATCGGCAGCAGCGTTGCGCTCATCGGCCCTCCATCAGGGCCAGGGCCGTGGCGACGCTGTCGGCTTCTGCGGCGGGTTTGTCCTGCCGCCAACGGCTGATCCGCGGGAAGCGAACCGCTAGCCCGCACTTGTGGCGTTTCGAGGGTTGCAGACCTTCAAAGGCCAATTCGAACACCAGCGTTGGCTCCACGGCCCGCACGGGCCCAAAGCGTTCGGTGGTGTGGGCCCGGATCCAGCGATCTACCTGGCGAATTTCCCCATCGTCGAGTCCGGAGTAGGCCTTGGCGAAGGTCACCAACTCGCCGTCGTCGTTCCAGAGTCCAAAGCTGTAATCCGTGTAGAGGTTGGCCCGTCGACCGCTACCGGCCTGGGCGTAAAGCAGCACCGCATCGAGGTGGAAGGGCTCGAGCTTGTGTTTCCACCAGTGGCCTCGTTTGCGCCCCATCAGATAGGGCGAGGGCTTGGCCTTGAGCATCAAGCCCTCCGCACCCTTCTGGCGAGCTTGCTCCCGTAAGCCCTCGAGCTCACCCCAACGCCTCAGGGGCGGTGTCTCCGAGAGACGCAGCCGTGAGCGCGCATCCCGCTCGGTCTCGCTCCAGCCCTGAACGAGGGCTTCCAGCCGCCGGCGCCGTTGCTCGAGGGGGGTTTGGCGCTGGTCCACCCCGTCCAGTTCCAGCAGGTCGTAGGCCACGAAGGCCGCCGGACAGTCCTTTTGCAGCGCTCGGCTTGGTGCCTTGCGCCCGAGCCGTCGTTGCAGGGTGGCAAAGGATTCCGGAGTGCTCGAGTCCGCTTTCCAGATCAAGATCTCGCCATCGAGCACCGTCCCCTGGGGAAGGGAGACCGCCAGGTCGATCAGCTCAGGGAAGGCCTCATTAATCAGGTCTTCACCGCGGCTCCAAAGGCTGCAGCCACCACTGCGGTGGATCAGCTGTCCGCGAATCCCGTCCCACTTCCACTCCACCTGCCACTGATCGGCGGGGGTCTGCTCGATCTGCTCGAGTTCGATCGGGCTGGCGAGGAAAAACGGGAACGGACGGGCGGCGAGCGCATCCGCATCACTGGCCTCTGCGGTCAGGGCCCCATAGGTCTCGGCCGATGGGTTGAACCCTCCCATCAGGCGATGGGCAATCAGGGCTTCATCGAGTCCAGCGCTGCGGGCGACGCCGCGGGTCACCAGACCGGTGGAGACGCCAACGCGAAAGCCGCCGCTGAGCAACTTGTTGATCAGCAGCAGCTCCCCAGTTGGCAGGCTCTGCCAGGTGCGCACCACCGCGGCCTCCTGCGCGTCCCCCTCCGCTGCCGCCAGCGCAGGCAAGACCTGCACCATCCAGTCGCTCAGGCTGCGCTCGGCACTCGGTGCCATTGGACCAGGTTGCTTTTGGCTCCACAGCAACGAGACCGTTTCAGCGGAATCACCAACCTGATTGCTGCAGGCCTCGAACAACCAATCCGGTAAGGCCATCGCATGCAGACAGATCTCCCGTAGGCGTCGACCGCTGATCAGTCGTTTGCGGCGTTTCCCCAGTAGGAGGGCGAGGGCCCAGGCGGCATCTTCAGGGGGGGCACTGCGGAAGTAGGCCTCCAGGGCCTCCAACTTGGCCGTAGTGCCGCTGGTGCAGTCCAGCTCGGAAAACAGCCGGGAGAAGGCCTTCATGACGTCTCCTCCTCATCAAACCGTTCGGCCTCAAAAGTCCCCTCGAGGGGTTCCGCGTTAATCCCCTCCATCTCTCGTAGATATCTGGAAAGGACCGTGCTTTGGCCGTGGGTCACATAGATCTGTTGCGCCTGGCTCTCCTGCACGCTGCGCACCAAGCCCGCCCAGTCGGCGTGATCGCTCATGACGAAACCGCGGCCATAGCCCCGGCGACGGCGGGCACCGCGGACGGCCATCCAGCCGCTGACGAAACCGTTTTGTGCCTTGGCCAGGCGAGCCATGCCGCGACTGCGGTGGGCCGCAGGTGGCGCAATGACCAGACGCCCCGCCAAAGACTCCCCCTTGGGCACCTGGGAGAGAGCCATCGTCGGAGGCAACGCGACGCCCGCCTCGCGATAGGGCCCCATCAGTCGATCGACGGCGCCGTGGAGAAGGACCGTCTCCTCCACTCCCAGTTGATGCAGCTCCGCCAGAACGCGCTGGGCCTTGCCAAAGGCGTAGCAGAAGAGCACCGATGGCTTCTCTGGCTCGGCCTGCCACCAGCTCAGGATTTGGCGGGCGACCGCCGCTCCGGTTTCCCAGCGGTAGATCGGTAGGCCGAAGGTGGCCTCGCTGATGAAGACGTCCGCCTGGACGGGTTCGAACGGTGTGCAACTGGGGTCGTGGCAGCGCTTGTAATCGCCGCTGACCAGCCAGCTTTCCCCACCGGCTTCCAGGCGGATCTGGGCCGATCCGAGGACATGGCCGGCGGAATGAAAGGAGACCCGCGCCTCGCCAATGCGGTTGAGGTCGCCGTAGCCCACCGGCAGCAGGGTGATCTCTGCCCCCAGCCGCTCCCGCAGGATCCCTTCGCTGGACGCCACCGCCCAGTACTCGCCGCACCCAGGCCGGGCATGGTCCGCGTGGGCGTGGGTGATCAGGGCCCTGGGGACCGGCCGCCAGGGATCGATCCAGGCGCCAGCCGCCGCGCAGTAGAGACCCTCCGGGGTGAGCTCCAACAGGCCGCCTGGGGCGAGGGGCATGGGCGCTGGGCGGCGTGATCGGCCTGAATCATGACCACGGAGCTTCCAGGACTGCGTTTTGGCGCTAGCTAGGGGGAAGCTCCTGCTGCCCGTGCGATGGCCCTGCAAGCGTTCCGCGATGAGTTGGCCAGCACCGCAGCGGCCTTGGCGGCCCCGGGGACTGGGCTCTTGGCGGCCGATGAATCCACCGGCACCATCGGCAAACGCTTTGACGCCATCGGCCTGGAGAACAGCGAAGAGCACCGACGGGCCTACCGCAGTCTTTTGGCCACGACCGTGGGCCTCAGGAATCACATCTCTGGAGTGATCCTCTTCGAAGAGACCCTCTTTCAGGACAGCACCAGGGAGGAGGGCGGAACGCCGATCACGGAGCTCTTCCAAGCCCAGGGCATCCTCCCCGGGGTCAAGGTAGACCAGGGGGTGGAGCCCCTAGCCGGCGGTTTGAGCGGTGAGACCTCGTGCACGGGCTTGAAGGGCCTCGCGGGGCGGGCAGCCCGCTACTACGAACGGGGCGCGCGCTTTGCCAAGTGGCGGGCCGTTCTGCAGATCAGCGCCAACGGCTCACCCTCCGAGCTCTCGGTGCGCGAGAACGCCTGGGGCCTGGCCCGCTATGCCCGGACTGTGCAAGAGCAGGGGTTGGTGCCCATCGTGGAGCCGGAAATCCTGATGGATGGCGACCACGACATCACCACCACCGCGGCCGTTCAGGAGTGGGTGTTGCGGACCACCTACGAGGCGCTCGCGGTCAACGGCGTGTTCCTCGAGGGCAGTCTCCTCAAGCCATCGATGACCTGCGCTGGGGCGAGTTGTTCCCATCAGCCCAGTGCGGAGGAGGTCGGGGAGTTCACGGTTCGAACCCTGATGCGCACGGTCCCCTCGGCCGTCCCCTCGATCCTGTTTCTTAGTGGCGGCCTCAGCGAAGAAGACGCCAGCCTCTGCTTGAACGCCATCAACCAGGTGGCGGCTCGCTGTGGCGCGCCCTGGCACCTGGGTTTCTCCTACGGCCGGGCCCTGCAGCACTCCTGCATCAAGAACTGGGCGGGCAAGGATCTCAAGGCTGGCCAGGCGGCCCTCTTGGCGCGGGCGCGGGCCAATGGGGCCGCAAGCCTGGGAAGCTATGTCCCCGGCTCGGAACCCTCCGATGACAGCAGTTTGTTTGTCGAGAACTACAGCTACTGAGCCCGAACTCAGCGGCTCATCTCCAGCATTTTTTGGATCGGCGCGAGGGCCTGCAGGCGCATCGACTCATCCATCTCGATTGCGGGGCTGAGGTCCGTGAGGCACTGCCAGAGCTTCTCGAGCGTGTTCAGGCGCATGTAGGGACAGGCGTTGCAGCTGCAGCCATCGGCGCCGGGCACCTCAAAGAATGACTTGCCTGGGACCGCCTTGCGCATCTGGTGCAGGATCCCTGGCTCGGTCAGCACGATGAAGGCCTCGGCGGGGCTGGATTCAGAGCGGCGCAGCAGAGCACTGGTGGAGCCGATGAAATCGGCGTAGTCGAGCAGGTTCTGCTGGCATTCGGGGTGGGCAAGCACTTCGGCACCGGGATGATCGAGCTTCAGTTGCAGTAGGGCCTGCTCGCTGAAGGTCTCGTGGACGATGCAGCTGCCGGGCCAGAGGGTCAGTTCCCGTCCGCTCTGGCTTTCCACCCAACGCCCGAGGTTTTGATCCGGTGCAAACAGGATCGGTCGATCGGCCGGCAGCTGTTGGACTAGATCAACGGCATTGCTGCTGGTGCAGATCAGATCACTCTGCGCTTTCACCGCCGCCGAGCAATTGATGTAGCTGACCACGAGGTGGTCGGGGTGCTCGGCACGGAACTGGGCGAAGCCATCCGCGGGGCAGGCGTCCGCCAGGGTGCAGCCGGCGTCCAGGTCCGGCAGCAACACGGTCTTCAGTGGGCTCAAAATTTTTGCCACCTCGGCCATGAAGTGAACCCCGCAGAAGACGATGACATCGGCATCGGTGGCGGCTGCCTTCCGAGAGAGCTCCAGCGAATCGCCGATGAAATCAGCGACGTCCTGGATCTCAGGCTCTTGGTAGTAGTGGGACAGGATCACAGCATTGCGCTGCCGTTTCAACGCGGCAATCGCCTCCGGGAGATCCCGGTGAGCAGGGCAACCGGAGGAGGTGTTCTGGGCTGCCGCGAAAACCAAGGCTCTGGCCCTAAGTGGTGCAGGATGGCGAAAGCCTAGGCACCACTTGGCCACCCTCCGCATTGCCATCGCCGGAGATCTGCATGGCCAGTGGGATGGTCTGGATGAAGAGGTCTTGGCCGCACTGGCGCCAGACGCCCTGTTGGTGGTCGGTGACCTGAGCGATGGTCAGCAGCTGATCCCCAAGCGGCTGACGCGCCTGAGCCTGCCGATGGCCTGCATCCTCGGGAACCACGACACCGGTCGTGACGCCAGCGGTCGCACCCTGCAACGTCAATTGGATCTGTTGGGCGATCTCCATTGCGGCTGGGGCCTGCGGGAGTTGCAGCCACCGGGGCTGGCCGTGGTCGGTGCTCGACCCGCCAGTGCCGGCGGCGGTCACTACCTCAACCGCGCTGCCGAAGCGGTCTTTGGGCCGGTTGGCTTGGAGGAGTCCGCTGAACGCATCCGTGCGGCGGCCCTTTCGGCCGATCCGCGCCTGCCCCTGGTGGTGCTTGCCCATTCCGGACCGAGCGGTTTGGGGAGTGGGGCCGCTGATCCCTGTGGGCGGGATTGGAAAGCGCCCGCTTGCGATTGGGGCGATCAGGACTTGGCGCTCGCGATCGACCGCATTCGCCGCAGCCGTCCCGTCCCCTTAGTCGTTTTTGGCCACATGCATCATCGCCTGAAGCGTGGCCAGGGCGAGCGACAGAGCTTCAGTCGGGACCGTTCCGGAACCACTTACCTCAATACCGCCTGTGTTCCGCGCCACGGCGAGGATCCAAAGGGCAGAGCGCTGCGGCACTTTAGCTGGGTTGAGTTTGAGGACGGCGTTCTTCAGGAGGTCTCCCACCGCTGGTTCAGCAATGGGGGGACCCTTCCCTACCGCCAAACGCTCTTCCGGGCGGAGCTGGCCTAGCGATGCTGCTTTATGTCTGCATTAGTGGCCATGGCTTTGGCCATGGATCGCGGGTCGCCGCGGTCTTGAATGCCGTCCACCGCCTGCAGCCGAGCTGGCGCATCGTGCTCTCGACGCCCTTGCCCGCGTCGTTTCTCTCGCTGGCTTTTGCCGAGATTCCCTTTGAAAAGCGTGCCCTGCGCTGGGATGTGGGGGTGATTCAGGCCGATGCCCTAGACGCTGACCCGGACGCCACCTTGGCGGCCCTGGAGGCCGTTGAGGAGCAGATGCCGCAGCAGATCGAACAGGAGTTGGCTTGGCTGCAGCAGCAAGGGGACTCGGTTCTGCTGCTCGCCGACGTCCCTCCGGCGGCAGCACGATTGGCCTTGGCCTTGGAGGCACCTCTGGTCTGGATGGGCAATTTCGGTTGGGATGCCATCTACCGGCCCATGGGTGGCGCTTTGACGGATTGGGCGGACCGTGCACTGGAGCAGTACCGGCAAGGGACGGCCCTGCTGCGTTGTCCGTTCGCGATGGACATGGACTGGGGGCTGCCGAGCGAGGAGATCGGCTTGACTGCCGGGCAGCCGCGCCTGGATCCCCAGCGGGTGCGGGATCTACTGGGTCTGACGTCAGCGCCCCAGCGGACGGTGCTGATGGGCTTTGGCGGCCTCGGCGTGCAGCTGGACTCCAAGTTGTTTGAACGTTGGCCTGGGCATCACTTTTTGGTGAGTGATCCCGGGCTCCACTGCGAGGCGGTGAATGTCAGCGTGATTCCCAAGGACCTCAGGCCCCTGGAGTGCATGCCGCTCTGCAGCCGGGTGATCACGAAGCCCGGTTACAGCACCTTCTGTGAGGCGATGACCATGGGATTGGGGGTGCACCTGGTGCATCGGGACGGGTTTGCCGAGGCTCAGGTTTTGGAGGCATTCCTGCAGCGCCACGCCCCCCATCGCTTGTTGAGTCGTGCGCAGCTGGAGCGGGGGGACTGGCAGGTGGATCGCCCCCTCGTGCCCGCTTCGGGCGATGGATTGAGTCCCGATGGCCCGCAGCAGGCGGCCCGTTTCCTCCGTGCCTTGGCGCTCGGTTGAGGGCGAGGTCACGCAATGTTTTGGATTTTGTTCTTTTTGCGACTCCAAACTCCAGTCCAAGAGTGAGTTCAATCGCGCTCTTAGATCTTGATGCTTGTGGACGGTTACTGCACTGGCATGGATTACTTGCTTTGTTGACGGTTAGTCGGACAAAATTTAACTTACAATTGACTGGTTGACTTGCTAGTGCAGGACAATATCTGCACTAATTTAGACAGCTCTTTGATTTGGTGTACCCGTCGTCTGGTTTTCCTGTATTAGGTCTCCCTTGACGTGCGCCGTTCTCTGCTTTTGATGATTTGAGCGCTCAGATCTCTTCGAAGTTGATGGTTCCTTCGATCTCTGTGCGTTCTTTACTCTCCATGCCCGTCGCATCCCTGCTGGGTGTCTCGGCTCTGCTGGCCCCGGTGCCCGCCCTGGCCGATACCGGTCAGTCCAATCCTGAGGTTGCCAAGGCCGATGCGGTCAGCCTCCTTCCGGCACTTCCTCCCGTCCCTCGGCAGCCCGCAGCGCCCCGCTCTCGCTTGGCGATGCTTGACGCCAGCGATGGTCAGATCACTCCGGGTGGCCCCTTCCGTTACGCGATCACCCCTGAGCGCCGCGCCCTGCTGAACACGATCCGCTTCGCCGAAGGCACCTGGGCCCGCGGGGAGGATCTGGGCTACCGCGTGATGTTTGGCGGAGGCCTCATGGGCGGAATGGATCGCCATCCCAACCGAGTGATCTATTCCGGTCGCTATGCCAGCGCCGCTGCCGGGGCCTACCAGTTCATGCCCTTCACCTGGACAATGGCCAGCCGAAAACTCGGGCTGGCTGGGTTCGGCCCCCACGTTCAAGACCAGGCGGCCATCTTTTTGATTCAGCGACGCGGTGCCCTCGCTTTGGCGGATCGCGGAGAGTTCACCCCGGAGCTGGCCGCTAAGCTCGCACCGGAATGGGCCTCGTTCCCGACCCTTGCTGGCTACAGCTATTACGGCCAGCCGGTTAAGCGCTACGCGGCTCTAAAGGTGTTCTATGAGCAAAGTCTTGCCCAATTAAATACACTGGCGGAACCGCAGGAACCAGCGGTCGACCGTGTCGAGCTGCCCGCTTGTGAACCGGTGCAGTCCCTTCGTTGCCGGCTCGAGGCCCTGGATCGGATTGGGCCCAAGCCGAAGAGCCTTGGCATCTAGATCAGAGCCCATTAACTCTGATCACCTTCCTTGAGGCGGGTCTTACCGATCGTGTTCTGGGCGATCAGGTAGGCCAGGGCAATCGCTCCGACAAAGCCCAGGGCATTGCGCACCAGGGGCAGAATGTCGGAGGTGCGGGTAATGATCGGAGCCACACCAAAGACCCCAAAGAGAATCACCCAGAGGGGGGAGAGCAGCAGCACCCAGGCCCACTCCACTGTGTGCTCCGGCTTGCGGGGATAGGCCGCAAACCCCACGATCAGACCACCCAGGATGGAGGTGGCGAGGGTGAGCAGCCACTGCTCCTGGGGCAAGCCGGGCACGACCTGGCAGCCGCCTATCTCGAGGCAGCCCTTGACCGTGTGGAGTGAGTCGAGCAGGGCCGCATCCTGGCCGTGGTCTCGCACGTAGTACTGGTTGCCGAAGCGGGTCTGCAGCTCCACCCAGTAGGTGCGGGGCATCAGCGCAAACAGCGCGTCGCCCACGTTGAAGTTGAGCAGGTTCCCGCCGCGCTCGTCGGCGATCAGCAGCAGGCTGCGCTCATCGAGGCCCCAGAAGTCTTTAACGGCGAGCCCAGGCGTGCGGTCGTATTGGGTGAGGACGCGAAGCTTCCAGCCACTGACGGCTTCGAAGTCGTTGATCTCGGCTTCCAGGGCGGCGCGCTGGTTGTCCGTGAGGATCTTCGCCAGGTCGATCACCGGGGTTGGGTGATCGGGCAGCAGGTCCGGGTTGTCATAGGCCCAGGCCGGTGGAGCCCCCCAACCCAGCAGGAGCGCCAGGCTGAGGGCTAGGCCCAGCAGCCAGCCGCGGAGAGCGGAGACGCTGTGGGCAGCACGCGGCTCGGTCATGGCACCTGCTTCAGTGGCGAGCATTCTCCCTGAGTCCTCTGCAGCGCCGTGAGTTCTGCTTCATCTCCTATGTACGCGGCCCCCGCCTGGCTGATGGAGCGGTTGCAGGCCGCCGGTGGCTGGGTGCCCTTCAGCACCTACATGGACTGGGTGTTGCACGACCCCAGCCATGGGGCCTATGGGGCGGGTCGCCTGCAGGTGGGGCCTTCGGGTGACTTCGCCACCTCCCCGTCTCTGGGACCGGACTTTGCGGAGCTCCTGCTGCCTCAGCTTCTGCAGTGGTTCCAGCAGCAGCCAGGTCACGTCCCCCTGGCCTTGATCGAGACGGGCCCCGGGGAAGGCCAGCTCGCCCTCCAGCTCAGTGAAGCCATTGCGCGGGAGGCACCGGAGGTGCGCGAGCGTCTGGAACTGGTCCTGGTGGAACCGAACCCGGGCATGGCGGAGCGTCAGCGGGCGCTTTTGGCGGAGGCCCCTCTGCGCTGCCGTTGGCAGTCCTTCTCCCAGCTCCAGGAGTCGCCCTTGACCGGGGTAATGCTCGCCCACGAAGTGCTGGATGCCCTGGCGGTTGAGCGGGTGCTCTGGGATGGCCAGGACTGGCGGCTTCAGGGGGTCTCGCTGGCGAAGGGTGCTGCGCTGGAACTCGCGGCTGGTCCCCCGCTGAGTGCGGCCATGCGGCTGGAGTTGGACGCCTACATCCCTGGGCCCGCGCGGCCAGAGGGCTGGTGCACGGAGCTGCATGTGGGTCTCGCCCCGTGGCTGGCCCAGGCCGCTGCTGCCCTCAGCCAGGGGCAGTTGCTAGTGATCGACTACGCCCATGAGGCCTGGCGTTACTACGCCCCGCAGCGCAGCAATGGCACCTTGATGGCCTACCGCGGCCAACGGGCCAGCGATGATCCGCTTCTGGAGCCGGGCCGCTGGGACCTCACGGCCCACCTCTGTTTGGAGTCGCTGGAGCGGGCCGCCGTCGCCAGTGGCTGGAGCCTGCTGGGGCAGCGGCGCCAGGGTGAGGCCCTGCTGGCCCTTGGTTTGGCCCAGCGCCTGCATGCCCTGCAGCAGGGATCACCGGCGGAGTTGGCTGATCTGCTGAGTCGTCGTGAAGCGCTGCTGCGCTACGTCGACCCGTCTGCCCTCGGTGATTTCCGCTGGATTGCCCTGCAGCGCTCCAGCGACATGGCCGCCCAGCCGATGTTCCTGCAGGATCCCCCCCTGGCCTAGGCGCAGCGCGACAGGGCCGCTAACACCTGCTCGGGCTGGACATCACTACGGATCTCTACCGTTCCAAGGCTGGTCGGGAGTACGAAGCGCACGCGGCCAGCCCGCACCTTCTTGTCCCCCTGCAGGCACCGCAGGACGGCCTGGGGATCGAGCTCGGGCCAGCGCATCGGCAGACCTGCCGCTTCGATGACGGCCCGTTGCCGGCGTTGGTCGTCGGCGCTCCAGAGCCCCAGCTCCAGGCTGAGCTCGCCGGCGGCCACCATGCCGATGCCCACGGCCTCGCCATGGAGATAGGTGCCGTAGCCGCAGAGCGCTTCCACCACGTGGCCGAGGGTGTGGCCGTAATTGAGGATCGCCCGAAGGCCGCCTTCCCGTTCGTCCGCCGCGACGACCTTCGCCTTGGCGGCGGCGGCGCGCTCCAGGATGCTCTCCAGGAGCGCCACTGGCAGGGTCGCTATCGAACGCAGACCGCCTGCTGCGGCTTCCAGTTCGTGGAAGAGGTCCGGGTCTCCGATGACCCCGTACTTGATCACCTCGGCCATGCCGGCCCGGAATTCCCGCTCCGGCAGGGTGGCCAGGGTGGCTGGATCAATCAGGACCAGCTTGGGCTGGTGGAAGGCCCCAATCAGGTTCTTGCCGCCAGGGTGATTCACGCCGGTTTTACCGCCGATCGAGGCATCGACCATGGCCAGCAGGGTCGTGGGCACCTGGACGACGGCGATGCCCCGCAGCCAGCTCGCCGCGGCGAAGCCAGCCATGTCACCCACCACGCCTCCGCCGAGGGCGACGATCAAGGATCCACGCTCCAATTTCTGGGCGAAGGCCGCGTCGTGAATGTGCGCCACGGTGGCTGGGGTTTTCTGCTCCTCCCCGGCCTCGATCACGAGGAGCTCCGCCTCAAAGCCCGCTGCCTGGAGGCTGCCCGATGCCTGGGCGCCGTAGTGCTGATGCACGACGGGGTTGGTCACGATCAAGACCTTGGTGCCCGCTTTAATTCCCTGGCCCAGGATCTGCTGACCGAGGCTCGAGAGCGCTCCTCGTCCGATCACGACGGGATAGGGATTCGCACTGAGTGCCACCTCGATGGTGCGGATCGCGGCGGCCGTGGCGCTCATGGAATAACGCTGCAGTCGCTTGAGGCTATCCGTCTCCTGTTGCCGTCAGCACCTCGAGCAGTGCCGCTCCGTAGCGCTCCTGCTTGGCTGCGCCGATGCCGCTTATGCCGGCGAGTTCGCTGAGGGATCCCGGATGACGTGCCGCTAACTCCACCAGGGTGCGGTCGTGGAACACCACATAGGGCGGGACGCCCTGCTGCCGGGCCTGCTCCCGCCGCCAGCTTTTCAAGGCCGCCAGCAGTGGATCGTCGTCCGGCAATGCCGCAGCGGTGGCCTGGCTGCGTCGACGCTGCTCCTTGGCTCTTGGCGGCAGAACCAAATGGAGCTCCCGCTCGCCCCTCAGCAGCGGCTGAACCAGCTCGGGTGGACCAAAACACAACCCGCCCTTGGCGACGTCTGGGGAGTCCAGGGCCCCGAGGCTGACCAGCTGGCGCAGTAGGGCTCGCCATTGGCTCCGATCTAGCTCCTTGCCGATGCCGTACACACTCAGCTGCTCGTGCCCGAGCGATCGGATGCGCTCGGTGTTGGCGCCCAACAACACGTCGACAACATGGCCTGCGCCAAAGCGTTGGCCGGTCCGGTACACAGCCGACAGCCCTTTCTGCGCCGCGATCCGGCAGTCGCTGCGCTGTTTGGGTTCGAGGCAGCCATCGCAGTTGTTGCAGGGTTCGGCGAGCGCCTCACCGAAATGGCTGAGCAGCACCTGACGCCGGCAGCCGCTGGCTTCGCTGTAGGCGATGAGGGCCTCGAGCTTGCCGCGCTCGATGCGTTTCTGCTCCTCACTGGCTCCGGATTCATCAATGAAACGGCGCAGCTGTGGGATGTCGCCGGCGCTGTGTGCCATCCAGGCCACCGCGGGTAGGCCATCGCGACCCGCCCGACCGGTTTCTTGGTAGTAGGCCTCGAGGCTTTTGGGTAGGTCGACGTGGGCCACGAAGCGCACATCGGGTTTGTCGATCCCCATGCCAAAGGCGATCGTGGCCACCACGATCACGCCGCTGCCAAGACGGAAGCGCTGCAGGGCCTCCCGCCGTGATTCGGCATCCATGCCGGCGTGATATGCAATGGCATCGATGCCGGCGGCCTTGAGTTCAGCGGCCACCCGGTCCACCCGGTTGCGTGAGCGGGCATAGACGATCCCCGATTCACCGCGGTGTTCCGCCAGGAACTCCAGCAGCTGCGCACGACCACCCTGTTTGTGGCGGAGCAGATAGCGGATGTTGCGCCGATCAAAGCTGGCTAGGAAGACCTCATCCTGATGCAACTGCAGACAGGCGCGGATATCCCGCTGGGTGCGCGGATCGGCGGTCGCGGTGAGGGCCAGTCTCGGCACCTCGGGAAAGCGTGTCGCGAGCTGATCGAGTAAGCGGTATTCAGGCCGGAAGTCATGCCCCCACTGCGAGACGCAATGGGCTTCATCGATGGCGAACAGGGCCAGTGGCATGGAGCCCAGTCGCTCCAGCACATCCGCGCTGAAGAGCCGCTCGGGTGAGACGTAGAGGAGATCCAGCTCGCTGTTGCTCAGCTGCCGCCAGATGGTTTGGCTGGCGCCGACCTCGAGGCCTGAATGCAGGGCGGCGGCCGCGACACCGAGTTGCTGCAACGCTTCCACCTGATCCTGCATCAGGGCGATCAGAGGCGAGATCACTACGGCTAGCCCTGGCGTGCAGAGGGCCGGAACCTGATAACAGAGCGATTTGCCGCCGCCGGTTGGCATCAGCACCAGCCCCGAACCTCCGCCGATCACATGGCGCACGATCGCCTCCTGCGGTCCGCGGAAGGAGGCGTAGCCAAAGACCCCTTGCAGCACGTCCAGCGGGTCAATATTGGGCTGGGCCGAACTATTCAGCATGGGGTGACTAGCTGATCGGAAAAGATCCACCACAATGGCGCGATCAATGCTGCCTGCATGGCTGAGCGTTCCCTCCGCACCGGTGCCTCCTCTGCCACCGCCTGGGCTTTCCTGTCCCCGGCGCTGGTGCTGATTTCCCTGTCGGTGTTCATCCCGGCGGCTATGGCACTGGTGATGAGCTTCACCCAGACCGGTTTGGACGTCTCTGAGCCCCTGCGGTTTGTGGGCCTGGCAAATGTGCGGCGCCTGCTGGCGGATCCGATGTTCTTCAAGGTCCTGGGGACGACCTTGGCCTATCTCTTTGGGGTGGTGCCGCCGGTGGTGTTGGGGGCGCTGGCCCTGGCGGTCCTGGTGAACCGTCAGCTGCCGGGGATCCACTGGTTTCGGGCCACCTTCTACACCCCGGTGCTGGTCTCGATCGTGGTGGCGGCCATTGCCTTTCGTTGGCTCTATGCCGAGAACGGCTTGATCAATGGATGGCTCGACACGCTCTTGGGTCCCGCTTTTGAGCCGATTGGTTTCCTCACCAATCCCTTGCTGGCGCTTCCCGCCGTGATTGTCGTGACCCTGTGGAAGGGCCTGGGCTACTACATGGTGATTTTTCTGGCCGGTCTCCAGGGGATCCCGGCTGACCTCTACGAAGCGGCGGAGCTCGACGGCAGTGAGGGTTGGCGCAAGCACCTCGACATCACCCTGCCCCTGCTGCGTCCCTACGTCACCTTGGTCGCGGTGATTTCAGCGATTGCGGCCACCAAGGTCTTCGAGGAGGTCTATCTGATGACCCAGGGGGGACCCGCAAACAGCACTAAGACCCTGGTTTACTACGTCTACGACCAAGCCTTTGCAGAGCTGGAGATCAGCTACGCCTGTACGGTCGGCCTGGCCCTGTTCGTGATCGTGCTGCTCTTGTCGCTCGTTCGCTTTCTGTTCGCAGGCGATCGCGGCTTGACCTAAGGCCCGCACAGACGAATACAGCAATCGAACGCATCCTTGGAGGGCGTGCGGAGCTGGTCATGGTTGCTGCGGTGTACTCGGTTCTGGAACGTCTGAGCGCGGCAGGTGTACGGCAGGTCGCCGTGACCTGGGACAACCATGCTTGAGAGACCTTGGTGAAGGTTGTGCCGTTGCGCCACCTGCCGGATGCCTTTTGCTCCGATGGTGTCGCTGGTGTCCGGTTTCCTCTTGCTCGGCTCCGGCTCCATCGCTGGATTTGTTTTGGGGCAGGCTTGTTGCTGTTGCCGACCTTCATCTATTTCGGCATTACCCCATACCTGCACGCCTCGTTCTTCCCCGGGGGAGCCCGTTGCGGTGCCTTCTCGTACTCCTACAGCCTGTCGGTTGCTCTCTTTGGAAGGTCCGCTTGTCTCGTCTTGGCCTGGATGTTCAATGCGGAGCACTCGAGGTCGGGCCCACTGCTGTACCAGGTGCTGCCGGCCGCATTGGCATGGTGGGCGTGGTCTCGCAACGTCCTGTCTGGAGCCTCGACCCAGCTAGGCCCTGCATGCGACATTGAACGATTGGAGCTCAAAGCGCATGGGCCCTGCGATCGGCATCGTCGGCGGCGGTCAGTTGGCCTGGATGCTTGCCGAAGCTGCCCAACGCCGGCAGATCGCGCTGCAGGTGCAGACCCCGTCCCGTGAGGATCCGGCCGTTGGCTTGGCTGCTGGAGTGGTGGAGGCCTCCGTCCGCGACGTGGCGGGCACGGCTGAGCTGGCGACACGCTGCTCCGCCATCAGCTTTGAGAACGAGTGGATTGATCTGGAGGGCTTGGCGCCCTTGGCGGCCGAAGGGGTCCAGTTCGTCCCCAGCCTGATGGCCCTGCAACCTCTGGTCTGCAAGCGCAACCAGAGGGAGTTGCTGCAGCGGTTGAATCTGTTGTCGCCCCGCTGGTTTCCCCTGACGGCAGCCTCTCCGACGCCTTCCAAGGCCACGCCGCCGAGCTCGGGCCTACCCGACATTCCCGAGGGGTTCCAGTTTCCCCTGATGGCCAAGGCGGCCACGGGCGGTTACGACGGCAAGGGCACCGTCGTGTTGCGTGGCCCAGAGGACCTCGTGGAGCTGATCGCACGGGTTGATCCGGCCAATTGGATCGTGGAGGAGTTCGTCGAGTTCGAAAAGGAGCTGGCGTTGGTGGCGGCTCGCGATCGCTTCGGCGAGGTGGTCTGCCTACCGTTGGTTCAAACCCACCAACACGCGCAGGTGTGTGATTGGGTGCTGGCCCCGGTGGAAGCCAGTCATGCTCTGCAGCAGGCCGCACGCAACATAGCGGCATCCCTTTTGACATCCCTGGACTACGTCGGTGTGTTGTCCCTGGAGTTCTTCTATGGGCGCCGGGGTCTGCTGATCAACGAGCTCGCCCCGCGGACACACAATTCCGGTCACTACTCGATTGAGGCCAGCAGCTGCAGTCAGTTCGACCTGCAACTCCTTTGCGTGAGTGGTCAGGCTGCGGTTGAGCCCTCCTTGGTGGTTCCCGGCGCTCTGATGGTGAATCTGTTGGGTTTTGAGCACCGCTCCGCGGATGATCCCGAAGCGGACTACGGGGAGCAGCGTCAGGCTTTGGCGGCCCTGGCAGATGCCCATCTCCATTGGTATGGCAAACGGGGGGCCTCCCTGGGCCGGAAATTGGGGCATTTGACCGTCCTGCTGCGTTCCACCGACGCGCAGGAGCGCCGGCAAGAGGCGATGGGGCGCCTGCAAGAGGTTCGTTCGATTTGGCCTCTGCCAGTGGAGACGGCGGCGGCCTATTGGTCCTAGGATTTCGGCGGACTGCTGTGTTGGTCACTGCCTTTTACAGTTTTCTGATCTGACTCCCTTTTCGACTTGGGGCGTCTGTCGCGACAGTGCCGTAGACCGGCCTCGTAGCCGGAAACGAATCTCCGCTTTGACTCCCCTTCTGGTTTATCCAGGTCGGAATCTGGGGCGGAACGGCACAGCGGTTCACCCCATGCAGCGCAGTCGTTCTTGGGTTCTGCTGAATCCGATTGACTTACAACTGAGCGCCATCTCAATGGGCTGTAGAAGCTCTTAAACGGGCCGTTGGTTTTACCCGTAGAGGTTCACGCAGAAGTGGGCCGTGGGGGCTTCTGGAGCCCTTGGGGGTACGAAATAGGAGTGCGGAAATTTGGGGCAGTGAACTGAGGGCGAGTGCCACTCCCCCCCCCGGTGTTCCTTTCTTTAAGACCCTCAAAAGCCAAGGCTTCTCATACCAGGTCTTGGGCTACCCATCCCGGACGCCGGGAGTCCCCCGCTTGCAGATGGAGCCAATCGAGTAGAGCGCGGTTCAATTCGAGTCACTGCGACAAACAGCCCGATGAACACGATCAACACGATGAACCGGATCGCCCTGCCAGTCGCCGTCATTGCCCCAATCCTGAAGTCCTGTCATCACACTCTCCGGTTCGAAGCAGCAACAACTGCAATTCACGCTCTTGGATCGCCTGATAGGCGCGGCGCAGCCCATTTACTTCGACGCAGACTCGTTCCGGATCGCAAACGCGAAACCAGTCGTCGCCAGCGATCTCAACCGTAAAACCAGTCTCTGTCTCGAAAACTGGAGGTAGGTCTTTCTCCATCCAATTCAGCAAGCTCACTCTGTTGGTAGCTGCCAAGGCAATGGGATTGGTGGGGCTTAAGGATCCCCTCGCCTCATGCTGCCGATACGCGCCTAGGTGGCCGGTGACAACGTGAAGATCGTGCCAAGCTGTGAGCAACGTTGCTGAAAGTTCCCGACGTGGATTCAGCCTTGCTGCCTCTCCAGCCGAGCTTTTCTCATCTTGGGCTGTATGTGAAAAGCCTGCCAGAGATGGAGCGCTTTTATTGCGATGTTCTTGGCTTTTACGTGACGGACCGATTGGGGGATGGCGATCAGGAAATGGTATTTCTCTCCCGTTCCTTGCTGGAACATCATCAAATCGTCCTGGCTCCAGGTCGGGCGCAGGGGAGCGTCTCGACGGTCAACCAGATCTCATTTGAAATACAGACACTCCGTGGTCTCATAGATGCGTTTCAAGTGCTGAATGAACTCGACATATCTGGCATGTGCTCGATGAACCATGGTGGTAGTTGGTCCCTTTACATCCCAGACCCCGAAGACAATACGATCGAACTATTTGTGAAAACGGATTGGTATATTCCACCCCATGCCACGACAAGTCTCGATTTGAACTAGTCAGAAGAGCTGATCCGCCAACAAACGGCACTTATGGCAAAGCAAACACCCGGTTCAAAGACCTGGCTGGTTTGGCACCATGAGTTTCAGCAATGCATGGATCGCCCTTTCTGAAGGGTTGAGCCTTAAGTACAGGGAATGGTTTCGGAGCAGCTCAGGGTTGAAATATGGCCTGCTGGTTTTCCTTGAGCTGGCTGGCGAGAATGAGAAATCCTGCTTTGCCGGAAGCAAGAAACCGATTAAATGCAAATACGCTTCAGGTTCTTCCTTGGATTGCCCCGAATGGCCTGTCATTGTTCAAGCTAAGTGCTGACATGACTCGCGCGAAGATTGTTGTATAATCTTTTAGGCCTAGAGCTGTTTGCATGAAAAAGCTTTCTTCTAGAGATTTGCTTGTTAAGGGCTTTGCGGTTGTCTCTCTACTTATGTTTTCTGCTAAAATAACGTTAATGATGGGCCCTGCTATTCAAAGCCTGACCAGTTTTACTCATGATTCAAAGTTTGCTGAGTAGCCCTTTCTGTATTATTTCATTTTGGTATCAAGAGATAAGATGCTTTTAAGTTTTTCTCCTCACTTATGCCAAGGTGAGAACCCGGTTCAAGGCCTCTCAGGCTTGGCGCCAATAGTTTAAGCAACGCATTAATTACCCCTTCTGCAGAGTTGGAGTCTTAAGAAGAGGTGAACAGGCACGTTTGAGCTTCACACCCCTTCTGCAGCAAGCGCCACCAACATCTGCAGGGTGATCCGTAGATCAGCTGTCCTTGGCCGCGGGACTCAGCTCCATAAAACGTATAATCTGTTACAAACATCACGTCACCGCTACAGCTGCTGCCGCATCATTTGCTCAAGACTTTCGGGTCTAGATCGAGGGAGATAAGGAGGGAGCGCCAACACCCCTTTTTTGTCCGTCCGTTGAACTGCCTGACGCCTGCGTGGGCCAGCATGAATCTCCCGTGCACTCCTGCACCGACCTGAGCCAGAGCAGTTGAGGAAACGGACCGACAGAACTTCGTGACCCGACAGCCGGTGATAAAGGGAGAGAGGAGGTCATTCTGCTTCTGCTCCTCCTCAACACTCCGCGCTGCTGAGTAGTGGGCCGGGGAGTTTTCGTCTTGGTAAGTAAATCGGTGGCAACTTATCTGAACTAGTACGTGCCTTCTGGATATTTCTCCCCAATCTAAATTCATGCTCTTCATGCTTCATGTCCTTAGTTCCGCATGTTGACTGGGCATAATGGATAAAGTTGTCAAACCCAGGAGGCACAAGTCTTGGGTAGATTTCTCCCACCTCAATTGCAAAAGGAGAGAAGTAGACCTCAGCCCACCTATTTATGAAACGGTCCCTGATCTCTGGCGAGAAGCTGAATCCCTGCGACTCTGCATAGTTGATGATCTCCTGTGGATCAAGTTCTTTAAGCGAGGTTCGAAATCACTGGTCAATTCGAGCTCTTTCAATAAATGTGATTAACTGTTGACGGCTTATAGTTAAGACTTGCCTTCCTTTGTTTGTATATGGTCGGCTTCTCGTTTGGCTCCAAGCTAAACAGAATATTATTTATTAGAAGAGGATGCTGTTGGCTCCCAATTCTGTAGTAATTAATCTCCATGGCGCAGCTTTGCAGCATTGTGAAAGGACTCAAAGCTGCAATGCTGCGCCGTGGAAATATTCTCTCAAGGCCGCTTGACGGAACTCCAGCGCGCAGCGCTAAGCATAAATACTCAAACAGGCGGGACCGGTAATCGTTTTCGGTAAATCCATGTTAATTTCTGATGCGTCTTGTCAAGCCTGCGAGTGGTAATGGCCAAACGCGTGACTTTCGAAGTTAGCGATGACTTGCATAAGAAGTTAAAGCTTTATTGTTATATGGAGTCAATATCGCTTGGCCAGCTTCTCAGGACATGCGTTAGCGAGTTCTTGAACCAAAAAGATGCTCATCTTATTGAACTTGTTGATAACAGGGATCAAGACAAGTAAGATTTAATTGGGCCTTACACTCTGGAGTTAATAGAATATTCTCACAATAACTTAGCCTGGAGACAGCTTTGATGATTATCTGAACATGTCTATGTTGGAATCTTGCAGCAAAAAAGCCCGTCATATGACGAGCTTGGGATGAGCAGACCCGTCAGCCCGTTTAATCTTCTCAGGCTCCAATAGGTTTGTGAGCGGATCTATTTATTTTTAATATTCAAAGCCAGTTTCGCGAAAATGCTTTTGTAAGGTTGATGGCTTATTGATTTTTGCATTTCATAGTCGTGTTAGAGCATTTATGATTCCCTGCGAGGATTCAAGATTCTGGTTTGGCAGCTCGTCAAAGCTCTTCTGTCCCTTCTGCTTCTTACGGGGCTTATTGCAGCCTGTAGCAGCAATGGACTGACGCCAGAGCGAAAAGCCTGCCTCGAGAAAGCAACCTCAGAAGCTGAGCGGATCGAGTGCAACAGGCAGTCAGCCATTGATGCTGACAAGGAAGCGGAAGCGTCGAAATAGTCCAGGCACTCCCCACTACTGAGCAGTGGGTGGGGGAGCTGTTTGGCGTGCAAGAAAAAAGCCGGTCACCAACCGGCTCCTTTCTCTCCCTGTGCACTGCACGGCACTCACTCGTTATGGCTCATCTCGACACAAAATGCCAGTATGCGGATGAGCAGTCGCAGTTGAGCCTCTTTACAAGCACTCGCTTTACCCCATTTGGCTTTGCCATAAATGATCCGAGGAACGCTGATTGGCGAGTCCCAGCGATCTGCCGGGGAGCCAACTCCCTCCCCGATTTTTCCCTGAGCCGGCCCACTACCCCTCCGACGCCTTCGTTTTGAAGTCGGAGGTTTTTGGCTTAAGGCGCGTCTCTATGGGGGCTGTATCAGCGAGTGCAATCGGTCCCTACGGAGCTGATACATCCACCACTTCCACTGCGGCGACTCGAAACTCCCTTCAAACATACGGGTGCGGTCGGTTTCCACCCACCCAACACTGGATTCGAATCTCTTAAACAAGTACTGCGCTGATGCAGTCGCTGTGAGCGCATACCTCTGTGGCTAGTCATCCCACGGAGGTTTTTTCTTGGCTGGTCCCTGGTCGGATGCTTACGGCTGGCTGCTTTGAGAACCTCAGGCCGAATCCTCAGTCCCACACAAAAAGCTCAATGGGTGACCAAAGGCACGTCACCGCTTAAGGCCTGACCCCACTATCAATCCGAGACCTTCGAACGGGTTTCAAGGGAGAACCTGAGGCGGGGTGGAACCCGCCTCTTTTTGTGTCCTGCTACCGCTGCTGGGTTGCAACAGCAGACGCTTGTGCCTTTCCTGTTCCAACTGGTCCAGGCAGGTGAGCAAGGCTGGGTCCATTGAGGGTCGCCCAGTGAACGTCTAAGGCTGGAACTACTCTTAGTGGTGTCGCTTCATGCCACAGATTGGTTGACCTTTGATCGGGTCATGCTCTGTCGCAACTCCAACCGGATCATGCCCTATTCATCCCGTGTTCACGCGGGATCATTCGGTTGCTGCAGCCCTAAGGCCTCATGAACCGCTTGTCCGTTGTCGTTGGGCTCACTCTGTCGTTGAGCTCGGCCCAGGTTTTCCCTGCCATGGCTCAGCAGTTCTCGCAGCCTGGCTATTCCAAGACCAGCCGGTGTTTCAAGGATGAATATCGGGAGGAGTACGTCCCTGGAACCAAGCATTCCCCAGGTTACGTCAAGAAGTGGAGCGAGAAGGTGGAGATCCCTTGCGACTCCCCGACCGCAGTCGAGGGCACCAGCCAAGAACCGACGTCCTCCAAAAAGGTGGACGACACCAGCTGCATTGAAGGCTCCGTCATTGGTGGCCTTTTGGGTGCTGGTGCTGGAGCGGCCCTCTCCCGTGGCAATGGCCGCTGGATCGGTGTTCCTTTGGGAACCGCGGCTGGTGTCTTGGTGGGCTGCCAAGTTGATGGCGGCTGACGGCTGACTTCGCAGTAATGAGGTGTGAGAGAGGCAGTGAGCGTGACCCCACCCACCCGTTCAAGCAACCACGCAAGAGCGGGTCTCCCCCTCACCTTCGAACAATAGTCATCAGCGCCACTCTTTCCATTCCATAGGTCTGGGATCGCCACACCGAATCGATTCAGGCTGTTCTCCACCTTTTGCTTATGCGGAGGACCGGGCACACCCAAAAATGGGCGGGTCTTGAGAAGTCCTGGGCGTCGAGCACCAGCGGTTTTTCTTGGCTGAAGAGACCGGTTTTTCGTTCGCTTGTTGTCCTGCGCTACAGCGCGGGAGCAAGAGTCTTCCTAGTTTCCTGCAATGGTTTGGCAGCAGATCCGATCCCTTCTGTCGTCGTCGCCCCGGCTGGGGCGCGAAGCCCAACCTTTGCCTACCAATGACGCAACGGTCGCTTCTTTTCAGACCATCGCCTATTGGCGTTATCGCGCCCTGCTCAATTTTCAGACGCCCCTGACCTATCTCAAACTAGACGGTGAGGTCCGAATACAGCATTCGCCCGAGCTCCAACCGATTCAGCGCGGTGCCAAGGGATGCGGCGATTGGATTCCCTATCGATCGGATGGCTTTGTGGCGTTGACTGAACTCAGCCCAGATCAGATTGACTCCTGGACCGCAGAGTCATGCGTCCAGCGTGAGTGCAAGCTCAAGTTTCTGATTCGCTTCCGCGAGATCTTTGAGAGCAAGTTCCTGCACGTGGATCAGAAACTCATGCAGATCTATGCCCTGGTAGATCATGACAGCTTTCGCGCGGTCGCCCCCAGCCTGATGGGTGAGCAGTTTCCAGATGACGTCTTTATTGCTGAGCTGACCAAACTGCGGGGAATTGGCCTGAAAAAGGCCTCCCTTCTGTGGAATGCGGGCCTTCGTACACCGGCCATGGTTCAAGCGGCTTCAGATGTCGAACTGCGTGGGATTCGCGGTATCGGCCCCAAGCTGATCACTCAGATTCGTGCCCAGGCTGTGGCCTGACGACCATGGGTAGAGGGTCGGCTCCTTCGCTTCCAGGGCCGAATGATTGCGGCGCGCAGATCCTTGGAGGGTTGGCGAAACGGCATGCGCCTTGGTTCGATGAACAGGCCATTGTTCATGGCGAATCGCAGACTGATGATGGCCTGCAAACCTAAGGACTTCACGCACAGATGACGCGCTACCGGTGTTGTCTCGCAGCTCAGATCGAGTTGACGTTGTTATTGCTAGTGCCTCTTCAATTCAACTGGCGATCGGCCGATCCGTTCTCGGGAGGATCGCTGGTCTCGTGCAGTGTGCCCCCTTGGCACTACGATTTCGGTTCGTTGGTTTCTTATGTTCTCGGACGTTGAGCGGAGTCCGGGATGTTTCGATGTGGGACCTGTGATCTGAAGTCATCGTGACTTCCCAGGGTTCTTCGAAGACTGCCAGCTCCGGAACACCCAGCATGGGTCTGGGCTTTTTGCAGATTGAAGGGGGCGCGACAGAGGTAGATGGATGACACAGCAACTGGTCTCCGGCCTTGCTTTCGAACTTGGTTTATTCCTGTCACCGGTCTTCGCCCAATCGCTCCAGTCCACGTCTGCTGATTCCCATGAACAGCTCACGGATTGGCAGATAAGGCAGCTGGAATACCAACAACTAAAGCGGATGGAGTCGAGACGTTCCATCAGTGACTGGACCCCTTGGTCTCTGCAGCCGCTCCTACCGTTAGCCCTTGCTTCCGGTATATCGGGTGGGGGAGTTCAGTGGCATGTCCGTGGCGCTAATCGTGCTTGGACTTAGTGCCACCTGGATGGTGCTGTTTTACGGGGTCACGCGAACGACCCGCTACGAGACCGAGCGCACTCAGATGAATCGCGTGCGCAGTCAAGTCATGGCCGCGCTGAGGGATCGGTCCGATTGACAGGGCCACGAATCGAGGCTAGTACAGATGTACTTGCCTCGGGTTGATGGCTCCTGTTGCTTCCCCTTACGCCACCTTTCGGGCTTCCGACTGGGTCTGGCCGGCTGCGTCCTCTCCATCGCCTTCATGCCAGGACACTGTTGGCACCAAGATGCCGTCGCGCGCGCGACCAAGCGCTTCCACCGCGACTAAAAAAATTGGGAGCAAGACCCGATGGTCTTCGTCGATTCAGGGCGACCTCTTCCAGAGCAGCTCCCTTTGCTCCAATCCCTTGATCACCTCCACCGAAATCAGGCAATTGAGCTTCGGCGGACTCTTATGAAGCGTGGCTGGACCCAAGTTAGGCCCCACTGAGGGCTTGAGCTTTAGGCTTAGGTCAGCCCGTGAGGACCCTCTGGATCCGCTCTTCCAGTTGGACTGCGCTCAATCCGGTCACGACAAACACCTCTTGTGCACTGCTCCCTCGGCGAGCAACCAGCTTCCATCCTCCGCGAATCGGAATCGATACTTTCAGACGCAACTCCGGGGCCCGTCCCTTGACCCGGCAAATCACCGCCGGCGTGATCGTGTCTATCTCGGGCACCCGCGACAACTTCTTCAGGCAGGGAATCAGGCCCTCGAGATAGGTGCTGTGGGTGATTACCAGCCGTCCCATGGAGCACACCATAGAAACGCGAGTCCGTAGCCGGATTCTTCTGCCGCTGCTAAAGATGCTGTCCCCTCGTTTTGCCGCATGGCAGGCCAGCAGGCTCCTGAGCTGCGCGAGCAGTTGCGTCAACGGCTCAGTGACGAGCTCGGTGGCGCCGCCCAGTTGGTGAGTGTTGAGTGCAGTGCCGACCAGAGTGTGAAGGGTGTGGCGGTCTGCTCCGGTCGGATCTTGACCTTTGTCCTCGACGCCGAGCAGGAGCGCCTGCGCACCCTGCCGATGTTTGAACTGCTGCAGCGGCGCTTCGCCTGAGGTCCTGCCTCAGCCCCGCTCGACGGGCGCCATTGTCAAGCCCTCTGCGGCAAGGAGCTGGTGATAGAGCTCGGCCTGCTCCAGCGGCCCACTCCAGACGACGGCTGAGCCCTGGGAATCGATCTGATGGGCCAACTCCCAGGCGCGGTCGGAGACCATGCCGGGGATGTGTCTCACCAGGACCTCCACGACGTGCTGAAAGGTGTTGTGGTCGTCGTTCAGCACGATCACTCGCCCTTTTGGATAGGGCGCTCGGACCTGTTGTCGCTCCATGACGGCCTGGCCGCCGGGAGAGGAGCTGATGGAGCTAATGGGTTGCATCTCGAAACAGCCAGCAGGTCTCTGCTCAGTTTGGGCCATGGCCCTGTTTAAAATGACCGGACCGCTTGCCGCACAACGATGCTGATCACCTTGGGCTGGGCCGCCCTTGCTGCCACTTTCACTTTTTCTATCGCCATGGTGGTGTGGGGTCGTAATGGCGACGGCACCCTCAACTTTTGAGCTTGAGCTTCGGTTTGCTCAACCGTGATTGAGTCGATCAACCTCAACAGTGTGCTGGCGGTGACCTCCGCAGCACTGTTGGTTTTTGTCAGCGGTGGAGTCTTGTATCTCTCTATCATTGATTGGCGCGACCGAAGACGACGCCAGCAACCTGTTCAACCCTCTGCTCGCGCCCGTAAGTGACGCACGAGCCGGGAGTTTTTGAACCTTGGGTCTGGAATCGATCTGCGGAGTTGTTGGTATCAGTTCCGGACTGTTCCCGCTCGCTGATTTCACCGGCCTGGACACCTGAACGACAGCAGCATCTCCAGGCTGCCATTCTCTCGAACCCCGGCAGTCTCGACTCCATTCAGGCCGCGGAGTTCCTACTGGCGTGCACTGACGGCTCCATCCTCCAAGCGCAGGCCGATGCCCTGCGCCAGGTGCTCGCTGGCGAGACGGTCAGCTATGTGGTGAACCGCAATCTAAATTTCACGAACCACTGCGTTCAGCACTGCAGTTTTTGTGCGTTCCGCCGTGATGCCGGTGCGGCGGGTGCCTATTGGCATGGCTTTGAGATGCTGCAGAACAAAGCCGCAGAAGCCGCCGCCCTCGGGGCGACCGAGCTCTGCATCCAAGGGGGACTCAATCCCGAAGCGCGCAGCCAGGGCTCGGCCCTCGCTTACTACGCCGAACTTCTCGTGGCCCTGACGGAGGCTGCTCCTGGCCTGCACCTCCATGCGTTTTCACCCCAGGAGCTGCTCTTCATCGCTGAGCAGGACGCGATCCCGCTGCAGCGGGTACTTGAGGGTCTGCAGCAGGCGGGTTTGGCCTCGATCCCAGGCACGGCGGCTGAAGTGCTTTGTGAGGACGTGCGCCGTCAGCTCTGCCCCGAGAAGATCACGGCCCGTCAGTGGTGCGCGGTGATTCTTCAGGCCCATCGCTCGGGCCTCCCCAGCACCGCCACCCTGATGGCCGGTCACATCGAGTCCAGTCGGCATCGAGCTGTGCACCTCCTCACCCTGGTGGCCCTCCAGCAAGAGGCCCAGCGCTCGGCTCAGGTTGGCTTTTCTGAGTTTGTCCTGCTTCCTTTTGTTGGGAAGCAAGCACCCGCGGCCCTGCGTCATCGCTTGGGACGGGACCAACCGGATAGAGAGGCGATGTTGCGCTTGACGGCCCAGGCTCGATTGCTCCTGGGGGAGTGGTTCCCGAATCACCAGCCCAGTTGGGTCAAGCTCACCCTGGCCGGCGCCAGCGAGGCCCTGCGTTGGGGCTGCAATGACTTGGGCGGCACCCTGATGGAGGAGAGCATCACGAGCATGGCCGGCGCCCAGGGGGGCACGTCTCAATCGGTGCAGGCTCTGCGATCGGCAGCCCTGACCATGGGCCGGCCGGTGCGTGAACGCACCACCCTCTATGGAGCTGTGGCCTGATGCGCGGACTGCGCATCAGCGCTGGACTGGTCGTCCTCCTGGTGGCCTTGCCGGCCCTGGCGCTCTGGCTCTTTCCTCGCGGCTCCGCCCACGGCCTGGACCGCCTCCTGCTGGAGTCGGCCTTGCTCCAGACCCACCGTTCGCGCCCAGCGGCTCCCCTTCCGTCCATCTGGAGGGAGCGTCTTGGCCCGCAAGCGGTCCCGCTCTGGTCGGGTCGCCAGCAACTCTGGTGGCAACTTTGGGGCTCCCATGCTTCAGCAGGTGCGGTTCTGGTCTTGGAGACGCCGGCCTCGGCTCCGCTTCCGGCCAACGCGTTCCGCGTGGACCATCTCACCCTGGTGGCCCCTAATCCTCTCGTGCGTCAGCAGCTCGAGCAGCAATTGCACGTCGAGCGCCCCTCCCTGCGAGGTCTCGAGCGGCGTTGCGCGTTGCATCTTCAAGGGGGTGACGCGGTCTACTGGAGTCCCGCCGGTCTCTCGTCGTTGCTCGGCCCCTTGGCCCCCCTGGCCAGCAGGTTGCAGCAGGGTTGCTTAACTCTGGATAGTGAGGGATCACGGCTTCTTTGGAGCGGTGAGGCCGATTCGGCCCGCGGCAGTCTTGCCGCCGCTCCGCGCTCCGCCCGAGCTCCCAACTCCGAACCCCTGGTCGCCCCGGCGTTGCTGGAACTGCAGGGCCCCCAACTCGAGCTCTTGCTTCGCGGGCTGCTCATCAGCGCAGCCTTGAAGCCGGCCCTGGCCGATCGCTACGGGATCAGGTCTGACCCCCTCAAGCGACTCTCCCAGAGCCCGTTTGTGCTGCGCCTAACCGCTGTGAACCAGGGGGTCTTCTTGGCGGGATTGCAGTTGCAGCTGCGTCTGCGGGATGGCAAGGCCTTTTGGATACCACGCCTGAAGGCCCTCAAGCAACCCCTCATCGATCAAGGCTTGTCCGTCTCCAGAGGGACGGAGCAGCAATGGCTTTGGAGTCGCGATGGCGTCGTCCAGGGCGGCTGGCGCTGGTTATCCAAGGACCAACTTCTGCTCTTCCTGGGTCCCGCCCCAGGACCACTCAAGCCCGCTCCCCTCGAGCAAGAGGTGCTGTGGACTTTGCGCCTCCTACCGAAGCAGCTGCAGGCAAATGGCCTGCTCCCGCCGCTCATGCCTGGGGTCGTTCGCCGTGCCCGGGAGCTTGTGCTGCGTGGGGTTCCCAGCCTTGGAGGCCAGACCGCCCTGAGCGGTGAGCTGACGCTTTAGCCCTCGGCGTCCTGCTCGGCGGCACCCCGCTCGCGGCGCCGACGCTCGGCGGCCACGGTTTCCTCCATGAGTTCCACGGCCTGAGTCATCTTTTCGATGTTTCCGGCGTAGACGCTGAGGTCCTTGTCGACCCGAGACTTGATCAGGCCCATCGCCTCGCCGATTTCGTGGGCGGCACTTCGCAGTGCCTCGGGATCGACGGCATCAGCACCCTGGGCGCGTTGCAGGAGGCTGAGCAGCCCGACGGCCACCAAGCGTGAGTAGTGGAAGTTGTCGCGCTGGACTCCGTGGAGCAGGCGGGCTATAGGTGAAGGGGCACCCTCTCCGCGGTTGCTCAACCAGCCTTTGACCTCATCGAGGCTGTGGTGACCCACTTGGATGGCCGCGTCGGCCGCCATCTGGCGGAAGGCGGCACCGTCAAAACCATTGGCGCTACAGAGGGCCATGAAGAGCTGTTCGCGCTGATTGGCCGGTTTGTAGCCGCTCGAGAAGCTGTCGAACACTTGGGTGAGACCAACCGCGAACAGTTGATCGGCATGGAAGCCCGTCTGGTGGCTTAGCAAGTGCAGCTCCACTAACAGCTCATCCACCAGGCGGCGGTAGAGCGGAGCGATCACATAGGGAAATGCCTGGTGAAAGGCCCGCTTGCTATCAGCAACGGTGAGGCTCGCACTCACGCTCAAACATCCATCAATTTCCCGCGACACTAGCTCGCTGAGAACGCTGAATAAGGCTGAAGCTCAGTAGGATCCGCCCAACTGCAGAAGCTCCAAGTGACCATGATCCCGATCGTGATCGAAGAGTCGGGCCGTGGTGAGCGGGCGTTCGATATCTATTCGCGTCTTCTTCGCGAGCGCATCGTCTTTCTGGGTGAGCCGGTGACCGCTGAGTCCGCCAATCGGATCGTTGCCCAGCTGCTCTTCCTGGAAGCTGAAGATCCCGAGAAGGACATTTTCCTCTACATCAACTCTCCAGGCGGTTCCGTCTACGACGGCCTGGGCATCTTCGACACGATGCAGCACATCAAGCCGGACGTGCAGACCGTCTGCGTTGGTCTCGCAGCCTCGATGGGTGCCTTTTTGCTCTGTGCCGGGGCCAAAGGGAAGCGCAGCAGCCTGACCCACTCTCGGATCATGATCCACCAGCCGTTGGGCGGTGCCCAGGGTCAGGCCAGCGACATCCGGATCCAGGCCGATGAAATCCTTTACCTCAAGAAGAAGCTCAACCAGGAGCTCTCTGAGCGCACAGACCAACCTCTGAGCCGGATCGAGGACGACACGGACCGCGACTTCTTCATGTCCCCTGCTGAAGCGCTCGAGTACGGACTGATCGACAAGGTGATCGACAAGCGCCCCGTACGCCCCGTCTGATCTGTTGTCCGCTCTATGACCCGCGGTCGCGGTCAACGCAGCGGAGCGGTGGGTGGCAGAGGTCGTCCACCGAGTGCACGTCCCAGCAAGGTCTGCCCTGTCTGCCAGCGTCCTTTTCACTGGCGCAAGAAGTGGGCGACGGTTTGGGAGCAGGTGATCTATTGCTCCGACCGTTGCCGTAACCAAGGCGCAGACAGCAAAAAGCCCGCGGATTAACCGCGGGTTTTGTTCTAGCTAAGCGTCAGGCTGAGGCAGTTTCCGAGGTGCTCAGCAGAGGCGAGAAACGCTCCTTATCCGGGACCGTCGTGAATTCATTGACTATGGCGCGGAACTCATCGCCGTCGAGGCTCTCCTTTTCGATCAGGAGTTCGACGACACGGTCCATGCAGGCCCGGTGCTCGGAAACGAGTTTGACGGTGTCTTCGTAGCAGCTCTGAACGATGTTGCGCACGGCTGCATCGACACGGGCTGCGGTGGCATCAGAACCATCGCTGCGGGTCATCAGGTCGCGGCCCAGAAAGACCTCTTGGTTGCCGGCTTCGAGGGAACATTGGCCCAGGTCACTCATGCCGAAGCGGGTGACCATCTGACGGGCGATGGAGGCAACCTGTTGGATGTCACCTCCGGCACCGGTGGTGACTTCGGAGTAACCGAAGACCACATCCTCAGCGGCACGTCCACCCAGGGCACCCATGATCCGTGCGCGCAGCTGGGCCCGGCTAACAAGCATCTGTTCCTCGTCTGGGGAGAACCAGGTAAGGCCCTGGGCTTGTCCACGAGGAATCAGAGTTACTTTCTGGACGGGGTCGTGGGCTGTGACAAGTGTGCCCACCAGGGCATGGCCGACTTCGTGATATGCAATCAGCCGCTTGCTTCGGCCGTCGGTGAGGGGTTTGCCCTCCATACCCGCGATGATGCGATCAACCGCGTCATCGATTTCGGCCAGGCTGGTGGCCTCCTTACGGCGACGAGCAGTGAGGATGGCCGCTTCGTTGAGGAGGTTCGCTAGGTCAGCTCCTGAGAAACCAGGGGTGCGGCGGGCAATGCCTTCGAGGCTGACGTCGTCAGCGAGTTTTTTGTCACGGCAGTGCACCTTGAGCACGGCCAGACGCCCCTTGATGTCGGGCACATCGACCTGCACCTGGCGGTCGAAGCGACCAGGACGCAGCAGAGCTGAATCGAGCACATCGGCTCTGTTCGTGGCCGCGATGATGATGATGCCGCTATTGCCCTCAAAGCCGTCCATTTCAGTGAGCAGCTGGTTGAGGGTCTGCTCACGCTCGTCATTTCCGCCACCGACGCCGGCACCGCGCTGACGGCCGACGGCGTCGATTTCATCAATGAAGATCAGGCAGGGGCTGTTTTCCTTAGCTCGCTTGAAGAGGTCGCGGACACGGCTGGCGCCGACGCCGACGAACATCTCAACGAACTCCGAACCAGAGAGGGAGAAGAAGGGAACACCCGCTTCACCCGCGATCGCTTTGGCGAGAAGGGTTTTACCGGTACCAGGAGGGCCAACCAGCAGCACTCCCTTTGGAATTTTTGCGCCAACCGAAGTAAAGCGCTCGGGGGTCTTCAGGAATGTGACGACCTCTTGTAAATCCTGTTTGGCTTCTTCAACGCCGGCGACGTCGTCGAACATCACTCCAGTCTCGGCTTCCATCAGGAAGCGCGCCTTGGTTTTACCGAACTGCATCGCTTGACCAGGGCCGCCGGGCATACCGCCGCCGCCACGGCGGGAGAGGAGCACCAGGCCGCCAATCAGCAGGAGCGGGAAGAGCAGATTTCCCAGCAGGCCGAGGGCCGGAGGCGCCGTGCGAGGAGGGTGGATGTCAAAGCTGATGCCCTGCTCCTTGAGGTTGTTGACCAATTCCGGCGCCAGGCCAGGGAGATCAACTCGCAGGCGTTGAACGCGGTTGTCCAGGTCGGGATCAACGGCTTCCACAACAGCCGTCCGGCCGCCATCAAAAATGTCAACCGCGGTCACGCGGCCGGCATCGACGTAATCGATGAACCGCCCATAGCTCATCCGAGCTACAGCGGTGTTACGGGGAGAAACGGTGGTGCCGGAGGAGGGACTTACGCCACCGAAGCCACCTCCCAGCACTTGCCAGCCGAGGAAGACGGCGACGCCAATGGGAAGGACCCACAAGACAATCGTGCGCCAGCGTTGATTCATGGCCGCTTCAGGTGCAGATCTGAATGTTTAACAAGTGTAAAGCCAGCGAGGCCTGTTCGGAGCGGATCTCAGGCACTGCACCGCTTTATTCCTCTCATCCGAGGTTGGATTTCAGGCGGATTGGGGCCATCCCACCTCTAGCGAGGTGCTGAGTTGCTCCGCTTGGAAGCGCTCGATCAGTTCGGGACCGCCTAGGGAGTGACTCCAAATCTGTACTTCCGAGGCCGCCGGTGCTTCAAAACCGAGCATTTCAACTGGAAACACCACCCTCTCCAGGAAAAATTGATCGGGTCCTATACAGCGCAGGATCACCATCCGATCACTGCGGTTTTGGTACCCACACTGGAGCTGATCCAAAGCGGAGAAGAAATCTAATCAACATTCACGCCTCTTTCTCGGATGAGATGTGTTGTCGATGAGACCTTCGTAGATGTTGGGCATCCTTCTTTCGATTCTCTTCGGATTGCTCGGGACTCCTTGCGCCTACAAGCTCCGCAGGGCCGTGATCGGATCCAACCTTGCAGCCCGGCGCGCCGGCAAGACACCAAACACCAGGCCGATGCTGCCCGACAGGCCCATGGTGACGAGCACGCTGCTGGCACCAATCGCGGCGGGCAGTGGCGTGACGGCCGCCACGATCGCAATCGCGGATAGGCCCAAGCCACTGCCAATCAATCCGCCGAGGGTGGAGAGCACCAGGGCTTCAACGAGGAATTGACTGAGGACGTCACTACTGCGGGCTCCAATCGCCTTGCGGAGTCCGATTTCTGAGGTCCGCTCACTGACCGACACCAACATGATGTTCATGATCCCGATGCCACCGACGAGCAGGGAGATCGCACCAATGGCCGCCAGCATCAAGGTCAGGCCTCCGGTAATTGTCCCCACGATGGACAGAGCATCTTTTTGGGAGCGGACTGCAAAATCGTCCTCCCGAAGAATCTTATGCCGCTGGCGCAGCAGGTTTGTGATCTGGAATTTGGCAGCGCCGGTGCTGGCCTCGTCGACGGCCTCCACGCTAATGAAATTCAGGCTGACCCCATAGGTGGGATCTCGGCCGGAGAGCTTGCTGACCATCGTGGTCAACGGGATGTAGGCGGCATTGTCCTGGTTCTGTCCGAAGACGGCTCCCTTGGGTGCCATTACACCGATGACTTCAAAGCCCTGGTTGCGAATGCGGATTTGCTGCCCTAAGGCGGATCCTGAGGGCAGGATTTTCTGCTTGAGGTCAGGGCCAATGACGACGACATTGCGGGCCGCCTCCATGTCCCGCTGGTCGATGAAGCGACCGCGGGCCACTTCAAAACGCCGGACCGTCAGAAAGGCAGGGTTGATACCGGAAACGGTGGCACTCGCGCTTTTGGCGCCAGCCTGAAGAACGGCGCTCAGCGTGATCTGGGGGACGACCTGGCGAACACTGGGGACCTGCTCTGAGATGGCCTCCGCGTCCTCGAGAACCAATGTCTTCGGGAAGTCGATCCCACGGCGACGGCTGTCGTTATTCCCCGGGACCACGAAGAGGACGTTGGCCCCCAGGGTGTTCAGCTGCCCTTCGGCGAGGTTTTGGGCACCGCGCCCTACACCTACCAGCGTGATCACGGACGCATTGCCGATGACGATGCCCAGCATCGTCAACATGGAGCGCAGGCGATTGGCCTTAAGGGTGGCCAAGGCCATCCCGACGGTCTCGCGCATGGACAGCTTGGCGGGCATTGCCGGGATGGCCAGCTTTGTCCTGTTTTAAACGATGCTCGGGTTCAGCACGGTGCCCTTGCCCACGACGCTGACCTTGACCAGGTCCGTTGAGCCGCTGACATCGGCAAAGGTGCCGGCTGTTTGAATCACCAGATCCCCTTCCTTCAGCAGATTCGCCTCAGCCGCCACTTCCATGGCGCGATTGAAGGTTGCTGCCGCGTTGTCCATGTCGGAGACCAGCAGGGGGGTGACACCCCAGACCAGTTGAAGCTGAGAGGCCACTTTGGTGTCGCTGGTGATGGCCAGAATCGGTGTGCTGGGGCGAAACTTGCTGACGTTGCGAGCCGTGGATCCGCTTTTGGTCAGCGGCAGGATGGCGGCCGCCTCCAGCTGGCTGGCAATGGAACTGACCGCGTGGGAGATGGCGTTCGGCACCGTAGAGGCCAGTTGACCATCGCTACTGCGGCTGGGGTAGTCCCGCTCAATCCGCCGGGCGATTTGGCTCATGGTCGCGACGGCCTCGACCGGGTAATCGCCCACGGCACTCTCGTTGGAGAGCATCACGGCGTCGGTGCCATCTAGAATTGCGTTAGCGACATCGCTAACTTCTGCGCGGGTTGGCCTTGGGCAGCTCACCATTGAGTCGAGCATCTGGGTGGCCGTGATCACTGGGATGCCCAGGGTGTTGCACTTGCGGATCAGTTCCTTTTGCAGAAGAGGAACTTCTTCGGCGGGCATCTCCACACCGAGGTCGCCGCGGGCAACCATGACGCCGTCGCACATCGGCAGCAGCGCATCCATCTGGTCGATGGCTTCAAATTTTTCGATCTTTGCAACCACAGGCGTGTCGTGGCCGTGGGAGCGAATCAGGGCCTTGATCTCCTCCATGTCGGAGGGATTGCGCACGAAGCTCAGGGCCACCCAATCGACGCCTTGGCTTAGGCCAAATTCGAGGTCCTCACGGTCCTTGTCTGTCAGGGCACGAACCGAAAGCTGCACATCCGGGAAGTTGACGCCCTTGTTGTTGGAGAGAACCCCCCCCACCGTGACGGAGCAATGGAGGGTTTGCGAGGACTGCTCGACTCGGTCGACGACCATCTCGACGCGTCCGTCATCCAGGAGGATTCGGCTCCCTGAGACCACCTCATCGGCCAACTTGTCGTAGGTGACGGTGGCAATGGTTTGGCAGCACTCGACGTCCCTGGAAGTCAGGGTGAAGGGGTCACCTTGGGCGACGGTGATCGGACCATCCTTGAAGCGGCCCAGGCGAATCTTGGGGCCCTGGAGGTCCTGCAGGATTCCGATGTGAACCCCCATTTCTGCCGCAACTTTGCGGATAGTGGTGATCCGTGCTGCATGCTCGCTGTGGTCACCGTGGGAGAAGTTCAGGCGGAACGTGGAAGCACCCGCCTTGATCAAACGCCTGAGCTGTTCTGGGGATTCGGTCGCGGGACCGATGGTTGCCACGATCTTGGTGCGACGCGTGAGATCGGGCAGGGCCATTCGGGGCGCCAAAGGGGAGGCACGACACTATCATCGAGGCCCTCCAGCGCAGTCGTACCAATGGATCTCAACGCCTATCAGCACGGTGCCAGGCAGACAGCGCGCTATCCCAACGTCGGCGCCAACCCGATCTACCCGACCCTGGGGCTTTGTGGCGAGTCCGGCGAAGTCGCGGACAAGGTCAAAAAGGTTCTCCGAGATTCCGGCGGCGAATTCTCCACTGAGGTGCGCGCGAGCCTGAAGTTGGAGCTGGGCGATGTCCTCTGGTACGTCGCGCAGCTCGCCAGCGAATTGGACTTCAGCCTGGATGAGGTGGCCCAGGCGAATCTGGACAAACTGGCCAGTCGCGTCGCCCGTAACGTGATCTCTGGCAGCGGCGACCACCGCTGAAGAGCTGGAGCATGGCCTGATGCAGACGCGTAGAGCGCTTTTAAACGGTGTCGGCCGTGCCCTGGCCGCCCTGGTCCTGTCGCTGGTTGTGCTTCTGGGCTCTGCGCCCGGTGCCTGGGCCGCTGGTCTGACGGTTCACGACGTCAGCCTCGATCCCTGTCCGGCGGAGGACATTGGGGCGCAACCCCAGCTGAAGCGCCCCAGTGGCGCCAGCTGTTTTGTGCTGCGGGGCAGCGTTGAAAATCCCGGACGCAAGACGATCTTCGACATCGACGTCTTTGCCCAAATTCTCGATGCCAGTGGCGAGCCGGTGTTGCAGAACCGGGCGCGGGTCGGCTCGATTGGTGACGTGGAACAGGGCACCTCAACGTTCGCGTTGCGTCTGGCCGTCCCCGCGGGCACACCGGGTCCGTTCACCTTTTCCAACGTGAAAGCACGGGGGTTCAGCGCCCCTGTTCGAACCCGGGCTGGGGAGTTTGATGACCTGCTCCCCTTGGAGCAGGCCGTCGCAGATGAAATTCCTGGCTGACGAAAATGCAGATCCCAGTTGCTGTCTGGGCTTCTGAGTCAGTAATTACAAGCCTCTAGGCGGATCTGTCTCAAACGTCGAGACCCGTCAGAATCCTTGTGGTTACATCAGCGTGGGGCAAAGTTTCAACCAGATTTCCCCCCAGGTGAATGGCCAAGGATCGCCCCGCCTGGATTAGTGACCTGAGCTAGGGCTTCAAGCTCCATCGAGGCGGCCGTCCTGGCTGGAACATCGAGGTGCAAAAACGATCGCCTGCGCGTCGTCAGCGCAGAACTCCCTTTACGCCCAGGTGAAGAGATGGGTGAGGCTCCAAAGCGAAGGGCCATCACTCTCAGGACCGATCCTGGCCCCTCTACGTCAGTAGCTGCGCTTGCTGAGGCGTGCAAGATCTACGACGAGGTCCTAGGCGAGTTTGTTCCTTTGGCCTGATTGCCTCGCCCTGGCTAACGATCCCCAGCGGCTTGGCGCAGCAAACCTCGCCCAGCTGGTCGAGCACCTCCGCGTCTCCCTGATGGGGGAAAAATGATCGAGCGGACGTGGAAGGTCGCGAACCAGCCCTACGTTGCGCGTCTTATATGTGCCCCCGAAAAAGCCTGGCCCTCTGAGGTGAAGCTGCTATTTGCTGCACTGAGGCGGTGGGATCCAGACACTAAGGCTCGTCAATTAGCCCATGACCGGTACCGCCGGCTCTGGAAATTTGCAGGGTGGGACTGGCCCGAGGTCATCTCAGACCTTCGCGGTGACGGCAATGCTGCCAATCCGATTGATGGTGCCCGGGCCTTCACCAACTATGAAATCGCGCAGACCAGGGCGATGTTCCAGCGCAGCCGCCTGACGCTATCTGATCTGGTCGGCTGGGATCTCTTGTTTGTCTTTGGGCTGAGGCCTGCGGAGTTGGCCTTCACCACGCTTCAACTGAGAGACGGTCATGTTCCCGCCGAGATGAAGCGGCCCAGGTCGACTATGTACGGCAATAAGGATTTTCGATTGATTTCCGCTGTTCCGCCACCAGGGTTGGACTGCAACGACCTCCTGTATCGATGGGAAAAATATGGCCGTCCAGCTTTGGCTCAGAGCAAGACGCCTGGTAAGGCCATGAGCCAGCAGCTACGTCGGGCTCGAAAGACATACGAACCATCTCTGTCTCCTGAGCTTTCGGCGTATTCAGCGCCATGCGTTCGCCCTTCGCTGCGTGGAGATTGGCCTAAACTACAGAGAGGCCGCAGCACTTTGCGGCCACTCACCCCAACCCACATTCAGCAGTATGGGCGCCGGCTTGATATGCCAAATCTGCTGAGCAAAGTCCAAGCAGTGCTGCAAACCCCCTAAGGCTCCAGCCCCTCATCAGCGCACTGCTGCCTGATCTCGTCGATGCAGCGCGCGTGACTGGCTGCGCCCTCGGCGATGGGCTAATGCCAAGCACCGTTTGCAACGGGTTCTGACCGTCACGCCCTGGTGTAGTGCCCAAAAGCCTCTCCGGCTTCAAAAGAGAAGCCCCGGAAGGGTGTTGTTGGCGACTGGGGCCACCCAGCCGCCGCCACACAGATCGAGGAGTTCACGTCTCGTCCTCTGGCGTTATCGCAAAGCCTGCGAAATCAGGCAACAGCCCCACCAGCCCTGGAGCGGGGGTGATGGGGTGGGGGCTGGTGTGAGAAGTAGCCCCCTTTCGGATCACAGGGTGACGACCACCGTGTCCTTGGCGGTTATGGCCTTGATGCTGCCGTCAGTGCAAGCCCAACAAAAAAACGCTTAAGCGGGGCCGGAAGCGCAATGTGAGCGATGAGGCTCAGGCAGCCAGTGCTTCGTCGGTTGCATCCTTACTAGCTGTCAAATCCACGACCTTGCTTTCGGCATCGAAGGTGCGGACATAAGAAACGCCGCGATAGACGCATTCCTTCTGTTCAACGGAGATGGTCTTGATGTTGGGGTGCGTAACGCCTCGGTACTGGAACTGCACTGGAAAGGCTGCTGTAAATGGCAACCCTTGATACCGATTCACATTTACTTCTGGGTGTTCGCTCTGACACATCATCCGAGCTGCTGATTCGTTTTTAGGCAACTTCCCGATTGCTTATGCGTGGCAGCCAACGGTCATGTCCACATGCGCTGGCCACGCTCCTGGAATGAGCCAATTTTCCTATTGCCATAGGCATGATCCCTGATAGAACTTGCGTACTATTCAGGGGTTCTATGGCGGCAATCACCGGCAGCTCTTCTCTTGAACCGGTCTTTCTGCAGGTCGGCGTCGGCGACGCGGTGCTGGTTGAGCCGCATGAAGGCGGCTGGTGGGTCGGTCAGGTCATCCACTGCGAAGGCGGTGCAAGGTGCAGCGCCAACTCCTTCTTTCAGATCACGGACGTGGACAGCGGGGTTGTGCGCACCGTGAACCCCAATCTCGTGACCGGAATCGTGCGCAAGGGGCACGGCGAGCTGCCGCTTGCTTCCTCTGAGGCGCATCGCCCACGCAAGGCCCCGGTAAGGGCCTCTCAGGCCTGTCCAGTGGCTCATCGTGAAGGTTGAGCTCTGTTTTCTCGGCCGGGCTGCTTAATCAACCTCAAGGGCGAAGCATGCTGATTTCACCCAGATTTGATCCGGAGCCCGATGAGCTCGCTGAGAACCCTGTTGTTCAATGCTTCTGACGTCTGACCTGCTTCCCTTGGAGCAAGTCGTCGCCGAAGCCTATCCGGCCTAGAAAAACGCGGGGTAGAAGTAGCCGCGACTTTGCTCGAGCAGACCCTGCAGGAGTTGCAGGGCTAGGAAAGCGACGATTGCGGAGAGATCCAGGCCGCCCAGGGGTGGGATGAGTCCCCGGAAGACATTCAGGTACGGATCGGTGATGGCGCTAACCGTGGAGAGAACAGGGTTGCCCCAATCCAGATTGGGGAACCAGCTGAGCAGCACCCGAACGAACAACACCAGCGTGTAGATCGAGAGCGTCTGGATCAGGACGCCGATCAGGTCGCCGAGGATGGACATGGCTACAGCTGCGTTGGGATCACTCTATGGAGTGGGAGCGGCCTAGGCGGCAAGCTCCCACTCCTCATCACTGACGTCGCTGGCCCGATTGACCTCGACGGGCTCAGCAGCGGCAACAGATTTGACCGCTTTGCGCTGAGCAACCAGTTCATCGGTTTTAACCGAGAAGGTCCGATGAAACTTCTCGCTGAGGCTCAACCAAAACGAACGGCCTTCGCTTTGGCGTTTGCGCTCAATGAAGTTCTGGGCCAGCAGTTCCTTGATGTGGTCGTAGGCCCCTGAACCGCGTAGATCGACCAGATCGGACTGCAAGATCCGCTTTTTGATCGCGATCGTGGCCAGGGTGCGCAGGGCCGCCGTCGAGAGATCCACGGGCAACAAGTTTTGAACGAGGTCCCCCAGTCCATCCCGCAATTGCAGGCTATAGCGCTTGCTTTCCTGTCGGATCTCCAGCGCCGTGTCCCGGTGGGCGTAGTCGGCCATCAAGGTGATGAGCCCCACCTCGACTTCGTCACGGCTGGCTCCCGATATCTCCGCTAATTCCCCTTTAGTCATGGCTCGACCTTTAAGATAAAGAATCGCCTCCAGCCGTGCGGGGAGAGAGAGCGAGCTGTTTGCTGGTTGAAGCGCGATCGCCTCGGAGTCCGTAGGGGTCGGCTTCTCGGTTTCGCCTGTCATACCCCGTGCCGAAAAGCGCGTTGTTTGCAAGTTATCCCACGCTCAGGCTGCCGGCCAGCTCTCCAAGGAAGAGGCGATAGGCCGGGTTGTCGGTTTCATCGGCGTACTGGTAACCGAGGCTATCCAGGAAGCCCTGCCAATCGTTCATTTCCGCCGCTGGGACCTGTACGCCCACGACAATCCGGCCGACATCTGCCCCATGGTTTCGGTAGTGGAAGATGCTGATGTTCCAGTTCGGGTGCAGGCTGGTCAGGAATCGCATTAGGGCTCCTGGCCGCTCGGGGAACTCGAAGCGATAGAGCAGTTCCCGGCCGTGGCCGGTGGCCTCACCGGTACTGCCCTGAAGCCGTCCTCCGACCATGTGACGCAGGTGCAGCTTCGAAAGCTCGTCGTTCGAGAGGTCCAGGCACGGGAACCCGGCATCCCTCAGGCTGTGGATCAGCGCTTCCTCGTCGGAGCTGCCACTGGTCTGGACCCCCACGAAGATGTGGGCGCGGCAGGGGTCGGCGAGCCGGTAACTGAATTCAGTCAAGCTCCGCTGCCCCAGCAGGGTGCAGAACTGGCGGAGGCTCCCAGCTTGCTCGGGGATCTCCACCGCCAACATCGCTTCGCGGTCCTCGCTGATCTCCGTGCGTTCGGCGACGAAGCGCAGGCGATCAAAGTTCATGTTGGCCCCGCAGGCCACGGCCACCAGGGTCTTCCCCTCAAGTGTTCGTCGAGCGATGTCAGCTTTCATGCCTGCCACCGCGAGAGCGCCAGCCGGTTCAAGGATGGAGCGGGTGTCCTCAAAAACATCCTTAATGGCGGCGCAGATGGCGTCGTTGTCGACGGTGACCATCGCGTCAACGACCTCGCGAGCCAGTGCAAAGGTCTGCACTCCGACTTCGCGCACCGCGACACCGTCCGCAAAGAGTCCCACCTGCTCCAGCTTCACCCGTTCACCCAGGGCCAGCGAGCGGGTCATCGCATCCGCATCAACCGGTTCAACGCCTATCACTTCAACGTTGGGCCAGAGGGTCTTGACGTAGGCGCCCACACCCGCGATGAGGCCTCCACCACCAACGGCGATGTAGATGGCGTCGGGGGGTTCGGAGCATTGCCTGAGGATTTCGAGGCCGATGGTTCCCTGGCCGGCGATCACCTCCGGGTCATCGAAGGGGTGGATAAAGGTCAGGCCGCGTTCGTCGGCTAGCCGATAGGCCTCAGCGCAGGCGGCGTCGTAGGTGTCGCCTTCCAACACGACTTCTGCACCGCGGGACGCCACGGCCCGGACCTTCATCTCCGGTGTGGTCACCGGCATGACGATCACCGCCCGGCAACCGAGTCGCTGGGCCCCGAGCGCCACCCCTTGTGCATGGTTGCCGGCGCTGGCGGCGATAACGCCCCGTTCCAACTCAGACGGGCTGAGGCCAACCATTTTGTTGTAGGCACCCCGGAGCTTGAAGCTGAAGACCGGCTGCAGGTCCTCGCGCTTCAAAAGGACGTTGTTCTTCAGGCGCCGCGACAGGTTCGGAGCGGTATCGAGCGGCGATTCAATGGCCACGTCGTAGACCCTGGCTCGCAGGATTCGCTGCAGCATCTCCATGCCGGAGCTGGAGTTCAGGGCAGAGCCGGTGGCTGTCATCGCTATCGGAAGATCACACCAGTGTCGCAAGCCCCAGACATCGGTCTAGGGGGGTATCGAATTCGCCCCAGATGATGTCCTGCTGCGCGTAGGCTGAACCACAATCTTGGCCCCAGGCATGCATCTCAGCGAGCTGACGCATCCCAATCAGCTGCATGGCCTCAGCGTCGCTGAGCTTGAAGGCATTGCCCGCCAAATCCGCGAGCGTCACCTGGAAGTGGTGAGCACGAGTGGTGGCCACCTTGGCCCAGGCCTGGGGGTGGTGGAGCTCACCCTCGCCCTCTATCAAACCCTCGACCTCGACAAGGATCGGGTCGTTTGGGACGTGGGCCACCAGGCCTACCCCCACAAGCTGATCACCGGTCGCTACAACGACTTCCACACCCTGCGCCAGAAGAACGGCGTCGCGGGTTATCTGAAGCGCTGCGAGAGCCCCTTCGACCACTTCGGTGCTGGCCATGCCAGCACCTCTATTTCGGCGGCCCTCGGCATGGCCCTGGCCCGGGACCAGCGCGGCGAGGACTTCAAGAGCGTTGCCGTCATTGGCGATGGCTCACTTACCGGTGGTATGGCCCTTGAGGCCATCAACCACGCCGGTCACCTGCCCAAGACCCGCCTATTGGTGGTTCTGAACGACAACGACATGTCGATCAGCCCCCCGGTCGGAGCCCTGTCCACCCATCTGAACCGGATGCGGCACAGCCGACCGCTTCAGTTTCTTCAGGACAACGCCGAGGAAGCGATCAAGCATCTGCCGTTCATGCACGGCGAGCTCCCTCCCGAACTCAAGAACCTCAAAGAGAGCATGAAGCGGCTTGCCGTTCCCAAGTTGGGAGCGGTGTTTGAGGAGCTGGGCTTCACCTACATGGGGCCGGTAGATGGCCATGACATCGGCGGTTTGATCGATGTGTTCGAGCAGGCCCACGCCCATGAGGGCCCGGTTCTTGTTCATGTGGCCACGACCAAGGGCAAGGGCTATGCCTTCGCCGAAGAAGATCAAGTGGGCTACCACGCCCAGAGCGCCTTCGATCTCGCCACCGGCAAGGCCTATCCCTCAAGCAAGCCAAAGCCCCCCAGCTACAGCAAGGTTTTTGGCCAGACCCTTGTCAAGCTCTGCGAACAGGACCCCCGGGTGGTGGGCATTACGGCGGCCATGGCCACCGGCACCGGTCTGGACTTGCTCGAGAAGGCGCGTCCCCAGCAGTATTTCGACGTCGGCATCGCTGAACAGCACGCGGTGACGATGGCTGCGGGCATGGCCTGCGAAGGTCTCCGTCCGGTCTGTGCGATCTACAGCACTTTCCTGCAACGCGCCTACGACCAACTGATCCATGACGTTGGTATTCAGAACCTGCCGGTCACCTTCGTGTTGGACCGCGCTGGCATCGTCGGCGCCGATGGGCCGACCCACCAGGGCCAGTACGACATTACCTATTTACGCTGCGTCCCCAACTTCACGGTGATGGCACCCAAGGATGAAGCTGAGCTCCAGAGAATGATGGTGACCTGCCTCAACCACGACGGTCCGACCGCCCTACGCATTCCCCGCGGTGAAGGCGAGGGGGCTCCACTGATGGAAGAGGGTTGGGAGCCCCTCGAAATCGGTCGCGGTGAACTGCTGACCGATGGCGACGACCTCCTGATCGTGGCCTATGGATCGATGGTGGCACCCGCCATGGCCACCGCTGGCTTGCTGCAGGAGCAAGGCGTCCGCGCCGCCGTGATCAACGCTCGCTTCCTTCGTCCCCTCGATGAAGCGCTGATTCTTCCCATGGCCAGACGAATCGGCAAGGTCGTCACCATGGAAGAGGGCTGTCTAGCCGGTGGCTTTGGTGCCGCCGTCGTGGAAATCCTCAACGACCAGGACGTCCTGGTGCCGGTGCATCGGATTGGCATTCCCGACGTTCTCGTCGATCACGCCACCCCGGCCCAAAGCAAGCAGGCCCTGGGGCTCACCCCAGCTCAAATGAGCGAGTCCATCCTGAATCGCTTCGGCACCTTGAAGCGTCAGGCTGTGGGTGTCTGAGTCGATCCCTGATCAAGCAGTCTGGGATGTGCTGATCGCGGGGGCCGGTCCCGCCGGGTCCCGCTTGGCTCAACAGCTCGCTGAGGCAGGGGCTTCGGTTCTCGTCGTCGACGCGCTTCCGGATTTCTCTGAGAACGCCTTCAGCAGTGCGGCCCTTCCCCTGAGTGCAGTCCATCGATGGCGGCTGCCCGAGCGGGTGATTGCTGCCCGTTGGGACCAGTGGCAGCTGTTGGGACCGGGAGAACGTCAGCGGCACTGGTCCGCCGCTGGCCCCCTCGGGGTTGTCTTGGACTTTGCGGCGTTGCGCCGCTGGTTGGCCGATGAAGCTTGCGCCCTTGGTGCGGAGTTGCGTCTGGGGTGGCGGGTCTGTTTCACCCAAACCCTGGCCAAAGGTCTGGCTCGAACGGAGCTGCGTGGGCGTGGCGGACGGACGGCCAGCGTGACTAGTCGCTTTGTGGTGGATGCCACCGGTGAAAAGCGCGCGTTGTTGGGCGATCCGGACCCGGCCCAGGGGCCATTGATCAGCGGTTCCGGCGTGGAGTGGTTGCTCAGGGTCTCCCCCGACCAGTGGCAGGACTGGTCCGGCCGACTGAGTTTCATGTTGGGCAGTCGCTGGGTGCCCCAGGGCTATGGCTGGGTCTTTCCGATGCAACCCGGCCTATTGAAGCTGGGCGTCTGTCGGTTGCAAGACGGCACCCGCCTTCAACCCCCACTGCATCAGCTTCAGCAAGCCCTGCTTCAGCGGCTAGAGCTCATGCCCGAGGCGGTTCTCGATCGCCATGGTGGTCTGATTCGCAGCACGATCTGCCGACGTGAATGCCACCAACGGGGTTCTCTGTTGGGCTTGGGAGACGCCGTGAGCACAGGAAATCTTCTCGGTGGGGAGGGGATTCGCCATGCCTTGGCTAGTGCGGATGTGTTGGCCCCTCTTCTGCTGGACGCCCTGGCGGGCCGGCCCAGGGCTCTGGTTTCCTACCCGAAGCGTTTGCGCGGGCGACTTGGTTGGCGGTGGTCCTTAAGCGGCCGCCTCGCCAAGCGCACCTGGTTGGGGCTGTCGGATGAACGGGCCGATGGGCGACTCGAACGATTAATGGCTGGCCTCGAAGCCACCGCCAGCGCTGAAGCCATGTCGCAGCTGTTGTTTGAGTACCGCTTTGAGCGCTACGGCTTGCGGGCCCTTCCCTATCTGATCGGTCTGCGCTGAGGCGTTGGTACCCGCAAATCAAAAAGCCCCCCTGAACCAGGGGGGCTCCGGCGAGACGGACCGGGATGGAGGACTTCAGACCACGCCGCGGGCGGCCAGGCCCAGGATGGCGCCTATGCCGAGGATGTGACCGAAGGAGGTGGTTGCCAGCAGTGCTGCGTGGCTCATGCCACCGAACATCGCTGGGTTGGGCAGTTGGGCACCCTCGTTGGGGTACTTGATGGTGGCCTTGCCGATGCCGATGGCGATCACGTTGGCGATGATCATCACCAGGCCCACCTTGGGAGACCAGGCCACGGAGGCGGGGGCGATAGCCAGCAGAGGAGCGAGCATCGAATTCTTTGGGTGACACCTGATTGTCAGAGGGCCTCTCGCGAATGGCGCCCTCGCTTAAGACTTGTTCACCCCCTTGTCCATAAAACCAAGCAGGATCATCACGTTGCTGATGGTTAAAAACAGCTCGGCTCCGCCATGGAGCGGGTCCACATCCGCGAGCTGCTGGCCATAGATCTCTTCGGCAAGGATGGCTGCCGCAATCGTGATCAGGACGAAGACCAGGGTGAAGCCAAAGCCCCAAAGGGCCAAGCGGGGAAAGCGCTTGGATCTCCAGGCCCACCACAGAAACGCCAGGTAGGGGAAGAGGGACGCCGCAAACAATGGTGCGGGATCCACGTTGCCGAGAACGTGCAGCCCTTCACTAATGGCCGGAATCAGCCTGCTCATCCGAGCTCACTCCGCCTCCGCTGGAGGTTCCAGGCCGCCAGTGCCATGGTCCCGTTGCCCAAGACGGTGCATCCGGCCTGTAGGACCACGAGTCCGTAGATCTCGTCGGCGTTATCAAAGAGATGCCAGATGCAGGCCGCCATGGCGCTGATCAGCGCTGGAACCATGGCAAGGGCGAGCCAGGTCCATTCCGGTTCTCCCCTCCGAGTCCCCCAGCGCTGGATCGCCAGAATGGCGAGGACCCACTCCAGGACGGAAGCTACATGGATCCACCAGGTGGGTAGGGAGAGCGCGTGCATCCGCTGGTTCTAGCGGCGCTGGTTAGACGACGTGGGTGCTGAAATGCTCGAAGACCGTTTGCAACACCTGGGCCATCTCGGGCTTGAGTTGGCAATCAGGGGTTGTCTTGGAGGCCAGCAGCAGCAACGCGCAAGCATCCACAAGCTGAGCCGCTTCATCCGTCGTCAAGCTGATCAGATGCTCTTCCCCGCAGTGGGTGACGTTCAAGTTGGCTGTTGCACAGAGTTTCTGTAGCGCAGGCTACAGAGATCCTCCTGGTCCCTTGAAAGCGCGAGTATTTCTTCGGATTTGTTACGCGGATTCAGGCTCTTTATGAATGCCGAGGGTGAAGCTTTCGCGGCGGTGAAAATCGGCTTCTTCGCCGCAGTGTTTGAGGGCCCAATGACTGCAACCGACGCCCTGCTGTTCGATTACCGCTGTCAGTGATCCTTCGAGACTGTGGTGGGCCCTTAAGGTCTCCCCAAGATCGATTGCGATGTCTGCCTTTAGCTGGACTGCGCTTCCCAAATCCTCCTTCTGAAGGCTGATCGCTCTGATCCCCATCCCCTCCTCCTGCAGTAGTCCCTGGCGGTAATCATCCAAGCGATAGAGGTTCCAATCGCCACTCGGACTGAGGTTGAACTCCCAGTAGTGGGGTTTACCAGGAACTCCAAAAAAGGCCTCCAAACAGGTGGAGTTCCAAAGACCATCGAGCCTTTGGGGTGCGTCTGTTTGGCTTGGGAAGACCAGCTTCTTTTGGGGGCCCTGGAGCCTGAATTGGAGCAGGAGCTGATCGGCGACCCAGCGGATATGGCCTTCCAGGACAATCCCTTTGAGGCCTGAGTCCTGACGGAAGGGATGCAGTCGGAGCACCGTTAGGCGCCTTGCATGCTGGTGGTGAGGCCATGCACCAGGGCTTGGAGAAGCTCCCACTGCTCTTCAATGCTCTGGGTCAGGGCAAATTGCACTTGCGCGCGCCTGAGGTTCTGGCCGGCTTCGGTTACCTTGAAATAGCGATCACCGTTGAGGTGATCGGTGAAGAAGCGCAGACCGAGCTCGAAACTGATCAGACGAGCTGACTCGGGGATGAATCGCAGATCCGTTGCGGTCAGCATGGATGCGGCGGCTTCGAGATACCCTTTCAAGATCGCTTCGGCCAACTCTAGATCAAACTGCACGCCCAGCAGATCAGCGGCCTCCTCACCCTCCCGGTTGCAGCAGGAGCGCAGGCAGTCGCCGATGTCGTAGTGCACCAGCCCGGGCTTCACCGTGTCCAGGTCAATGAGAGCGACGGCTTCGCCGCTGACGCTGTCGAGCATCACGTTGTTGATTTTTGGGTCGCCATGGATGGGACGTTCCTGCAATTCACCGCAGGCCTTGGCTTGCTCGAGCACTGAGCAGAAGGACTCACGCTCTCGAATGAAGGCAATGCAGGCTGTGGTCTCCTCGGACGGCTGCACTCCAGTGCGGACCAAGGCCTGCCGGTATCGATCCAAGTAGTGCGGGGTGATGTGGAACCCTTCGAGTGTGTCGTGGAGCTCCCATGGAGGAAGGTCGCTGATTAGGTGGTGAAAGCGCCCTAGCCCCAGACCGAGTTGGTACGCCTGCTCTCCGTCTGCGATCCGATCAAAGCTTGTGGCGTTCTCGATGAAGCTCATGCAGCGCCAGAACCCTCCCTCGGCGCAGCAGTACCAGGGCTCTTCCCTGCCATCCGCTGGGGTAACCAGACGCGGGTGCTCCCAGCGACTGTCTCCGGGGCTGGCTTGTTTGCGCTGAATATGGGCCTCTACGGTCTGGAGGTTCCGCATCACCTGCTCAGGGGAGGGGAACACAGCTGTGTTGAGCCGCTGGAGAACGACTTTCCCCGCTTGGGTCTCCACCAAGAAGGTGTCATTGACATTGCCGCTCCCCAGGGGGCTGACACCCAGCACCGCACCCGGGGGATGAAAGGCTTCCGCTGCTGCCAAGGAGGCACGATCCATCTGCCTCACACGCAATTATGAGGTAAATCTGTCACGGGAACTTCCCCCTAGACCCTTGTCAGGGTCAGCTGTTGGAGAGGTTGCGCTCAGCTCGCGGTGCGCTCGCGCTGGATTTCGCGCTGCAGCTGATAGCGAATCTGATCGGGTGCCTTGTACTGGCGGGGCAGACAGTTGTGCAGGGTTTCGAGACGGCTCCAGACGAGTGTCTTTTCAATCCCAGCCGCCGAGCGGCCCTCGAGCAAAAGCTGTTTGAGTGCCTTGCGGTAGAGGAAGTACTTGGACTCGAGTTCGCCGATGGTGAGACCTTCTGAACTTGCTGTCATCTGAAGGCCCTGTACCGGCCTTTAACCTACGTGAACGCCCGGGTGCTCCGGGCAACAACTTTGCAGAGCCAAATCAGGAAGTTTTTGGCGGATTGCTGGCTCGAACGCCTGGGGGCGGTTCTCATGGACCCAACTTTGGGACTGCCGCATGCTTGCTGCCGTTGCCAACGCTGCGCTGCTTTCGCTCTATGGAGTCGTTGGACTTCAGATGCTGCGGGCGTTCATCAGCCATAGGCACCGCCTGCGCCTGAAGGCCAAGCGACTCGTTCTGGAACTGGCGTACACCGCTGCTAAGCGAGCCGCTCAGCCCCTTCGAGGTGACCGCGACCGGGATCTGGTCGCTTAGGTCGGCTTCATGCTGATGACGGCAAAGAAGGGGTCGCCGGCTTGACCGAGTAGCCCCATCACCCCAGATGCTTTAGTCGTGTGAGCGATTCGCTCCGCTGTCGACCAGCCTTGGGCCTCAAGAACACTGGCGACATATTCCAGGTGGCCTTGGTCGCTGCTGTCCGTCCAGATCAGCGGAGCCTTGGTGAAGAACATCCGGTTGGAGAACGCCACTATCACCTGGCCGCCGGGTCGGGTCACCCGGAGGAGCTCGCTGGCGATGGCTTCGGGATATTGGAGGTACTGCCAGCCGGCCACGACTAAGGTGACGTCAATGCTTGCGTCCGGCAGCGGCAGCTCTTGGTTTTGGTTGAGATTCTGCAGCCAGTAGCTATCGAGGCGGGGGTTGGTTGCGAGCTCTTTCTCGTTAAGGCCGTGGCCGATAACGCGCTCGAGGGGCTTGTCCTCTGGGAGGTGGGAGACCCAGCTGGACATCAGATCGAGGACGACGGCATTCTTCGGGACGCGCTCGGCGTACAGGCCGGTCAGTCGTGTCCGAAAGGCCTGATCGAGGTGATGAACCAGCCGCGGTTCGGCATAGAAGAGGACATCGTCTGAACCATCCCACTTGCGTCTCTGGGACTCTTCCAGCACGAGAACTGTCATGGCTCGTTGATCGATCCGTGCAGTCTGCAACCTGAGTCCGAATGCTGTATGGATGGGCGGAGCTGACTTGTATCCGTGATGCGATCTGCCGGCCTGGTTCTTGCTGTTGCCTTGGCTGGATTTAGCGTCGCTGCTGGTGGCGTGGCCTGCTCCCCCCTAACTGCACCGCTTGCGCAGTCCGCGCCGCGCAGTTATCCGGTGGTCCCTGCGGATGCGAGCGCCATCGCTCGTCGCTTGACTGAGCTGGAGACGTTGTTGCGGGATCCCGAGACACCGGCGGCTGACTTACCGGATTTGGGTCATCAGCAGCAGGTGATCTATCGGGTGTTGTCCTCTGATCGGCAGCGCAGCGCAGCGGTGATCCAACAGCTCCCCTCCCGTTGGCGTTCCGTCGCGGAGCGGCATCTAGCAGCGAGGCGGGCCTTTCTCGCCATGAGCAAGCGCCGCCCCTCGCGGGTCCCTGCCTGGCGGATTGTTCAGCCTGAACCGCTTCCCCAGCTTCTCTCCCACTACCGCAAAGCGGAGGCGTCCACGGGCATTGACTGGGAGGTGTTGGCGGCGGTGAACCTGGTTGAAACCGGGATGGGTCGCATTGATGGCGTCTCGGTAGCCAATGCCCAAGGCCCAATGCAGTTTTTGCCGACCACCTGGGCTGAGGCGGGGATCGGCAAGGGCGACATTCGCAATCCCCATGACGCCATCCAAGCCGCGGCCCGCTATCTGGTTCGCCGGGGCGGTCTCAAGAGCATTCGCCGGGGCCTCTGGGGGTACAACAACAGTGACCTCTATGGCGAGGCGGTGCTGCTCTATGCCTCCCTGCTCAAGGACGATCCCCAGGCGATCGTCGGTTTGTACCACTGGGAAATTCACTACAACGCCCAGCAGGCAGATCTTTGGCTTCCCGTTGGCTATGAGCAACTCCAACCCATGCCCGTTGAGCGGTATCTGCAGTTGAACCCACGCAGCGCACCACCCCGGACGCCAGGATGACTGGGCCTGAGACTCGCGTTGTGACTGCCTCCGCCTCCGGATTCCAGCTGCCATTAACGGAGCAGTCCCTGCGAGACCTCTTCACGAAGCCCTACGGCGCACCGGCCCCCAGCCATGAGCAGTCGAAGGCGGTCTACGCAGCCCATGTTCATTTTGAGGATCCGACCCAATCGCGCGATGGTCTCCAGGCCTATCTCGAGGCCCAAGACGGTCTGGTGAAGCGATGCGATGACATCTACCTGGCTCCCCATGCCGTCGTCATCAACGGCCAAACCGCCTTCGTGGAATGGACGATGGGGCTCAAGATCAAGGGCATCGAGTTCGTCTATCCCGGCGCGACGCGTCTGCTCCTGAATGGTGACGGCTTGATCGTTGATCACCGTGATTATTTCGATTTCGTCGGTCCGACCTTTGCTCCGGTTCCCCTGATTGGTGGCTTTGTGCGCTTCCTCTACAAGCGCTTTGTGGGCTAGCGCTCCGGCTCTTCACCCAGCTCGGCCGCGATGACAGCCTCGCAGGTCCGCTCCATCAAGTCCTGGTAGCTGGGGTCATCGGGCCGGAGCTCAGCGGCGCTGCGCCAGCACTGGATCACTCCGGCTCGGACAGCACGACGCTTGATCAGGCGGCGCTGGGACCATGGCACTGGAGACGTCTCCAGCCAGTCGTCGATACAGCTATGTATTGCTGCGAAGACGTCGACCATCACCTGGTCTCGTTCGGTCGTGGCGACCAGGTCGTGAGCCACCAGCCGGCCGGCCTGGATCCCGAGCCGATCACTGGGGGGACTGTCCTGGCCGTGGGTTGGCCCGAAGCGTTGATTAAGCCATAGCCTGAGCTGGATGCAGGTCTCCAGGCTGACGTCAGAGCAGAAGGAGGGAGTCATGGAATCGAATGTCCGTGTAGGTCCTACCCGCGCTTGCAGCGCAGCCAGATCTCGAAGTCCATGGAGAACTTCTCGCGAAGAAACAGGGAAAAATCGGCCTGAGATGCCCCCTCGGCTGCGGCTGCCATTCTTGGAATGCTGCGTTGCTGAATCGCCTCCTCAACAAGGATGGAGATCGCTTTGGAGATGGAGTGCCGCTTCTCCTTGGAGAACTCGCGCACCCAGTCCGCCGCGCTTTCGCTGAGGATGACCTGGTGGCGTTCGCTGGCCAATCTTCGCCTAGACCCTACGCTTAAGCCTACCCAACCTGTGTAGATGTTGCAAGTTGTGGCGCACCTAGCTGCTCGCCGATGTGTAGTGCCGCAGGGCAAAGCGCCAGAACCAGCGGCTCGCCAGCAGGCTCCCGGCTGCCATCAGCAAGGAGCCCGCGGCCCATGGCCAGGAGCCTTGACCCAGCAGTGCCTGGGACGGAATGGTGGTCATGAACGCCACCGGCAGAACAAAGACGAACACCAGCCGTAGGGCTGGCGGGTAGGCGCTCACCGGATAGCGCCCTGCCACAAGGGTGTAGCGGAGCACCTCCGTTGCATTCCAGACCTTCACGAACCAAATCGAGAGGGCCGCCAGCAAGAACCAGAGGCTGTAGAGGATCGCGGCGCCGCTGAACAACAGGACGGCCCCCAAGGCCAACGCATCCCCTTGTATGGCCGTACCAGTGCGCTGTAGACCCAAGCCCACCAAAACAACGCCGGCCAGCAGGGCGGGGATCCCCCAGGGCGAAAAACAGCGCAGGGAGAGCCAGAGCTGGCTGTCCAACGGTTTCAGCAGCACGAAATCCAGGGTGCCCTGCTGGACGTGGTTGACGATCTTGCTGAGGTTGGGCTGCAGCAGGCAGCTCGTGAACCCATCCAGGAGGGTGTACAGCCCGAGGACGATCAGGGCTTCATTCCAGCTCCATCCCCCAAGGTTGGATTGCCCGCTAAACAGCAACGCGAGAACAAAGAGACTTCCCGCCAGATTTCCGCTGACGGCCAAGCACTCCAGCACCAAGTTGAGCTGATATTCGCTTTCCGACTCGAGGGAGCTGCGCCAGAACTGCAGCACGGTGCTGAGGGTGCGAGAGAGCCTCATGCCCCCATCGCGCCGTAGCGCCGGACTCCGCGTCGCCAGCTCAGCCAGCAGAGGGGGCTCAGCAGCCCACACCAGACCATCAGGCTGAGGAAACCAGCGCCTAGATTAACGGGCAATCCCCCCAAGAGCCGGGCAGGGAAATCCACCATGGCCGGAAATGGCGTGGCCAGAGCGATGGTTCTGATTGCCGGCGGGAAGGTGTCCAGCGGGGCCACTAGACCAGAGAGAAACACATATGGGATCACCAGGAGTCGATCCAGCGCCGCGGCGCGCTCACTCCAAAAACACAGCATGCTGCTGAGGGTCTGCAGCAGAAAGCGGAGCAGAAAAGCGCCCCAAATCGCGGCAATCCCCAGGGCCAGGTTCTGGAGACTGGGAATCAAGAGTAGAGCCGGGTTCACACAGGCCAACGTCAGCAGCATCAGGGCGACGAAAGGAATGCGGGTGGCCTGTTCAGCGAGGTGTGCCGCAAAGTAACGCCATAGGGGTTGGAGCGGTTGGAGCAGGAACGGCGACAGCTTGCCGCTGACCACGTCCTCTTCGAAGACGTGGATCAACCAGACCACGCTGAATTGCCGCACCAGAAAGGCCGCCACAAAGTAGTGACGCAGTTGCCCAGGGCTCCATCCAGCCTGGCTGGCGGCCCCACTGTTTTGCCAGACCCCAAGCATGATCAGGGGCAAGACACCGGAGAGGACCCAAAGGGCAATTTCTGCGCGGTATTCGAGCATGTACGCGTACTGCGTACTCAGCAGGGTTCTGGCGATCCGAATTGCAGTACGGGCCGAGGTCACGCTTCGCTCTGTCCCGCCTGCTGAAAGAGGCTCCGCATCAGGTCCTCGATCGGTGGGTCGCTGACCTCCAGATCCAACACCTCAAAGTGCCCCAGTAACCCTGCGACCGTCTCGGTTAGCTTCTCCCTGGGCACCCGCAGTTGCACCTGATGCTCCTGAAGGGATTCAACGCTGCCGAACGCCTCAAAGACCTCCCGCGGCTGAGCCTGCTGGAGTTCGAGTCGTACCTTTCGGTGGGGCGCCAATCGGTTGGTGAGCACACCAAGGGGACCGTCATGAAACAGTTCACCCTCGTGGATCAGCAGGACGCGTTCACAGAGGGTCGTGATGTCGGCCATGTAGTGACTAGTAAGCAGGATCGTCGCTCCTGTGCGCCGGTTGTAGGCGGCGAGGAAATCGCGAACCCGTCCTTGGGCGGTGACATCGAGGCCCAGGGTTGGCTCGTCCAAAAACAGCACGCGCGGCTCGTGCAGCAAGGACGTCAGCAGTTCCGCTTTCATACGTTGGCCCAGTGAAAGCTTGCGGACCGGGCGATGCAGCTCTTCGCCGAGTTCCAAGAGGTCAGCTAGCTCGCTAACCCGACGCCTCATGACTCCCTCGGGAATGCCGTAGACCGCGGCGTTCACACGGATGGAGTCCCACGGCGGCAGGTCCCAAATCAACTGCTGCTTGTTCCCCATCACCAGGGTGATGTCCTGCAGGAACCTTGCTTGACGGCGTTGGGGCTTGGCCCCGACCACCAAGAGCTCACCGCCGCTCGGGTGAATCAGCCCGCTCAGCATTTTCAAGGTGGTTGTTTTCCCGGCGCCGTTTGGCCCAAGGAAGCCGACCATCTCCCCCTCTTCGATGGCGAAGTGGATCCCTTTCACCGCCTCCAGATCGCAGTAGCGCCTGTGTAGTAGATGCCGTAACGTGCCCTTGAGCCCTGGTTGTTTTTCAGCTATCCGATAGGTCTTGCTGAGGCCCTGGGCCAGGACGATCGGTGTTGACTGAGAGCTCAAGGTGCGTCGCTGATGCAGGCCTGGGCTTGTTCGAGACCTTGATCGGTGGGCTCAATGCCGAGCTCCGTCTGGAGCTCCTGAGCCTGGCGGACGCGATTACAGGCCAGGTCGTTTTCACCGCGGTTGAACAGATCTTCAGCGTCCGCGCTCAAGGCCTGAAGTTGGTGCGCCTTCTTCAGCCGTTCCTCGTTGAGCGCGTTGGCTTCGGCCGGTGAGGGCTCTCCATTGGGACGGCTCGGTCTGTTGGCTGGAGCGCAGCTCACCATCAGGACGCCGAGAGCGATGAGCCCAAGGGCCGTGCTCAGGAGCTTGCCCACCGAAGTCGTCACGACTGAACCTATCCCAACACCTTGGCTTGCTCAGGCGTGAGTCGTCCCGCAGCCAGCAGTGCCTTTGTGATCTGTTCGATGTCCATCACGGCGTGGAAGTCGTAGCCCTTGGCCTTGAGCCGCTCCCGCGCACTTTGGTCGCGGTTGCCGCCGTGATCGATGAAGACGACGACGTCGTTGACCTCTAAGCCAGAACCCTCGAGCTTGGCGATTCCCTCGAGCACGCTGCTGCCGCTGATCAAGATGTCATCGACGACGACGACACGGTCACCCTCCAGGAAGTCGCCTTCGATTAGGCGACGGGCCCCGTGGGCTTTGACTTCCTTGCGGGGGTAGATCAGTGGTTTGTGCAGTTGCAGGGCCAGACCGGTCGCCGTCGGTAGGGCTCCGTAGGGAATGCCCGCGATCCGGTCAAACTCCAGCCCCTCCATGCTTTGGGCGTAGCCATGCAGGACCCTGTGGAAGAGGTTGGGATCCGAGATGATCTGCCGCAGGTCGATGTAGTAATTGAAAACGGCTCCCGACGCTTGGACGTATTCGCCAAGAAGCAGGCAACCGATGTCGAAGAGTTCAACGATCAGGGATGCCATTGGATCCGCCGAGCTCGGGCTGTCCGTTTGATCGGCCAACCACAGCTCACAGGTCTCGGCTTGATCGGAGCGGTGCTGCTCCATCCAGCTTGTCCTTCTGCGGTTGATGCGTTCCTTCAATGCGGAGGCTTGCTCGGCGAGATCGTCTTCAACCAGCAGGTTCTGGGGCATTGGGATCAGGAGCCCGTCTGCCGAATGGCTGAGGCCGGCTTCCAATAGCCCGTCCACCCGCTCTTCTTCGCTCCAAATCGAGCGGAGCATCAAGACCCGCTCGGGTGCAGCCTGCCTGACCTGGGAGAGCACCTTGGGGTCGCTGGTGCCTACCTCGAGCAAGACCTGATCCGGAGTACCCCAGAGTTGACTCTCGCGAACGATCTGCAGAAACAGCGGGTCGTTCGCGTTTGGGTGGTACTGGATGCGTTTCGCCGCCGGGTTGGAGCTCCGGCAGGTGATCACCACGGCCTTATCCCGATAGAGCAAGAATGGGGCGGCAATGTCCTGCCCCGCCATCGGCGAGAGGGTGACCGCATCGACACAGAGGTCCTTGAACAGGTAGTGGGCCAGGGCCGTGGAGGAATTCAGATCACCGTGCTTGGCATCAATGATTAGAGGGAGATCCCGAGGCACCAAATCCCGCACCTCCAGCAGCAGCTCCAGCCCCAGAGGGCCGAGGGCTTGATAGAAGCCAAGGCTTGCTTTGATGGCGCAGACGTGGGGACTGGTTTCCTCGACGACGGCCTTGATCCAATGGCGGGCCTGGCTCAGGAACGAACGGTTGCCCATCCCGCGGCGCTGAGCCCAGCTCTGCAGCATCTCCGGGTTGGGGTCCAGTCCCGTCATCAGCAGGGACTTGCGCTCTGCGATGGCTTCAGTGAGTTGAACGAAGAAGCCCATCGCCCGCTGGCGGCTTGAGACGTTGTTAAAGGATCAGTGGCTTCCAGGGAAAGGGCATGACACAGCTCGTTGCAAACGAGCGGCAGTCTCATGTCCCCAACAGGGGCGTGGCCGCCCTGGCTGGCAAAGGTCCTCCACCGACAGAGGTCACGCGGTTGAGCCTCAGGAGGCTCGCGAGACTCGTCGCCAAGCCCTGGCTTCTCTTCTTTGGCTTTGCGATGGTTTGGAACCCGGTAAAGCGTTATGAGCTGGAACGAACTCGAGCGCTTGGTCGTGGACGCCGAAGAGCTTCCGCACCTGCGGCGACTCCTACGCCGCTGCAGCGATGACAACGAGCTGCTGCTCCAGGCGCGTCTCTTGGGCTATCGGATCACCCGTGTCGATCTGCAGCAGGCCTGGCTGCAGCACTGCCAAGACGAAGAGCTCAACACGCTGCAAGGTTGAGGGGGCTAGCTGCGGATCTGGCCTTCCGCGCTGGATGCCCCTGTCGCCCCACGGTTCGATCCGTTCGCTGCTCAACCTATGTGAATCTCGAGCTCGATCAACGCTGTCTGGAGCTGGCGGTTGCCGACCTCAGACGCCTGCCCATCCAGCACCGGGCCTTGGCACTCCATCATTTGCAAGCCATAGACTTCGCTCTGGCCGACAAGCTGGCGCTTGAGCTCGTCTGGCTTTCCAGCTAACCCTCAGCAGTCCCTCGAGGCCAATATGCGCGCCTGACCTTTGCCGTCGTTCTCGACCGGTTGGGGGTCGAAGTCATCGGCACTGACATCAAAGGTCCTGCTGTTGCACCAGACGGTGAGATCCTGCTCGGTGTAACTCCCCAAGGCCCGTCCTTTCCCCTGCTGCATCGCCATCCCGACGCACTGGTTCTGACTTCCCCAGACACAACTTGCGGCCCCAAGCAGCCCGCCGATCAGGTTAGTTGCGATCTGTTGTCCTCGTTCGATCTCAAAGCGCCGGACCTCGTACCGGCGGGTACCGACCAAGACATCCCTCGGTTCCTCGGGGAGGCGCCGGCTGAAAGTCTCGGCGGTGTCGACCGTCCATTCGCCAATGGTTTGCCCTGGTTCCAATTGGGTGCTCAAGCCGCGGGTTAATGCCTGGAAGCGGTCCTTCGGGTAGCCGTGGTGTTGACGGGAGATCCGCTCGTAATCACCCATCTCAAACAGGAGATTCGCCGTCTGCGAGTAGTCATCAACCTTGAGGGCGCCAACACGCATCAACCAGCCGAGAAAGACCCCCGTTCGCCAGTCGGCGGCCAACTCCTCTTGTTTCACGGTCAGACCCATCCCTCCACCGAAGGGGCCGAGCCCCTTCTCTCGATTGACGTGATGCCCCCATTCGTGGGCCAGGACGGCAAGGTCAAGCAGGAGTAGGGAGCGATCACTCAGTCCTTTGGCGGCCCTGACGCTTCTGCGCAGTTCAAGGGCCATCGCGATTTGCTTGCTGGGTGGGCAATAGAAGGCCATCGGATGCTGCACCCGCTTGACCCCGCAGCCGTTGGCATTGTCTCCGGTAAAGAGCAGCTGCGGCTTGACCTGGGTGCCCCAGTGGCGATGCAGGAGATCGTGGGCCGCTTTGAGATAGGGCTTGCGCTGGCCTGGAGCGCGTAGGGCATCCAGGGCCTGGGCCTCTTTCGCAGTGGCGGCTTCCAGCACCGGTGGTGGCTCCATTCCCGGTGCCCAAGGTTCTGCTGCTGCGGCCAGGGCGAACCCGCTCATCAGGGTTGCGAGACCCAGAGGCTTGAGCGAGGACCGTTGGCGTTTAGCTCCAGTCATCGTCGTGATCGTGAGACCGCAGCAGCGGCGAGCAGGCCGCCGGCAAAGCCGCTGGCGTGGCCGATCCAGCTCACCCCTGCCGGGGTGAAGACCGGCAGCAAGCTCGGCAGGACTCCGCCATAGAACAGCAGGGCGCTCAGGGAGAGGACCAGGCTGAGGGGCCGGCGCTCGAGCCAGCCAATCAGCAAGAGATAACCGAGCAGGCCGTAGACCACGCCCGAGAGTCCGTGGCTGCCTGTAGGCCACCACAGCCAGACGGGAATCGCGGTGATGAAGACGCCCAGCCAGATCGCGAGATAGTCCCGTTTACTCTTGAAGCAAACCATCCAGGACAGCGGCAGAAACAGGGTGCTGTTCGCCAGCAGATGCCCCCAACCGCCGTGGCTAAACGGGGCCGTCAGGATTCCCAGCGCGGGGCCCCCGGGAGCCATCGGCAGATTCCACTGCCCCCCGAACAGGAGCTGATCGACCCCCTCCTGCATCCAGGCGATTCCCAGCACGATGACCGGGATGAGCAGGGTTGCCTTGAGCTCTGATTTCAGGACCATGGTCCGATCAGTTGGACGTCCATGACGGCCAGGGCTTCATCGGGGAGACCGAGGAAGGCATTCAGCCAGCCGTCCTGGCAGGGCGCAATCGTGGCGACCCCCACCAGACGTCCCCGGCCTTCGCCATTGAGGGCTTGGCCCTGCCCACGGTGCCGTTGGCCCTGAACACTCCCGCTGGTCAAGGCCGTTTCGACGACAAGATCGGACGCTTTGTAGAGGGGGGCCTTGGCCTGTCCCACGGTGAAGCGAAAGCGTGAGCGAAAGGTCAACTGCAGCTCCCCATTGCGGGGGTTGAGGGAGCCCTCCAACCGGTCCGGCTTGATCTGGACGCTGATCCCTGGGGGCAGAGGCAGCCCGAACAGACGAGCGGTTTGCCCATCGAGGGGGGGAATCGTGAGCCCGTCACATGGAACCTGCAGCGACACCAAGCCCTGTCCATCCGTTGGGCCGTGGACCACCGGCCCCCCGCCCCTGGAGGCGTCGTAGGCGAAGGGAGGAAAGCGCCCGATCACGAGTTGGCAGCCTGCTCCGGTGTGGAGCTGCCAGGTGCCGGTGTCAGAAGCCAGTTCGGAAGCGCTCAAGTTTTCCTTGGCCGTGCCAGTCGGCCAGGTCCTCGTATCCGCCGATCATCGTCCCCTCAATCCAGATTTGGGGCACCGAACCAGTTTCGGGTGTGGCCAGCTCGAAGGGAATCCCAAGACTGCGCAGCATTCGCATGGCACGGCTGGACCAGGGGCAGCCTTCAGCCACCGCGAGCCGGACGCGGGGGTGATGGTCCGCGATGGGGCGGCTCGCCCTACTGGAGCGATGGAGGAGCCCCACCAGCAAATCCGCGCCCTTCAGCACCGTGCTGCCGTGCTCGAGGTGGCCCCCCCAAACCTGACATTCAGCATCCGAGAAGCTCAGGTGGAGGTGCACGCCCTTGGGCGAGACCGTTCCTTGCAGGGTGATGATCTCCAGCTCACCGCTGAGCAGAGTTGGTTGATCCCTGCCGGGGCAAGCAAACGCGGCTTGGCTGAGATTGCCAACAACGCTCAGGACAAACCCTTCGGCCTGCTCCTTTTGGGCCAGTTGCTCCAGGCTCTTGCGCAGGTCGGCTCCTGGCCCCAGATGGATCGCTTTGGGTTCCATGCCGTCCAAGACTGCGCTCAGGCGCCAATCTTTTCATTCGGGACCCACTGGGCCAGCCGCTGCTCGTGGCGAACTAGCTGGTAGCGGTTGAAATCCGTGGGTGCGTTGCCATAGCGAAGCTTGAGTTCTTGCAGTTCCTGGCGCATGGACTGCAGGACGGGATTGTTTTCGTTCACTCCCTGATCTCAAACCTGAAAGCAATCTTAAGTCTCTTCTTTTGGCAGCGCCAGTCCCTTCTGGGACAGGTGCGATCAGCGTGGCTAGGGATGGGGTGAGTCCCCGTCCTTGTGGTGTTGGAACAAGCCTTTTCCGTTGTGGAGCATCCCCAGGCTTTTGCAGCGGCCGGTGGCCTCCTGGTCTTGGCTATGGCCCTAAGCATTGAGCTGAGCCTTGAGCGAGCTGGTGGATCTCAGCCCCAGGCTCCGTCCGCAAGCCCCGAATCCTTCGACTGGATGTACGAGTAGGGGATCAGGCCAATAGTTCTCCCCCAAGGGCGAGGGCGGCGGCGCTGACCCAGGCGAGCTGACGCCAGGCGTGGCCAAGATGACCAAACCGGCGGGGATCACGGCTGATTGCGCGTCATCCACCTAGTTGAACAGGGGGCCCCCGTTCGGCACCGTGTCCTGTGGCACAGGTCCTCGAGATGCAATGGGTGTGACTCCAACGAGCGATGACTCCTGGTCTGTTGAGGCCCTCGCCCCAGAGGACCGGCGCCGGTTGATTGACGCCCTGCGCTACGTCGGCCGCGATCTTCACCACCGCTCCTTTTCGGTGAGTTCCGATCGGCGGGAGTTGCTCTGGCAGGAAATGGATGCCTGTTTGCAGCTGGCCAATCAGCTCTCCGCCAGCCCAAACCGTCAGCCCGCGCTGGACCGCGTTTCGGATCTGGCGGCCCGCCCCTGCACGTTGATCACCGGGGCGTCCAGTGGCATAGGTGCAGCCTTGGCCGTCTCCTTTGCTCCGCGCAGTGAGGTGCTGGTGCTTGTGGCTCGCCGCGGCGACCGCTTGGAGTCGCAGGCCATGGCCTTGAAGGAGCGGTTTGGCCTGCGGGTCGTGCCCATGGCCCTGGATCTCAATGCCCCGCGAGCCGTCGATCAATTGTTGGCCCGTCTTGCGGCCGAGGGGGTTTGGGTCGAGACCTTGGTGAACAACGCCGGGTTTGGCTTGCGCGGGACCTTTGAAGCGTCCTCCTGGGATCAACAGGAAGGGATGCTTCAGCTGATGGTTCGTGTTCCCACGCAGCTGACGCGGCAACTGCTGCCTGAAATGCAGCAGCGAAGGCAAGGCTGCGTGTTGAACGTGGCCTCCTTGGCGGGACTGATCCCAGGGCTGCCCGGGAGCACCCTATACAGCGCGGTCAAGGCCTATTTGATCCGTTTCTCCCAATCGCTGGCGGCCGAAAATGCCGGCTGCGGGATCCGGGTCATGGCCCTCTGTCCGGGCTATGTCCACACGGAATTTCACGCGGTGCTCGGGGTTGAAGAGCGGATGCAGCGGCTGCCAGGTCTGTTTTGGTTGACGGTGGATCAACTCGTGCAGTGGACCGAGCATGGTCTCAAGGGGTCCAGCGTTGTTCTGGTGCCAGGGCGGTTGAACCGTGTGATCGCGGCCCTCGCGCAGTATCTCCCCTTGCGCTGGGCGAATGCCCTGAGTGCGGCCTTCTCTCTTCATTTTCGGAGTCGTCCTTGAGCCTCACGGTTGTCTGGATGCAGCTGGGGCTCCTGGTGGTGGCCCTTGTCGCCAATGCCCTCTCGGCCCTCGCTGGAGGGGGTGCTGGCTTGATCCAGTTGCCGGCTTTGATCCTGTTGGGCTTGCCCTTTCCGGTGGCCTTGGCCACCCACAAAGTGGCGAGTGTCTCCCTCGGGGTTGGTGCCAGCCTTCGTCATGCCCGGGAGAGCAGCCTCAACGCGCGGCTCTCCGCTCTGATTCTTCTGAGTGGTCTACCCGGGGTCTGGCTCGGGGCCCGCACGGTCCTGGCCTTACCGGCCCAGCTCTCAACGCTGTTGCTTGGAATGTTGACCATCGCGCTGGGGGCCTATTCCGCCTGCCGACCGCAGCTCGGTGCCAGTGCTCGCGAACGGCCATGGACGCTGAGACGCGCGCTGCTCGGAGCAGTTGTGCTGTGGGCCATTGGCTTCCTCAACGGCTCGCTGACGTCGGGGACTGGGCTCTTTGTCACCCTCTGGCTCGTCCGTTGGTTTGGTTTGGACTACGGCAAGGCTGTTGCCTACACCTTGATTTTGGTGGGGTTGTTCTGGAACGGGACTGGCGCGCTCACGCTCGGGGTCCAGGGCCAAATCGCCTGGAGCTGGTTGCCCATGCTCTTCCTGGGGTCCTTGGCTGGTGGTTACCTCGGGGCCCACGTGGCACTGAAGCGGGGATCTCAGCTGGTCAAGCGAGCTTTCGAAGTGCTCTGTCTGCTGATGGGTGTGTCTTTGCTCGTGAAGGCCTTGGCGGCCTAGCCGGCGAGGGCCGTGAACAGACCGACACTGCAGCTGGTCAAGCCGACGGCGATCAGGGGGCGGATCCAATCGGGCATGGTTGCTCCTCTTGATCCATCCAAATTCGCTGAGCTTGTCTGGGTTGTCGGTGCGTATCGCTACCACCCGTTGCTGATGTCTAGCTCCTGTCGATGACGGCTTCTGTGCTGCAGCTGATTGATCAAGACCTGTTCGATCAGGTGGCGGGTCGAGCTCGCGAGAGTGAACGACAACAGATGAATTTCAACTTGCATCAGGAGAGTGACCTGGTGCAGCGTTTCTTGAATGTCATGAAGCCCGGGACCTACGTCCGGCCCCATCGCCACTGCCGTTAGGGAACCGGCGAGGGATTCGAATGCTTTGTGGTTCTGCAGGGCTCGATCGGCGTTCTGCTCTTTGACGAGAACGGCCTCTGCATTCAGAAGCAGCGACTCGATGCGGTGGACCCGTGCGCGGTCTGCAACTCGCCGAAGGCGCCTTAAATTCACTGGTCGCCCTGGCGGACGATTCCGTGATTCTTGAACTCAAGCAGGGTTCTTACCAACCCTTGGCGGATAAAGATTTCTTCAGTGGGTTTCCCCTTGAAGGGGAGCTTGAATCGGTGCAACAGGAAGCGCATTGGAGGAGCTTGTTTGATGTCTGAGCTCGCGGCCTTCTTGCAATGGAACACGCTGAATCTGCTGGCTGATGAGGTTCGCGAAGCCAGCTGCCACTGGTTGCTCTTAAACGGTCTGGGTCTGGAGACGGGGCCCTCCAAGCCCAGCTCTGATCTTCAGTCCCTGGTGCTGCCAATCCCTGATTGGCAGATCTCGATCAGCACGGCCGGGTTTTACAGCTCCACCGACCAGGCCACGCCGAACAGCGTGCAGTTCCAGATCCCCCGCGGCGTGGCCAACACGCTGTTGTTTGGTTTGTTGGGAGAGAGCAGGGCTGCACCGCACCATCCCCTGGATCCGCAGCAGTGGCGTTTCTGGCTGGTTCCCATGGCCAAGTTGCATCCCGAACGTCAGTCGATTGGCTTGAACCCCCTGATTCGCGCCTTTGGAGAGGGACTCAGCTTTGGCGACCTGCTGGATCGCTTGCAACCTCAACGACCGGTGTTTCGCATCGTCCTCGACGAACAGGACGCGACGGCGAAGCCCATGGATCCGATTGCCGGCCAGTACTTTGACAGTTACGACGCGGCCTACGACGTCTTGGAGCGTTACTACGCCGATCTTTGCTGTTCGGATGAGCGCAGCTTCTACCGCATCGTTGAGCAGTCCGCCTGATGCCGGCTGAGCGCTTCCAGCGTTGATTCCGCCAGGGGTCTGAACTGCTGGAGTGTTGGGCTGAACCCCTGGCCATAGGCCAGCGCGTTGGGTGGGAAGAGCGCCAGATCTTGCCCCTCCATCAGTTCGAGTGCGTGCAGCGTTGTCTGCAGGTGGGCTCGGAAGACATGTCGAATTTTTTCAGGACTGCGCGAGACGTACCAGGGCTCAACGGCACCCAGCTGCAGTCGAATTTCCTCCCAGAGCTCGCGGCGTAGGGCCTCCTCCGGCGACTCCCCTGGCTCGAGGTGGCCCCCAAACAGGCCCCAGCAGCCAGGGGCAACGATTCCGGCGATGTCATCACGCAATTGCAGTAACCAGAGCCCCTCGCGCTCAATAACCGCCAAGGCCACTTCCACCGGAGCGGGGGACTGGGGTGGGCTCTGGGTCTGTGTCATGCCCTTGATGATGGTGAAGACGTTGCCGCTCTACCTGTGCCGAGTCTCCAGTGGTTTCAGAGGCTTGGACTGGGTTGTCTGGTGGCCGCCTCCACGGGTTTCCCCGCGCGGGCGATTGAAGACGTTCTGATCGAGCTGCCGCTCTTGGACTCGAGCTTCAGTGTTCGGGTGAGTGAGCTGAAGAGTCCCCAGGCCCTGATGGCCGGCCGCAGTGACCTCGCCGAACTGGATCGTGCCTCCAATGGGGCTGTCAGTCAGGTCCTACTTCAGCTTCTGCAGCGGCCCATCCCGATGTCCCTGACCCGTTTGGCCGACGGTTCGGTGGGTTCACCGTTATTGGAGCAGGCCCTGCTTGTGGTCTCGTCTCTGGGGACGATCGAGGGGCGGAGTCCGGATCTGTCCGGTCAGACCTTTCGGGCTGCCCTGCATCAGGCGATGGCCCACTCTCAAACGGGTGAACCCACCCTGGTGGAGCTGATCGAAGCCCTCCCCGGTCAACGGATTCGCTTCAACCTGGGCCAGGTGCGCATGATCCTCGGCCGCATGCTGGCCCAGCGCACCCAGGCCAACCGCCTCTTCGCCCAGGCGGCCCCTGCGGTGCTGCCCGTCGCGCCAGCTCCGACGACGCAAGCACTGTCCACCCGTCAACGCCAGGCTCGTTTGTCGGTCAGCCATCGCTCCTCCCCTCTGGAGGTGGTGCTGCTGCAACCCGCTCAGGGCGGCAATGGGCGGTTGGTCCTGATCTCTCACGGGCTGTGGGACAGCCCTAGAAACTTTGTCTCCTGGGCAACGCTGCTGGCGTCCAGCGGTTACACGGTCGCTTTGCCGCGCCATCCCGGCAGCGACAACAGGGAGCAGATGAAGATGTTGACTGGTGAGGTCCCTCCCCCTAAGCCCGTCGAGCTCGCGCTGCGTTTTCGTGATCTCAGCGCCGTCACCGATGCAATTCAAAACGGTCAACTCGCCGGGGTGTCCGGCGTCAATGCGGATGCCGTAGTCGTCATCGGCCACTCCTGGGGAGCGACAACAGCTCTGCAGCAGGCCGGATTGGTTCCCCAGTCGGCAACCTTGAAGAGCCGTTGCCCTCAAATCGACGACCCGCAGCGCAACTTGAGCTGGACCCTCCAGTGCAGCTGGTTGGAGGGCGTTAAGCAGGCTGCTCTGCATGATCAGCGGGTGGTGGCGGCGGCGGCCGTCTCACCGCCGATGTCGCTGCTGTTTGCGCTGCCCGAACTCCAGGCCACCAGCGCCCGCTTGCTCGTGGTCAGCGGCACCTATGACTGGGTTGTGCCCCCTGATCCTGAGGCGATCGATCCCATGCGTCAGGCCATTCCCTTTGGTCACCAGCTCGTCCTGGCGAAGGGCGGTGACCATTTCAATCTGCGCCCTGGTGACCAGAGCAACGGCGGCGTTCTTGGTCCGTTGCTGTTGGGCTGGGTCGAGGCTGCCTATGGCGCGGGGGACGCGCTTCCGCCGCGTCAGGGTGCCGAGCCGCTCCTATCGGTTGGCCCTTGGGGCAATGCCTCGATCCCGCTGAAGGATGTGAGCCCGACGCTGCGCTGATTGAGTCGATTGATCTATCGCTTGCTGCTGCCGGCTTCGGTTGGATGGCGAGGAAGCCCTCTCATACAGCACGACATGGGCTGTTTTTTATGGCTTCAAAGCGGGACGGCTTGCCTCCAGCCCCCCTGCTCCAACACCGCCATGGGGGTGTCAAAGCATGCGCTCAACGATTCGCTGGTGAGGAGTTCCGCGACGGGACCATCGCCCACGATCGTCCCCTCCTTAATCAGAACGGCGTGTTTGATCTCGGGAATGACGGCATCCAACTGGTGGGTCACCAGCAGCACCGTGGTCCCCTGGTGGCTGAGCTGCCTCAGGGTTGCGAGCAATTCGTGTTTGGACTTGAAGTCCAGCCCGTTGATCGGTTCGTCGAGAACGAGAACCTCCGGGTGGTGAATCAGGGCACGACCGAGTAGCAAACGTCGGCGTTGTCCATCGGAGCATTCGCCAAAGGGGCGCCTTTGCAGATGGCTGAGTCCGAGTTGCTCGAGTTGCTGAAGCGCCTGATCGCGCTGTTGGCCTGTGGGCTGTTGGGGAAGCCCTAAACCAATTGAGCCAAAGACTCCCGAAAGAACGACATCTTCCGCACAGACGCTTGTGATGTAGCTGGCTTCAAGAGCACTCGAGACAAAGCCAATCCGTTGACGCAGGTCCCAGAGTTTGACGGTGCTGTTCCCGAAGAGTCGGAGGGCTGAGCCTGGTTTCACAACCGGGTAGAGGCTGCGGCTGATCAACTGGATCAAGGCGCTTTTGCCGGCACCGTTGGGACCCAGCAGCACCGTGGGTTCACCGAGCTGCAAGGTCAGGGTTAAGTCCTTGAAGACGGGCCTGGAGCCGAGCCAGGCCTCAACGGCAATGGCTTCGAAATACGGGGTTGCGCTCATTCCATCAGCATCGGCTTTTTCAACGCGGATAGGTTGTTCAGATGCACCCTTTCTTCCTGCTGGAGCCCGGGGATGGTTTGGTGCTCTGCGGCGCGCGCGGTGTGATCACCCATGTGGACCGAGGCGTTCAGCAGCGTTTGGGGCATCACGCCCAGGAGTGGTGCGGTCAACCCATCCACGACTGCTGGCCACAGCTGGCTGACCTGATTGTCCAAGAGCACAGGCGCCTAGCCGAAGGAGCCAGGGACCATGTCCTGCCCCTTCCTCACCCCACCGGTGTGGAGTTGGCCACGCGGATTCGCTTGTTTGCCTCGGACTCTGGCTTTGGGGTCGGTGTGTTGCGGCGCCGGGCCCAGCGCCTGGATGCCGGGCCCGCGGAAACAAACGAAGACGCCTATCGGCGCCTTCTTGAAGGAGTGTTGGATACCGCCCAGGACGCTGTGTTGGAGACCTTGGCTGAACCCTTGGACGCCCCTGGTCCGATCATTGTTTACGCCAACAAATCCCTGTTGGAGCACACCGGCTTCGCCCTGCATGAGGTGTTGGGCCGCAGTCCGCGTTTATTCGAAGGGCCTGAGACCTCAAAGGAGAGCACGGCTGCGCTGCGGGCGGCGATGGACCAGTGGAAGTCCGCGACGATGCAGGTCATCAACTACCGGCGTGATCAATCCACGTGTTGGATTGAGCTCAAGGTCTCACCCCTAGCCGATTCCTCGGGTTGGTTCACCCATTGGGTGTCCGTCCAACGGGATGTCACCGACCGGGTTCTGCTGAAACGCCAGCTGGCCCAAGAAGCGAGGCCCCTGGCCGACCGCTTGGACAGCAAGCAGGAAGTCACCGGCTTCAACGTTGAGTCTTCGCCTTAACCCCCCGCCCGTTGGACCGATTGCGGACCTGACACCCGCAACCTCAGCTCTGCTTTACGTCTCTTTACAATTGGGATAACAGTGTTGGTCGGTTGCTGTCCCGCGTTGCCATCGATGTCGTGAGCACCGTCTTTGGTGTGCCCCTTAGGCAGCTCGCCCTGGCCTGCAGCTTCGCACCTGCCTACCTGCCGGTTCCGGTCTTGCGTTGACATCCCCTTGATCGCGGCCATTGTTGCGGCAGCGATTCGCGAGGGAGATGCACAGCCTTCCTTTTCTGGGTGACGAGCGTGTCAAGGTCACCTGCGACATCCGCCTTGTTCACTTAGCTCGTTTGGATGCCCTCAAAGAGCAGTGGGGCTTGCCCTCCCGTGCGGCGGCTTTGCAACGTCTTCTCGATGTTTGTTTCTTAGGTGACATCAGCTTCGATCAGTGCCACTAGGTTGTGTCTGCTGCATCTCCTGGCATGACACTCACGGTCCTCAAGTTCAGCTCCGAGGATTGCGGCACCTGCCACCGGATGAGTCATTACGACAGCAAGGTCACCGAAGAGTTGGGGTGCACCTTTGTCAGCGTAATGCTTCAGGACACGGAGACCTACAGGAAATTCCGCAAGGTTTTGTTGGCGCAGTACCCCAATAAAGAAGGAATGGGCTGGCCGACTTACCTCGTAGTCGAAGACCCAGAAGGCGAGTTCAGTATTAAAGGGGAGATCAAAGGCGGCATGCCGAAGGGGGATTTCAGGACCAAACTCTCGGCACTGATCTGAGCCCTGTGCCTGATTTTGTGCCTAATTAGTCCGCTTGCCTGTGGCTCAAGCCGAGTGATAGTCCTTCCACTTCCCACTAGTGAGCAGTGGGTCGGCCATCTGATGTGTTGACAAGAAAAAAGCCGGTCATCACCAGGCTCCTCTCTCACCCTATGCACTGCACGGCAGACCTTGGTTATGGCTCATTTTGGTACCAAGCGCCAGTATGCGGGTGTGCAGTCGCAGTAGAGCTTCTTTACAAGCCCTCGCACCACCCCAATGGGCTTTGCCATAAATGATCGTAGGAACGCTGATTGGCGAGTCCAAGCGATCCGCCGGGGAGCTAACACTCTCCCTGATTTCTCCCTGAGCCCGCCCATTACCCCTCCGACGTCTTAGTTTCGAAGTCGGGGGTTTTTATCTTATGGCTCTTCTCAATGGGTCGGCATCAGCAAGTGCAAGCGGCACCTAGGCAGCTTTAGCTACAGCAGGTCTCAGTCGCCTGAGCTGCAGACGGTTTCCGCCAGCACAAAACTGGTCTCGAATCTTTTCGGACAGCACGGCGCAGACGCAGTCGCTGTGAGCGCAAACCTCTGTGGCTAGTAATCCCATGGAGGTTTTCTCGGCTGGTCGTTGGAGGGGCACTGCCCACTGACTGCACTGAGAACCTCAGGCCGAGTGTTTAGTGCCACACGCATGGCTCAATGGGTGACCAAAGGCACGTCATAGATTGATGCCTGGCCGCACTATCGATCCGAGACCTTCGAATGGGTTTCAAGGGAGAACCTGAGGCGGGGTGAAACCCGCCTCTTTTTTTGTCCCTACTCCTCTTCTTCAGAACTACCGACAGGAATCAGTCGGATCGACTTCCTGCCCAATTTGATTTCAAAGTCGTCGCCTGGTTTCAGGTCGAGCATGGCGGTGTATGCCTTGCCGATCATCAGGTTGCCGTTGAACTGAACCTTTGCGGTGTAGGAAAGCTTCCTGCCTCCCTTCCCGACACTCTTGCCTCCATTGCCTAGGTCAATGCCTTTCGCGTTCAGGAGCGCCTCGTAGAAGGCAGTGAAGTTCACCCGGTCTGAACCGTCCTTCTTCTTGGAGACGTATCCACATGCGGTTGCCAGCTCAGTCTTTGGAGCATCACCCAACTCCTTGACCTTGGCGAGCAGTTCTTGATCAGTAAGCATCTGTTTTGGGTTGTTGGACTTCTCTGACTTTTTTAACGCGCTCAAGGGGCAGCGACAAGTGTTACACCGATAATCGGCAGCTCCCGCTGATGAGTTTTGGCGAAATCACCCTCAGGTCACGGTCAGGGTTTTACGAGAAATACATGTTCATTAATGCCAGGTGCGCAGAGAAATTCTTTGATGCCCTGCAGGGATTCGAGAATCTTCTTTAAGACTTTTCGGAGCCGAGAGACTCAGTAAATCCTGCAGAAATAATCCCGATTGGTATGGCGATCGCTGCAACACCGCAGATTGCAGTCAATGCCGCGATAACACGTCCAAAGAACGTAACTGGATAAACATCTCCATAGCCGACGGTTGTCACAGTCACAATTGACCACCACAGGCACCGTGGGATCGATCCAAACTGCTCTTGCTGGACAGACCCTTCCGCAACAAACATCAAAACACTACTAACAAACATTACGATTCCGGTGTAGACAGCAGAGATCTGTAATTCCTCCTTCTTTGATGCGATTGCTCGATTGAAGTGCTTGACACTCTTCCTGAATCTCTTGGAGCGCCCAATGCGACCTATTCGTACCAGGCGAAGGATTCGCAGAAGATAGAGCTCCGGAGTCACAAAACCCAAAATGGTCGGTGCAATTGCAAGCAGGTCAAGAATGGCGAGAGGAGTCAGCGCGTAATCCAGTGCACCCCTTACCCCTCCTCTGGCGTCCTTTCTCAATGGGGCTACCCAGAGCCTAACGATGTATTCAGCCAGAAACAGCACTGCAACTGCTATATCAAGCTTTATCAGTAGACTGCCATAAGAGTCTCGTGCTATTGGCTCAGTAGCAATAACAGCGAGCCCAACTGAAAAGACGATCACCAGACCGATTGCTTTCCCAAGATTCGTCGTCCTGTTCTTCTCTTCTTCCCCTAACCAACGAAAGATCTTTTCTCGAAGTAGGAGCACTGCATTGCTTGGCACTACAAGCCCATCTTGTCCATATGGACTTAGACGCGCCAGTCATGAGCAAGAGCTGTAATCGTGATTTCACCTCAACTTGTCATTGCTGCCAACGCTCTTGCTGAAACAATGGAGGTAGCAGAACACACCGACACCACTAGAGAGATGAGCCAGCAGCTCACACCACTACCTGGTGTCGGGCTTGCTCATGCCTACAGAAATCTCCTCCTCTGGCTCTGGAGAGACCAATGAATCCGCACTAAATTACCGCGTAGAAGCCGCTCTAGACCTACTCAGCCGCGGGAACAGCCCCAGTGTCGTTGGGTCGCGTCTGGCGGCGGGGTGGGGGTGCTTTCTGCAGCAGGCGCACAGCCCAGCGCGCAGTCAAGAAGGCTTACGCCCTGTTGAAGCAAGACTTCGAGGTCAGCGAGTGCGACCGCCCCGCGATCGTGACCCAGTGCATCTGGCTGTCGATGGAGGGTGCCCAACAGAGCTTGGCGACCAATCAACCCAGCTCAATGGTTGCTTGCATCGCCGAGCTCGACAATCTCATCGGAATGTCAGCTCAGCCCCAAAAGCGCCCGTAGTAGGCCCTGCGCAAGCCCAGCCAACCTAAGTCGAAATCATTCGACAATGAACTCTGTTGTAGGCATGCCTTCGACCGAAGCAGCTGTTACCCAAACGATTGTTGGCTCTTTGCCGACATTCTCGACGTAATGAGGCTCATTGGCACCTTCGACAAATGCCTCACCTGGCTTGAAAACAGTTTTAACTTCAGTCCCGTCAGGCTGAACTCGAGTGTTGAGTAATGAACCAGATCTGACACCTTGCACATAAACCATCATTGGAGCAGGGTGAGTATGGAGAGGAATCTTCCCTCCAGCAGGAATTTCAACTCGGTAGAGGCGCAGCTCTGGTTTGCCTGAGGGGTACTTAAGAGCAGTTCCATTCAAAGTCTCAGCACTACTAAAGACCTCCTGAATCTCAGGTTTCGTTGAATTGGGCGACGTTTGGGGTTTTTGATTAGCACTACATGCAGCTAATGTCAGGGCAATGGTGCCGAATGCGAGAAGGCGCTTCATCCAGGTTGAGATGCTGGGATTATTCTGCCCCAACCAGTCGAAACAAGCTACGGAAAAAGCCGAGAGTTCTGCGGCCGGAGCGCTGTTGCCTCATTTCGTAGGCGTTGCCATAACTCCAGAGGACGAGACGTGAACTCCTCGATCCGTGTGGTGGTGGCTGGGTTCCCCCAGTCGCCTACCAATACCCCTTCCGACGTTCTTTCTGAGGCCGGAGTGTATTTTGTGCCAGTGATATTGCAACGTGTGAAACCTTGTCCAGCCAGGTCTGTCCAGACCCTCGATCCGAGTCGCATCGCTGAAGACCTCTCCCTTAAGTACGACTGATTCGGGCGTAATCAGCATTGCGTTAGGTCGACTTTGTCTTTTTCTTCGTCAAGGATGGAAGGACCCAACTCAAGCGACCTTCGTCTACGTAGAACTTCTTGGACTTCATCCTTTAGGTAGCAATAGTGATACACCAGAGGCAATCAATGCAATTGGCAATAGGCCAAGAATCACTGAGTAGTAGGGCTGCAAATTAATTGGTCCGAGCCGGCCGGTATGCAGCCTTAACAGCCAGAAGGCATCGATTCCTTGATCAAGCAAGCCGCTGTAGACCGAGCCTGAAAGGGAAATAACAAGGAGTGGTACGGCTGCTACAGGCACGATCACTCGATGGGTGCGTCGAAGATTCACTGTTTTCGCAATGCTTGGTGGAGCGAGGCCTCGTCAAGGCATGGCATCCATTTCCCTTCATTCATATGAGTTCCTTCGCATCCAAGCTCTTGAGCTCTCTTAGCCGCTGCCGCTTGTGATGGATACATGCCCTTTGGGTGCGACCACAACTGCAGAGGAAGCAGGGTGACTCCGATCCCGATGAGCAGACGAAGCAAGGCCTATAAGCGGCTGCAGCCAGAATGCCCATGGTGGATGCCAAGGGGCAAGAGAAAAGGCGACCCGAAGGCTGCCTCATGCACTGAAAAACCAGTCCCCTTCAAGAGAGTCAGGCGATCGCGTCATGCACCGCCGCGAAGCTTCAGGGCGTCTGATGAGTGGAGCCTCTTAGCGGCTTCCAACCACAGGCACGCTTTCCTGACTATCGGACGATCGGCCTCGAAAGGCAATGCGCAAAAAGGCTGATGCCCAGAAGCCGCTTATGCGGGCATGGTGTTGGCATCGATTTCGGGGGCGTTTATGAACGACACTCCACCTGAGGCTTCAGCAGGAGCGAGCTGACTGATGGCCCCTGCTCCAACAGTCTTTTGAAGACGTGAGTGGGTCGTCAGTTCGGGCATTGATCTGTACGCCTGAACTGTCGACACTCCAACCCGCATCGTCCAAGGTGCCCTTCCGGAGACAACCGCTCAACACCTGGACCAATGGCCCCAGGTGCCATCCCTCCGCAGCTCCGAACCCATCTTTCGTCCATCAAGAAATGGGTGTATCCCATGCATGAACGACCTAGGTAGGCCGCCTCTTCCACCGGGGAGAGGCGGCCTTCCTTAATGCGTCGTAATTGCGGTTGCGTCTTGCGCTCAATGGACGCAGAAAGGGCTGCCCTAGTCCCGGTTAAGCCCAAAAAAGCGACCCAGCACGACGCTTTGAGCTCACGCAGTTGCGATCAGAAGATAGGAAGCATGGTGCGATTCAGTCCGGCCAGTTGAGCCTCCTCAAGACGCTTGGCCTTGAGAATTTTGGCGCGAATGAGGGCGAGTGTATTCATGGCATGAGCCTCGAAATGACAGCCCCGTTCCTCGCTGCCAAATCATGCATTCCCCAAGGGGAGGAACGAACGTCCGCAAACAGTAGCAACCGCTACGCAGCATCAGCGTATCCCGTTGAGCCATTCGACTTGCAGTGGCGTCGACAGTCGCGTCCGTCCTTCAGTACTGGACTAGCACTGCCTTTTCTCGGACTGCTTGCTTTGGCCCTACGTATGCAACACCGAAGGAAATCGTGGCGGAGATAGCCCGTAACACCGGTCAGTTCGCTGTGATTTCCAAATCTCCCAGTGAGCTGCCCGGCATGTCGGCGACTTGAATCCTGGCGTTCCGGTCACGGTTGGGTTAGCGCCCAAAAGAAAAGCAAGGAATCCCATCAGCTATGTTTCTTTCCCCAGGCGGTGGGGCGGTTCCTGCGGCATAGGTCGCACTTGCAGGTGAAGTCGTCACCCTCGACCTCTTACCCGTTGAAGCCACCTACGCCCCAGCGGGTGAGAAGTGTCCAGCGGAACTCGACCGCCAGCTCCTGGTCAGTAAGTCAGGTGTTTAGACCGCTGGTCGTGCCTCCATGGTGCCCCTTGCATTCCTGAGTCGACCAGAGCCATAACAGCTGGGGTAGCGACCGGTGCATAGGTCGTTGTCCGAGACGGGGGAGTGCCAAGCTCCCCCACAACACTCCGCGTTACTGAGCCGTGAGTCGGGGAGATGTTGGTTGGGCACAAACGCTGGTAACTGAAAGATGCCATCGGAGTGATTACGAGAACCGGCGTTTACATGCGCTCTTCATACCGTTTTGGGGAGGGAAAACACGACGGCTTTCTGCTCGTGCTGGGCAGAAGGTTCTCTCTCATACAGGAGGGGGGGCAATACGGGAGCCCCCCTCCTCAACATTCCCCGCCGCGAGCTGTGGCTAGGGCAGCTGTTGGTCCAGAGGCAAACGCTTGCCAGTAGCGGTTAACACGCATGGATTCACTTCGTTGCGGTCACTGTGCGTGGGTTAGCAAATTTTCCATGACCTTTTTGATGCACTGGTCTTTCAAGACCGGCTATCACGAAATTGCCGCCAAAAAGTTCATGGCGACAGGTGCTCCTTTCCCGGCGTGCAAGTCCTGGAAACGCTTCCACGCACCTGGATCGGTACAAGGTTGGATTCTTGTTGAGGCGGATGATGCATCTGCTTGCTACGAGCATGCGGCTGAGTGGGCTGAGTGCCTGGATTGGGAAGTGACTCCGGTTCTCTCTGACGAAGAAGCTGGTCCGCTGATCGCCAAAATCTACGCGTAATCCTTACGGGGGCGCTGCCTGACGCAGTCGCCCCCACCTCAACACTCCCTGCCGCCCGCGAACTGTCCTGCGGATCTCCTATCGGGCAGGAAGGCTGAATCTGATCCAAAAGATGCGTGTAAGGATCCTCTGAGCTTCTAAAAGGAAATGGCCAAGGCCTACTGGAACGTCGCGGGCTCAATCACCAACCCAGAAGGGATGGGGCCTTACATCGAAGCTGCAGGCTCCTATCTCGCCAAATGCGGAGCACGCTTCCTTGTTCGAGAGCTGAACACTGATGTTCGAGAAGGCAACCCTGGCCATCTGACCGTGATCATCGAATTCGAGAGCCTGGCTGCTGCGAAAGCTGCCTATGACGCCACTGAATACCAGGAACTGATAACGCTCCGCGAGCCGCACAGCAATGTCAGTGTTTCCATCGTCGAGGAAGGCGATCACGCCGGGCACTGAGTTTTCCGTAGACATAAAAAAACCGCGGTGGCTTCTCCGCGGTCTAGATCTCCCTACCCAGGATTCGTCCCGGATGCCTTGATTCTGCCGGCACCGGTAGCCGTTGCAATCGGTACGTCTACTTAGCCCATGTGGGAAAACTCCTCTAAGCCCCTGGTGGGGGTGATGTAGGAAAAGTCTCTAGCCCACATAGCCAGGCAGGTCGCCCTCCTTGTTGATCCTTTGAGGCCACTAGCGCTATCACCGAGCTGGAGGCGCACTGAAGACAGCGCGTCCGTGCGCGGGAGTGCAATAGCTCCCCCATCCCCTCATCGTTTCGGCTTACTGAGGACTAGTAGACCGGCGCTCTCCATATGGCAACGTCGGCGGAACTACAAACCAGTGCTGATGTTGCGGACCTTGTCGATTGGGTGATGGCATCTGCATTGGCAGTCGCCACTCTCCCTGCAAAAGCTGATGGGCACAGCAGCGCCAGTGACTTGGGCGTGATGAGCATTCAGCTCAAGGACTTAGTCAAACCTCAGGTCGGCATCCATGCGCAAACGCAAGCCGCTGGCACTCCCAACCAAGCCGGTCTGTGTGGCTTCCTTCCAATGGTGGTCGGCAGCAACAGCGTCTTCTTTGCTGATGTCTTGGCGAATGCCAACTTCTCGGACTGGGGTAATAGCAGCAGCATCATCAACACCACCGTTGCTGGCACCACCATCTCCACCTCATCTCGCTTGGTCTATCGCTGGCTCAATGGTGATCGCAGTTGGATGTATCGACTGAATGCGGGCTATGACACCTGCACTTTGAGCAAGGGTCCTGCGGATACAGGCATCCCTGTCTATGCCACACGCACCGCCTTCTTCCAGCAGGCTGCCATCAATGCATAAGCGGTGAGCGATAAGTGGGCATTCAATGCCTATGCGCTCCTTCCCACTGGCACCACCAACTCCCAGCTCAACACCGTCTATGAAGGCGGTGCACTAGACACCTATGGCTTAGATGCGGGTTACAACCTGACGCCAGCACTAAGAGCATCTGTTGGTTACTACTACCAAAACGGTGATGCAGGGGCAGCCGATGGCTCTGGTGTCTTGCGTCGCCTCGCTTATGCCATCAACAACGGACTAACGGTTGGCACCAACCTCTCTTATGACAGTGCCTTCAAGTCACGCTTCTCCGCAGACATCAAGTGGCGCTTCCAGACCAATGGCGGTCCTGGCAAAGAAACACTGAAAACCAATGCCGCTGTTAGTGCCCTAACCTCAACGCTAAGTAATAGGGATGTGCGGGTGCACGATTTGCGCCAACACCCACCACGAAAAAGACACCGTAGAGACCCATCAGGGGAAGACCTGTTTTGTAGGCTAACCACCCAAAGCCCTTGTAAACGCAAGGGCTTTTTATTTCTACAATCACACCAATAAGCCAACAAATCAGCACCCAATACCTGGCACCATCTCAGGCATAGGGCATTAGTCGGGCTGATTTAGTCGGCGCATGAACGATTGGTTGGTGGCATTGGTCACTTTTGTCAGTCGCAATGCTGCTTGCGTCAAGCTGAATTGCGAGTTTCTCCGCTTCGATCAACCCTGGCGCAGATGCCTCGCAAGGGATCTGGATTCGTTGCTGTGTGTTGCCCCGTGGCGGCTCTCCAGGTTTCGGCGGAAGCGTCGCTCTGAGAAATAACGTCCGGTGGCTCAATGAAGGCAGATTTATTCGTACTTTCCGCTTCCCACCAGCAAGGCGATCATTCGCCTTATCGAGCAGCTTTTTGAAAGCGCGCTGGTTCTTGGTCCCTGGCTGTGCCAAGCCTGTGCCTAGTCTGGACTATACGGATCGTTATGGAAAGCTAACTAGCGAGAACCGCTGCAGTGCAGCTGAAGTCGTGGAGCGGGTTCTCGGAAGTTGACGCATCTACGCCAGGACACGGAGACCTACCGGAAATACCGCAAGGTTCTGTTGGCGCAGTACCCCAAGAAAGAAGGAATGGGCTGGCCGACTTACCTCGTTGTCGAAGACCCAGAAGGCGAGTTCAGCCTTAAAGGGGAGATCAAAGGTGGCATGCCGAAGGGCGGATTTCAGGAGCAACTCTCCGCACTTCTTCCCAATCTTTGAGATTTCTTCCGGGCCGCAACTTGATCACTGGTCCTGTGAACGCTCTAGTGGACTTGATCCATTCGATTCATCCGTGACATCACAGCAGCCTCCTGCCTGGATTCATCGCGGTTGCCGCATTGCGCTGTTGGCTCCCCCCGATCAGCGCCACTGTTTTGAGATTCGCCACCGCAGCGGCCTCTCCCTTGGCACCTGTTCCTCCCTCGATTTAGCCCGGGAGCGGATCGATGAGGAGTTGCCTCTGCTGAGACAGCGCCTGGTGGCCGCTGCTTAGCGCTGGCATCGATGCGAAGCTTGGGTATGCGTGTTGCGTGCTGTGCCCCAGTCCGTTCTGCTCTGCGGCTACTACGGCGAACACAACCTGGGAGATGACGCCTTGCTGCAGGCGTTGCTTGGGGAACTACCCCAGTCCCTCATCCCTGTGGTGACGGCCTTTGACCAGAGCCAAGTTCAACGGCTGCATGGCGTTGAGACCGTTCAACGACGGGACCTGAAGGTGGTTCTCGCTCGTCTGCGCTCCTGTCAGGCCTTGGTCTTGGGTGGCGGGAGCCTGTTGCAGGACAGCACAAGCTTCAAGAGCCTGCTTTATTACGGCGCTCTGATCATGGCGGCGCGCCTGCAGGGCAAACCTGTCGTGCTTTGGGCCCAGGGCTTGGGCCCGTTGAAACGCCGGCGCAGCCGTGCGTTGGTCCGTCTCCTGTTGTCGTTGACCACGGCCCTCAGTTGGCGTGACCCGGAATCGGCAACCTTGGCTCGCCGTCTTGGCTGTGATGGTAAGGATGCCGGTGATGCGGTCTGGTTCTTGCCCCAACAGCAGTGGCTGGGCCGTGGAGGCCCGATCGTGGTCTGCTGGCGTCCGACGCCTTTGCTTCAAGGTTCCGATTGGATCCCCTATCTCGAAGCGCTTGATCAATTGGCGGCCCAGGCCGATCGCGAGGTGCTCTGGCTTCCCTTCCACTGCGAACAGGACCATTCCCTTCTCGAGCACTTCCGCAACGAGGGCCTCATCCCTGAGGCGTTATCCCGGCGCAGCCGTCAACTCCAGGCGGAGAACCCAAGGGAGGCGATGGCGGTGTTCCGTTCCTCTGGGTTGGTTCTGGCGATGCGTCTGCACGCCCTGATCCTGGCGGCACTGTCCGGTGCACCCGTCTCTGCTTTGAGTTATGACCCCAAGGTCAAGGCTTGTGCCGATCAGTTGCACTGTGATGCTTTGGATCTCGCCTCTCGTTCGGCGGCATCGAACTGCCTCGAGCAGTGGAGCCGAACCCTAGACCAACCACCGGAGAGCAAGGTGATCGCCTCGATTCGCTCGACCTTGGAGCTGCACCGTTGGGTGTTGACCAGCGCCTTATGCCGCTGATCCTTTGGCTGGCGAGCGCCAGCAGTGCCTGCTTGCTGCTGTTGTTGTTGGCCCTTGAGCTGCAACTGGGACGTGCGCCGCGGCTGAGGGCAAGTGACTCGCAGGAACGGCCCGAGGGTTGCAGCTGGCTGCGGATCCTCGTGCCGGCCTACAACGAACACGACAACATCACGGACTGTCTCCAGGCCATCGTCGCGGCGGCACCGGCGGACTGGCCGATTGAGCTCGTGGTGATCGACGATGCCTCCAGCGATGACACCCAAGTCCTGGCCGACGCGATTCGCGAGGCCTGCCCGCGCAATGATTTGCGTTGGAGCATCGTGCAGGCCGGTCCCCGGCCTAAGGGCGAGCGGTGGTCAGGCAAAAACTGGCCCGCCAGCGTCGGCGCGGCCCTGTCCTGGCCTGATGCTGATCTCTCAAGCCAGTGGTTTCTCTTCTTGGATGCCGATGTCCGCCTGCGGCCAGGGGTGATTGAAGCGGCCCTGCAGGAGGCGTGTTCGCAAAGGAGTGATCTGTTGACCCTGGCACCGCGCCTGGAGTGCAGTTGTCTGGCGGAGTGGTTGGTGCAACCGATCGTGGCCACGTTGCTTGGCCTTGGTTTCCCGATTCGCCGTAGCAACGATCCGGATGACCCAACGGCGTTTGCGGCGGGTCCGTTCATGCTGTTTCGCCATTCCAGTTATCGAGCCATTGGCGGTCACCGCGGAGTCGCTTCGGAGGTTGTCGAAGATCTCGCCCTTGCGCGCAAGATCAAGCAATCACAGTTGCGTTTGCGTTACATGCTCGGCGTTGATTTGGTAGATCTGCATATGTATCGCACCTTCACAGCCCTCTGGGAAGGCTGGACCAAAAATTGGTTTCTTGGGGTGGATCGCAACGGGTTCAAAGCGGCTGGGAGCGTTGGTGTTGTGCTCCTGCTCTTCGCTGTGCCTTGGCTTTCCGCAGTGGTCCTGCTGCTGCAGTGGTTGCTGCTGGGATCTGTGTCTATGCCCACCCTGGCCGTCGTGACGACGTCGTTGCTCCTCGTCTTGGCAATCCGTCTTTGGAGTGCCTGGCGCTTTGGCACACCCACTCGTTATTGGTGGTTGAGCTGGCTTGGTGCACTGCTCATCGCCGCGATTGTTCCAGCCAGCATCTGGAAGACGACCACGGGCCGTGGCTGGACCTGGCGGGGGCGACAGCTCGAGGGTTGACCCGCAGTAATTCGCTATTAGGTATCCCAGCACACTGCTCGTCGACAACGGTGTGCGGTTCATTGAGCCAGCGCTCGGCAGTCAATGGAGTCATCCCAAACTCAAATGTTTGAGCTGATTCCCTACGAGAAGTTCCGCGATACGCCGGCGGTTCGTTTCTTCGACATCACGGTTGATCAGTCCAACGCCCGCGATTTGGTCATCCACAGCGGGCCAGCGGTGAGCCCACCCGATGATGCCAACACGGGGGCCTGGCAGTTTTATTTGCACCCGCACCAGGAGGACAACCTGCTCGCTCTCACGGGTGGGCGTGTCTTCTTTCTGGTCAATTTTGGTTGGAGTTACCCGTATCACATTGTTCGTCTGGACACCGGCGGCGACATCCTGCGGATTCCACCAGGAACGTTTCATCGTTCGATCTCCGACGAGGAGGGCTCTGTGGTCCTCAATCAGGCCATTCGTGAGCCCGACGTCTGCGTGACCCGTGAATTTCGTGTGTACAACAGCAGGCTGATTCCTCGGCTCTTTGCGACGACCTACCGCAGTGCTCCCTTGCCCAAGTTGCACGGCGTGAGTTGGTAGAGCCGCTATTGGCGAGAGGCTGGGCTGAGCAGTTCGGCCTCAATCTCCCAGGCCAAGCTGCTTTGGACCCCTGTTGGGCCGGAGAAGGTTCCACTCACCGCCGCGGTCAATTCTGATTTGGAGGAGGTCACCACGGGGATGTAGCGATCATCCACCGCCCCTTGTCCGCTGGCATCAAATCCTCGCCAACCAGCTCCCTGCAGATAGACCTCCGTCCAGGCGTGGAGGTCGTAGTGGCCCGGCTTGGGCTCTACCAGGTGATAGCCGCTGACAAATCGAGCTGGAAGCCCGACACTGCGGCAGCACTCGATCATCAACATCGCGAGATCACGGCAGGAGCCGATGCGCTCCTTGAGGGTTTGACCTGCTGGCCAAGCGGGTCCCTCATGCCGCTCGGTGTACTTCACCCGGTCCTGAATGATTTCGATGAGTTGTTGCAGGAAGCTCAAGCAACTCCCGTCGCTGCCCGTGAGAGCTTCCTGGGCGAGATCGACGGCGGCGGCATCGTGTTGCCCATTCGGTAACCAGCCTTGGAGGTTGCTCATCAAATCCGGATTGAGCCTGCCGATGGTGAGTGGTAACCGCAGCATGCTCTCGTCCAGACAGGCTTCAATCAGCGGTGGGGTGAAGGTTTCCACTTCGCTGGTCGCGACCACCTGAAAGACCTCTGTTTCCTGCAGAAAGCGAGCCCGCGTAATCGTGTCACCGCCTGCAGCCATAAGCTCGTAGAGCTGACTGGGTTCGGGGCTGATCTCCAATTTGAAGTCAATCAAGCGTTGGAAGCCGTGGGGCCTGGGCCGCAGGCAAAAGCGATGCGATCCCAGCAGGACGGGTTGGGTGTAGCAGTAGTTGAAGCGGTGTATTAAGCGGGCGTGCATGCCAGATCTTGATCAGAGGCCGTGTTTGTTAAAGCGCTCTGTTTCATAGGGATCACCGTGTCGTCGTCTGGGCTGAGGCCTCCAGGGAGGACGAAATAGCGGTCGTGAATCAGGTTGTGGAGTTCGTTCAAGTCCTGCTGCAACTCATCGATGGCTTCATGCAGCCCTCCGGCGATCAGCTTGTCGATTTTGGTGTAACTCCACCGGGCCTGCGTAAGTCCCACCCTGCACTCCAGGTCATCGGGTGTTCCCTGCGCGGATTCTCGGCCGATCAGCTGGAGGGTCTCGTGGATTCGCTCAAGGCAGTAGCGGACCGAGCGCGGGAAGAGCGGGTTCAGCAGCAGAAAGGCTGCCACCCCTTCTGGAGAGATGTCACCGACATTGGATTGGCGAAACATCTGATAGGCACCGGCACTGTGCAACAGAGACATCCACTGCAGTTCGTCGAGCACGCCACCGACGTCATCGGGACTGGGCAGCAGCAGGAAATACTTCACGTCGAGGATGCGGGTCGTTTTGTCCGCTCGCTCAATCAGTCGGCCGAGCCTGCTGAACTGCCAGCTGAGGTCCCGGCTCAACGTGGCATCCGCGATGCCATAGAAAAGCTGACAACCTCGGCGAATCTCCCGGAGCTGCTCCTGGGTTGGTTCCTCCCAGAAACACTCGTTCTCCACCAGGGTCCAGTAGAGACCGTTGAGGTGCTCCCACATTTCGCTGGTGATCACATCACGGATTTGCCTAGCGTTCTCCCGGGCCATGGCGATGCAGTTGACGATGCTGCTCGGGTTGGCTTCCGCCCGCACAAGGAACTCGACGACCTTCTGTGGCCCACCATCGGGGTAGACCGCATCAAAGAGGGTGCGATGTCCACTGGCATAGATGAGGGGTTGCCAAGGTTCTGCACTACCCGGAGGACAGTCCAGGGCCATCGCCTCACTGACCTCGACAAAGCGGGAGATGTTCTCAGCCCGCTCGACATAGCGGTTGATCCAATACAGGGAGTCGGCAACGCGGCTTAGCATCGGCCGTCCTCCACGATCCAGGTGTCCTTGCAACCACCGCCCTGGGAGGAGTTCACTACCAGCGATCCGCGCTTGAGAGCCACGCGGGTCAAGCCACCGGGCGTGACCCAGGTGCTGTTGCCACGGAGGATGTACGGCCTCAGATCCACATGGCAGGGATAAAGCTCGCCGTCACTCAGCGAGGGGACCGTCGAGAGCTCCAGCGTCGGTTGGGCGATGAAGTTCCGGGGGTTGGCTTGGATCTTGGCGGCGAACTTTTCGATTTCGTCGCTGCTGGCGTGGGGGCCGATCAACATTCCATAGCCCCCGGCTTCAGAGACGGCCTTGACCACCAGCTCCCTGAGGTGGGCCAGTACATACGCCTGATCCTGTCGCCTGGAGCAGAGATAGGTGGGAACGTTCGCGATAATTGGCTCTTCGCCGAGGTAGTAGCGCACCATGTCGGGGACAAAGGCATATATCAACTTGTCGTCGGCAATGCCGGTGCCGGGGGCATTGGCAATAGCGACACGTCCCTGGGCGTAAACCTCCAGCAACCCGCGCACGCCCAACATCGAATCGCTGCGGAAGACGGCGGGATCGAGGAAGTCGTCATCGATGCGCCGATAAATAACATCAACCGCTTCCAGTCCGCGCGTTGTTCGCATCCATACCCTGCCTTCTTCACAGGCCAAATCTCGACCTTCTACCAGTGGGATGCCCATTTGTTGAGCCAGATAGCTGTGCTCGAAATAGGCGCTGTTGAGTACCCCTGGAGTGAGCAAGACCACCCGCGGTGTTTCCGTCCAGGGAGCCAATTCCCGCAGGGTTTTTAGCAGTTGTGAGGGATAGCGATCTATTGGCTGAACGACCCGCCCGCTAAAGAGGCTAGGGAACATCCGCTTCATCACCCGCCTGTTTTCGAGGAAGTAGGCGACACCGGAGGGGCAGCGCAGGTTGTCTTCGAGCACGTGCCAGGTTCCCTCGCCATCCCGGATGAGGTCCAGGCCAGAGATTTGGCACCACTTATCGAGAGGTGGTTTGACCCCCTGCAGGACCGGTCTCCAGCCCTGTGAACTCTCGACATGCTCCCGGGGGATGATCCCGTCTTGGATGATCCGCTGCGGGCCATAGACATCGGCCAAGAACAGATCGATGGCCTCCAAGCGCTGGGCCAGGCCTCGCTCGAGTTGCTCCCACTCCCCTGCTGGAATCAAGCGCGGTAGGGGATCAAAAGGGAGGATCCGTTCACCCACGCGTCCACCTGAGTCGTTCAACCTGAAGGTTGCACCCAGCCGTTTCAGAAGAACCCCGGCAGCCGCATGGTTTCGGTTGAGATGATCCAGTCCCAGAGCTCCGAGGGAATGGACCAGTGGCTTCAGTGCCGAACGCGGTGTATCTGCGGCGTTGAAGTATTCGTCGTACCCCTTCTTTGGCCTGTACGCGGTAAACATTGTCGGACCAGAGTTGAGTCGATCATGCAGAGCCGTCTGGTCCCTCCGGGTTGTGATTGCTACCGAAAAAATCACCCTGAAGACGCCCCGTAGCGCTTGCTACGGGTAGGTCTTTATCCAGCCACGGACTTGAGTCGAAGCACCTATGGCAGCTGCTCCGCTGTTGCGTCAGCCTCTGGTCGTTCCTCCTGCACATCTATGGCCCAGTCCCCTGTGTTGGTTGATCCCCAAGGTGGAGCCATTTACCAACTTCGCTCGAGTGAGGGCGAATTGTTCCAGGTGTGTTTTCAAGGGATCTGCCTCTTCTGCGACAGCCTTCCGGCTGGACAGGCGCACCTGCGCCTTATGGAACAACGGTTTCGCCAACATCTCGGCTGAGGCTGATTGGTTAGCCAGCCGCTTGGAGTTCCCCCAGAACCTTCAGGATCTCCTGGCTGTGCGCTAACGGCCGGACGCCTAGCCAGGTCTCTCGGAGCACCCCCTTGGGGTCAATTAGGAAGGTGTGCCGTTGTGAGAAGGGGGGAATCCAGCTGCCATAACGTTTGCTTGTCTGCCCGCCAGGATCCGAGAGCAGTGGGTAGCTAAGCGCTTCACTGCCGCAGAACTCCTTATGGGAGTCCGTGTCGTCGGCGCTGATGCCCACGACCTCGGCATTGAGTGAATGGAAACGCGCAAGGTCCCGTTGAAAGCCCTTGGCCTCGATTGTGCAGCCTTCGGTGAAGTCGCGGGGATAGAAGTAGAGGACCAGCCACTGGCCTTGAAAGTCAGCCAGGCTGCGCTCGGCTTCGATCGCACCATCGGCGCTGGGAACGACGCCCGGGAGCGTGAATCCTGGCGCCGGCAGGTTGAGCTCGGGCAAGGTGCCGCCCATTGAAAAAGCCTGCCGGGGGACTCCCAGCAGGCCGACGGCCGCAGCACCAAAGGAGAAGAGCAGATCGCGGCGCTTCAAAGGAATCCTGAGGAACTCTCAGAATTGAAGCTCAGATCTTGGCCAGGTTGATGCCGAGCTGCTTGGCGTAGGCGCCAAGACCCTTTTTCTGGATGGTCTTGATAGCTCGGGTGGAGACCCGGAGCTTGACGTAGCGGTTCCCCTCAGCCCACCACAGACGGCGCTCTTGCAGGTTCACCTGCTGAAGCTTCTTGGTGCGGATGTGGGAGTGCGAGACGGCCATACCGTTGTTGGCACGCTTGCCGGTGAGTTGGCAGACCCGGGACATGACCGTCTTCTAAAACACAACATTGGGCAATTCGCCCAAGTACCCATCATAGCAAGTGGGGTTAGACCCCAGTATCCAAGGCTCTGTGAACGTGCAGGGTCTGGGTGGGGAAGGCGAACTCAATTCCCTCCTGCGCGAAGCGTTGAACGATGTCGAGATTGATCCGTTGCTGGGCCTCCATGGCCTGGATGTAGTCGCTGGAGGGAACGAAATAGACCAACTCAAAGTCGAGGCTGCTGCTGTTGAACGCCACGAAATGGGCCCGGTCAAAGCGGGCATCCCCGCCCTGCTCAACGATGGCCTTCAGCAGGCACGGTATCTGCTCCAAAACGGCCTGGCTGGTGTCGTAGGTCACCCCCAAGCGATAGATCAGCCGCCGCTCTTGCATTTCTCCGTAATTGGCCACCACCGAGCTGGTGAGGGCGCTGTTGCTCATCACGATTGTCTCGCCGTTGACGCTGCGTAGACGGGAGGAGCGCACGCCGACCCGTTCCACCGTTCCCCAGACCTCGCCGACGTTGATGAATTGACCGGTTTGGAAGGGCTTGTCCAGGAGGATCGTGATGTATTCAAAAAATTCGGAGACTGGCTGTTTTAACGCCAAGCCCGCGCCAATTCCACCGGCGCTGAGGAGGGCCCAGATTGCCGCCATTTGGACGCCGATGTTTTGGAGATAGAGGACGGCGCCCACGCACCAGACCAGGGAGCGCAACATCGGGGCGAGGGCCCGGAGCATGCTCCCCACGGCAGGGTCACCGCTGTGGATCGCGGAGCGTTGCAGAAGACGCAGGCTGATGCGGTTCACGAGCCGCACCAGGAAGACCCCCAGGATCAGCTTGGTGATGGTGAAGACCACCCGATCCGCTTCCGGCGCGGTTGGGATGAGCCACCAGGCCCAGCTTGCGCTGACCACCCAACCCAGGATCGGGATTGTCTCGACGATGACCTGAACGATGAAGTCGTCTGTTTCACTCCTCGTCTTCCGGGTCAGGCGACCAAAGACGACCCCAAAGACCCGCGCGACGAGAAGCGAGAGCAACCCCCCACCGATCAAGGCCAACAAGGCCGGCAGGAGCGTTGACATTGAGACCATGAACAACAGTGACCGGCTCTGAGGCTCCCACTGTCTCGTGCTGCGTCAAGGCCCTGACAGATCCAGGGGATACCCGTAAGAGTGGGGAAACCCTTTTGCCTGTGTCCGAGTCCTATCTCCTAGCCCTTGATCAGGGCACCAGCAGCTCCCGCGCGGTTCTTTTCGACGCCCGCGGTGTCACGGTCGCCTCCGCCCAGGTGCCTCTAGCGATTCAGTACCCCAGTGATGGCTGGGTCGAACAGGACGCCGCCGCGATCTGGCAAAGCCAACTGGAGGCCATGGCCTTGCTGGAGCAGCGCTTGAGCCCAGAGCAGCGCCAATCGGTTTGTGCCTGCGGGATCACCAACCAAAGGGAGACAACCACGCTCTGGCGCCGCAGCACGGGCGAAGCCTTCGGCCCATCCCTGGTTTGGCAGGACCGTCGCACAGCGTCGATTTGCGCGGGCTGGAAGAGTGAATCCTTTTCCGAGTCTTGGCAGCGCCAGACTGGACTGGTGCTGGACCCTTATTTCAGTGCCAGCAAGATCGCCTGGATGCTCGAGGCCCATCCTGAGGCCCGGCAGGCTCTGGCCGCCGATGACCTTTGCTTTGGCACCGTCGACAGCTGGCTGCTGTGGCACCTCAGCGGCGGAACACGCCATGCCACCGACATCAGCAATGCCAGTCGGACGTTGTTGCTGGACCTTGAGCAGTTGTGCTGGTTGTCGGAAGCGATCCAACGCGTCGGATTAACGGCCGCTGCCCTCCCTGAACTACTGCCAACCCGAAGCGCCTTTGCCGTCATCGCGGAGGGGCTTCCCTTCGCCGGTACCCCCATCACGGCAATGCTGGGTGACCAGCAGGCGGCGAGTTATGGCCAGTTCTGCTTCGAACCGGGCCAAGCGAAGTGCACCTACGGCACCGGTGCCTTTCTGGTGGTGAACAGTGGCCTACGCCCGCAACGGGCTGCAGGGGGGCTCTTGAGCACGGTCGGTTGGAGCAACGCCGACGGCAGCACTACCTATTGCATTGAGGGCAGTCTCTTCAATGCCGGAACGGTGATCCAGTGGCTGCGCGATGGCCTAGGAATCATTAGCGAGTCCTCCGAGGTCGATGCCCTGGCCTCCATGGTGGAGAGCGCGGGTGAATTGATGCTCGTGCCGGCCTTCACCGGCTGGGGATCCCCTCACTGGGATCCCAACGCCCGGGCGCTGCTGATTGGCATGACTCGTGACACAGCTGCCCCGCAGATCGCCCGTGCGGCACTGGAGGGTATCGCCCTAGCCGTTACCGGCCTGTTGCGTGGTGCCGCTGAAGCGCTCGGTGCTCCCTTGGACACAATTGCCGTTGACGGGGGAGCGGCCGCGTCGGCGGTCCTGCTCCAGGCTCAAGCCGACAGTGCCGGCGTGCAGGTGGTCAGGCCGGCAAATCTCGAATCAACGGCCTTCGGAGTGGCCTTGATGGCCGGTGAGGGCGCCGGGGTGCTGAACGATCTGGGGCCGATTGCCATGGCCACCCGCGCCTCCTCGATCCAGGTCACTCCCCAGCGTGACGCATCCGAACGGGAGCGCTGGTGCCGCCGCTGGGACCAGGCCGTTGAACGTTGTTTGCAGTGGCATGGCGATGGATCGGTTTGATCTGCTGATCGTTGGTGGGGGCAGCAGCGGTGCTGCCCTGGCATACGAAGGGGTGCGTCGTGGACTACGGGTTGCGCTGCTCGAGGCGGGTGATCCCGGGCAGGGCACCAGTTCGCGCAGCACGAAGTTGTTGCATGGCGGTGTTCGCTACCTCGAGCTCGCCTTCAAACAACTGGACCCCGCCCAGCTGAAGTTGGTGCGGGAAGCGCTCTCTGAGCGGCAGTACTGGATTGATCAGGCCCCGTTTCTGGCCCAGCCCCTTCGCATTGCCCTGCCCACCCAGGGGCCTGTTGAGCAGGCCTATTACCGAATGGGTTTAGGGATGTACGACCTCCTGGCTGGTTCAGCCGGCCTGGAGCCCAGTCGCGGCATCAACCGCCAGCAATTGCAAGCGGTGTTACCGGCTTTGGACCCTGAACGCCATGGGGCGGTGTTCTACAGCGATGGTCAATTCGACGATGCACGGCTGAACCTGCTGCTGTTGCTCACGGCCGAGTCCGCTGGCGCCGTCGTCCAGCGGGACTGTGCTGTCGTCGACTTTGAGCATGACGGGGGCCAGGTTGTGGCCGCGCTCACGCGTAATGGCGATGGATCCTCCAGCCGCTGGCCGGCCCGTTGCATCGTGAATGCCACCGGCATTCAGGCCGACCGTCTTCGGGCCCTGGCCCAGCCCGACTGTCGGGAACGGCTCCTGGTCAGCCGCGGTGTGCATCTGGTTCTTGAGCAGCAGTTATGCCCAGCCGGCACCGGACTCTTAATTCCCAAGACCAGTGATGGCCGCGTGATGTTCGTCTTGCCCTTCAAGGGGAGAACCCTCGTAGGCACCACCGACTCCGCCTGTGCGGTCGCGGACGCCACCACGGTCTCCGGCGCTGAGGAGACCTTCCTCATGGACCATGTCCGGCGCTGGTTCCCGGCCCAGACCACCTTGACGGTCTCGAGTCGATGGGCGGGAGGCAGGCCCCTGATCCAGCCCGACTCCGATCGCGGCAGCAGCAAGGTGGTGCGCGAACACGAAGTCGAGCGCTTGGACTGCGGTCTGATCAGCCTGCTTGGTGGCAAGTGGACAACCTGCCGGGTCTTGGCCCTTGATGCCCTCAAGGCCATCGCAGCCCAGCTGAACCAGACACTCCCTGCTCCAGAGCCGTTGCCCTTGCTTGGGGCCGGTTCGAGTCCGGATCAGACCCTGGCTTCTCTGTCGGCGCTGCGCGAGCGGCTCGAGCAGTTGACCCCGACGGGTGCGCTGCAACGTCAACAGATCGATCACCTGATCGCCAACTACGGCCTGCAAGCCGAGCAAGTGCTTGGGCAGGGAATCGATTCGTCCGAAGCCACACCCCTGAGTGCGGTGGCGCCGGTCTGCCTAGCGGAGTGGCGCTACAACATCCACTTCGAGTGGGCAAAGACAAGCGAGGATCTTCTGGAACGGCGCAGTCGGATCGCTTTTTTGGATCAGGCTGAGGCCGATCGGCTCACGCCCGCGGCGGAATCGCTGTTGCTGGCAAGTTCCATATCGCCGATTAACCACCATCCAAAGCCATAAGCCTGCAGGTAGACGAACCACTCGCGCGTCGCTTCGGGGAATTCACAACCCCAAAGCAACTCGCGTATGCGTTCACCTTCCCAACGGCTGAGGTCGATTTCGGTTGAGGCGCCGGTCCCGCTGAGGTTGACCGCCACCAGGACTGTCATGGCCTCGCAGCGCCGAATGAAGCTGACCACGCTCGGGTGATGGCTCGGCAGCAGTTCAAAGTCCCCGTGCCTGAGGGCTGGCAGCAGCTTGCGGCTCACCAACATGTGGCGATGCCAATTCAACAGCGAGCCCTTCAGAGATTTCTGAACCTCAACGTTGATCACCCGGTAGTCGTATCCCGGTGCCGTGATCGGGGGGAGCACCAGCAGCGGATCGGGGGCCGCTGAGAAGCCGCCGTTGCGGTCCGGACTCCAGGCCATCGGTGTGCGATTGGGGTCACGGTCCCGCAGTCCAGGCCAGTCCCCCATGCCCAGCTCATCTCCGTAATAGAGGCATGGCATGCCCGGCAAGCTGTAAAGCAGCGCATGGAGGGCCATGTTTGGCCGCGGGTCACCGTTCAGCAGAGGTGCCAGGCGTCGATTGATGCCCCAATTGAGCCAATGGCCATGGGCAGCCGGTAGGCCATGGCGCACCCAATGAATGACCTCATCGGGTACGAGATGGCCATCGCCTAACCACAGTTCGTCGTGGTTCCGCAGCGGCAGCGCCCAACCGCGGCCGCAGTCCAGATTGCTGATCTCCTTGAGGAAGCGATTGAGGCTTTTGGTCTCCCCGTGGGCGACGGATGCGAAGAGATGAGCCGTGAGGGCGAAATTAAAGGCAGCATGCAGCTCCCCGTCTTCGAGGTAGGGCATGGCTTCCTCCACCGGCTGAATCGCTTCCGCCAACAGAAGAATGTCGCGGCCAGGATGCTCCGCGCTGAACGCGTCAACCCGTTGCCGCAGGGTTTTTAGGAAGGCGTGGGTTTCCGGCAGACCTTCACAGCGGGTGCCCTCCCGTTCGAACAGAAACGGAATTGCATCGAGGCGAAAGCCGTCAATGCCTCGGGCCAACCAGAAGTCGACGACTTGGAGTACCGCCTCTTGGACAGCTGGATTGTCGTAGTTGAGGTCTGGTTGGTGATGCAGGAAGCGATGCAGGTAGTACTGCTGTGCAATCGGATCCCAGGACCAATTGGAATCCTCAAAGTGACGGAAGAGGACGGGAGCCTCGCTGTAACCGTCGGGGTCGTCTTTCCAGACGTAGCAGTCCCGCTCCGGGCTCCCCCGCTCGGCAAAGCGAGCCCGTTGAAACCAAGGATGAAGCTGACTGGTGTGGTTCAACACCAGGTCGATCACGACCCGGATGCCGTGGGCATGGGCCGCTTCGACGAACCGATGGAAGGCGTCGAGGTCCCCGAGTTCAGGATGGATGTCGGTGAAGTCCGTGATGTCGTACCCGCCATCCCGTAGTGGAGACGGATAGATCGGGGTCATCCAGATGGCATCGACCCCTAGCCAACGCAGGTAGCCCAGCCGTTTGGTGAGACCACCGAAATCACCGATTCCATCACCATCGGAATCGCTGTAGCAGCGGGGGATGAGTTCATAGATGACAGCCCCATCCCACCAGGGATGGTGTCCCGGTGCTGGGGGCCAGGGTTGAGTCCTGCTGGCCCCCTCTGGCATCAGAATGAACGGTGACTACCCCTGGGATAGGCCGTTCTGCGGCGACTGTCAGCCCAAGTTTTTAAAAGACGTTGCGTGCCATGCCGTTGAACCACTCGACGTAGGCTGCTGGCCCCCCGGGGACTAGGACATCGAGCTGTAGGGGATCCTCCGGATCGCTAAGGCCGTTTAGCTTGGGGTCCAGGAGGCTCGGCCGATCCAATTCGCCGCCACTACTGTCCACTAAAACCACTCTATTCGGACACCCAAAAGAGCGGCCGACCTCCTGGAGCAGGGTCAAAAAACCTCGGTCACTGCCTCCACGTCTCCAACGCACCTGCGCGCCCTCCGCGCGAGACTCGGAGGTAATGGTGTCTGCAATTCCGATCAGGGTGGGCATCTGATCGGGCGCAATCGCTTGCTGGGCCAGAGCCAACAGCTCCTCTGCGGAGCGAGGAGCTGTACGCACATTGAAGTCATCCCCAAGGGGGGCATGGCCTGTTTGTCTGGCGATGTGCTGGTTGATCAGCACCAACAGCCCGGCCTCTTTGACGGCGCCGCGGAGCATGAACTGAAAGTCGCTGGTGCCGCAGTGCTCGGGGCTGGCCCACTTGAGCTGTTCTTTGCCGTCCTGGGTGCCGAGGTTGGGGGCCAAGTGCAGGAAAAAGGAATCCCCGAGACCCTGTTGCTTGGCTTGTTCCTCCAGGTCTTCGAGCAGCTCTTGACTGGCCTTCTGCAGTTGACGTTGTTCGGCTGGCTCCAGCTGGAGGCCGGCGAAGAGCACGTTCAGATTCAGGGTTGGTGAGAGTTGGTTATCCAACACAGCCGCCTGACTGAGCGGCTCGAGGACATTGGCTGTGCAGCCTGGACGGTGGCGTTTCACTAGGCCCTTCACCCCTGCCCTGAGTTGGGCTGGGACGGCTGAGAGAAACTCCAACTCCGCTCCACTGACCCCGGGATGGCTGATGGCGCCTTGCTGGCTTTGGAATTGAACGCCGCCCGCCGCGAGTCCCGGTAGGTAGAGCCCTTCCTCGACGGGATTACGCTCCGCACCGAGGGCCCTTTCCACCAGCCGGTTCACCCCGCGGCTGCCGCTGTGTTCTCCGTTGGTGAGGACGCGGAAGCTGTGGCCGAGCCGGCTGACCGCTTCGATGTATTCCAGCGGCAGCACCCGCGTCAGGGGGTCGCGTACAAGGGGCATGCAGACCCCATCAAGGTCCTGGATCAAGAGGATGTTGTTGCTGGCGCTGATCTCTTCCTGCAGCTTCTCGAGTGAGAGACGCGCCATGGAGTTCGCCGCTGATCTGCCGTACACCCTCCCATGGTCCGTAAGGATGGTGTGAGGCCCAGTTGTGATCTTGCAGAACGGTTTTTTCGAATCCAACCTTGATCCTGAACGGATCCGAAGGCGTCTGATCGCGCTGGAAGAGGGCAAGGTGGGCTTCTACAGCGTCGGCCTCTATCCCGCTTCGCTGGCCTACAACTGCGCGATGCAAACCGACGGCTCTCGGTTGCTGTTGGCGGCACGCCCCGGTCGAAAAATTCTGGGGGCGTTCAAAAGCGAGGAGCTCTCGGGGATGGACCCTGAGCACCGCTCCACGATCGAGCGTATGGGTGCCCATACCGAGGCGGGCAAGCCGGTGCTCAATGACCTGGGGTATCTGATTCAGCACTGTGAGCTGGTGGTGCTGAGTGCGAACAGCAACCACATTGAGGAGGACCTGCAGGAGGCCTTTCGGCTACGTGAGGAGCTCGGCCGCGAGCACGTTGTTCTGGCTTGTTTGGCTGGGTCCTTCACCCACGATCCGATCTCCAATGAGGCCTATGTCCTTTGCCAAAAGGCACCTAATTTGGGCTTTTTTACGGGCTTTCACCGCCATGGCGCCCTTCGCAACCCCCTCGACAGTTTCACAGCCAATTTCTGCCATCCCAATGCCCTGACGGCCTTATTGGGGGCACGGCTGCTGGATCGTCTCTCCCCCAACCTCCAGGTTTCAGCCGGAGTTCACAACATCGAAGGCCAATACATCAAGGCCGCCAAAAACATGGCCTCGATCTTTGCTGGTTTTGGCTACACCTTCCACCGGGAAAACCCTGGTGTTCTGCCAACGCTGTTGACGCTGCTGCTGGAGCAGTGTTTGGACCAGGCGGCCACCGTGTCGATTGCTCGAACGGATCGCCAACGCCTCTATCACCGACAGCCCATTGCTCTGACCGAATTGGGTTACGGGGTCCAGCGCATTGAGGCCGCTCTGGTGCGCGATGGCGACATGGAGAAGGTTCGTGACCACACCTTCTCGCAACTGACGGCGATGGTCGCCGATGTGCGCGGCAGCATGATGCTTCCCACCTCTGGCAGTCCAACCCGCAATTTCCAGGCCGGAGCGGTGCTGGCGAAACGGATGCGCGAGTCCGGCCGCTGTCCAGCCAACGTCGAGGAATTTGAGGCCTGGTGTGATGAAGCAGGCCTATCAAAGGGTGGTCTAGAGGGACTGCGCTCCTTGCGTTATTGGCCCCAGATCGTGCGTCAGTACGGCATCCCTCTCCACGACGCCTCCTTGATCAATTTGCTCTACATGGCCATCTTTGGTCGTCAGAACTCCAAGCAATCCGCCTTCTCGGTGATGACTGAGAGTCGCGAGTTAAGCAACTACTGCCAGGAGTCCGTCAGGCCGACCCATAGCCGCCGCTACGCCGAGGCCCTGCAGAACCTCGATAATCCTGCCGCGGTTGATCTCGTGGTGAGTGCCGTTGTGGCGGACTTGGCGCGCCGGTCCGGTAGCGGTGACAGTTTTGTTGACGACGAGTCGGTGACGAGCGAGGACGTTCCGGCTTATTTGCAAGCGATGAACGTCATCGAAACGGTCTGGGACTAAACCCACATCAGCGAATCCGCCGACCGCTGGCCTGCTCGAAGTGCAGCTCATGCTCACGCTTCCAGCGCAACTGCAGCGGGCCGTAATGGGCTTGCGCGCGTGCAGCGCTCTTGCTTTGAGCATCGGAGAGCACCTTTACGGTGCTGCCACGAACCCGCCAGTGGCTGATGACGCGGTCCCCGAGCCATTCAAGGTGCTCTCGTTGTGCATCCACGGCTGCTAACTCGGGCGCCAATGGGCTGTTGGCCTCCATCACTTCCAGATGTTCTGGCCGCAAACCCACCAATTCGCCGGGGTGAAGGGGGAGCAGGTTGATCGAAGGACTCCCTAGGAAACTGGCAACGAACTGATTCTGCGGATTTTGGTAGAGCTCAGCGGCCGAGTCCAGTTGTTGGAGTTCTCCGCCCTTCAGTACGGCAATGCGATCCGCGAGGCCCATGGCTTCATGTTGGTCATGGGTCACGTAGACCACAGGTGCTCCGGTGCTTCGCAGGATTCCCCGCAACTCCCCGCGAAGGTCCTCCCTGAGCTGGGCATCCAGGTTGCTCATCGGCTCATCCAGCAAAAACAGGGCGGGCTTCCGCAGCAGCGCTCGGGCTAGGGCTACCCGCTGGCGCTGTCCCCCCGAAAGTTCTGCGGGTTTGCGTTCGCGGCAATCCTCCAGTTGAAGCAGGGAAAGGACGCGCTCGACGTCGTTCTCAATATCGGCGGGGGGCACGCGCCTCAGTTCCAGGCCGAGGCTGAGGTTCTTGCGGACGCTCAGGTGCGGATAGAGGGCGTAGCTCTGGAAGACCATGGCCACGTTGCGTTCGGCCGGCGGCCGCGTAGTGATCTCCTCGCCGGCCAGTTCGATGGAGCCACTGCTGGCGCGGTCGAGACCGGCGACACAGCGAAGGGTGGTGCTTTTCCCGCAGCCACTCGGGCCCAGCAGCGCCAGGATTTCTCCAGGGGCAACCTCCATGCTGAGGTTGTCCAGCAATATTTGCTGCCCAACCCTGCGGCAGAGCTGGCTCAGAACCAGACCGGTGCGAGCAGGACTGGAGGTGGTCATCAGGCGGAGAAGCGAATCGGGTGGAGTGGTGTTTGGGGTTAGCCCTTAATGGCCCCTTGGGTGAGGCCACTAATGATCTGTCTTTGGAAGAGCAACATGATCAGCAGCAGGGGCGCGCTGCCCAGGACGGTGGCGGCGGCAAAGGCCCCGTAGGGAACAGTGAAGATTGAGGAGCCTGCAATGCGCGCGATGGCGGGAGCCAGGGTGAGCAGGTCGGCCTGGCTCAACCAGGTGAGGGCAATCGGATATTCGTTCCAGCAGAAGATGAAGATCAGCAGGGCCGCGCTGGAAATGGCTGGGGCCATCAAGGGAAGCAACACCCAGCGGAGGCGTTGCCAGAGGGACATGCCCTCCATTAGGGCGGCTTCCTCCAATTCCACGGGGATGTCTCGGAAGGCGGCCTGCAGCAAGAGGATGGCCAGGGGTAGGCAAAGGCCGGCGTACGGAAGGCTGAGGGCGAATAGGTTGTTGGCAAGATGTAAGTCGCGGGCAACCTCGAGAAGCGCCAGGAAGAGCAGGACGGCCGGGAAGGCTGCTGCTGCTGCCACCACCACGCTGATGTTGCGGGCTCGATGGGCCTGCATCCGGCTCAGGGCATAGGCACAGGGAATCGCAAGCAGCAGGGTTAAGACCGTGCTGCTTAAACCGACGATCCCGCTGTTGAGGAGGTAGGTCAGAAACGGGGGTTCACCGTTGAGGAGTTGCTGGTAGTGCTCCAGGGTCCAGCCGCCGCGTGCTCCTTCGGTGAGCACGGCACTGGGTCGAAAGGAGGTGTAGAGCTGCCAGAGCATCGGTCCGAGGCTCCAGATCAAGACGAGAAGGCGAGCCATTACCGCTCACCTTGGGCTAGTTCTTGACGGCCGCCGCTCAACCACCAGACGACCGCTAGTCCGCTACACAACACCAGTAATCCCGCAAAGGCACCGAGCATGACGGTGGCGCTGTAGCCAAAGTCCAGGAAGCGCATGGCGTTGAGGTACGCGTAGAAGGCCAAGCTTTCCGTGCTGCCCGCTGGCCCACCGCCCGTGAGCACCTGGACAAGGTCGAAGACCCCGAGCGCTTGGGCCAGGCGAAAGACCAGGGCGATTAAGAGATAAGGTGTGAGGAGGGGAATAGTGATTCGCCCCAGGGACTGCCACGCAGAGGCACCCTCCAACTGCGCGGCCTCGTACAGGTCACGGGGGATGTTCTGCAAACCCGCCAACAACAGCAGAGCGACAAACGGGGTCGTCTTCCAGGTGTCGGCCCAAACCATGGCGATCCAGGTGATCGCAGGGTTTGCCAGAAAGGGAATCGGCGTCACTCCAATCCAGCTAAGCGCTTGGTTGATCGGGCCATAGGGATCGTTAAAAATCCAGCGCCAGCCCAAGGCCATGACCGTCGTCGGCAGGGCCCAGGGCAGCAGGCTGATCGTGCGCAAACTGCTTCTTCCGCGCAGGGGCTCGTTTAACAACAGAGCGATCGCCAGACCCAGGACCATTTCTGTGGTCACTGAAAGGCCAGCAAATCGAAGGGTTTGCCAGGCGTCCCGCCAGAAGCGGCTGTCGTTCCAGAGACGAATCCATTGGGCAGCACCGGCCGGGATAGGCCGCAGTTCCGTCAGGACGGTCTGGGTTTGGGTGCTCAACCAGACGTAATGCCCGATGGGCACCAGGAAGACCAGGGTGAGCAATCCCATGGCCGGGAGCAGTAGCCAAAGCTGTTGGCGCCAGCGGAGCATTTAGGAGATCCCTCTCGTGGAGCGCTCTAGTTGGATGCTGTTGCGCTGCAATATCTCCATGGCTGGAGCGGCTGCGACCTCACCGGTAATAACCGTGTTCACCTCCCGGTACAACAGGTCACTGAGCTGGGCATAGATCGGTGTCAATGGCCTGAGCACAGCAGCCGCCAGTGCGGCTTGCAATTCCGGAAGGATCGGATTGGTGCGGATCAGGTTCGGGTCCTCGAAGACGCTGAGGCGGGTCGGTGTGTAGCCCCAGTGCAGGTTCAGTTGCTTTTGTGCGTCAGTACTGGTCAGGTACTGCAGAGCCTCAACGGCGGCTTGCTTGTGTTTGGAACTGGAGAGCACGGCAAGCCCCCAACTGCCCTGGGTGGCCACATGCGGTTCATGGTGTTCACTTACCATGGTGGTAATTCCGACTTTCCCGGCCAAGAGGGAGCCGTCCTTGTTCAGTTCGGCCCAGGCATAGGGCCAGTTGCGCATAAACGCGGCATCACCCGTCTCGAAGGTTTGCAGGGCTTCCGGTTCGGCCATGTTGGCCACCGCCGGAGGCGTGATGCCCACCTCGACGAGATGACGGAGCCATTGGCTGGCCGCGATCGCTGCTTTGCTGTTGAGTTCCGGCGAACCATCCCGAAGCCAACGTCCCCCGAAGCCTCGCAGGACCTCGAGATAGGTGCAGCTGAGCCCCTCGTATTGACGGCCTTGCCACACGTAACCCCAGCGGACTCGCCCCTGTTGCTGTAGGGACTGGCTGATGGCTTCCAGCTCAGCGGGTGTTCTCGGGGGCGCCTCCATGAGGTCCGTCCGCCAGAACAGCAGGCCCATGTCGGCCACAAGGGGGAAGCGCCAGAGGTGGCCATCAAAGGCATTGCCGAGCTCCGCTCCCGGGGCGAGGTCATTCAGGGCATCGGCTCCGAGCCAGGCTTCGAGCGGCTCCAGCCAGCCAGCCTTGGCGTATTTCGGCGTCCAGGTGACGTCCATCAAGAGAACGTCGTAGGGACTGTTGCCAAGCAAGAGGCTGCTGATCGCCAAGTCCGACACCGCCTCCGTTTCCAGGGGGCCTCGGGTCACCCTGATGGCAATGCCGGGGTGCTCACGGTTGAAAGTCTCTACCAGCTCAGCCGTGGAATCGGCAAAGGGAGCGGGCATCAAAATGGATACCGGCTCTGGCGCGGGCTTGGCCCAGAGCGCCACGCTCAACAGCAGGCTGCCTAGAAGGCAGGCCAGCGTCATGAGCCCAGCGCTGCGGCTCATCACGGCGCCTCAATCGCCCCGAGTTGTTCCTGCGCCCAGTTGTCCACGCTGAGTTGATCCACCGAGGCCGCCATGGAGGTCATCCGCTGCTCCTGTTCTTGTTGCGAGAGGCTCAGGGCCTGGTCAATGGCCTCGTCCATACGCCTGTGGGAGTAGGGGTTGGTAAGGACGGCTCCTTTCATCACGACCGACGCGCCGGTGAATTCGGAGAGCACTAGGGTCCCGCCGCGCCCCTTCCGGGCCGCCGCATATTCCTTGGCAACGAGGTTCAAACCATCCCGAAGGGGGGTGATCCAACAGATGTCAGAGGCGGCAAACCAGGCAACCATTTCCTCGTAGGGAATGCGCTGGGTGGTCAGGCGAATGGGGACCCAGTCAATTTTGCTAAAGCGACCATTGATGCGGCCCACGGTTTCCTCGATCCCCCGCTGAGTGTCCTCGTAGACCTTCATGCCGGTGTTGGCGGCGACACAGGCCAAGACCAAGACCACCTGGCCGTGGATGGCTTCATTCCGCTCGAGCAGACGCTCAAAGGTGCGCAGCAGTTCTTCGTTGCCCTTGGTGTAATCCACACGGCTTGCCGAGAGGATTAAGGTGCGGCCACGCTTCGTGTTGGTTTCGATTTCCTGGATGAGCTCCTGAACCGATGGGGTATCCCTGAGACCTCGAATCAAATCCGGACTGGTGCCAACTGGTGTCGCCACCAACTTGACGCGATGCCCGTTTTGCTCCAGCCATGGGGTGGCATCAGGTTGGGCGAGCGCACTGCCGCAGGGGAGGAAGTGATTGGCAGTCTCGGCTTTGGGTCCCTTTTTGACGGGGAGCAAGCTGGATGCGGCCCTGGCAAAGTTCTCCGCATAACGCGGAATGTGAAAGCCGACGGCATCGCAGCTGAGCAGGCTTTCGATGATCTCTTCCCGCCACGGCAGGATGCTGAACACATCACTGCTAGGGAAGGGCGTGTGGTGAAAGAAGCTGATTTTGACATCGGGCCGAATGGCTCGAATGAACCCGGGCGCCAACCAAAGGTTGTAGTCGTGAATCCAAATTGAGGCTCCGGGGGCGGCTTCATTGCAGGCCGCTTCGGCAAAGCGTTGATTGACGTCTTTAAAGGTCTGCCAGTCGGCGTTGTTGACCTCGAAAAAACTCGGGAAGCTGTGAAGAATCGGCCAGATCGACTCTTTCGATGTGACGTGATAGAAGCTGCCGATCTGCTCCTGGCGCAGCGGAATCCGCCGCAAGCGGATTGCAATTGGCTCCTCGATGGTCAGGGTTTCGTCTTCGGCCGCGGGATCCTCGTTTTGCCGCCAGGCAATCCAGGTGCCGGATGGATGGGAGCGAAAGAGGTTGCGCAGGGTGGGAATGATGCCGTTCGGGCTCTTCTGGTCCTGCCACTGCCGACTGCCGTCCGTGTTGATGACCTCATCAAAGGGAGAGCGGTGGTAGACGAGGACAAACGAGCTGGGCACACGAGATCGGCAGGGAACACCTGTCCCTAGGGCCGTGCAAAACCAGTGGAGTCCAGCAAGATCGGCCCTGGGCTGCTCGGGGTTAGCCAGCCCAGACAGGCAATCTCCACCATCTCCCAGAGCTCTGGGGATGTCAAACGCGAGAGCTCCGGAACTGCTGCTTTAGAGACCGCGCTCCATCAGTTGACCCATCAGGTCACAGCTGCGCTGCTGGAAACCGGCCAGTTCGTTGGGCTCCAGGCCTCCGACGGCCAAGCGGGCCATCTCATAGAGGTGACAGCCCAAGTTGTGCGCCAGTTCCTGGCTGGGACTGCTGCCGGTCCCCGTCAGGACGGATCCTGCGGAGAGCTTGATCAATCCCTCGACCAGGCGGTGCTTGCGGTTCACCAACAGCACGTGATGGTCGGGCAGACCTGGCAGTCGCTGTTCCATCAGCGCCCCCATGTCGTTCATCCTGCGCATTTGTTCGGGCAGAAGAATGAGTGTGGCAGGAGCGTTCTCGCCCTTGAGGGATTGAACCTGGATGGTCACCTTGTCGTTGGCGAGGGCAGCCTTGAACAGATCCCGGAGCTTCTCTGAGCTGTCTTTACCATCGGCGTCGCTGAGTTCGCTCTCCTTCTCCTGCAGCGAATCGTCCAGCTCGCTATCCACGCGCTGAAATTTCAGCTCCTCATGGCGGTACTCCAACCATGGGATGAATTGGGTGTCGATGAAGGTGTCCGCCAATAGCACCTCTGCCCCTTGGCTCTTCCAGAGGGCCAGCGCTCCCGCCTGACCGGCCTCGTCAGTGCAGTAGAGGATGCGCTTGTCGTTGTCGCTGCTTAGGCGTGAGCGATAGCCCCCCAGGGTCGTGAAGGCCTTACCCGCTTCAGCGGAAATCGGATCTGCGTTGTCGCCCTCGGCTGCAGCGGCTGTGGTGCCGAAGAGGACGAGTTTGGCCACCTGGTCGGCGAACTTCTCGTCTTCCATGGCGCCGATCTTGATGAACGGAGCCAGAGATTCCCAAATTTCGGCGTAGCGCTTTGGATCGTCACGATGCAATTCCTTCAACCGGTCACCGACCTTCTTGGCGACAAAGTTGCCGATGGAGCGAACGCGTCGGTCGGTCTGCAGGGCGGAGCGGCTGACGTTCAGTGGGATGTCCGGGGAATCGATCACGCCCCGCAGCGGCAGGAGATAGCTGGGAACAACTTCCTTAATGGAGTCGCTCACGAACACCTGGTTGCAGTAAAGCTTTATTTCGCCCTTTTCCCAGTCGGCCCGGCCGGTTGATTTCGGGAAATAGAGGATTCCCTGCAGGTTGTAGGGATAGTCGGTGTTGAGGTGAACCCAGAGCAGCGGGTCTCCTTGGAAGGGATAGAGGTAGCGGTAGAGCTCGATGTAGTCCTCATCGGTGAGCTCACGGGGACTTTTGCGCCAGGGGGCTTCACGCTTGTTGACGGTCTCCCCCTCAAGATGGACCTCCACCGGCATGAAGTCGCAATAGGTTGTGATCAGCGTCCGGATGCGTGCCGGCTCGATGTATTCCTCTTCCTCCTCCATCAGGTGGAGGATCACGTCTGTACCAGGCTCGGAGCGTTCGGCGGCCTCGAGGCTGAAGTTGGGTGAACCATCGCAGCTCCACCGGACGGCTTCAGCCTCCCCACGGGCGGAGCGCGTCACCAGCTCCACTTGTTTGGCGACCATGAAGCTCGAGTAGAAGCCGAGGCCGAAGTGGCCAATGATCGCGTCGGACTCCTGCTTGTACTTCTCGAGGAAGTCCTCCGCGCTTGAGAAGGCAACTTGGTTGATGTAGCGCTTCACCTCATCGGCGGTCATGCCGATGCCGTTGTCGGAAATGGTGAGGGTCTTGGCTTCACGGTCGATGTGAACGCTGATCTTGCCCTCGGGTCCTTCGCTGCAGTCGCCAGCCATCGAGGCCATGCGGCGCTTGCTAATGGCGTCCATGCCATTGCTCACCAGTTCCCGCAGGAAAACCTCATGTCCGCTGTAAACGGCCTTCTTGATGATTGGAAAGATGTTCTCGGTATGGATCTGGATTTGACCCTGTTCCACCTGAAGCGCCACGGCTCTGATCACAACGTGATGACTAGAATCTCCCTTACTGGGTCTGAAGCCAAGGGGGCGCGGTGGGCAGGAAACCGACCCCTACTAGGGTTGTAAGGTTGCAAGGATTGGTTTCCGCAGCACGACATCAGCCGACTCCATCGCCAGCCAGTGGGCCAACTTTCTGCGCAACCTTGGGGAGTGGCGCGGAACCTTTTGTGATCTTGCCGCCGATGGCTCAGAGACCGACACCAACCTGTCGATTCTGACTCTGGAAGCTCGAGACCAGGAGCGTTTGGTGCTCTTCAGGCTGCGCCGTTTTGGGCCAGAGGGTGTTGAAGCCGAAGCCATCAATGACATCGCCCAGGACTACCGAAACATCGGCAAGCAGACGGTCTTCTTTACCAATTGAATGTTTTGAAAGGGCAGCATGCGGGTGTCCCCCTGTGCTGAGTTGGGGGCGAACTTGGCTTCGTTGATCAGGATCGTCGCCATCGCTTGGTGCAACTGCATGGAAAAGACGGCCCCTTTCCGCTGGTTCTGATCCGAGAATTCCGAACCAGCGGAAAGGGGCAAGCGCAGCCCCCTCAAGCTTGCAATCTTTATCCGCCGTTACGACCGCTCGGGAGCGTGGGTCTCCACTACCCGAATCATCGCCACCCGTTCTTGGGGCTGAGTCCTCCTTGATGGGGCCAGTTGTATCGCCAGCCAGAGCAGGCTGATCAGTGGTAACAGGAAGCCGCCGATGACGAGCATTGCGGCGATCTGGCTTCCCCGGACATGGGGCTCACGCACCAAGGGGTCACCGCAATAGGCGCAGTGCGGAGATCCGTTGACGCCCTGGATCGAGCGGGTGGGCAGAGGTGAACAGTAAGGGCAGTGATAGTCGCCGCCTCTGCGTCGCCGATAGGGATCTCTGCTCATCCGTTGGTCCCGCCAACATTGCTAAGGCTGGCCCACATCAATGTGATCGACCATGGCCACCAAAACCTTGCACCAAATTGATCAGGAATCAATCGGCCTCTTGCTCATTTGGAGTTTCATCCTGCTCACCTTGTTTGCCACGGTGTTCCCGCTTCTATCCCTCTTGATGCACTGAGGGCACTCAGTGATTCCAGCTGCAAAACAACGGTTCCGGTGAGCGCAACGTCCGCCAATCTCCGGACGCTGTAACGACCTCGACGCCAACAGGGTGCTCCATTGGGTTGATGTTGCTGTGCTGCAACCAGCCGATGGCATCTTCCAGTGCCGATTCCAGGCTGGGATAGAGCGCGTCCAGTTGACGATGGGGTTCGCAAAGCCCGTCAATCAGGCGATAAAGCTTCTGCTTCAGGATCTTGGGTTGATTCAGCTGCTCCCAGTTCATATTTCAATCTCCGAACCAAATTCTATTTTGCTGAGAGTGAGGCTGTTTGTCTCACCTCCTCTAACTGTCTTAACCAACGGGTTGCGCTTGATCCAGGTCACTCAGGCAGACCGTGAAGGTCGCGGCATCGGATTGGACAAGAGGCCAGGGCCGAACCCAAGCGGAACCACTGGCCTCGTTCAAATTCACCAACTGGAAGACACAGTCGGGATTTTCGCTGAGCGTGACGAGCGTTCCAGGTTGAAAGGTCACGGCTTCTAGACCGCAGGTCTCACAACTCAAGCGCAGCGCGGACTCGAAATCGGTAGAAATCCTTAAGTGCTGACGCAGGGCTCAGCCAGCGCGTTGGAGTTCGGGCTTCTCCTCCGGAATAATTGCTCCTGCCACAGGGCAGACCTGGAGGCAGATGCCGCAGTCGATGCAGGTGTCGAAATTAATCCAGTAGAACTCGGTTCCCTTGGAGTTGGCTCCGCTGCCAGGGTTGATGCAGGCCACCGGGCAGGCATCAACGCAATCGGCCACGCCTTCACAGACGTCGGTGACGATTGTGTGTGCCATCAGGAGCCCTGTAAGGACTTGGGATCCTAAGGACACCAGGTTCCCGTTGCTGTCTCAGCCCAGCCAGATCAACCCAGTGCAGCCCCTGGCATCGGCTTGCGCTTGGGCTTCCGCTTCCGTCCAGCAGGGCTGGTGCAGGATCAGGCAGCTGCGGCCCTGTTGGTGCTGATCGGCTTGCGCTGAGAAAGCCGTCGGCAGCTGGGTGATGTCCTTGAAGCTGACCATTGTCAGCTCTGGGCGACTGGGGGCAGTGTTCTCGGTGCCGAGCAATCTTCGGATGGCTTCCAGGTCGAAACTGAAACCGAGGCCTGAGGCTGCCCCGCCGAACCGTTCCACAAGCGCGTCATAGCGACCGCCGCTTGCGATCTCGACGGGAGCGTCCATTCCCTGGCAGACCAGCTTCAACACCAGACCGTCGTAGAGGTCGAAGTGGGGCTGGAAGGTGGGGTCCAGCTGAAGCTCGACTTTGGTCTTGGCGGCGGCAGGTGCCACGACCTTGAGGCAGATCGCGAGTTCCTCCAGCTGGCGTGATGGACCAAGCAAGGCTTTCAACTGAGCCAGCACAGAATCGGGCTCTCCGCGCAGTCGCATCAATTGCTCGAGGGACTGGCGTTGGTGATCGGAAAGCTCCAGCTTGGCCAGGGCCAGGGGATCAAAGCTGACCAGGGCCTGGCGAACGGCCGTCCTTTGCCCTGCAGGGACCTGGTCGAGGAGGGCCGAGAGGACACCATGGTGGCCCAATAGCAACTTGGGACGGTGCTCAAATCCAATGCCGATGGTCTGGAGGCAAGCCAGGAGCAGGCGCAAGAGCTCGGCATCGGCGACGCTTTGGTCCTCCTCGGCAGGACCAAAGAGCTCAACACCACTCTGCAGCTGCTCCTCGAGGCGTTGCTGACCGGTATCGCTTTGCACGCTTCGGAAGACCGTGCCGCAGCTCCATAGACGGAGAGGCCTGGGCAGTTCCGCCATGCGGGTGCAAGCCGCCCGAGCAATGGAGGCAGTCATCTCCGGGCGAAGGCCCAGGGGGTCATCGGTAGCGAGCCGGAGCACTTCGCTGTCGTTGATCCGGCCGCCGGCCTCCAGGGTTTGGAGACGCTCCACGCTTGGGGGACTGACCTCGACGTAACCCCAGAGGCGGTAGACCCCGCCTAGTTGCTCTGAGAGCCAGCGGTTGACGACCACCTCGCGGGGGTTGAGATCCCTGGTTCCGGCCGCCGGTTGAAGAGCCATCGCAAGGCCAGGTCGAAGTCGACCGATCCTATGGAGTGGGCTGATCCAGTTCCGGTGCGCCAAAACTCGCCCCGGTCAGTGGCCTGCAGTCCGCGAGACCGTCCACGAGGGGCTGCTGAAGACCTGGGGTGCAGGCAATCAGTTTTCCACTGGCCAGATCCGCCGGCGATCCGTCATAGGCCGAGACGACTCCTCCGGCCTGCTCCACGAGGGCCATGCCGGCGGCGAGGTCCCAGGGGGAGAGCCCCCGTTCCCAGTAACCGTCGAGCAGGCCCTCGGACACGAAAGCCAGATCCACCGCTGCGGCTCCGCCCCGTCTGACACCACGTGTGCGGTGCGTGAAGTAGGCGAACTCTGCGTAGTTGTTGTCCAAGCGGGTGTGGCGGTCATAGGCAAAGCCAGTCACCAACAGGGATTCTCCAAGGCTAGTGCAGCCACTGACTTGGATCGGCGCGTCATTGCACCAGGCGCCCAGCCCCGGTATGGCCCAATAGAGGCGATCGAGGGCCGGTACAGCCAGGGCCCCCAAGAGGGGCTGACCGCGCCAGGTCAAGCCAATGGAGGTTCCGAAGAAGGGGTAGCCATGGGCGTAGTTCGTTGTCCCATCGAGCGGGTCAACACACCACTGCAGGTCACTGCCCTCCCCTTCCTTTCGGCCGCTTTCCTCGGCCAGTACTCCCAGCTCAGGCGTGGCATCGCTCAGCACCGTCAGAACGGCCTGCTCAGCGGCGACATCCGCCTCGGTGACAAGGTCACCGGCTCTTCCCTTTTCCCGGATCCGCTCCAGGCGTCCAAAGAGCTCCTTCAGTTCGACGGCGCCGGCCATGGCCGCCTGGCGGGCAACAGCGCTGAGACGCTCCAGCTCGGCCTGGCTCAAGCCGGAGTCAAGGGCAGCCTTGTCGGTCAGACGTGTCGGCATAGCTGAACTCACTCCTCATCCAAAGGCAGGCCGGCGCGCACTTTGCCTCGGCCGAAGTGGCGGCCGAACTGCAGCTCATAGACCTCGTCTTCGTCTTGGGTCTCCACTTCCAAGGCACCCGTGGCCCGGGCCACGCAGAGCAGCCCATACCCCCGGCTGCGAATGTCTTTGGACAAGCCCAGGGCCTCGCGCTGGTCGATCTCACCGTGGAGGACGCGAACGGCGCAGGCTGTGCAGCAGCCATTGCGACAGCTGAAGGGGAGGGGTTCTCCCTGTTGCTCAAAGCTCGTGAGGATGTACTCGCCTTCGGGCACGTTCAACTGGATCGTGCGGTTCTCTTGGCGCCAATGAACCGTGATCGGGTGACTGTGCATGGAGCAGTAATCCAATGGGGGAGCAGTGACTGCTACATTCTCGTCGTTGCCCCCGCGCAGCCGCGTCGTCCTCTGATCCTTTCCTGGGTCGGTGGCGGAGCTGTGAAAAGCCCCTCACGGAGAGGTGGCCGAGTGGTCGAAGGCGCAGCACTGGAAATGCTGTATAGGGGCAACTCTATCGAGGGTTCGAATCCCTCCCTCTCCGCTTTGAAAGCCGCTCTACGAGCGGCTTTTTCATGCCAACCTGTCGGCCGCTGAATTACCCGAAACGGCCGGTGACGTAGTCCTGGGTGGCCTGTTCTTGAGGAGCATTAAAGATGCGCTCCGTCTCAGCAAATTCCACCAGCGTTCCCACTTTGCTGTCGCGATCGCTGCGTTGGCTGACATTGAAGAAACCGGTGTAATCGCTCACTCGCACGGCCTGTTGCATGTTGTGGGTGACGATCACGATCGTGTAGTTCTTTTTCAGCTCGTGCATCATTTCCTCGATCTTCAATGTCGAGATCGGATCAAGCGCTGAACAGGGTTCGTCCATTAGAATCACCTCGGGCTCAATAGCGATTGTTCGAGCGATACACAGCCGTTGCTGCTGACCGCCTGAGAGGGCGTAACCGCTTTCTTTGAGCTTGTCTTTGGTTTCGTCCCAAAGGGCTGCCTTTCGCAGGGATCGCTCTACTAGCTCATCCATGTTGCCCCTGTAGCCATTCACGCGGGCGCCAAAAGCGATGTTCTCGTAGATGCTTTTGGGGAACGGATTGGGTTTTTGGAACACCATCCCAATCCGGCGACGCACCTCCACCGGGTCCACGTGCCGGGCGTAGAGATCCTGCTGATCGAAGATCACTCGTCCCTTGATCGAGCACCCGTCGATCAAATCGTTCATCCGGTTCAGGACCCGCAGCACTGTGCTTTTGCCGCAGCCTGAGGGGCCGATGAAGGCCGTGACCTGTCCCCGTGGGATCTCCAAGTAGACCCCGCGAACAGCTTCCTTACTGCCATAGCTAATCGAGACGTCCTGGAGGGACAGGCAAACCCCGTTGTTGGAGTCAGAGCTGGCCTGGGGGGTTGAGATCACGTTGATTGGTAAGGGTGGGGGGGAGATCAAGCGCGGGAGAGGAGGGCGATCAAGCGGGCCAAAAGGTTTGCTAACAGGATCATCATCACCAACACAAAGGACGCCGCCCAGGCCAGGGAGATCTGGGCCTCGTAGGGCATGATCGCGTAGTTGTAGATCAGCACTGACATTGAGGCGATTGGGTTGAGCACCCCATCCGCCCAGAACGGTGAAAACAGTGCGGTGAAGATCAACGGTGCGGTTTCTCCGGCCGCCCGGGCAATACCCAAGACGACCCCGGTCGCAATCGGAGCGAACGCCGCAGGAAGGGTGACGCGCGTAATGGTCACCACTTTGGAGGACCCGACGGCCATGGCGCCCCAACGCAGCTCCTGGGGGACCAACTTGAGACCTTCATCGGTGGTCTTGATCACCGTCGGGATCATCAGCACCGCCAGCGCTATGCCACCGGCAATAGCGCTATAGCTATGGCCGGCGATCACCCGCGTGCTGACGATCAAGCCGTAAATGAAGACACCACAAATGATCGAGGGGACCCCGGAGAGCACGTTGGTGCCGAAGCGCACGAACTGGGCGAAGCCACCGGAGCGGGAGTACTCCGCCAGGTAGACCCCACCACCCACGCCGATGGGGATCGCAATGGCGCTAGCTAGCACAGTGATAAGCAAGGTGCCTACGATCGCATTGCCGATGCCGCCTCCATCTAGTCCTGGTGGAGGCGGCAACTCGGTGAGCAGCTGCCAATTGATCAAAGACCCTCCCTTGATTAGGACATAGGCCAAGACCAAGATCAGGGGGAGGACCGCCAGAGCGGTGAAGAGGGCCGCAATGGAAGTGAACACCCGGTTCCAAATGTTCCGGGAGAGACCGTTGCGGTAACGCAGAGAACCGTGCTGAGAAACCGTCATGGCTCAGTACTTCAAGCTCAGTCGCTTCACCACCTGCTGGGCGACCAGGTTCACCAGCAAGGTCATCAACATCAAGACCAAGGCCGCGTACATCAGTGCTGAGACCTGAATGCCGTCCGCTTCACCGAATTGATTAGCCAACATCGAAGAGATGGTGTTGGCCGGGGCCAGAAGGCTGAAGCTGAAGTTGTTGGAGTTGCCAATGATCATGGTCACGGCCATGGTTTCGCCCATCGCCCGGCCCAATGCCAACATCACTCCCCCGGTGATTCCTGAGATGGCTGCCGGGAGCATGACTTGAAAGATGGCCCCCCAGCGCGTGGTCCCGATTCCATAGGCCGCCTGCCTGAGCCCGTCGGGCACTTGCCTGAGGGCGTCCCTAGAGATGGCCGTAATGATCGGCAGGATCATTACAACCAAGATTAGTGAGGCCGGCGCCATACCAGGGCCCTGCGGTTCCGTTGAGAACAGGGGTATCCAGCCCAGGTAACTGTGCAGATCCGTCAGGAAGGGGCGGAGGAAGGGTTCCATCACAACGATGGCCCACAGACCAAGGACCACCGATGGAATGGCCGCGAGGAGCTCAACCATCACTCCCAATACCTCACGGATGCCCTTGGGAATGATGTTTTCAGTTAGAAAGATTGCTGTGCCAACCCCCAGTGGAACGGCAATTAGCAGGGCCATCCCGGAACTGACCAAGGTGCCGTAGATCGCGGTGAAGGCGCCGTAGTGCTCACCGATCGGATCCCAGTCCGATGTTGTGATGAAGGACAGACCAAAGGTCTGAATCGCTTCCCAGGCTCCACTAAGGACGGTGAGAAGGATGGCAAAGACCAGTAGGCCCACGGCCCCGGCAAGGGCCACCGCCAAGTGGTGAAAACCTCGGTCAGCTGCCCGTTCGGAGGCAGACCGACGCCGCAAGGCGAAGAGCTCAAGGCGCGGACTCCTGGCCATGGGGTTCTTAACCTCTTAGGAATCTATCCCTCTGCCCTATTGCCGTTAGGTTTGGGGCAAAACGTGGATGGCCCCAGGGCGCAGGAACGCAGTTGGCACGGATCGTTGGAATCGACCTGGGAACCACCAACTCCGTGGTTGCGGTGCTTGAGGGTGGTCGCCCTCAGGTGATCGCCAGCGCTGAGGGCGGTCGCACGACCCCATCAGTGGTCGGCTTCAGCAAAGATCAGGAGCTTCTCGTTGGTCAGTTGGCTAGGCGCCAGCTGGTCTTGAACCCGCGGAACACCTTTGCCAATCTCAAACGTTTCGTCGGGCGACAATGGGATGAATTGGACGACGGCAGCCTGGCCGTCCCCTACACCGTTCGCGCCAACGATCAGGGCAATGTGCGTGTGGTCTGCCCCGCCACCGAGAGGGAGTATGCGCCCGAAGAATTGGTGGCCAGCGTGCTGCGCAAGCTCGTGGATGATGCCAGTACTTATCTAGGGGAACCCGTTGAAGCCGCGGTCATCACAGTCCCCGCCTATTTCAATGATGCCCAGCGTCAGGCCACCCGCGATGCCGGCCGTCTGGCTGGGATTTCGGTTGAGCGGATCCTGAACGAGCCCACCGCGGCGGCCTTGGCTTATGGGTTCGATCGCAGCACGGTCAAACGCGTGCTGGTCTTTGACCTTGGTGGCGGGACCTTTGACGTCTCGATCCTGCGCGTCGCCCAGGGGGTTTTTGATGTCAAGGCCACCAGTGGAGACACGCAGCTAGGCGGTAACGACTGGGACCGTCGAATCGTCGACTGGTTGGCCGACGCTTTCCAGAAGGAGCACGAGATTGATCTGCGGCGTGATCGTCAGGCGCTTCAGCGCCTGACCGACGCTGCCGAGAAGGCCAAGATCGAACTCAGTGGTGTTCAAAGCACCCCGATTTCCTTGCCCTTCATCGCGACAGGCAACGACGGCCCCCTGCATATCGAGACCACCCTCGAGCGCAACACCTTTGAAGGACTCTGCCCGGACTTGCTCGATCGTTTGCTTCGTCCGGTGCAACGGGCGCTTCGAGATTCCGGATTCGCGGCGGAGGACATCGACGATGTGGTCCTCGTCGGTGGCTCCACCCGAATGCCAATGGTGCAGCAAATGGTGCGCACCCTTGTGCCCCTGGAGCCCTGTCAGTCGGTGAACCCCGACGAAGTTGTCTCGATTGGTGCCGCCGTTCAAGCGGGAATCTTGACAGGTGAGTTGCGGGATCTGATGCTCAACGATGTCACTCCCCTCTCCTTGGGATTGGAGACCATTGGTGGGGTGATGAAGGTGTTGATTCCCCGCAACACCTCCATCCCGGTCCGTAAGAGCGATCTCTTCAGCACCTCCGAAGCGAATCAAAGCTCGGTTGAAATACACGTGCTCCAAGGGGAGCGCCAGATGGCCGATGGCAACAAGAGCCTGGGCCGCTTCAAGCTTTCGGGCATTCCCCCTGCTCCCCGGGGCGTCCCCCAAGTCCAGGTGTCCTTTGACATTGACGCCAACGGACTCCTGCAGGTGTCGGCCACGGACCGCACAACGGGGCGCCAGCAGAGCGTCAGCATTCAGGGAGGATCCAACCTCAGTGAAGACGAGATCAAGACCCTGATTGCCGAGGCCGAACAAAAGTCCAGCGAGGACCGTCGCAAGCGTGCCGAGATCGATCGCCGCAACCGCGCCCAAACACTCGTCGGTCAGGCCGAGCGGCGGCTACGAGACGCAGCCTTGGAATTGGGCCCCTACGGCGCTGAGCGCCAGCAACGCGCCGTTGAGATCGCCATGCGCGATGTACAGGAGATGTTGGCCGATGGAGATCTCAGCGACCTCGACATAAGCGTCAGTCAGCTGCAAGAGGCCATCTACGGCTTGAACCGGCGTCTTGCCAGCGAGCGCAAGCAGGACTCCAATCCGATCCAGGGAATCAAAAATACCTTGGGCTCCCTCAAAGACGAGTTGTTCGCCGAAGACGATTGGGATGACTGGGATCGCCCGGGTCGCTCCCGCGATCCCTGGAGTGAACCGCGTTTCGGTGGTGGTTGGCAGGAGGAACGCTGGGATCGCCCGAGCCTGGACCGCTTTGATGCCCCACGTCCCAGTTGGGATCGGCAGATTGAGGCCCCACCTCGCTGGGATCAATCGCCTCAACCCCGCAACCAAACCTGGGACGAGGCCTCTGATCGGTACGACCGCAGCGAACAGGAGTTCGAACCGGCCCCCCGCTTTGGGGAGTTCGATCGCTACTCCGATCCCGCTGATGCCCCCCGTCGCGATGACGCCCGCTACGACGCAGGTGTGGATCAGCCCCGCGACGACCGCGTTGTCGAGCGGAACGCTGCTCCCCATCCCAGGGCCGTGACTCCGACCACACCCGATCACGGCTCCTATGAGGGAGATCCCTGGGCTGAGGACTGACGGAGGTGAGTCCTGTGATGTCCGAGACGGGCAGAATTAACCATTGGGCCGTCCTCGGCCTTAATCCAGGGGCGGATGCCTCTTCGTTAAAGCGTGCTTTTCGCCAACAAGCCCGGCGTTGGCATCCCGACCTGAATGGGGACGATCCCCATGCCGAGGAACAGTTCAAGGCGGTCAACGAGGCCTACGCTGTACTCAGTGACCCCCAGAGACGGCAGCAATGGGAGTCCGGTCTGGATGAAGCCGCCGCTGCAGCGGCGGGCCTGGATCCCTTCGCGACCGGTTTCCCCGACTTCGAGCAGTATCTGGACGTCATCTTCCACCGAGAGACTCGACGTCCAGCCCAGTACGCCTCTGACGAGGAGCCGTACGACGAGCACCCCCCGGGAGGTGTGACGCCACCGGTGCCACCGCCACCGCCACCTGTAGTCGCTAGCGAAGAGCTCGAATCGGTGGTCGATCTCACGCCTGAGCAGGCCCTTGATGGTGTTCGCATTGAGTTGGAGCTGCCGGACGGGACAGCCATAGAGGTTTGGACCCCAGCCATGGCCGGTGACGGATGGCGTCTTCGTTTGGCTGGGGTGGCCCCCGGTGGCCGGGATCATTTTTTGCAGCTGCGCGTCCGCACGGATGATGGCCTTCGCATTGATGGTTTGAGGGTTCACTACCAACTGGAGCTCTCCCCCGCCGAGGGAGCCTTGGGGTGTATGGCCGTCGTCCCCACCCTGGATGGTCCGGTGCAACTGCGCATTCCGCCTGGATCCTCGAGCGGCCGCCTGCTGCGGTTGCGCTCGCGTGGCTTGAGTCGCTTAGACCAACGTGGCGATCAGTTGGTCGAGATTCGTCTGGTTGTCCCCCAGGGGCTGACCGAGGCCGAAGAAGCCCTGTATCGCAGGCTGCAACAGCTCGCTGAGGAAATTGAGGGGGGCCGTGATCGTGCGGTCAATCAGTGAGAGACTGCGGATTGACCCGTGCGTTTGTGATGTCGGTTCACGTTCTGCTCTTTGACGCTGGCAGCGAGAACGAGGGCATCCACTCGCTCGAACTGAACGGTTCCACGGTGGTCCTCCTCTTTGAGGATCGGGATGATGCGGAGCGTTACGCCGGTTTGCTTGAAGCGCAGGACTTTCCCATGCCCACAGTCGACGCCATTGACCGGCGCGAGATGGAGGAGTTCTGTTCCAGCGCGGGGTACGAGGCTCGTTTCGTTCCCAGTGGTTTTCTGCCCCAGACCGCCGAAGAACGCCTGCTGATTGCACCCCCGGAAAAAAATATGGATGTGACCACCTGGCGGGACCAGCCCGATTCCGGTCAGGAGGCCACCCAAACCGCCGAGGCACCCGCCGCACCGTTCGAGGAGCCCATCAGCACGGGCAACAGCGAATTGGAGGATTTCCGCCGGCGCCTCGAGGGGTTGCTGTGAGCTCTTCCGCGTTCGAGGACGTTCATCGGGGCCATCTGCTGACCGAACAGGTCAATCCCGCGAGTACTGACTTGGACGCCCTCAGCACCGAGGAGCTCGTTCGGGTGTTTGTGGCGGAGGATCGCAAACCCCAAGAAGCCGTTGCAGCCGCATCGGGTGCGCTGGCCCATGCGATTGAGGCCATCGCCGAGCGCCTTCAGGCTGGTGGGCGATTGTTCTATCTGGGGGCCGGCACCTCTGGTCGCCTCGGTGTGTTGGATGCTGCCGAGTGCCCGCCAACGTTTTGCAGCCCGCCCGAGCTTGTTCAGGGGGTCTTGGCCGGAGGCGTCCCAGCTCTGCTGCGCAGTTCCGAGGGCCTTGAGGACCGTTTTGATGCCGGCCAGTCGGATCTGCAGACCAAGAATTTTGGCCCCCAAGACGCCCTGGTGGGCATCGCGGCTGGTGGGACCACGCCCTATGTCCATGGCGCGCTGAACTACGCCAACTCCATCGATGCCTTAGCCATCGCCATGGCCTGCGTTCCTGCCGAGCAGGTCCCCATGCCTTGCGCGATCGATATCCGTTTGGTCACCGGGCCAGAGGTCCTGACGGGCTCGACCCGTCTGAAGGCCGGGACGGCCACGAAGATGGCGCTCAACATCCTGAGCACTGGCGTGATGGTGCGGCTCGGGAAGGTCTATGGCAACCGCATGGTCGACGTGGCGGTCACCAACAGCAAACTTGAAGACCGAGCCCTAAGGATCTTGGTCGACCTGGCTGGTGTCAGCCGTGATCAAGGCCGGGCCCTACTTGAAGCCAGTGGGGGGTCCGTCAAGCTCGCCCTGGTGATGGCACGGCATTCCCTCGAGCTGTCCGCAGCTCGCCAGCTGCTGGAGCACTGGGGCGGCAATCTGCGGCAGGCCTTGAGCGCTTAGCCAGTAAACGCTCCCCAATAAGGCTCGGTGAACAGATTGAGCTTCCGCCGGGTGACAACCGGAACCTGATCGGCCGGCGTCATCAGCGCATCCTTCAGGGCGTGGTGGGCCGGACTCCCTGGCCTAAGTGCCGCGATTCGTTCAGCCGTGGTTTTGACGATCTGGGTAGCGAGGGCGGCATTGGCCTTCAGGTTGCCGATCACCATCTCGACGGTCACGCTGTCGTGGTCGGCATACCAACAGTCGTAGTCTGTCGCCATCGCCAAGGTTGCGTAGGCGATTTCTGCCTCGCGGGCCAGCCGGGCCTCGGTGTGGTTCGTCATCCCGATTACCGAACAGCCCCAGCTGCGATAGAGGTTCGATTCAGCGCGGGTGGAGAACGCCGGACCCTCCATGCAGAGGTAGGTCCCTCCGCGGTGCAAGGTGCGGCCATCGGGCATCAGGCTGTCGGCGACATCTGCCAAGATGCGGCTGAGGCTGTGGCAGAAGGGGTCAGCCAGGGCAACGTGGGCTACCGCGCCTTCGCCGAAGAAGCTCTTTGGGCGATCCCGCGTGCGATCGATGAATTGATCCGGGACCACCATGTCTAGGGGCGGAATCTCCTGTAGAAGAGAGCCGACCGCGGAGGGAGACACAATCCAACGGACGCCAAGGGAGCGCATCGCCCAGATGTTGGCCCGGTAAGGCACTTCCGTCGGCAGGAAGGTGTGGTGCCGGCCATGGCGGGCCAAGAAGACCACCTCCATTCCGCCTAAGCGACCCAGGCGCAGTTGGTCTGACGGGGTACCGAAGGGAGTGTCAACCGTGAGTTCTTGGATGTCCTCAAGACCGTCCATTGTGTACAGCCCGCTGCCGCCGAGGACCCCAAGGCGGGCTTGGCTGAGATCAACGGAATAGGGGACGGACATCACCACTAATCAGATCTCCTCACTTCTACCGGAGCGCCCATACTGAGTCGGTTTGCTGCCGATCTCACCGTGACCAAAGCCGTGATGGAGACCGATGCCGGCACGATCGAACTGGAAATGTTCGAAGCCGACGCGCCCAACACCGTGGCCAACTTCGTGAAACTGGCCAAGGACGGCTTCTATGACGGCCTGGCCTTTCACCGTGTGATTCCTGGCTTCATGGCCCAAGGCGGTTGCCCCAACAGCCGTGAGGGGTCCCGTGGCATGGCAGGCACCGGTGGCCCTGGCTATCAGATCGACTGCGAGATCAACGCGAAGAAGCACCAAGCCGGCACTCTGGCCATGGCTCACGCCGGTAAAAACACCGGTGGCTCGCAGTTCTACATCTGCCACGAAGCCCAGCCCCACCTTGACGGCGTCCACACCGTCTTCGGTCACACCGGAAACATGGACGTGGTTCACGCCCTCAAGAATGGCAGCCGGATCAACAAGGTCACCATCCAAGGCTGATCCAGCTGGGGCTGGCAGACAGCCCATTTAGCCGATCCCCTCAGAGCCCTGTTGCGCTTAACACCAGCGCAGCAGGGCTCCGCTTTCGAGGGGAACACCCGCATGACCCGACTGCAGTTCCTGCAGGGGAAGTCGCTGGGCTTCCAGGGTGTTGCTTGGGTGTGAACTGCGCTGGGCATCGGGAGCGAGCAGCATGCTCACGCTTTGCGTCTGGGGCCATGCCGACATGGTCTTAAGAATTTGCTGCAGTAACTCCGCCGTTCCTCCGCTGACCAGCACAGCGAGCTCAGGTTGATCCATCAGCGCCAGCACACGGGAGTGCTCTTCGCGCTCCAGGTCCAGACCCTGCTGATCGGCCCAGCTGTAGAGCTCCTGAAAGAGAGTCGCGCTCGTCGCGTCGTCGTGACCAGAGCTCGGCTTCCAGGCCAGGACAGCGGCGGGACCATGTGCAGCTCCGGTGTCCATGAGATGCCCCAATTTGACCTGTTTGGTTTGCAGGTAATTGACGTTGTGTTGGCCTGGATCCATGACCAATGGGACCCGGTCGACCACTTCGAGGCCATAACCGCCAAGACCGGCAATTTTGCGCGGGTTATTGGTGATCAATTTCAGACGGTGAATTCCCAGATCACTGAGGATCTGAGCCCCCACGCCGTAGTTGCGCAGATCGGCGGGGAATCCCAGGCGCTCATTGGCCTCCACGGTGTCCAGGCCGCCGTCCTGCAGCGAGTAGGCCTTCAATTTGTTGATTAAGCCGATGCCTCGGCCCTCTTGCCGCAGGTAAACGACGACGCCCTCACCGGCCTCCTCGATCATCCGCAGGGCTGACTCCAGTTGCGGGCGGCAATCACAGCGCAAGGAGCCGAAGGCATCGCCCGTGAGGCATTCGCTGTGCACCCGCACCAGGACAGGCCCCGAGGTCTGTTCGGGATTGCCCTTGACGATGGCCACGTGGTCGGAGCCATCCAGTTCATTGCGATAGCCGATGGCGCGGAACTGACCAAAGGCACTGGGCAACATCGCTTCGGCCTGCCGTCGCACAAAGCGTTCTGTATCCAGGCGGTAGCGGATCAGATCGGCGATGTTGATGAAGCGCAGATCGTGGCGCTGCGCGTACTTCGCCAGCTGGGGGAACCGGGCCATGGACCCGTCGGCGTTTTGGATCTCGCAAATCACGCCGGCTGGGTAGAGCCCTGCCATCTGGGCTAGGTCGACGGCGGCCTCGGTGTGGCCGGCACGCTTCAACACGCCGCCCTGCTTGGCCCGCAATGGGAAGATGTGACCTGGTCGCCTCAGATCATTGGGACGGGTGTCTGGGTGGATGGCTACCTGGATCGTGCGGGCCCGGTCCTCTGCGGAGATCCCCGTCGAAACACCGCTTTCTGGGCCGGCATCGACGCTAACGGTGAAGGCCGTCTGGTTGCTATCGGTGTTGCGATCCACCATCAGGGGCAGATCAAGTTCATCCAGCCGCTCACCTTCCATGGCCAGGCAGATCAGGCCCCGGGCTTCGGTGGCCATGAAGTTGATCTGCTCGGGGGTGGCGAACTGAGCGGCGCAGATCAGATCGCCCTCATTTTCGCGATTTTCGTCATCCACAACCACGACCATCTCGCCATTGCGGATCGCGGCCAAACCGTCCGCGATGGAATCGAAGAGAAACGCGTCCTGGGTCAGAGGCTGGTTCAGGGAAGGCGGGCTCTAAAGCCAAGCTTACTAACACTTTTATAAAGCCCGGTACGATTCTTTGTTCCCCTGTGCACTCCATGGCAAGTCAGCGCGTCGCCGTGATCGGGGCCTCGGGCTACGGTGGTCTGCAGACGCTCCGGCTGCTTCAGGGCCATCCCGAACTCAGTGTCAGCTTCCTCGGCGGGGAACGCAGCAGCGGCAAGCGCTGGAGTCAGATCACGCCCTTTTTGCCCCTACCGGGCGATCCGGTGGTGCAGAGCCCCCAGGTGGATGCCATTGCCGAGGCAGCTGACTTCGCGCTGTTGAGTCTGCCCAATGGCCTGGCCTCCCGGCTGGCGCCCGCGCTGCTCGAGCGGGGGGTCAAGGTTGTGGATCTCTCTGCTGACTATCGCTACAGCTCTCTGCAGCATTGGAAGGAGGTCTACACCTCAGAGGCCCGCGAGTTCCCCCGCGAGGACGCCAACCTTTGCCAGGAAGCCGTCTATGGCTTGGTGGAATGGGAGCAGGAGAAGATCGCCCAGGCGCGCTTGGTGGCAGCCCCGGGCTGTTTCCCGACGGCAAGCCTGTTGGCGTTGACGCCTTTCCTAAAGCAGGGGCTGATCGAGACCAGCGGCATCATCATCGACGCCAAAACTGGGACCAGTGGCGGCGGACGGGCGGCAAAGGAGCATCTGCTTCTCGCGGAGGCATCTGAAGGCATCTCGCCCTACGGCGTCGTCGGCCATCGCCACACCAGTGAAATCGAGCAGCTATGCGGTCGTGCGGCGGGGGCCAGCATTCAGCTCCAGTTCACGCCGCACCTGACGCCGATGGTTCGGGGCCTCCTGGCGACTGTCTATGGCCGGCTGCGGGATCCCGGTCTGACCGCTGAGGACTGCACGACGCTTCTCGAGGCGGCCTACCGCCATGCCCCTTGCGTTCAAGTTCTGCCAGCCGGCACCTATCCTTCAACCAAGTGGGTGCGTCAAACCAACAAGGCGTTGCTTTCCGTGCAGGTAGACCAGCGCACCGGGCAGCTGATCGTGATGAGTGCGATCGACAACATGGTCAAAGGACAGGCGGGACAGGGTGTCCAGTGCCTGAATCTGATGGCGGGTTTGCCCGCTGAAACCGGGCTTCCCCTGCTGCCCTTCTACCCCTGATAGAGAAGGCCAATCCGTTCAGCGGCGAGCTGCACCGCCAGGGGCAGGATGCGGTGCTCCTGGCGATGAATGCGCTCCGAAAGGCTCGCCTCACTGTCCCCTGGCAGAACCGGCACCGCCGCCTGAACCAGCACCTGTCCGGTGTCCACCTCCAACTCCACGAGGTGGGCCGTGCAGCCGGTCAGCTTGACGCCCGCCTCCAACGCTTGGTGAATGGCCTTGGCCCCTCGAAAGCTGGGTAAGAGGGAGGGGTGGATGTTGATCAGCCGCTCGGGGTAGGCCTGAATCAACGTGTCGGTCACAATTCGCATCCAACCGGCCATGACCACCAGGTCCACCTGGGCGGCTTTGAAGCTGGTCACCAGCGCCTGATCCAGCTCCTGTCTGGAGGCATAGAGCCGATGGTCCAGCACCTGGAATTGAATCCCGAGGCGCTTCGCCCGTTCCAAGGCCCCGGCGTTCGGGTTGTTGACCACCAAGAGCGCCACATCGCCCCAAAGCTGATCTCTTTGGCAGGCCTGAACCAGGGCCTCGAAGTTGCTGCCGGATCCGGAGGCCATCACCCCCAGGCGGAGGCGTCGCTCGGTGACGATGGGCTGCGCTGGTGGCAACGGCCACTGGACGGCCAGTTCACCCCCGCTAGGGTCGTGAAAAGTGGAGTCCTGGCCATGTCCCATCTCTCCATCCTGCCAACGGTCCTCCAGGACGAGCGGCTACTCGCTCAGGCCCTCGAGGACCTCGGCTATTTAGTCCACTGGGGCGGCCAGCTCAAAGGCTTTGCGGATCAACGTAAACCTGTAACCCTGTGGGTCCAGGTGACTCCTGAACTTCAGTTGGGATGGACGCGCCAGAGCGACAGTAGTTTGGCGCTTGTTGGGGATCTGCAACGCCTCGGCCGCTCCCACTCGGTCCAACAACTGGTGGGCCAGATCACCCAAACCTATGCCGCCCTTCGGGCTCTCGAAGCGGCAGCCACGGAGCTCGCCAGCGCTTCCGTTGAATTGATCAGCTGAAGCAACAACGATGACTGGATTAGTTCAGGTCCAACTTGATCTGAGCAACCCTAAGAGTCACCTCTTGGGCGTCCAGCTCGTTTTTGAGGCCTCCCAGCGGAAACAACGGGTCTCGCTTCCCGGCTGGACCCCGGGCTCGTACCTGATCCGTGATTACGTCAAACAGCTGGAGGGGTTGAACGCCCACCAACAGGGACAACACCTATCGATTACGCGGACTGATCCGGCCAGTTGGTGTCTTGAGGCCGATCCCGCCGGCGGTCCGGTGACGATCACCTATGCGGTCATGGCCACGGAGCTGACGGTCCGAACCTGCCATCTCGACCAGGACCATGGTTTTTTGGCCTTGGCCGCCGTTGTCCTTGAGGTGGAGGGGAAACGCTGGCAACCCCACCAGCTGCGTTGCCGTCTACCCCAGGACTGGAGGGCTTTTGTTCCCTTACGGCAGGACGCCACTGGTGCATGGCTGGCATCAGACCTGGATCATCTGATCGACAGTCCGATCGAAGCGGGGGCCCATCAGGACCACTATTTCCAGATCCACGGCGTCGCCCATCGCTGGGTTACTTGGTTTTCCGATCCAGCCACAGAAGCGTGGTTCGTCGAGCGGCACCCGAGGTTCTTCGACGATGTCAAACAGATCTGCCTGGCATGTTGCCGACTGATGGGGGAAGGCGTGCCCGCCAGTTCGGATTATCTCTTCATCCTCCATCTGCTGGATGAGGGCTATGGCGGTCTTGAGCACGACGACAGCACCGTTCTCGTCTACGGCCGACGGAACCTGGAAGCGGATAACGGCTACCGCAAGCTTCTGCAGCTGATCGCCCATGAGTACTTCCACCAGTGGAATGTCCGTCGCCTGACCCCAGCGGAGTTGCGACCGATTGATTACCAGCGAGCCACGGTGATTCCGACCCTGTGGTTTGCCGAAGGTGTCACCAGCTACCTCGACCAGCTTCTGCCCCTGCAGGCCGGGCTGACGTCTGCTGCTGACTATTTCAAGGATCTTGGTGAGGACCTCAGCCGCTACTTCCTGAGTCCCGGGCGTCAGGTGCAGACCCTCCGCGAGAGCAGCGAGGCAGCGTGGGTCAAGCTCTACAAGGCCGATGCCTACTCCGCCAGTAGTCAGATCAGCTACTACCTCAAGGGGGCCGTGGTCTCGCTCTGTCTGGACCTGCACCTGAGGCGCCATCACAGTTCGCTTGCCAAGGTCATTCGCAGCCTTTGGCAGAGCCACGGACGTCACCGCCGCGGTTACAAGGAGTCGGATCTCTTCGCTGTTGTCGAGGCCGAGGTTCCCGGAGTTGCGGCCCTCTTGCAGCACTGGTTGACGGACATCGACGATCCGGATTGTTCTGGCTATCTGTTGGATGTAGGCCTGGCGTTGGAGCCGGAGATGTCCAGCCATCCATGGACGGGGATGACCACGCGGCTGGACGCTGGACGACTGGTTGTTCAGCGTGTCCTGCGTCATAGCCCTGCTGAACGGGCTGGCCTGATGGTGGGTGATGAACTGATTGGCCTGGCGGGTCAGCGGCTGACGCAGCCTGAGCAGATCTCACCGCTGCTTCGGGCGGAGCACAACCAACCCCTGCTCATGGCCCGTCGCTCAGCCCTGCGGGAGCTGATGCTTTGCAGCGGCTCGGCCCAACCGAAGCGTTATGTGCTCGCCCCGGTGGCGACAGTGAGTGCAGTTCAGCAGGCGGCCCAGGAGGCCTGGTTGCAACAGCGCGCGGGCTAGCCATGGTCCGTCTCGTCCCGGAACAGCACCTTCGGCATCCCTCTCGACGCGCCCTGGGCTTGGTTTTGGTTGTGGTGGCGGCCACGGCGTTGGTTCCGCTTTGGCAACGGGAAAGCCAGCGTTCATCTTTCTTGCCCGATCCGCTGCCGAACGCCCAGCCTGCACCCTTGCCGCCTGCCCAAGCCACTTGGAGCAGTCCACTCTCAAAGCAATGTGCGGTCAATGATCGGGCGTTGGTAGCGCGACTCAATGAACAGCAAGAGGCCTACACGACGAGCCTGAAGCGTGTCCAGATCGATCCCTCCAATTACTCCCAACGGGCTGCCCATGACGCTTTTGGCAATCCACTCACCACGACTCCAACGCTCGTTGTGCTGCACGAGACGGTCTTCGGTCTGCAGTCCGCACTGAATACCTTCATTAAGCACAACCCCAGGGATGAGGACCAAGTCAGTTATCACCTGTTGATTGCAGAGAACGGTGAGGCCGTTGAAGCGCTGCACCCGCGCTTCCGTGCCTACGGAGCTGGGTATTCAGCATTTGACGGTGAGTGGGCTGTTTTGAACCCCGAGTTACCTGGGTCTATCAACAACTTCGCGTTGCATCTGAGCCTGGAAACTCCACTGGATGGGGAGAACAATTCACTAGGCCACAGTGGCTACAGCTCAGCGCAGTACGACTCCCTTGCAGTTGTTCTGGTGGATTGGATGAAGCGTTATCACATTCCTAAAGAGCGGATCACCACCCATCGGCATGTTGATCTTGGAGCGGAGCGTGCGGATCCTCGCAGCTTTAACTGGCAGGCCCTGCAGCACCGACTGGCGGCCCTTGGAGTGCTCTGTTAAGCGGATCCAGCTCGAAGCCTGGATAGACCTTCACCCACTAATCAGAAGCCAATGACAGTCCGCTGTGCTCTCCTTGGGCTCTCGGCCTTGGAAACAGTTGGACGATGGCCTCCAGCCCGACGGCTGAAGCTGAAACCAGCCGGTGTAGCCTCAAGTCGCTGAGCGGTAGCTATTAATACAGCAAGACTGTTATCTGGAATAATCGCCCCTATTCCTAGAGCGGTCGTGAGTGGTACGACGGCAATGGGGGCTTCGAGGTCTTGCGCCGTGGCTCCGATGGGACAAGGGGAGCCGAAAGTGGGCGTTATGTGACCAGCAGAGATTCTATTGCCATTACGACCTACCCAAATGGCTTTGAGATGTCGAGTTTTGTCGCGAGAGATGGCACTTGCTTTACGTTCACAATGACCAAGGCCAAAGTGCCTTCCCCACCTCCATCGCTGGCTGGAAAGTTCGTGTTGACGATTAGGTCTCTCGTTTAGATCAGCGGCGAGACCGATTTGCGCTGGCGGCCGTAGACCAGGCCATGCAGCTCGGGATCCTGCATGTAACGCAGGATCCGGGCGGGATAGTCCAATTTTCCGTTGTGCAAATAGGCCAGCGTCGCCACGGTTTTCGCGTGCAGATGGGAGCGGCTGACGTTTTTGGTCTCACTGACGTCACGCTCAAGGAGCTTGAGGAGCCGCATTATCTTTCCTGCGAGGAGTTCAACGTTGCGCTCGGGATCCAGAAGCTGATTGCGGGCATCCTGCACTTCGTCGGCACTTGCATTCGGCCGCAGAAGGCCCTGCTTTTCCATCTCACTCAGGCCCAACTGCGCAGGTCCATGGGTGCTGAACAGACCTGAATGGGCAGCCAAAGGGTGTTCCTCACCGGGTTTGGCGTGCTGTATCTCGTCAAACAAGATGGCCGCTAGCAGCATCGGGTTCAGGCCCGTGCGTCGGCTCTGTTGTCGAATGACCGGTTGAAGTGATTGCAGCCGCATCACCGTGTGGTTCCGCAGGGGCGTGAATTGATCGACCCCATTCGTGAACAGGCGCGCCAGGGGTGGCTGGGGGCCGTGTACGCCAAAACGGCGCTGAAGTTCCTGCAGTTCTTCAGGACTGAAACTTGTGGGATCTGACTGGCTGCGGCTGTCGACGACGAAATTGACGGCCACGCTCGGGCCCGACGTAAAGAGGTCCTGAAGGATCGGGTAGGTGGCCAAGCTTGCCAACGCTGTCGATGCCGCACCAAACCACGCCCAATGGTTGCGTCGATAACGGTGCCGTGGAAGTTGCTGGCCGTGGCGCTTGAGGGGACCCAGAAGCTATTCGGCACCTCTCTAAACGCTAGTCCCTCGTGTTTGTCTTGAAACCCTGCCGACCGGGTCGATGTGTGTGTCCATACAGTCGCGACCTGGACTCGTGGCAATTCATCGAAAAGGCCTAAAAAGGTATCCCTGATTGGATTTCACGGATAGGTTCGACAGGAGGTGCGCCCCATTTCGGCCTGATGTCTTCTCACCCCTCTGCCCCCGCTCTGGATCCCGCAAGCCAGTGGCAGAGGTTTTGTAGTCAGATCTGGCACAACCCTGAGCTGGGCTTCTGGCTGGACGTCAGTCGCATGGGCCTTGATGAGCCCACGTTTGCGTCCTTGAAACCCCGCTTCGACGAAGCGTTCCAGGCGATGGCAGCCTTGGAGTCCGGTTCGATTGCCAACGCTGATGAGCAGCGGCAGGTCGGTCATTACTGGCTCCGCTCACCCCAGCTCGCTCCTGACCCCACCAGCGGTGCCCACATTCAGTCCGAGGTGGATCGGATCGAATCCTTTGGTCGTGACGTCTTGGCCGGTTCCATTGGGAACGCCTCCGGCGAGGCCTTTACCGACGTCCTTTGGATTGGCATCGGTGGCTCGGGACTCGGGCCCCTGCTAATGATCCGGGCCCTTCAGGACCCTGGCGCTGGCCTTCCGTTCCACTTCTTCGACAATGTTGATCCCGATGGAATGCGACGCACCCTCGCGTCCATCGGCTCACGCCTCAAGACCACCCTGGTGATTGTCGTCAGCAAATCCGGCGGCACCCCTGAACCTCACATCGGCATGCTTCAGGCTCGTCGGGCCGTTGAAGCAGCAGGCGGCAGCTGGTCTCAGCAGGTCGTTGCCGTGACGATGGTCGACAGCAAGCTCGATCGCGAAGCCAAAGATGCCGGCTGGTTGGCCCGCTTCGACATGTTCGATTGGGTCGGTGGTCGCACGAGCATCACGAGTGCCGTGGGTTTGCTGCCAGGGGTGCTGATCGGTTCAGACATCCGGGCGTTCCTGGCCGGTGCCGCCCAGATGGATGCGGTCACTCGCGTCGCCGATTTCGCCTCCAATCCTGCCGCTCTCCTCGCTGCAGCCTGGTACTCCGCATGTGGGGGCAAGGGGCAGCGCGACATGGTCGTCTTGCCCTACCGCGACCGGCTGGAGGTGTTCAGTCGCTACCTCCAGCAGCTGGTCATGGAGAGCCTTGGCAAGAAGCTCGACCGCAATGGCCACGTCGTCAACCAAGGCATCGCTGTCTACGGCAACAAGGGTTCAACCGATCAACATGCCTACGTCCAGCAGTTGCGTGATGGCGTTGACAATTTCTTCGTGACCTTTGTGGAGGTCCTAGAGGATCCCGGCGATATCCCGCCACTGGAGGGGGAGAACCCTGGGGACTTCCTGGATGGATTCCTTCAGGGCACCCGCTCCGCTCTGACTGAGGAGGGGCGCTTCAACCTCAGTATCACCATGCAGCGCCTCAATGCCCACAGCCTCGGGGCGTTGATCGCACTGTTTGAACGGGCGGTTGGTTTCTATGGCGAACTCGTCAATGTGAACGCCTACCACCAACCCGGAGTTGAGGCTGGCAAGAAGGCTGCCGCGGCTCTGCTTGATCTCCAGTCCAGGCTGGAGATGGTCATCGCTGACCAACGCGAACACACCTTGGTTGAGCTGCAGACCAAGTTGGATCTCAAGACGGCAGAGCCCCTCTATTGGATCCTGCGCCACCTCTGTGCCAACCGCCGCCATATTTCAGCCCAAGGGGACTGGGGCAACCCCGAGTCACTGGTATTCATACACGACTAAGCATGGCCCTTAGGGCACCAGGTTCACCAGCTTTCCTGGAACGACAATTACTCGGCTGGGGGCTTTTCCTTCCAGCCATTTCGCAGCGATCTGACTCTCAAGGGCGAGCTTCTCCAGGGTGGCCTTGTCAGCATCCGCGGGAACCTCGAGGTTTCCGCGCACCTTCCCCTTGATTTGGATCACCAGGGGAACAGTTTCTCTGACCAACGCAGAGACGTCGCACTGTGGCCAGGACTGGGTGTGAATGCTTGTCTCAGCAAGGCTGTCGTCCTCGCTGCGGCCTCCCAGCTTCAGCCAGAGCTCCTCGGCCATGTGAGGTGCAAAAGGAGCCAGCAATATCAAGAGTGTGCGCAGTGCCTCACATGCGAAGACGTCGGCACTGCCCGTCAGGTGTGTGCCCATGGCATTGCTGAGCTTCATCAGCTCGGAGACCGCCGTGTTGAACTGAACGTCTCCATCAAGGTCCTCGGTCAGCTCGTGAATGGCGGTGTGGACGGCGCGCCGTAGCTCCTGGTCGGCCGGAGAGAGCGCTCCACCCGATCCGAGAGCCTTGGCGACGGCCGCCGTGGAGCCCGCCTCTGCAGCAAGGCTCAGACCCCGCTCGAGGGCGGCATCGGCCAGGCGCCAGATTCTTTGGAGGAAACGGAACTGGCCTTCCACATCCGCGTCATCCCATTCCAGATCCTTTTCGGGCGGAGCCTTGAAGAGGATGAACATCCGCGCAGTGTCCGCGCCGTACTTGTCGATGACGACGGCGGGATCGACGCCGTTGTACTTGGACTTCGACATCTTCTCTAAGAAGGTGTCCAGGGGATCACCGGTGAGGGGGTCCCGGGGATCGGTGGCGTCGGCCAATTCAGACGGTGGGATGTATTTGCCGGTCTTTGGGTTCTTGTAGGTGATGCCCTGGACCATGCCTTGGGTCAGGAGCCGTTGGAATGGCTCGTCGAATCCGAGAAGACCTCGATCCCTCAGGAATTTGGTGAAGAAGCGCGAGTAGAGCAGGTGAAGGATGGCGTGCTCGATACCGCCGACGTATTGGTCGACCGGCAGCCATTGATCAACCGCCTCCTTGGAAAAGGGCAGCTGACTGTTCTTGGCGTCGCTGTAGCGCAGGAAATACCAGCTGGAGCACATGAAGGTGTCCATGGTGTCGGTCTCCCGGCGGGCCGGTTTGCCGCAGCAGGGGCAATCGACGTTGACCCAATGGTCGAGCTGGGCCAGCGGTGAGCCACCTTTGCCGCTGAAGGTGATGTCATGCGGTAGTTCGACGGGCAGCTGATCGCTGGGAACCGGAACGACGCCGCAGCTCTCGCAGTGGATCACCGGGATCGGACAACCCCAGTAGCGCTGCCTGGAGATCAACCAGTCCCTGAGGCGGAACTGCACCTTCTCCCGCGCCCAACCGTCCGTCTCGCCGGCCTTCGTGATTGCGGATTTCGCGGCCTCATTGGTTAAGCCATCGAATCCGCCAGAGTGGATCAACACTCCGGACTCGGTCCAGACACCTCCCTCGAAGGCGTGTTCATCACTGCCCTTAGGAATGATCACCTGCTTGACAGAGAGTTCGTACTGCCGAGCGAAGAGGAAGTCCCGCTGGTCATGGGCAGGCACACCCATCACTGCCCCGGTGCCGTACTCCGCCAGCACGTAGTCAGCAATCCAGATCGGGAGCAGTTCGCCGTTGGCGGGGTTACGCACCTGGGAACCAATCGGTACGCCGCGCTTTGGTTTGTCTTCTGCGGTGCGCTCTACCTCGCTCTGGCGGGAGACCAAGTCGCAGAAGGCTTCCACCTCCGTCTGGTGTGCTGCGGTGGTTAGGACCGGCACCAAGGGGTGCTCCGGAGCCAGAACGACATAGCTAGCACCAAACAAGGTGTCCGGTCGGGTGGTGAAGACGGTGACCCGTTCATCGCTGTCCTGACCGTTCTCATCGACCACCGTGAACTGGAGCTCAGCACCGGTGCTGCGCCCGATCCAGTTGGCCTGCATCGTCCGGACCCGCTCAGGCCAACCCTCCAATTTCGGGAGGTCATCCAACAACTTTTGGGCGTAGTCGGTGATCTTCAGGAACCATTGACGCAGCTTGCGCTTCTCCACCAACGCGCCGGAACGCCAGGAGCGGCCTTCGCTGTCCACCTGCTCGTTGGCGAGCACAGTCTGATCAATGGGATCCCAATTGACGGTCGCGTCCTTCTGATAGGCCAAGCCGGCCTCGAGGAATTGAAGGAACAGCCACTGGGTCCAGCGGTAGTAGTCACCGTGGCAGGTCGCCAGCTCGCGCTCCCAGTCGATCGAGAGCCCGAGTTGATCAAGCTGATCGCGCATGGACGCGATGTTCTGATCCGTCCAGGCACCTGGTTCGACACCCCGTTCGATCGCCGCGTTCTCCGCGGGCAAACCAAAGGCGTCCCAGCCCATCGGATGGAGCACCTTTTTGCCGCGTAGCCGTTGAACCCGGGCGACGACGTCCGTGATCACGTAGTTCCGCACGTGCCCCATGTGCAGGTTCCCCGAGGGGTAGGGGAACATCGAGAGGGCATAGAAGGCGTCATCGCCTGCCTTGACCTCCGGGGTGCTGTGCAGGCCGTTTGCCTTCCAGGCCCGTTGCCAGCCGGCCTCCGTGGCCTGGGGTTGGTAGCGGCTGGTCTCGCTCACGGGCGGATCGGGAGTTGAGCAGTGATGCTCCCATAGCTGCTGTTAAGCCAAGGAACGCAGCAGAACGATCGCGTCGCGGTTGATCAACAGAGGAGCGGCGCCGGGTTCTGGTTCCAAGGCCAAAAACAAGGGTCGATCCACAGCGGACGGCCGCTCAAGCTGCTGCCATTGCTGAGTTGAAGCGACAGGGGGAGTTCTGCTCGAATCCAAGCCTGGATTTGGAGCACACCTGGCTGGGAGGTGTCGAGATTCCCTGGCCGCACGTTTCGACTGCTCCCCATAGGATCGAAAACACTGGTGTGCCTGCATCAACAGGTTGTAGCGCGTGTTCCAATTCAGCAAATACCAAGGGCTTGGTAACGACTTTTTGATGCTCGACGGGCGTCAATCAGGCGAGACCGACTTTCTTTTTGGCTTGACCCCGGAGCTGGTCGTTCAGCTCTGCGACCGTCGCTTTGGTGTCGGTGGCGATGGAGTGATCTTGGCGTTGCCGCCGAACGCCGGTGGTGAGCTGCGGATGCGCATCTTCAACGCCGATGGCACCGAACCCGAGATGTGCGGCAATGGCATCCGCTGTCTGGCGCGCTTTCTGGCGGATTGTGATGGCGATGGCCCTGGCCGGACCTGGCAGGTGGACACCCTGGCTGGCCGCATCGTTCCTGAGCTGCTGCCCGATGGGACGATCCGCGTGGACATGGGGGCTCCGTTCTTGGAGCCGAGCGAGATCCCCACAACCCTTGAGGTTGGAGATGCGGGTCTTCCAGTCGGTGAGCTTGAGATTGACGGTGAACGCTTTTCTGTGGCCGCTGCTGGCATGGGCAACCCCCATGTCGTAGTCCCGGTGGATTCCGTTGAAGCGATCGACCTCGACCGCATCGGTAGCCAGCTGGAGGTGCATCCGGCTTTCCCGGCCAAGACTAATGTTCATTTTGTTGAGGTTTTCTCGCCCTCTCACCTGGTGATGCGGGTCTGGGAACGGGGAGCCGGTCCGACCCTCTCCTGTGGAACCGGGGCCTGCGCGACCTTGGTGGCGTGTCATCGTCTTGGCCTCGCGGAGCGGACGGCCCGTTTGGACTTGCCCGGCGGACCGCTGCAGATCCACTGGGATGCCTTCAACGGCAAGGTTTTTATGGATGGTCCCGCGGAGCATGTGTTCGACGGTTCGATTCCGTCCCCTGATGCGGTCGCCTCCGCTCGTCAGCAAGCCGCAGCCGAACCTTCGGTGCAGGGGCAACCGCAGGCCTCGCCGGCCAATGACGACAGCATCGACTGCGCCAAGGTCTGCGCAAACGGTTGCATCCGCCCTGAGAATTGCCCAAGTGAAGCGGCCCGGGCCAAGGTGGCTGCGCTGCTTGACAGCACGTCCCTGGATGATCTGGTGACTATCGCGACCAATTCGTTGGAGTCGCGCACACGGGCGCGTTTCGAACGCGGTACATGAGTTGGGATCTGCGCCGATACCTAGATTGCGCGGCTACCACACCTGTCGCTCTAGAGGTTCAGGCGGAGATCCAACGCGTCGAGCGAGAAGCCTGGGCCAACCCCTCTAGCCTCCACCATTTCGGTCTTGCAGCGGCGGAACAACTTGAGCGCAGCCGTGAGCAGATCGCCGGCCTGTTTGGTTGCAGCGGGCAAGTGGTGTTCACCTCAGGTGGCACCGAGTCAATCCACCTCGCGCTCCTCGGAAGCGCCGCCGACATCGCTGATCAACAGCGCTCCATGCCACGGCTGTTGGTCTCTGCCGTGGAACATCCCGCCAGCGAAGCGGCCGCGCACCAGCTGCAACGCCTGGGCTGGAAGGTGGAGCGCATTCCCGTTGATCGCCGGGGGCTGATCGATATCCGGGCCCTGCGATCGCTCCTGACACGGCCAACCCAGCTGGTCTCCTTGATCTGGGGGCAGAGCGAAGTGGGGGCGCTGCAGCCCATTCAGGAGATCGGAGCGCTGTGCCGATCTGCCGGCGTGCTGCTGCACGTGGATGCCGTTCAAGTCGCGGCCCAACGCCCAATTGCTTTCGACGCCCTTCCCATCGATCTGATGAGTGTCGGCAGCCACAAGCTGAGCGGTCCCCGTGGCATCGGTGCCCTCTTGGTCCGTGGCGGTGTTCATCTCCAGGCCATCCATGCCGGTGGTGGCCAGGAGCGGGGCTTACGTTCCGGCACGGAGCCGGTTGCGTTGATTGCTGGCTTCGCGGCAGCACTGGAGCGATTACACGCGCAACGGTTCAGGGGCGACGGTGATCACATGCCGGTGTTGCGCAACCGCTTGCTGTCGGCCCTGCTTCAACAACCGGGACTTCAGCTCACAGGGCCCGATCCTCGACTCGATTCTGAGCAGCGCCTGGCGAATCACATCAGTTTGATCGTCCGTACCCAGGATGGCCGCCCCTTATCTAGTCGCGCCGTTGTTCGGGCCTTGGCCCGCACGGGCTATGCCATCAGCAGTGGATCGGCCTGCAGCAGTCGCCGCTCCGCCGGTAGTTCAGTGCTCGAAGCGATGGGTTTCACTGCGCCGGACTCCGCTAGTGGAATTCGCCTTTCCCTGGGTGACTGGCACACCGACACCGTTCTTCAGGACGTTCCAGAAGCGTTGCGCAGGGCCATTACGGCGGTGGCGGCTGCTTAAGGTCAGCCCAACGACATCGCCTGGATGCTCCCCGCCGACCTGCGACTTGCTGAAGCCGAAGCCGTGGACGCGATATCGACGGCCTTGGCCAGCCAGGCCAAGGGTTTCTGGACCGCTGAATTCCGCTTCGAAGGCCTGCGCAACTTGCCGGTGGCCTTGCGGCTGTTGGCGGCCCTGACGCCGACCCACGCCGACGCCCGCCTGGTCTTCCCCGATGCGGGCGCCGCCGCCTTGGCGAAGCGTGATGCAGCGGAGCAGGCCAGTGGCATCACCGAACTCAGCGGGATCAAACGCCTGCAGCAGGCCGACGGCGGCAGCGATGGCTTGCTCGTACTGGTTGCGCCAACCCCTGCGGACTATGAGGATGTCGAGGCGGTCTGCGCTTTGCACCGCGGCAGTGTGGTTCTGCTGAACGGCAAATTGGAAGATGCCGCGGTCGGCATCGGCACCGTGGCCCGTGAGCGGCGCAAGGGTTTTCTCTCCAGTTGGCAGACGGCCTACGCCCTCATCCCGACGGGTGATGGGGCCCTGAGGCGCGCGTTCCCCCAGAACTGGCAGCTCTATCGCCGCGATCCTGATGGCTACCGCTTCGTTCAGGACTTTGAGACGAAGCCGGATGCCGAGCAGATGGCGGATGCCCTGGATGGTGTAGGCGGTGGCGTCGCCCGCGGCTTAAAGGCCGTTGATCGCCTGATTGAGGGACTGCAGAACTGAGCTGATCGTGCGCTTGTTCCGGCGGCGCAGTCTCCGTACAGTTCGAACTCTGCCTGTCTCCCATGCCCGTGTTGTCGCGTCGCTTCTCGCTTGTGGACGTGGGGGCTGCGGCAGCCGTGGTGCTGGCGATCGGCGGGGTCGCCTGGAGTCCCAAACTTAGTGGTGCCGTCGCTCGGGCGACCGGCGGCCTTCAGCCTGTCACCGTCTTTGTGGACGTCCGCAATGTGCCGGTGGCCGATCCCGCCGCGTTGATTGCCGGGGCCAAAGAGCAGGGCAAGGTCGCTATCGTCATCCGCAATCAACCCCATGGGTCCGTCGCGGTGGATGACGTGATTCCACTGGAACGGCAACTGGCCGCGGTCTTTGCCGACGGCAAGGTCGTCACCGCCCCGGACCCCAATCAGAAGCAGCTCGGCAACCTGGATGCCCGTTTTGTCTTGAAGGGAGAGGGGCGCAAGGGAGCCGGTGGTGTGGTTTTCGGCAATCAGACCTTGAAGATTGGAGCGCCGATTGATCTGGAGGGCCGTGAGTTCCGTCTGAACGGCTCCGTCTCCGGCCTGCAACTCGGTCAGTCCTGACCATGGCAGGGCTCCGCGTCGGCATCAGCCTTGGGCTTGGTCTGGCGCTGGTTCCCTGTGTCGCTCTCCAGGCCGCACCGCCGAACACCGGCAGGGCCATTTCCCTCCCGCCTGCCCCGCCGCCGCTCGGACTCCCCCAGCTGCAAACCCAGCTCAGTTGCCCTTCCTTACAGTCCCGGTTGCGCCATGTGCTCGGGGCAGAGTCCAACGTCTGGAGCGTGAGCGTGGCCGATGGGTCCGGCCGTCTCTTGGCGGATCTCAACGGCCTCACGCCCCGAATTCCCGCGTCCAACCAGAAACTCGTGGCGACGGCGATCGCCCTGGATCAACTGGGCCCGGACTACAGCCTGACCACGCGGCTCTGGCGCAAGCCCGATGGAATTCTCTTGCTCACTGGAGAGGGGGACCCGGATTTCAACACGGCTCAACTGCAGCGCTTCGCCAAATTGGCGATGGGCCAAGGCGGCAGCAGCTCACCCGTCCCAGCCTTGGTCCGGATCCAGCTCCAAGAGGAGGTGCCCCAGCGGTGGTGGCCCACTGGGTGGCCCGGTGAAGACCGGGTCGAGGCCTATGGCGCACCGATCACCCGCCTGGCGGTGACCAGCAACGCTAAGGCCATGGCCGTGATTGATCCCCCCAGCCGGCTCCAGCAACTCTTGGCCGCGGAGATAAAGCGCCAGGGGGGGCAGGCCGTCATTACCACCGTGGGCATGGGGAAGCCAGAGGCCAACGCGGTGCTGCTCCATGAAGAGCGCTCCATTGGTATGCACGGCCTGCTCAGCCTGGCCAACACCGAGAGCCACAACTTCACCGCTGAGGTGCTCCTGCGCCAGGCCACAGGCAGTTGGGACCAGGGCACCAGTCAGGGGCGAACGCAGCGATGGCTCGCGGCCCAGGGCCTACCGATGACGGGGGTCAAGGTCGTCGATGGCAGTGGTCTCGATCGTGGCAATCGCATGACCAGTCGTCACTTGGTCGCCTTGATGTTGCGAATGGCACACCATCCGATGGCGGATCACTACTTCGCCTCGATGGCGATCGCGGGGGAGCGGGGGACCCTTCGGAACTATTGGTATGACACCGAACTTCAGGGCCAGTTCTTTGGCAAGACGGGCACGATCCGAGGGGTGCGGTCGGTCACTGGACTGCTGAACAGCAGTGAGGGTCCCCGCTACATCAGCATGATTTCCAATGGCTCAGAGGCCCCGAACAGCGCGATCGGACAACTGCTGCGCCAAACCCTCCGGGGGGCATGCCCCTAGCGGTTTCCAGCGGCGCGGCGGATGCGATCGGCGGCGCGGCGGGCTCGGTTAATCGGGACGGCTTGCTGCTGACCAGCAGCGGGGGGTGGCACCAGGGAGGACGGATTCACGCCTTGCAGTTTGACCAGCTCACGCTTGCCGGCTACGACCACCTGCCCCATCTCCCGGAGACGATCCTCCAACTCACCCAACACCTGCTCGGCGTAGCGATTCGCCCCCTCCTGAATGGAGCTGGCTTCCTGACGGCTGCGGGCGATCAGCGCCTCACATTGCTGCTGGGCCTGCTGACGGAACTGCAGGGCATCCCCCTGGACGCGTTCGGCTTCCGCTTGGCTGCTCTGTTGGAGGCGCAGGGCCTCAACGCGCACTTTTTCCAGTTCCGTCAGGCTCTGCTTGCGGGCCTGTTCGTGCTGCTCACTCAGCTGACGTTTGAGTTCGATGGCCTCCTGGTCGAGTTGTTGGCGGCGTTGCAGGCCCTCCTGCTCCAACTGCTGCCGGCGCTGGCTGAACTGCTGCTCCAGTTGAGCCAGCCGGGACTGGTGCTCCTGTTCGGTCTTGGCGACCTGTTGGCGGGCTTGGGCAATCATCTGCTCACACTGCTGGCGGGCCTGTTCTCGCAATTCAGCGACTTGCCGTTCCGCCTCACTGCGGATGGACTGGCTATTGATCAGCTGATCGCGCTGTTGCTTGGCCTGGGCAACGATTTCGTCAGCCTTTTGACGGGCCTGGGTGATGAACTCGTCCTTCTTCGCCACGAGATCGTCGGCTTTGACCAACTGAGCGGGGAGTGCATCCCGAACGGCGTCCATCAATTCGATGGCGTCCTGTTCGTTGACCAGACGTCCACCGCTGAAGGGGACGCGGGTGCCGTCCAGGACGACTTCCTCAAGTTGATCCAGCTGGTCGAGCACGGAGGTCAGCTGCGTCTCGGACATCAGCGGGTGCGTAGAGGGACTACTGATTAAAGAGCCTCAGTAGATCATCCGCTACTCCTGTGGGGACCATGTGACCAACCGGACCGCCGAAACGGGCCACTTCCTTCACGACTGAACTGCTGAGAAAGCTGTGGGCCGTTGCCGTCGCCAGGAACAGCGTCTCCAGTTCAGGTGCGAGGCTTTTGTTGGTGTGGGCGATTTGCAACTCGTACTCGAAATCACTCAGAGCCCTGAGACCCCGCAGTATCACGCCGGCGCCGCAGCGCTCGGCGAATTCCACGGTCAAACCATCGAACGCCGCGACTTCGATCTGATCGAGGTGGGCGGTCGCGCCACGGATCTGCTCAATCCGCTGTTCCACGCTGAAGCAGGGGTTCTTGCTCGGATTCCGCAGGACGGCCACGACGAGACCGTCAAACAGATGGGCACCCCGCTCGATCACATCAAGATGCCCCAGGGTGAGGGGATCAAAGCTGCCGGGATACAGGGCTTTCATCCCTTGATCCTAGAAACGCACTCTCCGCCATAGGCCCGCAAAGGGACTGCCGTTCCTAGAGTTTGGGCTCTGAAGGCCCCGATCCATGGCACTGAACGCAGACGCCAAGAAGACCTTGCTGCGCAAGATTCCCCATGGGCTATTCATTTGTGGCGTCGCTGAAGGTGACGAGGTCAACGGCTTCACCGCCAGCTGGGTCACCCAGGGTTCGTTCGAGCCACCCCTTGTGGTCATGGCGGTTCGTGCCGACAGCACCAGCAACGGGATGATTCAGCGCACGAAGCGGTTCTCGTTGAATGTCCTGGCGGCGGATCAGAAGGATCTGGCTGCGATCTTCTTCAAGCCTCAAAAAGGCGTTGGTGGCCGCTTTGACGCCGCACCCTTCAGCCTCGGTGAACTGGGACTGCCGATCCTCAACGACGCCTTGGGTGGTCTCGAATGTGAGCTGGTCGGCCAGGTGGCCCACGGCGATCACACCGTCTTTGTGGGCGAGGTGAAGAGTGCTGTTCTCCATCGCGATGCTGCCGCGCTCGAACTCAGCACCACTGGCTGGCAGTACGGCGGTTGAAGGCACTGCTACAGGACCCGTCTCGGCTCAAGGCCCGCCTCAAGGAGGTCCCCACTGAGCCGGGCTGCTACTTGATGCGCGATGCCGAGGATCGAATCCTCTACATCGGTAAGGCCAAGGTGCTGCGCAACCGTGTCCGCAGCTACTTCCAGAGCGGGAGCGGCCATGGACATTCCCCACGCATCGCCTTGATGGTGCGCCAGGTCTGCGAGATCGAGTTCATCGTCACCGACAGCGAGGCGGAGGCGTTGGCTCTGGAGGCCAACCTGATCAAGAACCATCAGCCACACTTCAATGTGCTGCTGAAGGACGACAAGAAATATCCCTATCTGTGCATCACCTGGAGTGAGGCCTACCCGCGGATCTTCATCACCCGGCGACGGCGATTCCGCTCCCCGCTCGATCGCTTCTACGGTCCCTATGTCGATGTGGGTCTCCTGCGTCGTACCCTAGGCCTGGTTAAACGCGTCTTCCCGCTGCGGCAGCGCCCCCAACCTCTGCATCGCGATCGCACCTGCCTGAACTACGACATCGGCCGCTGTCCGGGGGTCTGCCAAGAAAAGATCAGTTCGGAGGACTACCACCAAACGCTCCGGCAGGTAGCGATGGTCTTTCAGGGGCGCAACGAGGAATTGCTGCCCCTGCTCCACGAGCAGATGGAGCGCTACGCCGAGCGTCTCGACTTCGAGAGTGCGGCCCGCGTTCGCGACCAGCTTCAGGGCATCGACACCCTGACGGCTGACCAAAAAATGAGCCTCGGCGACAGCTCGGTGTCCCGGGACGTCTTGGCGTTGGCGGCGGATGATCGGGTGGCGGCCGTTCAGCTCTTCCAGATGCGTGCCGGAAAACTGGTGGGTCGGCTCGGGTTCACGGCGGATGCCATTGGCATGCCCCCAGCAGTGGAAGGCGCTGGCGGAGACCTGCCCCCATCACCCGAACGCCGCACTGCGGTGGGGCGAATCCTGCAAACGGTGATCGAGGAGCACTACAGCCAGGTAGAGGGGGTCGAGATTCCCCCCGAGCTGTTGCTTCAGGAGCCCTTGCCACAGCAGCAGCTCATCGAGGACTGGCTTTCGGAATTGCGTGGTCGCAGGGTTCGTCTTGCTGTTCCCCAGCGGGCTCAAAAGGCAGACTTAATTGAGTTGGTCGAACGCAATGCCAACTACGAACTGGAGCGGGCCCGCCGCGCAAGCGAACAAAACTTGTTGGCCACGGAGGACCTGGCGCAACTGCTCGAGTTGACCACCCCTCCGAGGCGGATCGAGGGCTACGACATAAGTCACATCCAAGGCAGCGACGCGGTTGCGTCTCAGGTGGTGTTTATCGATGGCCTTCCCGCCAAGCAGCACTACCGCAAATACAAGATCCAAAGCAGCTCGATCCGCGCCGGCCACTCCGATGACTTCATGGCTATGGCTGAAGTCATGCGCCGACGCTTCCGGCGTTGGGCCCAGGCCAAAGCAGCGGGTGCGGAGCTCAAGGAGTTGCGCCGATCCGCCGGATCAGCGCTGCACACCGGCGGGCTGAACGATTGGCCCGATGTCGTGATGATCGACGGAGGCAAGGGACAGCTCTCTGCTGTGATGGAGGCCCTGCGCGAACTCAATCTCGATGAGGAGCTCGTGGTTTGCTCCTTGGCGAAGCAGCGCGAGGAGGTCTTTATCCCAGGAGTTAAGGATCCCCTGGACAGTGAACCCGAGCAGCTCGGGGTTCAGCTCCTGCGCCGTCTGCGCGATGAGGCTCATCGGTTCGCAGTGAGCTTCCACCGTCAGCAGCGGGGTGAGCGGATGAAACGCTCACGCTTGTCGGACATCCCAGGCCTCGGTCCCAAGCGGATCAAGGAACTCCTGGCCCATTTCCGCTCGATTGATGCCATCCAACTGGCGAGCCCGGAGGCCCTCGCGGCCGCGCCGGGCATGGGGCCTGGCTTAGCGAAGGTCATTTGGGATCACTTCCATCCCGGCGCTGCCGATGTTCCGCAGTCGGACGAGATGGAGTCCGAGAATGAACTGCCTTTGGAGCTTGCTGGTTGAAGCCGCTGTGCTGGATCTTGGCTTCGATCAGCGTCCTGCTGCTCGCCCTTCCCGCGGGGGCTTTGGCGGCTCCTGGCCTCTGCATTGGGCCCATTTGCGCCGATGAAATCAGCCGGAGTGCCAAGCATCACTTCCAGCTGCGGATGCGGATCAGTGACCAACGGGGCCATCGCGAACGCGTCGTGATCGATTGCCGCAATGGCCAGCTCTCGCCGGCTGCTGGTTTGGTGGAACGTGGTTATGCCCGGGCCGTGGCCAGCAAGGCCTGCCGCCTGGCCGGTGAGCCGGCATGACCATCGGCATCTGGGTTCTCGGGGATCAACTCAATCTCCAGCAGGCGGCTTTGGCCGGCGCAGACCCCACCACAGCTCGCGTCTTGCTTCTGGAGAGCCGCTCCGTTCTGGAGCGGCGTGCTTATCACGCGCAAAAGCTCGTGCTGGTGTGGAGTGCAATGCGGCACTTCGCCGCTGATCTCCGTGCCCAGGGCTGGACGGTGGATTACCTGCAAACCGACCGCTTCAGCACTGCCTTAGGGGAGTGGATCGAGCAACACGGCATCCTGGAACTGCACGTGATGGAGACCGTGGATCGTGGCTTCCGCGGTGCGATCGAGCGGCTGCCTTTGCCGCTTCCGGTCCGATGGATCGCGAACAATGCGTTCCTCTGGAGCCGTGAGGCCTTTGCCGACTGGGCGACGTCGTACAAGCTGCTGCGCATGGAGCTCTTTTATCGGGAAGGGCGCAAGCGGTTTGGTGTACTCCTGGATGAAAACGGCAAGCCCCTTGGTGGCCAATGGAATTACGACCAGGAGAACCGCAAGTCGCCCTCAAAAGGACTCTCCGGTCCGGAGCCTCTTTGGTTTGAGCCCGACGGGACCACTGCGGCCGTGATCGAGAAGGTCACCGCGCTTCAGGAGCGCTACGGCTTGCCCGGCAACCCGGAACCGTTTCGCTGGGCGGTGACTCGGCAGCAGGCCTTGGCGGTGCTGGATCACTTCATCGCGACGCGGTTGCCTGGGTTTGGACCGTTCCAGGACGCCATGGTCAGTGGTGAACCAACCCTCTGGCATGCCCTGTTGTCTCCGTACCTGAATCTGGGCCTGCTCCATCCTCTGGAGGTGATCCAGCGCCTCGAAGCGGAGGGGCTGGCCCATCAGGTGCCCTTGGCCGGCCTCGAGGGCGTGATTCGCCAAATCCTGGGTTGGCGGGAATACACCCACGGCCTCTACCACTGGTTTGGTGAGGACTACGCCTTGGTCAACCACTTCGAGGCCAGTGCACCATTACCCAGTTGGTTTGAGGCGTTAGGGGGCAGTGGCATGCGCTGCCTGGACACGGTCTTTGGCGAAATCAAAGCGAGCGGCTACGCCCATCACATCCAACGCTTGATGTTGCTGGCGAACTACGGCCTGTTGGCGGGGCTTGATCCACAGGCCCTGACGGCCTGGTTCCACCGGATGTTTATCGACGGCTACGACTGGGTGATGCTCACCAACGTCCTGGGAATGGGGGTCTTCGCGGATGGGGGGCGCCTGGCCAGCAAGCCCTATGCCGCCAGCGGGAGCTACATCAAACGGATGAGCAACTACTGCAAGGGTTGCTCCTATGACGTTAAACAACGCACGGGCCCGAAGGCCTGCCCCTTCAACAGCCTCTATTGGGACTTTCTGGCCCGTCACGAGCCCGAGCTCAAGCGAAATCACCGCATGGGCCTGGTGATGAAGCAGCTGAGCAAGCTGCCTGAGGAGGAGCTGGCTGCGATTCGCAACACGGCTGCGAACCATCGGGCGTTGGCGGCTGCTGAAGCCAACTAACTTGTTGCCAAGTTCGGCTTCGGCCTGTGATCACCCTGGCGGCCCTTCCCCCTGAGGCCTACCTCTGGTTCAAGACCCTGCATATCGTTGGAGTGGTTGTTTGGTTCGCTGGCCTGTTTTATCTGGTTCGGCTCTTCATCTATCACCGGGAAGCCGAAGATCTGGAGCCAACCCTCAAGGACGCCTTCCAAGCGCAGTACGGCCTGATGGAGAAGCGGCTTGCCAACATCATCACGACACCGGGCATGGTGGTGGCGGTCTCCATGGCCATTGGCCTCTTGATCACCAATCCGGCCTGGCTTCAGCAGGTTTGGATGCACGCCAAGCTGGCCTTCGTGCTGGCCCTGTTGGCCTATCACTTTTTCTGTTATCGCCTGATGGGCCAGCTGCAGCAGGGGACCTGCGGCTGGAGTCCAAAACAACTGCGGGCCCTCAATGAGCTGCCGACCCTGCTGCTGGTGATCGTCGTGATGCTAGTGGTCTTCAAAAACCAGTTCCCAACTGGAGCCGCAACCTGGTTCATCGTGGCGCTTGTGGTCTTTATGGCTGCGTCGATTCAGTTCTACGCGCGCTGGAGGCGCTTACGGGTCGAAAAGGAAGCGGCAGCTGTCTAGGTCCGTCCATGACGAACAGAGAACATCCACTGGTTGCGGTTCTAAAGACCGTCACCGCCGCCTGCTGCCCGGGACGGCTCAACTTCCACTGCCACACCACCAGCAGTGATGGGAGTCTTCGTCCAGAAGCTTTGGCTGAACAGGCCCTTGCAATCGGCCTCGACCATTTGGCGGTGACTGATCACCACAGCACAGCGGCGTACTGGCCAATCCAACGTTGGTTCGAGCAGCAATCCGAAGCGGGGGCCTCACCTCCTCAGCTCTGGACCGGGATGGAGATCAGCTGTTTGCTGGAGGGCTGTTTGGTGCATGTGCTCGCTCTCGGCTTTGAGTTGGACCACACCGCCCTTGATCCATACCGCCAAGGGCAAGCCGCGGTGGGGGAAGCCCTTAGTGCTGCTGAGGCCCGCCGCAGAATCCATGCCGCTGGAGGGTTGGCGCTACTGGCCCACCCCGCTCGTTATCGCTTGCCCTTTCAACGGCTGATCCCTGCGGCGGCGGCGTTGGGCTTCGATGGAGCAGAAGCCTTCTATGACTACGAGATGCATGCGCAGTGGCGCCCGACACCCCTGGTTTGTGATTCCATCACCGGCTTGCTTGAAAAACACGCACTTCTGCAAAGTTGCGGCACCGATACCCATGGCTTCGAGCTTTGCGGCCGCTAGGGTCTACTGAGATCGTGAAATTTTGCGATGGGCCTGTTTGATCGTCTGCTTGGCAGTGACAACGCTCAGGCTCCCGTGGCCAAGCGGGAACCTGAGAAAAAAGAAGAGGCGTTCTTCCTCGATGCAGACGCCTCGAGCAGCATGGGGAACGTGGACTTTATGCGCCGCTCCAACACCATTCGTCACACGTTCCCTGGGACAGTAGACAGCCCTGGTGACAAGGAGATGGTTGATGAGGTTGCCTCTATGACCTCAAGCCGGACTATGGCCACACCTGGCCTTGGCGGTCAGACCCAGAAGGTCGAAGAGGTCGATTTGACGTCTGGCATTCCCAAGCCCGTCAAAAAGACCTTCTGCGAACCGATGAGCAAGAGCGAGTTGGATGAACGAAAGAAGGGCTCATCTGTCGGCGTAAATGTCCCAGGCGGCCCTGCAGCAATCAAGGCAGAGCAGAAGCAGATAGCTGAAGCTGCTGCTCAGCAGCCCCAACCCACCTCTACAGTCCAGTCGAAACCTGGTGACATCGGAGCTTTCAAGGGCTGGGTCAAGGATCTCTAACCCTCGATCAACGCTTCAGCGTCCAGGACCAGCTCCCGCAGATGCGCGAGCTGGTTTTTTTGTGCTCCGCTCCAGAGACCACGGTTATGGGCCTCCAGCAGCCGCTCCGCCATGTCCCGCAGAGCCCAGGGATTGTGCGTTTTGAGGAAGTCCAGAACCTCATTGGACTCCAGCCACTGCTGAGCGATTGAGCCGTAACTCCAATCGGGCACCCGACCCGTACTGGCGTCGTAGGCAAACAGGTAGTCGAGGCTGGCGGCCATTTCGAAGCCACCCTTGTAGCCGTGTTGTTGCATCCCCTCGATCCAGCGGGGGTTGAGCACGCGAGAGCGCAGCACCTTGTCGAATTCCTTCTCGACGCGGTGAACCCGCGGACGTTGGTTACGGGAGTGGTCAGCAAACCAGACGGCCGGAGCAACTCCGCGCACGGACTCCACCGCTGCACTGAGACCGCCTTGGAACTGGTAGTAGTCATCGGAATCCAGCAGATCGTGCTCTCGGTTGTCCTGGTTTTGAAGCACCACCTGGACTGAACCAAGCCGCTGCTCGAACCCAAGCCGATCCGCCGCGATGCGCAAGGCACCTGCTCCATCCCCCTCGTAGCGCCAGCTGCCCCAGTTCAAGTAGGCCTCGGCCAGGTCATCCCGGTTCTCCCACTCACCACTGTCAATCAGCCCTTGAAGACCGGCGCCATAGGCACCCGGTGCTGAGCCATAAACCCGCCAAGCGTGGCCATCACGCCTGGCTGCTTCAGCGAGGGGATTCGCATCTTTGTCTTCCTCGACTGCAGCGACGAGGGCGGTCGCCTGGTTTACCCAACCCACCAGTTGGGGGAAGGCGTCGCGGAACAACCCGGAGATTCGCAGGGTCACATCCACCCTGGGGCGCCCCAAGGTAGAAAGTGGAATCAATTCGATGTCCACGAGCCGGCGGCTGGGACCATCCCAGATCGGCCTCACACCCATGAGCGCCAGGGCCTGTGCGATGTCTTCCCCGCCATTGCGCATCGTGCTGGTGCCCCAGACCGACAGGCCGAGGTGGCGTAGTGGTTCCCCTTCCTCCATGAGGTGTTGCTCCGCGAGCAATTCCGCGCTCCGGCGTCCCAGATCCCAGGCGGCTTCCGTTGGCAGACCACGCAAATCCACGCTGTAGAAATTGCGGCCCGTTGGCAGGAGGTCCGGACGCCCTCGGGTTGGGGCTCCGGAGGGACCGGCTGCGATGCGCTGCCCGGCAACACCACGCATGAACGCCGATTGTTCGGCTACTCCGCAGTGCAGCAGGTTCGGCACCAACTCCTGCTGAAGGCGCTGGATCACCGCCTCGGTGTGCCTACCAATCGCCGGGAATGCCGTGGCACCAGCCAAGAGGGCTTGGCAGAGATCCAGGGCCTGCTCTTCGAGCCACTCCACTGCATCGCCACAACGACGGGGTTGCTCCAGCCCAAGGGCGATCAGGCGGTCCTGATCGGCAGCCTCAAGCGTATGTTCTTCGGGGTCAGCCCAGGGATCCAGGCGCAGTTGCGCATCGCGCGCCAAGGCCTGAGTCAGGCCGAGGCCGTTCTGTTGCGGAGGTCGCGCCAAGCAGGCCAGTAATTCCGCACGGGCATCGGGGGCAGGTAAGGAGCCAAAGCGATGCAAACCAGTGCGGATCTGCGCTTCCTTGAGCTCACAGAGATAGCCATCGGCCGCATCCAAGGGGTCATCCCCCTCGCCGCTCGCCAGGACCCCCTCGAGCTCCGAAGCACTGAGCTGTTGAAGGATCTCTGCACGGAGCCCCTCACTGCGGGCACTCCCGAGTTGCACCGCTTCCCAGTACTCGTCGATCAGCGCCTCAATCTCCCGCAGATCTCCGTGCAGACCCGCTCGACCGAGAGGGGGGGTGAGGTGATCGAGGATCACAGCTTGGGCGCGCCGCTTGGCCTGGGAGCCTTCACCCGGGTCGTTCACGATGAAGGGATAGAGGTGGGGCATGGGCCCCAGGGCCAACTCCGGGAAGCAGCTGCCGGAGAGTCCCAGCCCCTTCCCGGGCAGCCATTCGAGGTTGCCGTGCTTCCCGACGTGGCAAACCACCTGCACCCGGGCGGCTTGGGCCAGCCAGAGGTAATGGGCCAGGTAGTGATGAGTGGGAGCCAGATCCGGAGAGTGATAGCTCAGGCTGGGATCCCTCTCGTAGCCACGGGAGGGCTGGATCATCACGACCACGTTTCCGAGACGCAGTCCATGGATTGGAAATCCATCCCGCTCGAGGGACGGGTCCTGTTGCGGTTCCCCCCATTGGGCCTCGAGGCTTTGGCGGGCGGCACTGGGAAGCGCGGCATACCACTCCAAATAGGTCTGCAGCTGGAGATGGTCCGCGGCCTTTAGGTGGCTGCTCTCTGGATCGTTGGTCCGGCCGGCGAGCAAGCCTGCAATCAGCGCGTCGCCATCGCCGGGGATTTCTGCCCCGAGGCTGTAGCCAGCGTCCTGCAGCCAGGCGAGCATAGATCTCACACTGGCTGGGGTGTCGAGCCCGACGCCATTGGCAAGACGTGCGTTGCGAGTCGGGTAATTCGCCAGCACGAGCGCCAGACGACGTTCCTCTGGGGGAGTGGCCCGCAGGTCACACCAACGCCAAATCAGTTCGCTGACCCACGCTAGGCGCTCCTTTGCTGGGACGTAGCGATGCAGTCCGGTGGCGAGGCGCTCGTCGGCCTGCTCGAGCTCTTTGAAGGCGCCGACTCGCGTCGTGATGCGTCCGTCCAGCTCGGGCATCGCGATCTGAAGTGTCAGATCGAGGGAGGCCAGCCCCACCGGACTGGCCTGCCAGGCCGCAGCGGACTGGGTGCTGCACAGCACCTGAAAGACCGGCGCGCCGAGCTCCTCCCAGAGGGGCGCCCCCAGGCCAGCCTCAGCGGATTGGACCGAAGCGAACGAGGTCGTACAGAGCACGGCGTCCACCTGTTCCCGTTGCAGCAGATCCAGCACTCCCCGCTGGACCGCCGTATCCCGAAGGCTGCTGACCCACAACGCCCGGGGGGCTAAGCCCTGGGCCCTGAGGCCGGAGAGGAGGGCCTCCGCCAGCGTCAGATCCCCCGATTGCAGAAGCGCGCGATACAGGATGACGCCCACCCGTGGGCCGGACTCCCCTCGCCAGTCATAGGCCTTGGGATCTTCAACGGCCTGGGCTGCAGGAAGGGACACCCCACCGTGGTCGAGGAACGAGCCCAGGCTCTTGAGCACCGCCAGTAGGTTGTCGGTGCCCCCTTCTCTCAGGCATTGGCTGCAGGCGACAGCCAGGGCAGCCGGGACGTTGCTAAGGGAGGCCAAAGCCTCGTCTTCATCGGCGGTGCCGGCCATAACCAATAGATGCCGGTCCGATGCTGCCTCGGCCCAGAGTCGGAACTGCTCAAGGCCGTAACTCCAATGGCCCCGGCCCCCGAGCAGCCTGATCAACACCAGTTGTGTGCCGCTCAGGCTGGTGCGGATGTAGTGATCCAGCACCGCGGGGTGTTGGAGGCTCGCCAGATTCAGGCCCTGGAGTTGACGGCCCTGACCAGCGGGGAAGCTCTCCCGGTCCAGCGTTGCGGCCAGCGTCGCTAGGTCGGTGTCCGCGCTTGAGAGAACCACCAGGTCGGCACCTGGCTGTTCGACATAGATGACCCCGTCATCAGGGCTGTGGCTACCGGGGACAGCCGCAAGACGGTGCATAGGACCATCTTGCTGGGTCAGCACTCGCGCTAGGTCACCGGGCAGTGAGAAGATCGTCTGTAGCTGTGGCCGCCCCCACCGACCCCATGCATCAGTTCCTGCCCTACGCCTGGTTCGGTGGCAAGTGTGTGCCTTTCGCTGAGGCCACCCTCTCGGTCGCCACCCATGCCCTGCACTACGGCACCGGTGCGTTTGGCGGGATGCGTGCCATCCCCAACCCCGCGGATGCCAACGAGATCCTTCTGTTCCGAGCGGACCGCCATGCCCGCCGTTTAAGCCAGAGTGCCCGTCTGCTGCTGACGGAGCTCAGCGAAGAGACCATTCACGCTGCGATTCTCGCCTTCCTACGCGCCAACAAACCGACCTGTCCGGTCTATCTCCGCCCTTTTGTTTATACGAGTGATCTGGGGATTGCCCCCCGACTCCACAACATCGAGACCGATTTTCTGATCTACGGGCTTGAGCTTGGTGACTACCTCTCCCCAGAAGGTGTGAGCTGCCGGATTAGTTCCTGGACTCGGCAAGAGGATCGCTCCTTGCCCCTGCGCGGCAAAATCAGCGGCGCCTACATCACGAGCTCCCTGGCTAAGACCGAGGCCGTCAAGAGTGGCTTTGACGAAGCCTTACTCCTGAACAGCCGAGGCAAGGTGAGCGAGGCCAGTGGCATGAACCTCTTCCTGGTTCGTGACGGTGTCCTGATCACTCCGGGTGTTGATCAGGACATCCTGGAGGGCATCACCCGCTCCAGCGTGTTGGAGCTGGCCAAAGCCATGGGCATCCCAACCTTCGAGCGGCCTGTCGACAAGAGCGAATTGTTCATCGCCGACGAAGTCTTTCTGAGCGGCACCGCGGCCAAGGTCACGCCCATCCGTCGCGTGGAAACCACAGAACTCAGTGCCGAGCGCCCCGTGATGAATGCCATCCGCGAGCGTCTCACGGCCATCACCGAAGGGCGTGACCCCGCCTATGACCACTGGGTCAGCCGCGTCCGCCTCGACGGTTGATCGACTGATGCTTGCCACCCAACGCATTGGCTTCCTGGAGCGCTTGCACAGCCCTGAGCGGCCTGTGTTGGTGTTCGACGGTGCAACTGGAACCTCGTTGCAGCAGATGGATCTGACCGCCGATGATTTTGGTGGCCTGGCCCTCGAAGGGTGCAACGAGAACCTGGTCTTCACCCGGCCGGATGCAGTGCAGGCCGTGCATCGCCAGTTTCTGGAAGCCGGTTGCGATGTCATTGAGACTGACACCTTTGGAGCGACCTCTACGGTCCTAGCCGAGTACGACATCCAAGACAAAGCATTTGAGCTGAACAAGCGGGCAGCGGAGCTTGCCCGCGAAATGGCCGTCGCCTACTCGACGCCCGAGAAGCCACGGTTCGTGGCGGGATCCATGGGGCCGACGACAAAGCTGCCCTCTTTGGGGCACATCAGTTTCGACGAGATGCGCGATTCCTTCGCGTGCCAGGCCGAGGGCCTGATCGCCGGAGACGTCGACCTCTTCATTGTCGAAACCTGTCAGGACGTCCTGCAGATCAAGGCGGCGTTGCAGGGTATCGAGCAGGCATTCACGGCAACCGGTCAACGCCGGCCCTTGATGGTGAGCGTGACCATGGAAACCACCGGCACGATGTTGGTGGGTTCAGACATCGCAGCGGTGGTCTCGATTCTTGAGCCCTTCCCTATCGATGTGCTTGGCCTGAACTGCGCGACGGGCCCCGAGCAGATGAAGGAGCACGTTCGCTACCTCTCAGCCCACAGCCCGTTTGTGGTGAGCTGCATCCCGAACGCGGGTCTACCGGAAAACATCGGCGGCGTGGCCCATTACCGGCTCACCCCCACCGAAATGAAGATGCAGCTCATGCACTTCGTTGAAGATCTCGGGGTGCAAGTCATCGGCGGCTGTTGCGGAACCACGCCAGCACACATCGCCGCCCTGGCTGAGCTCTCCTCGGAACTCAAGCCAGCTCAGCGCGCGGTCCGCGGCGGCATGGATCTTGATCCTGCGGCCCCACGACCGGCCCTTCACTACGAGCCCTCAGCCAGCTCGATCTATGGAGTCACGCCCTATCTGCAGGACAACTCCTTCTTGATCATTGGTGAACGCCTCAACGCCAGTGGCTCGAAGAAGGTTCGAGAGTTGCTCGCAGAAGAAGACTGGGATGGTCTGGTCTCCGTCGCCCGGGGCCAGGTGAAGGAGAACGCCCACGTTCTCGACGTCAACGTCGACTACGTCGGCCGCGATGGCGAGGCGGACATGCACGCGTTGGTGAGCCGTCTGGTGACCAACGTCAACCTTCCCCTGATGCTGGACTCCACGGAGTGGCAAAAGATGGAGGCCGGCCTCAAGGTTGCCGGTGGCAAATGCATCCTCAACTCCACCAACTACGAGGACGGCGACGAGCGCTTCTTCAAGGTGCTCGAACTCGCTCGCGATTACGGCGCTGGTGTCGTTGTCGGGACCATTGATGAGGAGGGCATGGCCCGGACGGCAGAGCGCAAATTTGCGATAGCTCAACGGGCCTACCGCGATGCCCTGGAATTCGGCATCCCGGCCCACGAGATCTTCTACGACCCTCTGGCACTCCCCATTTCGACTGGAATCGAAGAAGACCGGGAGAACGGACTGGCGACACTGAATGCGATTCGCATGATCCGCGAGAACCTGCCTGGTGTTCACGTGGTGCTGGGTGTCAGCAACGTGAGCTTTGGCCTCTCTCCTGCCGCGCGGATTGTCCTCAACTCCGTCTTCCTCCATGACTGCTGTGAGGCAGGCATGGATGCGGCGATCGTCAGCCCCGCCAAGATCCTGCCGCTGATCAAGATCAGCGAGGAGCACCAGCAGGTTTGCCGCGACCTTATTCACGACCGCCGGGGTTTTGACAATGGGGTTTGCGTTTATGACCCCCTAACCGAACTCACGACGCTGTTCGAAGGCGTGTCCACGAAGGAGGCGCGGGCTTCAGGACCGTCGTTGGCCGATCTGCCGATTGAGGAACGCCTGAAGCAACACATCATCGATGGTGAGCGCATTGGCTTGGTAGATGCGCTCAAGATTGCACTTGAGAGCTATAAGCCGCTCCAGATCATCAATACCTTCCTGCTGGATGGCATGAAGGTGGTCGGCGAGCTCTTCGGCTCGGGGCAAATGCAGCTGCCTTTCGTCCTGCAAAGCGCCGAGACGATGAAGTCTGCCGTGGCCTTCCTCGAGCCCTTGATGGACAAGGTGGAGGGTGAGAGCTCAGCCAAGGCCAAGTTCCTAATTGCCACAGTCAAAGGTGACGTGCATGACATCGGTAAGAACCTGGTTGACATCATCCTCACGAACAACGGCTACGAGGTGATCAACCTGGGCATCAAACAGCCCGTTGAAGCCATCATTGAGGCGCAGCAAGAACACCAGGCCGATTGCATCGCCATGAGCGGACTGTTGGTGAAATCAACAGCCTTCATGAAGGACAACCTCGCAGCCTTCAACGAGGCCGGGATCAACGTCCCAGTGATCCTTGGCGGGGCTGCCCTCACCCCCCGGTTCGTCAACAAGGACTGCCGGGAGGTCTACGACGGCCAGGTCATTTATGGGCGCGACGCCTTCTCCGATCTTCGCTTTATGGATGCCCTTGTGACGGCCAAGGCAGAGGAGCAGTGGGACAACGACAAGGGGTTCCTCGGTCCTATTCCCGAAGGCCTCGGTCTCGAAGCGGTCAACACAGACGAGCGTGCTGACGTTGAAGAGGCCTCAGCTCTAGCCTCCGTGGAGACTCCAGTCGTCGCCGTATCGACGGACCGCTCCGAGAGCGTGCCGGAGGAGACTGCTCTCACCCCACCCTTCTTGGGTAGTCAGGTCCTGCTCGAGGACGCCATTGACATTGAGGAGGTCTTCGGATTCCTCGATTGCAATGCTCTGTTCGCAGGCCAGTGGCAGCTCCGCAAGGCCCAAGGGCAGTCCCGCGAAGACTACGAAGCGATGCTGGCGGAGAAGGCGGAGCCCGTCCTCGCGCAGTGGAAGCAACGCTGTATCTCGGAAGACCTGTTGACGCCCCGGGTGGCCTATGGCTACTACCCATGCGGCCGCGACGGCAATGCGCTTGTGGTGTTTGACCCCGAGCATCCGCAGAGCGAATTGGGCCGGTTTGAACTGCCGCGTCAACGCTCGGGTAACCGCTACTGCATCGCCGACTTCTACCGCGATGTCGCCAGCGGTGCATCAGACGTGCTGCCGATGCAAGCCGTCACGATGGGCGCGCGGGCGACCGCCTTCGCCCAGGAACTGTTCAAGGGTGACCAGTACATCGATTACCTCTACTTCCATGGTCTTGGCGTTCAAATGGCCGAGGCCTTGGCGGAGTGGGTCCACGCGCGCATCCGTCGGGAATTGGGTTACCCCGATCCAGTGGACATGCCCGTACGGGATGTATTGGCCCAGCGCTATCGCGGCAGTCGCTACTCCTTTGGCTATCCGGCCTGCCCCAACGTCCCCGATTCTCGGCAGCAGCTGCGCTGGCTGGGCAGTGAGCGGATCGGTCTGAGTATGGATGAGAGCGACCAGTTGGAGCCTGAGCAGAGCACCACGGCGCTTGTGGCCTTGCACAGCCAAGCCCGTTATTTCTCAGCTTAGGGTCAAGGGCCTGACACCCCTGAACTATGGCCATTGCTGGACCTGGCGGAGTTGATGCTGCGATCGCTTCAGGCATCGACCTCGATGGCAGCCCGATCCCCCAGGAGATGCTGAGCCTCTACACCGAGGTCATGGATCTTGAGAGCAAGCGGGCCCGGAGCGGTGTCAAAAAATCAATGAGGAACCGTGTCGTGAAGACTGGGTCAAAGCATTTCGACCGAGAGACCCTCGATGCTCGCCTCAACGAAGCCGGTTGGGAGGGTCTAAAGGACAAAGAAGTGGCGTTCTTCTACGGCAGCTGAATCAGCCGCAGAGGTTTTCCATGGTGTCGATCACCTCTTGCTGGAACGATTCCAGATCAGAGGAATCCGAGAGATCGACACCTTCACCAGCCGCATTCTGGGCCAATTCCTGGAAGTGGAATGCACCTTCGCCGTTGGCCAAGAACTCAATGGCAGAGCTCTCGCCGCTCTCCTTGAAGGCATCGCAGAGGGCCAGGAAGGCTCCGTCTTCTGTGAAGTCCCAGCTCATGTAGGGGGGTTGGCTGAATGACCTTTAACGCCTCCCCCCCCAATCCCGTCAACCTCCCAGACGGTTTTGTGCCACTCCTTCGTCAGAATTGAGCCGCTAATTCCGCAGTGAACAGGCCGAACCCAACGATGAGCAACGCCGAATCCATAGCCCTGAATGTTCTTGGAGAGCCCTTGCAGGAGTGTGGATGTGATCCGATGACCGGCTGGTTTCGCGATGGACATTGCCGCACCAATGCTGCGGACCTGGGCCGCCACAGCGTGTGTTGTGTCGTCAATGAGCAATTCCTGAGCTACTCCAAGGCCCAGGGCAACGATCTGACGACGCCGATGCCCGACTACGACTTTCCTGGACTCAAGCCGGGAGATCACTGGTGCGTCTGTGCGGCCCGTTGGCTGGAGGCCTACCAGGACGGGATGGCGCCGCCAGTGCGTCTTGAGGCGTGCGAGGACACAACCCTGTCCGTGATTCCCCTGGAGCTGCTCCAGGCCAACACCGCAGCCCGTTGATGGGCTTCGCTGTTGGTGTCCTGGGTCGTGGGGCCTGGGGACAAACATTGGCGGATCTCGCGGAGCGCCAGGACCATCAGGAGCGCAGCTGGAGGCGTCACAGCGGCGGGTCGCCTTTGATGTGATCCAGGGGACCGATCTGGTCCTGGTGGCCGCCGCTCTCCAGGGCGTGATGGAACTTGCCCAGGAACTCGGCCCTCAATGTCCAAAGCAGGTGCCACTGGTCAGCTGCAGCATGGGCCTGGATTTGGAGACCCAGTGCAGGGCCAGTCAGCTCTGGCTGGTCAGTCAGCCAACCATGCAGGTCGTAGTTCTAAGCGGTCCGAACTAGGCCGATGAGTTGGCCAAGGGCTGTCCCGCGACGAGCGTCTTAGTGGGCTGTGATCCAGTGCTCGTTCAGCAGCTGCAGCAAGGGCTGAGTTCCCCGCATTTGCGGCTACATAAGAGTTTTGACCCGCTTGGGGTCGAGCTGGCTGGAACCTTGAAAAACGTGATGGCCATCACCGGGGGCGTCTGCGATGGGCTCCAACTCGGGGCGCATGCAAAGGCCACGCTCCTCTGTCGAGGCACGGCCGAGATGGCGGTCGTCCTGGAGCGTCTCGGTGAGGAGCCGGCGAGCCTGTATGGCTAGCGGGTCTGGGGGATCTCTGGGCCACGGCCAACAGCCCCTGAGCCGGAATTACCGCTTTGGCCTGGCACTGGCCAAAGCGGTAAAGGCCGCGCTGAGGCTCTTATGCAGGTGGGTGCCACGGTGGAGGCCAGAAAAAGAGCGGAGGCTCTCGTAGCCGTCGGGGAGCGCTACGGCTTGGACCTACCGATCTGCCAACGGCTGGTGGACCTGGTGGAGGGACGCTGTGGTCCGAGGGAGGCCGTCCATGCCTTAATGCAACGAAGTCTTCGCGGCGAGCAGGGATCGGTCTTGATGGACGAGCTGGCTTCAGGGGATCAGGAGCAGCGGGCCGTCTTGATTGAGGCGTTTGCGGCCGGGCCCCTGCAGGGCAATGGGGCCGCGGTGGTGGAACTCACTCAAGCGGCCCAGTCGGAGTGGATGCAGGCCCTTGCCGGCAGCCTGCAGCAGTCCGAGACGGCCTTCCTATGGCGGAATCCAGACGGTCAGTGGTGCCTGCGCTGGTTTACGCCCACCTGTGAAGTGCCGCTCTGTGGCCACGCCACCTTGGCGTCCACCTTGGCCTTGCAGCAATGGGGGCTGATGAATGCCGACCAGGAGCTGGTGCTGGCCAGTCGCAGTGGCGGCCTTCGGGTTTCTGTCGACCCATCAACCAAGGGGGCGGCGTCTTTCGTTCTTCCCAGCGAACCCCTGGTGACAGAGACATTCCCGAGCTACCTAGCTGGGGTGCTGAATGGCAAGGCCCAGGGCTATTGGAAGTCCACATTGGGCTATCGGGTGGTCCTCATTGGAGAGGACCAATCCCTGGCGACACTGACGGGGGTGAGTGAACGCCTCCAAGGTCCAGACCGTCATGGTCTGGTTGTTATGCAAGCCCTTGCCGGTGACCGTCCACAGCGCCTCTTTGGCCACCCCTGTGACTACCAACTGCGTTTCTTTGCACCGGGACTCGGCATCGATGAGGACCCGGTGACGGGTTCAGCCCACGCCCTGGTAGCGCCCTGGTGGGCCGATCAGCTCAGCAAACGAACGCTGCATGGCTGGCAGCCGTCACGGCGTAGTGGTGGCATGCGCTGTGAGGTCCTTGAGGGCTATCAAGTGCAGTTAAGCGGCACGGGTCACGCACTCTGGGACGGGCACATTCAGGCTGGTTCCCCAGGCCATAATCCCGACGCGTGGGGGGTCTGCAGGATGAGCGCGGAGTGACGCTTGAATCAGAGCTGCGCAAAGGCGAGGAGATGGGCTGTCTTGGTCGCTACGGGACGGCAGCGCTGCAGTGCAGCGACGTGGCCGAGGCCAATGGCGCCCTTGTCCCCCTGCAAACGGCACTCGAGCCCATCGAGAGCTGCGAGCCCTTCGTACTGCGTCGCTTGATCTCCGCCACCCCCAAGCACCTGCGGCGTGAAGGCCCCAAACCGAATCCCTTTCTGCCTTGGGATCAGCGCCTGGAGGTGGAGCGTCTCGGAAGCTCCCATCTCTTGTTGCTCAATAAGTTCCCAGTTCAGCGCGGTCACCTGCTGTTGATTACCCAGCAGTGGCGACCCCAGTCCGGATGGCTTGAGCCGAGTGATTGGCTGCAGTTGGCGCTTGTTGATGCCGAGACACCAGGGCTTTGGTTTTTCAACAGCTGCGCCGAAGCTGGAGCAAGCCAACCGCACCGTCACCTGCAGTTGCTGCCTCGGCAGCTAAACGAAACGATCTGCCCTCTGCACACCTCGATCGCGGCTCAACTCTCTGGCGATGAGGGACGCTGGCCGTGGCGTTATCGGATCAGCCGGCGTACACAGCGTCAAGGCCCAGGTGTCTCGCAAGAGCTGGAGGAGCTCTACAAGGCGCACTCCGCTGAGTTGGGCCTTGGGGCTGCACGCACTGCGGAGCGGCCTCTGGCCCCCTACAACCTCCTGATCAGTCCGGACTGGTTCATGACCGTCTCTCGTGTCAAGGAACACTCAGCCGGGTTCAGCGTCAATGCCCTGGGTTTTGCGGGATACCTGCTGCTGACGGAAAGCTCGGATGGCTCCTGGCTGAGCTCCAACGGCCCCTTGGCTTTGCTGCAATCCGTCGCCGTACCTCCGTGAATTCTCGGATGACGGAACCGTGTCCGCCGCACATCGCTGGAGCCAGTCAGTCGGTCGGCCATGGAGACACACAGATCCACGATCTTGCTGAAGGCTGAACTGGAACGCCATCGCGTTCTCGTTCAAGCCACGGGCTTGCACTACGCAAAGAGTTTCCGTGAGTCGATCGATGACCTCACCCAGGAGGGATGGATTGGTTTCTTGAGGCCATACCAGGCGAGCTAACGCCACCACGACAAACCCCAGGGGCTACGTGAAACCGTTCATCCGTGGGGCGATCCTTCGCTACCTCAGGGACAAGGGCGAGATGGTGTTTTGCCTGGCTGAACACAGGACCGGCTAGAGGAGTTCAGATGACTAAAACGTGAAACAGAAGCAAGCACACTGATTCGGCAGGCGCTCGGTGCGGTGATGGGCTGGAATGAAGCCAGCGTGATGGCCATGGAAGAGGCAGAGCATCTCATGAGGATGCGACTGCTTGAGAGCCCAGACTGTGCTGACCCCCCCAACGTTGAAAACGAAGGCCGGCCCCTCGATTGGGCGCCTCGCAATGGTTGGAATATATTCCTGAAACGGCACCGCGAGGTTGTCGAGCTGATGTTCATGGAGAGGTTCAGCATCTGCCGAACGGGCCACGCTTTGGACATCAGTGCGGACTCAGTCGGGAGCAGGCTTCACCTGGTGATAGCCGGCTCAGGACTCAGTTGAATCCTTCATCTGACGTTCAAGGGTGCTCAGGGCGGCGTTGATCGCCGCCAACTGACGCTCAAGACCATCGCGCCAGAAGATCAGCATTTGGTGCTTGCGCTCCTGGTGCCGTCGCCGCATTTGGGCAGGAGAACCGGACTCAGCGCAAGCAAAGAAGGGCGAAATCATGGAGAATGGACTCTCCGTGCCGTTCTAGCCAGCAGCTGCGGTTTCCCGCGACGAGGGGTCAGGGCAACCACGAACTGTGTTGATTTCGATCAGTCGGAGATAAAAGAATTCCGCACAGCGACGCACCCCTCCGCCAATCAATCGCACGTTGAGAGCAGTTGGTCCCACAGGTCTGATGAGGCCCCTAGCGATTGTTCTTCTCGGTGGCGTCTTGGTAGCTCCCTGCCATGCCTGGGCAGACGTAGCCTTGATGACTGGCCAGCAAGCCAAGCCGCTCCAGGGCCGGTTCAATACCGTCCCCGTCCTGCACTCGAACCAGCCCGAGGAGGTGCACGGTCCCGGGATCTTGGTCACGACGATCCCCGGCCAAAGCATCTCGTCGGAAACCGGAGCCCCTCTTGCGAATGCCACTTACACGTTTAACGGTGAGTTCGGCATTCACGTTCATCACAAGTACAACCCCCACGACAAAACTCGGATGGGCAGCGTTGGCGGCCCCCGCGGCGAACTGACCCTGGCCACCCTCCTGATCAACCCATCCAGCCAACCGGTTCACATCCGCTTTCAGAAAGGAGCGGTTCGCAACAGCTTCGAGGCCCCTTATCAGGCGAACAACTTGATGGGTGTGAAGCCCCTGGGGCATAGACCATGGAATACGGGCCCTGGTGACGCGACTGCCGTGCAAATGCTGCGCGGGAAGCTCGATCGAAAACTGGCCGACGAGATCACGATTCCAGCCCACAGCAGAGTGGTGCTCTTCAGCACCCAACTACCGGCCAAAGGCATCGCCAACGCGTTGCTGAAGGGATTCAGTGACGGGCCTTTCCAGATGGCTGTTATCGCCGCGGAAGACCCTCAAACTGAAGGAGATTTGATGGCCGTGCTGGATCAAGGTCGCTTGGCTCCAGGCCGGGTATACCTCAGCCGAATCCGCCAAATTGAAAATGGAACAGTGTTCTCACGGGTGGCAGGTGTTGCCATTGGCGATGAGTACAGCGCCAGCCTGTACCACGATCTGCAGCAAGGTGCCCTGCACGTCCCCCTGACGAGCACAAACCGCCATCACTTCGGCACCGGAGAGGTTCAAATCAATCCTCTGGCGACCCGGATGGTCGACTCGTCCCTCAACAATGTGGGCACCTATGGGGTGCTCTTTGAAGTCGCCATGAACCTGAAGGGTTCAGGCCCCCACCAGTTGGTCTTGAGCCATCCGACAGTTAATGGTCGCAGGCGCTTCACAGCTTTCCGCGGATCGATTCGCATTGAAACTGTGGATGGCTACCAGGAAGTGCATGTCGGCATGAAATCAGGCCAGAGCCTGCCCATTGCCGATCTTTACCTCAAGCCGGGGCAAGTGAATCCGATCAAAGTAAGCCTCGTCTACCCTGCGGATGCCACTCCTGGACATCTGCTCAGTGTCGTTCCCGATCAGCAACTGGCGCAGCTCAAACAGAGGGAACCCTTGGTGGAGGCTTCAGACCTCGCCGTAAAGCTCGTTGCACCCGCGGAACCCGTCGCCGCCAGAGCTCCCTCGGCCTTTGAACCCGTCACCATTCGTCCGGCTGCACCAGCGCTTGTGACACCGCCGCAGTGGCTCCAAGCTCCACCTGAACTGCCCAACCTGGATGGAGTCTCAGCCGCTGTCATCAGTCCGACCCGGATGAGCGAGAGCCTGATGCTCCGCTATCAAGGAGCGGTGGAGGCCCAACAAAAGATGATTAACACCCTCTTAGGTCGATAACCTCAAGGACAGTTCCCGAGCCTGCGTGAGCCAGCGAGAGACCGACAAACGCCGGATCTCGCTGGAACTCAGCGAGGAACTGTTGAGCTGGATCGACGGCCTCAAGGGTCAGCTGGGACTGCGAAGCCGCGGTGATCTGGTTGAGCGGCTCCTCCAGGAGGTGAGGGGAGATTACGGCGCCAACCCCGAGGGCGAGTACGCACAAGCGCGGCAGGAGGTTAAAGGCGCGGCAGGGCTCGGCGAGGATTCGTTGGACTCAAGCGAGCCCGAAACCGAGGAACCTCAGACACTGCTGAACGAAGATGTTTCAATCGTTCTCGTGCATTCCGGACTAGTCTCGCGGCCGGACCAGTCACGGGACTCGCCTGAGACAGCAGAGACGCCAGTTGATCCTCCGGCGACGAGTGCTGCCTGCAGCGGCATTCAGCTCCCCGGTTTCGTGCGCAAACAGGCCAAACGGGTCAAGCAGACCCTGGAGGCTCCAGCGCGCTCAACAAACCCGGACACGACGTTGGCCCTGATTCACGGCGCCGAACTCGACCTTGCGATCCAACAGGCACTCCAGCACTGGAACGAGGTCTACAGCCAGGCACCAACACCCGCCGCTCTAGAAGCCTCCATGGTGTGGCTCGCTCGGGACATCTGGCCCCAGTCCCTCGACAGCGACGGCAGACCGTTTGGCTGGAACCTGGTGCAGCAGGTCATTTATTCCTATGCGCCCGACTGGACCGAGGCTCAACCAAGCCTCGAGAGGGTCATCGTCGCCGCTGGCATCCTGGAGGATCCCTTTGGGGGTTCGACCTTGCCCGCTCGTGTGCCCAGCTTGATTACACGGTTTGTCCAACGCCATCGCAGCCGCAACAAACGCAGCACCTCCTTCGATGCGATCGACAACAGCATGAACGTGCACAGCGCGCTGAAGATGCTGCAGCTGGCCACCGTGGCTGATCGCCCCTACAGCCTCCGGGAGATTCGCGAGGCCTACCGTGCCCAGGCCGTCAGCCATCATCCCGATGCCGGTGGTTCAGCCGATGCCATGCGTCGTCTGAACGAGGCTTACCAATTCCTCAAGGAGCGCTATCGAGACGCCGCCTGATCATAAGTCGCAACTAAGACCCAGACCTTGTCTAGGCATGTGACCTATGCGGGAGAGTAAAGCAGCTCAGCGCAAGATCTTTATACATAGGTATTCGGCAGCGATTTCAGCCGCGCAAGCCCCATTCCTTTCGATCATTGATCGACCACCATCATTTTCGTGTCCTGGAGTGGTAGAGGCCTTGTCCAGGGCAGTGGACAGTAGCGATAAACCCAGGTGCAGGAAGGGCAACGGTTCTCGCGTACCTGCTATAGACACAGATGCTCGGCTTTTACTACTGCCTTTTTGCCTCGTACGAGCCATGCCCGACTGAGTCTACTTAGTCCCATGCTAGATGCGCTGATGAGCCCAGGTTGACCATTGCCTGCGAAGGGAGAATGCGACGCGCACGATGGTGCCCGTAACGGGAGTCCCCGCCAGGGTAGGTCTCAACTCTCTCAGGCAAGACTGTCTCCTAGTCTCGTTCTTCGCCTAGTACCCGACAAATGTGACTACACGGCGCATGCTCACATTTTTTGTGACTTATCACCTGTATCGTCGGCTTCTCTGCCTTAGACGCATCGCACGACTCAGCTAATACTCTGAAGAAAATGAGTCGGAATAAAAAAAGCCGGCTCCCGCCGGCCATGAACAGCAAGATTTGAGGGAAGGATCAGCAGGGGGTCTGCATGCCTTGGATCAGGAAATCGAAGTAAGGAGCCGCGACAGCAGCATCTTCGGCATTCAGAAGTACGAGTGATGCATCTTTCATGCAACGCATGGCTTCAACCATGCCAGGCATCGGGACGCCGAGACTGTTGTACATCTCACGTGCACCTTCGAGGCCGATCTTCTGAATCAGCTCGGTGCTGCCCGCAAGGAGGCCGTAGGTGACGAGCCGGAGATACCATCCGAAGTCACGCAGGCACTGGGCACGCTGCTTGGCTCCATAGGAATTGCCACCGGGGGCAACGTATTCGGGCTTCCGACTGAAGAGTTGCTTGGACGCCTCGTCAACGATCTTCTTCTCGTTGTCGGTCAGGACACGCACAACCGAGAGGCGGTCGGAGCCGGTGGAGAGGAAATCCACCATGGAGCGCAGCTCACCGCCGGTGGGATAGCGGAGCTCATCGTCTGCCTGAAGAATCAGATCGCGTACGACGCTCATCGAAACCACCATTGACCACGACACTGTATCGAGGACGAGTACTGAAAAGCCCCGCTCCGAGAAGGTGTTTACGCACCGATAGGGTCAAAGAAGGACGGCAAGAGGGTGATGGGTGTCAACAAGGTGCAATTGGGCACATCCATCACGGTGGAGGTCACCGGTTTCGGCCATGACGGACAGGGGGTGGGCCGCTGGAATGAGACCGCCGTTTTCATTCCGGGGGCACTCCCTGGTGAAACCGTTCAGGCCCGGGTGCGCCGCTGCGCCAAGCGACATCTTGAGGCCGAGCTGATCGAGGTCACACGGGCCCACGCAGAGCGTCAGAAGACCCCATGCATCCTTACGGAGCGATGTGGTGGCTGCAGCCTGCAACACGCCTCGGCATCGATGCAGCTGGACCTGAAGCGGGATCTCGTCCAACAATGCTTGAGTCGGCTAGCCAATTTGGATGTGGCGGTCGAGCCTGTCTGGGGTTGCGAGGACATCCTTGGCTACCGCAATCGAGCCCTGATTCCACTCGAGCGGGCTGAAGATGGCCACTTTCGGGCCGGTTACTACCGCCGCGGTAGCCACAAGATCGTTAACCTCAACCACTGCCCGGTTCTCGATCCACGAATCGATGGACTGATTGAGCCCATCAAACGCGATCTCGAGAAAACCCGCTGGCCCGTCGATGTGAATCTGAGTGGCCAAGGTGGCTTGCGCCACTTAGCCCTGCGTGTGGGCTCGGCCACGGGGGAAATCCTGATCACCCTGATCAGCAGTCACCGCCAGCTCAAAGGACTGGAGACGTTGGCGCAGCGCTGGATGGAGCGTTGGCCGGTGGTCGTCGGCGTTTGTCTCAACGTGCAACCCAAGGCCTCCAATGTGGTCATGGGACCAGAGACGGACCTGATTGCAGGGCGGTCTTGGTTGCTTGAAATCTTTGACGGCATCGAACTGCGCATCGCGGCTGATACCTTCTTCCAGATCAATACGCCGCAGGCCGAGCGTCTTGTTCAGCCGCTGCGGGCGTTCTTCGCCACGGGTCCAAGCGCCACGGTGATTGATGCTTATAGCGGCATCGGGACCTACAGCCTCCCCCTAGCCCGTTCGGGCCTCAAGGTTTTGGGTCTGGAGGTCCATCCCTCTTCCGTCAGCCAAGCCACAGCCAATGCTGAACGTAACCAAATTACGACGGCCTTCTTCGAGCAAGCCGATGTGGCAATGGTGCTGGCTGATCGATTGAAAATGACGGGTTCCCTGCTTGTCGACCCGCCCCGCAAAGGGCTCAGCGCTGAAGCCCTTGCCGCAATCCTCGACGGCAAGCCCGAGCGACTTGCCTACATCAGTTGCAATCCCTCAACACTGGCCAGGGATCTGCAGCAGCTGTGCTGCGAAGACGGCGGCTTCCAGCTCGAACGGGTCCAGCCCGTTGATTTCTTCCCGCAGACCAGCCACGTGGAGACCCTGGCGCTACTGACCCAGTCGGGGTCAGGCGCGTAACTGGGCTCCGAATTGCTTTTCGAGGGCTGCCCGGATCTTGGCGTGGGCCTCGTCCACCTCGCTGTCCTCGAGAGTCCGCTTGGGATCTCGGTAGCGGAGACGGAAGGCCTGGCTGCATGAGCCGGCCGCCAGCTGTTCTCCGTCGTAGCGATCCATCAATTCGGCTCGCTCCAGTAGGGGCTTACCCGCTTTGCGGATCGCATTAAGGAGCTGGGCACTCGCAGTCTCCGCGTTGACGACCAGTGCCAGGTCCCGTTCGGAGGACGGCACTGTTGCAAAGGGGACATAGCTGGGCTGCCAGCGGTTGCGGCGCGTCGCGGCGCTCAGCAAAGGAGCGACCTCTAACTGGAACAGATAGGTCGCGAGCGGTAAGTCGAACTGCTCGGCCAGCTCGGGGTGCACTTGGCCAAAGAAACCGGCCTGACGCCCCTCCACAACAATCTCTGCCGCGCGCCCAGGGTGGAGCAGCGGATGCTCACTCAGGCGACGGTCCTCAACGGGTAGATGTAGTCCCGCCAGTGCGGATTGAAGGAGACCGCGGGCGCTGAAGTAGGCCGGGGCCTGGGGCTTGCCGCTCTGGCTCCAAAGCTCGGCCTGGCGGGAACCGCAGATCAGCCCGGCCAGGTGCTGGCTTTGAAGGGAACCTTTGGCCGTTGCATCAAACACATTGCCGATCTCGAAGGCCCAGAAGCCACTTCGACCAGCTTTCAGGTTCCGCTGAGCTGCGAACAACAACTCGTCGACAAGGCTGTCCCGTAAGTGGCTGTAGTCCGCCAGCAACGGGTTCGCCAGTGGCACACGCTGACTCGGATCAGCACCGGGACGTTCGGCTTCTGCTGGGCCGAGGGAGAGGCTGATGAGCTCCTGTAGGCCAGAGGCAGCCAATAAGCGACGCAGGCGACGTTCGGCCTCCTGCATCGGGGTCAGACCACCGGGGGCAATAGGATCGGGCAGATGACTCGCGAAGTGGTCATAGCCCACCAAACGGGCCACCTCTTCAATCAGGTCCACCTCCCGCTGCAGGTCCATGGCACGAGCGGGGGGGACGTGCACCAGCCAGCCCTCCTCAGCCTGATCGAGGCTGCATCCGAGGGCTCGAAGGATCCGTTCAACCACCTCATCGGCAAGATCCTCCTCTCCGCCGTCTTCTTTCGCGACGGGGCCGAGCAGGTTGTGCAGCGCATCGCGGCGTAGCTCCAGCGGCTCTCTATCCCCTTCGTTCCGTTGATGCAACCAGCGATTATCAACAGTCGCGCCACAGAGCTCTTGCAAGAGCGCGACCGCGCGATCAGCCGCGCTCAGGGTCACTTCGACCGGCAACCCCTTTTCGAACCGGCTGCTGGCGTCCGTGCGGAGGCCAAGGCTGCGGGCACTCTTGCGCACCGTCTGGGGCGCAAACATCGCCGCTTCAATCAAAATCGAGGTCGTCTCGCCATCGACGGCGCTGTTTTGGCCGCCCATGACGCCGGCTAAGGCGATCGGGTGATCCGCATAGCTGACCACCCATGCCTCCTCGCTGAGGGTGTGGTCTGTGCCGTCGAGGGTGGTGAATGCTTCTCCGGCGCGTCCAGCCCGCAGGTCAATCGCGGCGGGATCCAACCCGTTTTCACTCAGTCGTGCGAGACGGTCTGCGTCAAAGGCATGCAGGGGCTGTCCCTGTTCCAGCATCACCAAATTGGTAATGTCGACTACGTTGTTTATCGGGCGGAGACCCGCACGCTCCAGCCGGCACTGGAGCCAACTGGGAGAGGGCCGAACCTGTACGCCAGAAAGGGCTGTCAGGCTGAACAGCCCGCCCTCTTCAATTCTTTCTTGGACGTCAGCGGCGACGGCTAGGGGTGATGACGCGATAGGGGCTGATGGTGCAGGCAGGCTGAGGGCGGCACCGGTCAGGGCCGCCACCTCACGCGCGATGCCCAGCATTGAGAGGCCATCGGGGCGATTCGCCGTAATCGCCAAGTCCAGAACCTGATCGTCGAGGCCAAACAGGGGCCCAACTGGACTCCCCACGGGGGGCAAGGTTTCCAGAGCGTCATCGAGGATGACGATGCCGTCCGAACTGTCGGCGAGCCCCAGTTCGGACAGCGAGCAGATCATGCCGCGGCTGGCGACCCCGCGCAGTTCCGCCGGCTTGATCTTGAGATCAACCGCCGGCAGATAGGCACCCACGGTGGCGACCGCCACGTGAATCCCGGCGCGGACGTTCTTGGCGCCGCAGACGATTTGCAGCGGCGCATCTGCACCAATGGCGACGGTGCAAACGCTGAGCTTGTTTGCATCGGGATGGGGCTCTCGTTGCTCGACATAGCCGACCAGCACCCCCGCTGCCCAAGCTGCCAAATCGACGATCTCTTCCACCTCGAAGCCCGCAATCGAGAGCTTCTCAGCAAGAACATCGGCTGCCAGATCACAGGCCACCAGCTCCCGGAGCCATTGGAGCGAGACCTGCATCGGACACGGGCAAACAGAGCCTCGACTTTAAAGAGGCAAGACGCCAGGCCTGTTCAGGCGACAAGGTATGGTTGTCAACTGTCCAATCGCATCGCTCCAGCGGCGCAACGTCCTTTATGGCTAAGAACAAGGGCGTCCGGATCGTGATCACTCTCGAGTGCACGGAATGCCGGTCCAACCCCGCGAAGCGGTCTCCTGGTGTGTCTCGTTACACCAGCCAGAAGAACCGCCGCAACACCACTGAACGGATTGAACTCAAAAAGTTCTGCCCGCATTGCAACAAGTCGACGGTCCACAAAGAGATCAAGTGATCTCTGAGGCGTGATCTCCGCGCTCTGCATTTCCTCCCCGTTCAGTCATGCCTAGTTCCTTTTTCAAGAAACGCCTTTCACCGATCAAGCCCGGTGAACCGATCGATTACAAGGATGTCGATCTGCTCAAGAAGTTCATCACCGAGCGCGGCAAAATCTTGCCCCGCCGTCTGACTGGCCTCACAGCCAAGCAACAGCGTGATCTGACTAACGCGGTGAAGCGCGCTCGCATCGTGGCTCTTCTTCCGTTCGTCAACCCCGAGGGCTGACCACTGGGCAGTGCGGTCTTCCACAGCGGCGATCTCGTCGGTCTGAATGAGTCCCGCACCCCTAATTTAGCCATTGTCGAATCCGTCCAGGGCAGCAAGGTGCGGCTCAGGGTGGGTTTTGACTCAAAGCAACAGGTCGTCCCTCAGAGAAGACTCGAGCTGATTTGCCCCCTGCCCGCAGGTGCCTACGCACCGCAGCGGCTGGGGGCATTTCCGTGGGCTCTGAACCGTGAGGCCCTCAGTGAGGCGAAACCGCGACCCTCAGCTTGGGGCTCTGCCTGGTTGCTGCTCCAAGAAACCGGCGAAAGGTTGGACTTGCACGAGTTCTGCGATCTCGTTTACGGATCGACGGAGCCAATCCAGCTCTGCGCCTGCTGGTTGGCCTTGGTGGGAGAGCAACAGTGGTTCCGCTGGAAGCACACCTCTGTGCATGCCCGGTGTCTGGAAGAGCTGAAACCGCTCCGGCGTGAACGCCGGCGCCAGGCGATTGTTGCGGCAGCTGAACGCCAATGGCACCTGCTGCTCAAACAAAGGCAGCAAATCGAGCCCAACAACTGCAGCGCTCTGCAGCTGGAACGGTTGGAATTGCTCAAACAGGTCGCCAGCGGACGGCTTGAGTTGGAGCAGCTACCAGAGGGGATTCGCCAGAGCTTGAGCCAACTGCACCTATGCCAGGAGCGCAGTCAGTTGCGTCACCTCCTTGTGGATCTGGGGCAATGGGACCCCCACCAGCTGGTCTCGTTGGAGGGAACCGTCTGGAACAGTGGCTTCTCCGAGGAACTCCTCCAAGAGGCCCAACGGCTCGAGCAGGAGGCGAGCCAAGAGCAGCCAAGCGATGCCGACCGCTTAGATCTAACCGGCCAGCGCTGTGTGACCATCGACGATGCGGACACCCGTGACATTGATGATGGTCTCTCGATCGAGACAACCGCGGCAGGGCCCACGCGCATATGGATCCACATTGCTGACCCAGGACGACTGATCGAAGCCGGTTCGCCCCTGGACCTTGAAGCACGCAAGCGCGGGAGCAGCCTCTATTTGGCTAAGGGTAATGTGCCGATGTTCCCGGAGAACCTCGCCACTGGTGTCTTCAGCTTGCGTGCTGGCCGGCGCACGGCGGCTTGGAGCACCTGGGCTGAGCTGAACGATGACGGTTCCTTGGCCGGCTTTGGTGTGGAGCGCAGTTGGATCAAGCCGATCTATCGCCTGAGCTACGAAGACGCCGACGAGCTCATCGAGCTGGCTCCACCGCAGGACAGTGATCTGGCCGATCTTGAAGCTCTCTTGGGTCGTCGGCGGACCTGGCGCTTGGCCCAGGGGGCCCTGCAGATGGACCTTCCGGAGGGACGGATCCGTTGCCGTGATGGAGAAGCGCAGCTGGATGTGACGGAGCCGAGCAGCTCGCGCCAGATGGTGGCTGAAGCGATGATCTTGGCTGGTGCGGTCACCGCGGAATTGGCCAAGAAACGGGAGCTTGCCCTGCCATTCCGAAGCCAACTGCCGGCGGAACTTCCAACGAAGGCGGAGCTGGAGGCCCTGCCCGATGGAGCGGTTCGCTACTCCGCGATCAAGCGCTGCTTGAGCCGCGGATTGATGGGGACCAAGCCTGCCGCCCACTTCAGCCTGGGCCTGCCAGCCTATGTCCAGGCTACGTCCCCGATTCGTCGTTACGGCGACCTCTTGGTTCAACGCCAGTTGGCCGCAAAGTCCCCCCTCTCCGAAGAACAACTCCAGGAACTCATCAATGAGGTCGATGGAGCCATCCGCGAGGGGATTGGCATTGCAAGGGAAGATCAGCGCCACTGGCAGCAGGTCTGGTTTGAAGGCCGGAAGGGCCAGCAATGGCGAGCGCAATTCCTGCGCTGGCTCCGTCCCCAGGACACCCTTGGCCTCGTGCGCATTGACGAGCTGGCGATCGATCTGGCTGCGGGGTGTCCGAATGGTTCCAAGCCCGGGGACGCACTTCTGCTTCGTGTACAAACCGTTGATTCTCTCCGGGACCAACTGAGACTCAGCGCGTCCAGCTCCTGAGACTTAGGGCAAGACCGCCGAGACGCGCAGCCAAGGGCCCCAGGGGTTGAAGCAGCCCAGGATCTCCATGCTTATGGGCTGATCCAAGCTCCGGAGCCATTCATCGACAGCGGGCTCTAAGGTGATGAGGGGCCAACACTGCAGACCTAACTGGGGCCGCTCCAGTTCCATCACATAGGCGTCGTCCTCCAACGGCACGACCTTTCCAAGTAGACGTTGCTGTGCTCGATCCAGGGGCGAGCTGGAGGGCCCTAGCAGCAACGATGGCTCTGTTTTACCTCCCATCCAACAACCACTATCTGACAGAAGCGTCGGATCCTGGAGAGCGGCTCGCTGACGTATAGCCCAATTCGGTTCATTCCATGGTGTATCCCACAGAGGCACAACTCCGGCCGGTGCAATGGGGTCAGCAATCAGGTGCTCCTGCAAGAGCGCGACCGGCAGATCGGCCGGAGGTTGGCCCAACTCCACGGATAGTGCCGCTGCAGCGCCAGCGGCTTGACCGACGTTGAAGATCAACGGCTGGAGTCGGGTCGCCCCATTGGCCATGTGGGACGTGCTGAAGGCCTTGTCGGCCGCCAAAACGTTGTCGAGATCGGCGCTGATGAGAGCGCCATAGGGAATGCAGAAGGGCGTCCCCGACCAGCGACCACCCCAGTGGCAGCTCTTTGGCGCCAGCGTCCAATCGCCGCCGGGATAGTGGTGATCGTTGGCGTAGTTCCCAACGGCAATCGATGTCAGACGGCCTGCTTCATCGACAGGAAGTGGTGCGATGCCACGGCCCGATTGAGGCGGAAGGATGTCCTGTTCGATGACGGTCTGACGTCCGATCAAACGCCGCCCCTCCCTCCAATAGGGCATGGCCGCTAAGGAGGGTCCCGGACTGCCGGAGTCGCTTGGGAAGGCCTGTCCAAGGGAAAGCCAACCGTTGGAGACCTCGATGAGTGCCTCTGCAAAGCGATGGCTGTGCTCCTGCATCTCGCGAAAAAGCCCTGGCTCGGCTGTTCCCTCGGCGCCAAACCCACGCTCGAGCCCGTGATGCCAGTCGTTGCCATGGAGCGGCCAATTGAGCATCACCAAGCCGCCTGGCAAACGGCCATAGGTGAGGGTTTGGCCCAGGCCAAAGCTCTGGCAGGCCAGTTCAAACGGCGAAGGCAATAAGGGTTTCTCGGGCAGTTGCCGCGGCGGAGCGACGCTCGTCAGCTGGCCCATCACCACCCAGGTCGGCGACTGAACCGGTTGGTTTTGGAAAAAAGACTCCGACCTGATCCGTGCCGCACTAGGGGCGCTGGGCTCATTCCAGAGCTCCTGCTCTTCCCAGCCCCAGCGAAAGGGGAGGTCCAAGAGCGGTAGCAGATCGCCACGATCACTACCGTCGATCAGAACACTACAGGCGAGCCTCTGGCTCTGTCCGTTCTGCTCATATCTCAGGGCGTGGACTAGGCGCTCCGAGCGCTCCACCGCAACCACTCGGCAGTCGGAGAGCCAGCACAAATTGGGGAGGGCAGAAACCCATCCCTGTAGCAACGCTTCGGCCTGGGCCGGTCGAAAGCCAAAACAGCTCACCCAGTTCTGGTCCAAACCACCGGGTTCCGCCTCAGCCAGGCCCCTCAGAAAGGCACCCCAAAGCCCCGTCTGCCAGGGACTGAGCTCATTGCCATCAGGGCAGCACACCCCCGCGGAGCTGACCATGCCACCAAGCCAAGGGCCAGGGGTTAATAGAACGGTGTACGCCCCTGAGCGAGCCGATTGGATCGCAGCAGCGACACCTCCCGTGCCGCCAGCCCAGACCACCACCGGGGCGGATTCGCTGTGGGCCGGCATGGATGGGCTGAGCACTCAGCTCAGGGTCGCAACTGAAGGCGCGAAGGGGAAGGGCTGCCTAGGATCCCGCCGATGACTTACACCCTCACCACCCCCCTCTATTACGTAAACGACAAGCCTCACTTGGGGAGTGCGTACACGACCCTGGCCTGTGATGCCCTGGCCCGGTTCCAGAGGCTCAAAGGTGAGGAGGTGCTGTTCATCACCGGCTGTGATGAGCACGGCCAAAAGATTCAACGCACAGCCGAGGCTGGCGGCCTCAGCCCCCAGGCCCACTGCGATGTAGTGAGCGCCCAGTACCGCGAGCTTTGGGATCGCTGGCAAATAAGCAATAACCGGTTGATCCGCACCACCGATCCACGGCATGAGCGGATCGTTCAGCAGTTTTTTGCCAGGGTCGAGGCCAACGGTGACATTGTTGAGGGGCGTCAACAGGGCTGGTATTGCGTCGCGTGTGAAGAGTTCAAGGACGACCCCCATGAGGCCCAGGATCCGGAATGTCCGATCCACCGCAAGGGCCTGGAGTGGCGCGATGAAGTCAACCTTTTCTTCCGTCTATCTCGCTACCAGGAGCAGATCGAAGCCCTGATCTCCCAGCCTGGTTTTATCCAACCTGCCAGTCGCCGGCGCGAGGTCGAGAACTTCGTCAAGCAGGGCCTCCGCGACTTCTCCATTTCACGGATCAATCTGCCCTGGGGGATCCCCGTTCCAGGCCACGACGGGCACACCTTCTACGTCTGGTTCGATGCCTTGCTCGGTTACATCACCGCGCTGCTCGAAGACAGCGATGCCCCCGACCTGGAAACAGCCCTGAGCCGGGGCTGGCCTGCGTCGGTCCATGTGATCGGCAAAGATATCCTGCGCTTCCATGCCGTCTACTGGCCAGCGATGCTTCTGTCGGCTGGCCTTCCCCTTCCCGCCAAGGTTTTTGGGCACGGCTTCCTGACCAGGGAAGGCCAAAAAATGGGCAAGTCCCTGGGCAATGTCCTTGACCCCGCCGAACTGCTCGAGCGCTGCGGCCGTGACCCGGTTCGCTGGTACCTGCTGCGGGATATCCCTTTTGGCGATGACGGCGATTTTCAGCAGCAGCGCTTCAGCGATCTGGTCAACAACGATCTGGCCAACACCATTGGCAACCTGCTGAATCGCACTAGCTCTATGGCGCGCCGCTGGTTCGATGAGGCGGTGCCTCCCGCCAGCCAAGCGAAGACCAGCGAACACCCCCTTGCCAAAGCCGCTGCAGATGCCAAGGCCACTAGCCTGACAGCGCTAGAGAACCTCGAGTTCCGCGCCGCTGCAGAGGCGGCCCTTCAACTGGCGATTGCCGCCAACGGCTATCTCAATGATCAGGCCCCCTGGAGCCTGATGAAAAAGGAAGGCACCCGCGAACAAGTAGCCGATGATCTGTACGCCGTTCTTGAGGCCGCGCGTCTGGTGGCCTTGCTGATGGCACCTCTGTTACCGGATCTCTCCGCTCGGATGCTGGTTCAACTCGGGCAACAGGTCGCTGACTCAAGCGCCGATGCCGTAGTCAGCTCCACCTGGCTAGAGCAGTTGAACTGGGGCGGTCTCGCTTGCGCTGCCCCGTTGCCTGAACCCTCACCGGTGATGGCACGCCTCGAGCTAGAGGCACCACTCTGATGGCACATACGCCTCGATTGCTCTGGCTTGCCGCTGGCCTGCTCCTACTGGGCTGCTCAACGGCCGGAAGGCAAACAGCCCAACCGTTCGCCTTCCGTGCATTGGACCTACGCCAGCAAGATCCTAAGGGAGCTCCCGCCTGGGAACTGAAGAGCCCCGAGGCCCGTTATGACATCCAGCGCAAACTCGCCAAGGCCTTGAACCCCCGCGGCACCGTCTTTCGACGCGGTCAACCCACCATTTTGATTGCGGCCCAACGGGGCACGGTGATTGGTGATGGACAGGCTATTCAGCTCGAGGGGGCTGTTCTCATCACTCTCCTGGGCAAGGAACCGGTTGAAATCACCGGAGATACGGCCCGCTGGTTGCCCCGCGAGGAGCTGATGGTGATCGACCAGCGGCCCGTCGCTCTGGACCGTCGTTCACGCATCAGCGCGGAGACAGCCCAGTACTTCATCAAACGCGATCTCATTGAACTGCGGGGGGCTCCCGTGCTGGAGCATTGGCAGGACGGACGCCAGACAAAAGCCAACGCCAAGGAGCCCGCCCCACTTCCCCTCAAAGTCAAAGCCCAATGGGTCGATTGGAAACCCGAACAGGGTGATCTAAAGGCGCCTGCGGTTGTCCGGGGCGAACGGTTTGAGCCGACTGAGCCTGCCAAACATCCAAAAAGAGAGACTTCGACTCCCAGCCTGGTGCTTACCGCCCAGGGCCTCAGGGGCAACTTGAGGGAGGGGTATGTCGACCTCGTAGCGCCCGTGAGGCTGCGCCGATCGGATGGCAAGGGTTGGCTGGATGCTCAGCAGACGCGCTGGGCGATCAATGACCAACAACTGAGCAGCGACAAGCCCTTTACAGGGCAGTTCAATGCCCTCAAGGCCAAGGGTGATCGCTTTGCGATTGATCTTGAAAAGAGTGACGTCAAGGTCTCCCGCGGTTGTGAGCTGCAGCAGCCCGGTGAGCGGCTCACGGCGACCCGTTGCCTCTGGAATTGGTCCACCGGACGCTTTGAAGCTGTGCATCAGGTCGTGCTGAAGCGCGACACCTACAAACAGGTAACCCGCGCCAAGAGGCTTGAAGGGAAAATTGGCGATGACGGCACCGCGGTCTTCAGCTCTCCCGGGGACCGGGTGAACTCACGCTTCACGCTTCCGCCGAAGGGCCAGGGGGGAGGTGAGACGAAACGCTCTCAAGCTCCAATAGCGTTCTGAGCTTCTGGCTCCAGCCCTCGATCCAGGTTTCATCACTGCGGGTGAAACAACGGGGAGACCAACCCGCCAACAGCAGTAATCCCGTTTCGCCAATCGGTTGAACGATCACGGCGGGCGCGTTTTCGGGAAGTCCTCTGAATTCTTGGCGTCCGGGATAGAGGGCGAGATTGACCAAATTGATCGCCTTTTGACTGCTCCACGCCCGCTCACTGATGGGGCCCGGTTGGAAGGGGACGTCCGCCAAGACGCCGCGACGGAGAAGAACCTTCCCGCGCCAGAGGAGCATGACTGAGCCTGCAGGGGTCGCGGTCAGGAGCATCTGACTCCCCCAGCCCAACTCCTGGCGGAGTGATTCAGACAGGCCGGGGGCGAATTCCAGGCCTTGTTCACCCTCCAGGGACACCCGTTCAGGAGCGACGGGAACGGCTCGTGTCCAGAGAGTCGAGACGAGCATCAAGCCGACGGCTAGCAAGCTACCTAAGACACCAGCGCGCTGCAGGGCCGGACTCAGCTCAGGGGCAGAGAGTTGATTGCCCACACAAAGCAGGAGGCCAAGCACACCCGAAGCCAGAGAGATACGAGCTGGGAGTGGCAAGGGGCATTGGGGAACTCTGCTCACGTTGTCACAGGCACACAACCGCCTCGACTTGGGCGCGTACCTAGCTCAAATGGTCTTGATTCCTGCCGCGTCCATGGGCCAGAGCCAACTCACCTCAGCCGCCGACGCTTTTGCCGCCATCGCCCTCGCCGCCATCGCCGCCGATGGTGAGCTCAGCGCCGTCGAGGCCAGAGCACTGCGCCAACAACTTGAATTCCGTCAACCCTTCCGTCGTTTCAGTGACCGGGAGATGGGGGACCTGCTGGATCGGGTTTTGGTCCAATTGCGGAAAAGCAGTTGTAATGCGTTGGTGAAGCAGGCCACTTCTCTCCTCTCCGTCGAACAACGGGAGACAGCGTTGGCTGTAGCAGCCCATTTGATCCACGCCGACCACATCGAGACCCAATCGGAGCTGAGCTTTTTGGCTCAGTTGCAGGAAGCCTTTGGACTGGATGCGATTCGGAGTGCATCAATCCTGGAGGTGATCTCCCTGCTGCACCGCGACAGCCTGGCCAGCTAACGGCAGACTGTGCCCAGGTTTAAGCGTTCGCTGGTGCGTCATTCCCTTCGCAGCAAGCTCTGGTCTTTGGTGATGGTTGCCACTTTGGCTATCGCCGGGCTCATTGCGCCCCCCGCTGCCCTTGCCACTGGAGCGGCCGATTTCCCCTCCCAGAGCCCCAGCGGCTATGTGCTTGACAGCGCCGAATTGCTGAGCCGCGCCGCCAGCGGTGATGTCAACCAGCGCCTCGAGCAGTTTTCTGACTTGGGGGTGGATGCCCGATTGGTGACCCTTCGGCGCCTGGATTACGGTCTCAGCCTGGACACCCTCGGAGACGAATTGCTGCAGCAATGGCACGAGGAGAACAGCCGGGAAGGCATGCTCCTCCTCCTGATTGAAGCTCAAAACAACAGTGCTGCGATTGTGGCAAGCGCTGATCTGCTGGAGCAACTGCCAGCCAGCCTTCTTTCCAGCACGGCAATCAGCACGATGGGCTTGCCTCTGCGCGAGGGCTCCCGCTACCGCCAGGCCAGCCTCGATGCCTTGGGTCGCCTCGAGGTCGTGCTTCAGGGCGGCGAAGACCCCGGCCCGCCGCAGCTGGTTGAGCGGATTCCCGTAGAGACCAACGTACCAACGAAGGAAGAAACCGCCTCCAGCAACGCCTTCCTTTGGGTTGTCGTTTTGCTTGTCGTTGGCACTCTGGTGCCAATGATCACCTGGTGGGTCTTCTCCCGCTGAGGCATCCATGGGGTTGACCGACTGGATTGGAAGCTTTGACCGGGCCAGTTCCCACGATCTGAGCAACAACCTGGAGCAGGCCTATGAAGCCGCTCTGCTGATCCAGAGCCTCGAGCTTGAGTACTACAACGACAGACCGGTCAGGCCCGAGCTCGAGCTGAGCATTCCCAAGTCCGCGAAGGCCCTGATGCTCCGGCGCTTCCGTGCCGCCCTGCAGGTAGCCCAGCAGAACCTCGCTGATGTAGCACCCAAACGCGCTGAGCTCGACAGCCAGGAGCTGAGGCAACTGCAGCTGGTGGAAAGCGTCGTCTCCCGCTACGGACGGGTCCGATCGAGCTCGCCCTCGATGTCGCGCTCGCCGGAGATGCTGCCGCGCAGTCTGCTCGGCATGTTCGACGGAGTACGCCGTCAACTGGACCCGAAAGCCGAAGCATCGGTCGTCGCCGGTTTTCGTCGTCGTCGCGATTCCACCCTCGTTTCCCTGAGGGTGCTTCTGCTGCTCATCCTGGTGCCACTGGTGATTCAGCAGACCAGCCGAAGCCTGTTGATCTCACCCTTGATGGATCGCTATGCGCCAGACATTCCCTTCCTTAATTACACGAAACCCCACCTGCAGGAAAAGGCCGTCACCAATTTGCGTCTCTACCAGCAGGAATTGGAATTTGAAGCGCTCCTGGAAGGCAAACAGCCCCCTTCACCCGAGGAAATTCAATCCGCGTTGGCTCGGCGGGCGAATGCCCTCAAGGATGAGGCCGATGCCGAGAGCATGGAGGCCTCGAAGAATGTCCTGGCCGACCTCGCAGCGCTGGTGGGCTTCATCCTGGTCTGCCTGTTCTGTAGTCGGGACCTACAGGTGCTTCGCGGCTTCCTCGATGAGGCCGTTTACGGCTTAAGCGACAGCGCCAAAGCCTTCGCGATCATCCTCTTTACGGACATCTTTGTTGGCTTCCACAGCCCAGAAGGCTGGACGGTGCTCTTGGACGGGATCGCCCATCACCTGGGCTTGCCGGCGGAGGAGAACTTCATCCTGTTATTCATTGCCACCTTCCCGGTGGTCTTGGCCACGATCTTCAAGTACTGGATCTTCCGCTATCTCAACCGCGTCTCGCCATCCGCTGTGGCCACCCTCAAGAATATGAATGGTGGCGGTTGAAGCCAACCCTGCTGCAGGCCTGATTCTGGTCACAGGACCAAGCCGCAGCGGCAAAAGCCGTTGGGCGGAACATCTTGCGGCTCAACACATGGGATCGGTCCTCTATCTCGCCACGGGTGAGCCCCCCAGCGAAGACGGCAGCTGGTCCCAACGGGTGCAAGCCCATAGAGAGCGTCGCCCGGAGACCTGGCAGACCCTTGAGGTGGGCGCGGCGTTGACCGAGGCCCTCGCCGGTCTGAACCAGTCCATGGAGCCCGGACGCGCCCGCCTCCTACTCGTCGATGCACTGGGAACCTGGCTCGCTCAACACCTTGACGACGGCCCGGAACAGTGGCGGATCCGGTCGGCGGCCCTGCTGGATCAACTCGCCAACCAAGGTGAGCCCGTCGTGCTTGTCATGGAAGAGGTCGGCTGGGGGGTGGTGCCGCCAACGGCCATTGGCGGGCTCTTCCGCGACAGGATGGGCGCGCTGCAACAACGTTTGAATGCCATCAGTCGCGAGTCTTGGCTTGTGGTGAACGGTCGAGCGCTCAACCTCCATGAGCTTGGAATTCCTGTCCCTGGTTGATCCTCATGCCCAAGGTGGTGCTCTATCAACCGGAAATCCCCCCCAATACAGGGAATGTGGCTCGGAGCTGTGCCGCGACCTGTACAGAGCTTCATCTGATTGAACCGCTGGGTTTTCAGATCGATGACCGAACCTTGAAACGCGCAGGGCTCGACTACTGGCCCTGGGTTCAACTGACGTGTCATGCCAACTGGGACGCGTTTTTGACCTTTCGCCGTCAGCAGGGCGGGCGCCTGCTGGCCTTAAGCCGGCACGCCAGCGAGCGTTACCACCACATTGCCTATCGCGCTGACGATTGGCTGCTGTTTGGACAGGAGAGCAGTGGCCTACCGCCTGAGCTTCTGAGCCAGGTCGACCAAAGCCTGTTGATCCCCATGGCGGGGTCGGTCGATCAGGGCGGCGGGGTGAGAAGTCTGAATCTCGCGACAGCCGTGGGCGTGGTTCTGTTCGAAGCGATTCGACAACTCGAAGTGGGCTAAACGCCTGCAGCACGATTCGTCTCAAACTGAGATCCTGATGTGTTCGGCTGAGATTTTGACCATTTCGACTTGCGCAGACTCCGGCCAGTCGTTAATGTCGCGCCGTCCGGGGGATGTTGGCTTCTCCACCGGGCTTTGACCTTTCGGCAAACTGGATGAAGCCTGTTCACTTCTTACTGACAACAGCAGCCAGTACCACGGCCCTTGGGGCTGCATTCTCTGTTGTCGCCCCCTCCCTGGCAGATTCCAACTCAGCTTCACTCCCCCAACTCTCCGCACCACCCCCGATCAGTGCTGACCTGATAGCAGCCGCAGCCCCAAAACCCAGTAGTGACAAGATCTGGGTCAAGGCACGTCAAGCCATCACCCTCAAGCATCTGGCACGCCAGATCGCGCAAGAAGAGTCACTCCTCTCGGAATTAAACGACGTTGAAGCGGACCATGTGTTTGGCCGCAGCGAGTGGATTGTCCTGCCCAGCGGCAGCATGAAGCAGGTCAAGCTGTTCTCAGCTTTTGATACCTCTAAGCTCCGCCGCAATCCCCCCTTGGAGGCTCCGCCAGAGCCCAGCGACACTGCGCGGATCAAGCGAGGCGACGACACCCTCGCCAAGGTCGCTCAGCGTTACAACTTGAGCATCCAGAAGTTGCTCAGGCTCAATCCAGGTCTCCGTGGCGCCCAACTAGTGGTCGGCACGCCGATTCGTGTTGCCCAGGCCAATTCTGGTCGGAGCCGGATGGTTCTCGGTCTCAAACCCGTCGGCTCGGGTGGCCTCAGCTGGCCGGATCAACCCAACTTTGGCGATGGTGCAAACCTCAACGACCGCGCTTGGGTCTGGCCCACTAAGGGCATTTTTACCTCTGGCTATGGCTGGCGCTGGGGGCGGATGCACCGGGGCATCGACATTGCCAATAACATAGGTACCCCCATCGTCGCCGCGAAATCGGGCCAAGTGATCTCCGCTGGCTGGCACGGCGGCGGTTATGGCTACCTCGTTGAAATCCGCCACACCGATGGGTCCCTGACCCGCTACGGCCACAACAGTCGGATCTTGGTGCGCTCAGGGCAGATCGTGGCCCAGGGCAAGGTGATCTCACTGATGGGCAGCACGGGCCGGAGCACAGGACCGCACCTGCACTTCGAGATCATCCCCGCAGGGCGGGGAGCGGTTAATCCGCTTGGAATGCTGCCTCCACGGGCCTGATCGCAGCTGCGAACAGGGTTTCGGCCCGGTGATCCTCTACAATCAACTCACCTAGGCTCGGTAGCTCAGCTGGTTAGAGCGTGGGATTCATAACCCCAAGGTCGGGAGTTCAAGTCTCCCCCGAGCCATTTTGCTGAGCCCCGCGAAAGCGGGGCTTTTTGCTGTCTGTTCGAACTACACCCCTAGGGTCTGGCCAGTCGAACTCTGGGAGGGTGCGAGTGTTCCTAGCAACGTTGCCCCTTTTGGCGTGCTTGTCCCTGGCGCCTTCAAGCGCACTGGCCTGCAGATGTCCACTAGTAATGGAGATGCCCATCACCAACCGGTATCGCTGGCAAATCGGACGGCTGGACACACCAGGGAGTCCTCAGCTGAACGCCATCGAGACCCTCCTAAGCCCAAAGCTGTACCAAAATCTGAACTCGGCCTATCAGCTCGACCCAAGAGAAGGGCGTGGCTATCTGGATATCGATCCCTTCAATGGGAAGCAGGTTTCCACCAACAACGTGCTTGTGGTGAGCGGCAATGCTGACAGCTCCGATGTCGCGGTGTTTACGGGTCTAAGGGGACGGCTCTCCAAGGCTCCTCAACGGCTTTCCCTGCTCATGCAGCAAAGACCAGAAGGAAACTTGGGTCGTGGATGACATCAGCTATTTCAGGGGGTTTCAACTGAGCAGCGTGCTCTCTGGATTGTTGCAGCTGTGATTCCTCTGCTCTGCCTCTGCGGTCCCTCAGCCGCAGGGAAAACCACAATGGCGCATGCGCTGCAAACGTCGCTGAAGCTTTGCGGTATCAGTGTGTTGCCACTCTCCTGTGACGACTACTACTGGCCCCACTGGTTACCAGATTCGCTCTACGGCTACGACACCCCTGCTGGGATTGACGCTGGGGCTTTGCTCGCAGAGCTGGAGCAGCTCTGCAGACAAGACGCCGACAGCATGCGTCGCTACGACATGATCAGCCACATGGCCTGGCGTGAGCCCCTAAATCAGGCCTACGACTTGATTGTCCTCGAGGGGGCCTTTGGCCCCCAGGTCTTGCTGGGGCAGCCGCTGCTGAGGTCGCTGGTTTACATGGATCTCGCACTGCCGATGCGGCTCTGGCGCCGGCAACGGCGTGATCGACGTGAACGTGGACATTCACTGTCGTACGTGATTCGCCAGACCTTTCTTGAGACGTTACCCGGGGAACGTGACTTCATTCGTCCCTTGAAGCAGAAGGCCGACCTGGTCATCCAAAACAGCCCGGCAGGTCTTGCGACTCTGAAGAAACACGCTCGCTCACTTGTCGCGCTATGACCCAAACCGAAGGAGCGAGGCTGATCAATGGGCCCGCCACCGCGATGAGCACACTGTTGCTTGCCCACGGTGCGGGCGCGCCCATGGACTGCAGATGGATGGAAACCATGGCAGGCGGTTTGGGAGCCTGCGGTGTCCGGGTGGTGCGCTTTGAGTTTCCCTACATGCAACGAAGCCGGGAGCTGGGTCGACGTTGTGGGCCGGATCGCCTCCCCAAGCTCCTCGATGCCTACCGCGAGGAGGTCATTAGGGAACAACGCGTCCACGACGTCGCAAACGTGTTCATCGGCGGGAAGTCTCTTGGAGGACGAGTCGCAAGCCTGCTGATCGACTCCCTTGAGAACGTCCGAGGGTGCCTGTGCCTTGGCTATCCGTTTCACCCACCCGGAAAACCCCAGTCGCTACGCACCGACCATTTCGTGGTCATGCAGTCCCCGTGCCTGATCCTGCAGGGCGAACGTGACAGCTTTGGACGCCGCGAGGAGGTTCAGAACTATTCACTGGCATCGTCTGTGGAGCTGACCTGGTTGCCAAGCGGGGACCACAGCTTCACGCCCACCAAAGCATCAGGGCTGAGCGAGGCAGACAACCTGGAAGCAGCAATCGACCACTGTCATCGCTTCATTTCCCTTCACAAGCAGGGGTAGCCCAGGCGACTACGCCGTCGGAGCAGCAGCGAAAAAATGGAGTTGACGTTGCGGTTATTGACGGATGCGGGAGATCATCTTTCGCGTTGCCAGCACGCCGACATCTCTTCAGGCCAAAAGCGAATCACCCAGCCTGACGATTCGCTCTAGCAACCTTGAGGAGCTGCATCACGCCGCACGAGATGCACTGATCGAGTACTTCGGGCCCAGCCATGTGACCTACAAAGTGAGATTTAAGCGCTGAGGGCCTCCATGGCCTGGGGGATGCGCTGGAACATGTAGCCCAGACCCCGGGCCGTCAGAATCAATTCGGGATTTTCCGGATCGTCCTCGAGCTTGGCCCTCAGACGGGAGATGTGAACGTCTACAACCCGACTGTCGGAGGAGCGCTCAGGCTTGTAGCCCCAAACCTTTTCGAGCATGTCGAGCCGGCTGATTGGTTCGCCGGAACGGCTGATCAGCAGCTCGAGGAGGTTGAACTCCATGCCGGTCAAGCGGATCCGCTCCTCACCGCGGTGGGCTTGGCGCTTGTTGAAATCGATGCTCAGGTCACCGACAACAACCACATGGGCCGTGCGACCGGGTCCAGCAACACCATTGGCTTGAACTGAACTAACGCGACGCATGACGCAGCGGATTCGAGCCTCTAGCTCTTTTGGGCTGAAGGGCTTGACCATGTAGTCGTCAGCACCCAGCTGAAGGCCCGTGATGCGATCAGCCACATCACCAAGGGCCGTCAAGAGGATAATCGGCACCTCTGATTGGGCTCGAATCCGTTCGGTCACAGCAAAGCCGTCGAGCTCGGGCATCATCACGTCCAAGACCACCACGTCAGGCTCGGATGCGCGGAAGTGCTCGAGGGCCTGGGATCCGTTTTCCGCCAGGGTGACCTCGTGACCCAGCATCACCAAGCGGGTTTCCAGGATGCGGCGAATGTTTTCTTCATCGTCAGCGACCAGGATCTTGAGGGGAGCGTTCGCGGTCGTCGCTTCAGTCAAGGGGATCGATACTGTCTGACTCAACCAATAACTGAGCGAGCTGCCATTTATGAAGGAAGAACAGGCTTTGTAACGATCGCCTCGGCTTGGACCAATGGCGCTACTTAGGTATCGGTTTCTTGAAACGCGTCCAGCAGAACGGGGACGGTCACAATCGGGTCAAAGCTCGCGATGGCGGGTTGCTGTGGCTCGGGCTGGCGACGCATGCGATTTTCCGTGGCTCGCAGGGAAGCACCGCCCTGTTGATCGGATTCGCTGCGGCGACGAACTTGGTTGCGGCGGCTTGGCTCAGGCCGACTGGTGGAGAGAGGACGCTGGATCGGTTGGTCCTTGAGCTCGCCACGTAGCTGGTTCAGCAGACGAAAATGACCAGTGGTGTTGTATTTCCGCAGTAGCGAGGGATCCCAAGCCATAAGCGCTTGTTCTTAGTGCCCACAGCCTATGAGGGAGCACGCCACCTGTTGGAGCGTGATAAATTGTTGCGGTGTCAACTGGAAGTCGATTCGGGTTCGCATTAAGCAAAATCCAACTCGTATTCCCTGTCTCCAACACTCATCTCACTGACTATGTCGAGGCTCGTCGGTCTTCAAGCTCCTGATTTCACCGCCACTGCTGTGGTGGATCAGGAATTCAAGGAGGTGACCCTCTCCTCGTACCGCGGCAAGTACGTGGTGCTCTTCTTCTACCCCCTCGACTTCACCTTCGTTTGCCCGACGGAGATCACCGCTTTCTCCGACCGCTACAGCGAGTTCTCGAGCCGCAACTGCGAAGTGCTAGGCGTGTCAGTGGACAGCCAGTTCTCCCACCTGGCTTGGGTTCAGACCGACCGTAAAAACGGTGGCCTGGGCGACATCGACTATCCCCTGGTTGCTGACCTGAAGAAGGACATCGCCCGCTCCTACGAAGTCCTCGACGAGGACGCAGGTGTGGCCCTGCGCGGCCTATTCATCATCGATCCCGATGGTGTGATCATGCAGAGCACCATCAACAACCTGCCCGTCGGCCGTAGTGTTGATGAGACCCTGCGCCTGCTGCAGGCTTTCCAGCACATCCGCAACCACCCCGACGAGGTCTGCCCCGCCAACTGGACCCCCGGCGAGAAGACCATGAACCCTGACCCCGTGAAGAGCAAAGAGTTCTTCGCTGCCGTCAACTGAGCTGCGCTTTGAACATTGATCTAGGGACCTAAGGGTCCCTTTTTTTGTGCTGGTCAATCCGCGCGAAACAAGCTGAGCTCCGCAGTGCGACCATCCAGCAGCTCCTGAACACCGAGCGGCAGCGCCAGCTTGGGGCGGCCATGGCCAACGGGCAGATCCTTCACGATCGGAAGGCCCAAGCTCCCCAAGCGTTCCGCCAGGATCTCGGCCATCGAGAAGTCTCCGGATAGGACATCGTCCTCGGCCCAAGAGAAACGACCCAAACCAATTCCCCGGACCTCATCCAGAAGGCCAGCCGCTCTCCATTGGGTGAGCTGACGATTGATCCGGTATGGCGCCTCACCGGTGTCTTCAAGGACCAAGACCGTTCCCTGGAGAGATGGAAGCCAGGGTGTCACGATCAAGCTCGTGACCATCTTGAGGTTGCTCACCACTAGCGATCCTTCGGCCACCCTTGACCGCACCCCAACGCCGTCAAGCGAGGGCACAGGGGCACCCATCAGGAGAGCAACGAGACGCTGCCACTGATCCCTGGAACCACCAAACGAGCCATGGATCCCGCCTGAGCTACCCACGCCAACTGAGCCAGGAGCAGTGCTGAACAGTCAGAGAAGCCGACGCACCAGAGAGGCCGTGGCGGAATCGTCCATCCCTTCTCAAGAACCCGAGCGCTGCCCCAGCCGGCTCCCACCAGGAACAGTGCATCGATCGAGGAATCCAGCCAGGCCTGCCGGAGTGCAGCAGCGCGTTGCTGATCAGTCCCGGAAAACCAGCGCCACTGACCGGTGAGCTCAGGGGGAGTCAGCAAAAACCAGCCCTGCTGCTGACAGCGGAGTCGCAGCTGCTCGAGCATGGGATCAGCGCGCTCCATCCAGGTGCCTGGCACCAGGGCTGCAATCCGCGCACCCCACTTGAGCGGGGCCGGGCTGGCTTGGCCGCCGACTGAACTGGCAATGGCAGAGAGAGGAGCGGCGGCCGTTAGCGACCAAAGCAGGAGCTCACGGCGCCGCCACAGGGTCATCCCAATAGGCTGGCCAACAGGCGTCGACCATCAACACCACCGGTGGCTGGGTCGCAGGCCCGCTCCGGGTGGGGCATCAGACCAAGAACATTGCCCTGAGCATTGGTCAGGCCAGCCACATCCGCCACGGAACCATTGGGGTTGCGGCAGTAACGCAAAACCACTTGGCCCTGATCCTCAAGGGCTTTGAGTTGGTCCTGATCTGCCTGGTATCGGCCCTCGCCATGGGCGATGGGGAAATTCACCACCTCACCGCTGCTATAGCCCTGGAGCCAGCTGCACTGCCCCGGTTCAACCCGCAGATCCGTCGGTTCGCAGACGAAGTGCAGTTTCTCGTTGCGGGTCAGAGCCCCCGGCAACAGTCCTATCTCCGTTAGGACCTGGAAGCCGTTGCAGATCCCCAGCACGCGACCTCCGCGATTGGCAAACGCGACCACCTCCTCTAGAAGCGGGGCAAAGCGGGCGATGGCGCCGCAGCGGAGATAGTCGCCGTAGCTGAACCCGCCAGGGATCACCACCGCATCAAGACCACTCAGGTCACGTTCCTCATGCCAGAGGAAACGCGTTTCTATCCCGAGGCAGCCCTGGGCAGCCCACTGAACATCCCGGTCACAGTTGGAACCAGGAAAGACGACGACGCCGAGGGTCATGGCTCAGGCTCCTGCGTTGGAGTCGTCCTTCAGCTCGAGGTCCCAATCCTCGATTACGGGATTGGCCAGGAGCCGATCACTGAGGAGTTCCAACTGCTGCCGCGCACTCTGGGCGTCGGGAGCATTCAGCTCCACTTCAATGGCCTTGCCGATGCGCAGCTTGCTAATGCCATCCACACCCAGGCGGGAGGCAGCGGCTCGGGTGGCTTCACCAGCGGGATCGAGCACGGAGGGCCTCAGGGAGACCAACACACGGGCAGAGAAGACGGGCACCTGAGCTTTAGGTGGGGTTTGTTAAATCTTGGCAGGCCGGCCGACGGGGATCCTCGGGCTGGACAGGTCGGAGATGGCCCCAAGGGTTGCCGTGAGCCGAATGAATCCCTTGCCAATGTTCAGGCTGGCCTCCATGGCTTGGGCTGCACAAGCGACTGCCCAAGCCCGTGAACCCTTCTCCGTACCTCTGGAATGCCAGCTCGATGCCTGCCTGGCGATGGCATCCGTGCACCATGACCGTTGAGCGCATCGTGGAGCACTGGTGGCTCCAGGTGGGATAGCGCCGCTTTGATTTCCGCCATTACGGACGGGGATCCATCGAACTCCAAGAGGCGTTCGGGGACCCGCGAGAGGTTTTTCCAGGCTGGACCAGACAACAGGCTCTCTTCTGGGACATGGTCTGCACCAGGGGAAACCTGCCGCTGGATTAAGCCAAGCCGCCCTTCAATTGCTCCTGAATCCCAGATGCATCGAGGGACAAGCCGAGCGCAACAAGTTCTAGCCCGTCGGTGCTGGGACGGTCCAAACGGGAGTTGCTGTCAAACCAACACTCCAGCCTGGGCCCCACCGCTTGGATCTGAAGGGGATGGCTCTTGCCAGGCAGCCAGGCCCGACCCTTGAGCCTTAGCAAACGGTGCGTGGCGATCAGCTCTGGGAGCAGTGTTTCTAAATGCGCCTTGCTGGTGGTCCCTTCCCAGTTCAGCGACGCCGACTCCATCGCCACATGGCTGTGGTCGTGATGATCGTGATGATGCTCGTTTTCTTCAGGACGATCGAGGCCCATGAGCAGCGCAGCAGGAACATTGCCCCGCGCCATAGGCAAGACCGAGACCCCCTGGCGGAGCTGCGCGCATAAGCGGCTTTTCAAGGCTTGAATCTCCACCTCATTCAGGCAATCCGCCCGGCTGATCAGCACTAGATCGGCGGCGCCCAGTTGATCCTCAAAGAGGGAGTTGATGTCACTGAGGTGATCCAGGCTGGGATCGGCCTTACGCTGGGCCTCGAGGGCCGCCGGGTCGGCAACAACACTGCCGCTGCTGAGGGCTTCACCATCGACCACGGTCACCACGCCGGTAACACGGGTTCGGGTTCGGATCTCAGGCCAGCGAAAGGCCTGGACCAACGGAAGAGGCAAGGCTAGACCGCTGGTTTCGACGACGATTCCATCCAGTTGATCGGACCGCTGGAGGAGCTGCTGCATCACCGGAAGGAACTCGTCCTGGACGGTGCAGCAGAGGCAGCCATTGGCCAGTTCCACGACGCGGCCGTCTAGCTCCTCCTCGGGGCAAAAGCCGCAGCTGCGGATCAAATCACCATCGATGCCAACTTCACCGAACTCGTTCACCAGAACGGCGATGCGCAGGCCACTCGAGAGAAGCAGCTGACGCAGAAGAGTGGATTTACCGGCGCCCAGGAACCCCGTCACCACTGTGACCGGAAGGCGTGAGGCAGGTTCCGTGATCATGATCAGGCGACGAGGGCCGTCCAGGTAAAGGCCGCACCAATGCCCCCAAGCACACCAGCGAGGGCGATCTTCGTGGCGGGTTGCAGATCAAGAGTCAGACGGTGCAGAGCCACTAGGGAAGCCGCCAGCAAGAGGGCCTGGCTGAGCAGCAACCCCAATAGATAGAAGGCGATGGGAGTGGACTCCCAACCAATCACCGATGCACTTAGGACGTAGCCGTGGAGCGCAAAGGCGGGGATCAACGTCAGGGTCGGGAGGCGTCGGGCAATCACCAGGCCTTCCAGCACCAGCGAGAGTGAAACCAAGGCCTCGGCAGCGGGCAGACCCGGGAGCCAAAGACCGACCGCACTAGACGCCAGACCAACGGCCAGTAGGCCCAGGGTCCAGCCCATGGAGCGCTTCAGACCGACCAGAGCCAGTGCCAACAGGAAGAGAAGGTGATCGGGCCCTAGAAGCGGGTGGGCCAGGCCACTGAGAAGGCCGCTGACTGCCGACGGTTCTAACGCGAGGGATTCCATCGGGTGGTGGGCCAGGGCAGGGCCAGCGGTCACAAGGAGTGCAGCCGCTCCAAAATGCTTCAACATCAACAGAACTGGTCCGCGCCAGAAAGTGGGGTTTTCACCGGCGGGCGTTCTGACTGGAATCCCTGAGGCAGGATTCTTCACAGCTGCGGGACAGCGCCGGAATTACACCGGACTTTCCCCGTTTCCTCTCCGGGCTGATCCCCCGAAGAACCGGAGCCCTGAGACTAATAGCTGATCAGCGACAGGCCAGGCTTTCGCGAGTCTCAACACCGGTGCGTGGGTTAATGCCACTAGCCCGGGCACACAACGCTTTTTGCTGGGGTAGGTCGAGGACCGCATCGGTGAAGTCGGTTCCCTCGATCTGTGCGCCAGTGAACTTACTGTTCATCAACATGGCGTTGCGGAAGACAGCACCGCTTAGATCAGCGCTGTCGAAACGCGTGGCGAAGGCCACGGCGTCCTCCAGATCGGCCGCAGAAAGGTTCGCGTTTTGGAGATTGGCGGTGTTGAAGACCGCTCCGCGTAGGTCGGTCTCGCTGAGGTCAAATCCCTCCATTGAGGCCTTCAGGAACTCTTGCTGCTGAAGGTTTCGGCCATGCATGTCCGGTTGGAGATCTTGAGCACTGCGTTGCCCACGCAATTCGGGAGCCGTGATTGCAAATGCCGGCTCAGGAGCTGGCAACAAGAGCGTCAGGTGGAGTGCCATAACAATGGCGATGGAGCTCAGCCATCTGGCGACGAGGTTCCGCACTGCAGCTTTAACTTGGGCGATCAAGTTATTGCAGGCGGACACCGGAGCGCGACCGATGAGCAAGACCCTGCGTGTGGTGGTGCCGCCCCATCCCCTGATTGGCCACTGGCTGACCCTGCTCCGTGACGCGGAGACCCCGCAACCTTTGTTTGCTACGGCAATGGCCGAATTGGGGCGTTGGTTGACCTACGAGGCCACGCGGGACTGGATTCCCTACCAGCGGATCCAGGTGACCACACCCCTCGCCCAGACTGAAGGAATCGTCGTGGATGGCTCCATTCCCTTGCTGGCGGTGCCGATCTTGAGGGCAGGCCTGGGGCTGTGGGACGGGGCCAAAAACGTTATTCCGAGTGCCACCGTGGCCCATATGGGCCTGCAGCGGGACGAGACCAGTGGCCGCTGCCGCTGTTACTTCAACGGCTTGCCCGAATCCATCCCGGCCAATGCAGGTGTTCTGGTCTTCGACCCCATGGTGGCCAGCGCCGGCACGCTTCTAAATGCGCTCGAGCAGCTGGAGAGCAAAGGGGTCAGAGGTCAGCGGGTCCGTGTGATTTCAGCTCTTGCCGCCAGTCCTGGATTGAAAACCCTGGGTGAGCGCTACAGCGATCTGACGATCTACACCGGCTGCATCGACGCTCAATTGGACGACCAGCTGCGGATCGTTCCCGGATTGGGTGACGCGGGTGACCGTCTCTATGGCAAGCCGCAGTCAGGCTTCGTAGGCTGAGGTCCATTCGAGCGCTCTGCAGCAATGTCAAACCGAGATGGCGGTTCCGGATCTCTGGGCACCCTCTTGGTTGGTGCAGTGATCGGTGCCGCCGGGTTTGCCTGGTGGCTCTATTCCGAAGCCGATCGGAAACAACAGCAGACCCGGCAGCAACGCAGCCTGCGCCTGAGTCGTCTGGCCGACCACGACGATCAGGTCTTCGACCCCAACAGCGATAGTCCGGTCGTCCGTGAGCATGAGCTCCAGGACAAGGTCCAACAGCTGAACCAAGCGATCGAGGATGTGCGTCGACAACTCGAAGGGCTGAGCCCCCAGAGCTGATCAGGTTCCTCGGTAGGTTGCTGGGTAGACAACGCAGCAGCCATGCTCCGCTCCGCCGCGATTACCCAGGGCATTCAGCGCTCACCCAACCGTGCCATGTTGCGGGCTGTCGGTTTCGGAGACGCTGACTTCAACAAGCCGATCATTGGCATCGCCAACGGCTACAGCACTATCACGCCATGCAACATCGGCCTTAACGACCTGGCACGACGGGCCGAACAGGCCGCTCTGGGGGCCGGGGCGATGCCTCAGATGTTCGGCACCATCACCGTCAGCGACGGTATTTCGATGGGTACCGAGGGGATGAAGTACTCCCTGGTGAGCCGCGAAGTCATCGCCGACGCCATCGAGACCGCCTGCAATGGCGAGTCGATGGACGGCGTGCTGGCTGTCGGCGGCTGCGACAAGAACATGCCCGGCGCAATGTTGGCGATGGCGCGCATGAATATTCCATCGGTATTCGTCTATGGCGGCACGATCAAACCCGGAAAACTGGGCGGCTGCGATCTGACAGTGGTCAGCGCTTTTGAGGCAGTCGGTCAGCTGACCAGCGGCCAAATAGACGAGGAGCGTCTCACCGAAATCGAGAAGAATGCCTGCCCAGGGGCAGGCAGCTGTGGAGGTATGTTCACGGCCAACACGATGAGTGCGGCCATCGAAACCATGGGTTTGAGCCTGCCCTACAGCTCAACCATGGCGGCCGAGGATCCCGAAAAAGCGGACAGCGCAGCTCGGAGTGCTGAGGTTCTTGTCGAGGCCATCAATGCCAACATTCGCCCCCGGGATCTGCTGACCCGGGAAGCCTTTGAGAACGCCATCAGCGTGATCATGGCCGTGGGCGGATCCACGAATTCCGTGCTGCACCTCTTGGCCATTGCACGCACCGCTGGGGTGGAGCTGAGCATCGATGACTTCGAGCGCATCCGCCAGCGCGTTCCGGTGATCTGCGATCTCAAACCGAGTGGCCGTTATGTGACCGTCGATCTTCACCAGGCTGGTGGCATCCCTCAGGTGATGAAGCTGCTGCTGGATGCCGGTCTGCTGCATGGCGATTGCCTAACGATCGAAGGCAAGACGCTGCATGAACTGCTGGCTGATGTGCCGTCCGTGCCTGCCGCCGACCAAGACGTCATCCGGCCCCTGAGCAACCCCCTCTATGCGAAGGGGCACCTGGCGATTCTCAAAGGCAACCTGGCCCAAGAGGGTGCCGTGGCCAAGATCAGTGGCGTCAAGAACCCCGTGATCACTGGACCCGCTCGGGTTTTCGAGAGCGAAGAGACCTGCCTCGACGCGATCCTCGATAAGCAGATCAACGCCGGCGATGTGGTGGTTGTCCGCAACGAGGGACCGGTCGGTGGACCGGGAATGCGAGAAATGCTCTCCCCGACCTCCGCGATCGTGGGCCAGGGCCTGCTCGACAAGGTGGCCCTGATCACCGATGGTCGCTTCTCGGGCGGTTCTTATGGCCTCGTCATCGGCCACGTCGCCCCTGAAGCCGCCGTGGGAGGAACGATTGGTCTGATTCAAGAAGGGGACAGCATCACGGTGGATGCCAACCAGCTGTTAATTCAGCTGAACGTGGACGGGGCCGAATTGGCCGCCCGTCGCACCGCCTGGACCAAGCCCGAGCTGCGCTACCGCACCGGTGTGCTGGGCAAATACGCACGGCTCGTGAGCTCCAGCAGCAAGGGTGCGGTGACGGACCAGCCTGACCTCTAGGCCTCCCCGGCGATCAAGGCGCGGATGCGCCGGCAGAGGGCCTCGAGGGGGGCCCCGGCGCTGGGACGCTCACAGCGTTCCCCGGAGTTCGATTGCATCCAGACGGGGTGGCTGCCATGCCAGAGCATCGGCGCCTCCTCGTCGGCCACCATGCTCAGCATGAGGTTCAACTCCTCACCACTCCGGTAGATTTCCAGCTCCAGATCTCGGTCAGGGTGACGGACACCCTCGGCATCACGGGCCTCGATCAGCAGGCAACAGTCGCTGCAGTCGCCCACCTTGGCTGGGGGCTCACCGCTGAAGCGAAGGGCATAGCGATAAGGCTTCAGGCAGACATCGGCCGCCTTCGCCAATTCACTGAGCAGAGGTTCAACGTCCATTCGTTAGGCCACCGCATGAATAGAGCGGATTAAGAGGCGCAGAGGGCCTGGTCTGAACCCAGGGTTGCGACCTCCTAAGTCGCCAAACTTGGAGTGGAGCACCTGGATCCGCGTGACCGCTCGCGGGTCAAAACGAAGCGGAAAGCCAACGGGGGTCGCACGAACACTTGGGGTGAGTCGATTGAACGGAATCTTCACGACAGAGGTGCCATTGGGTCTAGTTGAGAACTCAGCAACCCAGCGGAGGCCCCCGGGAATCAGCTCGGTCAGACCGCCGACCCCATCCCGGCTGGCGATGGCGAGTTTGTAACGACGCCCATCCCCATCGAGTTGAAGCTCGAGGGCACCGTAGGAAGAGAGATCGCGAGCCGGCTCTAAGACCGGTGAACGGCAACTGACAAAGCCACCTCCCTCCTGCTCGACAATGGCCTCCATCAGCAACCCATCATGGGTGGCCGTGCACTCCCCTTGACTTCGGCCACCCATGATGGTGTCGTTCAGGGACTGCCAGCCCGGGAAATCATTTCCAGACGCGAGCACCAGCGGGGCAACCATTCACGCGATCCAGAGGAACATGACATCAGCCTGACGCAATATCTCCGGCGAGCGAGTCCTCATCGGCCAACACCAGGACCTCGGTGTGGGGAGTCACCAACTTGGCTGGAGTCCTCTGGGGGGATTCGGCGGGATCCAGAAGACGGGCTAGCGCCTCGGCCTTCCCTGCACCACTCACCAAAAAGATCACCTGGCGGGATGCGCTGAGAACCGGAGCGGTCAACGTGATGCGCTCAAGGCCCTTGCCACGGCCAACGGCGGTCCAGCGATCGGTGACCGTCGGTGCCTCAGTGCCTGGAAAGAGGGAGGCCGTGTGGCCGTCTTCCCCCAGACCGAGCACCATCAAGTCAAAGATCGGTGGCTCCCCAGGACAGACCTTCTCGATGGCGGCCTGAAATGCGGCGGCACTCTCATCAGGTGTCGGCAGAGTCACCGTCGGGACGGGATGGAATGCCGCATGGCTTCCCGGACCTTGCTTGAGAAGGGTCTGGCGCAGCATCCGGGCATTGCTAGAGGCATCATCCGCATCGACCCAGCGCTCATCGCCGAGAAAGACATCGACACGTTCCCACGGCAGGTGCTCCTGACCCAGAAGGCCATAGGCAACCGCAGGGGTGCTGCCACCGGAGAGGGCGAGTTGTGCCCGATCCCGTTGGTCGAGGGCGAGGTCAAGATAGGAAGCGATCGTCTGGGCCGCTATCCGCGCCAGGTCCTGGGAATCCCGAGCGCGTTTAATCCGATAAGTGGTCATCACCATGACCTCAATCGAGCCATTCGGTGTGGAAGGTCCCCTCTTGATCCACACGCTGATAGGTGTGGGAGCCGAAGCAATCCCGCATCGCCTGAACAAGGTTCTGGGGCAGACGAGCAGTGCGATAGCTGTTGATGTAGTCCAGAGTGCTGCTCAGGCACGGAACCGGGATCCCCGCTTCAGCTGCACCAGCAACGACCTTGGCCAGACCTGGCAGGCGACGGTTCACCTGGTCGGCAAACCAGGGATCGATCAGCAGGTTCTCCAGCTGGGGATTGGCGTTAAAGGCGTTCTGGATGCGCTTGAGCAGGCGTGCGCGGATGATGCATCCCCCCTTCCAGATCTGAGCGATGGAGGGCATATTGAGGTTGTAGTCGTGCTCGGCGGAGGCGATCCGCAGCAGTTCCATTCCCTGGGCATAGCTCGCCATGCAGGCCAGGACGACGGCATCCATCAGCGGGCCGCTCCCATCGGCGGGATTAACGAGATCGAACGCTTTAACAGCCGGTCCCTGGAGGATGGCCTCAGCCTCGATGCGCTGGGACTTGATCGAGCTCATCACGCGGCCATTCAAGGCGGCATAAATCGTTGGCACCGGTGCCCCCATCTGCAGGGCACTCACGACAGTCCAAAGGCCAGTGCCCTTCTGACCAGCTTGGTCGACAATCTTCTCCACCAGATCGCTACCGTCATTTGTGTCCTTCGTGCGCAGGCATACCTCGGTTATCTCCACCAGGTAGGAGGCCAACTCCTCGGTGCTGTTCCAATGGCGGAAGATGTCCGCCATCTGGGTGCCGTTCTGGTCCCCCACCCGCTTGAGCAGATCGTAGGCCTCCGCAAGGATCTGCTCGATCCCGTACTCAATCCCGTTGTGGACGGTCTTGACGAAGTGACCGGAACCGCCTGGACCGATGTAAGTGACACAAGGACCGTCCTCGACCTGGGCGGCCATCTTGCAGACCAGGCTCTCGATGGCGTCATAGGAGGACTTGGTGCCGCCGGGCATCATGCTTGGCCCCTCGAGTGCTCCCTTGGCACCACCCGAGACGCCCATGCCGATGAAGCCGAAACTCTTGCTCTCTAGCTCGGCGACGCGGCGCTCGGTGTCGTGATATTCCGAGTTTCCACCATCTATCAAAAGATCACCCGCTTCGAGATAGGGAGAGATTTCTTGAATGACCGCATCCACCGCCGGACCGGCCTTGACCATCATCAAGATCCGACGCGGGTGCTGGAGCCTGCTCACAAAATCCTCCAGGCTGGAGGAACCAACAATGTTCTTGCCCGCTCCAAGACCAGCGAGGAATTCTTCGGTCTTGGCGTAGGTGCGGTTGTAGACCACGCTCGAGAAACCATTGCGTTCGGCGTTGAGAACCAGGTTCTCGCCCATCACGCCGAGACCGATCAAGCCGAAATGGGCCTTGTCCATGGAGCGTTGAGGTGTCCAATATCAACAGTGTGGCGACGTCCTGCAGCGGCGGGGACCGTTGTTGGCGAACACTGAAACACGACGAATGAGCAAAAAAAAACTCCCCAGCGGACCAGGGAGAGAACGCGTCAGAAATGTTCGGATCAGATGACGGTGTTATCAGGGATGGTGGCGTTCTTCACGACAACCACGATGCCGTTGCGGATGTAGAAGCCGTGCTCAGGGCGGTCAGCCTCCTCGACATGGTCCTTGTTGACGATGGTGACGTTGTCGCCAATGCGGACGTTCTTGTCGAGGATGGCGCGCTTCACGGTCGTTCCACGGCCAACGCCCACAGGGGTTCCGCCCCGTTGACGCAGAGCGTCGCGATCGGAGGGGGACTCAAAGAAGTCGTTACCCATCACCAGAGTGTCCTGCAGGACGGCGTCCTCTTCAACGCGGCTGCGTACGCCGAGAACGCAGTGGTGAATGCTGCAGGACTTGAGGATCGAGCCCTCGCCAATGATCGATTGGGTGACCTGGGAGTCCAGCAACTTGCTGGGGGGCAGGTAGCGCGGACGGGTGTAGATCGGAAAGGACTCCTCGTAGAAGGAGAAGGCCGGATTCGGCTGGTCGGTCAGAGCCAAGTTGGCCTCATAGAAGGCACCGATGGTTCCGATGTCTTCCCAGTAGTCATCGAAGAGATAGCTCTGAATGTGGTCACCACGCTCGAGGGCTGCCGGGATCAGCTCCTTGCCGAAGTCGGTGGCGGAGGGGTTCTTGGCCAGCAGGTCAAACAGGGTCTCGCGACTGAAGACATAGATCCCCATCGAGGCCAGGTAGGGGCGCTTCTCGGCTTGCTCTGCGGAGAGACCCAGACGAGACGTATCTACCCACATCTCCTTGAGCGCCTCACCCTTGGGCTTCTCACGAAACTCGCGGATCTTACCTTTCTCATCGGTGTGCATCAGGCCGAAGGCTTCCGCCTGGGGGGCATCCACCGGCAGGGCGCCGATGCTGACATCAGCGCGGGTGGCGATGTGGTGATTGACGAACTCGCTGTAGTCCATCCGGTAGAGCTGGTCACCGGAGAGGATCAGGTAGTGGTCGACATCCCACTCTTGGAATAGCCACTGATACTTGCGCACAGCATCAGCCGTGCCCTCGAACCAGCTGGGGCTCTCAGGGGTCTGCTGGGCCGCCAATACCTCCACAAAACCTTGGCCAAAGCCAGAAGAGAGGTTGTAGCTCTGGCTCAGGTGGCGATTCAGTGACGCACTGTTGAACTGAGTCAATACGTACATCTTGTTGATGTCCGAGTTGATGCAGTTGCTGATGGGGATATCAATCAGTCGATACTTGCCAGCCAGTGGCACAGCGGGCTTGGCCCGCATCTTGGTCAGAGGGTAGAGGCGGGTGCCTGCTCCACCGCCCAGAATGATCGCCAGAACGCGCTTCATCGCTTCCCTCTTCGCCTTTAAAGCACGGAGACGTTAAGCGATTCTTGAGGCGGCTCCGAGGCTTTTGAAGCACATTGGCGGGAATTCGTACGGGATTGCGTGGGCGAGCCCATTGGACCTGTCAAAGAAAGAGGAAATCAAGCCTGAAGCTCGTCGAGATCGAACAGCTCTTGAACGACTTTCATCGCCTGATGGCGCTGCTGACGCGGCTGGGGTGCCCGCAGTTTTGTGACCGGTCCGTGCAGGATTTTGTTGATGATCCCCTTGCTCAGCGCCTCGACGACCTTGCGCTCGCGGGCGGAAAGATCAGGACCCATCCGACTCAAGGCCTTTTGCAGTTCCTGCTCACGAATCTCCTCGAGTTGGGTCCTCAGACGATTGGCCACCGGAACAGCCTCAAGTCCATCCCACCACTCGATGAATTGTTTGCCCTCCTGTTGGAGCATCCCCTCCGCTTCAGCGGCAATCTCGCGTCGAGCTTCCTGGTTGCGGGCGACTACCTCCTGGAGATCGTCGACGTCGTACGAAGCAATCCCGCTCAGCTCCGCAACATCGGCGGATATGTTCCTGGGGACACCGATGTCCATCAACATCAACGAGGATCGTCGATTGAGCTGAGTCAGGCGCTCAGCCGTGATGATCGGATCGTCAGCTCCTGTACTGGTAAAGACCAGTGAGCAAGTGCTCAGGCAATGGTTGAGATCGCTGAGGGGACGGCACTGAACAGGGAGACCCGGAAAATCCACAGCCATCTCTTCTGCCCGTGACACAGTGCGGTTCAGCAAAACGACACCGCTGGCCCCCTTGGCCTGAAGGTGCTGGAGCAGAAGTCGAGCCATTCGACCCGCACCCACCACGGCAATCTGTTCTTGATCCAGGGGAACAAGATCATCAATACCGCGGGCCTGACCCACCTTGAGCTGGGCCAGCTCGACGGCCGCAGAACTGATGGAGACCGCACCCGTGCCCAGGTTGGTCTCCGAACGAACCCGCTTACCGGTGCTGACAGCCTGATTGAGCAGACGATTCAGGATCGGGCCGATCGAGCGATGCTCTTGGCCCAGTCGGTACATCTTTTTGACCTGGGAGAGGATCTGACCCTCCCCCAAGACGAGCGAGTCGAGACCCGCTGCCACACGCATCAGGTGGCCGATCGCTTCTTCGTGGTGGTAAGCGAACAGGTGGGGCATGAGCTCAGAGAGCTCAAGCCCGGAATGCTGGGAAAGAAAGCTGCCAACCGCTGAAACCCCCTGCTCAGGGTTGCGAAGCAAGGTGTAGATCTCAAGTCGGTTGCAGGTGCTGAGGATCGAAGCCTCGAGGACCTGTTCATCCGCCCGCAGGCGCTGGAGGGAATCCTCCATGCTCTGCTCAGCAATGCTGAGACGTTCCCGGATCTCAACCGGGGCCGTTCGGTGACTGAGTCCGACGACGGCGATGTGCATGAAGGTTGACCCTGGGGTGCGCGGCGAGAACGGCGAAAAAGAGATCCGGGCCTCCATGAGAAGACCCGGCCTGGTCTGATCGAGCAATCAGCGCAGAGCGATGCTCTGGGCGCCGTCCTTTATGTGCACCGTCGTGGTGAAACGGGCAGTGTTGTCGAGCGTACTAATCACCAAAGAGCTGGTGCGGGTGCAGTCCTTCTCGAACTTGACGCCATCGAAGAGCAGGCCGTCGGTGATGCCGGTGGCAGCGAACACAACGTTCTCACCGCAAGCAAGCTCGTTGGCTTCGTAAACGCGGTCGGGATCGGTGATGCCCATTTCTGCCAGGCGGGCCAGGTTGCCTTCCTTGGTCAGGCCTTCCCACTCAGAGGTCTGAGCCACAGCGGGGTCATAAACCAGTTGCCCCTGGAAGTGACCACCCAGAGCGCGCAGGGCTGCGGCAGAAATCACGCCTTCGGGAGCAGCACCAATGCCCATCAGGCAGTGGGTGCCGGTGCCGGCGAAGCCACAAGCGATGGCGGCTTGAACGTCGCCGTCGGAGATGGGCTGAACACGAGCGCCGGTGGCGCGGATTTCCTTGATCAGGTCCTTATGGCGGGCGCGATCCATGACTACGATCACAAGCTCTTCAGCGGGAAGGCCGAGGCACTCGCTGAGGATCTTGATGTTCTCGGTGGCGGACTTATTGATGTCCACCTTGCCCTTGGCAGCCGGGGGTGCAGCCAGCTTCTTCATGTAGAAGTCAGGAGCATTGAAGAGACCACCGCGGTCGGAAGCAGCTAGAACGGCCATGGAGCCACGCTGGCTGTTGGCGCACAGGTTGGTGCCTTCGCAGGGGTCCACAGCGAAGTCGACGCCAGGGCCAGTGCCGCTGCCCACTTCTTCACCGATGTAAAGCATGGGAGCTTCGTCGCGCTCACCCTCACCGATCACGATGCGGCCCTGCATCTGGATCTTGTACATGCGTTCACGCATCGCCTCCACGGCGGCTGCGTCTGCCTCATTCTTGAGGCCCATGCCGGTGAGCTTGGCGGAAGCAATGCCTGCCTGCTCAACAACCTCGAGAATTTCTTGAATCAGGGTGCGATCCACGGCGGTCCGGCGATGGGAAGGGATGAAGCGCTGAGAGGGCGCAGATGCGCTGGGACATTCCGTTGATGGCCGAGAGGCCAATCAATGAGTGGAAGTCAAGCAGCAGCAGTGCCTCTCGGGCTTTAAGCGCCGCCCACTGTATCAGTGCAACCCGGTGAACCCGCCGCCGTGCCTGGGCTAGAGGGGGGATCTGGCGATTCCTACAATCTCCCTCTGTTCAGCCGCGGTTGCGTTTCATGAGCACCAAATCCCTGGTGATCTCCCCCTCCATCCTTTCCGCGGATTTTTCCCGGCTTGGTGAAGACGTTCTTGCGGTGGATCAGGCCGGTGCGGACTGGATCCACGTGGATGTGATGGACGGACGCTTCGTGCCGAACATCACCATTGGACCAATGATCGTCGAGGCCCTGCGCCCGGTGACCAAGAAGCCCCTCGATGTTCACCTGATGATCGTCGAGCCCGAGAAGTACGTCCCCGACTTTGCCAAGGCAGGTGCTGACATCATCTCGGTGCAGGTCGAGGCGTGCCCCCACCTGCACCGCAACCTGGCTCAGATCAAGGACCTGGGCAAGATGGCCGGCGCAGTCCTGAACCCCAGCACCCCGATCGACACCCTCGAGTACTGCCTCGAGCTTTGCGATCTGGTGTTGGTGATGAGCGTGAACCCCGGATTCGGTGGTCAGAGCTTCATCGAGAGCCAGGTCCAAAAGATCCGCGATCTGCGCCGCATGTGCGACGAGAAGGGGCTCGATCCCTGGATCGAAGTCGATGGCGGCATCAAAGCCGATAACGCCTGGAAGGTCATCGAGGCGGGCGCCAACGCGATCGTGAGCGGCTCCGGCGTCTTCAACCAGCCGAGCTACGCCGATGCAATCACCGGCATCCGCAACAGCAAGCGCCCCTGAGTGAAACCAAGGCTGACCCAAAAACCCGGCATGCCGGGTTTTTGGGTGACAAGTGCTGGCGGCAGGCGTTAGCTGAAGAACCAGCCGTAGCTGTGCAGGCCAATCCCCAGCAGGTTCACGCCGATGTAGCAGACACAGATCACGACAAATCCAGCCACGGCAACCAGGGCGGGGCGACGCCCCTGCCAACCCCGTGTCAAGCGGGTGTGCAGATAAGCGGCGTACACCAGCCAACAGATCAGGGCCCAGGTTTCCTTCGGGTCCCAGCTCCACCAGCTCCCCCAAGCCTCATTGGCCCAGACAGCGCCGCTAACGATGCCAACCGAAAGCAGTAGAAAACCGACGGTGATGGTGCGATAGCTCAAGCTGTCGAGCTGCTCGCTCAAGGACAACGCGGCGCTGCTTAGGGAGAGATCGGCCGGAGCACCATCGGCCGCCAGTCGTGCTTGACGGAAACCGCCGCTACCGATCGAACTGCTACGCAGCTCCAAGGCCTCGCCGCGATCAGTGAAGAGCACCGCCATCGACAGCAGGGAGCCGACCAAGAGGGCGGCATAGCTGACCATGATCACGCTGACGTGCATCACCAACCAACTCGAACGCAGAGCCGGAACCAGGGGAGCGGCCTGTTGGAGTTGGTCGGGCAGCGCGAAGGAGGCGAATGCCACGCATCCCAGTCCAATAGGTGTAGCGGAGGCCGCCACCAGCGGTGAGCGGTAGGTGCGCTCTACCAGCAGCTGGGTCAAGGTGCAGGCCCAGGCCAGGAAGCAGAGAGACTCGTAGAGGTTGCTGATCGGGAAGTGGCCCGATTGCCACCAGCGCAGGACCAATTGAGCGGTCAGGGCCAGATTGGCCGTCGCCACGAGCAGACGCACCACAGTGCTGCCTTTACCGGCACCACTCACGCTCCAAAAGGACAGGGGCAGGGCCAGAAGCAGCAGGGCAAACGCCGCAAGGCCAAGCGCGAGAACCGGATCGGTCACGAAACCGCTGACGAGGTCAAAGATGCTGACCAGTCTGCCGCGCAAGTGCGAGATTCAGCGGCTGGCCTTGCGAAGCAGCACAAGTCCGCCGCCCAAGCCGATCAGGACGGGCAGCCAGGCGGCGAAAAAGGGATACAGGGTTCCCTTGATGCCCAAGGAGCTGAAAATAAAGGACATCAAGTAGTAGCCAAAGATCAGCAGGACGCTGATCCCGAAGCCCTGGCTCCGGCTGGTTCGGGAATTCGGCCTCACCCCCAAGCTGCTGCCGATCAAGCCAAAGACAAGGCAGATCGCCGGGAAGGCAAATTTCTCCTGGATTCGCACCCGAAGCCGGCGGGCCTCCTTTTGATCACCCGCCTGAACCAGTAGCGCTTCAGCTCGACGCGCCTGAGCCACGGTCATCTGAGCAGCATCACTGGGGAGCATGCCCACGTCCTGCGGGGCCCGGGTAAAGGGGTAGTAGTAACTCGTGTAGTTGGCCGATGTCGTGAAGTTGTTGGCCGCGTCGATATTCAGGATGCGGCCATTGCGGAACTCCCACATCGCCCGGATCTCATCCCAGACCGCCGTATTCGCCGTCAGGACCTGCTGCTGATCCTCGCGGGAGAAATCGAGCAAGGTGACCCCTTGCATTTCTCCGTTCTTGTACTCCTTCGCATAAAACAGTTGGGTCAGTCCCTCACCGGCGTTGCCGCCTGGCTCCTTAGGGGTGATCCGGCCGAAACGGGAATAAACGACATTCTTGCCGGTTTGCGCGGAGAGCGCACGGCCGAGGGCGCTATCGAGAACATTCGAGGCCGAATAGTTGGCGCTGGGGACGATGACGTCGTTAAAGAGAAAAGTCAGCAGCGTCATCAAGGACGCCAGAACCAAGGCGGGCAACACCATCCGCCAGGTCTTCACGCCGATACTGCGCAGCGCGGTCAGTTCGCTACTGCCCGAAAGACGGCTAAAGGCCAACAAGGTGGCCATCAGTGTCGCCATGGGGAACGACAGCACCAGGAACCCTGGCATGCGCAGGGCCAAGACCTTGCCAGCCGCCCAGAGCGGCAATCCAGCCTCGGCCACCTTGCGGACCAACTCAAAGACGACACCCACCGAGAGGGAGACCGCCGTGAAGGCAGCGATGCCAAAGAGCAGCGGCCCCAACATCTCGGCAAACAGCCAGCGATCCAGGAGTGGAAGGCTGCGCCAGTGGCGTTGGAGTTTTTGGGACTGGCGGCGCAAGGGCTCATTCCAGGTTGGGGCGATCGTCACAGCCTGAAGTCCTCCCCGAGGTAGTGGCGACGGACCAGGGGGTCATCGGCCATCTCGCGGGACGGGCCGCTGGCAAGGATGCTCCCCTCGGTGAGGATGTAGGCCCGATCGGTGATGGAGAGGGTCTCGCGCACGTTGTGGTCCGTGATCAGGACACCCATGCCCCGGTCGCGCAATCCGGCAATCAACGCCTGCAGGTCCGCCACCGCCAAAGGATCCACCCCAGCAAAGGGCTCATCCAACAGGAGATAACGCGGTCCGCTTTCGCCCACGGCCAGGGCACGCGCGACTTCGCAGCGGCGCCGTTCACCACCAGAGAGCTGGTAACCAAGGCGGTGCTGAAAGGGCTTGAGGTGGAAGTCCTCGACCAAGTGCTCCACGCGCTCGCGCCGCTCCTGCTTGGGGGCTCCACTCTCCTGGAGGGCCAGCATCAAGTTCTCCTGGACACTCAGGCTTCGGAACACGCTGGCTTCCTGGGGCAGGTAGCCGATGCCCAAGCGAGCGCGTTCCGGCATGGAAAAGTCGGCAACGCAGGTGTCATCCATGCTCACCGCGCCGGAATCCGGGCGAAGCAGACCGGTGACGAGGTTGAAGGTCGTAGTTTTGCCCGCCCCGTTGGGACCAAGCAGACCAACCACCTCACCGGGGTTGAGGTTGAGGCTGACCTCTTTGACAAGTGGCCGACCGCCGATGGTTAAGGCGACGCGATCAAGAACCAAACTCATCGCTTCGCTGGCTCTGAGCTGGGAAGCGTCTGCAGAACGACGCGGCTGAAGACCTGCTGACCCTTCGCAGGGATGGCCTGCATCCGCTCGCTATCGACCAGGTAGGTGACCTGCTCAGCACGAAGCCAATTCCCGCCATCCTGAAGGATGTCCACGTCGCCGCTGAGGACAACGCGCCCCTCATTGCTGAAGTACTGGGCCTGGCGAGCGGTGGCGACCACGCGCTCATCGGGATAGACGATCCGGACGTTCCCGCGGGCCGTAATGACCCCCGTCTGCTGATCCGCCTGCTGCTGATCCGATTCGATTGTGACCAAGCCGGTGTTGATGCTCAGGGGCTTGGTGGGGAGGGGCTCGGCACCCTCCACTTCTACGACCGTTGTCTCCGCGGCCTCAATGCTGATGACTTCAGCGCCCGGAACCGTGGACTGCGACCAAGCCGGCAGTGCCAGACAACCCAGGCTGACGGCCATGCTCAAAAGGCTGCACCGGCGGCGGGCACTGCTGCGATCTGCGGCCAAGCCCACTCATGCGACGCAAGGGTCACCATCGTATCGCCGTACACCTCTACCCCTCCCTAGGAATCAGCAGAGATGACGGTGAGCTTTGGGAGCGGAAGATGCGCGAGCGAGCGGTTCTCGTGCAGGGCTAACAGACGCTCGCGGGCAGCCTGCCGCAGGGGGTCAAGCGCGAGATCGAATTGCGCCGCCCCAGCACCCTGCAGACGACCGAGGCCCTCGCCAAGGAGGACCATCGCGCCCCTCTGATTGCCCCGGTCCAAGTGGTGGTGGGCAACCGCGATTTGAAGAATGCCCTGCAGGGTCCGCCGGCAAGGGCCCTGGGTTTCATGCCAGAGCGCTTCGAAACCGTCGTGGCAGGCATACCACTCGCCGGCATTAAAAAGCCTAACGGCATCCCAGAGTCGGGGATCGCACGTCAGGCTGGCTTCCTCTGGATCGAGGTGATCGCTCAACGCCTCGCCGGCTTCTTGGCAGGCAGTTTGCGGAGTCGAATCGACTCTGGAGTGACCTCGAGCATCTCGTCGGGACCGATGTACTCCAGGGCGCGCTCCAGGGTCATCTGCATCGGGGCTTGGAGGGTATCGAGTTCCTCTGCACCTGCCGAGCGCATGTTGGTGAGCTGCTTCGTCTTGCAGACGTTCAGGTCGAGGTCCTGAGGACGGTTGTTTTCGCCCACGATCATGCCCTTGTAGACCTTCGTGCCAGGGCTAATGAAGAACTGGCCGCGATCTTCGGCGTTCTTCAGGGCATAGAAGGTGGCGGTGCCTTCCTCGAATGCGATCAGGACGCCGTTGCGACGGGTGTCGAACTCACCCTGCATCGGGCGGTAGTCGAGGAAGGAGTGGCTCATGATCCCCTCGCCTCGCGTGGCGCGGATGAAGTCACCACGGAAACCGATCAGGCCACGGGAGGGCACCACGAACTCGAGCTGGGTGCGGCCGTCATTGGTGTTTTCCATGTTCTGCATCTCAGCCTTGCGGACGCCGAGCTTCTCGATACAGGCACCAACGGACTCCTCGGGAACATCGAGCACAAGGGTCTCGTAGGGCTCCGAGGGAGTGCCATCGATGGTGCGGAAGATCACCTGGGGCTGAGACACCTGGAACTCATAGCCCTCACGGCGCATGGTCTCGATCAGGATGCCCAGGTGAAGTTCACCACGGCCGCTCACGGCCCAGCGGTCAGGGGAATCGGTGTCTTCTACCCGCAGGGCCACGTTGGTCAGCAGCTCCTTGTTCAGGCGATCACGGACCTGACGGCTGGTGACAAACTTGCCTTCCTTGCCCGCGAAGGGTGAGTCGTTGACCACGAAGGTCATCTGCAAGGTGGGCTCATCCACCTTGATCAGGGGCAGGGCCTGGGGCTCATCTGGGCAAGCAATCGTTTCGCCGATATTCACCTCGTCGAAACCGCACACAGCGACCAGGTCACCGGCGCGGGCTTCTTCGACCTCGACGCGCTGGAGGCCCTGGAAACCGAGCAGCTTGCTGATGCGACCGCGCTTGACGCTGCCATCGTCACGCAAGAGGGCAACGGGCTGGTTGCCTTTGATCGTGCCGTTATGGATCCGGCCGATCATGATCCGGCCGAGGAAATCGCTGTAGTCGAGGGTGGTCACCTGCAGCTGCAGGGGCTTCTCGGGATCGCCGACCGGGGGCGGAACGTGGCGGATGATCGCGTCGAAGAGGGGACGCATGTCCTCGCTCTCGGTCTTCATGTCGGGCTTGGCGTAGCCGCCCATGCCGCTGCCGAAAAGGTAGGGGAAGTCGCACTGGTCGTCGTCAGCACCCAGTTCCAGGAACAGGTCCAAGACCTTGTCGACCGCCTGCTCAGGGTCAACGCGAGCGCGATCAATCTTGTTGACGAAGACGATCGGCCTGAGCCCCTTTTCCAGGGCCTTTTTCAACACAAAACGGGTCTGAGGCATCGGCCCCTCGTTGGCATCCACGATCAGCAGACAGCCATCGACCATGCCGAGGACCCGTTCGACCTCACCGCCGAAGTCGGCGTGACCAGGGGTGTCCACGATGTTGATGCGGATCCCCTCGTAGTCCACCGCGGTGTTCTTGGAGAGGATCGTGATGCCACGCTCACGCTCCAGGTCGTTGGAGTCCATCACGCAGGTGGGGACGGCCTCGTTGTCGCGGAAGATGCCCGATTGCGCCAGCAGGGCATCAACAAGGGTGGTTTTGCCGTGGTCGACGTGGGCAATGATCGCGATATTGCGAATAGGTGTTCCGGGATGCTCGCCGCTCATGGATTGGGCTAGAGGGAGGAGGTCAGGGATGGTCTGGCTGGAGCACGCCGCAGCTTGAGCTAGCGGCCGCAACGCTCAACTCAGGAGCAGGCGTTGGCGTGGGAACGGTGGCTGAAACCCATGGGCAAGGTCGCAGGGATGAACCTGATCGAACAGAGCCGGTATCTCTTGCAGCGTGGCTGATGTGTTGAGAGCGTTCGTGACGAACGACCACTCACCAAAACCAAAGAACCCTTCGGTGCGTTAACGCAATCTATCCCAGCAACACACCCGGGATTTCCATCGTCACTGACGCTCGGAGAGGGTTCCGCGGGTGACCCCGAGTCGACTTTCGAGCTGTTCGCTCTGCCAGACCATCCGGCCGCTGATCTCTCCGTTGAGGGCCTGGCGATAGAGCGATACCCGGCGCTCGGTATCGGCCGGGCTCTCCTGCAGCAATTCGAGCCTGAAATGGCGCACGCCCGCCTCAAGGAACTGGGGGATGGCTTCCGCCGCAGTTTGAGCGCGCCCATTGAAAAGTGTATTCCGGCAGCCCAGGTCGGCACGCAACGGATGTTCCGCACCACTGCGGTCCCGCAGGAGCACCTGGTGCTGCTCGCAAGGGCGGCCGCAATCGGTGTGGTCATGGCCCTCCGAGAGAAACGCACAGAACAGGCAATGCTCCATGTGGAAGAGGGGCATGTGCTGGTGCAACGTCAGCTCAAGGGCATCGCGGGGACAGGCCGCAACAAGAGCCAGCAACTGGTCCAAAGCAAGGTCGTAGCTGGCCGTGAGACGCTCCAGCCCCCAACGCTCGAGCAGCCAGCGTGTCGTAAGCGGGTTGGCAACGTTCAAGGAAAAATCTCCCTGACAGGGGGCCAGGGGCGTCAGCCGTTCCAACTGATCCGCGTTGCGAACCAAGTATCCATCGGGCTCGGCCCGAATGAGCGGCTCCAGGCTCCAGGCCTCGTCGGGCTTGCAGATCCGCTGCCCCGCCACCCAGAGTCCACCCGGCCAGCAGCCCTTGCCGCGCTTGACGGCTTCCCGAAGCTGCGCTGGGTGCTCCAGGTCAACAATCACCCGATCGACAGGCAGGGCCTTGAGCGCCTCTAGTTGCTCGAGATCGCGCACCAGGACGGTTAATTGCGGCTCTTGCTGGCTGGGCTCAACGGCCGCAGGCATGAGTATTTCGAGGGTCTGGAGCACCGAACGCTGCTCTGTGGAGCGTGAAGCATCCTTGGGGCCTTGCAGGGCGAGCTGATCCACCAAGGCGCGACGCAGCTGATTGAGCTGGGCGACGGGCAGAAACAACGCCTCGTCGAGTAGCAGCTCCAACCGCTCCAGGCGCCAGGATGTCCCCCCGAGGCGTCCGAGTTGCTGCTCCAGCCTCTCCCTGGACAGAGCCTGACCTTGGGCGGGCTCAAGCGGCTTCTGGCTGAGCACAGTGCAGCCTTCGGCCGGCAAACCAGCGGCTGTCAACACCTCCAAACGGAGGGGTTCGCCCGAAGAGCCCGAGACCCTGAGGGCCAGGGGACGGCGCTGCTTCTCAGCAGAGCGATCCGCCATGCGCTGGAAGCGACTCTCCCGCTGGGGGTCGCTGGTTAACCAACAGGGACTACCCGAGCGCAAACCACGCAGATCCACCCGCTTCGGTCCGAGCCGCACAGCGCAACCACCGCAGGGCCGCGGGTCCACCGCCATCACCCGGCCGCCCACTTCCTGGGGAGGCAAGAGCGGATCGGGATTGGGAATCTCGAGCACCACTCCATCACCGGGTTTGCACTCCAAGCGACGCCTGAACAGCAGCCAATCCCCATCCACGCGCTCCAAACGCCCGAGCCAGGGTCCCCTTTTTTTACTCCAGCGGCCATGGACAAGTTGGCGGTGATCAATACCGGCCAACCAGCCCGTACCCAGACCACGCGAGAAGCTCAGCTCAAGGTTGCGCCGCAGCTCCGCCTGCTCTGATGGGGATACCAGTGTGCGTTCGCCTGAAAGCTGATCGAGCCCTTGGCGATAAGCGTCCGTAACGGCGGCTACGTAGGTGGCGTCCTTGAGCCTCCCTTCAACTTTGAGGCTGGCGACCCCGGCATCCACCAGATCCGGCAGCAGCTCCCAGGCGGCCAAATCCTGCGGGGAGAGCAGATAACGCTGTTCGCCAAGGTCGAGCTCTTCACCATCAACGATCAACGCGTAGGGGAGGCGGCAGGCCTGGGCACACTCGCCGCGATTGGCACTGCGCTGGCCCAGGGCTTCGCTGGTTAGGCATTGGCCGGAGTAGGCCACACAGAGGGCGCCATGAACGAAGACCTCCAAGGGCATCTCGATTTGGCGTTGGCGCAGCTGCTCCTGGATGCGCCTCAGGTCCTTCAGGCTCAGCTCACGGGCGAGGACAACCCGCTGGCAGCCGAGGTCCTGAGCCATCGCCACACCAGCCGCGCTGGTGATGGACATCTGCGTCGAACCATGGATTGCCAGCTCTGGCGTGAGTGCTTGGGCCAGGGCAGCCAGACCGATGTCTTGAACGATCAGGCCATCGACCCCGGCAGCGTCCGCGGCCAAGAGCAGTTCTGCGGCAGGGCTTAGCTCGTCGCTGAAGACGAGGACGTTGAACGTCAAGAATCCCTTCAGGCCGCGGCGGTGCAGCCATGCCATCACGTCAGGAAGATCCGCGACCTTGAAGTTCTCGGCTCGAAGGCGGGCATTGAAGGTCTCGACGCCGAAATAGACGGCGTCCGCTCCATTGGCCGCAGCGGCTTTGAGGGACCCCCAGCAACCCGCTGGGGCTAGCAATTCCGGCCGTGCGGCCTCAGCCATGGATCAAACCCATCTATTAATTCGAAAAGCGTCCAGCTGCATCAAAGGTTTTGAGCGCATCAGCGGAACCCTCAAACCGCCAGTGCCAGGGCTCGTAGCTCACGCCCTGCCTGTTCCCTTCAGGAAACGAGAGCACAAAGTGGAAGCGATTGGCATTGCGCTTGAGCCAGGCATAGGACTCGGTGCTGTCGAAACTCTGTGACAGATGGGTCTCGGGGCGACGGCCATCGCCGAAATCGACGGCATAGCCGGTGCTGTGCTCAGAAAACCCGGGAGGCGCGCTGACCCGGGCCCGCTCCCGGGCACTTTGATTACGTTCTGATTTGACGTCGAAGAAAATCTGCTTTTGCAGCGCGATCGAACGGAAGCCGCTGAGTACCCTCAGATCCACACTCTCAGCATCCGCAGCGCGGCGCATCTGACGCAGGGCGGCGGCGGCCTGCGCATTCAACGCCACGCCAGGACCAATGCTAATTAATTCAGCATTAGTCGCCTCGGCATAGGGGAAGTGGCCCAGCAGCCGTCCATCGGAACTCAGCCGGGCACTCAGGCCTGCGACGGGAACGGGAGCCAGACGCTGAAGGATCGGAGCCCTGAGCACGTACAGAGCGGAGGCCACGACAACGAGGGCTCCAACGGCGCTCGCTAAGGCAACGGGAGTACGGCGTTTGCGCTGCAGGGTGGGGAAGACGGTGCGCGTGGCGAGGGGAATGTCGTCCACCAAAGTGGGGTCAGCCCCGCCCTTGCCTGAGCCCACCCTGGAGTAACTGGTCTGCCGACCGGGGCTAGGCAAGCGAAAACTCCCGTTGGAACTGGGGTTGTGTGATGTTACGAGCTCATGCTGGAGATACCAGCCGTTACCCATCAAGCAGTGTTAGCTTCCCATCAAGATCCTTCTGGCGGAGCGGGTTTCAAGATGTTGCGAGTCGCGGTGGTGGGCGGCGGCCCGAGTGGTTCGTGTGCTGCGGAAGTTCTGGCGAAGGCGGGAATCGAGACCTGGATCTTTGAGCGCAAGCTCGACAACGCCAAACCCTGTGGTGGCGCGATCCCCCTCTGCATGGTTGCTGAGTTCGACCTGCCTGAGTCGATCATCGACCGTAAGGTCCGCAACATGAAAATGATCTCCCCCTCGAACCGCGAGGTGGACATCAATCTCGAAAACGACAACGAGTACATCGGCATGTGTCGCCGGGAGGTCATGGATGCCTTCATGCGCGATCGTGCAGCCGAACTGGGCGCCCATCTGGTCAATGGGCTGGTGACCAAGATCGACACCGGAGCCAAGTGCCAAGGGCCCTACACCCTCACCTTCTCCGATTACAGCGAGGGCGAGGCGACGGGTGAAACCAAGACCCTTGAGGTAGATCTGATCATTGGCGCCGATGGTGCAAACAGCCGCGTGGCCAAGGCCATGGATGCCGGCGATTACAACGTAGCCATCGCCTTCCAGGAGCGCATCAAGCTCCCCGCGGAGGAAATGAAGTACTACGAGAGTCTCGCCGAGATGTACGTGGGTACGGACGTTTCCCCCGACTTCTACGCCTGGGTGTTCCCCAAATACGACCACGTGGCAGTTGGCACCGGAACCATGCAGGACAACCAGGCCCTGATTAAGAGCCTGCAGGAAGGCATCCGCGAGCGGGCCAAGAAGCGCCTGGTCAACGGTGAGGTGATCAAGGTGGAAGCTCACCCCATCCCTGAGCATCCCCGACCTCGCCGTGTGGTGGGCCGCATGGCCCTGGTGGGTGACGCCGCTGGTTATGTCACAAAGAGCTCCGGCGAAGGCATCTATTTCGCCGCCAAGAGCGGTCGGATGTGCGCCGAACAAATCGTCGAAGCCAGCCAGGGCGGCAAGCGTGTCCCGAGCGAAGCGGATCTGAAGAAGTACCTGAAGAAGTGGGACCGCCAATACGGCGCCACCTACAAGGTGCTCGAAATCCTTCAGAACATTTTCTATCGCAACGACGCGGCCCGCGAAGCCTTCGTCGAAATGTGCGACGACAAGGATGTTCAGCGCTTGACCTTCGACAGCTACCTCTACAAGCGGGTAGTGGTGATGAATCCCTGGCAGCAGCTCAAACTCACCCTGCTAACCCTTGGCTCTGTCCTCCGCGGCAACGCCCTGGCGCCCCAGGGCTATAAGCCTGTCCCCAGCGCCGTCCGAGAAGATGGTGAAGTCAACGACATGTTGGCCGTGAGCACCATCAAGGGCGGGATCCGCGTCGGAAACCAGAAGGTCAAACCCGCTGCAGAACGCGAACCTGCCCTCACCAGCAAGTAAGCAATTTTGCCAAGATCATGAAGGCAGTGGATCATCCACTGCCTTGTTTTGTGCCCATTGCCAAGGCGTTGTCGAGCAGCCTTCAGAGGGCCGCTGCGGCCAACGCTTCATCAATACTGACGAGTTCTTGGGCCTCAGAGTCCCAAAGAATCAGATCAAAACAGCTCGGAATGTCCCTCAGGCTCAAGTAAGTACAGCCCTTCAGCAGTTCCGCATGCAAACGGTGACATTCCCGCAGCTTGTAGTTGGGGATCCGCTCACAGAGATGGTGAACCGAGTGGAAGGCAATGTCAGCGGTGAACCAGTTCAGTACTTCAGGCAAAACAAGATTGCTGCTGCCGTCAATCGCCCCTTTGAAGTAACTCCAGCCGCGGGTTCCACTTGTGTAGGAACCCCTGAAGTTGTGCTGAACAAAGAAGACGCAGATGAACATGGCCGCGGAACAGGCCATGACCACGGAATAGCAAGTCAAAAAGAGTCCCAGCCCAAGCCAGGCCGCCATCAGGTACCAGCTGGAGACAACAACAACGTTGTTGGCCAACAAGTCCAACCATTCACCGGTTGTGTACCAGTGACTTGACTTGAAGGACAGCACAAAGCGTTTCCAAGCTTGAAAACCACTGCGCGGCGACGCTATGGCGTGCTTCAAAGCCGCGCCACAGAACTCAAACATCCCAAGCAAAAGCTGCAGTCTGGGGCGAATCACCAGGTAGAAAAAGCCGCCTGGAAACAACATCAAGGGGTGGCGGATCAGGCGATAGCGCCACTGCGCCGCGGGGGACAAACGCAGAAACTGCTCCACGGTCATCAGCGACGATGGCCCCCGGTAGACCTCCCAATTCCCGTTGTGCTTGTGGTGAAACGCATGGCCCCGGGACCAGGGGAATTGCGGGATGGCATTCAGGCAACCCAGGGCAAAGCCCGTGATCCGATTGCCGAGCGACGAGGACCACAGCGTGTTGTGGCCGCAATCGTGCATCAGCGAGAAGCAGCGGGCCGAAAACAGCACCAGTGCAAGCAACACCGGAAACATCAGCCAACGCAGAGCGGGCTCAGCAGAAAGGACAGGGATGGACGCCCAGAGCAGCGCGATAGGAACCAACGTCACCGTCAGTTGCCACAAAGCCCTGGCATCACTGGATTGCCGGAACGGAGCGAGGGAAAAATCGCCGCGACTTAAGGGTTGATTCCGTTCGACGGATCGATTCAGAGTCGTCAGCTGATTGCCCGCTCGGTTCTCACAAGGCTAAGACCTGCGCCTTAGCTACTGATGCGGCTGAAGTCGGCCAAAACCGAAGCCTGGTTGTTGAGAACCCCAAGCAAATTCAGGCGGTTGGTGCGAACAGCTGGATCCTCAGCCATCACCATCACGCTGTCATCGCCATCGAAGAAATTGGCTAGGGCAGAGGACCCGGCGATCAAGCCTTGGGCCAATTGGCTGTAGCGATCGAGATCCGATCCAGTGGCAATGGGATCCAAGCCGTTGAGGACCGCGAGCATGGCCGCTTCGCTGTCCTTTTCAAAGAGGCTCTCTTCCACAACCATTTTGGCGGAAAGGACGCTCGTTGGCAGCTCGCCCTTCGTGGCCAACTTTGCCGCACGGGTCACCACGGCCTGCACGGCCGCCAGGTCACCGGCGGAGCGGAGGCTTTGAAGCAAGGAAGCCCGCTGACGGGCATCGGCAGGATCAGCCAGAACACGCGGCAAGGACACCCCGTCACCCGCGACGGCCTGCACTAGATCAGCATCCGTGCCGGCCTCCTCCAACAAGCTCTGCAGCCGTTGACGCAACAGCTCGCCCAGCTCATCCGCTAAGGCAGCGGGATCGACCTTGAAGGCCGGCAGCAGCCCCGCCCAATGGGAGGTGGCCCGCTCCAGCAGGGCATGGAGGTTGAGGCTCCATCCCTTGTCCCAAAGGATCTGAAGAATCCCATTGCCAGCCCGACGAAGGGCGTAGGGGTCCGACGAGCCCGTCGGGCGCGCACCCTTCGCATAGATGCTTAAGAGCAGCTCAAAGCGTTCCGCTAGGGCCACGACGGCACCAGCGACGGAGCTGGGCAGGGCGTCGCCGGCGCCCTTGGGTTGGTAATGCTCAAGCACAGCGAGGGCCACTTCCCGGGGCTCCCCTTCGGCGAGCAGGTACTTGCCGCCCATCACCCCCTGGAGCTCGGGGAACTCACCCACCATCTGACTGACCAGATCGTGCTTACAGAGATGGGCCGCACGACGGGCATGCGCGACGGAATACTGCGGCAGCTCAAGCTGCTCAGCGAGAACCTCCGTAAGCCACTCGAGGCGTTCCACCCGGTCCAGGAGGGAGCCCAACCCTTCGGCAAAGGTCACCCGCTTGAGCTGGTCGCGGCGATCGATGCTGGGGACCGCTCGGTCGGCCTGCACAAAGAACTCCGCATCGGCCAGTCGTGCCTTCAAGACGCGTTCATTGCCGCGTCGAATGGTGTCCGTGGAGTCCGCCAGGCCGTTGCCGATGCAGAGGAAACGCGCCAACAGGCTTTTCCGCGCGTCCAAGGCCAAGGGATCCGAATCCGCATCCTTGCGGTAAAGCGGCACGTAGCGCTGATGGGCACGCATCACGGTGCTCAGCACTTCAGCTGGCAGGGCGAGGTAATTGTCGGCGACGCTGCCCTCGATCAAGAGGGGGGTCTCGACCAGATCTGTCAGCTCCTCGAAAAGATCTTCAGGAAGGTTCGGAACCGCATCCAAGGCCGCAGCACTGGTCTCCACAGCTGTACGGATGGTTGAAGCGCGCTCACTGCGGTTCACAACGACACCTTCAGCAGCCAGGGCTGAGGCGTAACCGTCTGCGGATGGGATCGCTACAGCGTCGCTGTAGAGACGATGACCTCGGCTGGTCTGCCCGGACTGCACCACCGGGTCACTGCCAGAAAGGGTGACGGGGATCAACTCGGTTCCCAGGAGAGCCACCAACCAGCGCACGGGGCGGGAAAAGCGGCTCTCACCGACGCCCCAACGCATGAAGCGGCGGCCCTGCAAGGCGGAAATCCACTGGGGAATGACCTCAGCCAGCAATTCACGGGCGGGACGCCCCTTCTCCAGCACCTCAGCGAAGACAAAGGGACCCTTGGGGGTCTCGCGCACCTCGAGATCTGCGGGGTCTATTCCGCAGCGTTTGGCAAAACCTATGGCGGCCTGGGTGGGCACACCGTCCTTAAAGGCTTGGGCAGCCGGCGGCCCCTTGCGTTCATCGCGGAGGTCCGGGGAGACCTCCGCGAGTTCGGCCACCTGGACGACGAGGCGGCGCGGGGTGCTCGTCGTCTCCACCTGGCCAAAGTTCAGTCGAGCCTTGTCCAGATCACGCTTGACCTGCTGCTCCAATTGCGGCAAGGCGAGGCGGGCGAAATCCGCGGGCAACTCCTCGGTCCCGATCTCAAGCAGAAAGGTGGACACGGGGCGGGGGTCTCGACAGCCCCCCAGCTTATTGAAACGGCCCCAGTCCCAAGCTAGATCGGCGCTTCGCTACCTTCGAAGAACAAGCAGAACCTGGTGCGTGAGCGTGTCCGTAGGGCAGTCCGTAGAGCAAAACAGCCCCGAGGAACGGACGTTTTCCCCTTCGATCGCCACTGGAGCAGAGCTCACCAAGTTTGAGCTGCTCAAGGCCGACAGCGACTACCTCAAGGATCCTCTCGCTGCCGAGCTGGAGAACGACCTCAGCCACTTCAGTGAAGGTGCCGTTCAGCTCCTGAAGTTCCACGGCAGCTACCAGCAGGACAACCGCGAAAACCGCCAGAAGGGCCAGGAGAAGGACTGGCAAATGATGCTGCGGTTGCGCAGCCCTGCCGGACGCATCTCGACGGGCCTCTACCTGGCCATGGATGAGTTGGCGGATCGCCTGGGGAACGGAACCCTGAGGGCTACGACCCGCCAGGCCTTCCAGATGCACGGCATCCGCAAGAGCAACCTCAAGGAGGTCATCGGCACCATCGTCCGCTCGATGGGCTCCACCCTGGCGGCCTGCGGCGATATCAACCGGAATGTCATGGCTCCGGCTGCCCCCTTTGAAAAGGGGGGGTATCCAGCAGCTCGTCAGTTGGCCAATGACATCGCCGATGTCCTGAGCCCACAAGCGGCCGAGGGCAGTTACCTCGACCTCTGGGTCGACGGCGATCTCAGCTATCGGATCAAGCCCACCCGGGCGGTGAAGAAGGCCTGTTCACGCCAGCACGAGGGTGGCGTCTTCAGTGGTGATGCCAACGAACCCCTCTACGGCGGCACTTACCTGCCGCGCAAATTCAAGGTGGCCGTCACGGTCCCCGGCGATAACTCCGTTGACTTGCTGACCCAAGACATTGGCCTCGTGGCCTTCGCCGACGCCAATGGCGAACTGCGGGGCTGCAATGTCTATGTGGGTGGTGGCATGGGCCGCACCCACAAAAAAGAAGAGACCTTCGCCCGCACCGCTGATCCCTTGGGCTATGTGGCAGCGGCGCACATCTTTGACTTGGTCCAGGCGATTCTTGCCCTGCAGCGGGATCACGGTGACCGCAGCAACCGGCGACATGCCCGCCTGAAGTATTTGATTCACGACCAGGGCATTGGCTGGTTCAAGGAGGAACTCAAGGTCAAGTACTTCTCCCATCCCATCAAGGGACTGCGCGTTGAGCCCAAGGCCAAGTTGGAGGACTACCTGGGCTGGCATCGCATCAGTGCAGGCAAATGGTTCGTTGGCATTCCGCTGCTGTGCGGGCGTCTTTCCGGTGATCTCAAGCGCGGTTTGCGTGAACTGGTTAAGACCTATCAGCTGGAAATTCGGTTGACCCCGAACCAGGACCTCTTGTTGTGCAATATCGGTACGGCTCAAAGGGCTGCGGTCAAAGACGCCCTCAGCAGCCTTGGCGTTGAAACGCCGAACGCTCCAGACCTGCTGGCTCGCCATGCCATTGCATGTCCGGCGCTCCCCCTGTGCGGTCTCGCGGTCACCGAAGCCGAACGCATCCTTCCGGATGTGTTGGAGCGTCTCGATGCACAACTGCGGCGCCTGGAGATCGAGAAATCAATCCTCGTGCGCATGACGGGCTGCCCGAACGGTTGCGCCCGCCCCTACATGGCGGAGCTGGGGTTGGTAGGCGATGGTGTCAATCAGTACCAACTGTGGCTGGGCGGAACTCCGAACCTCAGCCGTCTGGCGGAGCCTTACTTGGAACGCATGCCCCTCGAAAAGTTGGAGAGCACAATCGAACCGCTCCTGAAAGGTTGGAAAGCGGCAGGTGGTCGCCGCAGCTTTGGTGACTATGTAGCAAAGCTTGGACGCGAGTCGGTCAAAGAGCTGGTCAATTCAGCCCTCTGAGGAGCGGCCATATACCGCCAGGGTCTGGCCGGTGCGCCAGGCCCACAGCTGATCGCCATAGCTGAAGTGCCACCACTCGTTGGGGTGCTGCGCAAATCCAGCTGCCCCCATGGCATCGGCCAGCAGGCTGCGCCGCTGGTCCCACTCCAATGCGCGCTGGCGGTCTGTGCCGTCTTCAGCGCTCTTAGCAACCGCTAGGAAGTGGTTGGGTTCTGAGACCGCTCCAATGGCATCGATGTCCGAACCCATGTCGACGAGCTGTTGAGAGCGATCCAGCAATGTCAGGTCGACGGCCCCACCCGTGCTGTGAGGTGGAGGGGTCTCGGGGTCCAAGCTTGGGGGGGCCCAAAAGCGTCCGACCTCTTCGATCACGGAACGGACTTCAGGGAGATCCTCCTCAGGATCTAATCCCTGCGCCGCGCACTCGATGCCGATTGTGTACTCGACCATGAAGCGCTGCACGGCGATCGGGCGCCAGGCATCGAAGATCGCCAGTCGGTAGCCGAGGCCTTGGGCTTGCAGCGTCTCCTGAGCCCGCAGGAGACGCTGAATCACACCACTGCGCAAGCGAAAGGGCGAGGCACCCTCGCCATAGGGAGCACCAACGGCGGCGTAGGGATGCGGCTCGATGCGGAAGAAGGCATCGGGCAAGGGCTCGAGCAACTCAGCGCAATCGCAAATAGGGACCACACTCCAAGGCCGTAGGGGCATCAGTTCAAACGGGCGGCTTGGGCGACCCGGTGTTGCTGGTCGCTCAGCACTCTGGCAAGACCGGAATGTTGCGCCAGATCGGGGTCCACGGAGACGATCTCTTGCGCGACCCGGCGGGCCTGCTCGAGCACCTCCCCATCGTCGGTCAGGCTGGCGAGGGCCAAATCCGGTAAACCGCTCTGGCGGGTGCCCAGGACCTGACCAGGGCCACGCAAGCGCAGGTCCATCTCGGCAATTTCGAACCCATCGTTCGAGCGCACCAACACTTCCAGTCGCTGACGGGCTAGGGCATTGCGACTGTCATTCACCAGCAGGCAGTAGGAGGCCGCTGCGCCACGCCCAACCCGACCCCGCAACTGGTGCAGCTGGGCCAGTCCAAAGCGATCGGCGTGGTCGATCACCATCACACTGGCCTCCGGCACATCCACACCCACCTCGACCACGGTGGTGCTGACCAGCACCTGGGTCTCGCCACTGGCAAACGCCGTAATGGCCGCTTGCTTCTCCGCACTGGGCATGCGGCCATGCAGCAATCCGACTTGAAGGTTGGGGAAGACCAGCTCGCTGAGTTGTTGATGGACATCAACGGCGGAGCGCAAATCGAGCTTCTCCGATTCCTCCACCAGGGGAAGAACGACATAGGCCCGTTGGCCTAGGGCCACCTGCTCGCGAATCAAGTGGTAGGCCTCATCCCGGCCGGCAGCCGCCAAAAGGCTTGTGCGAATCGGCGTACGCCCGGGCGGCAATTCATCGATCTGGCTGACATCCAGGTCGCCATGGATCGAGAGGGCCAAGGTCCTGGGGATTGGCGTGGCCGTCATCGTCAAGAGATGGGGCTGCAGTCCCTTGTCGAGCAGTCGGTTGCGCTGATGAACGCCAAAGCGGTGTTGCTCATCGACGACCACCAGGCCCAACCGCTGAAACTGGACCGGGTCTTCCAAGAGAGCATGGGTGCCCACAAGCATCTTCAAGGTGCCGTTGGCCAAATCCGCAAGGAGTTCACGGCGCCGGCGCAGCGGTGTTGAACCGGTCAACAGGGCGCAGGTGACATGCAATTGCGGCAGCCACTCGCAGAGCTTGCGGTAGTGCTGTTCGGCCAGAACCTCAGTGGGGGCCATTAGGGCCCCTTGGCAGCCGGAATTAATGGCCGTGAGCAGCGCGGCGATAGCCACCACGGTTTTGCCACTGCCGACATCGCCCTGAACCAAACGGGCCATGGGTTGATCGCGGCAGAGGTCGGCGCGGATCTCGGCCAGGACACGCTGTTGGGCGCCCGTAAGGGGAAAGGGCAACAGCTCGAGGAAGGCGTGAAGCAACGAGTCGCCCTCCAACGCCAAAGCCGGGGCCGGGCGATTGGTCAGCTGGCGTCGCCGTTGCAGCAAACCGAGCTGCAGAACGAGGAATTCGTCAAAAACCAAGCGATGGCGGGCCGCACTCAAGCTCTCCTGGTTGCTCGGCCCGTGGATCTGGAGCAGGGCATCCGGCAGCGTCACCAGTCCTTCACGGTCCAGCACATCAGCGGGAAGGGGATCCCCCCAATGGCGCGCGGCCGCCAACACCGGGCGAATCAGGTTGCGGAGCCGGTCGGCCGTCAATCCCTCCGTCAGGCCGTAAACCGGGAGCAAGCGTCCAATCTGCTCACTACGGACCGTTGCCGACGGGCTATCGAGGACCTCCATCAAAGGGTCCTGAAAAGCAGGGCCATAGGGCGTCTCCTTGACCAGGCCGCTGATGGCCATGGAGGCCCCAACGGGGTAGTTGCGCTGCTGAGCCTTCAGCCATGCGGGCGAGCTGAAGCGTTTACCCGCGAAGAATTTGGAGACCCGAATGCGACCCGTGACATCGGCCAGATGCAACTCCAGGATCGAGAGGTTGGGGTTGCGCGGGCTGGTGAAGCTGTGGCTTCGTCGGACCGTGGCGACGATGGTGGCTGTCTTGCCTGGCTCGAGACCCGCAATACGGACCAAATTGGCGTAGTCAAGGTAGTCCCTTGGGTAGTAGCGCACCAGATCCCGTGCCAGCCAAAGGTCAAGGGCTGCGAGCCGGGTCGCACTTTTAGGGCCCACACCGCGGACCTCACTCAAGGGGGTCTCTGGGCGAATGACCTGCTCAGGCATAGGGTTACCCGAGGGAGCGGCGGAAACAACTCGCAGCCTGGGCGGGGCAACCGGCTGGACTGGTTGAACGGCCCGTTGCAGTTCGAAGAGGTACTGACGACTGCGTCGAACCAAGCTCTGCCGGCGGGACTGGCTCAACTCCCCGTAGCGGGAAAAATCGCTGGCCAACACCCGCAGTCCAGAAAAGCGCTGGACGTCCAGGTCCTCCGGTGGGGCCGCCAAGGCCCGCTGGAGAAAACCACTAAAGCGCTCCTTGCGTCCCAGCAAATCCTCAAAGCCGCGGTCAGCCTCGAGCTGCAGAGCCTGTTGCAGAGGACGCAGCCAAGCCTGGACCGCTAGGTGCGATCCGCCGCTGGATCCTGGGGTGGGGAACTGTCCTGGAACCACTGCTGCTCTGCTTCGAGGGCACGAACCCGGCGCTGCCAGGTTCGATACCGCTTGGCCATTGTGCGCAATGTGCGGCGCCGCTGTTCGAGCCGCTGGCGGCAGGTTCGCAAACGGGGTTGCTCAAACTCCAGATCAGCGCTGCGCAGCAGCAGGGTCATGACCTCAGTCGGGGCGCTGGCTTGGGATCCCGGATTCAGGGAAAGCGGCAGCGCAATCCGCAAGACGTTTGCGGGGGCAGGAAGGGCCTCCACTTGTCCGTCTAAGACCGCATCCAAGAGGTTCAAGGGCAGTAGGCCTTGGGCCAAACCGACCCGCATCATCTCCACGTTGATGGCATGGGAGAGGTTGCGGAGGCGGCGGCGCAGGGCACGATCGAAGTGCGCCCACCAGCGGATCTGCAGCAATGGGTCCTTGGGTAACTGCGAACGGGTGACAGCTGACGACGATGAACCAAAGAGAGAGTCGCTACTGATCTGAGTGTCGTCGTCCTCCTCCGCAATCTCCGGTGCTGCGGCGGAGAGGGTCTCCGAGGCCATCGTGAAGAGGGACTGCAGCAGCGCCAAATCTCCTTCGGGGGGAGCCGACTCTGGTGGGTTGGCTTGCTCCTCGCTGGACCGCTGGTGTTGGCTCAGGGAGGGCAGACCGGGGACACCACTGTCAAAGAGATCAGCTGCCAGCGGCAATTCCAGGCTCAAGTTGACCGATTGAGGCTCAAGGCTGGGTTCGACAGGGGCCGACGCATCAGCAGCCTCACGACCCTCAAGCATCGTTTGGAGAATCTTTTGCTGTTCCTGCAGTTGCCGGCGCTCCTGCTTGCGAGCCTGTTGGGTGGCCAGACCCATCACCTGCTCGACCGTCAACAAGGAGCAGGAGCGCTTGACCAAGCTCTGAAGACGGCGTTGGAACATCTCCCGGCGCTCTTGGGGAAGCTGGTTGTAACGCTCAGGAACCACCTGGGTGGCCAAATGAAAACAGGCCTGCTGCACGCTGTGCAGCAGGCCATCTCGCAGGACCTGAAGATACAGAGCCAAATCGCGGTAGAGGACCGGAGTGAACTCCTCCTGCTGCGCAAGCAGCGAGAGGAGTTGCAACTTGGCCTCGTCGAGGGATCGAACGTTGGAGTCCACCAACAGTGCGCTGAAAGGGGTGCTCCCGGTCAGGCAGCCTGCATGGCAGCCACTTCAGCAGCGAAATCCATCTGCTCGATCTCGATGCCTTCGCCCAAGTTGAAGCGAACGAAGCGGCGAACCTGGATATTCTCTCCGATCTTGCCGGAGACTTCCTTGACGAGCTGGTCAACGGTCATGCTGCTGTCTTTGATGTAGGGCTGATCCAGGAGGGACATTTCCTTGAGTCGCTTGCCGATACGGCCAGCAACGATCTTCACCTTCATCTCTTCCTTCTTGCCCGCGAGGTCATCACGACCCATCTCAATATGCTTCTCGCGCTCAGCGACTTCAGCGGGGATGTCGTCGACCTTGACAAAATCAACGTTGGGGCACGCAGCAACCTGCATCGCCACATTGCGGACCAGCTCCTGGAAGATCTCGCCGCGGGCCACGAAGTCGGTCTCGCAGTTGACTTCCACAAGGACACCCACACGAGCGCCAGTGTGGATGTAACTGCCGATAGCACCTTCAGCAGCGGCACGACCTGACTTCTTCTCGGCGGAAGCAATGCCTTTCTGACGAAGCCACTCTACGGCCTTGTCCTTGTCACCCTCGGTCTCCTTGAGGGCCTTCTTGCAATCCATCATGCCTGCGCCGGTCATGTCACGCAGTTCTTTGACGAGCTTGGCGGAAATCTCAGCCATGGGTAATCGCGGTGATGAAGAGGTGGAAATCAAGACAGAGGCTCAAAAGCGAGGAGCCTCCCCGAAGGAAAGCTCTTGGCATCAAGCACTGGGGTCAGAGGCGAATCAGGCCTGGGCTTCGTCGTAGCCGCCCTGCTCAGCGGAGCCATGACGACCTTCGTTGATGGCGTCAGCCAGGCGTCCCAGCACCAGTTGCACAGAGCGCACAGCGTCGTCGTTGCAGGGGATGGGCACGTCGCAGAGGTCGGGATCGCAATTCGTATCGAGCATCGACACCAGGGGGATGTCCAGCTTGCGGGCCTCGAGCACGGCGTTGGTCTCGCGGCGCTGGTCCACCAGAACCACCACATCGGGGAGACGGCGCATGTTCTTCAGACCGCCCAAGTACTTCTGCAGACGATCAAGCTCACGACGCAGAACGGCTGCTTCCTTCTTGGGACGCATCGCGATAGCGCCCGAGGACTCCATCCGCTCGAGGTCCTTCAGACGGTCGATACGTGCGCGCATCGTGGTCCAGTTGGTGAGCATGCCGCCCAGCCAGCGCTGGTTCACGTAGGACGCGCCGCAGCGGCTGGCTTCCAGGGCGATCACCTCGGAGGCCTGCTTCTTGGTGCCAACAAAGAGGAAGCGCTTGCCGCTGCGTGCAGCACTACGCACCCACTTGTAGGCGTTGTTCATGCAAACCGCGGTTTGCACGAGATCGATGATGTGGACACCGTTGCGCGCGCAGTAGATGTAGCGCGACATCTTGGGGTTCCAACGGCGGGTTTGGTGCCCAAAGTGAGCACCCGCCTCCATCATTTCGGCGAGAGTGACAACAGCCATGTTTTGTTTAGGTTTCGGGTTTGCCTCCACCTGCCAGGGACCGACCGAACAGGGTGAACCTGCATCACCGGTTGATCACCCGAAACGCGCAGGTGTGCGGTGTGAAAATGCCTAATAACATTACCAAACAGCCCACCAGGACTCCCTAGAGAGCACTCAGCGCAAACCCGCGGCACGCGCTTCGGCGTAGAGCGCTCGCACACCGATGCGATTCAAGGGAAGGCGCAGCAGCTCCATGGCCCATGCCGCCTGGCCCTTGCGAATCATCCAAGCCAATAGCGGACTCAGGCTGCGCTCGTTGACCAGGCCTCCAAGGGTCAACACTTCCCAAAGGATCCGGTGGAGGACTGTGAACTGAATAATGAAGCGCACCCGGCGGGTGGGGTGTTTTTTGTAGAAAACGAGTCCCATCTTGGCCCGCTCACCCTCGACGGCAATGAGGCGGGGAACCTGCTCGAGGCTCAGGGGCGGGTGCCAGTGATAACCGACCGCAGACGGGCAGCGCACAAGCACAACATTCATCTGGCGAAGCCGCTCTCCAAGCTCCAGGTCCTCCCAGCCGTAGAGGCGGAAGCGCGTGTCAAAGAGACCACTACGCTCGAGAACCTCGCGATCAATCGCGACGTTGCCTGTCGCGAAATAGGCCCAGGAGAGGTCGCGAAGCTTATGGGGTTCGCTGGTGGGATCTTCGAAATTCGCCGTGTTGATCACGGCTCCGTAGGTGAAGCAGAGGCGGTTGCCTCTCTCCTGCCAACTGGCCTGGAGTGCGGTGGCATGGCTGAGGAGGAACTCCTCAGTGACGACCAGATCACTGTCGATAAAAACAATGACGTCACCGCGGGCATGGTCCACACCCCGGTTACGACCCTCTGCAGGGCCACCGTGGTCCTGCTGAATCAAGCGGACATGTGGGAGTTCAGCCTGATGCTGGCGGACCCAGGACACCGTTTCGTCGGTGGAGCCGTCATCCACGACGACCACTTCGTAGTCGCTGATCGCCGCAGTCAGTCGCTGCCGTTCGAGGGCCCGAAGGCACTTCTCGAGGATCGGCAGACGGTTGTAGGTGGGGATGACGACGCTGAGAAACATGGCCAGGTCGACAGATGTAGCAAAAAAAAGGGATCCATCAGGATCCCGTTGCGGTCAGGTTCGGTCTGAAGATCAGTCGGCTGCGCCACCGTTGTTGGCGGTACCGGTCACTCCGTTGCCAGCACCTTCGCCACGCCCATCGTTACGCATCTTCCGCTTTTTGAACTTGCGGGCGTATGCGCGGTTGCGCTCTTGCTTTTCCTTCTTGAGGTTGCGGCGTTTGGCCATCGAAACGGCGGATAGTTCGGGTAAGTCACCACAGTACTGAATCACCCCCAATGTGTGGCGCTGACCGCAGGCTTCCCGTCCTCAAACAGATGGCCGTCCTCCATCCGGACCAAACGATCCGCGATATCCAAAATCCGCGGATCATGGGTGACCATCAGGACTGCACAGCCTTGGTCACGGGCGAGACGTCGCAGCAGCTGCACGACTTCACGACCGGTTTGCGAATCCAACGCCGCCGTCGGCTCGTCCGCCAACAGCAGACTGGGATGGGCCGCCAGGGCACGGGCGATGGCCACCCGTTGCTTTTGACCGCCGGAGAGGTTATGGGGCAATTTGTTGAGCTCGTACCCGAGACCCACAGACCGCAACCATTCCTGGGATTGATCACGTCGGGCCCGGTAACTCAACCCCGGTAGAAGATCAGAACCCATTTGCACGTTCTGTTCAGCCGTCAGGCAGCGCAATAGGTTGTGGCCTTGAAAAATCATGCCGATCGAGCGGCGAAGACGCTGGCGCTCACGCCGGGTCGCTCCGGCCAGTTCTTGACCCAAGACCTGCACCGATCCCTCTTGAACTGAGCGAAGGGCACCGACCAGGGTTAAGAGGGTGGTCTTGCCGCAACCCGAGGGTCCCGTCAGCAGGACAACCTCCCCAGCGGCGACGGTCAGATTGACGCCCTGAAGCACCTGACGGCGCATGGATCCCGTTCCATAGAAATGGGAGAGCTCCTTGAGATCGACAGCGGCCGAGGTTCCCATTGCTTCAGAAAATCTCCGCGGGATCCGCATCGGCGAGCCGGCGCATGGCGAGACCAGCTGATGCCATACACATCACCAAAATCATGGTGAAGACGGTCACCGCCCTCGAAGTGTCCATAAACACTGGCAGCTGCGTGGCCGAGCGGACCATGAGATAGAGCCCTTGGCCTGCGGCATAGGCCGGCAGATAACCAAAAGCCGCCAGCAGCAAGCCCTCTCGAGCAACGACGCCGAGCAGGCTGGGCAGGTTGTAACCCATAGCCATCAAGGTGGCGTATTCCGGCAGGTGATCGCTGACATCGGAATAAAGCACCTGGTAAACGATCACGCAGCCGACCACAAACCCCATTGCAGCCCCCAAGGTGAAAATGAAGCCGATGGACGTACTGGTGCGCCAGTAGTTCTGTTCGAAGTCGATGAAGCCCTGCTTGGTCAAGACCTTCACATCGCTTGGCAGTTGCGCCTGGAGGCGTTGCGCGACGGCCTGGGGATCACTGCCGGGTTTGAGCCGAACCAGTCCAACCTCGATGCTCCCCGGCGGCGTGTTCGGAAGCAAGTCGATGAAGGTCTCAGAGCTCGTCAGCAGGTTGCCGTCAGCCCCGAAGGAGGTGCCCAGACCCACTAAGCCGGCGACCCGCACGCGTTTTCCGGCGATTTCACTCTCGACGATGCGCCCGGATTTGAACCAGTCCGCCACCGGGCCGAACTCGGGACGGGACTGTTCATCAAAGAGAACCCTCCCTTTTTGCGTTAGGGCGCGTGCCTTAGGCGCCAAGGTCGGGTCGGTGAACAGTGGGTCGTTGGGCTCAAAGCCCAAGGTGAGGATCGAGCGGGTGCCCCGCGTCTCCGGGTTGCGCCAGAGCAGCAAGTTCCAGTGCACAGGCGTGATGCCCTCGACCTCCGGGGCCGCCATGGTCTGGACCAGACGGCGTTTCGGGAAGCCGGCCATGCTCACCGAGCTTGTGGAGCGCGGACTGATCAACACCAAGTCGGCATCAAAGAGTCGGTGAATCGTGACGCTCGCATCGAAGAGACCGTCACGAAAGCCGAGCTGCATGAACATCAGAATCCCGGCGAAACTGATGCCTGCTAGGGCGACGGCCAAGCGAACCGGCTGCCTGGTCAAGAGCAAGAGGGCAAGTGGAATGCGCCGCCGCTGCCATGCCCCCTCAAACCAACGCTGCAAGCTCACGGATCAAAGCGAGCGATGACCTTGAGGCCCGACAGCTGTTGCACCCGCTTGGCATCCTCCGAACTCAGGGCAAGACGCACCTCAACGATTCGGGCGTCCGCATCACCCGTGGGGTCGGTGGAAAGCACATCCCGCTGCCTGATCTGCGGAGAAATCCTGACCACCTCGGCCTTCAACTTCCCAGTGAAGCCGCCGTTTTCGCTGATCAACGAGGCGCTCTGACCAAGACGGATCCTGCCAATATCACTCTCATAGACCTCGGCAATGGCCTGCATCCGGTCGCTGGCTCCAACCTCGAGGATTCCGTCCGAGCCTGGCCGCTCGCCAGGCCTGGAGTAGATCCGCAAGACCGTGCCGTTGATCGGAGAGCGGAGCTGGCTGTCCTTAAGATCCACCTCCACCCCACGGCGCTCGGCCAGGGCTTCGCGGCGTTGTCCTTCGAACTTGACCAATTCGTCTTGCTTCTCCTCCAGAAGCACCATGCTGGCCGCACCTTCACGGGCGGCTTCGCGATAGCGACTCACCTCACGACGTTGCATGGCGATTGAACGGTCCAGGGTGCTGATGCGTGCATTCACTGCCGACAAATCAGCCAAGAGACCGGGGCGATTATCAAAAGTCGCCAGCATTTGACCGCGCTGAACACGATCCCCTTCTTGAACGGAAAGGCTGGTAATGCGGGGGCTTCCGCCCATTGAACCCATCGGTGCCGCCAGTTGACGAACGTCACCCGCGGGCTCCAGACGACCCAAGGCCGAAACGGACTCGATTCTGGGTTGAACCGCCGGAGCTGGTGGGGGCGGCATCGGGCGATCAACGCTGCGGCTGATCGCCACGAGAGCGAGCAGCAGTGCGGCTGCCCCGCCGGCACTACGCCAAGGATGCCCTTGGATCCAATGCCAGATCACTGCAGGGGCAATGGATCGTCGAAGAGAAGTTCCTCGATGTAACGATCGGCCCACTCGGGGTTGAACGCCTTCTCGAGAACGCGGCGGGTCTTGTCGTTGCGCTTCTGCTGCTGACAATACGAAAGCTGGCCGCGATGTCGCCTCACCGTATCTGGGTGATCGATCGGCTGGGCCGTGGCTTCCCGGCTGGCCTCAGCCAGAGCATGGAGGAAATCACTAACCACTTCGATGAAGCGCTGCTCCTCTTCTTCATCGGCAGGGCGGACGAAGCGAACGTACGGCGAAAAAATAGTGCCCCACTCAGGAAGCTCCCGCTCCTGGATGAAATCACGCTTGGGTAAAGCCTGAAGACGTTGGAGGACAGCGGGCGGCAAGGTCCCGTCAACGGGTGAGAGATCAACGATGGCGGCCGAGACAACGCCGCGTCCGGCAACGATGTCAGCCCCAAAAACCGGCAGATCAAAGCGGGGATCTGGGAAGAAGACGGAATGCAAAACCTGGAGACCAGCCCCAAGGCGTGCCGTTTCGAGGTGCAATTTGCGCAAGCCGCGGCTGGAGCGCAGTTCGTTGTGAATGAAAAGGTCTTCGCCATCCAAGCTGCCGCTAATGGCTTCGAGCTCGGGATCGACCGCGAGCGGCTCAACCTCGGGCAGCGACTCCCATTGCTGACGGATTCGTTTTGCGAGCCCATCAACCAGCGGATGAATGCCCAGGGCTGCAGTACTCATCAGGGCTCGGGGACATCCGCATGGGCGATCCTGCCAGCAGAATGGGGCAAACCCAATATTTCCGCTCGTTGTCAGGTCTGAACACCACACCACTGCCGGAACCGCAGCGTGGTCATCTCGCCAACGGAACCACCGTGGTGCAACTCGACCTGCCGAATGCACCGGTCGTCTGCCTGGACTTTTGGTGCCGGGCCGGTAGTGGCGTGGAAGGACCAGAAGAGTCCGGTCTCGCCCACTTCCTCGAGCACATGGTCTTTAAAGGAAGTCGAACACTGCAGGCAGGGGAATTCGACCTTCGTATCGAAGCCCTCGGCGGCAACAGCAACGCCGCAACCGGGTTCGATGACGTTCATTACCACGTCTTGATTCCTCCGGAGGCCTGCGGCGAGGCCTTGGAGCTGCTCACAGAGTTGGTGCTGCACCCCCGACTCGACAGCAAGGATTTCGACATGGAGCGCCAGGTGGTGCTCGAGGAACTCGCCCAAAGTGAGGATCAGCCCGAAGAGGTGGCCTTTCAGCAACTGCTGAAGCAGAGCTGCCTAAATCATGCCTACGGCCTACCGATCCTTGGTGCACGCAAGGCTCTTCTCGGCCACACACCGGAGAGCATGGCCGCCTTCCACGACCGGCATTACCGAGCCGACCGCTGTTGTCTCTCCGTGGCCGGTCCCCTTGCCGCTTTGGAACTTGACGCACAGCTGTCGGACTCGGCTCTCGCCGGCGTAAAGCCATCGCAGCGGGATATTCGGCCTGATTACCTCACCTTCGAGCCCGGCGAGGAGCGGATTGAACTGCAGCGGCTCGAGGCGGCCCGGCTGTTGATGGCCTGGCCACTCCCTGGCGCCGCTGATCAGATCTCCGTGGTGGGCGGCGATCTGATCACCACGCTCTTGGCAGAGGGACGGCGCAGTCGTCTGGTGGAGCGGCTGCGGGAGCAGTTGCGTCTGGTGGAAAGCATTGACCTGGATCTGAACGTTTTGGAGTCCGGCTGCCTCGTCCTGCTTGAGGCGGTCTGCGAACCCCAGCAGTTGAGCGCCGTACGCGCCGAGATCAATTCGGTTTTGTTGGCACTGCTGCAGGAGAGTCCGAATGAGGCGGAGGTGGATCGCGCCCGTCGGTTAGTAGGAAACGGCTATCGCTTCAGCCTCGAAGCACCCAGCGCCGTCGCCGCGATGGTTGGCAACAGTGCCCTCTGGGGACGAGAGCACAATCTCCAAACCCCATTGAACTGGCTGGATCAATGGGACGGTCGGCGACTCTTTCAGGAGCTTGTCCCGCAGCTTCAGCCGCAGCGGGCCTTCGTTCTGGAGGCCGTCCCAGCGTGAGCAAAGGCGGGGTAAAACAGCGCGAACTACTGGGGGGTTGCCCGCTCTGGCTGATTGAGCGACCAGGCCCGGCCATCCTCTCGGCGAAGCTCTGGATCCGCGGCGGAAGTGCCGCAGATCCCAACGGTCAACGCGGTCGTTCTCAGCTGTTGGCCGGGGTCTTGAGCCGAGGCTGCGGCCGCCTGAGTGGCGAAGCCCTTGCCGATCTAGTGGAAGGACGGGGAGCAGGTCTGCGCTGCGAAGCAGCCGAGGACGGCACCTTGATCAGCCTGAAGTGCGCCAGCGACGACGCCACCTTGCTGCTGCCATTGATCCCGCAAATGGTGATCAGTCCTTGGCTGGTCGAGAACCAGATCACACTCGAGCGGCAATTAAATCTGCAAACCCTCCAACGGCAAAAGGAGGACCCCTTCCAGGTCGCCCACGACCTATTGCGCCATCAGCTCTACGGCAGTGGGCCGTACGGCCACGACCCCCTCGGGGTTGAAGCCGAACTGGCCCAACTGGGACGGCCGCAGTTGGAGCAGTGCACTCAGCAGCTCGGGCGTGGCGGTGCGGTGATGGTGCTGGCCGGCCAGCTCCCCGAGGAGCCCGAGCGGCTGTTGCTCCAGGGACTCGATGGACAAAGCTGGAGCACCCAGGCTCCGGTCCGCGAGCCTGGAGCCCGCGGTCTCAAACAACGGTCCCTAGCCAGCAAGCTCGACGACACAGAGCAATTGGTGCTGATGCTGGGGACCACCACCGGACCGCTCGGCAGCGACCAAGCCCTGGCCCTACGTCTTCTCCACTGCCATCTGGGCATCGGCATGTCCAGTCGTCTCTTTGTGGCCCTGCGTGAAGAACACGGCCTGGCCTACGACGTGGGGGTCCACTACCCGGCACGGCTGGGCGATGCGCCCTTTGTGTTTCATCTCTCAAGCTCCAGCGATCGCGCTAAACAGGCCAGCCAAGAACTACTTAACGAATGGATGCGTCTGCTCGAGGAGCCCATCAGCGAGGAGCAACTCGCGCTGGCCAAGGCCAAATTCAGAGGACAGGAAGCCCTGGGCCGGCAAACCTGTAGTCAGATCGCCGATCGCCATGCCCTGGTCTTGGGCCACGGATTGCCCTTTGACTTCGCTGATCAGTGCCTGATCGAAGCCGATGCCCTCACCACAAATGACCTGCATCAAGCGGCCAAGGCCCTATTGCAACTGCCCTGCCTGAGTCTCTGCGGACCCGACGACGCGATCAAGGTCGCAGAAACGGTTTGGAACCAACATCCGCTGAACCACGCTTAAAGCGTCTCAAGCTGCTTGAGCTCGAGCAGAAAAGTGCCGCGCCGGAAACGCACGGCGACCTGATCCAGGGCTTTCAAGGCCACCACCTGACCGATCTCACCTGCGTCAATCAGGTCCGGTGGGCGAAGCATCGACATGGCGTCGGCCGTTTTCAAATAGCTGGGTTGCTGCAGCAACCGCACCTGGGTGCCAACACTGATGGATTCCTGAGACATCGGTCCTTGCAAGACCACCACTCTCCTGCAGGATGGTCGAACTGAGAGATCAACTGTGCGCGCCCTTGCCAACTGGAGTGGTGCCCTCGCTGGATTGCTCCTGATCCTTTGTGGCGGGTTAATTCAGGCGGCAATCCCTTGGCCAGGGGAACAAGGGGTTTCGGTTCTGCCCCTGCCTATGACCCTCCAGGTGCCGGCCCTGCTGTTTACGGCCCTGGTCTGCGGGCACCGCCCAGCGATGTTGGCGGGCATGGCTTACATCAGCCTTGGGCTCTTCCAACTTCCGGTCTTCCAGGGCGGCGGGGGGCTGAGCTATCTCAGCGATCCGGCCTTCGGCTACCTGGCGGGCTTCCTGCCTGCGGCCTGGCTTACCGGTCGCCTGGCTCAGCAGCAGGACATGGACGATCTGTTGAACCTGCTGAGCGCTGCGGTCTTGGGGTTATTGATCCTCCAGGGTTGTGGCCTGGCCAACCTGCTTCTAGGGGGACTATTTCAGCGTTGGGGAGGACAACTCCACCAATTGGTGCTGACCTACAGCCTGGGTCCTCTCTTTCCCCAACTGCTGCTCTGCTCCGCCGTCGCAGTGCTGGCCTGGCCGACGCGACGCCTGTTGTTGCTCGATCGCTGATGGCCCCGAGTTACCTGATCGCCATCGCCGTCGTGCTGATTGACCAGCTCAGCAAGGCGTGGGCGCTCGAGCATCTCTCCGGCATGGGCATCCGCCCACTGGTTCCAGGACTGCTTCAGCAGCAACTGGTCTTTAACAGTGGAGCTGCCTTCAGCATGCTGGAGGGCAACGCCAATCTTCTGGGGATCGTAAGCCTGGCCGTCGCCGTCGGCTTGGTGTTTTGGATTCAAACAAGCGGCCCCTTGGAACGCTGGCAAGCCCTCGGTCTTGGTTTTCTCCTCGGTGGGGCAATCGGAAATGGCATCGACCGCTGGCGTCTCGGTCGTGTTGTCGACTTCCTTGAGTTCGTACCGATCTCCTTCCCGATTTTCAATCTGGCGGATGTCGCCATCAACCTCGCCGTGCTCTGCCTTGCGCTCTCGCTGTTGCCCGGTTGGCGCAGGCGCTAATCAAAGGGATCATCAGGAGGAGTGGTCGTGGCGTTCTTGACCTCCACCCACAGGTGTTGCCGTGAAACCCCCTGGTCGAATCTGGCTGTGGCTCGGTCTGGCCCTCGGGGTCCTGGTCGTCGTGACGGCCGTCCTTCAAGCGGTGAACAACTTGCTGTGGCAGCTGAGCTATTTGCTGCCCAGCTGGCTGGTGGGTCCCTTCAGCATGCTCATCTTCGGAGGAGCTGCGCTCCTGATCGCCCGCTTTGCCTGGCCGTGGTTGAAGACCGTCCGTCGATCCGGGTGGACGGTCTTCAACCACGGCCAGGCCGCCGCCGAAGAGGTTGAGGCCCCCACCAACCGTCAGGAAGCCGCGCAACAAAACCTAGCTGGGTTGGATGCTTTGCTCGAAGGCATCCGTGATGAGGTCCAGCGAAAGGCGCTGCAGCAGGAGCGCGAGCGGGTTGCCGCAGAGTTCGAGCGCGGCGATCTGGTGCTGGTGGTCTTTGGCACGTGTTCCGCGGGGAAGACTTCCCTGATTCGAGCACTGCTGAAGGACATGGTCGGAGAGGTCGGTGCCGCGATGGGGTCGACCACTAAAACCACGAGTTATCGGTTGCGCCTTCGCAACCTGGAGCGCGGCATTCGCCTGATTGATACACCCGGAATTTTGGAAGCAGGCTTCGAAGGTCAAAAACGGGAACAAATTGCCCGGGATCAGGCTGCCAATGCCGATCTGCTGGTCTTGGTCGTCGATGGGGACCTTCGGGCCGCTGAGCTTGAGGTCTTTGCGGCCCTGGCCAGCCTGGGGAAACGGCTGCTACTGGTGCTGAACAAGTGCGACCTGCGCGGTGAAGATGAAGAAAAGCGCTTGCTGGAGTTGCTGCGCCGGCGAATCCAAGGGCGCATTGCCACGGAGGATGTGATCACGGCAAGCGCCTCGCCCCAGTCGGTCCCGATGCCCGGAGGCAAACCGCTTCAACCGCCACCGGAAATTGATCGGCTTCTGCGCCGGATCGCCCAGGTCCTCCACAGCGACGGGGAGGAGTTGATTGCGGACAACATCCTCATGCAGAGCAGTCGCCTGAGCGAGGCGGGGCGGCGGCTGCTCGGAAAGCAGCGGCAGCTCGATGCCGAGGGGGTGGTGGATCGCTACAGCTGGATAAGTGCCGGGGTGCTTGCGGCCACGCCCTTACCCGGAGTGGATCTCCTCGGGGCTGCAGCAGTCAATGCCCAAATGGTGATGGAGATCGGCCGCGTGTATGGGGTAAGCCTCTCTAAAGCAACCGCTCAGGAATTGGCGGTTTCGGTAGGACGGACCTTGGCAAGCTTGGGCCTGATCAAAGGTGGGATCAGCCTTATCAGCGCGGCCCTCAGCATGAGCCTCCCGGCCCTTCTCCTCAGTCGTGCAGTTCAAGCGGTCGGTGCTGGGTGGCTCACCCGAATCGCGGGGCGCAGCTTCATCACCTACTTCCAGCAGGACCAAGATTGGGGGGACGGCGGAATTCAGGAAGTCGTCCAGCGTCAGTACGACCTCAACAAGCGGGAGTCCGCCCTCAATGCCTTCTTGAGCGCCGCAATCAACCGAGTGGTGGAGCCGTTGCAGCGTCAGGAGAAGCAGGGGCAACTGCCGCCACGCCCCCAGCAGCGTCGCTGAAGGCCTCCGGCGGTGGCGGTTGCATCGGACCGCGGGCGTCCAAGACCGTGATGAAGGCCAGATAGGCAACAGCAATCAGAATGGAAATCGCGCCGGTCAAGATCGCGACCCAGCGGCCTTGGGTGTTGGGTTGCATCATGTCAGCAGAGAATCTTGGATGACCGAGGCCACTGCCGCTAGATCAGTGGAGCGGGTGTTGGGATTGCCCAACACTGCCTTGAGATGGTGCCGTCCGGCATAAAAGGGGCGGGAGAGCATGAGCTGCTTATCCAGCAACCGCTGCCGGGTCTGAATGGACCACGCTTCAGCCTCATGGACGCCCAGCTCTGACGGTGTGAAGGCGAGTAAATGCAGCGGGCCGCTTCGCAGTGTCAAGGGCAAGACCGACAGCTGCCGCTGCAATTCAGCACGGCGAGCAAGGGCGCCCTGCAACAGGCTCTCGATCCCATCGCGGCCGAGCTGACGCAGACCGAGCCAGAGCTTGAGAATTTCCGCGGGACGTGTGCCCTGAAGACCACATTCACCGCCATGGGCATCGGCCCAACTGGGTTCCATGTACGGCAGCCCGGTACCAAAACAGGTCGCCAACAGCTCCGGACGCTTGAGAAGAAGGAGAGAGGAAGTTTTGGTAATACCCAACAGCTTTTGTGGATTCACCGTGAGGGAATCGGCCCGATCAAGGTCAGGCACCAACTGCCTGTGGCTTTGGCTCAAACCAAAAACAGCACCGATCGCGCCGTCGACGTGAAGCCAAACGCCGTGCTGCTGGCACAGATCCGAAATGGTTGCCAGCGGATCGATCGCACCACGAACCGTGGTGCCCGCGGTGGCCACCACAGCGAGCACGGGACGACCGGCGTGATCAGCAGCCCGCAGGCCCTCTGCAAGGGCCTCACAGGAGAGACGCCCATCCGCATCCGTCGCGATGGCCTGCAGACACCCCTTGGGCAAGCCCATCACCATCAAGGCCTTGGTGATGGAGACATGGGAATCAGCGCTGCAGAAGACGGTCAGGTCCTGCGTTGAAGCAAGGCCCGCCTGGTGACGCGCCACAACTAGGGCCATCAAGTTGCTCAAGCTGCCCCCGCTGGCGGCGACGCCACCGGATGCCTCGCCTAAGCCCAGCTGTTCGGCCATCCAGGTGGTCAGGCTGCGTTCCAGACGCGACAGACTGGGTGAGAGCTCCTCGGCCAGCAGATTATTGTTGAGCCCGGCGCAGACCAGATCCGCCGCAACCGATGCGGTCAACGGCGGCGGATCCAGATGGGCCATGGCACCGGGATGCACGGGGTTGTAGGACCCATCCATCACCAGCTGAAGGTCCTCGAACAAAGCCTCAGGGCTTAAGCCCTGTTGCAACGGAGCCGGATCCGGCAGAACACTCAAAAGCGGTAGTGGCGAGCGCTGCTCCGATCCGGCCCACCATTGGCAGAGACGATCGCCGGCCTGCCGCAGAAAGGCTTCCAAGGCCGGGTCATCCCGCAGGGGATCCGGAAAGCAGACAAGGCTGCGTGGCGGCTGGCTCGGATCGAGTTGAGCCAATGGCCCTGGGCGGTCAGCGGTCATTGTCTCGTGTCGTCGGGTCCGCCGTGCTGACATGGTTCAAGAAGCCTGCCGATGGGCGTCGGGTTTGCAAGCAGTTCAGAAACACGAAATCTGGATGGGACGTCTGTTGCGCCGCGCCGCGCAGGTGGGAGAAACCGGCGAGATCCCTGTCGCTGCAGTCATCCTGGATGGACAGGGACGTGCAGTGGGCTGGGGAGTCAATCGCCGGCAACGGCAACAACGCCCCCTGGGACACGCGGAGCTGATGGCCCTCGAACAGGCCGCCCGTCTGAGGGAGGACTGGCGCTTCAACGACTGCAGCCTGATCGTGACGCTAGAGCCCTGTCCGATGTGTGCCGGCGCTCTTGTGCAAGCACGCCTGGGGAGGGTGATTTTTGGGGCTCACGATGCGAAGCGCGGTGCCCTAGGGGGATGTCTGAATTTGGCTACCGACCCCAGCGCCCATCACCACATGGAGGTCATGGGGGGCGTCCTGGAGCCGGAATGCCGCAGCGCGCTAGAGCGCTGGTTCAGGCGACGGCGGCTGCAACAGCAGGCGCAGAGGAACGGAAGGCCGGCAGCTCCTGCTCCAGCAGGTTGAGCAGCAGGTCGACGTTCTCCTCACGGCTGTTGTAACCCATCAGGCCAACCCGCCAGACCTTGCCAGCCAGGGCACCCAGGCCACCGCCCACTTCGATGCCGTGCTTGTTGAGCAGGTGGGTGGTGAAAGCCTTGCCATCCAAACCCTCAGGGATGCGAACGGTGGTCAAGGTAGGCAGACGCAATTCGAGGGGAACATGGGGTTCCAGGCCCAAGCGCTCCAGTCCGGACCAGAGACGCTCGGCATTTCTGCGGTGGCGAGACCAAACGTTCTCGAGACCCTCTTCAGCGATCAAGCGGAGTGCTTCCCGCATGCCGAAGTTCATGTTCACCGGGGCGGTGTGGTGGTAAACCCGATCGCTTCCCCAGTACTGGTTCAAGAGGCTGACATCGAGATACCAGTTAGGCACCTTGCCGCTGCGGGCCGCGAGCTTCTCCTCGGCACGGGGGCCCATGGAGAAGGGACCCAACCCTGGGGGGCAGCTCAACCCTTTCTGGCTGCAGCTATAGGCGAGATCAACCTTCCAGTCATCGAGGAAGAGAGGGACGGCGCCAAAGGAGGTCACCGTGTCGAGCAGCAGAAGGCAGTCGTGCTGACGGCAGAGATCGCCGATGCCCTCCATCGGCTGACAGACTCCTGTCGAGGTTTCGGCATGCACCATCGCCAAGACCTTTGGCTTGTACTTTTTGAGGCCGGCTTCGATCTCGTCGAGGCTGAAAGCTTCGCCCCATGGCTTCTCGATGGTCGGAACATTGGCCCTGTAGCGGCCGGCCATATCCTGTAACCGCAGGCCGAAATAGCCCTTCACGGCGACCAAGACGGTGTCGCCGGGTTCGACGATATTGGCGATCGTGGCTTCCATCGCCGCTGAGCCGGTGCCGCTCATCGGCAGGGTCAGGCGGTTATCTGTTTGCCAGGTGTAACGAAGCAACTCCTGCACCTCGCCCATCAGGGCGACGTAGAGGGGGTCCAAGTGACCTATCGGAGAGCGGCTGAGGGCCTCTAAAACGGTGGGATGGGCATTGGAAGGGCCGGGTCCCAACAACAAGCGCTCCGGGGTATCAATCGGAGCAAGCGACAGCCGGTGCCGATCAGACACGGTTGAGGTGATGGAAGCCAAGGCCTGTGAGGGGGCTGGATGGGTTGAGATTACGCAGTCGCAGGTGCGACCAGTCAGCGGGCGCGGACGTTGGTAACGCCGAGACCACGGCAGAGGTGCTCAAAGGGAGCACGGACCACGGCATTGATCGCTTCGGCGCTGGCGGCACCCGCATCGAGCAACTTTTCGCTGACTACATCGGCCATAAGGGCGATGCTGCGAACGGTGGGCCCAGTGGGTACCCCCAGGCTCTTGTAGGTGTCATCCAGGCCGTTCAGGACGCGTTCGTTGAGGATCGTGCTGTCATCCGCGACGAGGGCATAGCTGGCGTAACGCAGGAAATAGTCCATATCCCTTAGGCAAGCCGCCCAGCGGCGGGTGGTGTAGGCATTCCCGCCGGGTAGGAGCAGCTCAGGATCGGCTTGCCACAGACGCTGACTAGCTTCGCGGACGATCTCAGCGGCCTCACAGTTGATCAACTCAACAGCGGCCAAACGCAGGGCAGCCTCCGTGTAGTAAGTGGCGATGCGGTCGATGGCTCGCCCATCGAGATAACGACCCAGCTGGTCGTAACGGCCGATCAGACCGGTGATGGCATCACGCATGGGGGTGGGAGATCGACGCACCTGGAGCGGACCGTAGCACCGGTAAACGTCCAGATCCCTTGCTGGATCGAGCCTTTGATGAAGTTGACAGAAACGGTTACTCAAATCGCGACGCGGGCGAAAAGGAGGCCCACCAGTCGCAAATTTAGTTACCGGTGATACAAAGGCAGCCCTGGCCCACTCCGTACCGTCGCATCCGCCCGGTATAGGCGGGCACCCACCCAGCCACTTTCAACGCGTCATGGCCAAGACCGCCCAGGACGTCCTCCGTCAGATCAAGGACGAAGGCATTGAACTGATCGACCTGAAGTTCATTGATCTCCACGGCAAGTGGCAACACCTCACGGTCACCCCTGACCTGGTGGAAGAAGAAGCCTTCACCGAAGGCGTGGCCTTTGATGGCTCCTCGATCCGCGGTTGGAAGGCCATCAACGAGTCGGACATGGCGATGGTGCCCGACCCGGACACCGCCTGGATTGACCCCTTCTACGGCCACAAGACCCTGAGCCTTATCTGCTCGATTCAGGAGCCGCGCAGCGGCAAGCCCTACTCCCGCTGTCCTCGAGCCTTGGCTCAAAAGGCCCTGGACTATCTGGGCTCCACCGGCCTGGCCGACACCGCTTATTTCGGTCCCGAGCCTGAATTCTTCGTCTTCGACGACGTCCGCTACAAGAGCGGGAACGGCTCCAGCTTCTACAGCGTTGATTCGATCGAGAACCCCTGGAATACCGATCGAGTTGAAGAGGGCGGCAACCTCGCCAACAAAATTCAACTGAAGGAGGGCTACTTCCCCGTCGCCCCCAACGACACTCTTCAGGACATGAGGACCGAGATGCTCCTCACCATGGGCTCCCTGGGGGTTCCCATCGAGAAGCATCACCACGAGGTGGCAACCTCGCAGCACGAGCTCGGGATGAAATTCGCCGAGCTGATCACCGCGGCCGACAACGTGATGATCTACAAGTACGTCGTGCGGAACATTGCCAAGAAGTACGGCAAGACCGCCACGTTCATGCCCAAGCCGATCTTTGCCGACAACGGCAGCGGCATGCACGTCCACCAGAGCATCTGGAAGAATGGCGACACCCTGATGTGGGGCGACGGCACCTACGCGAACCTGTCCCAGACCGCCCGTTGGTACATCGGCGGCCTGCTGAAGCACGCACCGAGCTTCCTGGCCTTCACCAACCCGACTACCAACAGCTACAAGCGGCTTGTCCCGGGCTTCGAAGCTCCCGTGAACCTGGTGTACTCCCAGGGCAACCGGTCAGCCGCTGTCCGCATCCCGCTGACCGGCTCGAACCCCAAAGCCAAGCGCCTGGAATTCCGCTCAGGTGATGCCCTGGCTAATCCCTACCTCGGCTTTGCCGCCATGCTCATGGCCGGCATCGACGGCATCAAGAACCAAATCGATCCCGGTAACGGCACCGACGTCGACCTCTTCGAGCTTCCCGCCGAGGAGCTGGCAAAGATCTCCACCGTCCCCGCCTCCCTAAACGGCTCCCTCGAGGCCCTGAAGGCTGACCACGAGTACCTGCTGGCCGGTGGCGTCTTCACGGAAGACTTCATCGACAACTGGATCGATCTGAAGTACGAGGAGGTGCAGCAGCTTCGCCAGCGGCCCCACCCCCACGAATTCACGATGTACTACGACGCCTGATCCCATAGGCCAGCATTCAACTGGGATCCTGCTTCTAGCCCTATCGTGTGGTCTAGATAGCAGGGTCCTTTTTTTCTGGCCAAACCCCCCTATCTGATTCAGCAAGTCAAGGACTGGTGGTTCTCCGGAGCGGTGCCAAGAGCGCTGCAAGAGCAGATCGGCAAAAAGATTTGGCGTATACGGCTCGGACACGAACTCGCAGAAGCTCGTAGGAAATCCATCAGCTGCCTGGCCAAGACCGACCAGGAAATAGAGCTGGCGAAGCTTCCAACGGCTGCAGAACGCCTTGCCAAAAGGTTCAAAAGAATTCCAACCTGCTGATAGGCAAGGCATACACCGGGATGCCTGGTCTTGAACCTGGCATGGAGTTTCAAATCAAGTTAGGTGGGCAGTAGATTCGCCAGATCTTTGTTGGTGGCTCAGACGTTATGCTTCTACAGCGGAGTTGAACACGATGTCTGATCACGCCGCGAAGGAACAGCAGGCTGTCGCGCTAATCCATCAGGGGAAGCTTCAAGAAGCAGGAGCGATTTACAAAGAGCTGATCACCGAAGGAACGAAAGATCACATTGTCTACGGGCACCTGGCAGCAATCTACCTAATGGAAGGTAGGCATAAAGAAAGCATTCAGCTTCTCCAAAAAGCATTAGAAATCAATCCCGACTATCCAGAAGGTCACAACGACCTGGGTATTGCTCTAAAGGCGCAGGGTGATCTACAAGCTGCCATTGCCTCCTACAACACGGCTCTTCAACTCAAGCCCAACTACCCACAGGGTCACAACAACCTGGGTATTGCTCTCAAGGAGCAGGGTGATCTACAAGCTGCCATTGCCTCCTACAACACGGCTCTTCAACTTAAGCCCAACTTCCCAGAGGCTCACAACAACCTGGGTATTGCTCTCAAGGAACAGGGTGATCTACAAGCTGCCATTGCCTCCTACATCACAGCTTTTGAACTTAAGTCCAACTTCCCAGAGGCTCACAACAACCTGGGCAATGCTCTCAAAGCCCAGGGTGATCTAGACGTTGCCATTGCCTCCTACAACAAGGCTCTTCAACTTAAGCCCAACTACCCAGAGGCTCACAACAACCTGGGTAATGCTTTCAAGGCACAGGGTGATCTTACCGCTGCCATTGCCTCCTACAACACGGCTCTTCAACTCAAGCCCAACTACCCAGAGGCTCACAACAACCTGGGTATTGCTCTCCAGGAGCAGGATGAACTAGACGCTGCCATCGCTTCCTACAATACGGCTCTTCAACTTAAGCCTAACTTCCCAGATGCTCACTACAACCTGGGCAATGCTCTCAAGGCGCAGGGTGATCTACACGCTGCCATAGACGAATGGGGTATTGCATCCATGCAATCCCCCGAAACACCGCTTTACTGGATGAAGAGCAGATTATATTTTAAAGAATTCTACGAATGCCAGGAGGACATCAACGAGGCACGCCAGAAATACAAAGAGGGTTTAGATCAGCTTGTACTACTAGAGGCGCCAAATAACCCCAGACGCCCGCAGAAGGCGCTAGAGACTGACATGTTTTGGATCGCATATCACAACTGCCATGATGATCGAGCGTTGCTTGAAAAGATCTCAAGCTCAATCAAGTCATCCCCATTCACGAGAGGTTTTATACGCCAGGCAGAATCAGACTTGCCAGCCAGGCGTATGAAAAGCATGCCGAGGATTGGAATATGCTCTCAGTTTCTTGGTAATCACACAATAGGAAGACTCTACAGCGGAATAATTGAAAGAATGAATGCATCGAATTGCGAAACCATACTTCTTTACCCGAACGACACCAAGAGAGATAACCACAGAAAGATAATTAGCAAGACCTGCTCTAAAGTTATTGATCTTCCTGCGAACTACATGCTGGCTTGCGAAAGAGTTCTGGGAGAACAACTTGATGTCTTGTTCTATCCTGATATCGGGATGTCGCCCTTCACTTATCAAATGGCGCTATCAAGGCTGGCGCCGATTCAAATGACGAGCTGGGGGCATCCCAATACGACTGGTCTGTCAACAATTGACTACTTTGTCAGCTCTAGCCTCATTGAATCAGAGAATTCTCAAGATTACTATGCAGAACAGCTGGTACTCTTATCGCGTCTTCCCTGTATCTACGATGAGCCAGTTCGCAAAGAAAGCAGCTCCTCACAATGTAACTTCAAGGAATTGCCCAGTGATCGAGTTCTCATTGGAATACCGCAAAGCCTCTTTAAGTTTCACCCCGATTACGATGAAATACTTGAGAGCATTGCGTTAGAGGTGCCATCAGCATGTTTTGTCTTAATTAACGGGCACAGCAATTTGCAGACTGAGCGACTGAAAGATAGATGGAGGAGAAGAGCTCCAACAGTCGCAAAGAATTCGGTGTTTCTGCCACGCATGAATAGCGATATATATCTAGAGTTTCTTGATTCAATGGATCTTCTTCTTGATCCTTTTTACTTCGGAAGCGGCAATACATTCTATGAAGCAATGGCAGTGGGGACTCCACTGATCACAATGCCAGGAAATTATATGCGTGGCAGGATTGTCGCAGGGGGATATCAGCAGATGAATCTTGAAAATGCTCCAGTAGCAAGAAGCCCCGATGAATACGTCGAGTGGTGCAAAAGACTTGCAGAATCCAGCGATATAAGGGATAGGTTGAAGGATGATATTCGCAATGCTGCTCAACAGCACTTATTCAATGATCAAGAGGCGGGCGACGAGTTTATAGAATTTATCTTTGCCGCCATTGAAAGCGATAGAGCTGGACGGAAGCTTCCCCTAGAATGGCAGTCAGCCATAAATTTCCAGGCATGAGAAGGTCATATCAATGCAAGCAATGCCCTGTTTGTGGCTACACACTAGCTGTCACTATTTTTAAAGCAGGCAAGAAACCTCTAGCAACGATTGCCTGGGCTGATTCACAGAAGGCAGCGCTACAAGTGCCCACATTTGAACAAGAATACATCCAGTGCCTTAATTGTTCACATGTATGGAATCACCTATTTGACTGGAAAGATATACCTTATGGCGACAAGCCAAACAAAATGTTTAATCGTGGGGCAATATGGAAAGATCATCTTGGTAATTTAAGAGACAGACTTGCAAATTCACTTCCGCCCGAGCCAATTGTCATTGATATTGGCTGTGGTGATGGCAGTTTTTTAGGCAGTATGGCGAATTCGTATCAAGGCAAAGGCAGATTCTTGGGCTTTGATCCATCGGGAGATGTAAATCTTAGCGAGATATCTATCGAATTTCATAAATCACTATTCGACCCGTTTGAGCATCTGAAGAAGCTTCAGCCTGATCTTCTTTTGATGAGACATGTCATCGAGCATCTGACAGCGCCATCATCATTCCTCCACTCATTAGCATGGGCCAGCAATGAGATAGAGAAATCAGTCTACCTTTATTGCGAAGTTCCATGCATTGATAGGGTTTTTAGCACGAGGCGGCTAGCAGACTTTTACTATGAGCACCCGTCGCAATTTACAACTGAGTCATTCAAATACTTGCTGTCAAGCGCAGGACAGGTCGTTAACATATCTCATGCATATGATGGAGAGGTTGTCTGCGGTCTCGTAGAGCTATGTCCAGGTCAAAGACAGAGAAGCATTAAGGAAGAAGCTCTGCTTTACTCTGCCTCCACAACGACTTCCATATCAACAATTTCCAATCAGATCTCAATGCTCTTGACGCAAGGTAAGCGAGTGGCGATCTGGGGAGGGACAGGGAAATGTGCTGCTTTTATGCACCACTACGGAATCAGCTGTGAAGATATTCAAATCGTAGTTGATTCAGATCTTCGCAAGATCGGGACTTATGTGCCTGGCGTAGGACAAGAGATCAAGGCACCCGAAGAGCTGCTCAAGTGGAAGCCTGATGTCCTAATTATCCCAACACAGTGGCGAGCTCAAGACATCCTGATTGAAGCTTCTAATTTAGGGATAGAGTACGAAAAAGCTCTCATCGAGCACGAAGGTAGCCTAATTGACTTCGTCCTGGGCGAGCATCCTTATTCCGTGGGCTTGTTATAGATAAACAAACCTACAGCTGTAAGTGTGAAAATTTATTCCTTCGCGGGTGGATTAATTTTCTCCTGTTTTGAGATAAAGGCTTTAAGGAACTTGTCACTCGCCTTCAGGGCTAGAAACACTTGCTCAGTCGAGCTTTAAACCATGTGCACTGTTCCAGCACTTGACTGATGACACCTTCGGTCCAGGGATAGAGCCCTCATGAAGGTGGCAGTAGTTGCTGTCGTAAGGACGGCAGTATAGGCAGCAGTGGAGACCTGCTCCTGGCGTCCGAAGCAGTCCATAGGGGAGAACGTCATTCGTCATCAGGCGACCTCTGGGCACCAGCCGAGCTGCTTTTCCCGTCTGGTCATCCATTGACGACACTTCTTGGTCAGGTGATCTCCCTGTTGCAGTTGCTTGGACTGAAGTCGGCACCCAATCAGCGTTCCTCGGATCATTTATGGCAAAGCCCATTGGGGTGAAGCTAGTGTTTGTAGAGAAGCTCAATTGCAACTGCGCACCCGCTTACTGGCATTTTGTGTAGACGTGAGCCATAACCGCTGAGTGCAGTCCACAGGGAAAGAAAGGAGCCGGTTGGTGACCGGCTTTTTTCTCGCACTCCAGACAGCTCCCCACCTAGGAAATCACCCCGAGGCCTTCGCAATCTGGAGAGCACGCATCGCCACTTCGACAGGGATGGTTGTATCGCACATAGTTGTCGTCGCTCCAAATTGTCGAAGCATCTGAGAGCGTTGCCCAGGGGTCAGCTTCCAAAGCTGAGAAAGGAGTCCCAGTCGCTCCCGAGCCACCCTATCCATAGGCACTGCGTCATCCATTGGCGAATTTCAGGAGGGGAAAGGGAACAGAAGGACAAGGAGTTCTCTCCTAATTACGGTATGGAGAGGGCAGTCGGACATCGTTGCTAAAATTACTTCGCTGGCATCAATCAGTTACCATTCTCTGTACCCAACTAAAACATCCAGACCACTACTTGCTAGTAGGAATTTTTGAGGTGGGGTGGGGCTCCCGTATTGTCTCGCCACGCAGTTAGAGAGAAAAGCCTCCGCCCGGATACGAACAGAAGGCTTCGATGTTCCCTCCGTATGAAGGTATGAAGGGCGCGGGTACATACCGGTGCTCGGAATCACTGCAGTGCCATCTGTCAGTTACCTACGTATGTGCCCAACCAAGAGCCCCCCAGCACCAGCTCGCGGCAAGGAGTGTTTTGTGGAAGCGGAATGACCTCCCCCTTGTCGGGTCACTGAGCTCTCTCAGTGCGTGTCCGCAGAAGCTCTGGATGAGGTGGCTGCAGGAGTGCCAGGAGGATTCATTGATGGCCCACGCAGTCGTCAGGCAGTTCGTTGCCACCATTGGAAACTAAGAAGCGGACTGCGACAGTCCTCAGCACAGGCGGTTGCGTTCCTGCTTTCGCCGCAACCGTTCGGTGATGCGCCGATCGGAACTGAGCCAGAGGCGATCCATAACGCGGCTGAAGTGGGCAGCGACCTAAGGCCAGCGGATCACCAGCATTACCTCATCGTTTTGATGGGCAGGACTTGGGCTCCAATTCAGGTTGCAGTTGATGACGGACTTGCGATCGATCGCGGCGAACTTTTGGTCCAGCTTGCCGCCGCGGGCAAGCTGCGGATTCACAACCTCTTCAGCTTTCTCTAGGAGCGCTTGGTGAACGATCCTCACCAAAAATCTCAGAGCCCCCATTCGATTGTGACATCGTCTCGAATCACCCCCTCACCCAGTCTCGTTTTTGAGCTGAGCACAAGCTGGGTGTCTTGCAGCTGGCTTTCTTGCCTGGAGTAGTTACAACTCAAATCGCCTGCACGCATCAGTAGTGGCCGGCGTGAATGGGACAGCCAACGACCTAGATAGCAGTCGTTGTCAGACCGCTGAGAACAATTGCTATGTCTGGTTTTGCCAATTGACTCAATACTGAGGCTTAGTCCACCAAGTACTGCGACGGCTGATCGACGTCGCAGCGACCACTACCCCGGCTTCGGCGGGGCTTTTTCGTGCCGACTTAGCCGTGGCGAAGCTGCTCGAGGGCGCTGTCGTGCAGCCGGTGCTCATGGGCATGGCGCTCGGCCCACACCAGGGCCTGAGCGTCCACCCGTTCTTCATGGTCAAGATCGGGCTTGGCACGGCGCTGGGAGAGCCAAGCGGAGACGCGACGGGCAGCGCGCTGATGCTCCCGCACCCAAGCGACGTAATGGGGCTCGTTCCAGCGAGCGGTGGGGGTGGACTCGATCATCAGATTCCTCCTTCTACATTCCTGCTTCACTCTTCTATTTTGTAGCCGTTGCTACCAAAAAAACCGTAACTCCATCAATCTTGATCTGCGTTAAATGGGATACACGGCCACGGCGGTGGCATTCCATCAGCTGAAATGGATGCCGCTTGATTTCACCTGACACCCGCCCATGGCAGACGCCATCACCAAGCTCGCCTATGAGGCCCTGCAACAGGGCAAGAGCCTGGTCGGAGTCGCCCACAAGGAGATCAGCACGCGGCTTATGGAACTGGTCGCACCCGATGGAGCGCCCAAAACGCTGCCCATCCCACCCGAGATGCTGCGGGACCTGCAGGCCTCCCACAAAGCGTTATTGGACGTGGACTGGCAGGAAGCTGAAGTTGGTCTCTATCCCACCTCCCTGCTCTTTGATTCCCCATGGGGGGATTGGGCTGCCCGCTACCCCATGGTCTGGCTGGACATGCCCAGCACTTGGACCAGGCGTTCCGAGAGAAATGTGCGTGATCTGCCAACCAGCGTCGAGCAGGAGAACTACCCCGACTACTACCTGCAAAACTTCCACCATCAAACCGATGGCTACCTGAGCGACCACTCGGCATCGCTCTACGACCTGCAGGTGGAAATTCTGTTCAACGGCACCGCAGACCCCATGCGGCGTCGTGTGATCAAGCCTCTGCTGCAGGGGCTACGTGCGTTTGAAGGACGTCCATCCAGTGCACTGCGCGTCTTGGACATCGCCACAGGCACCGGACGCACCCTGCATCAATTGCGGGCCGCCCTGCCCAAGGCCCAGCTCTGCGGCCTGGACCTGTCCTCCTCCTATCTTCGCCAAGCCAACCGTTGGCTCTCGCAGCGACCCTCGGAACTGCCACAGCTGGTCAAAGGCAATGCCGAAGCAATGCCCTTCGCGGAAGGCAGCATGCAGGGGGTGACCTGTGTCTTTTTAATGCACGAGCTGCCCGCCGAGGCACGCCAAGCAGTGATTAACGACTGCTTCCGCGTTCTCGAACCGGGTGGTGTTCTGGTGTTGGCGGATTCGGTCCAACTGGCCGACTCCCCGCAATTTGAAGTGGCTATGGACAACTTCCGACGCGTCTTCCATGAGCCCTATTACCGCGATTACATCGCCGATGACATCGACGCTCGATTGAGCGCTGCTGGGTTTAGCGGGATTCGGGCCCAATCGCATCTGATGACGCGCGTCTGGAGTGCCACCAAGCCCTGACACAGGCGGACCTCCCTCGAAAAAGTCCATAGGGTCTACGAAACCCAAGTGGCGGATGTCCAATCCCTTCAAGGTGCGATGGCTCATGGGCTGGACGTTCCAAACCGTGCTTATGGAAGGGGGTGTTCAAGTGGAAGCCCGCGGCTTTGGCATCTGTCTCCGTACACCGCTTCGCTACGGCGAAAGCCCGATCGCCGCAGCGGATCGCTTGGTCCTGGCCGAAGATCGCCGCCGCCGCGCCCTTCGTGCTGCTTGGCTTCGCGGGGAGGGGATGACCGAGACCAGTGCTGATAAGGGCGTTGAGGGACTCGAGGTCGACCCAAGCGAAGCGCCAGTCGATCAGTCGTTGATCCAAGTCGCGGCGTAGCCGGCCATAGCTAGCGCTTCAGAAGTACAGCCAGCAACGCTCCAAGACCACCCCACCGCAGGAACTGCCAAACAGCCCGCTCGCTCCACACACTCGCCTGGAGGGGTACCGGGAGTGGATCCAGCAAACGCTGGGCTGCCGCCAGGCGCTGGCGCAGGCGACGGGCCTGGAGACTGTCGTCGAGTGGATCGAGGCGTTCAGCCGCCGAGACCGTGGCCAAGAGGTTGGCCAGCTGATGCAGCCAGCGGATCGGCTGATAGAGGGAACGCGGTCGCTGTTGCATGGCGTCAGGATGCCCCGATGTGAATGGATACGTCCAGTGCAAGCCCATCAGGCAAAGCAAAATCCACAGAAATGGCCTTTGGAGAGTCAGCAGCTGGCTCAAGCGCTGCATCAAAAGCTGGCGATCGGCAACCAGGACTGGCATGCGCTCAAAGGGCAGCCCCAACGCCGGGCTGCCGAGCAACTGGTGGCGGCACTCGTGTTGCTCCTCGACAACGAGAACAGCCCAGCGGGTGCGACCATTAGCCCTCAGCGTCGGGAAGCGACCGCACTGGTGGAACATGCCCTCGGCTGGCTGACAGGGGAGCGCAAAGACCCGGGTTGCCCCAGCCACGGCCACTAGGCCCGGCGCAGCGCAACCTGAACCCGGTTGCCGCGACGACTCCAGCGCACATCGTCAAAGCACTGGTGGATCAGAAAGAAACCGCGACCGCTCAGGTCATCGAGGCGTTCGGGAAGGGCTGACAAGCGAGCCTGGGGCGGGACCCCCGGTCCCTCGTCCTGTACCTGAAAGACACACCACTGGGGCGTAAGGATCCGGCGAACTCGCACACACTTCAGCGGGTCATTGCCGTTGCCATGTCGGACGGCATTCACCAAGACCTCCTGAAGACCCAGCTGGAGGGTGGCCAGTTGATCCGCCGTTTGAATCGGCTCCAACAACAGCTCCAACAATGGAGCCAGTTGAAGGGTTGATGGGGTGATGAAGTCAGCCCAGCGCAGCGCCATGGAGCCCCAAGCAGGGGAAACAGCGGTTCAATCGACCCTACCCCTGAGTGCGGTAGCGCGCTTCAGGACGGAATGCGTTGTTGCACCCCAGGATGGGAGAGCAGGGCGTCCATGAGGCGCACTCCACGCAATTGGTTGACGAGGGGCATGTGGCCCTCGGGAGCTTCCAGTGACCAGGTGAAGGCTTTGGGGTAGCGGGTCCAAATGCCAGCCTGCTTCCAGCCAATCCGGGGCCAGAGCTGCTCCCAGCGATTGCCCAAGCTGCGCAGCAAGCGCAATTGAACGGAAAAACCAAACCGACCCTGGGAGAACGTCACCCAGAGGCGATCGAGGGTTTGGAGGTCGACGGAGGATATAGGGGGGACCTCGGAGTAGTAAACGTAGCCCCGGTTCTCTGCAGCCGAACCAGCTAACTGGCGGAGGTACTCGCTGGTAAGACGATCCGCTTCCTCAAAGTCCTGGCAAATCAAAGCCTGTTGTAGAGCGTTGTAGCTCAGCCCTTGGCCGCTGGTGACGGACAGCCAGCCCTCGGGATAGCGAGCCCAAAAAGCCTCGCAGAGCGCATCCTCTTCGGCGACCAGCAGCTGGATCAAGGTGCCGCAGGCCCAATCGTCTCCCGTGGCATCCCAGCGGTCGATCTGACCAAAAATCAATGGGCGGCATTCACTGCTGCGCTTCAGGACCTGAGGCAGCAGCTTGCGGCGCTGACGCGGAGCGCTGCTGATGAAGCGCTCAATCAACTGGTCAGCGCTGAGGGTGGTGGTGACGGGTGGACCAGAAAGCATAGAAAAGGGCTGACCTAACGCTGGCCTGACAGCGCTGGCCCACTATGTCAGGCATTGCAGTCGACTAGCGGCTAGGGACCCCACCAGGATCAACGCCATGGCTGACCGGCAATCCATTGAGGCCTTCCTAAAAAGCCAAGGCCCCGTCGTGGATGTGCGTTCACCGGGGGAATTTGAAAAAGGACACATCCCAGGCTCCAAGAATCTGCCTCTATTTAGCGACCTCGAGCGCGCCGAAGTCGGAACGACCTACAAACAGGAAGGGCGGACCGCAGCGGTGCAGCTCGGGCTCTCCCTGGTGGGGCCGAAATTGGCGCTCCTTGGAGAAACCTTGCAGGACTGGAGCAGCCAGTGCCCAGGCCAACCGCTGAGGATCCACTGCTGGCGAGGAGGAATGCGCTCGGGCAGCATGGCCTGGCTCGCTAAGACCCTCGACCTTGAGGCCGTTGTCTTGGAGGGCGGCTACAAGAGCTACCGGCGCTGGGTTCTAGCCCTGATGGAGCAACCCTGGCCGATCCGCCTGCTAGGCGGACGGACGGGGACCGGTAAAACAGATCTTCTGGTGGCACTAGCGGAGCGGGGAGTTGCCATCGTGGACCTGGAGGGACTGGCCCATCACCGCGGCAGCAGCTTCGGCGGACTGGGTCTGCCCGCTCAACCGAGCACAGAGGCCTTTGAGAATCGGATCGCAGCAGTGCTGGATGAGCAGCGCGCGGCGCCCCAAATCTGGCTTGAAGCAGAAAGCGTTCAAGTGGGGCGCTGCCGCATCCCAGCCGGGCTCTGGCGGCAGATGCAAGCGGCACCACTGCTGGAGATCACCCGCCCCATGGAGGAGCGTCTCGATCAACTCGTCGAGGTCTACGGCGTCCAGGACCCGGAAGCTCTTGCTGAAGCCACCCAACGCATTGCACGGCGCTTAGGCCCTCAGCGAACCAGCACAGCCCTTGAGGCGATCGCCCTGCGGGACTGGCATGGAGCCTGCGCCCAAATGCTCGACTACTACGACCGCTGCTACGACCATGAGCTGGAGCGCCATGGACAGGAGGAGGCTCTGAATCAAAGGGAACCGCGGGATTTGGCAGGGCTATCGGCGGCAGCGGTTGCCGATCAGCTGATCGAGAGCGGTGTCGCCACCAGAACGGCCGAGCAGCATCACTAGGATCGGCCTTTACGACGACGGGCGATGGCCGCGATCCAGTTTTTCCCCGGTGTGGATGAGCCGGTCGTGCCCGACATCCGGATGACCCGTTCGCGCGATGGCCGTACCGGTCAGGCGATCTTCGTGTTCGATCAGCCCCAAGCCCTCTCCCCCGAGAGCATGGCTGACATCGGCGGCATGTACATGGTCGATGAAGAAGGGCAGATGGTGACCCGTGATGTCAATGCGAAGTTCGTGAATGGCAAACCAGCCGGCCTGGAAGCCACTTACACCTGGAAAACCACCGAAGACTTCGAGCGCTTTATGCGTTTTGCGGAGCGCTACGCCCAAGCCAATGACCTGGGATTTGCTCAAAAGAAAAACGAAGACGCTGGCGAAGGAGACGCCAACTGAATTGAAGTGCCGCAATCGGCGCTAAAACAACACGAGTCGGCCTCCCCCTTTGAGATTCGGCCAGTGGCTCGGATTGATCGCCACAGCAGCTGCGGTGCTGCTGCTGTGGTCCCTACGCGAGGTCCTAATCCTTGTTTTTGCAGCCGTGGTGCTCGCCATGGCGATCTGCACGTTGGTGGGTGTCACGCAAGAGCGAATGCGCTGCAACCGCCCCGTTGCGCTCTCGCTCAGTCTTGGAGGTTTGCTGCTGATGGCGATTCTGACCACGGCGGTGGTCATTCCTCCCTTCATCGCCGAATTTCAGGAGCTGCTCAAGCAACTACCCGCCGCCCTGCAGGTGGCCATGCAGCTGCTACGCGAAAGCCTCGATCAGAGCAGCCAAATGCTCTACGGGCGTAAGGCCCTGGAGTGGTTGCATCAGAGCTGGCAAAACCAAGGCAGCGCCAGCCTGGATCCCACGGATGGCCTGCTGAAGCTGCTCGGCGTAGCGGGCAATCTCAGCAGTGGCCTGGTGGAGTTGTTGTTTGTTGTCGCCGTCACTTTAATGATGGCAATACAGCCAAAGGCCTACCGGGAAATCGCAATCCTCCTGGTGCCTTCTTTTTATCGACGTCGATTCCGCGAGGTTCTCACCTTCTGCGGTGAGGCCTTGAGCAGCTGGATGGCTGGATTGCTGATCAGTTCGTTCTGCGTTGGTGTTTTGGCGGCCATTGGCCTCTCGCTGCTTGGCGTGAAGTTGGTGGCGGCCAATGCCCTCTTAGCGGCGCTGTTGAACGTCATTCCCAACATCGGCCCCACCCTCAGCACAGTCTTCCCGATGTCGGTGGCGCTGCTGGATTCACCAGTGAAGGCGTTGTTTGTCTTGCTGCTCTATGTCGTCATCCAGCACATCGAAAGTTACCTGATCACTCCGTCGGTCATGCACCACCAGGTCAAGTTGTTGCCGGGGCTGACCTTGATCGCGCAGTTTCTGTTTACGGTCATCTTTGGTCCGTTGGGCCTGCTCTTAGCCCTGCCGCTCGCGGTCTGCCTGCAGGTGATCATCCGTGAGGTGCTGATCCAGGACGTCCTTAACGGTTGGGAGCCAGCCATGGATGATCGGCCATGACACCTAGGGGCTTGCTGCTGCTGCTCTCCCTGGTGGTCCTTGGGCTTTTGGCCTGGGAACTGCGATGGGTGCTGATGATGCTATTTGGCGCCGTGGTGCTCGCCGTCGCCTTAGATGTGCCAGTGAGCTGGCTGCGGAGGGTTGTTCGGCTGAGCCGTCCGCAGGCCCTACTGGCGGTACTGGTGTTGCTCAGCCTGTTGAGCTGGCAGCTCGCCGAACTTCTCTTGCCTGAACTGCTGGAACAGCTCAACCAACTGACCCAACTGGTGCCGGCCTTGATTGCGCGGCTTGCCGAACTGATCGGCGGAGTAAGCGTGCTGAAGGGACTCGGAAGCCAACTGTCAGAGCTGCTCACCATCGACAAGCTGCAGCCCATTGGCGCCCAACTGCTGGGGGTCGCCGGCGGCGCCGCAAGTGGCACCGTGATCCTACTGCTGATGGGACTGCTAGCGATCCTGTTGGTGCTCGATCCCCGCAGTCACCAGCGCTTGGCCTTGGCGCTGATGCCCGCCCACAGCCGCGCCTTGGTGCACAACCTGCTCACGGAAAGCCGCCAGGCCCTGGGCGGCTGGCTGGCGGGGATGACCCTCTCCGCCTCCGTGGTCTTCCTTCTGACCTGGGCGGGGCTGGCGGCCCTGAAGGTGCCATTGGCGCTGTTGAGCGGCCTGATCTGCGGCCTGCTCACCTTTGTTCCCACCATCGGCCCAACCCTGGCCAGCCTGTTGCCCGTGGGGGTCTCGTTGTTGATCTCACCGACCCTTGCGGTTCAGGTGATCGTGCTGCGTTTGGTGCTGCAGAACGGCGAAGCCTTTCTGCTCACCCCTCTCTTGCTGAGCAGAACGGTCAACCTCCTGCCCACCGTGGCCCTAATGTCCCAGTTGAGCCTCGGGGCTCTGCTGGGACTTCCCGGTGTACTGCTCGCCCTGCCGCTGGTGGTGGTGCTTCAAGTCTTCTCCCAACGGGTGCTGGTGGAGCAGGTCATGGACAAGTGGACTTGATCGTCCTTGCGATTTCATCCCAGCCCAGGAGCCTGTGATAGCAAGCAGTGGGGTTGTCGAACTTGCAGACGATTTCTAGCTTCCGTGTAGTGAGGCAAGGCACCGGTGCATCGCCGTCACAATCTTGAGGGCGTTTGTTATACCGCTTGTCGACGCTAGTGCACGACTGCCCGTTTGGACTGAAGCGCGTGACTTGCTGCAAGCGAAGGGAATTCTTTTCGACGATCATCTCCTCACAACATCAGTGGCGGTTGACGCGTTTAAACAGGCTCACCGGGTGACAACAACTCCGCAAGTTTTTTCCCGTGATGAACGCATCGATGGCTATGGCAACTTAGCCAAGCGACCCGGAGAGGAGGCTGAGTCCGTCGAGTATTCCTACACCCCAGTGCTCGCTGTCTTTGGCAGCACATTGCTGATCGCGTTGGTACTCGAAGGCTCGATCCTTCGACACTTCAAGTGGTTGTCTATTTGCGTGCTGGTCATCCTGAAGCTGATGGACATCAGCAGCTTTGCCGAGAGCTTAAGCAAGTACGACCTCATCATCCAGCGTTGGCGAAATTGGGCGAAGGTTTACCCAAGCGTGGGATTACTGGTTGACCTGGGTTTCTTGACGAACCCGGCAGTCCCCCTAGCAGGCTGGGTCGCACTCATAGTTGGCATTCCCGGAATTATCTCGGTCCTAAATGCCGTTTGTGTAGACAAACTGGCTCTGAACTGTGCTTGTGTCGGCGGGAACAGCAAAACGCCCCTAGGGATTTTGAGCTTCAGCGAATAAGCGATGCTCAGCACTATGGGATTTGTTATCGCCGCTGGGCTCTGATTTGACGAATGAGGGTTGGCGTCAACAGCAGCACACTCACCGCCAGCAGGTGGTAGCGGGGAATCGTGAGCAGGCTGATCCAAGTGAAATGCTCGGCCAGAAGCTGAAGCTCAGAGCGCAGATCCCAAAGGGCTATTGCTGCGAGCAGCAGCGGCACCAAGGGGATGCGGCGGGTCATCGACGCGAGAGAACCGAGTACAAGGTCGGGGCAATCCCAATGCTCGACCAACTGCCGACACCGATACCGATGGTCAGTGCCACAGCAAACCAGAAGAGGCTGCTCCCACCGAAGAGCAGAAGGGACACCAGCGGTAGGAGGGTAGTAAAAGACGTGTACAGCGAGCGGGTCAAGGTGGCATCCACGGCCACGTCCACCTGGTCCTGGAGGCTCAGCCCCTGCAAGGCGCGTTTTTGCTCACGGATGCGGTCAAAGACCACCACGGTGTCGTTGATGGAGTAACCGGCCACTGTGATCAGAGCCACAGCAAAGAGTGAATTGACCTCGATGCCGCTGATCAAACCCAACCAAGCGAAAACGCCGCAGGTGATGACGATGTCATGGGCCAGACACAACAGGGCCAAGCCGGCAAAGACATCGTCGTAACGGAATCTGATGTAAACCGAGATAGCGGCAAAGCTCACCAATAAGGAAATCAAGCTCCCCTTGAGAAGCTCAGATCCAAGAGTGGGTCCAATGGTGTTGATTGAGACCTGGTCAAGGTGGATTGGCCCTATGACGCGAACCAGACCCGCAATCATTGCTTGGCTCTGCTCCGGCTCAAGATCCGGAAGACGCAGGTCGACGGAACGGCCCCCATCCAGAACCTGAACGCCGGCATTGACAAGCTGGGGCGCCGCTTGGCCGCCGATCTCGGGCAAAGTCAATGCACGCAGTTTCTGACGGACTGCGGCAGCTTTTAGACCTGAGCAGTCTGGGCCCATGCAGCTGCGCTGGATCTCTATCTGGGTACCGCCGGTGAAGTCCAAACCGGGCTTCAGCGGTGCGGCAATGCGAGGGTTGGTCCAGCAGAGCACCATGCCCATAACACTGAGCAACACAGCGAGGCCGGAGGCAAGCCAGCCCTGACGGCGGATGCGGCTGATCCGAAAGCGAGGAGCGGTTGCAGCCACGGCGGTCGAAGGGTCTGACATCAGGAGGCCTGGGCGGGCAGCTGAGACTGTTGCAGGAAGTAGCTGGAGCGGCGCAGGGAGGGATAACCCATCAGCAGGCGCAAGAGGGTGCGGGTGCACGTCAATGCCGTGAATAGGCTCAGCACCAAACCGATGCCCAAGGTGACGGCAAAGCCTTTGACAAGACCGCTGCCGAGTGCAAAGAGGGCCACGCAGCTAATCAAACCAGTGATATGGCCATCAAGGATCGAAGAGAAGGCCAAGGAGAAGCCTGCATCGATGGAGCGGATGAGGGTGTTGCCGAGGCGTAATTCTTCTTTGATCCGCTCAAAGATCAGGACGTTGGCATCCACAGCGATGCCGATCGAGAGGATGAAACCAGCAATCCCAGGCAGAGTCAGAGTGACCGGGATCAGCGCGTACATAGCCAGGTTGAACAGTGCGTAGAGCCCCAGGGCCAACACGGCAACAGCACCAGGAAGGCGATAGAAGCCCACCATGAAGAAGGCGACCAGGGCGAGACCTAGCAGGGCCGCCTTCAGGCTGCGTTGGACATTCTCGCTGCCGAGGGTGGCTCCAATGGTGCGCTGCTCGATCACTTCCACGGGCAAAGGCAGGGAGCCGCCCCGGAGCTGAACCTCCAGATCACGCGCCGCCTCAGCGCTGAAGTTGCCCGTGATGGTCGCGGCGCCCCCGCTGATGCCAGCGGGCTTGAACTCAGGGCCGACACTTGCTTCACTGATCGAGCGGCCGTCCAAAACGATTCCCAACAGACGGCCACTGCCAGCAATGCCTTGAGTGAGTTGGGCGAACTTGCGGCCACCCTCGGTGTTAAAGCTCAAGGTGACGTCCCAGGCACTACCCGACTGGTTCTGTTGCCGACCAGCACCGGTGAGATCCTTACCGGTCAGGGCGGCAGGTTCATAGAGGTCAACAATCTTTGTGTTGACTGCTGCAAGGAGCAGCTCCAACTGGTCGGTCTCGCTGCTGCCGGCCGGGGCGCTGACTCCTGCATCCTTCAGGAGCTGGGTCAGACCCTCTACATCCAGATCAGCCGCTTTGGCCTGCTCTTGATCCTTGGAGCGACGCAGATTTAAGACGGCTTGGGCCTGCCGCTTGAGCTTGAGCAAACCGCTCATTTCTTGCTCGGTGCCAGGTTTCTGGCCCCGAAACTCCAGCAGAGCTGTCGTGCCGAGAACCTTCGCCGCACGGCTCGGGTCCTGTTCACCGGGCATCTGGAGCAAGAGGCGATCTTCCCCAATGGTCTGCAACGTGGTTTCACTCACCCCAAGACCATTGATGCGGCGATCTAAGACTTCTTTCACCGCCTCCAGCTGCTCGCTTTCGACGCGCTCAATGGGGCCTGCCGGCATCACTTGCAGAGTCAATTGGCTACCACCACGCAGATCCAAACCCAGTTGCAGTGGAAAGGAAGTCAGAGCGGCACCTGCGGCAAACGCCAGGGCCAAGATCAGGGCGAACCACCCCTGTTGACGTGCCATCTCAGACCTGGCCAGCCTTGAGCGCCTTGGCCGCTTCCACGATCTGATGCGGCTGAATGATTGTCAGGTTTTCCAAAGTGCCGTTGTAGGGAGTCGGGATGTCCTGGGAGGACAACCGGATCGGACGAGCATCGAGATCGTCGAAGCACTGCTCGGTAATCAGGGCGATCAACTCAGCGCCGATACCACCGGTCTTCATGCACTCCTCGACCACCAAAACCTTGTGGGTCTTGCGGATCGATCGGGAGATGGTCTCCATGTCGAAGGGCTTGAGACTGATCAAGTCGATCAACTCAACGCTGACACCCTCCTTCTCCAGGTGCTCCACGGCCTTCAGGCAGTGTTGGCGCATGCGGGAGTAGGTCAGGATCGTGACATCGCTGCCTTCCTTGACCAAGTCGGCCTGGTCCAAGGAACAGGTGTAGTCACCTTCCGGAATGTCTTCCGAGAGGTTGTAAAGCAGCACGTGCTCGAAGAACAGCACGGGGTTGTTGTCGCGAATCGCCGCCTTCATAAGGCCCTTGGCGTTTGTCGGGGTGCTGACCGCCACTATCTTGATGCCCGGCACCGCGTGGAAGTAGGCCTCGAGGCGCTGGCTGTGCTCAGCGCCCAGCTGACGGCCCACGCCGCCGGGACCGCGAACCACGGCGGGAATCGTGAAGTTGCCGCCACTGGTGTAGCGGAGCATCCCCATGTTGTTTGAAATCTGGTTGAACGCGAGCAGCAGGAAGCCCATGTTCATGCCTTCGACGATGGGCCTAAGGCCCGTCATCGCGGCACCGACAGCCATGCCGGTGAAAGCGTTCTCCGCAATCGGGGTATCCAGAACCCGCAGTTCGCCGTACTTCTCGTAGAGGTCCTTCGTGACCTTGTAAGAACCGCCGTATTGACCGACGTCTTCCCCCATCACGCAGACATGGGGATCACTAGCCATCTCTTCGTCGATGGCCTCACGCAGGGCGTTGAAGAGAAGGGTCTCTGCCACGGTTGAAAAGCGGGTCCGGCACTGGTCCGGGGTGGGGCCAACCTATCTCAACCGCCTGCGGCAAAGGTCAGCAACAACAGCACCGACAACAGCATTCCTGGTGAAAGGAGCAACACAAGCAGCTGCAGATCGTGGCCAGTCATGTCGAGGGAAGGCAGCCCGTTGCCCAAGGCTAGGGGGTTTCTTCCGCCTGTTTCCAACCCGGTAAGAGGCTGCGGATAAATGTCAAAAACAGCCCCAGGCCAACGAAGGCAAAGGTGAACGTCGCCAAAAAACTCATGCCAACCCCCAGGGTCTTCATGAACACAGCAATGCTCTGGGCAAAGCGCGCCTCGTAGGTGGGCGGATGTTCGGCGTAATAACCCACCACCTTGATGGCCAACTGCAGCGCCAACCAGCCCAGTCCAAAGCTGGTCAATGAACCGCTTAGAAAGCTGATCGGCCCCTTGCGCGACTTCGTGGAGACCGCCGCGTCGCCGGCCTTCTCCGCCTTAGCGAGGTCTTGGCTATCGCTCTCGGTCTCACTCACGCGGGATTGCACGGGATGCGCTCAGACCAGCGTGGCACCAGAGCCCGTGCAGCGGCAGACCCAGGACTCGAAACCGCCATCCGCCAGGTCTTCAGCCAGCTGGTTCTGGGCCGCATCCGCACCCCCTCGATCGGGGAACACCGCGAAGAGGCTTGGCCCAGAACCGCTCATGGCCACCGCCAACGCCCCGTTGGCCCGCCGCAGGATCGAGAGGCCCTCTCGAACACTGGTCACCTCGGACTCCACCACCTTCTGAAGGTCATTGCGTATGGCGGGAAGCGGCCCATTGCCGCTCAAGCCCTGGAGCAAGGGGGCTTGACGCAGGGCCTGCCGGCGCTGCTCAAAGGCCTCCTCACCCGAGAGGTAGTCCGCCCCGAATTGCTCACGGCACTGCTCATAGGCCCAGGGAGTCGAGACGCTCGCGTCGGGATGCTTGATCAGCAGCACCCCCAAAGCCGGCGGCTCGGCCAAGCCAGCGGTTTCGAGGACCTCTCCCCGGCCAAAGCAGAGCTGGGTCCCACCATCGAGGCAAAAGGGCATGTCCGAGCCGAGCTCAGCGGCCATGGCCTCCAGCTGCGCGCTGCTGAAACCACAGCCCCACAGAGTGTTTAGACCCACCAGGGCCGCTGCACCATTGCTGGAGCCCCCCGCAAGACCTGCGCCAATCGGAATGCGCTTCGTCAAGTCCATGGCAACGCCCAGCTCAGGCAAGCCGACCCGTCGTTTGATCAACTCGGCCGCCTTAACGATCAGGTTGTTGCCGTCGGTGGGCAGGTCCGCACATCCGCAGCGGAGGGTCACCGCCCCGTCAGCCGTGGGCCGCAGGCTGAGGCTGTCGGCCAAATCCAAGGTCTGCATCACCATCGCCAGCTCGTGAAAGCCGTCGGGGCGCAGGCCGAGCACCTCGAGATGCAGGTTGATCTTGGCGGGGGCGCTGGCCTGCAGCTCTGCCATGGCGAGGGTGCGTTGCTTAGGACGTGAGCCGATTCAAGCCCGCCGCGAGTCGCACCCAATCCTCGGGTGCCACCTCCTGGGGACGCTGCTGCAGGCCAATCTCCGCCTCCTCGGTAAGGGCCAACAGCTGCTCCGGATCCACCAAACCCGAGAGTGTGTTGCGCAACATCTTGCGGCGGGCAGCAAAGCAGCGCCTGAGAAGCATCTCCACCGTTTTGGCCAGGGCGGGATCCAGCCGTTGCTCCACAGGCAGTGGATCGAGGGCCACCACCTCACTCATCACCTTCGGAGGCGGTTGAAAGCAGCGAGGCGGGACCGGGCAGACCGTGCTGCAGCGCGCTAACAACTGCATCCGCACACTTAGAGCTGAGAAGGCACTGCTGCCGGGACGGGAACGAATCCGCTCTCCCACCTCCTGCTGCACCAACAAGACCAGGCGTCGATAGGGCTCGGCCACTGGGCGATCCAGGCGACCCACCAGGCGCTCCAGCAGAGGGCCTGTGATGTTGTACGGGATGTTGGCGACCACGGCGGTGGCCTCCGGCAGGTCGACGGCCAGAACGTCCCCTTCGGTGAGCACAAAGCGGTGGTTGGCGCCAAAGCGGTCCTGAAGCCCTGCCACCAAATCACGATCCAGCTCCACCGCATGAACCGCGCTGGCGGCGGAATCCAGCAGCCGCTCCGTCAGGGCTCCGCGACCGGGTCCCACCTCCAGAACGGTGTCCGCGGCGGTCAGCTCAGCGGCCCGCACGATCTGATCAAGCACGGACTGATCCTTCAACCAGTGCTGGCCAAAGCGTTTGCGGGCACGGTGGGCCGCGAAGGACATCAGTGAGCGGAGCAGGCCTTATCTCCACATTGCTTCAAGTCCGGTCCGCTCAGGCCCAAGACAGCCAAAGCACGGGCCGGCGACTGGGAGGCAAGGGGTGCCAAGGCACAGACCCACTCCGGTTCCGGACTTTGACCTCCACCAACAGCAGCCTCTTGGTTGGTTACTTGCGAAAAGCATTCACTCGGCTGAGATCGACTGCACTGCAGGGCTACTGAACGTTCCACACACTGGTTCGTACTTCGGTCCAGAACTTGGAACCATGACCGTTCAACTGCCAGTGAGGCCATCACGGGACGTGAGGCTCTCGTGTGACATCGACCAACCGACCGCAGCTCGCGTAGATGCCTTGGCGGCCGCTTACAGGGTCCGTCGAGCGGAGCTACTCAGAGCAATGGTGATCTTTGCCCTCGCGCACCAGGAGGAAGAGCTCAAAAAAGGAGCAGCCAAGTGAAAGCGGACATTTTTTGGACGGCGGAACGCGTCCAGACGCAATGCGATGCCTGGCGCGAGGAGCTGATGCCTTTGGCATCAACAGAACTCGAACGCCGCTTGATCGATAGCACCACCGCAATGCTTGCCGCTGTTGGTCAGCTGCAGGAGGCGGTCGTCGTCAATCGCACTTCCAGCGAAGCCGCCCGTGACTTGGCCCAAGAGGTGAGCGCCCACCTCAAGACCGGATTTCAGCCCTGACCCAACGAATCGAGGTTCTCGAAAAATGAAAAAACCCCCAGTTGGGGCTGGGAGTCACGAACAAATGTCTGATGACACCCTAATTACCGTTACTCGTTATCGCTGGCGGCATTACGGAGATTTTTCGCGACCTCTGGACTCAGTTGATCTGACCGGCACGCTGCTGCGTCTCAGCAGCGAACCAGCTTGGTCAGCAGCGGATTACGACCGAGCAGCAGCCCTTTTGGAGCACCAAGACCCGATTGGCTGCCTCCGAATGGCCGAATGGGCGAGGAGGTCCCGATGACCGACCCACTCGCATGGCTCGACCACTCAGACGCGTTTGATCAAAGGGAACGGCAACAACGCGTTCAGGGTCAGCTCAAACGCGTTGACCCCGCCCCTCGACGCAAGCCATCGGCAGCAGAGGACCTACGCACCCTGCAGAGGAAGACGCGGGATCTTCTTTGCGATGAGGCCATTCCCAGCCATCAGCGACTCATCCACCTACGCCGAACCGCATCTGAACTTCAGACGCGCGTCCGAGACGACGAGCTTCGCCGCCTCCTTGGGCAAGAGCGGCGAAGGCTGGTGGGTGCTGCTGAACCCATCCCGCAAGGCGGAAAGCTTTCGCTTGCAGAAGCACCCTGGCTTTGGTCGAACATCCTGCTGCGAGGGACGAGCAATCTTGTTGTCGGTGCCCCAAAGACGGGAAAAAGCCGACTGGCTTGTGCCGTCCTCGGGGCATTAGTCCGAGGGGAGTCAGAGTTTCTCGGACAGGCCCTGCATCCATGGCCTGACGCCAAGGTTCTGATTGTTGGAACGGACCAACCGCAACGGGATTGGGCAAAGTGCCTTCAGCTCGCTGGTCTGCTCAACCCAGACAGGAGCATGCACCCGGCGATTGTTGGCCTCTTCCACAAGGGCGCACCACTCCATGTGGACGAGGAAGGCATTGAGGAAATCGTCGGCTACTGCCTTCGCTACCCAAGGCTGATTGTTCTGGTCGACAGCTATCACGCGTGCACCAGCAAGCTTGGGCTGCAGGAATGCGATGCCGCCTTTGCTGACCCCTGCATCGATCTGACAGAAGCGCTCGCTCCCCACGAGGCGACGCTGCTCTTGATCCACCACGCAAAAAAACGGCCTGGTGCATTGCGGGCCTCAGAGGCCAGTCGAGGCAATAACTCTCTGCCGGCAGCCGCTTCCCAAACGGCGGCTCTCGCGTCTCTTGGGGACGGCGATGACAACCCGCTCGCTCAACGAGACAGGCGGAGCAGGTTGGCGGCAGAGGGTCGTGAAGCTGCACCGATCGACTTGCTGATCGAGCAAACAAACGCTGGCTGGATCCTTCATGGATCCGGCGAGGAGGTGGCAAGAAAAGCCGCGATTCAGGGAGTACTCGACGACCTCACAGATCGTCAGCACAAGGCCCTGACAGACCTATGCGATCACTACCAATCGACAAAGAAAGGTATGGATGCGGTTCACCTAGGCAATGCCTTAGGTCTTGAAGTGCATGCCACATCAAAGGCGCGAGAGGCATTGCAAGCCCTTGAGCGCAAACACCTGATCGTTGAAGACGGCTACCAACAATCAAACGGGAAACGAGGCGGGCCTCCCGCAGCCCTCTTTCGCCCAGTCGATGAGGTGCTTAAAGCACTGACCAGGTGACCACTAAGGGGAAAAGAGGTTTTAGAGGCTGTCTCGCTACAGGGGTCTGACTTCAAGAAAGCCATACATGCGTGTGATGGTGCAACCTCTTTAACCTCTTAAACCTCTTTTTCCTCTCAGCAACCCCTCTGCAGGCGCCCAGAAGCATTGACTAACACTGATTAGGCGTATTTAGAGAAGCGACTATTATCGGAGTAGATATATCTCTAGCATTGGACATGAAATCACTCGTCGATGACGACATGCCAAGGGTTCCAAATCCCTTGGAAGATTGCCTCGCTAGCGCTCAGCAACGTCGTTATCTACGAGACCTCTCTATAGAGGGAGTCAATGACAACCATCGCCGCCGAAATCCAGCGGCGTTATCTCACGATCGATGACACCAAAGCTGACTCCAATCAGCTTGAGTTCTCATTCAGCTCGGAAACACCTGTCACTCGATACTTCGGTGATGAGGTGTTGGATCACGACCGAGAAGCGGTCGACCTCACTCGGCTGAATGGAGGCGCAGCACCACTGCTGCTGAACCACGACCCGGATCGAATCCTCGGGATTGTCGAGCGGGCATGGATCGATGAGAGACGCCGCTGCATGGCCCGCATCACCTGGGCCACAAACGACCTCGCCAGGCAAGTGCGCAAGGACGTTGAAGCAGGCGTGAGGCCCAACATCTCGGTCGGCTACTCCGTGCTGGATGCCGAGCAGGACGCAGGCGTGATGCGCGTCACTCGCTGGCAACCGATTGAGCTGAGCGTCGTGAGCATCCCGGCCGACGCATCGATTGGCGTGAACCGCGCCCTACCAACTACGACTCACACACCAATGACCTACGAACCGATTTCCCCCATTGGCCTTGACCCTGATGCCGAGTACCGGCGAGAGGCCGAGCAGTTCAGCATCGTCCGCGCTGCGCAAGGCATCTCCTCAGGTCGGGGGCTGAGCGGCCGAGAAGCTGAGGTGAACCAAGAGCTTGAGCACCGCAATGGGCGGCGTACTCAAGGCTTCTTTGTCCCGGATAACGGCTGGAAGAAACGCACCTATGTGGCGGGAACCGCAAGCGCCGGCGGCAACCTGATCGCTACCGATCACCTGGCGACCAGTTTCATTGAGGCGCTGCGTGATCGCTTGGCCGTTGCCGAGCTTGGCGCCACCTTCCTTGGCGGCTTGGTGGGCGACGTGAGCATCCCCAAGAGAACAGGCACTGCGACTGCCTATTGGTTTGGTGCTGATGACAGCGACAGCGTCACCGAAAGCACCGGGACCATCGGCACCGTGACGATGACCCCCAAGACCGTTGGTGCACTTAGCAAGTTCTCTCACCTGATGAACCTGCAAAGCACCCCGGACATCGAGCAGCTGATCCGTGCTGACTTCGTTGCGCTGCTGGCCGATGCAATCGACACCGCTGCCATCAACGGCAGTGGCAGTAGCAACCAACCCACAGGGATCTTGAACACCACAGGCATTGGCTCTGTTGCGGGCGGGACCAATGGCTTGGCTCCGACCCTCGATCACCTGATGGACCTCAAGAAGGAGGTGGCCGTCGATAACGCTGATGTCGCTAGCTGCGGCTTCCTCACCAACGCCAAGGTGGAAGCAGTCCTCTCCAAGCTCAAGGACTCCCAAGACCAGTACCTGCTTTCGCCTTATGGCACTTAGCTAGGCCGCTCGCAGATTGCTGGACGTCGCTTCGAGGTCAGCAACAACGTCCCGAGCAACTTGAGCAAGGGCACTGGCACCAACCTGAGCGCGATCGTCTACGGCAACTTCAGCGACCTGCTGATTGGCCTGTACGGCACCTTGGGAATCCTGGTGGACTCCTACACCGACTTCGCCAAGGGCACGACTGGCATCCGAGCGCTGCAGTCGATCGATATCGCCGTCAGACACCCTGAAAGCTTCGCTGCGATGCAGGACGCGATCGCATAACCGCGAGAGCTCCTGCAGTGGTGCAGTTCCGCCCGAGGGAGTGATGCCCCCTCGGGCTTTCTCACGACAAGTCACCGTAAGTAGGTCACCATCACCCCAACTGCCCACCAGTGCTGATGCTGCGTCCTTTATCAATCGGGTTGGTGGCATCTGCATTCGCAGTCGCCACTCTCCCTGCACAAGCTGATGGGCATGGCAGCGCCAGTGACCTAGGCGTGATGAGCATTCAGCTCAAGGACATCGTCAAACCTCAAGTCGGCATCCATGCGCAAACCCAAGCCGCTGGCACCCCCAACCAAGCCGGTCTGGGTGGCTTCCTTCCACTGGTGGTCGGCAGCAACAGCATCTTCTTTGCTGATGTCTTGGCGAATGCCAACTTGTCGGACTGGGGTAACAGCAGCAGCATCATCAACACCACCGTTGCTGGCACCACCATCTCCACCTCAGCCCGCCTGGGCTATCGCTGGCTCAATGGTGACCGCAGTTGGATGTATGGACTGAATGCGGGCTATGACACCCGACCAATGAGCACGGGTGATGCCGATACAGGCATCCCTGTCTATGCCTCACGCACGGCTTTCTTCCAGCAGGCTGCCGTCAATGCAGAAGCGATGAGCGATAAGTGGAACTTCAATGCCTATGCGCTCATTCCAACGGGTGACACCGAGCAACAGCTCAACACCGTCTATCAAGGCGGTGCACTGGACACCTATGGCTTAGATGCTGGTTACAACCTGACGCCAGCCTTAAGAGCCTCTGTCGGTTACTACTACCAAAACGGCGATGCAGGCGATGCCGATGGCTCTGGCGTCTTGGGTCGTCTGGCTTATGCCATCAACAACGGACTAACCGTTGGCACCAACCTCTCTTATGACAGTGCCTTCAAGTCACGCTTCTCCGCTGATATCAAGTGGCGCTTCAATACCAATGGCGGTCCTGGCAAAGAAACACCGAAAACCAATGCCGCTGCTAAAGCCCTAACATCAACGCCTAGTAACAGGGATGTGCGGGTGCACGATAATTGCCATTACCTGGATCCATACATACCGTGGATATTGCGGTGCTGACATTATGCATTAGAAGGTGGTAGGCTAGCCACCTAAAGCCCCTGCAAACGCAGGGGCTTTTTATTTCTTCAGTCACACCCATAAGCCAATAAATCAGTATCCAATGACGTATTTGCAGGGTCCTTGCTATTTGCTTTATTGCGGGTCATCCGAAAGCGCATGTCTCATCTAGCGTCAGTGCAAAATTCCTTAGGCTGGTTTAGGCGCTGAGATTTAGCGAATAGTGGCCATTAAGAGCATTGCGGCGGCAGCAAGAGAGCTGGGATATCGGAGTCGTTCAAGCCTTCAGAACTTGATGGATGACGGCTACCTGGATGACTTCATTTCACTGAATGAGAGAGGTCATCGGCAGCTGGAGATGAATGGGCTACGGGAGCGCGTTGCTCAGGTGGTGAACTGGAGCGACCGGAACGTGGTGGCTAAGGAGAGGCTTAGCCGCGTTGACCTGGAGACGATCCTGCGGATTGGGGACTATTGCAACGCGCTATGCGAGCAGTACGGGTGGAAGACACGTCACACCGCAGCGGAATGGATTCTGATTGAACAAGCAATGCAGAAGGCGAGAAGGAGGTAGTTGCGGATGCAAATACACGTCAACCCATCACTCTTGCAAGTGAAGTTATCCGAGCGCATTAGTATTGCTCGCTGTATTTTACGCACCACTTGCTGTCGCCAGCATTAAGACGGGTGTAGGTGGGCTTACAGGATTCCCTTATATTCTCTCCGAGATAGGTGATGTCTACATATTCGGGCGCTGCTTGGCAATTCTTGCCTCTCCCTGCTTTTACGTAGCTTCCAGGGCAGTTGACGCCGCTCTTCACCAAGACTGAAGGAGCCGCGTTCGCCGGCGATTCAGCGCTCAGCAGTGCAATCCCAAATAGCGCTGACACCACAAGCCCAGAGGCGATCATCGGCCTTCACCCACAAGTGACTACAGAAGTGATGCTAGCTTAAATATAGAAAAAAGAAGCCTATGCGCTCCCTCGCTCCGCTAACCCTTGCTGGCGCAACACTTCTCGCCTCTTCATTGCCTGCAGCGGCATATGAAATATCGCCAAAGAAATACGGCGATGCATTAAAGGAGGAGCTCCTTCTATGTTCGCCATATAGAACCGAAGAATACATTCAATATGAACCAGAGAAGCTACCCAGGGTCTTTCCCGGCGTCGAAGTTTTCACTATTACCGAAGACTGGAGGTCGCAAGACCTTGAGAGCACCAAATTCCCTCTTTCCAAACCAGTAATCCTGAAAAACCCAATCACCGGGACGACGATTGGTGTATTTGACCGCAATTACAATAAATCCTTCAGGGTTGCTTCGTTCTTTGGTCGGAACACAATCCGGGTCAGGCAAGAAACTGTTGCCAATAAGTCTTTCGGTCGACGCGTGACCACTGGTAGTGAGTCAATTCAGTCTTTTGGAATCAAGAATGGTGACGGCTATCTGGTTGTTAATGGGTGCGATGGCGTTTTTAGGGTCAACAAAGAAATTGCGGCCGCTTTGGCTAACTACGACATGGTGAATGGAAAAGCTTTTGTCTTGCTTTCAAATGATGGATCCACCGGTCTAAGGATCAATGAGATTGGTCCAGAAACCGTCAAAGCTTGGAAGGTTGTTTATTCAGATTGGCAGCCCTCATCTGACGGAAGAAAGAAAAAGTCGTTGCATGTGGCTCCACGAGTTCCGTCCTCAAGGGAGGTTCCAGAAGAATCCAAGCTCTGACATATGGCCTGCTAACTCCTGGGTTGCGCTCATCTCTCCTCCCCCTCGCCGCCAAGGATCAAGGTCACTGATAACAAGCACAACAGCTCCCCGACCCACTGCTCAGTAGCGGGGAGTGTTGAGTTGGGGGAGCTTGGCACTCCCCCGTCTCGGATCACGGGGTTCTCTCGGACCGTGTCCTCAGCGGTTATGGCCTTGGTGTTGCCGTCAGCGCAAGGGGGGCGCATCCACTAGGACGAGCCTGGCGGTAAGGACCGACCAGATTCGTGGGACGCACGAGCTTCAGTGTGTCCACGGCCGTTTAAGCGCGCAACAGTTTCTTGCAAGAGGGCCTATTGGAGCTGGGCTGCAATCGCTTCATCCCTCTCCTTGATGAATGCCCGGAACTCCTCGACGGGGAGCCCAAAGGCCGCCGCATCTTCAAGCCGCATATCCAGTGCAACCAAGCGGCCGTCAGAAGCAACCTGACCGACCCCAAGCTCCATCGTTCCTGTCTCGAGGTTGAACTCGATCACCAGCTCTTCTGACGAGAGCCACTGGATAAACGCTTTGCGCTGCTGAACGTCTTGCCTGTCTGAGGCCACGAAAGCCTCAACACGCTTCCGGATAGCCCGTTGGGCGTCTGTACCCGTTCTGCGCCGTTCAAGGCTCCCTAAAGCGCTGATTGCGACGTTCTCAGCCGCCTGAGCATCTGAAAACGCCTGCTCCAACTTCTTTGCTTCGTGTTCCAGCCAGGCACTGACAGTTCCGCCTGCTTTCGCCTGCTCAAGTGCCGCGGTTCTGAGGTTGGTCAAGTCACGTTCAACATCACTCCGATGCCCTTGGGCACATAGCACTTGCTTCCGCGCTGCCGTCACTTCGGCTTCGTGCTTCTCATCGCTGAAGAATTCCGCCCACCGAAAATCATGTAGACGCCGAAGCATGCGTTCTTCGTCGTAGGGATGCTGCGCTGGTGCCTCGCAAAGGCTGCTGTCTTTATCCCGCTGCCTGCACCGCAGGTACTCGTAAACCTTCGATCCGCCCCCCGCCAATTGCCTGGTTTGGCGGTCCACGCCAACGGTGCCTCCGCAGTGGGCACAAAAAACTTGGCCTTCAAAAAGCAAGTGGTGCTTTGTGCCTGTTCGCCGATTTCCTCCAAAACGAGCCTCTATGGCAGTTCTCGCAAGACGCCACTCGTCTTCGGTCACCACGGGCGGATAAACCCCACGAATTGGCTCGCCCACGGGGTTGTGGCGGGCATCAACGAATTGCCGCTCCCCAAGTACTGCGCGGTCTTTCAAGAGCCGGGTAATGCGCTTGTGCGAAAGGACCTTGCGTCCATCAGAGGGAGAACGCACGCCCATCTCCTTGAGCTTGCGAGCAATGACAGTGCTGCCCACTTCAGGAGCCCACAAAAAGGCTTGGCGTAACCACTCGGCATGCCGGTTCAGTTCGAACTGGCCGGCATCGGGGTTGAAGTCCAGCCAGAAGGGGTAGTCAGCTCGCTTGCCCTTCTGTCCTGCCCTGAAAGGCTATTCACCCTCTGCGATCAATCGACGTTGCTTCGCACTGCTGCCAGCAGCACGGTCCCGCTTCTCCTCCCACTCACCCCGAGCCCGCTGTATCGCCCCCACAAGCATGAAAACAGCGCCGTTTTGACCGTCCAAGTTGCTCAGCACCTCACCCCCCAACTCGCAAGCCGCTACGCACCCCCCAGCTCGAAACAGCCGAATGAGGGTCTCCAGCACCTCCATTACAGGCTCTCGGGAGAACCGGCTGATCTTCTCCACCACAAGGCAGGTGCCTTGTGGCAGTCGGCCCTCCTGAAGCTCCTTGATGAACCACTCAAAACGTCCCGCTTTCGCGCCCAGCCGACTGCCTTGATCTCGCGGTCCAGTTCGTACTGAGGGTGCGCTTCAAGCCAGCGAGCAATGGCTAACTCCTGACGCTCCAATCCACTCGCGCTCTCCTCCGACTGCTTGCCGGTCGAAACACGCGCATAGGAGATCGCGACCAGCTTGTTCATCGCCACAGGATTGGCTCCACTGGTCTTGGCGACAGAGCCACCGTGCATATCGCAGTCAGCCCAAAAGGCACTTGTGGACTGACTTTAAGCCTTTTTGCAAGTAGTCACCCAATAGCAGCCGTTGCGGTGTATGGAGCAGCAAATCCATTACCCCCCAGCGGCAATGCCAACGCTGGGAGAGTCGGTTCCAACCCGCAGCCCGCAGCAAGCGCAGGGCCCGCTGTTCCGCCCAATCGCCCCGCCGTTGCGACTCGAATCGCCCCATCAGCCGCAGCCTGTATCCCTGCTCAGAATTCCCAAGGCGCCCTGCCTAGGGTTTCTCGACACCGGCTCTCCACCATGCGTCGCTTCTTCCGAGCACTGTTTCGCTCCGCGCTGCTGGCCCTGCTGCTCGTCAGTGCGGCTCTCCACCCGGCCCAGCCGGCGCAGGCGGCCATGGACTACGCCAAGCAGGTGCTGATCGGCCATGACTTTGCTGGCGTCGACCTGCACGGCGCCACCTTCAACCTGACGAACCTGCGGGAAGCCGATTTCCAAGGGGCCGACCTGCGTGGCACCAGCCTCTACGGCGCCAAGCTCCAGGACGCCAACCTCTCGGGCGCCGACCTGAGTGACGCCACCCTCGATTCAGCCGTCCTCGATGGAACGGACCTGCGTAATGCGGTGCTGGAGAACGCCTTTGCCTTCAACACGCGCTTTAAGGATGTCCTGATCGAAGGTGCGGACTTCACCAACGTGCCGTTCCGCGGCGACGTCCTGAAAACCCTCTGCGCCAGCGCCAGCGGCATGAACCCGGTCACCGGTCGTGCCACCAAAGACACCCTTGAGTGCAGCTGACGCCATCCGACCATGAGCTTCGATGCCCGCAGCCTGGAGCGGCTCCAAGAACTGGGCCGCTCCCTGCCAAAACCTCTCCCCAAGGCAGAGCGCCACGAGGACACCAAGGGGGCGTCCGGCAAACGCCATCGCGTTGAGACCGAAACGGATCCCCAGGCCCTCTTTGGCGAGCTGATGAAGGCCAGCGAGGACGGCACGGTGCCGCCCCATCTCATGGATCGCCTCCGCCAGGCCGAAAGCGATCAAGAACGCAAGCGCCAGGCCGCCCAGCGGGAGCAACTGCAGGCCCTCCAAAGCCAAACCAACCGCCTTACCGGCGGCTTGCAAGCCCAAGGCAAACCCCAGGAACTGCGGCCCAATAAACAGCGCCACCACCCCGCCAACAGCGAGGAACAGGACCTCTACGTGGCCTTCCAGCAACTGCTTCTGGAGGGGGACGAGGAGGTCTAGACATCCGCGACTAGTACAGATGGACTATCGTAAAGGTCTCTGTGGTGCCCGTGGCCTTGCCTGCCCCTCTGTCCTCCGACGGCCCGCCGCAACTCTTGGGCCAACCGCGGGAGGAGCCCCAGGAGCTGAGGCTGCCCCATGCCACCAGCACCGTGGCGGCAGGCTTCCCCAGTCCGGCCGATGACTACATGGATGTCGGCATCGACCTCAACGAAACCCTGATCCGCCACCCCAACAGCACCTTCTTCCTGCGGGTGAGCGGCGATTCAATGGTTGACGCCGGAATCCAGCACGGTGATCTGCTGGTCGTGGACCGCAGCCTCGAAGCCAGGCCGGGCCAGATCGTCGTAGCCGTGCTTGATGGCGCCTTCACCTTGAAGCGCCTCGCCCGGCACCAAGGCCGATTGCGGCTCGAGGCCGCCAACAACGCCTATCCCCCGCTCGAATTACACCACTGCAGCGACGTCCAGATCTGGGGGGTGGCGATCCACGCCATTCATAGCCTCTCCGCCCATGGCTGATGCCCTCGGGCTGATCGATGCCAACAACTTCTATGCCAGCTGTGAGCAGGCCTTCGACCCAGCACTGCTGGGCCGCCCCGTCGTGGTTCTCTCCAACAACGACGGCTGCGTGGTCTCCCGCAGCAGTGAGGCCCGACAACTCGGCATCGGCATGGGCAAGCCCTACTTCCAGATCGCCGACCACCTCCAACGGCACAGCGTGGTCGTACGCAGCTCCAACTACGCGCTCTATGGCGACATGAGCAATCGGCTGATGAGCAGCCTGGAGCCCTTCGTCGCCGAGCTGGAGGTCTATTCCATCGATGAAGCCTTCATCCGTCTGCCTAGACCGAACAACGGCGACCTCATTCCCTGGGCCACAGCCCTGCGCGGCCGGATCCGCCACAACCTGGGCCTGCCCATTGCCATCGGACTCTCCACCAGCAAAGTGCTGGCCAAAGTGGCGAACCACATCGCCAAGGGGGATCGGCAACACGCAGGGGTGTTTGACCTCAGCATCCCCGGGGAGACTACGAGCTGGCTGGAGCGAACCCCAGTGGAGGAACTCTGGGGTGTCGGCCGGCGCCTGAGCCGCTGGTGCCGGCTGCGGGGTATCAGTACGGCGCAGCAACTGCGGGACATGCCCAGCGGAGAACTGCGGGCTAAAGCCGGGGTGGTGGGCCTCCGCCTGCAACTGGAACTGCAGGGCATCAGCTGCCTGCCCCTGGAGCAGCAAGCCGGAGAGAAGCAGGAGACCTGCGTGAGCCGCAGCTTCAGCCGCCCCGTCACCACCGAAGAAGAGCTGCGCCAAGCCGTCGCCAGCTACATCAGCCGCGGCGCGGAGAAGTTACGGCGGCAACGGCAACGGGCTGGACGGCTCACGGTGTTTGCCCGCACCAGTCCCTTCGCCCCCGGCTTCTACAGCCAAGCCGCCAGCCTCAGCCTTCCCCTGGCCAGCAACGACACCGGCGTCCTGCTGCGGGCGGCCTGCCAGATGGTTCCCAGCCTTTATCGACCCTACAAACGCTTTGCCAAGGCCGGAATCCTGCTGCAGGACCTGCAACCGGAGAGTCAGCTTCAGCACCACCTCCTGCAACCCCTCAGCCAGGTCGAGCAGCAGCGCCGGGAGGCCCTCATGGCCAGCATCGATCAACTGAACCGTCGCTACGGCAGCGGGACGGTTCAGTGGGCCGCCTGCGGGCTCCAGCCAGCGTGGTTAATGCGGCGGGAGCAACTCTCGCGGGCCGCCACCACCCGACTGAGCGACCTCCCCACCGTCTGGGCGCGATAAGAAGACCTAAACAGCACCGTATTTCGCTGTGCTCTGCTTGACGCAGAAGGTTTTTGCCTCCTCGATGGAGTCAAGCTTCTCGATGCGCTCGGCGACGCAGTTGCAGGTGTCTTGAACCATGCCGGACGGCGGGGTTTTACCCGCGGCCTTGAAGTCCGCATTCATCGCCCTGGAGCACTGGTTCTGAATGATCTGAACGACCATGCTCTGCGCCGAAACAGATGGGGCAGCGAACAGGGTGCTCCCGCTGAGAACAGCCACACCGGCGGCGCGAGACGCGAGCGAACGGAGGTCAGTCAGGGAAGAGACCGGAGAGCTTCAGACTTGTAATAGCGACGCTGAGCAGGAAAAAAACAGAGCTGTAGGGAAAGGAGATTCGGCCCTAGGCCTGCTGAGCATCCTGGGACTCGGCAACGACGTCTTCAAAGGTGGCGCGCCGTTGGGAATCGAGGTGTTCGATGTGTTTGCGCTCGTTGTAGTAGAGGTCCTGAAAGCGCAGGGCATCGCTATTGAGCTCGACAAACATCGCCTCGATGCGGGTTTCCATGTCAAGGCTCTCGGCCTCCGCCTCAGCGGGCGGTGCCTGGGAGTCATCCAGCAGCCGCGCAATGCAGCGCTCCAGGGTCTCCAGCCGCTGGCTGCTCCAAGCGTCCAGCAGGTGACGAGCCCGCTTCATGCTGCGCTGGCGCTCCAATGCCGCGGTGGCTCCCCGCAGTTGCAGGGAGGGGTTGCTCAGGGAGAGGCGTTGAACGTCACTAGGCTCCAGCAGTGGGGTCAAACGTCCAAGCAGTTCGGTGGGCAGGCCTGAGTCGGGATCGTCGACCAGCAGTAGCTGATCACTGAGCAGGCGTGGTAGATCCAGGTCGGCCAGCTCCGCACCGGCCTCACTACCGCGGTTGATCGCCTCCAGGCGTCCGCCCCCCAGGTTGTCCTCCTCCAGCGAACTGATCACGGCCCAAAGCTGCCGGTGGTGGGCAATGGCGAAGTCATCGAGCTCGCGGCGCCGCAGCTCGCTGCGAATCGGACCGCGATAGGTCGGGCAATGAAGATAGAGACGCAGGACCTCGGCTTCAGCCCGCTCCCGCAGGCCGGCCTCACCGGGCTGCTCCCAACGGCGAGAGCGACCATGCCAGCGCTGCCCTTTGACCTGCTGGCGCAGGTCGTCCTCCAACTGCAGTGCCAGCCGGGCCTGGCCGCCGCTGAGCCGTTCGGCCACCTGCTGGAGGTAACGGGAGCGAACGGCACTGGCCGGCAGCTTGCCCAAGAGGGCCACCAGCTCGGTCACCGCCTTTTGGAACTGATCGGCCTTGCTGAGATCGCAGTCGTGCAGGACCTGGTCGATCTGCCAATCGAGCCAAAGGGGGGATTGATCGAGCAGGGAGCGGTAATCCGCTGCTCCGTGCTCCTTCAGAAAGTCGTCGGGGTCCTTGCCGCTGGGGAGGTGCAGCACCCGCAGTTCCAGCTGGCCCTGCAGGGCCAGCTGCTCCACCTCGCCAATAGCCCGTTGGGCGGCCCGAACCCCGGCGCCATCAGCGTCGAAATTCAGGATCAAGCGCTTGCCATCGCAGCAACGGCAGAGCTGGGTGATCTGCTGATTGCTTAGCGCCGTGCCCAGGGCCGCCACCGCATTGGTGATGCCAGCCGCGTGAAGTGCGATGACGTCGAAGTAGCCCTCGACCACGACGGCACGATCGGCCTTGCGAATCGCATTGACCGCCTTGTCAAGGCCAAAGAGATGTTTGCCCTTCTCAAAGACTTCCGTCTCCGGAGAGTTCAGGTACTTGGGCTCACCGCCATCAAGGCTGCGGCCGCCGAAGCCAATAATCCGTCCTTGGCGATCCGCAATCGGCACCATCACCCGATGGCGAAAACGGTCATAGAAACCATCCCCTCCCCGGCGGGGAACTACCAGGCCTGCCGCCTCCAAAAGCTCCGGGCTCAACCCCTCAACCTGCTGAAGGTGGCTCAACAGACCATCCCAACGCTCCGGGGCGTACCCCAGATCGAACCCCTCCAGGGTGGCCTCATCCAGACCACGACTGCGCTTCAGGTAGTCAAGGGCCGCGGCGCCCTCCGTAGCGCGTAGTTGCGCGCGAAACCAGCCGGCCGCCAAAGAGAGCGCCTTGTGGAGCTGATCGCGACGGGACAGCTGCTGGCGTAGGCGCTCCTGCTGCGGGCCCTCGAGGGTCTCGACCGGCAGCTGGTACTTGCGCGCCAGCTCCAGGACCACGTCAGAGAAACTCTGGCGCTGCAACTCCATCAAAAACTTGATCGAGTTCCCGCCGGCTCCACAGGAGAAGCAGTAGTAGAACTGCTTGGCCGGTGAAACCGTCATCGACGGTGATTTGTCGTCGTGGAAGGGGCAAATCCCGACGAATTCCCTGCCCTTCTTTTTGAGCACAACGTGCTCACCCACCACATCGACGATGTCAGCGCGCTCTTTAACGGCCTCGATCGTGCGGGGATGGAGGCGAGGGACTGACACGCTCCGGGCGCAAGTGACGCTCCAGGATGGCAGGGCCAGCCTGTGGATGCTGTCCAGCACGCTGAGCTTCAGCCTGATGGGCGTTTGCGTGAAAGCATTGGGCGGGCGCATCCCGGTGGCCGAGGTCGTTATGGCCCGCTCCGCCATCAGCCTCGTACTCAGCATGGTGATGCTGCGGCAGGCGGGACTCGATCCCTGGGGTCAGCGCAAAGGACTGCTGGTCCTGCGCGGAGCGATTGGCACGGGTGCTCTTTTTTGTTTCTTCGCAGCCCTTGCCCAACTGCCCCTGGCACCGGCAACGGTTCTGCAGTACCTCCAACCGACCTTCACGGCGCTGCTGGCCTGGTTGCTGCTGAAGGAACGAGTCGGGGCCAAGGTGTGGATCGCGGCACTGTTGGGCTGGGCGGCGGTCGTGATTCTCAGCAACCCGAGAGAGCTTGCGAGCCTGCTTGGTCCCCTGGGCGGGGGCTGGCTCGGAGTCCAAGCCAACCCCTTGCCCTGGTCTGGTGTGCTCCTGGCCTTAGCCGGAGCAATTCTCGCAGCCTGTGCCTATGTCAGTGTTCGCGCCCTCGGGCGCACGGAGAACCCCCTGGTCATTGTCTTCTACTTCCCCTTGGTTGGGTTGCTGTTGACCGCTCCCTTGGTCCTGCTGGATCCGGTTTGGCCCAGCGCCTGGGAACTGTTGGCCCTCGTGGGAGTGGGTCTGTTCACCCAGCTCGGACAGATCGGGATCACCAAGGGGCTGTTGGGGATGCCGGCAGCACGGGCCACGGCTATGAGCTACGGCCAGGTTCCTCTGGCGGCGTTCTGGGGCTGGCTTCTGTTTCAGGAACCCCTGGATCCCGACACCACAACAGCCGCCCTCCTGGTCCTGGCCGCGACTCTCCTGAGCCTGAAGCCCGAACGCAGCAAAGCCTCTTAGCTCTGCTCGCCTTTCAGGGGAAGGGGATAGGTCAGCCAGTCCTGGGTTGCGCCGTCTTCACTGCCGATGGGTCGTGCCAAGCGCCAACTCTGGCCACGCTCACCCCGCTGCAGGTAGAGATCGAAAACGCTGTCGACGCGGATGGGATCACCAGCCAGGCGCCAATCAAAGCGACCGCGTAGGTGAATGCCTTTTCCCCCTCCAATGGGGTAGCTCTCCTGGGACTCCACTCGAACGCGACTGACCTGCGGCGGCCCCGCAGCATCCAAGGTCAGGGCATCGGCAATAGAGCGCTGGGTCAAGTCGATTTGAAGGGCCAACGCCGAGAGCAAGACCTTCTGGGGCGGTTGGCCGGAACCCACACAACCACCCATCCCCAGGGCTAAGACCGCAGCCAAGATAAGGGCCAGCGCCCAACTCAACAGGCGGGAAAGTGGTGCAAGGCGATCAGCCTGGGTGGTCAGACCGGGCAGCATGGAGAGCAGTAAGCGTCTCCCCATGATCGGCTGGCTGCAAGGGCAACTCGCCGATCGCTGGCATCTGAACAACCGATTCGGCGTTCTGCTGGTCTGTTCAGGAGTGGGCTACGAAGTACAGATGCCCCGTCGGCACTGGGATCAGCTCGGCGGTGATGGCAGCGAGACATCCCTGCATGTGCACCAGGTCATACGGGAGGACAGCTGGACGCTGTACGGGTTCTGTGCGCGCCATGAGCGGGATCTGTTCCGCGAACTGGTGGCCGTCAGCGGCGTTGGACCGCAGATGGCCCTGGGCCTACTAGGCCAGCTGAGTTGCGAAGAGCTGGTTAGCGCGATCGTGCAGGCCGATCTCCGTCAGCTCTGCCAGGCACCCGGGGTGGGCAAACGCACTGCCGAGCGCCTCTCCGTGGAATTGCGGACTCGGCTGCAGGCGCGCTACGGCGAGAGCCTGCAGTTGAGCGCAGCCGATGACCTGCAGAACGCGGAGGCCGGAGACTCTCCAGCGGAAGAGGTCCGAGAGGAGGTGCAGCTGACCCTGGCGGCCCTGGGCTACGAGGCGCTGGAGATCAACCGAGCCCTGCGGGCCCTCAGCCTGCAGAGCCAAGATTTGGGCGAGGACGGCGATGCCTGGCTGCGGGAGAGCCTGCGCTACCTCTCCCGCGATGCGGCCTGAGGAGAGACGGTCCCCTCGGGGCAGTAAGTTGGTTGTTTGCACCGTCAGGGCCAGACGCCGCGCATGTCGCTCGACACCACCAAGAAACAGGAACTAATCAACGCTCACCAGACCCATGGCACCGACACCGGTTCCGTGGAAGTTCAGGTGGCGATGCTGAGCGAGCGCATCAGCAATCTGAGTGGTCACCTGCAAGGCAACATCCATGACTTCTCGTCCCGCCAGGGTCTGCTGAAGATGATCGGTCGCCGCAAGCGCCTCCTCAGCTACCTGCGCAGCAACAGCGAGAAGCGCTATACCGACCTGATCCAAAAGCTGGGCATCCGCGGCTGAGATGGCAAAAGAGGGGAAAAACCGCTCCCGTCCTCTGAAGAGCAGCGGAGGACTTGCTCCAAGCGTCCCCTCTAGCCAATCCAAAACGACCAAAGGTCGTACCAAGCCGAACCACCCACAAGCAATTCCACCCGCCGTGGCCAATCGCATGGCCCGGCGTGTGGCCATCGCGACCGGTCTACCCACAGTGATGGGCATGGCCACCTTCATCGTGAGCTACTTGGTTGTCAGCCGTGGACTGATGGACATCCCCCCGAGCGCCACGCTGGTGACGTCTGGGGGGTTTTTCCTGCTTGGCCTGGTCGGATTGAGCTACGGGGTCTTGTCAGCCAGTTGGGAATCCACTGCAGGCAGCCTGCTGGGGTTCGAGCAACTGGGCGTTAACATCACACGCCTCCGCAGCTCCCTTAAGCGCCCACCAGCGTCGAGCTGAGACGGGCCCGGAAGGCCTGGGCCTCCAGGCTGCTCAAAGCGGCACGGCTGTCACGGACGCAGAACTGGTGGCCCAGCCGCACATAACGCACCTGGCGCTGGTCCTTGACCATGGCCACCACGGGAACGCGAATACCGCCCTCGTCTTTTTCGGTGCGGTGCTGGTTTAAGCATTCCCGCAGTTTGTGCTGGATGGCAATGTCACTGGCCTGTTGGCCATCCAGTTCGACCACGAGGAAGCGCAGCTCGTCGATGACGCGGCAGTCATCAACGATCAACTGCACCTGCTCGTCACGCCGGTCGACTGAAGCCCAAATCAAAAGACGGGAATCCACCACCAGGTGATCCGAAAGGCGGGCGTAGGTCTTCGGGAAGACCACGGCCTCACAACTGCCACTTAGATCCTCTAGCTGAAGGACCGCCATACGATCCCCTTTGCGGGTGGTCACCGGTCGTAGGCCGGAGACCATGCCCACCACGCTGACTCGCGCCTTATCGGCTTGCTCCTCGAGGCCACCGAGGCCCACCGGTGAAAGCAGCTGTACAGGGCGGGTGAGCTGCTTGAGCGGGTGATCCGAGAGGTAGAAGCCGACCAATTCCTTCTCGAGCCGCAGCTTCTCAGTCGGGGGGTAATCCTTCACCGGCGCCGCCTTCGGGGCCGTACTGAGATCGCCTCCAGCCACGGGCGTCGCATCGTTTGAATCGTCCGCCGACCTCGCAAACAGATCGAACAGGTTGCCCTGCCCGCTCTCCCGGTCACGGGCCCTGGAGGAAGCCCAGTCGATAATCAGATCCAGGTCCGCCATCAGTTGAGCCCGGTTGGCCTCGGGTTCAAGGGCATCCATAGCACCGCAGTGGATCAGCGCTTCCAAGGAGCGACGGTTCAAGGTGGCGCCGGGGATTCGATCACAGAGATCTGCGAGTGACTTAAAAGAACCATCGGTAGCGCGGGTCTCCAGAAGGACACGAATCGCCCCCTCGCCAAGGTTTCGAACCGCCGAAAGGCCAAACAGGATGCGATCACCGACAGGGGTGAAGTCAATGCCCGAGGCATTCACATCAGGGGGCATGACCTCAATCCCCATCGCATTGCAATTGGAGATGTAGCGCTGGATCTTGTCGGTGCTGCCGGCATTCACCGTGAGCAGCGCCGCCATGTAAGCCACTGGGTAGTGCGCCTTGAGGTAAGCGGTCTGATAGGTCACCGCGCCGTAGGCGGTGGAATGGCTCTTGTTGAAGCAGTACTCAGCGAAGAGCACCATCTGATCGAAGAGCTCGTCGGCGATCTTGGCGTCGACGCCACGCTCACTCGCGCCCTTCACAAAGATGTCTCGGTGCTTCTGCATCTCCGAGACCTTTTTCTTACCCATGGCCCGGCGCAGCAAGTCCGCCTCACCCAGGGAATAGCCCGCCAAATCCTGAGCGATCTTCATGATCTGCTCTTGGTAGACCATGATCCCGTAGGTCTCCTGCAATATCGGCTCCAACTTGGCGTCGGCGAAATCGATCGCCTCGCGGCCGTGCTTGCGGTTGATGAATTTCGGAATCAAACCCGCATCGAGGGGACCGGGTCGGTAGAGGGCCAGGATGGATGAGATGTCCTCCAGGGAAGACGGTTTGAGATCACGCACGATCTGGCGCATCCCACTGGATTCCAACTGGAAGATGCCTTCAAGATCGCCGCGGGCTAGGAGACCGAAGGTGCCTGGATCATCAAGTGGGAGAGCATCGGTATCGATGCTGATGCCGGAACTCTGTTGAACCAAATCGACGGTCTTATCGATCATCGTGAGGTTCTTAAGGCCCAGGAAGTCCATCTTCAGCAGGCCCATGGACTCCACGTCTTCCATGAAGTACTGGGTGATCACCTGGCCGTCGTTGTTGCGCTGCAACGGCACCACTTCATCGAGGGGATCCGCCGCGATGACGACACCAGCGGCATGTACACCGAAGGTCTTGTTGGTCCCCTCAATGCGCATCGCCATGTCGATCCAGCGCTTCACCGCGGGATCGCCGAGATATTTCTCGCGGAACTCAGGGGCTGGTGATTCCTCGCCGATCATTTCTTTGAGCTTGGCGGGTTTGCCGCGCACCACCGGGATCAACTTGGCGAGACGATCCGCATCGCCATAGGGGATGTCGAGCACACGGGCCACATCCTTAAGCACCGCCTTCGAGGTCATCCGGTTGAAGGTGATGATCTGAGCGACCTTGTCTTCGCCGTAGCGCTCCGTGACGTAGTCAATCACCTCGCCACGGCGCTCGATGCAAAAGTCCGTGTCGATATCAGGCATCGACTTGCGCTCGGGGTTCAAGAAGCGCTCGAACAGCAATCCGTTCGTGACCGGATCAATGTTTGTGATACCCAGGGCGTAGGCCACCAGTGAGCCGGCGGCGGAACCACGGCCCGGTCCCACGGGAATGCCGTTGTCACGAGCGAAACGGATGTAGTCCCAGACCACCAAGAAGTAGGTGGGGAACCCCATCTGTTCCATGACCTGCAGCTCGAAATCGAGCCGCTGGCCATAGATGGGGTCAAATCCACTGTCTTCGGGCAGCCCCAGGCGCGCCCGAAGACCCTGTTCGGTGACCTCCCGGAGGTAGCTCACCGGTGTGTGTCCCTCGGGGATCGGGAAACGGGGCATTTGATAGCGGCCAAGGATGTCGTAGTCCTCGACCTTCTCGGCCACCAGTGCTGTATTGGCAACCGCTTCTGCCACCACCTCAGGGTCCAGGTGATCGGCGAAGAGACCGAGCATTTCCTGCTCGCTCTTGATGAATTCAGTGCCCGTGTAGCGCAGACGCTTTTCGTCGGTCACCAACTTGCCCGTGAGGACGCAGAGCAGCGCGTCATGGGCCTCCGCGTCATTACTGGTCAAGTAGTGGGCATCATTGGTGACCACCAACGGAATCCTCAATTCCTTGGAGATCTTTGCCATCTCCACATTGACGATCCGGTCCTCCGGAGAGCCGTGGTCTTGGATCTCCAGGTAGAAGTCGTCGCCGAAGACCCCCTGGTACCAGCGGGCCACGTCGCGAGCGACGTCGGGGCGATCCCGCAGGATCGCCTGGGGGATTTCACCGCCGAGGCAGGCGGTGGCAATGATCAAACCCTCGCTGTAGCGCTCGAGGGTTGACTTATCGATACAAGCCCGGGAAAAAATGCCCCGACCACGCATACCCCGCAGGTGGCTGATGCTCGTGAGCTTCACCAAATTGCGATAGCCGACAGCGTTCTTGGCCAGGACAACCAGGTGGTAGCGGCGCTCTTTTTTTGGAGGGTTGGGGTCATCAAGGGAGCCATTGATGACATACATCTCATTGCCGATTATCGGTTTCACCGAGCTGCCCCGGCAGAGCTTCAACAGCTCAATGGCGCCGTACATGACGCCGTGGTCGGTGAGGGCGATCGCAGTCATGCCCAGCTCCTCAGCACGTTTCACCATGGCCGGCAGCTGACTGGCCCCATCCAGAAGGCTGTAGTCGCTGTGGTTGTGGAGGGGGACGAAGGCCAAGCGCGGAGAAAGCGATGGAGCCAAGACTGGTGCCAGGCTAAGCCGGCAACACCAGATTCAGGGCTTCACTCGCCAGTTCGTCAGTCCGACACGCCAGCCCTAGTGATCAGGGCACCAGGGAGGCCCGGGGACGTTTCTCCATCACCCGAGCGGCCTGCTCGTAGTGGTAGGCGACCTGGAGCAGACGCTCCTCCTGCAACACGCCCGCGATCAGCTGCACACCGATCGGCAGGCCCACACCATCGAAGCCACAAGGGAGACTGATGGCCGGCAAGCCCGCCATGTTCGCGGGGATCGTCAGCAGGTCGGCCAGGTACATGGCAAGGGGGTCTTCTGCATGGGCGCCAAAGCCAAACGCGGTGGTCGGTGAGGTAGGGGTCAGCAGGACGTCGACCTGACCAAAGGCCGCATCAAAGTCACGACGGATCAGGGTCCGGACCTGCTGGGCCTTTTTGTAATAAGCGTCGACGTAGCCAGCGGACAAGGCGTAAGTGCCGATCAGGATGCGACGTTTCACCTCATCGCCGAATGCTTCAGCCCGGCTGCGGGAGGTCATTTCAGCGAGGCTTGCGGCGTCTTCGGCGCGGTAGCCGTACTTCACACCGTCATAGCGAGCCAAGTTGGCGGATGCCTCCGATGGAGCAATGACGTAGTAAGTCGCGATCCCATCGTTAAAACGCGGGCAGCTGACATCGACAAGGTCACAGCCCAGAGCCTCGAGTTGGGCGGCGGCGGCCATCACCGAGGCCTTGACCTCGGGATGCAGACCCTCCGCTTCAAAGCATTCCCGAACGATACCGACCCTGAGGCCGGCCACGGGCAGTGTCAGAGCGGCCCGGAAATCGGGAACAGGGGCCTCCAAGCAGGTGGAATCACGTGGATCCTCCCCAGCGATCACCTGGAGCAGTTCAGCCGCATCGGAGACGCTGTTCGCAAAGGGGCCAACCTGATCCAGGGAGCTGGCAAATGCCACCAAGCCATAACGGCTGACCCGTCCATAGGTGGGCTTCAGGCCAACGATCCCGCAGAAGGAGGCGGGCTGGCGAATGGAGCCACCGGTATCTGATCCCAGGGAACCCACGCACTCGCCAGCCGCCACCGCGGCGGCACTGCCGCCGGAACTACCCCCAGGAACCTTCTCGGTGTTCCAGGGGTTGCGGCTGGGACCGAAGAACGAGGTCTCGGTGGAGCTGCCCATGGCGAACTCATCGAGGTTGGTCTTGCCCAGCAACACCGCACCAGCGCCCCAGAGGCGTTCGGTCACGGTGGATTCATAGGGGGGGACAAAATACTCAAGCATCCTGCTGGAGCAGGTCGTACGGATGCCCCGGGTGCAGAGGTTGTCCTTGATCGCCAAAGGGACGCCGGCCAGCGGCGGGAGTTCAGCGCCAGAGGCCCTCAGGGCATCGATGCGATCCGCATCGGCCCTGGCCCGCTCAGCGGTGACCTCGGTGTAGGCATTGACGCTGGGCTCGACCGCCTCAATCCGGCTGAGGTGATGGTCGGTGAGCTCCCGGGCGGAGACATCGCCGCTCTTGAGCTGGTCGCGCCACTCGGCGATACCCATCAAACCCAGGTCCAAACCAAGAGTTGACGCTATCAGTCAACCAGTGGTGCTTCAGACGCTCAGCTCTCGGAAGCAATGGTAAACGGCTCGGACCGCCGGGTCTTCAGCATGGTGTGGTTGATCTGTCCAGCCCCTTCACTGCGCAGATCCGCCAGAAACGGGGGAAGCGCCGACTCCAGGCTGGTGCGCCGTATGTAGGGACCAAACCAATAAGTCACGTCGGGCTGCCTGGTCTCAACCCTGGCCCACCAAGCCATCCCAAACCCGTTTGCAATGCTGCGCAGCGGCCGAAGAAGCGGTGTCATCCAGGGGGAAGGCGATAAACCCATTGTGGCTCCGGATTGGCCCAGCGCAGCAATCAGAGCTTGATGTCGGAGGAGAACGTCGCGGAGGGATCAGAGCCATCGACCTGATCCGGGCTGGTCGGGCCCTCGTCCTGCAAATCAGCCATCACATCGGCAACGATCTTCTCTGCACGGACCTCTTCGGCGGCGCTGACGGTCGCCTCGGCCTCCCCGGCCTCACTAACGATCTCCTCTTCAGGCAGTTCCAGCGGGGGCGGAGTAGGCATTTGCGGGCGCACGATCCGCGGGGCGGGCGCAGCGCCAGAAATCTTCTGCATCCATCCGCGGCGAGCCACTTCGTAAAGCACCATCGCCGTGGCCACCGACGCATTAAGGCTGGGGGTCGCGCCTCGGATCGGAATCCGCACCAACTGATCGCAGTGCTTGCGGGTCAGCATCGAGAGGCCATCACCCTCCGAACCCGTCACCACCACCAAGGGACCATCCAGGTCGGCCTCGCCAAGGGCGACGCTGCCCTCACCGGCCAGGCCGATCACGCGGTAGCCCTCGTTCTTGAGGCTGTCGAGGGCCCGGTTCAAGTTGACCACCCGGGCCACCGGGAGGTGCTCCAGGGCACCGGCGGCCACTTTGGCGACCGAACCGGTCAGGCCAGCACTTCGCCGCTGCGGTAGAACCAGACCATGGGCCCCCAACGCCTCCGCACTGCGGACGATCGCCCCGAGGTTGTGGGGATCGGTAATGCCGTCGAGTGCCATCAACAGAGGTGGCTCCCCCAGGTCACGGCAACCATCAATCAAGCTCCCCAAATCCAAGGTGTCGGCTGCAGCGGCCTGCAAGACGATGCCCTGGTGAACCGCACCATTGGTCAGCTGACCCAGGCGGGACCAGGTGACCTCTTCGACCAGAACGCCGGCGGACTTCGCTTCGCGCAGCAGCTGAAGGAAACGGGGCTGGAAGCGCATCTCAGGGGTGCACCAAATGCGGTGCACAGGCCGGCCGCTTTCAAGGGCCGCCAGGGCGGCATGGCGGCCCCAGATCAGGTCATCGGCGGGATAGGCGTTGAAGCGTTCGGCCTCACCGACCGGAACCTCAACGGCGATGGGTTTGCCCTGATCCCGGTCGCGGCTGAAGGGCTTGCGACCAGCGCGCTGATCGTCACGAGCTCCACCCAAACGGCCCTTGCCGCCACCACGACCACTTTCTGAACCAGCGTCGCGGTAACGGTCTGCACCACGCCCTTTCAGAAACGGGCGGCCTTGGGGGCGGGCACCACGACGCTCCGGTCGGCTCGAGGCATCACCGCGGCCCTCCGAACGGCCCTCAGGACGGGAAAAGCGCTCACGTCCCTGGCCGGCTCCTCCGCGCCCCTCCCCATCAGGGCGCCATTCACCGCGGGGAGAGAAGGGACGGGAGGAACCTCCACGGAAACCGGGACGCCCACCGGGCCTAACGCCAGGACGGCCTGCGGTACGCCCACCGGCGCGATACCCAGGACGACCACCACCGCCTTCTTCACCGCCACCAAAGCGGTCACCACCGCGAGCGGAGCCATACCGCTCGCCCCCCCGATCAGAGTCGAAGCGATCACCGCGGCGGTCCCCACCTGAGCGTTCGCCACCAAAGCGCCCTCCGGAACGGGGAGGTTTGCCTCCGCCAGAGCCCGAACGCTGGTCATTACGACGATCAAAACGAGGGCTCATGGTTTTCAAGCAAAAGGGTTATCAGTCGGCGTCCTCGAGTTCTGCCAGCAGCTGTGCAAGGCGGCTGGGGTTCTGCAGAAAGAGCCAGCCAACCATTGTCTCAAATCCCGTGGCCTTTCCATAGAGACCTGCCTCCCCCTTGCGAGGCCCCCTGCCCGCTTTATTGCGGCCTTTGCGCACCCACTCCAGTTCCTCCTTCCTGAGAAAGCCGTTCTCCTGCAGGCGATCAAGAGCATGGGCTTGGGCATCAGCACGGACATCCGCCACGACAGCGCGATGCAAATCGGCACTCCTGCCGGGTTGGCGGCAACGGCGGATGCGCTGGTGCAGCTCCCAGACGGCGTCGCCAAGCCAGGCCAATTGAAGTGGACCCAACTCCCCGGGCCATCCCGGCGGTTGGAGTTGGGTCATCCAGGCGGCCGAATCAGGCGGCGATGGATCCGAGGGCGGTGTTGAGGTCGGGCTGGAGATGGAGAAACTCCTCAAGCCTTACCAGTTTCACCGTCTGCACGACCCGGGCATTGCCGACCACCAGGAACTGGATCTTCTGGTCATTGCAATGCTTCGCGAACTGCACCAGGGCACCCAAACCGGAAGAGTCGATGAAATCGATCTTGCTCAGATCCAGCACCAGCGGCTGAGGTGTGCTGGTGAGGTGGTCGTTGATGAACGCGAGAAATTGCTTCTCGGAGTAGGCATCCAACTGTCCGGTGAAACTGAACAGCAGGCATCCGTCCTGCTGTTCAAACCCACCGCGGAGAGAGACGGTCAATCGCTGCAGATCAGTGATGGCTGCGAACCTCTGACGTCACTGGCGATCGCAGTGTAATGAGGGTTTTCGAAACGGGCAGGACCGAAACAAAGTTCGATCGATCAGCTCCGGCGCTCACGCATCAACGTGGCAAATCGACCGAAATGATGGTCCGCATCGTGGGGCCCGGGGCTGGCCTCTGGGTGGTACTGGACACCGAAGATCGGCTTCTGGCGGTGGGCAAACGCCGCCACGGTCCGGTCGTTCAAATTCAAATGGGTCACCTCCATTTGATCAGCCGGTAGGGAGTCCGCATCCAGGGCAAAGCCGTGGTTTTGGCTGGTGATCTCCACAACGCCGGTAGTGCCGCAGGGGTGATTCAGGCCGCGGTGGCCGTAACCGAGCTTGAAGGTGTTGCCGCCAAGGGCCAGGCCCAGGATCTGGTGTCCGAGGCAAATACCAAACAAGGGCAGGTTGTTGTGCTCGACGAGGGACTTGGCCAAGGCAATCCCACTGGTCACAGCCGACGGATCGCCAGGACCATTGGAGAGGAAGACGCCCTCGGGCTGGCTCTCCAACACTTGCTCCAAGGTCGCGTCAGCCGGGAGAACCGTGACATCACAGCCGTGGGCCACAAGCCGCTCGAGAATCGCCCGCTTGATCCCAAAGTCAATGGCCACAACCTTGTAGGGGGTGGTGGGGTTCTCCTGCAGTCGCTGATCAAAGCTCGCCGGACAGAGCGAGGACCAGCGGTAGGGCTCCCGCGTTGAGACATCCTTCGCCAGGTTCAAGCCGGCCATCGAAGGCATGGCCCGCACCCGCTCAAGCAGTTGCTGCGGCGTGCTGCCATCACTACTGATGGCGCAATTCATCGCTCCGCCTTCCCGAAGGTGACGGACCAGGGAGCGGGTGTCGATGCCGGAAATACCGACCACACCGTGTTGTTGTAACCAGGCCCCCAGGCTGCCCTCGCTGCGCCAGTTGCTCTCGGTGGGGGCCAGCTGACGGGCGATCACCCCGCGCACATGGGGCGCATCAGCCTCTTGATCGCTGCTGTTGACCCCGGTGTTGCCAAGCTCGGGGTAGGTGAAGGTGACCAATTGCCCGGCATAGCTGGGGTCGGTCATGACCTCCTGGTAGCCCGTCATGCCAGTGTTGAATACCACTTCGCCCAGGGCCGTTGCCGTGGCACCAAAGGCTTCACCACGCAACACCAGGCCATCCGCCAACACAAGGAGGGCCGGCTGAGGGGTCGCTGTGCTGCTCATGCCGTCATCATCCCGTAAAGGGGTTCTAAGCCAGGGCCTGCCGGAGGTTGAGCATTTTGGCGTGGGCGCTGCGGCTTGCCATGGCGGCCTGGGCCTGGGGCAGGGCCACCTCCACGGACTCCGCAAGGCCGGCCGCCCAAATCACCAAGGCCGCATTGAGCGCAACAACGTCCTGCTGGGCTTGGGTGCCCTGGCCCTGGAGCACCGCCTCGAGAATACGAGCGTTGTCCTCGAGCTCTCCGCCGCGTAGGGCCTCCATTGGAGCGAGGCTGAGGCCCAAGGACTGGGGATCCAGGAGCTGCCGCTCCACCTCGCCGTCGCGAATCAAGCGCAGCTCGCTCGGGCCGGAGAGAGAGGCTTCATCCAATCCGCCATGGCCAAAAACGACCACCGCACGGACGCTGCCTAGACGGGCCAGCGCATCAGCCATCGGATCTAGCAGATCGGCCGCTCCGACCCCGAGGACTTGGTAGTCAGGACGAAGGGGGTTCACCAGGGGACCTAAGAGGTTGAAAACCGTCCGCACCCCGAGGGCCCGGCGCAGCGGGGCAAGTCCCACCAATGCGGGGTGCCATCCCGGGGCAAACAAGAAGGTCACTCCAGCCACATTCAAGGCCTGAACCACTTGATTGGTTGGCGCTTTGAGGTTCAAGCCAACGGCTTCGAGCACATCGGCGGAGCCCACCTTGCCGCTGGCGCTGCGGTTGCCATGCTTCGCCACCTGAGCGCCGCAAGCGGCAGCGACGAACGCCACAGCGGTTGAAATATTGAAGGTGTTGGCCCCATCTCCACCGGTTCCGCAGGTGTCGACCAAGGGCAAATCAGGGCGCTCGCAGGGGAGCGGAGCGGCGGCCCGCAACACCTCGGCCATGGCGGCGAGCTCTTCTCCGTTCACCCCCTTGGCCCTGAGGGCCGCGAGCAGGGCCCCGGACTGCACGGGCTCCAGCTGCTCTGAGAGCCACGCCTCCATCAAGCCCTTGGCCTTGGCGGCCTCCAAGGGCTCACCGCACAGCAGTTGATCGAGCAGGGCTGGCCAGGACTGGGGGGCAGACATCAAAACGAGAAATCAGAAGTGGTGTCTAGCAAGAACGTGACTCAAGGACTGTCCTGATCGGACGTATCAAAACCAGAGCCCACGGCCTGGGGGGCCGCATCGGCCCCGGGGCGGTAGCCGGCAGCCCAGATCGCTCGCGTGCGCTGATGCAACTGGTCGAGGCTCAGTCCCCAGAGACGCAGAGTCTTTTTCAGGTCCTCCTGGAGATCCAAGGCACCGGGGAATCCCTCGTAGCGCATCAGCAAGCGACCGAGCTCGACGAGATCGGCATCAGAGGGGGCCTCTATGGCGAGCAATCGATCCACCAGATCACGGTCGGTGGCATAAAGAGGATGAACCTGCGGGTTCTCGTCCATCACCGAAGGAAGGGGCGCGCCGGCACAGCATCGCTCAACAACGCTGTTCTGGGGGCGATGCCTAAGTTGGCGACACCTTGCCTTTATCCATGGCGGCGATCCGCTTCGGTCTGATCCAGCGCTACCTGCGGCCCTACCGCCGCACGGTGCTGTTGGGCGTCGCCGCCTTGGTGGTCGTCAACCTTCTAAGCGTCACCATCCCACTAATGGTGCGGGGGGTGATCGATGACCTTCAGGACGGGTTCAGCTACAGCGATGTCCTGCGCCAGGCCGGGATCATCGTCGTGCTGGCGACCCTGATGGGCGGCGTCCGGCTGTTCTCAAGGATGCTGGTCTTTGGCGTAGGCCGGCAGGTCGAAGCCCAGCTGAAGCAAAAAATCTTTGACCACATGCTCCGACAAGAGCCGGGGTGGGTTCAGAGCAGCGGCAGTGGTGAAGTGATAAGTAGGGCCACCAGCGACGTGGAGAATGTGCGGCGGCTCTTGGGTTTTGCCGTCCTGAGCCTGACGAATACCGCGCTGGCCTATGCCCTGACGATGCCGGCCATGCTGGCAATCGACCCGCTGCTCAGCCTGGCGGCAGTCGGCCTCTACCCCTTGATGCTGATCACCGTCCGCTTGTTCGGCGGCCGAATGATGCGCCAACAACGCCGGCAACAGGAAGCCCTGGGGGCACTGAGCGATCTGATCCAAGAGGACCTCTCGGGCATCAGCGCCATCAAGATCTACGGCCAAGAACGTACTGAGCGGGAGGCGTTCGAGCGGCGCAACAAGCGCTACAGGGACGACGCGCTGCAATTGGCTCGGACGCGGAGCACGCTCTTTCCGCTGCTGGAGGGTATTTCATCGATCAGCCTGCTGCTCTTGCTCGCCCTGGGTAGCGGACAACTGGAAAGCGGTCGGCTATCGATCGGTGACCTGGTGGCCTTGATCCTGTATGTCGAGCGCCTTGTCTTCCCGACGGCCCTGCTGGGCTTTACCCTCAACACCTTCCAGACCGGTCAGGTATCCCTCGAGAGGGTCGAAGAACTGCTTCGCCGGAAACCAACAATTTTTTCGCCGGCGACTCCCCTGCCGGTTCCGCGACGAACGGGAAGCCAAGCCGCCGGGATCGAAGCGCGCGGCTTGACCCTGCGTTATCCCGATGCGGAGCGAAACACCCTTAATGACGTCAGTTTCCGCTTAATCCCCGGCGAGCTCGTAGCCGTCGTTGGACCGGTCGGATGCGGCAAAACGACCTTGGCCAGGGCCCTCGGCCGCATGGTGGAGGTGCCCCAGGGGCAGCTTTATCTCGATGGGACCGACATCACTTCCCTCAAACTTGAGCAACTTCGGCAGCAGGTCGCCCTGGTGCCCCAGGAGGGTTACCTCTTCACCGCGACCCTCGCTGACAACCTCCGCTACGGGGAGCCCAACGCAGACCTGTCCCGCGTCGAGCAGGCCGCGGAGCAGGCCCGGCTTGCCGCCGATGTTCACGGATTCCCGGATCGCTACGAGACCTTGGTGGGGGAGCGAGGGATCACCCTGAGTGGGGGTCAACGTCAACGCACAGCCCTGGGACGAGCCCTACTCGTTCAAGCGCCTCTGCTCGTGCTGGATGACGCCTTGGCCAGCGTTGACAACAACACCGCCTCCGAGATTCTGGGCTCGATTCGCGGACAACAGGACCGGACAGTCTTGATGATCAGCCATCAGCTCTCCGCAGCGGCAGCCTGCGACCGGATCCTGGTGCTCGACGAGGGACGCCTCGTTCAGGAGGGGCACCACAACGTTCTGCTGGAGCAACCGGGCACCTACAGGCGCCTCTGGGAAAGGGAACAGGCCGAGGAGAAGCTCAGCAGGGTGGCTTAACGGAGAACATCGTTATCGCAACAACTCCAGACAACCAAGCCGTAGCTCGCTTAGCTGGGCATAAATGCCCCGATGAGCGACCAATGCTCACCAGCACTGCCTACCGCCTGCGCTGCACCCTGACGTTTGGCGACATCTACGGCCAGATCCTGATTTGGATGTTGGTGATCTTCGTCAGCCTGGCGGCTGGCTTAGCCCTGATGGGCACGAGCAAGCCAATGGTGGCGCTGGTTGGTGTCGGGCTGATCCTCGTCTTGTCGCTGCCCTTCCTGCTTTTTGCGTTCACCACAACGCTGCTGAATCACATCTCCCTGGAATCCACTTCGGCTGAGGGCTGAACTCCCTACGCTCTGGCCAGCAAGTGCTTCTGTGTGTTCGGACTGTTCCAAGGCATGGGTGAATCGAAGGCAAACCTGATCGCACCAGAAGCGGCCCTGCCCGGTCGCCGGGATACGATCGCGACCTCCGAGCGCCACGTCGTGCTCGGTACGGCACTCAAGGCACCATTGACCACCAGCCAACAGGAAGCCCTGTTTGGCTGCGGCTGCTTCTGGGGGGCCGAGAAAGGCTTCTGGCGACTGCCGGGCGTGATAACTACCGCCGTCGGTTACGCCGGAGGCTTCACCCCAAATCCCATCTACGAGGAGGTGTGCTCGGGCCGCACGGGACACACCGAAGTGGTCCGGGTTGTCTGGGATGTGAATGCAGTCGATTTTAGCGATCTCCTGAAACTGTTCTGGGAATGCCACAACCCCACCCAGGGCATGGCCCAGGGCAATGACACCGGAACCCAGTACCGCTCCTCGATCTTCGTCAACGAACCAAAGCTCATCGAGGTCGCCAAGGCCTCCCGTGATCGCTACCAAGAGCTGCTCGATGGCTCCTGCAAAGGAGCCATCACCACGGACATCGCTCTGGGCAAACCCTTTTTCTTCGCGGAGGGATACCACCAGCAATACTTGGCACGCCCGGGAAGTCGCCCATACTGCTCAGCTCAACCCCAGGGCGTCTTGCTCGATCAACAGTGGGAGGGCTGTCATTACCAACTCCCTGCTTCGGTGTGGGAGCACTACGACTGGAGCCTCAGCCACTGCGTCCTGCGGGGAGACAACAGCCCCATCCGCCTCTAATGCTTGGCTTTGCCCTTCTGATCGCCCAGGCCATGCAGTCCCCTTGGTGGGAGGACTACGGGATCAAAGATCGATACCTCTGCCATGACAAGGGGATGCTCGTAATTGAGCGGAACCAATCCCAGGCCTCCATGATCAGCGGCGGCTACCGCAGAACATTCTTCCGGTTTCAAAGCAATGAACCCGGGGTCCGCTACAGCAGCGACGGCATGGAAATGATCCTGCGCGGCGATGAACTCACCCTGGAGCAACTGCCGATGCGCATCCAGTGTTTGCGGATGGATCAGGTCTGATGAATCCGTTGCCCGATCGCACCCTGATCATCGGCATGTTGGCCACCCTCGGGCTGATCTTTGCGATGGTCTTTTGGTATGTCCGCTTGGCGCCCAGTACCGAAGTGCCGATGCTCTGGAAAGACCAACCCGCCCTTGAGAGCCCGAAGCCACTCCAACGTCGCCCAGCTGACCTGATCTAAGGCGGACAGCTCAGCCGCTGCCCCCCTTGGGGGAGGACGTGGCTTGCGAAACAATGGCGCCGGCGCTGACACGGAGCCAAGACCCATTACCGAATCGGCTGACACCAACGCCCCTCGGCAACTGCATCCCTTGCCCCGTGGTCTTGTGGAGCTCTACGGGCTTTTAGCCGTGCTGTTTGTGCTTGTGCCCGAATGGATGGCGGACGGGGCACTCTCCAGCCTGAAACCGGGCCGCGTTGGCAGTGCTTTGCCACCCACGGCCACCGCCTGGCAGAAGGTGCCTGAACTGCGCCTGGCGTCGATGAATCTGCGGGAGTTGAGGGAGCTCGCCTGCGGCCTCCGCCTCTGGGGCTATGCGGGGTTAAACCGGGAGCAACTGACCCGCCAGATGCTTCGAAAAATCCGTTCCAGACGCGGGAAAGCGCTGTGATAGCTTCTTCGTCGCCGGGGCGTAGCGCAGCTTGGTAGCGCACCACTTTGGGGTAGTGGGGGTCGTGGGTTCAAATCCCGCCGCTCCGATTTCATCAACGGCAAGACCAAATTGACCACCTCCCCCAGAGGTGGTTTTTTTGGTGTAACAACAACAAGGAAGCTGGCTAGACCGAGTCCAGATTCACTGATTCATGAAGGCCTTTCTTCGCTTGCTGCCCCTGGTCACGGTCATGGCCCTCGGCCTACGCGAACAGGCTGAGCCCATGCACCTTCGACTCAGTGTTTACACGGGCAACTGACTTCTCCCGGGGAATGGCGCTGGCGGCCCAGGCTTTGCCAATGTCAAGGAATCGTCCGCCACGGGCGGGCTCATCAATCCCCGCAGGATCTACTACGAAGCAGAGACCCAACGCTTGGTTTTTGATTTCGCCTTCCAAAATCTTTCAGCAGGCGGATTATTTCGTCCAGCGGTGTACGGAGGCATCCATGTACAAGGGCCGACACCCCCGAGCCAACCCGGGGCCTATGCCGGGGGTCCTCTAGATCCCCTACACCACCGCTACCGTCCAAACGGATCTGAAGCTTCAGCGGGGCCCCCTTCGGGAGGGAGTCACGACCTGTCGGCTGACAGGTTCGGTGGTGATCCAGCAGCAGGACCTCAAGGCCCTGCTGGATGGCCAGACCTACTTGAACATTCACTCGAAGCGTTTTCCGAACTGTGAGCTCCTAGCCTCACTACTGACACTCACGCATCAAAGCTTCGAATCTGGTTCCAGGCGCGTATGGACGTGATAGCCCTCTAACCAGCGATTCACGCGAGGGCGCAGACCCGGCGGCACCTCTTCCAGCAATTGGGACAACTCCAGGGCTGCGAGGCGATGAAGCTCACGCACATCAACATGCCAAAGCGCTTCCGCTTCCCGGATTAAGCGGGCCCAGGTGCGGCTGCGCTGCCAGCGCTGGACCTTGCTAACCGCGCAAGGCCTGGAGGGATGACCACGGGCGTGAGCAGACATGTAAAGGAGCAGAGCGTACCCACCACGATGGTGAGAGCCCATGGCAAGTCATTCAAATGAGCGGGTCCGCTTCCTGTTGCTGAAGCAAATCAGGCGCTCTGCCGCTCCCCTGGATCATCCACCGGAGCCACCGGGAATGGAAGTAAAGCCACCTCCCGCTCGGAAAGGCGGCGGCTCCAGGCGCCACTCACAGGCTGGTTCCAACGGAATCCAGCCTCCCGGGCCTTGTGCCGTTCCTCGTAGGAGAGGCGTGCGCGGTAGAGGCGACGCGGCTCCATCGCTTGAACCAGGAGATCCTCCAAGCCCTCGCAGCGCTCAAAAACCTGCGCCAGGTAGATGCAGTCGGTCAAAGCCCGGTGGGCCGCCCAAACCGGAACGCCATAGGCCAAGGCCAGATCACGGACCGAAGGGGTTGATCGCAGCTGGCGTTCCTGGGGCCAACGGATGTCCTCCATCGAACAAAGCCAGGGCTTGTTTAGGGCTGGCAGGGAAGCGAGGCCAAACCACTGCTTGTCGAAGGAGGCGTTGTGGGCCAACAGCAGATCAGCCGCCTCGACCATGGCCTCAAAGCAGGCCAAACCGGCCTGCCAGGGCTGTGTTCGCTGGGTGAGGGCGGGTGCGATCCCATTCACCGCTTCAGCGGCATTGCTCTGACAGGGCACCAAAAACGAGACCTGACTCAGCACGGAGCGATCCGGGACCGAGAACAGCACTGCCCCAACCTCGATGCACTGGTGTTGCGCTGGGGATAGTCCCGTGGTCTCGGTGTCGAGGATCAGTAGACGCTCCGGTGAGACTGCAGGCACCTCTGCGGGGATTGGCAGGGCGGCTGGTTCAGGAACCTGCTCAGAAATGACATCGGGCTCAGAGGCTGACTCGATTGCCGACATAGGTTCATCAGAACGCTCTGGCTCTGGTTGCGAGGGGAGCGAGGTGGCCGCAGGGGCGCCTACCAGGCTGAGCAGGTCAACCTGCTCCCAAGCGGTGAGCGACTGTTGGTCGTCCATCTCGGCGTCGCCCCTGACCATCACCACCTCCGTAGTGCCCCCATGATCCCAGCCCTGGCCAGCCCCTCCCTAGGGTTTGCCCATCTGTTGGATTGGCCTTGGCTCAAGCCCTAAAAAGCGGTGATCGCGCTCCCCTGATCGCCCTACAGGATCAGAACGGGGTTGAGCGCCGCAGCGACCAATTGACCGGCAAGTCCCTGGTGCTCTTCTTCTACCCAAAGGACGACACTCCGGGCTGCACGATGGAGGCCTGCGCCTTCCGCGACAGCTACGCCGATTTGCAGGCCTTGGGGGCCGACGTCTGGGGGGTCAGCGGCGACAACGCCGGCAGTCATCAACGCTTCGCCACCCGCCACAACCTCCCTTACCCCTTGCTGGTGGACCATGACAACCAGCTGCGCAAGGCCTTTGGTGTACCTGGCGTCCTTGGGCTTCTGCCGGGCCGCGTCACCTATGTGATCGACGCCGAGGGTGTAGTGCGCCACGTCTTCAACAACCTGCTGGACGGGCCGGCCCATCGCCGTGAAGCCCTGGAGTGCCTGAAGCGCCTGCAGGCCGCGTGAACTGGCGTCAGCGGGGAAGTCTCTGGTGCTGGAGCCCTCCCCAACCCCAGGGGTTGATCGAGTTCATCGGCGGCAGCTATCTCGCTGCGACACCAAAGATCAGCTATCGGCGCTTGCTCGAGGCCTTGGCGCGCCGCGGCATGGCCATCCACGCTTGGAGCTATGTCCCAGGCTTTGACCATCAGGCCCAGGCCAATGAAGCCTGGAGGACCTTTCGCCAGCGGCGAGACCCTGATCAGCCCCCACCGTTGAGGCTCGGCCACAGCCTGGGCTGCAAGCTGCACCTTCTGGCCCCCGATAACGGACGAGGCTGCAGCGCCCTGGCGGCCATGAGCTTCAACAACTTCTCGGCCGAACGCAGCGTTCCACTGCTCGCGGAGATCGGACCGGCCCTCGGGGTGACCAGTGAATTCAGTCCATCCCCCGAGGAAACCCTGCGGCTGATTGAGCGGAATTACAGACAAGCCAACAATCTGCTGGTGCGCTTTAAGAGCGACCAACTGGACCAGAGCCCTCGGCTCCTGAAGGTGCTGCAACAACGCAGCCCAGACAACTCGCAATTGATGCAGCGAGCCGGAGATCACCTCACCCCCGCCAGCGCAGGACTACGACAAAAACTGCTGGGGGGATGGGCCGATGATCCAGCCCGACAGAGGGAACTGGATCAACTGGCCGATCAACTGCTGCAGTGGTGGAAAAGCCCGAGTCAGACCCGCAACTGATCGAGGACGGAACGATCCTCGAGGGTTGAGGTGTCGCCGCTCACCTCTTGACCGGCGGCCAGAGAGCGCAAAATTCTGCGCATGATCTTGCCGCTACGGGTCTTCGGAAGGGCATCGCTGAACTTGATCACATCCGGGCGGGCAATCGGACCGATCTCCTTGCCCACATGTCTGCGAAGCTCTGCGATCAAGGCGTCATCACCACTGCGCCCGGCCTCAAGGGTGACGAAGGCGACGATGCCCTCACCCTTGAGATCATCCGGGCGGCCGACCACAGCCGACTCCGCCACGGCGGGGTGACTCACCAGGGCGCTCTCGATTTCCATCGTCCCGAGCCTGTGGCCACTGACGTTGATCACGTCGTCGACCCGGCCCATGACCCAGAAGTATCCATCGGCATCGCGACGGGCTCCGTCACCGGCGAAATAGATGTGGGAGCCATCAGCTGGACGAATCTCCTCCCAGTAGCTCTTGCGGAAGCGGTCCGGATCACCGTGGACGGTGCGCATCATCCCTGGCCAAGGACGGCGAACGGCGAGGTAACCCCCTTGATCGGCTCCTTGAGAGTTGCCGTCATAGTCGACGATGTCGGCCTCAATCCCGGGAAGGGGAAGGGTCGCGGAACCAGGCTTCGTCGGGGTCGCTGCCGGTAGGGGGCTGATCATCACTCCACCGGTTTCCGTCTGCCACCAGGTGTCGACGATCGGGCAGCGACCGCCGCCGATGACATCGCGATACCAGATCCAGGCCTCCGGATTAATCGGCTCACCCACGGTGCCCAAGATCCGCAAGGAACTCATGTCGTATTGATCCGGCACCTCACGGCCACTCTTCATGAAGGCGCGAATCGCCGTCGGTGCGGTGTAAAAGATGGTGCACCGGTGTTTCTGGATCAACTCCCAGAAGGCGCCTGGCTTGCTCGGGCGGGGTGCGCCCTCGTACATCACCGTCGTCGCCCCGTTGGAGAGGGGGCCATAGACGATATAGCTGTGTCCCGTGATCCAGCCCACATCCGCCGTGCACCAGTGCACGTCGTCTTCGCGGATGTCGAATATCCACTGGAAGGTCAGGTGGGCCCAGAGGTTGTAACCGGCGGTGGTGTGCACGACACCCTTCGGTTTCCCCGTGGAGCCCGAGGTGTAAAGGACAAAAAGACGGTCCTCGCTCTCCATCGGCTCAGCTGCACAGTCGCTGCTCTGTCCAGCCACGAGCTCATGCCACCAGTGGTCACGACCAGACTCCATTGCACATCCGGAGTCGATGCGCTGGACCACCAGAACATGCTCAACGCTGGGGGCACCGCCTTTGGCCGCTAGGGCCTCGTCAACGGCAGGCTTCAGGGGAACGGGTTTGTCCTTGCGGAAACCGCCATCGGCGGTAATGACCGCTTTGACCTCGCCGTCGATGAGCCGATCGCGCAGGGCATCTGCGGAGAAGCCACCGAAGACCACGGAATGGGGTGCGCCGATACGGGCGCAGGCCAACATCGCAATGGCCGCCTCGGGCACCATCGGCATGTAAAGCGCGACTAGGTCGCCCTTGGCGATGCCGAGGGCCTTGAGGGCATTGGCAGCTTTGCAGACTTCCGCATGCAATTCGCGGTAACTGAAGCGGCGAACATCGCCCGGTTCGCCCTCCCAGATCAGGGCCGTCTTCTCCGCCCGGGGTCCACTGAGATGGCGGTCCAAACAGTTGTAGGAGAGGTTGGTTTGTCCCCCCTCAAACCAGCGCGCAAAGGGGGGATTGCTCCAATCGAGGACAGTCTCAAACGGCTTAAACCAATGCAGCTCCCGGCGTGCCGCCTCGCCCCAAAAGGTATCGGGATCGACCTCCGCAAGGGCCGCCAGTTCGCGATACGTCTGCAGGGAGCCTATCCGAGCCGCTGCGGAGAGCGCTGCCGGTGGATCAAACACCCGCGCCTCATTCAGCACTGATTCGATCCCGGTCTCAGACATGGGCCAGCGACAAAGTAATGGGGCCATTCAAGCGAGGAAAAACGCCGCGCTGAAGGGCTGTAACGCTGTTGCAGGGTTCAGGATGGGGACATGGCTCATCCCGCCGCCTGCCTGTTCGACCTCGATGGGCTTCTGCTCGACACCGAACCCCTGCATGCCCAGGCCTGGCAGCAGGCGGCCCAGCACTTCGGTCGAGAGCTGACGGATGGGGAGCTCATGCAATTGCGAGGGCGCCGGCGGCTGGACTGCGCCGATCAAGTCCGTCTCTGGATTGGTACAAGCGGCCTCGAGGTCCCCAACCCGGAGGCCTTGCTGGCTATCCGCCAACCCATCGCCGAAGCACTCCTGATCCAGGCCCAACCCATGGCCGGAGCCCAAGCGCTGGTTCGACGATGCCTCGACATGGCTCTACCGATGGCTCTTGCCACCAGCAGCTCCAGGGAGGCGGTGAAGCTCAAAGCCAAACCGCACCCCTGGCTCGAGGCCATTCAAGAACGGGTCCATGGTGACGATCCCGAACTCAAACGGGGAAAGCCCCATCCGGATGTCTTTAAACTCGCCGCCCAGCGTTTGGGGGTTGACTGCGCTGAGAGCTGGGCCTTTGAAGACTCCCCCGCGGGAGCCGAGGCCGCCTTGGCAGCGGGCTGTCGCGTCTTCGTAGTGCCGGCACCTGGTGCCGATCGCAAGCATTACCAGGAAGAAGGCGCAGAGATGCTCACCTCACTCATCGACGTGCTGCCGTTACTCGGTGACACTCCTCAGTAGAGGCGGCTCAGAACAAACTCAGGCAGATCCAACAGAGCCGTGCGGCAATCCGATGGGGGTAGGAAGCTCAGGGCCTCGTAGGCCTCATTGGCGAAGGTCTCGGCCAGGTTCCGTGAACGATGGATCGCGTTGCTGCTGCGAACCAATTCCAGGGCTTGCTCGAGATCTCCCTCTTGGTTGAACTCTCGCTCAATCAGACCAGCTAGCGCCGGACGTTCCTCAAGGGCATAGAGAGCCGGTGCCGTTAGGTAGCCGCTGGCAAGGTCGCTGGCTGCGGGCTTGCCCAGCTGTTGGTCACTGCCGGTGAAATCAAGGATGTCATCGACCACCTGGAAAGCCAAGCCCAACTGCCGCCCAAAGCGATAGAGGTCATCGAGCTGTGATTTAGGCAGACCACTAAGAACCCCGGCCGCACGGGCACTGTTGGCAATCAACGAGGCGGTCTTGCAGTAGCTCTTCTCGAGGTAGGTCTCGAAGCTCTGGCCTGTGTCGTAGCGATAGAGGCCCTGTTTCACCTCTCCATCGGCGAGATCCATGATCACGCGAGAGAGGAGCTTGACCACCTCGAGGTTGTCCAGGTTGGCGAGGTGCCAACTGGCCTGAGCGAACAGGAAGTCACCGGCCAGGACCGCAACGCGGTGATTGAAGCGGCTGTGGACGGTGTCGACGCCGCGGCGGGTGGAGGCCTCATCCACCACGTCATCGTGGACGAGCGAGGCGGTGTGGATCATCTCGGTGATTTCGGCCAGGCGCCGGTGACGGCTGGTGAGCTCACCATCGGGCGCAAGCGCCCGTGAAATCAAAAGAACAATGCCGGGACGAAGCCGCTTTCCACCAGCGCTGAAGAGATGCTCTGCAGCGGCTTGGAGAATCGGGTGCCCAGCACCAATCAGACTGCGGAGATCACTCAGCAGAGCCTCGAGATCGGACTCGACGGGCTGTAGCAGCTCTGCAACGGTGGCCATGAACCCCAGCGGTGGTTTGATCCTAGAAGGAGCCAGCCTCTGACCGCTGCCTAAGCAGGGTGGAGAACGAGGGATTGATCGGGACCCTGTCGCCAGATCAAGGTCTGACTAGAGCTCCTCACACCCACCAGTCGCGAGAGGGCCTGGTTGAAAGCCGATGGATTGGCCGTTGTGGCAAAGCGGTAGCGGGAAGCCGGCTCCAGCGGCCCCCTCTCGACAGGGGCCAACAGCCCGTCCCTGGCCAGGACATCGGCAAGGTGACGGGCCACGGCCGGCGCTGGATCCACGACCGCCATCAACGGCCCCACCAAACGGCGGATGGACTCGATCACGAAGGGGTAGTGGGTACAGCCCAAGACAATCGTGTCGGCCCCGGCCGCCAACATGGGCTCCAGATAGCCCATCAACCTGGAGTCACAGTCCCGTCCCTCCAGCTCGCCCTGCTCCACCAATTCCGCCAGGCCGACACAAACCTGCTCCACCACCTGAACGGCCGTGGCGTAGCGACCGACCGTGGCTCGATACAACTGGCCGTGAAATGTGGCCGGTGTGGCCATCACCCCCACCACCCCGGAGCGGGTGAGCTGCACCGCCGGCTTCACCGCGGGCTCTAAACCGAGAATCGGTAGCTGCGGAAAACGCTGGCGGAGCGGCTCCAGCGCAACGGCAGAGGCGGTGTTGCAGGCCACCACGATCGCCTTGCAGCCTTCGGAAACCAAATAGTCCGCTATCGCCTGGCTGTTGGCCTGAATCTCGGCTGCCGAGCGATGGCCGTACGGCACATGAGCCTGATCGGCGACGTAGAGCAGTGGCTCAGACGGCAGGGCATGCACCACCTGGCGCCAGATGCTTAAACCGCCAACGCCGGAATCAAAGAGGCCGATGGGGGCCCCACTCATGGGTAAGCGACCAGGTAATTCAGGATGCCCATAGCGATAGCAACGGCGAGCCGCCGGCGGAAAACGGGATCGGCCAATCGCGGGGCATCAAGTTGACCCGTGACAAAGCCCATCTCCACCAGAGCTGCGGGCATCACCGTGCGGCGAATCACAAAGAAGCGGCCGGAGCGCGCTCCCCGGTCTGGGGTTCCAGGCGACGCCGCCAAGAGCTGGTTCTGGATGGACTGAGCCAGGTTTAAGGAACGACCGCCCTGGAAATAGAAGGTCTCAACACCGTTCACGTCCGGGCGATTCATGCTCAGGGCGTTGGCATGGATGCTGACGAAGAGATCCGCTCGGTTGTTGTTGGCCAACGCCACCCGAGGGGGCAAGTCCACATCAACTTCTGAAGAGCGGGTGAGCAGGACCCGCACACCCTTGAATTGAAGGATATGAGCCACCTGCAGGCTCACATCGAGAACCACATCGGTCTCGCGCAGGTTGTTTATGCCGATCGCACCTGGATCCGGGCCACCGTGGCCAGGATCGAGCACCACCGTGTAACGCCCCCGGGGAACCGACGGAAGATCCCCCAGTTTTGGAATGGGACCGCGCGGCAGCTGGAGAGCCGGGGGAGGCAGGGCGCGCCAACTGGGACCTTGAGGCCGTTCAAGACTGCCCTCACCGATGGCATGGAGACCGCGCACACTGGGCCCAAAATCCATGGACCAGCGGTCAACGTCGGTGCCCACCAGCTTGATTTTACGGGGGTCCAGGCGAGTCCCGGGTGCGAACTCGATCACTAAGCGGGTGGCGTTGTCAGTGGGTCTGCCGATGCGGACCTCACGGATCGCACCATTGCCGGCCAGCGTTCTCGAGCGCTGAGGGGCCCCGGGCAAATCCACCCAGATGCGAGGCCCCATCCCGGCACCGCCCTCCTCAAAAAAGGCCTGCAGCCGCGTGGCCGGCGGCGTCCGTAATTCCAGGACTCCATTGCGACTGATAGCCCAGGCGGAGAGGGCACTCCACCCTCGCGCCGGCAACGCAGATAGGAAAGTCACACAGGGAAGAAGCAGTGCAAGCCCCAGACGCGACAGGCGACTGGCGGGGCGGTGCAGCGTCAGCGGCGACACAGGTCTCGCCTTAGAACAGAGCGGGTTTGCGGTGCAGAAGGCTGGGCATCTGGGCCTGGATCCGCTCACGGTGACCCACATCAATCGGAGCGACCGCTTGGCCGACGGACGTACCGGCATCAGAGAGAACGGTGCCCCAGGGATCAATCACCAGGGCATGGCCATGGGTCTGGCGCCGGGGGCCGTGCTGACCAGTCTGAGCTGGGGCGACCACATAAGCGGTGTTTTCAATCGCCCGTGCCTGCAGCAGAACATTCCAGTGGTCCTTGCCAGTAAAGGCGGTGAAGGCGGCGGGAATGAAGAGCAGATCGGCCCCCTCAGCGGCCAAATGCCGGTAGAGCTCCGGGAAGCGGACGTCGTAGCAAATGGACAGGCCGACGCGGCAGAGCCCTGGGACATCAACCACCGGTGGCAAGCTGGATCCCGGTTGGACCGTTGCCGACTCCTGGTAGGTGTTGCCGTCGGGCAAATCGACATCGAAGAGGTGAATTTTGTCGTATGTGGCCAAGATTTGGCCGTCCTTGCCCACCAACTGGGCCCGGTTGCTGGTGAGGCCTGCACCGGCCGGCACCGGGTATCCACCGCCCATTAGGGCCACCTGATAACGGCGGGCCATGGTGATCAGGAAGCGCTGGGCCTGTTCCGCAATCTGTGCGGCCTGCTCCAGCCGTTGGCTGTCTTCGCCCATGAAGGCAAAGTTCTCGGGCAAGCCCACCAACTCCGCACCCCGGCGAATAGCCAGCTCGATCTGCTCTTCGGCAGCGGCGAAGTTGGCGGTGAGATCAGCGCTGCTATTGAGCTGGATTGCCGAAGCCAGAAAGCTTGTCAACGCAGGAGTTTTGCCGCCGCGGTCACTGTAAGGGTGGCCGCAATGGGATCAAGCGGCCTGCAGCACTCCGGGACTGGTTTGGGTGGGGACCATCGTCATCGTGTCGACAGCTGAGCAGCAGGCGAAGTCGAGGTCATGGTTACCCAGACCCATCAACCGCTGGCCATGGCTGGCGGCCCGCAGACAGGTCTCGGTGTCGTGGCGCCACTGCTGCCAAAGGGCGAGGGCGGCTAGGGCTTCGTCATTAGAGCAGCGGACGCCAACATGGGGAGAAACAGCCAACTCCATGGCAGCGGAGATGACGGCACCAGCCGCCAGACTGTCCTCCAGGGAATAGTCCCCCTCCCAGCCACTGCCGACCACCCAGACACGCTCGACCCCGTGGTCAAGCAAGCGCTTGGCAGCGGCGGTTCTGTTCGGCAGGCAGGCCGTGACTAGAAGCGGGACAGGCTTGACCGCCTCCAACGAGCGAGTGCCGTTGGTGGTGCTCATAAAAATGCGCTTGCCTCCCACCACCTCCGGGGTCACCGCCAGGGGGGAGTTGCCGAGGTCATAGCCATCGACCGTCTGACCGCCGCGTTCACCCGCCCGCAGGCAGCGCTCAGGAACCCATGCATTGGCGGCCTGATTGAGGGCCTCAAGGTCTGCAAAGGCTTGGATGGCCTCAGCGCCACTCCGCAGAGCACAGGCAATGGTGGTGGTGGCCCGCAGCACATCGATGACGACGGCCGCATCCGGTCCACCCTCAGCCACCGGTCGCAGGCTGGGAACGTTCTCCGAGGTGTGGAAATAGGAGATCTGCACGACCGCGGTGGCACAAGGGGGTGCGTCACAGTAGGCAGAACTTGCTGAAAAGTTGAGAGCGCCATGGGATCAGCGGCCAACGCGATTGGATCCCAACGCGATCTCCGGGGCTTCCTCGAACTGCTCGAAGCGCGGGGGGAACTGCGCCGGATCAGCGCACCGGTGGACCCCGATCTCGAACTTGCGGCGATTGCCGACCGGGTTCTTGGTTGTGGCGGTCCGGCCCTGCTCTTTGAAAACGTCAAAGGCTCCAGCATTCCGGTGGCCGTCAATCTGCTGGGGACCCTGGAGCGGGTCCTCTGGTCGATGGGCATGGAGCGGCCCGAGGAGCTCGAAGCCCTCGGGGAGCGCCTAGCGCTGCTGCAGCAGCCCAAGCCACCGAAGGGACCGCGTGAAGCCATCCGCTTTGGCTCGGTCCTGCTGGATGTGCTCAGGGCCAAGCCCGACCTGGATCTGCTGCCGCCATGTCGGCAGGAGGTCTTCCTGGACGAGGCCGTCAATCTGGACCGCCTGCCGCTGCTAAGGCCCTGGCCCGGTGACGCGGGCCGCATCATCACCCTCGGCCTGGTGATCACCAAGGATCCCGAGACCGGGACCCCCAATGTCGGGGTCTACCGGCTGCAACAGCAGTCGATCAACACCATGACAGTGCACTGGTTGAGCGTGCGCGGTGGCGCTCGCCACCTGCGCAAGGCCTCCGCCCTTGGTAAGCCGCTGGAGATCGCCATCGCCATCGGGGTTCACCCCCTTTTGGTGATGGCTGCTGCCACGCCGATTCCCGTGCAGCTGAGCGAATGGCTGTTTGCTGGCCTCTACGCCGGAGAGGGCGTGCGACTGGCGAAATGCAAGACCCTGGACCTGGAGGTGCCAAGCCACAGCGAAATCGTCCTCGAAGGAAAGATCACCCCTGGCGAGGCGCTGGCTGATGGCCCCTTTGGCGATCACATGGGCTTCTACGGAGGGGTAGAACCCTCACCCCTGGTGCGCATCCAGTGCGTCACCCAACGGCGGAATCCGACCTACTTCACGACCTTCAGCGGCCGTCCCCCCAAGGAGGACGCAATGCTCGCCATCGCTCTGAATCGGATTTATACGCCGATTCTGCGTCAACAAATTCCCGAAATCGTTGATTTCTTCCTCCCGATGGAGGGACTCAGCTACAAGCTCGCGGTGATCGCGATCGACAAGGCCTATCCAGGCCAGGCGAAGCGGGCGGCCATGGCCTTTTGGAGTGCTCTGCCGCAATTCACCTACACCAAGTTTGTCGTTGTAGTCGACAAATCGATCAATATTCGCGATCCCAGACAGGTGATCTGGGCAATCAGTTCCCTCGTGGATCCCCAACGTGATCTTTTTGTCCTAGAGAACACCCCCTTCGACACCCTGGATTTCGCCAGCGAGCAGCTTGGACTGGGGGGACGCCTCGCGATTGATGCCACCACCAAGGTGGGGCCCGAGCGCAACCACCCTTGGGGAGAGCCCTTGCGACGGCCCGCAGAGCTGGAAGCGCGCCTGGATGCGCGCTGGGAGGAACTGGGGCTCGCCGATGTCGGTCAACAGGAGCCCGACCCGGCCCTGTTTGGCTACGTCATCGAACAGGTTCTTGAACGCCTGCAACGGCCGGCCTAGGCGATGTTGCGGCGCTCTGGCCTCCAGGCACTGCAGGCGTTGCTGCACCTGGCCATGGCCAGTCCCCAGTGGTGCTCGGTCAGCGACATCGCCGAAGCCCAGGGCCTTCCCGCTCCGATGCTCGAGCAACTGCTCCTGCAATTACGCCGAGCCGAGCTCGTGGAGGCCAAAAGGGGCCGTCAGGGGGGCTACCGGTTGAGCCGAGCGGCTGAATCGATTCCGGTTGGCGAGGTCCTCAGCGCCGTGGGAGCGCCCCTCACGCTGAACGGGCCTGGGGATAGCAGCCGCGCGGAGCAGCAGGTGCTCAGCAGCATGGGAAAACGCCTGCAAACCGCTTTAGACCGCGAGCTCAAGCAACTGACGCTCCAGGAACTGCTGTTTGACCTTCAGAGCTGGCAGGAGTGCCTCAGTAATGAAGGCGGCCTGATGCTGGGTTAACGCAGCGCTTCCCGTTGCAGATAGAGGCGGATCAGCTTTTCGTCCATCAGTCCTGAACGGGCCACAGGGGCCTCATTGCAGCGTTCAAAGAGGCCCACGAGGGTCGATGCCTCAAAAACGTGACCGTGCTCCCCGGCAATCGCGGCCACCTCGTCCGCGGTGCAGACCTCATTAAGACGGGCCCGAAGCTCTGGGTTGTCCTGGATCAGAGCGAGAAAGCCAAAGAGAGAGTTGAGTTGCTCAGCCATGGACCCGTTCTGTGGGGTGGCCTAAGTCTGGCGAGGGTGTCCGGTTTTGATCAGTTCCTACGCTCGCTGAAACCAAACAGTTCTCCATGTCCCTCGCCCTGGGCACCACCACCGGTCGCAGCCTCAAGGGACACGTGCGAGTCCCCGGGGACAAGTCGATCTCCCACCGCGCCCTGCTGTTTGGGGCCATCGCGGAAGGAACGACCCGAATCGAAGGACTGCTTCCCGCTGAGGACCCCCTCAGCACCGCCGCCTGCCTGCGGGCGATGGGGGTCGAGGTGTCTATAAACGAAGCTGGTCAGACCGTCGTCGTCCAAGGCGTGGGCCTAGATGGTTTTCAGGAACCGAAGAGCGTCCTGGATTGCGGCAACTCCGGCACCACCATGCGCCTGATGCTGGGGCTGTTGGCGGGCCGCAGGGGTCGCCATTTCGTCGTCACCGGTGATGACTCCCTGCGGCGCAGGCCGATGAAACGGGTCGGGGGGCCCCTCTCTGAAATGGGAGCCTCCATCCACGGACGCGCTGGCGGGAACCTGGCTCCCCTGGCCATCGAGGGCCGTCAACTGAAAGGGACCACCATCCGCACCCCGGTCGCCTCCGCCCAGGTAAAGAGCGCCATCCTTCTGGCTGCGCTGTCGGCCGATGGTCCAACGACGGTCATCGAGCCGGTCCAGAGCCGGGATCACAGCGAGCGGATGTTGCGCGCCTTCGGTGCCGAGCTGACTGTGGGGGGCCCGGGGCAGACCAAGGTCACCGTTGTGCCGGGCTCCACCCTCAAGGGACAGCACGTCATAGTTCCTGGAGACATCAGTTCGGCCGCCTTCTGGTTGGTAGCCGGGGCGATCACCCCAGGCGCTGATCTGACGATCGAGAACGTCGGTCTCAACCCCACCCGCACCGGAATCCTGGATGTCCTCGAGCAGATGGGGGCTCGCATTGAGGTGCTCAATGCCCGGGATGCGGCAGGCGAACCCGTCGGGGATCTGCGCGTACTGCACGGTCCGCTGAAGGCGTTCAACATCGGCGCTGACCTAATTCCACGGCTGGTGGATGAAATCCCCGTGCTGGCTGCCGCGGCATGCTGCGCCGAGGGACTCAGCCGGGTGACGGGTGCCGAGGAACTCCGCGTTAAAGAAACCGATCGTCTGGCAGTCATGGCCCGTCAACTCGGGGCCATGGGGGCCCAGATCGAAGAGTTCCCAGACGGGATGACGATTCAGGGTGGCATCCAGCTGCAAGGCGCGGAGGTCGACAGCGAAACCGATCACCGCGTCGCCATGAGCCTGGCCGTCGCAGCACAGATCGCGAGCAGTGCCACCACCATCCATCGTCCGGAGGCGGCAGCGGTGTCCTACCCCGGCTTCTGGGATGACCTCGAACGACTTCAAGCTTGAGCCCCGCAGCACCGCTGACGGCAGCTTCAGCCTGTTCAGCCCGGAGTTTGGCGAAGCCTTTCACAGCAGCCGCGGTGCCCTAACGGAAGCACGCGAAAAGTTTGTCGAGCCGGCCGGCCTCGAGCGTTTTGAACAAGGGAGCAGCCTGCTGGTTCTCGATGTCTGTGTTGGGACCGGCTGCAACACCGCGGCACTGATCGAGGGCTGCGGCGGCCATGGCCTCACCCTGGAGTGGTGGGGACTTGAACTCGATCGGGAACCATTCGCGCAGGCCCTGGCGAGCCCAGCCTTCTGCAGCCAGTGGCAACCAGGCACGCTGGCGCGGCTCCAGGAGCTCTGCGGCAGTCCGGGCATGCTCTGGGGAGATGCTCGGCAGACGGTCCAACAGCTGGTGGAGCAGCGGCAGGGGCAATTCGATCTGCTGCTGATGGATGCCTTCTCACCCAGCCGCTGTCCCCAGTTGTGGAGCGTTGAATTTCTGGGGGCACTTGGCAGCCTGCTGCAGCCCAAGGGGCTATTGCTGACCTATTGCAGTGCCGCAGCCGTGCGCCAAGGCCTGCTGCTTGCGGGCCTGGAACTGGCCACGATCGAGGCCCGCTGCGGACTGCAACAGCACCAACAGGACTGGAGTGGCGGTACCGCAGCGAGCCCATCCCCCTTGCCCTCCAGCCCTCGCCTTCGTCCACTCACCGCGATGGAGGAGGAACATCTGCTCACGAACGCGGCCGAGCCTTACCGCGACCCCGGCTTCACCCTGGACCGCAAAACAATCCTGCAACGGCGGCAACAGGCCCAAGCCAAGGCGATGCAAGAGGGCAACGTCGAGGGCACCAGCGCCTGGCGGCGGCGGTGGGGACTTGCGGGCAACCACCAGTAGATTCCCGCTCAGCTACCCGCCCTTGCCGATGCTCGCCGTTGCCGTATTGGCCGCCGGAAAGGGCACCCGCATGAAGAGCGACCTGCCCAAGGTCCTGCAACCCCTGGCGGGGGCCACCCTTGTGGAGCGCGTGCTCGGCAGCTGCCGAGCCCTTGAGCCCCAGCGCCAAATCCTGATCGTGGGGCACCAAGCCGAGCGGGTCGAGCAGTCCCTGAGCCACCACGCCGGGCTGGAATTTGTGCTGCAGCAGCCTCAGAACGGCACCGGCCATGCCGTCCAGCAGCTGCTGGCGCCCCTGGTGGACTTTGAGGGTGATCTGCTCGTCCTCAATGGCGATGTTCCCCTGCTGATGGAGAAGACGATCACAGCACTCCTCGAGCAGCACCGCAGCTCCCAAGCGGCGGTGACCCTCCTGACGGCACGGCTTTCAGATCCAACCGGCTACGGCCGTGTCTTCGCGGATTCCAGCGGCCAGGTATCCGCCATCGTCGAGCACCGCGACTGCAGCGAAGAACAGCGGGCCAACACCCTCACCAACGCCGGGATTTATTGCTTCAACTGGTCGAAGCTGGCCGCGGTTCTGCCTCAACTCAGCACTGACAACGACCAAGGGGAGCTGTATCTCACGGACACCGTGGCCATGCTCAGCCCGGCCATGCACCTGGAGGTCGGCGATGCCGATGAGATCAGCGGCATCAACGACCGCTACCAGCTGGCCCAATGCGAAGCGGTGATCCAGCAACGGCTCCGCCGCCATTGGATGGCCGAAGGCGTGACCTTTGTCGACCCGGATAGCTGCACCCTCAGCAACGGAACCCGTTTTGGACGCGATGTCGTGGTCGAACCCCAATGCCATTTCCGCGGCAGCACTTCGGTCGGCCGGGGATGCCGGATTGGCCCCGGGAGCTTCCTCGAGAACGTGAGCCTGGGCGAAGAGGTGGAGGTGCTCTATTCGGTCCTCCGCGATGCCGTCGTGGCCGATCGCTGCTCCGTTGGCCCCTATGCCCAGCTCAGGCCAGGAAGTGAACTCGCCAACGACTGCCGGATCGGCAACTTCGTCGAGATCAAGAAGAGCCAGATCGCCGCAGGCAGCAAGGTAAATCACCTCAGCTACATCGGCGACGCCCAGCTCGGTGAACAGGTCAACGTCGGCGCAGGGACCATCACCGCGAACTACGACGGGGTCAACAAGCACAAGACCGTGATTGGTGCGGGCAGCAAGACTGGCGCGAACTCCGTGCTGGTCGCGCCGATCACCCTGGGGGCTAACGTGACGGTGGGGGCTGGTTCGACCCTGACCAAGGACGTGCCCGCAGGGGCCTTGGCCTTGGGCCGAGCCAAGCAGCTCGTGAAGGAGGACTGGTCCTAGGCGGGCAGGTCCAACACTTGGCGCCACTCCGCCAGCGGGCGGTCCCATCCGTCCTCGAGTTTTTGAGCGATTAAACAGCGGGCTTTGAGCCCCATCTCGAAACCACGAGAGAGGCCCTCCAGAAGGTCCTCGAGTGGTTCGTCGTTCTGCAGACAGCTCAGCATCCCGCCAAAGATCAACATCACCGCCAGGGGCGAACGGTTCTGGGCAAGGTTGAAGGCCTGAAGACCCAACTCTCCGGGACCATCGGTGCCAAAGCCCGTCAGGACATGGACGATGTCGTGGGTCTCCCGAAGCCGGTGCGTGATGTAGGCCTCGGGCGAACGCACCGGCGTGGGATCGATCAGGCTTTCTGGCGTCAGCCCTTGGGAGCGGAGCTGGTGGGCGTAGACATGCCCCAAGCTCCCCTCCGGAAGCGCCAGCAAGGCATCAAGATCAACCTCTCCAGGACGCCAGTTCTCCTGCACCAGGGCCGCTAACTCGGGGTTCATAAGCAGATGGCGAAACATCTGCACCGACAGGGAGCTGTTCTGGAGGCTGCGGCTCACCGCAAACACCCCCTCGAGGGATTCGGGGTTCTTCAGAAACGTCGCGAGCCCTGAAACCAGCTTCAGGGATTGAAGGCGGCTCTTGAGATTAAATTGCATGCTGGCCCCAGCGCTGAGGCCAGCCTGGCTCAAACCTCAGGAAGTAGAGGGATTAGGCGCTCCAATGCAACACCACGGCTCGCCTTCAGGAGCAGCACATCTCCTGTCGAAAGCCATCGCGCCAGCGGGGCCGCTGCGAGATCGGGTTGGGCCACAACCTCCAGTCGAGCAAGGGGCGCGGCGGCCTCGGCCATGGCCTGGGCTTCCGCACCGCTCGCGACGATCACCAAACCGTCGAGGCCCAAGCCCGCTGCGCGCTCTGCGACTTGGCGGTGCAGGGCCACGCTCTGATCCCCCATTTCCAGCATGGTGCCAAGGACCGCAAAGCGGCGGCCGGGCTGGGCCGCCAGAAGATCCAAGGCCGCCAAGACAGCTTCTGGAGAGGCGTTGTAGGTCTCATCCAGCAGGGTCAAGCCACCGAGCTGCAACCGTCGATTTCGCCCCCCTGGAACATCCACCTCCATCTGCGTGAGCTCGCCAAGGGGCACACCCAGTTCAGTGGCCACTGCGAGGGCCAGGAGAAGATTGCGGGCGTTGTGGCGACCATCGAGCGGCACGTGTAGGCGTGATCCCTTGACACCGATCACGCCTTGTCCGTAATCCCAGTCGCCGATCAAATCGGCGTCTGCAACGCCGTCCTCATCGGCCAAGGCGATCCGGGCCACCCGGCCGGACCAGACCCGCGCAAGGGCCGCCTCAAGCAGGGGATCACCGGCAGGCACCACCAGCAGTCCGTCCTCTTGCAGGCCGGCCGTGATTTCCAACTTGGCCTGGGCAATCGCCTCACGGCTGCCGAGCCGCCCGATATGGGCAGTCCCGACATTGGTCACCACGGCCACGTCCGGAGCCGCCGTGTGGCTCAGGCGTTCAATCTCCCCCAGTCCCCGCATCCCCATTTCAACGACCACCGCCCGGTGGTGTTCCCCTGCATTGAGCAAGGTGAGCGGAACCCCGATGTCGTTGTTTTCGTTGCCCTGGCTGACTTGCACCGGCCCCAGGGGCCGCAATGCGGAGCGAATCAGTTCGCGGGTTGTGGTCTTCCCGGCCGAGCCCGTGACGGCAACCACCGGAGCGCCCAGTTGCTGACGGTGGAGCAACGCCAACTGCTGGTAGGCCTCCAGTGTGTCATCGACGAGCCAGTGGAGCAGCCCTTCCGGAACCAGGTCCTTCCGGTCCCGCTGGACGATCGCGGCTTGGGCACCCGTCGCGACCGCCTCGGCCAAAAAGGTATGGCCATCAAAGTGCTCACCCACCAAAGGGACAAACAGTTGTCCAGCCGCCAAGTTGCGGCTATCGGTGCAAATAGAGCCAGCAACCGCGTCGGGATCCCATCCGGTTGAGGCGCCCTGCGGGTCTCCCCATCGGGCAATCAGAGCGCCAAACTGCATCGGATTAGCTGGACGACGAATCACTCAGCAAGATCATGCCCTCACCCACCAGGGCATCACGGGAGATGAGGCCAGCGCGGGAATCGCGCAGTTCGAGATGGTCGTAGCCCAAGTCCAGTGCCCATTGTTGCCAGAGCTCAGCGCGGCGCCACTGCTCCTGGGGACTCAACGCGGGGAATGCCGGTCGCACCTGCAGGATCAAAAGAGATTGCTCGGCGAAGCCCTCCGCCTGGACCAGGAGGCCATCGGCTTCCGGTCGCTGCACGAGTTCCAGTAGTGGATCCGGTGCAAACGGTCCCTCAAGGCCCTCTGTTTCCTGGCCTTCTCGCTCCAAGACGCTGGCGTCAAGCTCAGGGGTCCTCTCCTCGGGTCGCTCCAGAACGATCTCCTCCAGCGGAGGGGCAACAGCCGGTGGCTCACTGATCGGCATCGGGCCCGGCAGCGGCTCGGGCACGTCCTCAACTACAGCGGCAGGAACCGATCGCTCCACAGGATCTGGAGGTTGAGGCCAAACCCTGAGCAACGCGGTCAACGCGCTTGCCAAAACAGCAACCAGCAGCAGGATCAGGGCCGGCCAAAACAAGGGGGCCAGATCAGCCGGCCACCAAGCGGGTGACGGCAAGGTCCCCTGGCGATTGCGCCGCCAAAGCTCCCGGCCACGCAACCAGACGTCGGCACGGACGGCACGAAGGTCCTCGGCCAGAGCACCCCAAGGATTCCGGTAGGGCGCAGGAAGTTCGCTGCGCCGGTCTTCCGTGGGCGGGGGTGTCCTCAGCGGCTGCTCCGCCGGCGCAGTAGTGACAGGCGATTGCGTAGACCCGAAGTGGCCTCGGCTTCCGGAGCCTGGTCGACGCCTTGGCGACTGGGATCAGCCTGTTGCCCCAAGGAGAACTGCTCCACGGCTTGGGCATCGGGAGTGGGTTCCTTTACCCCTTTGACCTCCTTGTACATCCGGTCGTACTCCAGGGCGGAACGATCCCAACTGAAGTTGGCCTGCATGGCCCGCCGTTGCAACTCGGCCCAACTCTGGCGATGGCGATAGGCCTCCCAGGAACGAACGATCGAGGTGTAAAAGTCGAGGGGCTCGTAGCGATCGAAACCGAAGCCTGTCCCGGAGTGGCCATTGGGGTCATGGGGCGGAACGGTATCCACAAGCCCGCCAACGCGCCGCACCACGGGGATGGAGCCATAGCGCATGGCCAAGAGCTGACTTATGCCACACGGCTCAAAGAGACTCGGCATCAAGAAGGAATCGCTACCTGCGTAGATCAAACGCGAGAGCGCATCGTCATAGGTAAGGAACACAGCGAAGCGCCCGGGGTAACGGGACGCCATCTGCCAGAGGCCGGCCTCCAGGTTGCGATCACCCGTCCCCAGCACCACGATCTGACTGTCGGAATAGGCCAAGACCCGATCCGAGACCTGCAGCAACAGGTCGATGCCCTTTTGATCCACCAGACGGCTGACGACACCCATGAGGTAGGTGTCGGGATTGACCGTGAGGCCCATCCGTTCCTGCAGGGCGCGCTTGCAGGCGGCACGGCCGGAAAGATCGTCCGCCGAGAAATTGGCGGGCAAGGTCTTATCGGTGGACGGGTCCCAGGCGGCCTGATCGATGCCGTTAAGGATGCCGCGTAACTTGCCGCTAACGAAGTTCAGCAAGCCATCTAGCTTTTCGCCGTACTCAGGCGTGCGGATCTCCTGGGCATAGGTCGGGGAGACCGCGTTTACTCGGTCCGCATAGAGCAACGCCGCCGCCATCGTGTGATCCCCTTGCATGTACCAGGGGCACCACGTCATCCGATCCAACTTCCAGCGCCAAGGTCCTTGGTACTTGAGGTTGTGGATGGTGAAGACCGTGCTGATCTCAGCGTCCTGATGCATCCAGACCGGAATCATGCCGGTGTGCCAGTCATGGCAGTGAAGGATGTCGGGCTTCCAGTGGTGCCAGGCGAATTCAGACACAGCACTAGCGAAGAAAGTGAAGCGCCAGTCCTCGTCCTCACCGCCATAGATCCGCTCGGGGTCAAAGACGGGATGGCCCACCAGGTAAAGGGGCAAGCCATTGCTGGGGTGGCGGGTCTCAAACACCGCAAAATCCGTACCCATGGTGTGCCCCCGCCAGACGGGTTCACCGGGGATCTGCAGCAGGCTCCAGAGCCGGCCATAGCCGGGCATGATCAGGCGAACGTCATGGCCCAGCGGGGCCAAGGCCGGGGGCAGGGAGCCGACTACATCGCCCATCCCGCCCACCTTGACCATCGGTGCACATTCAGCCGCAGCAAAGAGCACCCGCATGGCGATGGGTTCGCAAGTGGGGGCAACTTTACGGGCAGTGTTCAGGGAAGAACCGTCACCAAGGTGCCGACTTCGACGAGCTCAAACACTTCCTGGACGTTTTCCTCGTACAGGCGCACGCAACCGTGGGAAACGGCGCGACCGACAGTCCAGCGATGGGGAGTGCCATGGAATCCCGCCACCGTGCAGCCATTCACGCTGAGATAGCGCTCACCGTCCCAGGCGTTTTCCTTCGGGGTGCAATTGCGGTGGAAGCCAATCCAGCGGGACCCGAGTGGATTCTTCGGGCCTTGCCCCACCTGGCTTCCATTGCCCGGATGCTGCCAAACCGGCTTGGCCACTTTCTGGAGAACCCGATGAGTACCGGCGGGGGTTTCCCAACCGTCCGTGCCGACTGCGGCCGGATAACGGTGCAGCATGCGGCCGTCCTTCATCACCATCAGCTGCCGGGTCTGGCGATCCAGGACCAGGTGCAGACCCTCCTGGCTCTTGAGCTCAACGGGAATGCGCGAGAGGGCCACCGCATCACTGATAACTGGCGCCGGAGGGGGGATGGGGTCCGGTTGGCGCGCCTCGGCGACCTGGGGAAGCAAGGCCAAGGCGAGGGGCGCCAGGAGGGCAACGCCGGTCGAGCGGGAGAACACCACGAACCAAGAAACAGTCTCACCCAGGACTAGCTACGAGACTCAGGCTTTGCTAGGGCAGCCAGTCGGACCCCGAAAAATCAGGGGGGCGCTTCTCCAGAAAGGCATTTCTGCCCTCTTGCCCCTCCTCCGTTCGATAGAAGAGATGAGTGGCTTGACCGGCCAATTCCTGAATGCCAGCCAGGCCATCCGTCTCGGCGTTGAAGGCCGCCTTGAGGCAGCGGATCGCCGTCGGGCTGTGTTGCATCACTTCACGCGCCCAAAGCACACCCTCCGCCTCCAACTGATCGAGTGGAACCACCGCATTCACCAAGCCCATCTCCAAGGCCTCCTTGGAGCCGTACTGGCGGCAGAGAAACCAAATCTCCCGGGCCTTGCGCTGGCCGACGACCCTGGCGAGATAACCAGCACCAAAGCCGCCGTCGAAGCTGCCCACACGGGGGCCTGTCTGGCCAAAACGGGCATTCTCGGCCGCCAGGCTGAGGTCACAGAGCAGGTGCAACACCTGACCGCCGCCGATTGCGTAGCCCGCCACCAAGGCGATCACAACCTTCGGGAGGCTGCGAATCAGCCGCTGCAAATCGAGAACATTCAGACGCGGCAGACCGTCGTCACCGATGTAGCCACCGTCCCCGCGCACGCTCTGATCGCCGCCAGCGCAGAAGGCGTAGCCCCCATCGGAGGCCGGGCCAACGCCGCTGAAGAGAACCACGCCCACCTTGGGGTTGTCCCGCACCCGTGAGAACGCATCAAAGAGTTCGCTGACGGTCTTCGGACGGAACGCGTTGCGCTTCTGGGGGCGGTTGATCTGGATTCTGGCAATGCCCTCGTCGCTCAGATCAAACAGGATGTCCTCATAGGAGCCCTGGGGGATCCACTGCACGGCGGCCGAAGCGGCTGACATCAGCTGGTGGCGAGTTGGACCATTGTGCGGCGCAAGGCCTGACGCAACTGGGCATCCGCCTGGCGATCCGTGCGCAGCACCAACAGGCTCAGGGTGTGCTCTAGCGCCCAAGATAAGGCCTCAGGCAAGGCCTCCAGGCTCGCGACATCGCGGGAAGGAATGCCATAGCCCGCGGCCCAACGCTGGTGGTCCAGGGCTTGGGGCATGGCGAATAGACGCTCGAAGTCAAGGGCCGGGCGGATCGGCAACTGCTCAAAGATCCCCCCGCCGCCGTTGTCCACCATCACGACCGTCAAGCGCGCACCACGCGCCTGCAGCTGCTGGTGCCACAGCCATCCATTGGCATCGTGCAGAAGGGCCAGATCGCCGGTTATCAGGAGGGTTGGACCGGTGCTGCAGGCCAAGCCAGCCGCGATGGAGAGCGTGCCGTCAATGCCTGAGGCCCCGCGGAAGCCATTGGTCCGGCGGCAAGGGGCATCCGCTGCCGAAAAACTCTCCCAATCCCGCACGGGACTGCTGCTGGCGAGCATCAGGCCCCAATCGGCCGGAAGAAGACGGCTGAGGCAACGGGCCAACGCAGGCTCGGAAGGGGACGAACCAGCTAGGTCCGCATCCAGGCGACGCTGGACATGCTGCTCGGCGGAGAGCCAGAGGCCGCGCCAACGCTTGTTCTCGCTCGAAGGGCGCCCTTGCCCCTGGTCGCCAGACAACTGATGCCACCAGGACGCCAAGCCCATGGACCAGCGCGCCGTTGCGCCACCGAGGGCATCGAGGTTGCGGGGGTCCCCCTCGCTCACCAACAGCTGGGGGCCGGCGCACTGCTGAATCCATCCCTGGAGCCTGCGACTGGCAGGCACCGGGCCCAGGCGCAGCAGCTGAGGGGAGGGCGGCAAGCGATGGCCATCCGCCAACAGCAAGTCATAGCTGTGGATGCACTCGAGCCCTGGCCAGCCCCGCAACCCGGAGAGCACGTCCGCAAACACTGGCCAGCCAGTGCGCTCTTGCAGACCTTGTAAGGCTGCGGCAAAGCCTGGCAGGGCCTCGGCGCTATCGCGCCAGGGGCCGGCCACCACCACGCCTGGACGATCGAAGTCCAAAAGGAGAGGGGGGGCCTCTGGCTCAGCAACGCCGTTATCGCCGCGGACGACCTCGAGAACCAGCGAACCCAGCTCCGCCTGCAGCCGGCTGAGGCTCTCCGCCGAGGCATGCAGGGGCTCCTCAAAGGGGAGGTTGCAGTGCACAGGCCCCCAGGGAGAGGCCAACGCTGAGGCCCAGGCCTCCCGGGCGAGGTCCTGCAACGCCCCAGCCTCCATGGCAGCCAGGCCCCTGGAATCCCCCTGCAGAAAACGCCGGCACGAGGTCGCCAAGAACGTCTCCTGATTGACAGTCTGATTGGCACCACAATCCTTCAATCGGCTCGGTCGATCCGCACTAAGCACCAGAAGCGGAATCGCACCAAAATCAGCCTCGACAACGGCAGGCAGCAAGTTGGCCACGGCGGTTCCGGAGGTGGTCACCAGGGCGGCAGGGATGCCGTCGCCTCGGCTCAAACCCAGGGCGAGGAACGCAGCCGATCGCTCATCCACGCCGCAGTACAGGTCCAATCCCCGCTCGGCCAGCAGACCCGCCGCCAGGGCCAATGGGGCTGAGCGGCTCCCCGGACACAGCACCAAACGCCGCAACCCCTGGCGTTGGAGCTCCAGCAAGAGTGCCAAGGAGGCCTGAAGATTCGCCTCGGCACTACAGGGGTGGGGCGCGGGAAGAGGCACCGCAGCGGGCCGTTGATCAGGATGTGACGATCATGACGGCCCAAGCCCAACCCATGGAGACACCGCCGCAAGCACCTGGGTCTGTCGCAAAGGGCTGGAGGTCCGTCCTGGTCTGGCTGGGCTTGGCCCTGGTGCTGCGCTGGGCGGTCCTGGAACCGCGCTGGATTCCCTCGGGCTCGATGCTGCCCACCCTGGAACTCAAGGACCGGATTCTCGTGGAAAAGGTCAGACCGAAGCTCGGCTCCGGCGTGCCAACGGGAAGCATCGTTGTCTTTCGCGCCCCGGAACCACTGGTGGCGGCCGGCTACGACCCAACGGCGGCCTTGATCAAACGGGTCATCGGCCAACCCGGGGACGTGGTGGAAGTGCGTGACGGGATGCTCCTGCGCAATGGCAAGGGGGTCTCTGAACCCTGGCGCCGCGAAGCTATCGACTACACCTTCGGCCCGGTGACGGTTCCCGATCACCACCTCCTGGTCTTGGGGGACAACCGCAATTCCAGCCTCGATTCCCACGTGTGGGGCCCCCTGCCAGAGAAGGATTTAATCGGCACCGCGGTGATCCGCTACTGGCCCCTGAATCGTGCCGGCCTGATTCGGTTCCCCGCCCCAGGTGCCGACAATCAGCTGGGGTAGGGTGCAGAGCTCACGTGGAGCACGCCGGAATGTTCAACCCGGAGTTCCTGACCAGCGACAGCGAACCGATCAGCAGCAACTCCCTGATTCAGTATCTGCAGGATCAGTCTCCGGACGTGTTGCAACGCGTGGCTCGCTCGGCCAGCGACGATATCCAGGACATCATTCGGCACAACGTCCAAGGCCTGCTGGGGATGATCCCCGGCGAACAGTTCGACGTGAAGATCACCTCCAGCCGCGACCAGCTGGCGGGGTTGCTGGCCTCCGCGATGATGACCGGCTACTTCCTGCGTCAAATGGAGCAGCGGATGGAGCTGGAATCCACCTTGTTTGACGATGGCGGTGCCGAGGCCAACCCCGGGGAGCTGCGACTCTAGGCCTTAAATGGACTCCTCACTGGGCACCACACCGATGCGCAGCAGCAGCCGGTCGATGGAGGCCAGGTAATCCCAGTTGCCCTCGGACGGAGCCCATTGACGAGCCTCGAACGCCTGGGCTAGCTGGGCGAGCTGGTCATTGGAGCAGGGAACCGGAGCGTCGTAGTGGGCTGGCACCAGCCAGCGCACCTGCGGCAGTTGTGACAACTCCTTCAGCCAACGGACCAGGACGGGGCGGGCCCGCGGAAAGACCAGTCGCTCAAGCACTGGCACCACCAGCAGCGTGCCGCTCTTCTGGCTCAACGCGAGAAAAGCCTCGCGGGAACTCGAGCGCCAATGAAAGGGAAACAAGCCGAAGTAACTGCGGGCCGATCGACAGCCGGGCTTGAAGGCCTTCTCCAACAACTCTGCAATGGGGAGGACCTGAAGGGCCTCCGGCCGTAGAAACGAGGCAAAGAGAGCCAAGCGTTCCCAGCCCTTCTGGCGGAATTCCGGGGTGTCCGTCAGCAGCTGGTCACCACTGTCACGCGCGTGGAACAAAAGGGGCGTCGGGTCGAGATCAAAGATGGGTGGCGGTGTTGGATTGATGGCGACCAAGGCATCGGTGAGAAGCAGTGAGCCACTGGCCTGGTGCAAACAGGCAAATTCCTGGAAACGCCCCAAGCCCAGATCGAGAGGGCCTAGGGATGACCAGCTGAGCTCGTCAGCATGGGGGTAGCCCTGCTCCTGCAGAACCCGTGTCCGCCCCCGGGGGAAGCCCAGCCAGGACATGGGCAAATTGATCGGAAAACTCCACTGGCCTGGGGTGATCCAGACGTCCGCCAATGGAAAGGCCCGGGCCATGGGCGGAACTGGCAACTTGTGTTCCAACCCTGAAGCCGTCGGCAAAACGATCGTCCTGACCGGTCCAAAGCGCTCCTCAAGGTCCTTCAGCCCTTGGCGGACCTCTGCGGTGGGCGCCACGGGGGCATAAAGCATCAAGCCCCCCCGCACCCGGACCACGGTCATGCGGATGGGGACCGCGACATAGAAGACACCCTGCAACTGCTCGAAGCTCCAGAGCTGCTCAGGGATCAATTCGCGCACCAAGGTGCGCTTGCGTCCGTAGGGATAGAGCGGCAGCAGCGGCCACCACGGCCAGCGTTGATCAGAAACGGCAACCATCGGGCGCGTTAACTGAGCATCACCAAGCTGATGCTCATCACCAACATTCCGGTAGTCACGCCAACCATCATCAGATGGTGCTTCGCACCGGTACGCTGCGCCGCCGGCAGCAGCTCGTCAAAGCAGATATAGATCATGATTCCGGCAACGCTGGAGAAGACCAGACCAAGGACCACGTCGTTGAGGAACGATCGTAGGAAGAGATAGCCGATGAGCGCTCCAAACGGTTCCGCCAATCCGGAGGCAAAGGAAATCCAGAAGGCCTTACTGCGGCTGCCGGTCGCGTAATAGACGGGGGCTGACACCGCCAACCCCTCAGGAATGTTGTGAATAGCGATGGCAATGGCGATGCCAATGCCAAGCCGGGGCTCGGAGAGGGCCGCCACAAAGGTGGCGAGCCCCTCGGGGAAGTTATGGATCGCGATGGCGAGGGCCGAGAACAGGCCCGTACGCATTAGGGCGGATGAATCACCACCCTCACGCAATGGCAAGATCGCCAGCTCATGGGACGGCAGCATCCGATCGATCAGCGCCAGCGCCAACATCCCCGCAAAAAATGCCAGGACCGTCACAAGGTAAGCGGTGCTGGTGCCCATGGCAGGTGTCAGAGACTGACGCGCCTTCGGGAAAATTTCCACGAAGGACACAAAGATCATGACGCCGGCCGAGAAGCTCAAGGCGGTGGTCAGCAGGCCTGGGCTGAAACGGCGGCTGAGCACCCCGAGCCAACTGCCGATGCCGGTCGAAAGACCTGCTCCGAGGGTGAGGAGGAAGGCCAGCAGTATCTGGTGGTCCAGTGCTTGCAAGCCCCGTCCTCGGCAAAGCTGTTTCGATGATCGCAGGCCAGAAGGCCATAGGTGAATGGATCGATCGATCCACGCACGTTTCAACAATCACGGCCCATACCCGCTGCACCTGGACAGAGGCTCGTCCATGGGGCAGAACACGGACAGCGTTGCTCGAACGGGCCATGCAGACACCATTTGGTATCTGGCTGCCGCAGGTGACGGTGCTGCGCTGTCAGCAGTTCGAGCAGGCCAGTGATGCCGTGGAGTCCGTCCGAGAGCGGCAGTGCGTTGTGCTCCAGCTCGAAGGGATGGAGCTGAGCGAATCCCAGCGGATCTTGGATTTTGTGGCGGGTGCGGTCCTCGCCCTCGATGGCCGCGTGGAGCGGGTGGGGGACGGGACCTACCTCTGCGCACCGGCGGGGGTCAGCGTCAGTCAGCTCAATGGCTCTTCGGGTTCATCCGTGGAGCCCGCTTGAAGACGGCGCTCCAACTGCACAAAAAGCAGCCAAGCCACCACCGGTCCAATCGGAGCGGAGCTACTCGATGATCGAGGCCGTGGTAAAGGTCACCCTGAGCACCCGCAGGCCCAAGCGTCCCAGTTAACTAGCCATAGGGGCCAAAGCGCGTCGCACAGGCCGCACCACACTGGGCCCCCAAGGCGATGGCCTGTGCCAGGGACCAGCGAGCAGCCAAGCCCGTTACTACCCCCGCCGCAAAGCTGTCACCACAGCCGTAGCTCTCCACCATCGGCCCCGGAAGCGCTGCAGGCGCATAGCGTCCGCCTGGAAGACTGAGTCCCCCCGAGGAACCCTCCGTGCGGATCAGCGTCTGCGGTGGTGGGTTCAACTGCGCCGGATCCACCCGCTCCGCTGGGTCAAGGCCACTGCCAATCAAGGCGTCGAGGGCCACCCGGGCCTCCTGCAACACAGGCAGACGAACCCGCGGAGTCGCAGCCAGCACTGCAGCAGCACGGCAGGCCTTCAACAAAGGGGCATCGGCGGCAGTGACAAAGAGGCCATCGCAATCGGCGAGGGCCGACCAAGGCAGTGGGTCCTCAAGGGTTGGGGTCAGCCGCTCACCGATCACGGTGATCGCCCGGTCCCCCTCGCCATCCACCAAGCTCAGGCCCCGCCGGGTTGGGGCCTCCCTCCAAGCGACGTGAACCTCAAGGCCCAGTTGCTCGAGGCGCTGCACGCAGGCTTGCCCAACTTCATCGCGGCCCATGGCCGTGAAGAACTGGACGGGCTGCTGGAGCAACCGTGCCATCTGCACCGCAACGACAGCGCCACCGCCTGCGGGTTCCTGCAGGGTACGCAGTGCATGACCAATGGCTCCAGGACGGGGCAGTTGATCAACCGCAAGGAATTCCACCCACTCGACATGGCCGACCACGGCCAAGCGCAGGGGGCACAGGGCTGAAGCGGAAGACAACGACAGGCCAAAACAGCTGCAATCCCATCAAAACCCCTCAAGGCCAACAAAAAAGCCCCCGCCGAAGCGGGGGGCCCAGGTTTGGCTGAAATCAGCCAGTGTTTGAGATCAACCGATCGCGGGAGCAGTCAGAGCCACGGGGGTGGACTCAACAGCAGCCAGGTCGAGGGGGAAGTTGTGAGCGTTGCGCTCGTGCATCACTTCCATACCGAGGTTGGCGCGGTTCAGCACGTCAGCCCAGGTGTTCAGCACACGACCCTGGGAATCCAGGATCGACTGGTTGAAGTTGAAGCCGTTCAGGTTGAACGCCATGGTGCTAACGCCCATGGAGGTGAACCAGATACCGACAACAGGCCAAGCGCCCAGGAAGAAGTGGAGGCTGCGGCTGTTGTTAAAGGACGCATATTGGAAGATCAGGCGACCGAAGTAACCGTGGGCAGCCACGATGTTGTAGGTCTCTTCCTCTTGGCCGAACTTGTAGCCGTAGTTCTGGGACTCACTCTCGGTGGTTTCACGCACCAGGGAAGAGGTCACCAGGGAGCCGTGCATGGCGGAGAACAGGGAACCACCGAACACACCAGCCACACCAAGCATGTGGAAGGGGTGCATCAGGATGTTGTGCTCAGCCTGGAACACCAACATGAAGTTGAAGGTACCGGAGATGCCCAGAGGCATGCCATCCGAGAAGGAGCCCTGACCGAAGGGATACACCAGGAAGACTGCAAAAGCAGCAGAGAGCGGGGCGCTGTAAGCCACGCAGATCCAGGGGCGCATGCCGAGGCGGTAGGAGAGTTCCCACTGACGGCCCATGTAGCAAGAGATGCCGATCAGGAAGTGGAAAACCACCAACTGATAGGGGCCACCGTTGTACAGCCACTCGTCGAGGCTGGCGGCTTCCCAGATGGGATAGAAGTGCAGGCCGATGGCGTTACTGGAGGGGATAACAGCACCAGAAATGATGTTGTTTCCGTAGATCAGGGAGCCAGCAACAGGCTCACGGATGCCATCGATATCCACCGTCGGGGCGGCGATGAAGGCAACGATGTAGCAGATGGTGGCGGCCAGCAGGCAAGGAATCATCAGGACGCCGAACCAACCCACATAGATGCGGTTGTCGGTGCTGGTGACCCACTCGCAAAACTGCGTCCAGGAACTGGAGCCGCTCTTGCGAAGAGCAGTGGTCATAGAGGGAGGCTCTATTGAGCCAAATGAGTACGAATGCCGCAGATACGGCCTGCAAACCTTAGAGGCTCCTAGAAAACATTTCCTGGAGCAAAAATTAAATTCAGAAAAGAAGCAAAATGTTCATGAAGCCTTCATGAAGTCTTGATGAAGTTATGTATAGCAAGTCGATGTGGCTGCCTTTGTGCTCAAGCAGGCAGCGGTTGCTGCTTCAACCACAGCTGTGCTGAGGTCAGAAACGCGTTCCAGTTGAGCTTCTCTTCTTCAGCAGCCCGAGCCACCAACAGAGGGGCCTGTCGCTGCAATAACACCTCCAATTCCTCTTCGGGAACACCAGCAGCTAACGCCATGTAATCCGCCATTGCCCGGCCAACAACGCGAGTCAGATAAGCGGCGCTCAGGGCCTGCATGGCACCCCCGAGCAACCAGGTCGGGCCGTGCCACTTGATCACAGAAGCCAGGGCTTGGGAGCTCCATTCCACAACCCCCAGCGTCAGCGCTGCTTTTCCAAGCTGGGCTGCTGCCGCCTGCAATTGCTCAAGGGACCAAGGACAATTCCAAAGCCGAGCCATCTCTTGGAGCATCAAGCCATTGGCTGCGGCCAGAACCAGCAGATCCAAGCTGGGGAGCGGAGCCACCACAACGCCCGCCGCCACGGTCCATTGGGTGCGTTGCAGCAGCCTGGACCAGTGCTGACGCCGCAGGCATTCAAGCTCGAGCTGCAACGCGTCATGCAGCTCCTGCAGGCAACGCTGTTGGTTCCGCTCGCGGCTGAGGGGCGTGGACTCGGCCAACCAAGCCGATAGATCCTGATAGGCACAGGCCTCCTGATCAGCCAGAAGCCAACAGCGCCCACGAAGGTGAACAGGAAGCTGCTGCTCCAGCTGGTGCAGCTGTTGGGGGGCGCCTATCTCAGCCTGAGTCCGCACCAAAATCCCCACACGCTGCTGTTCGGGAAGCGCTTCAAGCCAGCGAAGATCCGCCGCTGTCAACGGGAGATCCAGGCGATACAGCAGCAGCTCGCACTGTCGAAAGGCCTCCGGCCAAAGCCATGAATGGGGAGACAGGGGCAAGGCATGGCTGCGATGCACCCTGAGGGGATGAACGCAGGGGCAGTGATCCAGGATTGTGTTCTGGTCCTGTTCGCTCCAGGCCACCGTCCCCACCAGGGCAAGGTGGATCGCCGATTCCTGTTGCCGCTGACGCAGAACATCCAGCTGGGAGCAGCGCAACTCCTGAATCCGCTGGAAACGTTCGTCCTGGGCTGGGGTCTCGTCGCTGCCGCTGCGGTTGAGGGTCTCGAACTGCTCAAGAACGGCCTCGCAGCGCTCCAACCAGCCCTCGGAAGACTGGGGCAGCTGTTTACCGGACGGCCGCATCCGACCTCCCAATAACCAGAGGCCCGCGCCAGCCACACCCACGCTCACGAGCGAAGACAGGGGACCGTGGATGGATTCGAACAGCATCCAGCCACCCCCGGCCGCTGCCAGCCATGGCCAATGGCGTAGACCTTGGCGGAACAAACTCGCGCTGAGCTGCTCCCCCAGGATCAAGGGCCTCGGCGCAGGGGATTCAGCTGAGACCTGAGGAACTGTCAACGGGGGGGCTGAACTCGGCGACTGCGCCAATTCTTTAGCTCAGCTATTAACCCATGCCCAGACCCAATAGCGTGGAAGGACCTCAGACAGCCTCCGGGACCATGGGTCTTGCCGGCCAGAATAGTGAGCGCGAAGACCGCCGATCCGAGGTGCAGCGGGTGCTGCTGGTGGCCCTTGGGGTCAACGTCGGCATGTCCCTGCTGAAGTTGACCATTGGCCTGCTCAGCGGATCGCTGACGCTGCTGGCCGATGCCATGCACAGCGCCACCGATGGCCTTTCCAGCCTGTTGGGACTGATCACCAATCGGCTCTCTGACCCGAAGCCTGACCGTGACCACCCCTACGGCCATGACAAATACGAAGCGATTGGCGCGCTGGCCATTGCTGGCTTCATTTGTTTGACCGCTTTCGAGATCTTGCGAACGGCCCTTGAGCGAATCGCCTCGGGACTGCAACCCATTCGCCTAGATAGCCAAGAGCTCGTCATGCTCTCGATTGTTCTGGGCTGCAACCTGCTGCTCGCCGGCTACGAGCGAAGCGAGGGCAAACGCCTTGGGAATCAGCTCCTGATGGCCGATTCCCAACACACCACCAGCGACATCTGGACGACGGTTGTCGTTTTGGTGGGCCTCTGCGGAGTCGTGCTGTTCAAACAGAACTGGCTGGATGTGGCGATGGCGATTCCGCTCTGTCTGCTGTTGATCAGAGTCTGCTGGCAGCTCCTTAGGACCAACCTTCCCTGGCTGGTGGATCAAATCGCCATCGCACCTGAATCCATCCATGAGACGGCTATGGATGTTCCGGGAGTTCTCAACGTCCACGACATCGCAAGCCGCGGCGTGCTCGGTCAACGAGTCTTCATCGAGCTGCACATGGTGGTCGATGCCGATGACCTCCCGAAAGCCCACCGCATCACCGAGCTCGTCGAAGACCATCTCGAGCGCCGCTTTGGTCCGGTCCGCTGCACGATTCACCTGGAACCTCGGGAGTACGCCGAATCGACCATCACCTTCCAGGGGACCCATGGCTGAGCTCAGGGACTGGCTCACCCCCCATCAACAGGATCTACTGGCGGATCTCAGCGCCCGCCAACAGCTGATCAATCGCTGGGATGGTGATCGGCCCATCGCCCTGCTGGAGCGCTGCTGGTTGCGACTGCGGATCATTCCGATCAGCAAGCTCAGCGCGGTACTGCCCCCCGACAACAGCGGGGAAGCTCCGGAGTTAATTCACTTTCGGAACCTGATCCGAGCGGGCTTTTCAAGCGGTGAGGCCGAGGAACAGTGCTGGGAAGACTTCGGGAAAGCAGCCTGCTCCGAAGCGCTCCAACGCTTCTGGGCCGCCCAAGACCAAGGGTGCAACGGCTGGACGCTTCAGGCCTACCTCGACCTGTTCTCGCGTTACCGAAGCCGCATTGAGTCAGCAGGGCCAAATCCCCTGCCCGTTCTGGTCTTAGCCCGCGACGGCAGCCCAGAAGAACATCGCTTGATCTGGCACTGGCCCGCCTCCCTGTCCGTAAGGCACACTTGCCGCTGACTTCTTCAGGTGTGCGGCCATGGCCGACGGTGATTTCCAGCGGAATTCGGGCGAACAGTCCCGCGACAACCGCGGTCCTCGTGAAGGGGGTGGATTCCGCATTCGCCTGAGCGATAACGAAATGCGCGCCGCCCGCGCCGTGCAGGAGGCCTTTGGCGTCCGCTCCACAGTGGCCGCCCTTGGCCTGTCCCTGCGCACCGTGGCCCAGTTGATCGAGGAGGGCCGCATCGACGACATCGTGGCTCAACAGAAGGCCAGCGCTGGCTCCCGAGGCCGCAGTGAGCGGGGCGACCGTCGTGGCGGCGGTCGCGGCGAGCGCCCTGGAAATCGCCCCAACCCCTTTGCCCGCCCAGCCAAGCCCGCCGCTGCCGTGGCTGAAGAGGCACCGGCGAGCGACGAGCCCGCACCTGCTGAAGCAGCCGGGGACACCGCTGCGGAGAGCGTGGAAACCAGCGAAACCACTGAGGCCTGATCGACAGCAGCTGCCGGGTCCTGCCCCCAGGCAGAATCCGGCGAACATCTCGCTAGCTCCTATGCAACGCGCCAGGGTCCTGTCCGGAGTTCAGCCCACTGGCGCCTTGCATTTGGGCAACTGGCTAGGGGCGATCCGCAACTGGGTCGGCCTCCAACAGAGCCATGACACGTTCTTATGTGTGGTGGACCTACACGCGATCACGGTCCCGCACGACGCGGCGGCCCTGGCCCGGGACACCCGCAACACCGCTGCGCTCTACCTCGCCTGCGGGATTGACCCCGACAAAGCCACGGTCTTCGTTCAGAGCCACGTGTCCGCCCACAGCGAGCTCTGCTGGCTGCTGAACTGCGTGACACCGCTGAACTGGCTGGAGCGGATGATCCAGTTCAAGGAAAAGGCCGTCAAGCAAGGGGACCAGGTCTCCGTAGGCCTACTCGATTACCCCGTCTTGATGGCGGCAGACATACTTCTCTATGACGCGGACCTGGTTCCGGTTGGCGAGGACCAGAAGCAGCACCTGGAGCTGGCCCGCGACATCGCCCAACAGCGCATCAATGCGCGGTTCGCGCCGCGGAATGGCGACGGGGAGCCCATCCCCGTCCTGAAGGTCCCCGAACCCTTGATCCTCAAGGAAGGGGCCCGGGTGATGAGCCTCACCGACGGCCGCATCAAGATGAGCAAGAGCGACCCGAATGAAGGATCTCGGGTGAACCTGCTGGATCCTCCGGAGCTCATCACCAAGAAGGTGAAGCGCGCCAAAACGGACCCCGTGATGGGACTGGAATTCGGCAACCCCGACCGTCCTGAGACCGACAACCTGCTCAGTCTCTACGCCATGCTCAGCGGCAAAGGCCGTGAGGCCGCTGCCGCCGAATGCGCCGACATGGGTTGGGGCACGTTCAAACCCCTCCTCGCCGAGACCCTCGTGGAGGCACTCAGGCCGATTCAGGAGCGCTACAACACCTTGGGCTCTGACCCCGCCGAACTCGACCGCGTCCTCAAGGCGGGCAGTGAACGGGCGAATGCCGTTGCGGAGGAGACCTTGGAGCGCACCCGGGAGGCCCTGGGCTTACTCAGGGCCAGCTAAAACCCGAAGCCTTTAATCGAAAGCCAAAGGAAAGATAAAGGTGGCTAATCCTTCGGCGCCGCAACTCTGAAGGGAGCCAGCCCAAATCCCTGTCTCAAGCCCAAAAACCGCTAATGCATAACAAGCGGCCGCCTGTCCAGTTCGGCGGAGAAGTCTCACCCTGGGACTCGATCTACCAGCAGCCTCTTTGAACTGCGACATTGTGCCGCTTGCCAATTCGTCATTTGCTCGAGCGCTCCCTCAAGCCCAGCCGTGCGGCCGCTCCGGCCTGCTCACTGGGCCTGCTACTGCTGGCCGCCGGTCCCTTTGTCGCCCCTTCCATAGGGAGCGAAGTGGATCAGTCCATCGAGCACGTCGTGGCGGCTTCAAGAAAAAGCGATGCGGGTGAGCTGTATGCGATCACGCCCAAACGGCGGGCACTGCTCAACACGATCCGCTATGCCGAAGGCACCTGGAAGCAAGGCCACCACGGCTATCGCACCCTCTACGGCGGTGGACGTTTTAGCAGCCTGGCTAAGCACCCTGATGTTGTCGTGGTGAAGCGCTACGCCAGCGCTGCCGCCGGCGCATACCAGTTTTTGCCTGGCACCTGGAAGGAAGCGGCGAGCAAACTGAGCCTCCGAAGCTTCAAGCCCCATAACCAAGACCAGGCCGCTCTATATCTGATTGATCGCCGTGGCGTACTCGATCAACTGGACCGCCATGGCCTGACCCGCAACGTGATGGCAGTTCTGTCCAAGGAGTGGGCCTCCTTCCCCAGCCATAACGGCCTTAGCGCCTACGGGCAGCCGGTGAAGAAAGCCAACGAGCTCGCCAACTTCTACGAGGACAACCTCAAGCAGCTGAAGCGAAGCCGCTGGGCTCAGGCCTGAGTGGGGTCAGGACGATCCTTCTCCGGCAGGGGCACCCCCGCCACCCGCAACATCGCGGAGAGACTCCAAACCCGCATCATCAAACGGTGCCAAGGGGTCATGGCATCCATGTCCACCGCCATGGGCGTCGAGCAGGCGGCCCGCAGGGCCTGGGTGGCCGCAATCGCCTGCAGCGCTTCGTGCAACGAAGCCCGAAGCACTCGCTGCTCCTGGGCGGGCACCAGCTGCTCTGGGGCATGATCCAAGAGGAGGAGACCACGCTTGAACCAGTAGAGAAAGTCAGCGAGGAGTGACTCGAGCAAATGGTCGAGCAGTTCAGCTGACTCAGTCTGGGGTTCTTGAGGCTCGTTCACGATCACACACTAGTTATGGTCTGAATTGAGCTGCGTAGGATCAGGGTTGCTATCCCGCCGCCGTGACCGCGACCCGAACTGCCGAGCCTGCAGCAAGTGACGCAGGGCAGGACGTGGTGACGGTGCATCTGCCCAAGACCAGCGAGAGCGAACAGCTTTTGCGCATTCGTCACTCCATGAGCCACGTGATGGCCATGGCGGTGCAGCGGTTGTTTCCGGAGGCCCAGGTGACCATCGGTCCTTGGACGGAAAATGGCTTCTATTACGACTTCGATAATCCCGATCCCTTTACCGAGGCCGACCTCAAGGCCATCAAGAAGGAAATGATCAAGCTCATCAACAAGAAGCTTCCACTGGAACGCCTTGAGGTGAGCCGCGCCGAGGCCGAACAAAAGATCAAGGCCCAGAACGAGCCCTACAAACTCGCAATCCTGGCGGGCATCCAAGAACCCATCACCCTTTACACACTCGGAGAGGAGTGGTGGGACCTCTGCGCCGGCCCCCACGTCAGCAACACCAAAGAGCTCAACGCCAAGGCTTTTGACCTTGAAAGCGTTGCTGGTGCCTATTGGCGCGGGGACGAGAACAACCCCCAGCTGCAACGCATCTACGGCACCGCCTGGGAGACCGCGGAGCAGCTTGCTGAGTACAAGCGACGGCAAGAAGAGGCCAAGCGCCGCGATCACCGCCGGATCGGCACCGACCTCAATTTGTTCTCCATCGAGGACGAAGCCGGCGCGGGCTTGGTGTTCTGGCACCCCCGTGGCGCCCGCATGCGCCTTCTAATTGAGAACCTCTGGCGCGAGCTGCACTTCAACGCCGGTTACGAGCTTCTTTACACCCCCCATGTGGCTGACATCAGCCTCTGGAAGACCTCTGGGCACCTCGACTTCTACAGCGAGTCGATGTTTGGCCCCATGCAGGTGGATGAGCGGGAATACCAGCTCAAGCCGATGAACTGTCCCTTCCATGTGTTGACCTACGCCAGCACCCTGCGTAGCTATCGCGAGCTTCCGATCCGCTGGGCCGAGCTGGGAACGGTCTATCGCTACGAGCGGCCCGGCGTGATGCATGGCCTGATGCGCGTCCGCGGCTTCACCCAGGACGACGCCCACGTCTTCTGCCTCCCTGAACAGATCAGCGACGAGATCCTGGCGATCTTGAACCTGACCGAAGAGATCCTCTCGACCTTCGATTTCCGGAATTACGAGATCAACCTCTCAACCCGTCCTGAGAAATCAATCGGTGAGGACGCGGTCTGGGATCTAGCGACCCAGGGCTTGATCGAAGCACTCGATCGCAAGGGCTGGTCTTACAAGATCGACGAGGGCGGCGGTGCGTTCTACGGGCCGAAGATTGACCTCAAGATCGAGGACGCCATCGGCCGGATGTGGCAGTGCTCCACGATCCAGCTGGACTTCAACCTGCCGGAGCGATTCAACCTGGACTACGTCGCCGCCGACGGTTCAAGGCAGCGGCCCATCATGATTCACCGCGCCATCTTCGGCTCGCTGGAGAGGTTCTTCGGGATCATGACCGAGAACTACGCCGGGGATTTCCCCTTTTGGCTCGCTCCCGAACAGATCCGTCTGTTGCCGGTGACCGATGAGGTGCGCGACTACGCCGAGTCCGTTGCTACAGCCCTCAAGGCAGCCGGTGTCCGCGCCAGCGTCGATCACTCCGGTGATCGCCTGGGCAAGCTGATTCGCAACGGCGAGCGAATGAAGATCCCCGTCCTCGGCGTAATCGGTGCCAAGGAAGCTGAGGGTGGCAGCATCAGCCTGCGCAGCCGCCGGCATGGCGACCTCGGCAGCATCCCATTGGACACCCTCATGGCCACAGCCGCAGCGGCGAATCAAGATCGGGTAGCGGGGCTCAAGGTCAGCCCCTACTGATCCCCGATGACCACGCTCCTCGCCGGCGATATAGGCGGCACGAAGACCCTGCTTGGTCTGTACCGCATCGAGGGTCCGGCGCTCGTGCGGTGCGCCACTCACCGCTACGTGTCGGCCGAATGGCCTGACTTTTCGGCTCTGGTGAACAACTTCCTGGGCGGTGAAGCCTCGGGCCTACCCCGTCCCGAGCGGGCCTGTTTTGCCATTGCCGGTCCGGTGCGGCAGGGACGCGTGAAACTCACCAACCTGCCCTGGTTGCTCGAGGAGCAGCATTTGGCGCAGGCCTGCCAGCTGAAGGCCGTCGAACTGATCAATGACTTTGCGGTCTTGATCTACGGGCTGCCGCATCTCCAGCCCGAGCAACACACGACCCTGCGGGCCGCCGCTGGCGGCTGTCCCGATCCAAATGCCCCAATCGCCATCCTCGGCGCCGGGACTGGACTGGGGGTCGCCATCGGCGTCCCAACAGACTCGGGTCTTAATGCCATGGCCAGCGAGGCTTCCCATGCCGAGTTCGCCCCCTGCACGGAGGAGCAGTGGCAACTCAAAACCTGGCTGATTCAGGAGTTGGGGCTGCCACGTCTGTCGATCGAGCGGGTGGTCAGCGGCACGGGCCTAGGGGACGTCATGCGCTGGCGCTTGGCCAGCCATCCCGATGGACAAAACCACGCCCTGATGGGCACCCCGTTTACAGAACTGCCAGCCGCGACGGCAGCAGCAGCCACCTCCGGTGACCCCCTAGCCCGTGCAGCCCTGGATCTCTGGCTCGCGGCCTATGGCAGCGCCGCGGGGGATCTTGCTCTGCAAAGCCTCTGCTACGGCGGCCTCTGGGTGGGGGGCGGAACCGCAGGGAAGTTGCTGAAGGAGCTGCAGTCAGAACGCTTCCTTGGCCCCTTCCTCAACAAAGGAAGACTGAGCCCTGTAGTGGAACAAATCCCAGTCCATGCCTTGATCGATGCAGAGACGGGCCTGTTCAGTGCCGCCTGCAGAGCCCGTCTCCTGAACCCCTGAGTGGGACACTGAGCCCAGCAGAACAGAGCGCATGGCCCGCCCCCGCATCGGACAGGGGGTTGTGGTGGATGTCCCCGCCACAACAGCCAACTTGGGTCCCGGCTTTGATTGCCTTGGAGCAGCCCTCGATCTGAATAACCGCTTCGAGATGCGCTGCATCGAAGGGGGAAGCGAGCGCTTCGAATTGGTGATCGAAGGCAGTGAGGGATCCCACTTGCGCGGAGGCCCCGACAACCTCGTCTATCGAGCCGCGCAGCGGGTTTGGAAAGAGGCGGGAGAAGAGCCCATCGCGATCGAGGCCCGAGTCCGGCTGGCCGTTCCCCCAGCGCGGGGATTGGGCAGCAGCGCCACCGCGATCGTCGCCGGCTTGATGGGCGCCAATGCCCTGATTGGCGAGAAGCTGAGCCGCGAGAAGTTGCTGGAACTGGCGATTGACATTGAAGGCCACCCCGACAACGTGGTGCCTTCACTCCTCGGCGGACTGTGTCTGACAGCGCGCGCGGCCTCCCACCGCTGGCGGGTAGTGCGCTGCGAGTGGGACCCGAAGGTGATGGTGGTGGTAGCGATTCCCGCGATTCGCCTCTCAACCAGCGAGGCCCGGCGGGTGATGCCCAAGGCCATCTCCATTCCCGATGCGGTCACCAACTTGGGTTGCCTGACACTGCTCTTGCAGGGCCTGCGCACCGGAAACGGTGACCTGATTGCGGATGGCATGCATGACCGGATCCACGAGCCCTATCGCTGGGGACTGATCCAAGGGGGCAAAGAGGTTCGCGATGCGGCCATGGGCTCCGGGGCCTGGGGATGCGTGATCAGCGGCGCCGGGCCAAGCATCTTGGCCCTGTGCACCGAGGACTCGGCCGTCGCTGTGAGCAAGACGATGGTCCGCGCCTGGGAGGGGGCTGGCGTGGCCTCGCGCTCCCAAGTGCTGCAACTACACCAGGGCGGCAGCCGCTGGGATCAACTGCCCATCTAAACCTCCTCGCATGAGTAAAAATGCCTAGGACAGGTCAGTCTCGCTGGTAGATTTTATCTCTAGTCGGCCGGTCCCGTAGGTGCAGGGTTGAGCCCCTCGAGGGCTAGACCCATATACGGGATAGCCCCAAGACATCCAAAAGCCGTGCACGCGATGGACGCCAATCTGCCCCTGCTGGCCGCGTCTGCAGCGATCCCCGGCTCCGCATTTGGCGACTCCGCCTTGACCAACGGCACCCTGGCGGCGCCGATCACGTTTCCCTGGCTGAGCCTGATCGCCCTGCTGCCAATTGCGATCGCTCCGCTGGTGATGCTCCTCCCCGGAGACGGCACCGACCCCAAGCTGCCCAGGACCGTCGCCCTGGTCACCCTGCTGGCGGACCTGGGCTTGATGCTTTACGTCTACAGCCAGCATTACGACGGTGCGATTGCGGGCCTCCAGCTGGTTGAGCGTTTCGCCTGGGTCCCTGTCATTGGACTGGAGTGGTCCCTCGCCACCGATGGGCTGTCGGCCCCGCTTGTGGTGCTCTCCGGGTTGGTCACGCTGCTCTCCGTTGCAGCGAGTTGGAATATTCAGAAGAAGACTCGTCTCTACTTCGCGCTGCTGCTGGTTCAAGCCTCGGCCCAGGCCCTGGTGTTTCTCTCGCAGGATTTCCTACTGTTCTTCTTGGCCTGGGAGCTGGAGCTAGTCCCTGTCTATCTGTTGATTGCTATCTGGGGCGGCCAACAGCGTCAGTACGCTGCGACCAAGTTCATCCTTTATACCGCCACGGCCTCGCTGCTGATCCTGCTCAGCGGCCTGGCCCTGGCCCTCAACGGCACTTTCACGCTCAACCTCAGCGAACTCATCGCCCGCTCCCCCGGCGGCTTATTTGGCCTGCTCTGTTATCTGGGCTTCCTGGTGGGCTTCGGAGTGAAGCTGCCTATGTTCCCGCTCCACACCTGGCTGCCTGATGCCCACGGTGAAGCAAACGCACCGGTCTCGATGTTGTTGGCCGGGGTGCTCCTGAAGATGGGCGGCTACGCCCTACTGCGCTTCAACGTGCAGATGCTCCCTGAGGCGCACCTACAACTGGCACCCGCGCTGATCGTTTTGGGCATCGTCAACATCGTCTACGGAGCACTAAATGCCTTCGCCCAGGACAACGTCAAACGCCGGATCGCCTGCAGCTCAGTAAGCCACATGGGCTTTGTCCTGTTGGGCATCGGAGCAATCGACAGCCTCGGAATGAGTGGCGCCATGCTGCAGATGATTAGCCACGGGTTGATCGCCGCGGCGATGTTCTTTGTCACTGGGGTCTTCTACGAGCGCACCAAGACCCTCTCGATCCCGAACATGGGGGGCTTGGCCAAGGTCCTGCCGATCACCTTCGCCTTCTTTGTGGCCAGCTCTCTGGCCTCCCTGGCGCTGCCGGGCATGAGCGGTTTTGTCAGTGAAATCACCGTGTTCCTGGGCGTGACCAGCAATAACGGTTTCACCGTTGGCTTCCGGGTGATTGCCGTGGTCCTGGCCGCCATCGGAGTGGTGCTGACTCCGATCTACTTGCTGAGCCTCTGCCGCCGGGTCTTCTTTGGCCCACGAATCCCCGCCCTTGCGGTCCTCGGTGATATGGAGCCCCGGGAGCTCCTGATTGGCCTCACCCTGCTGGTGCCCACACTGGTGATTGGCTTCTGGCCCCATGTCGCCATTGATCTCTACGAGGCGACCACCACCGCCCTCTCCAACGACCTCGCCCAACACGCTGTCGTTGCGCTTCGGCTACCCGCCCTCGGCTGATCCCCCGAGGACCCTTCACCTGGGCTGAAATGGGGCAATTTATTGCCTCATCGATGACCGACAGCCGCTCCGCCATCGCCACCGCTAAGCCGGAAATTCTTCGTGGAGAAGGGCTGCCGCAATTTGATGCGATCACTCCGAAAGCGGTCCGCGACCACATCCCAGGCCTAATGGAATCCCTCGAGGCTGAGCTGGGATCCCTCGAGGCCTCCCTCAGCCAGAAGCTGGAGCAGGGTGAGACTCTGAACTGGAACGCGGTGATCGATCCACTGCAGCGACTGGGTGAAAGCTTGCGCTGGAGTTGGGGCGTCGTTAGTCACCTCAACGGGGTCTGCAACAGCCCGGAGCTCCGCGATGCCCATGCCAGCCAGCAGGCGGCTGTCGTTCAATTCGGCAACCGTGCGGGTCAAAGCCAGGTCATCTACCGCGCCCTCCAGCAACTGAAGGAACAACACTCCAAGCTGGACGGGACGCAACAGCGGATCCTCGATGCCGAGCTGCGGGACATGCAGTTGCGGGGCGTTGGCCTAAGCGGCGCTTACAAAGAAGCTTTCAACGCAGCCAGTCAGAACTTGGCGGAGCTCTCGACACGCTTTGGCAACCACGTGCTGGATGCCACCAACAACTGGACCCTGCGCCTGACGCTTGCTGACGACGTGGAGGGATTGCCCGCGAGCCTGCTGGATCAGCTGGCCCAAGCTGCTCGCCAGGCTGGCGATCGGACGGCAAGCGCAGAAACGGGCCCCTGGCTGCTGGGCCTAGACATGCCGCGCTTTGTGTCCTTCATGAAATACAGCCGCAGGCGGGACCTGCGGGAGCAGGTTTACAAGGCCTATATCAGTCGCGCATCCGGACAGGACGGGAGCGATCTCAACAACTGGCCATTGATCGAAGAGATCCTGACCCTGCGCCGGCAGCAGGCTGAGCGCCTCGGCTTTGCCAACTGGGCCGAGCTCAGCATCGCGTCCAAGATGGCCGATTCGGATCAGGCCGTGGAAGCCCTGCTGGAGGAACTACGCAGCGCCGCCTACCCGATTGCCCAACGGGAGATGGCGACCCTCGCGGGCTGTGCCAAGGCCCACGGGGCCGCGGAAGCGGACGATCTACAGCCCTGGGACATCAGCTATTGGGGGGAGATCCTGCGCCAGGAAAGCTTCGAGCTCGACAGCGAAGCCCTGCGCCCCTGGTTCCCCCTACCCCAGGTGCTCAACGGTCTGTTTGACCTGAGCGAGCGGCTGTTCGGGATCCGTATCGAGGCCGCCGATGGCGAGGCACCGATCTGGCATCCAGATGTGCGCTTCTTCCGCATCCTCGAGCAGAACACACCGATCGCCGGGTTCTACCTGGATCCCTACAGCCGGCCGGGCAGCAAGCGCGGTGGAGCCTGGATGGATGAGTGCCTCGTGCGCGCCAAGCGCGAGGACGGCAGCGCGGTCCTCCCGGTGGCCTACTTGATCTGCAACCAGAGTGCACCGGTCGGTGAGACCCCGAGCCTGATGACCTTCGACGAGGTCGAGACCCTATTCCACGAGTTCGGGCACGGCCTCCAGCACATGCTGACCAGCGTCGAGCACCCCCAGGCCGCCGGCATCAATGGGGTCGAGTGGGATGCCGTTGAGCTGCCCAGCCAGTTCATGGAGAACTGGTGCTACGACCGCGCCACCTTGATGGGGATGGCCCGCCACTGGGAGACCGGCGCACCCCTACCGGAGAGCGAATTCGCCAAGTTGCTGGCGGCCCGCACCTTCATGGGGGGATCCGCAACCCTGCGGCAGGTGCACTTTGCCCTGGTGGATCTGCGCTTGCACAGCCAGTGGAGAGCCGATGCCGGCCTCACGCCGGAGGCGCTGCGCCGTGAGATCGCCGCGGACACCACGGTGTTGGCCCCCATCGAGGAGGACGCCTTCCTCTGCTCCTTCGGGCACATCTTTGCGGGGGGCTACGCCGCCGGCTACTACTCCTACAAGTGGGCCGAGGTGCTCAGTGCCGATGCCTACGGCGCCTTTGAAGAGGTGGGGCTCGATAACGAAGAGCAGATCCGTGAAACCGGCCGTCGCTTCCGCAACACGGTGCTCAGCCTCGGGGGAAGCCTGGATCCCAAGCAGGTCTTCGAAGCCTTCCGAGGTCGTCAACCCAGCAGTGAGGCCCTGATTCGCCACTCCGGCCTGGTGGCCGCATAAGGCCAACACCTCCAGGATGGGGAGAGATGGGGCGTGACATGGCTGGAGTCTCTCCCCGCTTGTCCCATGCCGATCCGCTGAAGCTGGATCCGAACTGGTCCTGCTCCGTTCCACTGCTCGCCTTTGAGGAGGCCCTCGAGCAGAGCATTTTTCGCGCGGGCTTAACCCGAGCGGATTGGCTCAAACGCTTGGCCCAACAGCTGCACAAACCCCAATTGCTGCCGCTTCTCTGGCTCCTACCCAAGGGATGGAAGCTGGAGCCGGCGGACCTACCCCAGCGGCTGCAATCCCTGGGCGGGCTCGTCGAACATGAACTGTTAACTCCGGCCCTGCTCGCTGCCGTGGCCGATGCCCTGCCCCACCTCTTGCCGGAGGGGGACGGAGCGATCGGACGTTGGCGGCGGGGGACGGCAGACGGCTCGCTCCCCACCCACTTGGAGGGGCTCCTGCGGCTCGATCCCGCCCCAGCCGACCCGGAACCAGCCCTGAATGCCGAAGCCGGCCCCATGAGCGGTGGGCTGATCTGGCACAACGTCGGGCTCTGCCATGAGCAATCCCCAGGGGAACGGCAACGCAACGCCCTGGCCGCCCGTGTCCTGAATCGCCTCTCGGCGAACGGACTGGGCGGCGAGCCCTGGCGGATCGATGGAGCCAGCAGCTGCCGCGCCTGGTTCGCCCACCTGCAGGACAGCGGCTGGAGCTTGCGGGCTCAGTTGCGGGCCAGCGTGGCCAGCTTCGGGCTCGGTGCCAGCCTCCCCGGACCGGAGCCTTCAGATCCGAACTGGAGTCAGATCCCCCTGGCTCTTCCGATCCGTACGGGTCTGCTTGGGGAGAATGGCGGGGAGATTCAAAGCCTCCTGCCCCACAGCTGCCTCGAGCTGGAATGGCACAAGGGAGCGGAACTCCTGCGGCTGCAGTACTACCAAGGCACGGAGGGCCTCTGCGGTTGGGAAGCGCTGAACGACCTGCAACGTCCTTGGCAGAACGACCGCCGCAATGGAACTATCCGCTACCTGGGGGAGGCGTATGAGGGGGAACGTCTCCTTGAGTTGATGGATCTCTGCGATCTGGTGGCGCTGATCAACAACCAGGAAAGCGACGCCGATGGCCTCTGGCTGGGGGGCTATGGCGCGTTGGGGTTCTGCATCGACAGTTCAGCGCTCTTGCAAAAGGCCCTCGAGGGCCGCTGCGATCTCTTCCCCTGCCTGCTTGGCGGCATCTGGCGCGAGCGGCTGCTGCGTCGGGCCAACACGGTGCAGGCGGAGCCGAGGACTCTAGAGCGCTACCGCCAAGCGGTCATGGACTTGCCGCACGATGGCTTCTGTTTTGGCGAAGCCAGCAAGGACGCTAAGCGACGGCTTCAGGCATGCCAACCCGAGAGCAGTCCGTTCCGGCTAACCCAGAGCGCCCGCGTCCTCTGACTCAATTGCCTGGACGATCTGGTCGACAACGGCCTCGCGATGGAGCTCGGCGAAGGGACCCTGCAGACCGTTGTGGTTCATCCCTTTGATTTCGCGGCGTTCGATGCAGGAGTGCTTGAGGGCTCGATTCCAGTTGGAGAGAGGAAGCAACGGCGATCGCCCCGGATAGGCAATGCGACCAAAGGCCGCCACCGGATCACGGCTGCCAATGATCATCGTGATCTTCGAGAGCTCTTTCAGCAGTTGGTTGCCGCTAAAGACACCGCAGAAGCTCACGATGCTCACCGGGGCCCTGCAGATGCGGCGCAGGTAATCCGCCACACCCATCGCCATCTCGGCGCCCCCGCTGTAACCCACAAGCACAACCCTCTGCCCTTGATCCGGCCGAAACCCGACCTCGCCCAAGCGCAAGGCAATCTTCAGCGAGAGCTCATAGTTCATGATCGGCCCGTAGCGGTGGTCCGATGAGATCCCGACCTTGATCACGTTGTTCGCCTGAACCAAAACAGCGGCGAGCAGCTGGATCCAACCGTTGGGGTGTTCCTCCTGAAGTGCAAACAAGCTGCGCCAGAACCAGGCACTACCGATGTCCTGCTCGAGGGCGACGGGGAGAACGGTGTAAGCCTCTAAACCTTTTACCAGTCGCATTACTGGATTGAGTTGCTGATCCAGCAATCCAAGAAAGGCCGAGACCCTGGGCGGGTGATCCCGCTCCAATTGATGGATCCCATCGAGATAGACCACAAAACAGCGGTGTTCGCTCGTGGGCGGGGAATCGGGGAAGAGGGCCGTGGGCTCCGGGAGCCCATCTAACCAGCCCTCCCAAAACGCAAATTGCGTCACTAATGAGTAGATCCCAGCCGTCGGGACTAATACCAAAAGCAACAGGCCAGACCAACGCAACAACAGGTTGATATCGGTCCAGTCGAAGATGGAACGTAGGGCCAAGAGCACATGGCCTAAACCCAACCAACTCACCCCCAGCCCGATCGCCAGGAATAAAACGACGAAGCCAAAGCGGGAGCGAAGGCCATGTTGCTGCACCTGGATGGCAGCGTCAGCAGCCCTTGGATGACTAGGACTGACCTGGGAGCGTTTCTGCATCAATCAAGACCCGTAGGCATCGGAGAGATGGGAGGCCAAGGTGCTGTAGCCCGCCTGCCAACCCTGGCGAAAGAGCAACCAGACCAAGAAAATAGCCACGACATAACCAGGGGTCGCCAGAAGCAGGGCCTCGCCGTAAGGCAGCGCGAAGCGGACATGCAACAAGGTGATCACGTTGAGATGCATCAGCACCCAGATCCCGAAGCCGATGGTCTCACCGACATAGGGGGCAGCCACCAACAGATAAAAGACTGCCGGTAGCAAACAAACAGCAACCCCATTAATGAAATCACTGGGGTGAATCGTCGCGGTGGCACTGGTGGCGAGCAGCACCATATCGATGGTGCTGCTTAAGAGAAAAGCAACCGAAAGCATCAAACCATCGAGGATCAGATGGATGATGATTTGACGGCGATTAAGACGATTGGCCAGAAGGGTGAAAATATGGGAAAGGGACATGGAAAGTCCCACGAGAAGCAGCAGGCCCAAGCCGATATCGGTTTGGACAAGCCAGTCACCGAGAGCATCCAGTGCTGTTTGGATCCCCATACCGAGACCTCCCCTGGATCTACTGGCCCGATGCAGCGCGCAGGGCCGGCCGATTCACAATCCAGATCACATAGATCGAGAGAACGGCGCAATAGAAACACCAGACCGAGTTAAAGGTGGCGCTGTAGGTCAGCCAGGTCAGGAAGATCGAGACAAAGATCAGAACACCAAATAGCTTCACAGCCTTATCTGAGACAGCGATCAAGGGGAGAACAATGAAGCCCCAATAGACCAGCTCACCCACGGGCTCGGTATTCACGAAGTTGTGAAGGATGCTGTGCAGGTTGGAGACGTCATACAGCAAACGACCGTTGCTATGGACCGCGGGCTGCAGAGCCGGCGGATTAAGGAGCACTGGCAAATAGAAGGCAACACCCAGGACCGTTGCCACAATCGCAACCCAGCGCAGGCGCTTCTGAAGACCCTTGGAGTCAGCCGTTCGACTAATGGACCAGGCGCTCCATGGAATCCAGATCATCCAGAAGCAATAGGCGAAAAAGAGGAAGCCCAATCCGGCCAACCTGCTCAAGGGCTCCACCCCACCGTTATCGATCGCGGTCCACTCCAATCCTTCGACGAACTGCTGGACGCCGAAGAAAAAGGGCACCAAGGCCAAGGGCACGTAGTCACGTTTACCGGTCTTCTGCGCAACGTGGGTGCTGTAGAGCCCCAACGGCATCAAGACCGCTGACGCGGTAAAACTTGCCGAGGCTGAAAAGCACATGCGAGGCCTTCAAACGTGGCCTACCCATAGACACGCTGCAGGCAAGGGACAACAGCTCTGATGAGATTCGTTGTTGCTACGGGGCGAGCAACACATCAGCCACGGCGGCTGTTGCCCGGGGATGGGCAATCAGTTGACGGTGGGTGAACACCGGCACGGCCTGGCGCGGCCCCTGCGGCAACACTGCTCGCCAACCCGGGAAGACCGTTATGTCCGTGCAGCTGTACAAACTCACGCACTGCAGCTGATCCAGGTGATCACGCCCAGCATCGAGATCACGCAACAGGGGGCTGCCGATCTTCATGTCCGCAATGCCCGCCAGGGGCCAACTCGGAATCAGCTGAGCCGTCAATGTTCCCTGTTGAGGGCTTCCCAAACAGACAAAGCGGCGGGTCCGGGTTGCGCCTCCCCATTCCTGGAGCCAAGTCCGGGCAATGACCCCACCCATCGAAAAGCCAAAGAGATCAACGCTGATCTCGGGGCCAAAGCGCTCCTGAATCAACTCATCCAATTGCGCGGCGAGCTGACGGATCGGGGTTGCCCCCAGCCGATGGGGCAAGTGGGGGGCAAAGATCTCCAGATTCGGATTGCGCTCCAGCAACGTCTGCTCCAGTCGCCGAAACAAGCGGTGGGAATCCCAAAGTCCATGGATCAGAAGCAGAGGACGCTCTGACATGGTTCATGGAGTCTGGTGACGGCGGCGCTGCACACCCACCTTGCCGCCAAATCCGGGGACGGGCGCCTGACATTTGCGCAGCTCAATCGCCATCGGCACCGGACCGTAGAGGTCCTCGAGTAGATCCAAGATCAGCGCAGTCCAGTGCTCCAAGGTCTGACAACGCAAGGCGAGGGCCTGGCCCTGCAGGGCCGTGATAGCACGGCTGTAGTCCAGGGTGGCGCCAACATCATCATCAGCCGCGGCCGCACTGAGATCCCAACCGAGCTCGATGTCGAGCTCGAACCACTGACCCAGCTCACGCTCATGGGGAAGGACACCCACATGGGCCCAGAGGCGGAGGTCCCGCACCACGATGCGATCAGAGGAACTCACAAGGGGTGATCGCGGTGGCTAAAGCTGCGGGTTCCGGAGGCGTAATCCGCCGCGATATGGCCATCACCACGCAGGAGATAGCGGTAGGTCACCAGACCCTCCAGTCCGACGGGCCCACGGGGCGGCAGGGTTTGGGTACTGATGCCGACCTCAGCGCCAAAGCCGTAGCGGAAACCGTCGGCGAAACGCGTCGAGCAGTTGTGATAAACCCCTGCGCTATCGACACTGCGCAGGAACGTCTCCGCCGTTGCGCCATTGGTGGTGCAAATACACTCGGTGTGGCGCGAGCCGTTCTGGGCGATGTGGTCGAGGGCCTGCTGCAGGTCATCCACAACACGGACCGAAAGAATCAGATCGGAGTACTCCGTCCGCCAGTCCTCCTGAGCGGCCGCCTTGGAGATCCCCAAAGCCTGACTCGCCGCATCACCGCGCAACTCCACATCGGCCTGGGCGAAAACTGGAAAGGCCCGCTCCAGGAAGGCCGCGGCACTCGAGCGATGCAGCAACAGGGTCTCAATCGCGTTGCAGGCGGCGGGATATTGGGTTTTGGCATCGAGGGCGACGCGAACGGCCTGGGGAACGTCAACTTCTTGATCGACGTACAGGTGGCAGACCCCATCGGCATGGCCAAGGACAGGGATGCGGGTGTTGTCCTGAATAAAGCGGACTAGAGCATTAGAACCGCGAGGGATGATCAAATCCACCAGGCCATCCAGCTTGAGCAACGCCAAGCTTTCTTGGCGAGACGTCAGCAGCTCCAGGGATTGGGGGGAAACCGCGGAGGCGGCCAAGCCGGACCGCAGCGCGGAAAGGATGGCGGTGCAACTCCGGTTGGCCTCGCGCCCCCCCTTGAGGATGGCGCCATTGCCGGAGCGGATCGCCAAGGAAGCGATTTGCATCACCGCATCGGGACGTGCCTCAAAAATCACCCCGAGAACACCCAGGGGGACGCTCAACCGCTCCAAGACCAAGCCGGAGTCCAACTCCCGATGCATCTGGCGAACACCGACCGGGTCAGGCAGCTGGGCCACCTGGCGCACCCCCTCGATCGCCCCAGCCAACTTCTTGGCATCGAGCTTCAACCGGGCCACCAGAGCGGGCGCTAAGCCATCGGCCGCCGCGGCCTCCAGATCAGCGGCATTGGCCGCCACGATCTGGCTTGCCTCAGCCTCAAGGGCGTCCGCCATCGCCAAGACCGCATTCCGCCGCTCCTGATCACTGCACCGTCCCAAGGCCATCGCAGCGGTGCGAACGGCACCAGCGCGCTGCAGCAGTTCAGGCGATGGATCAGGAACGTTCACACACTTGCTTGGCTCGAATCAGCATCATCCCAGCCGGACTCAATCGTGAAGGCGCTCCAACGCCAAGCGCGCGGCCCCAAGTCGGCCGGCTCCGTTTCCGAGCTGGGCGCGGCGAATGATGAAGCCACGGCGACTTTCGGCCTGAACCCGCTGCTCCACCTCCGCCAGGGCACTGGGCAGAAAGTGATCGCTGGCCGCACTCAGTCCCCCACCAATCAAGACCAGCTGGGGAGTCAGGACATAGATCAAGGAACTCAGTCCCACCCCAAGCCAGCGGCCGTAGTCCCGCCAAGCCGCCAGGGCCTCCGGATCACCAACACGGGCCAGCTGATCGAGGGTCTCGGGGTTGCGGTCCATCAAGCGGCGCAAGCCTGCAATGCTGCAGTGCTGCTCCAACGAACCACGGTTGCCGCTATTGCAGGGGGGGCCCTCGGGATCCACGCTGATCAACCCCGGCTCCGCCGCGGCGCCGCCATGGCCGCTGAAGAGTTGGCCGTTCAGCAAGACCCCACCGCCCACGCCTGTGCCCAAGGTGAGCAGCAGGACGTCGTCGTAGCCGATAGCAGCCCCTCTCCAGGCCTCCCCCATCAGGGCACAGTTGCCGTCATTCGCGAGGGTGACGCGGCGCTGAAGTTGGGGTTCGAGCCACTCCGCGAGGGGCACCTGCTGCCACCCCGGAAGGTTGATGCAGACGCGGGCCACGCGGGCCTCGGCATCCATCGGGCCAGGCAAACCGATGCCCACCCGACGGGCCAGTCCCTCCGGGTCCAGGGCCGCCACCGCATCGACGATGGCGGTGACCACGCCACCGGGCATGGCCGGCTGCGGCGTCGGGCATGTCAGTTCCGCCAACAGCTCTCCATCGCTTGAGAAGCGGCCGAGCTTGAGGGCCGTGCCCCCCACATCCACTCCGATCAGCTGGCTCATGGGGAGGACTAGAAGCGGAAGAAGACCTGCATCTGGGTCTGCCAGCGGGACTCGGCATCAATCGAGGTCTGCAGTCCCAACCAGGGCTTGGCCTGGTAGCCCAGGGTCAATTGGGGCGGAATGTCACTGCGGTTTGGAGCAGCCAGGACCGAGGCGTTGAAGCGCTCTGACACATCCAAGCCGATGTCGGTCACCGGGACCAATTGCGAGGGAACCTGACCTGAACGGTTGGACTCCGCGTCGTAGTTCGTCGGCAAGACATAGGCCGGATAGATCGCGAAGGTCAATCGCTGCCCCAGCAGTTCCGTCAGGCTTCCCACCAGAGGAGAGAGCAGGGACTGGCCCACCACCGTGGCGACGGCGGCTCCAGCGTCCCCCCCCGCCAGACCGATCAGTGAGTTGCCGCCGATCAAGGCCAACAGACGGTCCTCCGGCAACGGCGGGGTGCTGCTCAGGCGAATGTTGTCCATCAGCTGGTCCGCCGGGCCCGTGACCTCAAGCCGCACCCGGACCAATTGCAACTGGTCAAAGCTGTTCGGGGTCAACGAGGAGTTGTTGAAGGAGCCGGAAGTGTTCCAGTCGTAGATGCTGGAGCGGTTGCCATCACCGAAGGCTGAGAGGGTGTCGGATACCCGCGTGCGCAGCACGATGTCGAGATAAGGGATCAGCCCCAGGCTCGGGGTGAACACTGCCACGTTGGGGGCATCGGGGTCCAGGCTGAAGGTGGTGGTGAAGAGGCCAAGCCGACCGCGCAGGAGCCGCACCACACCACTGATCTGAATGTCGGGATCCAGGGGACCGTTCAAGGTCAACTGACCACCGGCGCCGAAGTTCAAAACGTTGGGGACTTCCACCCGGAAGTCCCGACCGAAGCGCACCCGGAAACGCTCAAAACGAACCGCGCCCAAGTTGGGCAGGGCGGCGCGAAGGTCTTGGCTGCTGGAGCTCTCCAGCTGACGCCCCATCACCAACAGGGGCTTGCTGAAGTCCCACTTGGACTCCAGCAGGGCCGGCACCGATGTGGGCTTGCTCTGCGCCTCTTCAGTCGCGAGTTCACCGGGCTGGACATTGATCTCCCCATGGCTCAAGGCCAGCTCACCCCCCAGGACCGGGCGGAACAGGGAGCCACCGACCTCCACGGTTCCATCCGCAACAGCGGCCATCCGCGCCAGCTTGAACGGAGCGCGTTTGAGGGTGAAGTTCAGTCGTTTCTGGCCTGGGGAGAACAGGTTCAGATCACCGCTGCCACTGAGGGCACCCTTGTCCCCCACCCGGGCACTCAAGGTTTGCATCTCCAGGGAGCTGAAGTCGAAGAGCACCACCGCATCGAGGTCGCGAACCGTCTGATCCGCGAGCTGCATCACCCCATTGCTGAAGCGCAAGAAACCGTTCGCGACCGGCTTGAGCAAAGAGCCACGCACCAACAGCTCCAAATCGGCGCTGCCCTGCTTCCAATGGACCGCGGAACCCGATAGCGCCGTCAGGAAGCGAAGGCCATCGCCACGGCTACCAATCCGCAGTTCGAGATCCTCCGCTGCCACCTGCAGCGGCACCTGACCGCGCAGATCGACGACCTCCGATGCCCCCCCTCCCCGGAGGACCCAGTCGATCGCCAACCGGTTGTCCTGCAGCGTCAGCTCACCCCGTTCCAGGGACAGCGGCTCCCCATAGAGGGAGCCGTCCTGCAGGCCCAAATTCAGCGCGAACGACGGGGCTTGATCCCGACCGCCGAGGCGATAGGAACCGCGGCTGGAGAGGGAACCGCGCAGGCCCTCAGGAATGGGGGCCACCAGGGCCAACAGCACCAGGGGCAAGTGGGACAGCTCAAACTCCCCCCCCTGATTCAGGGGCCCATGGAGCCGAACCAACGTGGGCTGATCCGTCAGCGCCAGATCGCGGTCGGTGCCCTGCAGCCAGAGATGGCCTTTGGCCGCCAAGTCGACAAACAGTTGATCGGCGGATGGCCCCCGCAGGGTGAAATCAGCGTCAAGGACACCTCGCAGATCCTCAAGTTGAACCTGCCGGCCAAGGGAGCTCGCCCGTTGGCGTTGACGCTGGGCTTGGGCCAAGGCCCCCAGCTGGTCGCCGAGGGAGAAGCCCTGGGTGTTGAACACCAGCGTGCCCAAATCGAAGGCCCTGCCGGATGGGGCCAGGGCTAAGCCGCCCCATTGGGGCACAGCCGCCAGCAGTTCCTGCAGGGTTTGCGATTGGAGTTGGCGCGCTTCTAGGCGCAACCAAAGCGGACCGGCCTGCTGACCCTTGAGCTGGATCCCCACCGATCCAAAGCCCAGTGCCTGCCACTGGCCATCCAGACGGAAGCGACGCTGGCTGAAGTCCGCTTTGGCCTGCAGCCAGCGGCCAAAGAGCCCGAAGAGCTGGGGCTGCTCAACACGAAGCTCGCCATTGAGAGCAAAGGGATTCAGGGCCAAGGCGCCTTGGCCGCTCAGATAGCCCGAGAGGGGTTGGGGAGCCGCCGACCGCCACAGGGCCAGATCCAAGCCCGAGAGGGGGAGGCGCTTGGCGCGCCAGCGGTAGCGCTGGTTGGCTCCACTCAGGACCAACTCGCCCCCAGCCCGCCTCAGGCTGGCCCGCGACGGTTGCCAACGAGAATCCAATTGAGCCTCGAGCACGCCAGGCACCGTGGTGGTCTCAAGGCGTAGACGGGCACCGCCTTGGGCCACAGCTTGGAGCTGGCCAACCCAACGCTCCTCAAGACCAATCAGTCCCACCCCGGGGGCATCAGCCTGCAGGCGCAGATCCGGCCGGAGCTGTTGCCAGGACCCCTCAACGGTTCCGGCGGCACTCAGCACTCCGCGCAGCGTGGATCCGACCAGCGGAGACAGCCGCGCAAGGGGATAACGCCGCAGGTCAATGGCCAGGCGCATGGGCTTGCCCTGCAGAGGCAACGGCCCCTGGGCCGTCAGATAGGGGGAGTCAAAGGACTCCAGACGCAAGGCCGAGGGACGCCACGTCAAGCGGGAGCGAATCGAGCCGAACAGAGGGTTTTCAGGCTGCTGGAGCTCAAGAGCAAGCTGGGGCTGACTCCACTCGCCGAGCTGCTGCAGCTGCAGCTGCAGTTGCAGCGTGTCCGTGGAGCCCAGGGCCGGCCCCCAAGCCTGACGCTGACGGGCACCCAACTTGATGCGTTCGCTGTGCAGCTGCAGCCTTGGCCAGAGGGCACCGCGAGCCACCAGCTCACCGCCGCCCTGACGCAGCACCAAACGTTCCAAAGCAGCCTTGAAGCCCCGTTTGTTGCGCAACAGCGCCTTGGCCTGGAGTTGCAATGGCTCGGCCCCCTGCCATTGGCCACCCAGGTCCAGCTGGAGCTGATCCAGCGGTCCAGCGAGCTCCGCCCGCAGGCGATGGCCGGCCTTGGGCTCACGGGCCTGGAGTTGCAGCGCGAGCTGATTGGCGCGGGCACCAACCAACGGCAACGCCCCCTGCACACTCCCGCGCCAGCCCCCCCACTCCAGGGGTGAGGCAGCCAAACGCAGTCCCTGGGGACTACAGCGCAGATCCAAGCGATCGGACTGCAATGGGTCCGTCTTAGAAGACGGGCGCCAACGCAGCTGAGCCAGCTGGATCTGGCCCTGGCAGCGGTCACTGGTTGGGGAGCGTTCCAGGCTCAGGCGTCCATTGAGCGCTCCGCTGACATCGGCCTTGAGGCCGCCGGGCAGCCAGGGCAAGAGCGAGGCGAGCTTGAATGCCCTGGGCTGCAGCTGGGCTCGAAGGCGTTGGCGTTGCCAGGCATTGGTGATGTCCACACCAAGCCGACCACCACCAGCCGGCCGGAGTTGCAGCGAAGACTCCAGGCGACGGCCGCGCAAATCGACCGCGAGGGATCCGGCCATGGCCAATGAGGCCTTGGATCCATTGACCCCATGCAGCTGGACCTGGGCCGGACCGCCGCTCAGGCTGTAGCGAAGGGTGAGTGGTGGCGGCTCAGCGCCGGGGGGCACACGGCCCATCTGCCAGAGGGAACCCTGGCTATTGCGCCGAAGGTCGATGCGGGCGCGATGGATCTGAAATTGAAGGACCCAACGGCGGCTCAGAAGGCTCCGCAGGGGGTCGAGGGCCGCCGAAACTGACTCAGCCTCGATTGTCGACGGATTATCGATCCCCGGCTTAAACCGACTGGCCCCAGCGGCCAAGCCGAAAGGACGCAAGCCGCGATATGAACCCAGCTCCAAGGGGTGGCCCATGGAGCGACTAGCAAGCAATTCGAGCCAGGGTTTGCGCAGGCCGTACTGCCAAGCCGCGACCCGGTCGAGGCCAACCCAAGTCAGCGCAACACCCGCAGCCGCCAGCAGGGCAGGCAGGGAAGAGGCCGCGGGGCCGCGCGTTCTGGAATTCCGTCGGCGGCGCGCTGGGCCCGTGGGTCTCGGGGGCTGAGAAGGCAGCAATATAAGAGTGTTTCCCGATCAAGAACATTCCCCATGCGCGCCGATCCCCTCTTGCTCACGGCTGGCGAATGGCTGGGGATTGCCGCTGGTGGACTGCTGCTGATCACCGTTGTGGCCTTTATGGCGCGCTGGGGCTTTCGCTTTCGCCTCGTTGGCGTCACCAGCTTCACCGTGCTGCTCTCGCTCTCCTGCCTGGCCTTCGCGGTGAGCTATGCCCCCAGGCTGCTCGTCGATGGAGCCGTGAGCGTTCCGGTGGTTTTCGACAACGGCTCCGATCTGGTCGTCGCCGCCGCCCCGGCTGACATGGATGCCAAGACCTTTGGACCCAGCGTTGAGCAGGTGGCCCGCAACCTGCGGGGCAGCGGCCGGAAGGACCCCACCGTGGAGGTGCGCCTCCGCCGCGTGGACCCCCAAGGCGATGGCAGCGATCGTCCCGTAGTGCTGGCCACTGCCGTGCGCACTTGGTCCAGTGGCGAGGTCAGCGTCAGCGTGAACGCCAACCGGTGAGCATCGAGCCGGGTTCCTCTCCCTATCCGCTTCCCACTCATTTTTCTCGGGAGCAGGCTGTGCTGATCGCCGCCGGTATCGATAGCTGGAGAGCGATTGCCTGCCTGAGCGATCGGGAGCTCGATCAGCTCTCGAGGCGAGGTGGGGCACTGGAACGCCAACTGCGGAAACTGCGGGGACAAGCCCAACTGATCGTGGAGTTGGGTCTGGAGCCTTACCAAGCGGCACTGCTGCTCTACGCGGGCATCGCCAGTCGGCAGGGCCTTGCTGCAGCCTCCCCTCAACAACTGCTTACACAACTCGGGCGGCTTGAGCGCTCCCTCACCGGAATGGCTCCAGCCCGCATCACCGCGGCACTAGTTCGCGCCTGGATCCAACGGGCCCAGGACGCCGGTCGCTCAAGGAACTGACCCCTGGGTTGGTTCGCTGTAGCGGAGGCGACCTGAAATAAGTAAATAAGGAGCCCCACCAGTGACAAGCCTCCGCCTTTGCGGCCTGTCCCTGGCCGCCACCTTCCTCAACCTGATCCCGGTCGCTCCAGCTCTGGCGGACTCCGCCCTGTTGGAATTGGTCAAACAGAATCCCCAGAAGGCCAAAGCGCTCTGCGCCGAACTCCAGGCGCTCAACGCACGCGGCCTCTCCTACAACTCCCCTGAAACCACCGCCCAGATCGCAAAGCAACAGGGCCTGAACAGCACCGACGCTGAAATTTTGTCAACCTATGTCGTGGGCCTTTATTGCCCGAACGTCCGTTGAGCCAGGAGCAGCTGCGCTGCGCTGACGGCACAATCCTTACAGCCACGCTTTGGACGCCCGCAGGCGAAGGCCCCTGGCCCTGCCTTCTGATGCGCCAGCCATACGGCCGCGCCATTGCTTCGACGGTCACCTATGCCCATCCGCGTTGGTACAGCGAGGCTGGATTTGCGGTCCTCGTTCAAGACGTCCGCGGACGGGGTGATTCGGGTGGTGATTTCGGTGGTTTTGCCCAGGAGGCAAGCGACGCCACGGAGACCCTGCGCTGGATCCGAGAGCAACCCTGGTGCAATGGAAAGGTGGGCACCTATGGCTTCTCGTATCAGGGCCTCAGCCAACTGCTCTATTCCGATGCGCAGCATCTGCCCGACGCACTCGCACCAGCGATGTGTGGACTGGACGAACGGTTGCATTGGGCCAGCGATGGTGGATGCCACTGGTGGGCGCTGGGGTTGGGTTGGGCCCTGCAGCTCGCTGCCCAACGCTGCCAGCGCCAGGGGGACCGGCAGGGCTGGCAAGAGATTCGCCTGAGCCTCGAGAACGGCAGCTTCCTGTGCGATGGCCTGGCTTTGCTGGAGCGCTTCGACCCCACAGGGCTAGGACTGCAGTGGCTGAAGGCTGATCCCCAAAACAGCACCAAGTGGCGCGTTCATGAGCCCCCCCCGGAGCTCTGGAACCGACCAATGCTGATCATTGGCGGCTGGCATGACCCGCACCTCAACGGCGTCCTGGATCTCTGGCGGCGCTCCGTAGCGGCTGGCGGGGGGCCGCTGCTGCGCATCGGTGCCTGGACCCACCTGGACTGGGGAGTGGGCATCGATCAATTGCAGCTGGAGTTCTTCCTCCGATACCTCTGCGGTCAAAAACCCATCGCCCCAGCGGAGACGGTCTTGATGGAAAGGAGCGGGCAGTGGCAAGCCCGCGCACCCCAGGATTGCTCGGGGCAGAGTTGGCACCTGGCCAGCGAAGGACTGGCCGCCAGGGTTCCCGGCGAAGGGCGATTGCTTGAGCAGGTGGCCGGGGCGGCGGAGGTGGTAATTGTGCATGACCCCTGGCGTGCCGTTGCCGGCCGGGGCGGTCACCTTGGGCTGGACGCGGGACCGGTTGATCGTTGCGATCTCGATGCCCGCACCGATGTGGCTTGTTTCACCGCGGCGACCTTGGATGAGCCCATCGAGGTCTATGGCCGACCCCACTTGGAGCTGGAGGCCGCTGCCGATCAACCCGGCTTTGATCTCTGTGCCGCACTCTCCGTCTGCCACCGGGATGGCCGGGTCGAGCAGCTCTCCACCGGCTTCGCCCGCTTCCTTGGCCCAGACGCCCAACAGAGCCAACATCGTTCGGTGGAACTCCAACCGCTGCTGGCGAAACTCGAGGCGGGCTGCACCCTGAGGCTCTCAATCGCCCTCGCGGCCTGGCCTCAGATCGCCATCAATCCTGGCGATGGATCACAGCCTCGCTCGCGCGTGGGGGCTGAGCATCGCGTAATCACGGTCACGCTGAAGCTGGGCGATGGAACCCTCAGAATTCTTCCATTGGTTGGGGGAAACTGAGGCCCACCTCGAGCCTCTGCAATACGAAATGCACCCCGGACATACGCCTGCGGCTCGTGAACGTGCACTTCAACCCGCTGAGCGACAACCTTTACGTGATTTTCAACAACGAGAACCAAATCAAGGTGGTCGACTTCCCTGAAGAACCTGATGCACAGGCTGCAGCTTCTTAAGCAAAACCCGCTTAAGCTCCCATCCACGCTTTGCCTTGAGGTCCTGTGCTGGCTCAGCTCGAGTGGATGGTTGAAGACGGTCAGCGCCTTGCGGAATGCCGCCATGACCATCCCCAAGCTGTCCTTGGTCCGCATCCACTCGACAACGGCAAATGGGCCGTTCGCGTCTGGATGCCGGAAGCCGATCGTGTCGAGCTGATCGTCGCCGGTGCACCCCAGATGATGGAGACCCCCCATCACCCCTGGGTCTTCGAAACCGAACTCCCCGGCAACCCCGGCAGTGGCTACCAGGTCCGGGTCCAACGGGGGGGCATCGAACACGTCAGCCACGACCCCTGGGCCTTCCGCGACGAGTGGATGGGCGAGCTCGATCGCCATCTCTTCGCTGAAGGCAACCACCACCACATCTGGCAAAAGATGGGTGCCCACGTGGTGACGCGCGACGGGGTCGCCGGCGTCATGTTCTGCCTCTGGGCTCCAAACGCCCGCAGCGTTTCCGTCCTGGGTAGTTTCAACAGTTGGGACGGACGCCACCACCCCATGCAAGCCCGCTTGGGTGGTGGCTGGGAACTGTTCATTCCTGGCCTGAAACCTGGCGAGATCTATAAGTACGAGATCCGCAGCCAGCAGGGGCACTGTTACCAAAAGGCTGACCCCTATGGCTTCCGCCATGAGGTCAGGCCCGACAACGGATCGGTCGTCGAAGCCCTGGAGGGGTACAGCTGGGGCGATGGCCGTTGGATACAGGAACGCGACAGCCGCAATCCCCTCGATCAGCCAATCTCGGTCTACGAGATGCACCTCGGCAGCTGGATGCATGCCGCTGCTGATCAGCCCTACATCGAAGCCGACGGAAACGCACGGGCGCCCGTCCCCGCAGCGGACCTCAAACCCGGGGCCCGTCTGCTGACCTATCCCGAACTGGCCGATCGGGTGATCCCCTACGTCAAAGCGAGGGGCTTTACCCACATCGAGCTGATGCCCATCTCGGAGCATCCCTTCGATGGGTCTTGGGGTTATCAGGTGACCGGCTGGTATGCCCCCACCAGCCGCTTCGGCCGGCCCGATGAGTTCCGCGCCTTCGTCGATCGCTGCCACGCCGAGGGCATTGGCGTGATCCTCGACTGGGTCCCAGGACACTTCCCCAAGGATGCCCACGGCCTGGCCTTCTTCGATGGTGCCCACCTCTATGAACACTCGGATCCGCGGATCGGCGAGCACAAGGAGTGGGGGACGCTGATCTTCAACTACAGCCGCAACGAAGTCCGCAACTTCCTCGTGGCGAACCTGATCTATTGGTTCGAACAGTTCCACATCGACGGCATCCGGGTGGATGCCGTGGCCTCGATGCTCTACCGGGACTATCTGCGTCCCGACGGGGAATGGATCCCGAACGAGCACGGTGGACGCGAGAATACGGAAGCCGTGCAGTTCCTGCAGCAGGCGAACCACGTGCTCTTCCAGCACTTCCCTGGCGCCCTCTCCATCGCCGAGGAATCCACCACCTGGCCGATGGTCACCAAGCCCACGGACATGGGCGGGTTGGGATTCAACCTCAAATGGAACATGGGCTGGATGCACGACATGCTCGATTACTTCGAGCTCGATCCCTGGTTCCGCCAGTTCCACCAGAACAACGTCACCTTCTCAATCTGGTACGCCTACACCGAGAACTTCATGCTCGCCCTAAGCCACGACGAGGTGGTTCACGGCAAGAGCAACTTGCTCCACAAGATGCCCGGGGACGATTGGCAGAAGTTTGCTAACACCAGGGCCCTCCTGGCCTACATGTGGACCCACCCCGGCAAGAAGACCATCTTCATGGGGATGGAATTCGGCCAACGGGCTGAATGGAATGTCTGGGGGGATCTGCAGTGGGATCTGCTCCAGTACCAACCCCATCAAGGACTGCAGCTCCTGGTGGATGACCTCAACGTCTTCTACAAGTCAGAACCAGCTCTCTGGCGCGACGACTTCGAGGAGTACGGCTTCCAGTGGATCGATTGCAATGACAACCGGCATTCTGTGATCAGCTTCATGCGCCGGGAGAGCACCACCGGCCAGTGGCTGGTGGTAGTTGCGAACTTCACACCCCAAAGCCATTCCCACTATCGCGTTGGCGTTCCTTTGAGCGGGTTTTACACCGAGGTCATCAACACCGATGCCGCCCGCTACGGCGGCAGCAACTTGGGCAACCTGGGGGGCAAATTCACCGAAGAGTGGGGGATCCACAGCTACGAGAACTCCCTGGACCTTTGTCTTCCTCCCCTATCGGTGCTCGTCTTCAAGCGGGATGAGAAGCACAGCCAGCAACGCCAAGCGGATGCGGACACTGAAGTTCGTGAAGAAGCGGCGGGACCCGGTCCCCGGTAGGCCGCATTCGGGAGGCCGCTCGGGTAGCTTCCAAGGCCCCATCGCAACTCCTCATGTCTTCCAACGCGCCCCTGCTGCTGCGAGCCGCCCGTGGTGAGCAGGTGGAGCGTCCACCGGTCTGGATGATGCGTCAGGCCGGCCGGTACATGAAGATCTACCGCGACCTGCGCGATAAATACCCCAGCTTCCGCGAGCGCTCTGAGAACCCGGATCTCTCCTACGAGATCTCGATGCAGCCGTTCAACGCCTTCAAGCCCGACGGCGTGATCCTGTTCTCGGACATCCTCACGCCCCTGCCTGGCATGGGAATTGACTTCGACATCATCGAGAGCAAAGGTCCCCAAATCCAGGACCCCATCCGCTCGATGGCTCAGGTGGAGGCGCTGACTCCCCTGAACCCCGCCGAGACCATGCCCTTCGTCGGTGAGGTGCTGAGTCGCCTGCGCCAGAGCGTTGGCAACGAAGCTGCCGTTTTGGGTTTTGTCGGTGCTCCTTGGACCCTCGCCGCCTATGTCGTGGAAGGCAAGAGCAGCAAGAACTATGCTGTGATCAAGGCCATGGCCTTCCGCGAACCGCAGATCCTGCACAAACTGCTGGATCACTTCGCAGAGTCCATCGCCAATTACCTGCGCTACCAGATCGACTCCGGTGCCCAAGTGGTGCAGATGTTCGACTCCTGGGCCGGTCAGCTCAGCCCCGCGGACTACGACACCTTCGCGGCACCCTATCAAAAGAAAGTGGTAGACCTGGTCAAGCAGTCCCACCCCGACACCCCCTTCATCCTCTACATCTCCGGCAGCGCTGGCGTTATCGAGCGGATGGCCAACACCGGCGTGGACATCGTCTCGCTGGACTGGACCGTGGACATGGCGGAAGGCCTAGCCCGCATGCCCGAGCACATCGGTGTTCAGGGCAACGTGGACCCTGGCCTGCTCTTCGGCAGCCAAGACGCCATCCGCGATCGCATCGACGACTGCGTGCGGAAGGCCCGCGATCGCAAGCACATCCTCAACCTTGGCCACGGCATCCTCCCGGGTACCCCTGAAGAGAACGGTCAGTTCTTCTTCGAGGCCGGCAAGTCCGTCATGGATCGCCTCGGAGCCGCGATTTGAGTTCTGCCCCTGCACGGATCCTGATCACGGGGGCCAGTGGTTGCGTTGGCCAACACATCGCTGATCTGCTCTACCGGGAAACCAACGCCGAGCTGCTGCTCTGGCTGCGGGATCCCAGCAAGCTGACGGCTGTTCCCGCGGACGATCCGCGCATCACTCTGCTCGTGGGTGATCTGCGGGACGTGGACCCCCACCGCACTCAGATTGCTTCAGCAACGCGGATCATCCACACAGCTACGGCTTGGGGAGATCCCGAGCGGGCTCAACAGGTCAATGTGGTCGCGGTCAAGCAGATGTTGGCGGCCACCAATCCCCAGGTCCTCGAGCAGGTGGTGTATTTCTCCACCGCCAGCATCCTCAACAAGGATTTGCAGTTGATGCCGGAGGCCATGCCCTACGGCACCGAGTACATCCAGACCAAAGCCCTCTGCCTTGAACAGCTGGAGCAGCATGCTCTGGCCCAGAGGATCGTGGCGGTCTTCCCCACGCTGGTCTTCGGTGGCCGCGTCGATGGCTCGGGCGTCTTCCCCACCAGCTACCTTACGGCTGGCCTGAAAGAGGGAGCTCGATGGCTCTGGCTAGCAAAGTGGCTCCGTGCGGAGGCCAGTTTCCACTTCATCCATGCTGCTGACATCGCGCGGGTTTGCGCGCATCTGGCGACGAATCCGCATCAAACGAACCCCGAGGTGGGTCAAGGGGCCGTCCGGCGCTTGGTCCTCGGCCAACCTTCAGTGACGGTGAACGAGACCGTGAAGAGACTCTGTCGCTGGCGCCGCGGGTGGTATCCGCCGATTGGCCTGGACCTGCGGGGCTGGCTGATCGAAGGCCTCATCAAATTGCTGCGCATTGAAGTGAACGCCTGGGATCGGTTCTCGATCCGCCAGCGCCACTTTGTTCATTACCCGATTAGCCCACCGGAACGGTTTGGCTTGGTAAGCCATGCGCCAACCCTGGAGGCGGTCTTTGATGACGCCGGACTGAAACACCGCGGCTGATCACAACATCAGGTTTCAAATGTTGCGAACCTCTGCGGCAATCACGACGAGGACCGCCTTCGCCTCCTAATTTGTCGAGGTTGCACGAGCTCAGATGCGCCGTCTCCTCTCCTTGATTGCCCTTTGCCTGGCGCTGGTGCTGGGTGCTTCCCCCAGCTTCGCCGCTGACGCCGACCACGGCGCCCAGATCTTCTCCGCGAACTGCGCTGCTTGCCACATGGGCGGCGGCAACGTGGTGAACGCCGAGCGCACCCTTAAGAAAGATGCCCTCGAGTCCTACCTGGCCAACTACAGCGCTGGCCATGAAGAGGCCATCCAGTACCAAGTCACCAACGGCAAGAACGCCATGCCCGCCTTCAGCGGCAAGCTGAGCGCCGGTGATATCGCCGACGTCGCTGCCTACGTCGAATCCCAGAGCCAGAACGGCTGGGCGTGATTCAGTCCCTGAACGACTGACATCCGCAACCGCCCCCGACGGGGCGGTTTTTTTTTTGCCTGATTTCTTTCGTTGCATCAGCGCGCTGAGAGCGCGACGCTGATGAATGTTCAGCTGGCAAAGACATGGGCGAGGGCCCCGTTCAAACTCAGGCAGCAAGGGATCCGGCCCGCTCCGTAGCAGAGTTCCTCAAGCGATCAAAGCTCGCGGCAATCCCATCACTGAACGGTTCACACACGGACTGCGATCAGCCGGAACGTCGCGCTTCGAGGACCTCCAAATAAAGCGCCTCGTCCACTTCGCGGATGTCGTACTCACTGGGCAGACAACCATGTTGGTGCCGGTGAACAACCAACCAGCAATTGCGCTCGGGGTCGCGGGCGGTGCCATCAAAGGCAAAAGACTCCTGGGCCAACCGCTGGACCAATGCAGACCGGGATGGGTCTTGAGCAGCTGAATCGACGGTCATCTCCGGTGGTCTTGAGCAGACTAGGGCCAATGGATCCAGTCATGATGGCCACTCGGAGTGCCTGGTTGCTGCTGTTGCTCAGCCAGCTGCTCTGGGGATCGACGGGTCAGGCCCAAACCAATGAAGCCCGGTCGCCCCTCGATCTGATCCAAGGCGGGGGGACACCCGCGACGATTGGTACAAACGCACTGCGGGTGATTGGCGCCAAACACTGCCGGCTGGTGGTCAACCCAACCCTCCCGGCGCTGCAACCCCTGCGCATTGCTCCAAGCGAGGTGCCGCAGAAAAATCGAATGGGATGCTTGTCCCCAGGGGATGCGATTTACAGCGCTGATGGCTGCCCGTCCCGCTTGTGCGGCCAGACCAGCGGCGTCCTGCCCCTCCCCGCGGCCCAATAGGGAAACCCTGGCCACACTGAAGAGGTCTCTCCTCTCTCAACCGCCTCGGTCATGGCCAAGTCCCTGGTGAAGACCTCTGCCTTGATGGCTGGCAGCGCACTCTTGAGCAGCCTGCCTGTCATCGCCCAGGTCAGTGCCGCCAATGTGCGCGCGCTCAACGTCGCACGCAACTGGGCCGTCAACAACAACGGCGGCCTCAGCGTCTATCGCCCAGCCGCCTGCATGTTCAACACCGGTGACGGCGGGGGCAGCTGCCTCACGCAAAACAACAGCCAGGGATTCCGCTTCAAGTTCCTCGGCGGCCGACCCGGGTGGATTGAGCAAGGCATTGCCCCGACCACCGAAACCGAGCTGCAGGTCTCCGTCGATGGCCGCCAAGTCACCCAAGTGATCTACAACGGTTCGCCGCGCTGAGCGGGTAACCGTCCCGAACAGACAGCTCACACGACAGGGGGGTGGAGGACCGAAGCAAGAGCTTCGGTTCTCCGCTCCTCCTTCCCCCAACAATCGCCATACGGTTTGGTCACCACCCAACTGAGGGAGGACCACCATGCATCCGACCGCCGAACTCTTCACTGAAAAAGCCTGGGCCGCCATCGTGGCTGCGCAGCAGTTGGCGCAGCAGCGCCGGCAGCAGCAGATGGAAAGCGAGCATCTCTTCGCCGCCTTGCTGTCGCAACAGGGGCTGGCCTCTCGGGTGCTGGAGAAGGCCGGAGTGGATGTCGGCACCCTCAGCCAAAGGATCGACGCCCACATCGAAGGGCAACCGTCCTTGAGTTCTCCCCCCGAGAACGTCTACCTCGGCAAGGGTCTCAACGCCGTCCTTGATCAAGCCAACACGCTCAAAGGGTCCTACGGCGACAGCTACATCGCCATCGAGCATCTTCTGCTGGCCCTGGCGACGGATGATCGCTGCGGAAAACAGCTGCTCTCGCAGGCCGGCACCGATGCCGCCAAGCTCAAAGACGCCGTTCAGGCGATTCGCGGATCCCAAAAAGTGACCGATCAGAACCCCGAAGGCACCTACGAGTCCCTGGAGAAGTACGGCCGCGATCTCACCCAGGCGGCCAAGGACGGCAAGCTCGACCCGGTCATCGGCCGCGACGAGGAAATCCGCCGCACGATTCAGATCCTGAGCCGCCGCACCAAGAACAACCCGGTGCTGATCGGCGAACCCGGCGTGGGTAAAACAGCCATCGTCGAAGGCCTGGCCCAACGGATCGTCAATGGCGACGTCCCGCAGGCCCTGCAGAACCGTCAGCTCATTGCCCTGGATATGGGGGCCCTAATCGCCGGTGCCAAGTACCGCGGTGAATTCGAAGAACGGCTGAAGGCCGTGCTCAAGGAGGTGACCGCCTCCGAGGGACAGATCGTGCTGTTCATCGATGAGATCCATACCGTGGTGGGGGCCGGTGCCAGCGGCGGTGCCATGGATGCCAGCAACCTGCTCAAACCGATGCTGGCCCGCGGGGAACTGCGCTGCATCGGCGCCACCACCCTGGACGAACACCGCCAGCACATTGAGAAGGATCCAGCCCTGGAGCGACGCTTCCAGCAGGTCTTTGTCGATCAGCCCACCGTCGAGGACACGATCTCGATCCTGCGCGGCTTGAAGGAGCGCTACGAGGTGCACCATGGCGTGCGCATCGCCGACAACGCCCTGGTGGCTGCCGCGGTGCTCAGCAGCCGCTACATCGCCGATCGATTCCTGCCGGACAAGGCCATCGACCTCGTGGATGAATCCGCGGCGCGGCTGAAGATGGAAATCACCTCCAAGCCCGAGCAGATCGACGAGCTCGATCGCCGCATCCTCCAGTTGGAGATGGAGAAGCTGTCCCTCGGCCGTGAATCAGATGCCGCCAGCAAGGACCGGCTGGAGCGGTTGGAGAAGGAACTCGCCGACCTCAGCGAGCAGCAGAGTGCCCTCAATGCCCAGTGGCAACAGGAAAAGGGCTCCATCGATGAGCTGAGCGCGATCAAAGAGGAGATCGAGCAGGTGCAACTGCAGATCGAGCAAGCCAAACGCAGCTACGACCTCAACAAGGCCGCCGAGCTCGAATACGGGACCCTGACGGGACTGCACCAAAAGCTGGCCGCCAAGGAAGAGGAGCTCAGCGGCGAGGGCGATGAGAAGTCACTGCTGCGCGAGGAGGTCACCGAGGACGACATCGCCGAGGTGATCGCCAAGTGGACGGGGATTCCGGTCGCCAAGTTGGTGCAAAGCGAGATGCAAAAACTGCTGCAACTCGAAGAGGAGCTCCACACCCGGGTGATTGGGCAGGACCAAGCCGTGACCGCGATTGCCGACGCCATCCAACGCTCCCGCGCAGGCTTGAGCGATCCAAACCGGCCGATTGCCAGCTTCCTCTTCCTCGGCCCCACCGGTGTCGGTAAAACCGAGCTCTCCAAGGCACTGGCCTCCCAGCTCTTTGACAGCGAGGACGCCATGGTGCGCATCGACATGTCCGAGTACATGGAGAAGCACACCGTCAGCCGCCTGATCGGTGCCCCTCCGGGCTATGTCGGCTACGAGGAAGGCGGACAGCTCACCGAAGCCGTGCGGCGCCGGCCCTATGCCGTGATCCTCTTCGACGAGGTGGAGAAGGCCCACCACGATGTCTTCAACGTGATGCTGCAAATCCTCGATGACGGCCGCGTCACCGACGGACAGGGCCGCACGGTTGATTTCACCAACACGGTGCTCATCCTCACGAGCAACATCGGCAGCCAATCCATCCTTGATCTCGCCGGCGACCCGAACCGTCACAGCGAAATGGAAGCGCGGGTGCATGAAGCCCTGCGCGGCCACTTCCGCCCGGAGTTCCTCAACCGGCTGGATGAGTCGATCATCTTCCACAGCCTCAAAGAGGAGGAACTGCGGCAGATCGTGGAACTTCAGGTCCAACGGCTTGCCCAACGGCTCGAAGACAAGAAGCTGGGCCTCCAGGTCAGTGCAGACGCCCTCGATTGGCTCGCCGGAGTCGGCTACGACCCGGTCTACGGCGCCCGCCCGCTCAAACGAGCGATCCAGCGGGAATTGGAAACCCCAATTGCCAAAGGGATTCTGGGCGGAAAGTTCAGCCCCGGCCACGACGTCGCGGTGGACGTCGAGAACGGGCAACTGCGCTTCCAGCAGGTGGACCCCAGCAAGCTGCCGCTGCTGGTTTAGGTGCCCTCACCGGGTTGGAGTGTGATCCCCATATTGCGCTCCAACCAATCGGCGAGCACGAGCAATCCCCACCGCCTCGCCCAAGGCCTCAAATCGACGGCGCGCGCTGCAGCTGTGAGATCCAGCTGGGGCAATCCTTTCGACTGGGACGGTGTGCGAAGCCACTGGTCGAAGGGAATCACAAAACCGCGCTTCGGGGCATCCTGCAAAACGGCCGTCACCTCGGGGAATGCATCCCGCAGCAGCTGCTTGCCCGGCGCCAACCGCGCTGAAGCCGCAACCGGTGCCAACGCCTCAAACAAAGCGACGTCTACCAGCGGGACCCGCAGCTCGAGGGAACTCGCCATGGAGAGGGCATCGCTGTCGCGCAGCAACATACCCCCCATGTAGCTAGAGGTTTCAAGCCAGGCGATCTGATCAGCGAGCTCCGCCCCCACAACACTTTCAGGGAGCTGCACCAAAGATAAGGCCAGCGGTGGGGGCAACTTCCACAGCTTGATCAGCCGCGACGCTTCCCGCTCCGAAAAAATCGTGCGCATGCAGCGATGGGCGGCCGCGAGACCAGGGGGGCTGGCGAGGTAATCGGCCAAGCGCTGGAGCTTGGCGCGCTTCAGGGGCTTGATCAGCTGGGAGCCGGCCCAGGCGGCCGGGCCCAGACGCCGGCGCAGGGCCAGCAACTTGGGCACGGACTGAAAGAGCGGGTAACCGCCAAAGAGCTCATCCCCCCCCAAACCACTCATCACCACCTTCAGGCCCGCCTCCGCCGCTTCCGCGGACACGCAATAGGTGTTGAAGCCATCGCTGCTGGGTTGATCGAGGGCATCAAAAAACGCCGGCAGCCGTGACCAAGCCTGATCGCGGCACAGCAGCAAGCGGCGATGCTCCGAGCCAAAACGACGCGCCACCTGTTCAGCCAGTTCGCTCTCATCGAAGGCCTCCTCCTCAAAGCCAATCGAGAGGGTCGTCAGCCGCTGATCCGTCGCCGCGAGGATCGCCGATGAATCCATCCCCCCCGAGAGGAACAGTCCCACCGGCACGTCAGACACCATGTGGGCTTTGACGCTCTCCCCGACGGCCGCACGAGCCCGCTCCACCAGCGCGTCATAGGGTCCAGCCTCCGGCTCGGCAGCAAAGCGAGGCTGCCAGTAGCAGTCGATGGCGAGTTCACCGTTTTGCCAGCGGGCGACGTGTCCGGGAGGAAGCGCGTTCAGTCCCTGCACCAAGGTCTCCAGCTGGGGGACGCAGCCAAACATCAGGTAGTGCTGCAGCGCCGCCCCATTGAGCTCGCGGGGAACCGCGCTGCTGCGCAGAAGCGCCCGGACCTCCGATGAGAACAGAAGACGCTCCGCGCCCGATCGGAAGAGATAGAGCGGTTTGATGCCGAAGGGGTCCCGGCCCAAGAGGGCGCTCTGGCTCTCTTGGTCAAACAAACAAAAGGCGAACATCCCCCGCAATTGCGGCAGCGCTGCAGCGCCCTCGCGGATCAAGAGCCGCAGGAGCACCTCGGTGTCGCCCGTGGACACAAACCGCTCGCCGCGGGCCTCCAACTGCTCGCGGAGCGCTTTGTAGTTGTAGATCTCGCCGTTGAAGACCAGGCGGTAGCGCCCGCTGGCGGACTGCATCGGCTGATGGCCCGCCGGCGACAGGTCCTGAATCGACAGGCGGCGATGAATCAGGGTGCAGGTCCGGCTCTGCCAGATGCCCGAGTCATCGGGGCCGCGGTGCAGCAGGAGTTCAGCAATGCGCGCGGCCTGGGCGCGGGGCATGGTCTCGGCGGACCCACCCGTGAGTTCGCCTGCCAATCCGCACATGCGAGGCGCCCCTCAGTGCGTCGAATCTACGGTCAAACCAAGGCATTGATCCGCTGCGCCAACTGCTGATCGAGGTTGGAGAGCCCGCCGGTGTCATGGGTTGTCAGATCAATCACCACCCGGTTCCAGACGTTGCGCCATTCCGGGTGATGGCCCATCGCTTCGGCGATCAGGGCCACCCGGGTCATGAAGCCAAAGGCCGCATTGAAGTCAGCGAACACCATGTCCCGGTGCAGCTTGCCGTCCATCAAGCTCCAGCCGGGCAACTGCTGCTCAAGCCGATCGATTTGAGCTGAGGTGAGCGGAACAGCGGCCATCACAAACCCATCCAACGGCCCTCAGCCTGGCGCGGCTCAACCGAAGCGGTAGTGCTTGCGCACAGGCTGATGCACATCCCAGTGGCAGGAGAGCCCAGCGGCAAAGGTGACCAGATCGCCGGCGCCAAAGCGCACGGGTTCACCGCCCTCGGGCGTCACTGTGACATCCCCCTCTAGCAGCAGGCAGGTTTCCTGCTCGTCGTAGGTCCAAGGAAAGGAGCTGATCTCGCAGCTCCAGATCGGCCACTGGGCGAGGCCCAATTGCTCCAATTGATCGGGCACAGGCCCGTGGAGGACGTTGATCGGTGTGGCCATCCACAGAACCAAGAACTAAGGCCCATTCTCGAGGGCCAAGTCATGCAGGCGATCGATCAAGAGATCAATGTCGGTGTCGTCCTCCGGCTCCGGCGTACTCTCCCGGCGTCGACGAACCTCCTCCGCCAGTCGTTCGGCATTCCGCCGCGCCAACTGGGTTGAAGGCGACAGCTCCCGGCCCCGCAGCGAGGCCAGTTCAACCTCCAGCGTCTCCACCCGCTCTTGCAGGCGAATGAGCTCCACAGTCAGTTCTTCAAGAGAAAGCGACATTCCTACTCCCCGATCAGATGGGCAGCGACCCGCCTGAGCTTGGGTCTAGCGCGGTGCTCCCACAGGTAGACCGCTTGCCACATGCCCAGATACAACTCCCCGTCCACAACGCTTAGGGACAAGGTTTGGCTCGTCAACGCCGCGCGGATATGGGCGGGCATGTCGTCGGGTCCCTCGTCGTCATGGCGATAACAACGCAGGGAATCGGAGCCATCCAAGGCGCCATGGGCGAACTGGGGAACCACCGCCTCCATCCAGGCCGCGAGATCGTCGAGAACCCGTGGATCGGCGTTCTCATTAATGGTCAGGCTGCAGCTGGTGTGCAGCGAACTGAGATGAAGAACGCCCTGAAGCACACCCGTTGAGCGAATCCAGCGGTTCAGCTCAGGGTCGATCCGCAAGAACCCCTTGCCGTGCGCCTGGAACTCGAATTGCTCCAGAGCCTGCTGCCAGCCCATCACCAGTTCCGCTGATGCAAGGTCCAGTCAACGCTATGGGCCACGGAGAGCTCGACGGATCGTTCAGGCTGCCCCAATGAACATCCACCTCACACTCCTCTACGACGGAGGCTGTCCGCTCTGTCTGCGGGAAGTGAATTTCCTGCGCCATCGGGATGAGCGGCTGCACCCCAGCTCAGCTCGGATTGCATTTGTCGACATCAACGAAGCACACTACAGGCCTGAGCAGCACCAGGGAATCAGCTACCGGGACGCCATGGGCCGCATCCACGCAATTCAGGGGGACGGAACCGTTCTGAAGGATGTCGCGGTCTTCCGCGAGGCCTATCGACTGATCGGACTAGGCTGGTTGTACGCCCCTACGGCCTGGCCCGTCATCGGACCGTTGGCGGATTGGGCCTATGGCCTCTGGGCACACTGGCGCTTGGCCTTAACCGGTCGCCCCGAACTGGATCAACTCTGCAGCTGCCGCCTAGAAGCGATGGCCAATCAGCGGCGCTGAGATGCGGGCATCCAGCAGCAGGGTCGACAACCCCACCATCAGCGAGACCATCGCCACAACAAACAGCGGGACGACGATCGCCGTCAGGTCGATAACTGCAATCGCGCTGATGAAGGTGACCGCGACCACCGCCGCCACAAGCACCCCGGTGGTGGTTACGGCCTCGCTAGCACGGATCAGCTACGTCATGCGCCGTTTGAGCAACGCAAAATCCATGGCTTCGTCCGTAAAGCTCTGCAGCCGCTGGGCCAGGTCCAGCACCCTGTCCAGACGGTAGCTGATCACACCCAACAGACCGGCAATGGACGTCAGCAGAAAGACCGGGGCCACCGAGAGCTGAATCGCCCTGGCCAAGCCGAGCATGGGTGAACCAACTCCGTGATCAATCGGCAGCAGCGCCATCAGTTCCACCTACGGGGAGCGATTCAGAACTGCCAACCTGGCCAAAAAGGCTCACGGTTCTATGACCCAGATCACCAGCAGCTACAGCGGACAACTGCGCTGTGCATCGGTCCACGGGCCATCGGGCTCAGTCCTGGAAACGGATGCGCCAACCGACAACCAAGGGCAAGGGGAGCGCTTCTCGCCCACCGACCTCGTGGCCACGGCGCTAACCACCTGCATCCTCACGATCATGGGGATCGTCGCCGAGCGGCACGAATGGGGTCTTGAGGGGTGCACGGCACGGGTGGAGAAAGTCATGACCAGCGAAGCGCCGCGCAAGATCGCCAACTTAGAGGTCTGGATTGAACTGCCGGCCCACCTAGATGCCAAGGCACGGAAGCTCCTGCAAAAAGCCGGAGAAAGCTGCCCAGTCAAAGTGAGCCTGGAAGGGGCTATCCCAATGGAGTTCCACTGGAACTGAGCACAACGCCTAGGGTTTCGTGATCGTTGTCCCAAGCACCTTGAGCGCAGGACAGGCTTACGCACAGCTACGCGATCACCTGCACGTCACCCAACTGCTCGGGGGAATCCAGAGCACGCTCTTCTTCGATCAAAACACGGCAATGCCAGCGAGATCGGCGAGCTGGCGGGGTGAGCAGTTGGCGCTGTTGGCGCTTCAGCTCCATGAACGGCAGACCTCAACGAAATACGCCGATCTACTGGCCGCAGCGGAAGCAGAAAGCGCGGGTTCAGCCACCCCGGAGCAGCAGCGCAATCTCCAGCTCCTGCGCCGGGAATGGGAGCGTCAGTCCAGCCTGGACCCGGCCCTGGTGAGCCAACTCGCCCAGGCGCAAGCCCATGGCTATGCCCTCTGGCAGGACGCCAAAGAAGCCGACGCCTTTGAGCGTTTTGCGCCGGCTCTCAACACACTGATTGGGCTGCGGCAAGAGCAGGCCCGCCAACTGGCCCCCGTCGAGCAAGACCCATCTGGGCAAGAGCGCAGCCCCTGGGAAATCTTGGCCCAACCATTTGAGCCCGACATCAGCAAAGCACAGATCTCCCGCTTGCTGTTGCCGCTGCGTCAGGAACTACCTCCGTTGCTGGAGCGTGCCCGATCGATTCCTAAGGGCAGCAGTGAGGCCTGGGATCTGAATGAGGCTTCTCAGGAAAAGATATGCGATCGATTGCTGCAGGAGTGGGGGTACAGCAAACAGCGATGCCACCGAGCTCGTTCACCCCATCCGTTCTCAAGCACACTCGGACCGGACGATTTCAGGATCACCACCCGTGTGGTGACCGGTAAGCCATTTTCCGCTTTCCTGGCCACCGCCCATGAATGGGGGCACAGCCTCTACGAGCAGGGTCTACCGCGCTCCGGTGAGCACTGGTTCCCATGGCCCTTAGGTGAAGCGACCTCAATGGCTATTCACGAAAGTCAGAGCCTCTTCTACGAGAACCGATTAGCCCGAAGCGAAGCCATCGCCAAACGCTGGCATCCCCGCTTCGCTAGTGCCCTAGGCAGAGATTATTGGGGAAGCCCGAGAGCCTTCTGGCGGGACCTCAACCGAATCGAACCAGGGTTGACACGCGTCGAGGCAGATGAGGTCAGCTACTGCCTACACGTACTACTGCGTTACGAATTAGAGCTACAGCTGATCGAGGGAGAACTACCGGTTGAGGAGCTGCCCAGCGCCTGGAATCAGAGCATGAGAGAACTCCTAGGCATCCAACCAAAAACGGACCGAGAGGGCTGCCTCCAGGACGTGCACTGGAGCGAGGGAATGTTTGGCTATTTCCCCTCATATGGGCTAGGCCACCTGATAAGCGCACAAATCAGCGAAACGGTAGAAGCTCAAATCGGCCCTATCGAAACACTGCTCGATTCCAGGAAAGACGCAGCGCTAGGCCAATGGCTCGGTGAACGGGTCTATCCGCTGGGTCGCAGTGTCAACGCTATGGAATTAGTGGAGCGGGTAAGCGGTCGGCCGCTAGATCATCAATCGTTCATTCGCTACCTAAAGGGAAAGCTCGAGCGACTTGCGATGGAGTAAGCACTTCAACAAGGCAAGGGACAAAGGTTTGTCAGCCCTGTCCGACGAGTTTTTATAATTGCACTGGAAGACTGAGAGGAGAATAGCGTGATAGCAGGGGGAAGTTGTGATCCGGGGCCAAAGTGGCTGGGCAACAATACAGATTCCACTCGACGAAAGTGTAGGCAAGACTAGGAAGCGAGAGCAGATCAAAAGAGCAGGTTAGTTAGTGCCGCAAGAGCAACTAGCGACCGACTTGTATATTATGGTGTCTCGGGTCAGTGAACAAAGACAGAGGGAGTTACAATAGATATGTGCAATGATAAGGATAGACTCATCCCAGGAGTACTGCAAGAGACATTCTATGACGAGCAAGGCGTCATTAAGTGGGCGGAATTAAACAACAATGCAACAGCAGCGTAAAAGCTATGCAAAGAAACAACTCTCAGGAGCGAAAGGTGAGCGACAGAGAAGACGCACAAAAGATCAGCACTGAAAGCGCTAGAGTGCATAGTGAATTAGAGAGGTTGTATGAAATAGAAATAGCAAAGAGTAAAGAGAGTGAAACAGGAATAAGGAGAGAGTCTATGATTAATGGACGACACCCGCGCATGATGAAATACGCAGAACCGGAGAGAGACAAATAACAAAAAGTGGGAGTACGTAATAAGAAAAGGACATCAAAGCGATGCCCAAGAGTAAGCAAGAAAAAGGCAGGCAAGGGCAAAGAAGCTACACTTGAGGTTAAGGTCAAGAAACAAAGTTTGTCCCAACAGATTCCACAGGTAATACAAGGCAGGAAGATAAAAGGAGATAGCCGTCAGATAGATCTATTAAAAAGAGAGATGATAGTGAGCATCCGCTCACTAGTCATCTTTTGAGGAAGCGACTGCTGGAGGATTCGATAAGCAAATCGAACCAGCCCAAATCTGGTGAAATAATCAAGTGCGTGGGGATATGATGATTCAGCAAATGGGAGCGAGAGGCTAGAGAGAATGCAATAAGCATTGAGCCAGCCAAGGTCAAACTGCTGGATGGAGAGACCTGTCAACTCCCAATCAATTAGAAAAACATTGTCATGACGATCAATGACAAGATTCTGAGGCAAAAAATCTCCATGGCAAAAAGAAAGGGAACCATGAGGAGGGTCAAGCAAGAGAAAGCGTGAAAGACAAGCGGGTAGGGAGTGAAAGCAAGGAGAAGCTTGTATTTGAGCTCGCAAAAGCTCAAAGGAGTTAGGGGTTTTAGGAATAAGGTGATCAGAAGGTGGAGAGGAAGATGTAGCCGTTAAACCAAATGAAACCATTTCTGGCAGAAGAAACGAGAGCTCAGAAAAGGAGGGTCTACGACCAGAAATAAACTCAGTTATGAGCAAACAACTGTTATCAGGAAGCTGGAAGATCTCAGACAATGGGGGCAGGGAGATAAAAGTAGATTGAGAGAGGGTAAGAAAATGAAGGTAAAGGCTATAAAGACTGTGAAGCGAATGAAAGGTGACGAAATGATGACAAGAATAGAATGTAGAGCCAGAACGGACTAAGTAGCTAGACGAAGAAAGAGGAAGGATGCAGTCAAACGATGGGTGACGATCAAAAAAACGATAAACATCAAATGATGAAGACATTTAAGACTGGCGACATAGTGTGTATAGTGTAAGAAATGAGACTATGAATGGCACTACAAATAGGTGATCTGTTTAAAAGAGATGTCCAACTTGGTGAGATCAGGGTTGAAGCGGAGGAATTAGCGGCCTCGAATCAGTGGAAGGTCGTTCATCTGCACTCATTTATTGCAGATGATGCTATGGAAAGGTGGAGACCTTCTGAGTACAGTCTCGATGACCTGATATTCATGGAGGAGGGAACATTAGGGAAAGATCTCGGAATGCATCTGATGAGAATGTCTGAAGAGCAAGAGTTTATACATAGTATTCCTGGAATGATAAGGTTTCCAGTGAACTCTCAAATGAGCCGGCAAGAATATGTAAGGACAAGATTACGACATACGCACGACATCCTACATGTGCTTACTGGCTACAATACGACACCGTTTGGTGAAACTGCGCTTCAGGCTTTCTACGCAGGTCAATCAATGACGACCCTATCAGCAATTATATTATTTAAAGTGATTGCAAGTCATTTAAAGGAGCCGACAAAGGAAAGCATGCAACATATAAAAGCAATGATTGATGGGTTGTCCAAAGGGCTTGAAGCAAGTCAATACTGTGGCTTAAGACATTTAGAAGATGATCTATCGCTTAAGACTGAAGCGGTGAGAAAGAAGCTTGGTATCAAAGAATGCACCTCAGCAGTATGGGGGTCTAGCAAAGATTAGCCTTTCGTTACATGCGAGTTGGCATCCATCAAGGCCATGGCTAGCCTTACAAGGTACCCGCATGTAAATCATGTCAGTCGAAAACGCTCATGCTTTTCTGGATGAACTCAAGAAGAGTGGTCCTACGCCGGAGCTCATGGGTCAGATTGGGAGCAAATTCCAAAAGGAGCACATGGCTGAGGCTGTCAAGACGCGCGGTGTAGACCTTCAAAAGGCCGCTGGTGGGAGCACTGTCGAATGGGCAGGAGTTGGTGTTGCAGCTGGTGCTGCTGGCGCATAACCTGTAGTTCAAACAAGATAAGATAAGCTGACAATCGCCATTGCGAGCGATCGTCAGCTTTTTTTTTTAAGCGTGATTGAAACCAGAATTAAGGAAAACAAGACTGCATCAGAGAGTTTGCTCACGTATCTAAATACGATCAAGAGTAAGTTTTCTGTATCACGGTTGGCAAGTATTAGTGGGTTTGTAAAAGAAGAATTAGGTGTATCAATAGCCTACAGGCCAAATTCAAAAGTGTTGTCGCAGAGTGGAGGCAAAGGTGTTACTCAGCTGCAAGCAAATATATCTGCATTAATGGAAAGCTTTGAATGCCATATCGCAGAAGAAGCAGATTGGACTATAGAATGTAAAGAGAGTGAGTTAGAAGGTCGAATATGCTCGGTAGATCGTTTGGCTATAACAATGATCGATTATACAAGAAATAGCAAGGAAAAATGGTCAACGGCGATTGACATGATCACAAAGGAAGAAGTTTACATACCGTTTGACAGCGTAAGCCTGGATTTTAGAAGGATGACAAATCCGAGAAAAAGAGGATGCTTTTATTTGTCATCAAATGGACTAGCGTCGGGGATAAGCTGGGATGATGCATGCAGATCAGGTATACACGAGGTAATAGAAAGACATTGTATAACGTTGAATGAACAGAATGGGCGATCGACAGATATAGAAGTTGATAGCGCAGTGCTGAAAGAAGGAGAACTGAAGGTATTGGGAGATAAGTTGTCAGTAGATAGCAATATAGTCGTTGGTTTGTACGATAACACTATTTGGGAAGCATTTCCGACTTATAAGTGCCTCATATCGGATGGCATGCAAGCATGGTGTGGATATGGTACTTATACAAACGGAGTAATTGCAGCAACCAGGGCAATAACAGAAGCTCACCAAGCAAGAGTAATATCAATTTCGGGATCTAGAGAAGATATGAACAAGGATCTATATCTGACTACATTTCCTAAGGACAAGATTGGGAAGAGAGTAGGGGATGGGGTCGATTTAAGGAAGGGGACACTAGGAGATAATCCATCATTAGAACAGATCGTGGATGAAGTAGTGCGTGAACATGGAGAGAGCATTTATATACACACGTATGATCAAGCTGACGAGATGATTCACGTTGTAAGGGTACTTGTTGAAGGGCTTCATGGGTATAATTACAATGGATATAGAAATCTGAGTCGACTTGGTGGACTTAATCTTGAAAGTGCTAACTTGATCTCAAGAGAGATACATTCACCGGCAGCTGGATAATGTCAAATACAGTCTTATACGCTGGTCCAAGCCTTTATGGAATCAAAGAATCACTAGTTGAAGGAATAACATTAAAAGGCCCATGCAAGCAGTCTGATTTATTCGAAGATCTCACAGATAAAGATATTGAGAACATAATTGTTGCAGACGGGTTATACAAGACAATACCTGCACCGTGGCACAAAGAGTTTTTATTAACTCTGGAGGCTGGCAAGAATATTTATGGGGTCTCCTCCCTTGGTGCACTAAGAGCCTCAGAACTAGATTGTTTTGGAATGAAGGGCTACGGCAAGATATATGAATATTTTAAGAATGGTATACGTGACGATTCCGACGTCGCGCTATTGCATATGGGAGAGGATGAAGGCTGGAAACCAACAACGGTGGCATTTGTAGAGATATATTTCTGGCTTAACCATTTGGAAGATGTTGGCATGATAGATCGTGAAATCAAGAGTATCCTTATAGAAAGAGAGAAGTTGTGTTATTTTGAGCAAAGAACATGGGGTAAGATAAAGAAAGATATGGAAGCATTAATTGGGAAAGAGGCTAGTAATAGATGCGTAGATCGTTTTCAGTCCCAGAAACGAAATGATCTAGAGAGCCTCTTAACGCTTTATAGGCTAGGCGAGTTGGGGAAAAGTAATACAGTTTCCAACATTAGTGTTGCATGGACTCCATATATTCCAAGGCAGCTAAGTAAAGATTCGCGTGTCGTGAATATATCGGAGAGTTCAGATCATGCTAATACGATCTCCAATTTTATGATATTTTGCTTTTTACGTTCACCCGCTATTGTTCATGAATTATACATAAAGACTTGGACGAGGAGCCTAGTGGATGACATGGCGAGGCTAAAAGGTCAGACAAGCAGTGAAGAATGTGAAGTTACCTCAATGTTCTGTAGGCAGGATGCCGTGAGTAAAATACTTAGAGCCGAAAGACAGCCTCCAATTGAAGTACGGTCATTTACAGACAGAATAGAATCGGAATGGCTTTATGATTCAATAAGAAGGTACAAAGTAGTTCAATGTGGATCGAACTCGTCTGGAGCCACGATAAGCAAAGAAGATGCAATATCGTTTACTAGTTCTGCCGTTGAGTGGTTAGATTGTGTATTAGATGTGAGAGATGAGCGGATATGTAGCCAGGTCTTCAAGGGTAGGTACGAGAAGCATATAGTTGACTGTGTATGCAGAGGTGAGTCTATAGACATAGAGAATGAGGAGAGGTTGTTTATATTGCTAGAGTTTCTGGCTGGAAACGTACTATTCCATAGCTATGGTAGGAATAGACTGTTTGAGGAACTTCTAGCCTGTAAGAGATATGAAGAATGGGTAAGAGAGTGGAATACTTTCTTGCGTCAAGAACAGCAGTTGAGGCCACACTTACTATATATTGATTCGTTGGAAGAGGGGGAAGCCCTTAGAGCTGTAAAGGATGTGAGATCACTACTTAATAAGAATCTATTCTGGATAGGCAATACAGATGATGTGCTTGGATTGTACTTCCATGATATGTGGCAGTTAGCCATAATGTATATTTGTATGGAGAGAAGTAGATGGTTATAGTACGGTTAGTTCACGGGTCAGAGAACGAGAATGCAACAGCCAAGGTGTTCAATGACTATTTCGTGTCTGACAGGTCAAGGGAAGGGATTAACGTATTAGTATATAGTTTTAGTTGCAAGGAAGAGATAGGTAGCCTGGAAAGCTACCTGTCCCATTTTAACGATATTGAGATATGGCCATCAATGTTTGTATGCGAGTATTGGGATGATTTAATGGAGTGGAGGAACAGAGCTCGGAAGGATATAACCCTGCACTACTATATTAATACTATAGTTAGTCGCTTGAAATACATAAGGTCTGTAGTGCTACTCATGAGTTCTGGAGATACATTAGTATTTAACACGGTCTTTTCTAAGGATCTTGTAGAGAACTTCCTACCAGTAGGTGCAAGAGTGAGGGGCATCGTTAAGCCAGTACGTATATCCTCCTTGAAAAGTGCGCACATCGAAGCGAGAAAGAATCGAATAGTAGTTGTATCAAGACTTGAATATACGAAGAATATTGTAGACTCCATCAGAGCTGTCGGGCTTCTACGTAAGAAACCAACGATGGCTATATGTCTCTTTTCTGATCAATCGGAGAAGAGCTATCATTATTTGAATCAACTAAAGCAAGTGGCTAATGATCAAAATGTATGTATAGAATGGATATTTGATTCAGATACAGGACAGAGGGACTTGTTATTTAGAGAGAGTTCACTTTGCATAGTACTTTCTACGACGACGGAAGAGACGCAAGGAAAGGTCGTTATCGAGTGTGCACTCAATGGGTGTATGCCCATAGTAAATAGGTGGAACGGCTTGCCAGAATATGTCGAAGAGGAGTGTATTGTGGAAACAGGCTGGGACGAGAAAAGAGGAGCTTATATCAACATAAGTCAACTAGCAGATAAGATTAAGGTGTTCGGGAATTGCAATATAGATAATGATATCTTACGGGCAAGTTATTGCGAAGGTATTATCCGGAGATACAATTGTCAGATCGAGTCGGGGCCAGAATTTAGACTTATAGGTAGAGGGGCAGAGGTGAGCTATGAGAATATTATAAGAATGTATTTGGGCCAAAGACAAGATATAACGATCCCAGTATTGGATAGATCGACCAAGAGTGACGACCCCCTCGTATATCTTGCTTGGAGAAGCAGATATCGATTGGTGAATCCCAGCGCTGATATGGCTAGTTTTGACAGTGGATGGTTAAAGTCATGTGGTTATAAGGATAGATGGTATGTACTCCTAAGTGTAATACTGGACGAGTGCATCCGAGATAGAAGAGGCTATGAGTTCGGACAGATTATAACCCTGCTTGATGAAGAGAGATGCTATCAGTCGATCTCGGCACTTCTGAAAGGATTTTACAATGAGTGAAATAGAGTCTGTATTGAATAACATTGGGGTTACTAGGATTGGTTGTATAAGCGGATATGACGACTTTCCAATTCATGTCTACCAGTCATGTCGGCCAAGCGCGATTCACTTGACTGTTGACAGCGGTAAAGGATGGACCGATGAAACTGCGTGGCTGGCAACAGCAGTTGAGGCAATTGAAAGATATGCGTCAGAGAATGTAGACAATGAGACAGTCAGGCGTCAGAGTAGCTTGCCAATTAAAGATGATAGATTATCTAATCAAGTGAACTGTATAGTTGGTAAGAATGCTCTTAATGGATCTGTCGAGTATTTCCCATTAGAATCAGTAGAGTATAGGCTAAATAATCCGCTTAGACTGGTAAACAAGTATCCAATGGGTACTACTGGGCTTGGTGCTCATACTAACAGTGAGCTTGCGTTAGTATCTGGCTTGGTAGAAGTTGTAGAACGAGTAATCATATCTAGGGCCGAGAGATACGAGTTAAGCTTAGATCATCTATCGTCACACAATAGAGAGTTGATTATTCAGATGAAGAAGAAGGTGAGTGACCTAAGGTGTTATGTATATAAGTCAGCTTGGCCTATTTCGGTATGCTCAATTGAGTCAAAAGAAAGAAGTGTCACTGGTGGCTTTAATGCATTTGGACTTGGTGACTGTCCACAACAAGCAATTACTGACTGTATAGCTGAGGCAATGCAGACGTGGTTGATGAGAATTGCAGCCTCGAGAGATGACTGGTTCTACGCAGCTCAGTATGAAGAGTATACAGATACGGTGGAACGAACGAGTGAAGTTATTGACTATATAGGACATGAAGGGATAGAGTCGAACAAGTACAGTATAGATACGAGAAACAAGTTGCTTGAATCGGCGAACAGGCAGGGTATTCAGATCGGGTACGTAGATATACAGACAAGGTTCCCGATAGATCCGGTGCATGTGTGCAAAGTATTTGCTTGGCCGTCACCAAGTCTTCGGCAAGGATCTATGTTGACAGGCTTCCCATTATGATCAATAAGAGAACTGTATTTGTAGGTCCATCTTCAGGAAGTAAAGATATCTTCTGTGGTTGGGACATCCAGCCACCTGCAAAGGCAGGGGACTTAGTTAACTATGTAATGCAGAATAGTTCTGTAGAGGTGTTAGTAGTAGTAGATGGATACTTTTTTGAAGAATTCGCCATTCTTCATCGGGAGATAAAAGAGGTTATTGAATCTGGATACACTGTTATTGGTTGTTCAAGCATGGGTGCATTACGAGCTGTAGAAATGCAGTCTTGTGGAATGATCGGCTTTGGGGACGTATACAGCTACTATATTGAGAATCCTAGTACAGGTGATGACGAGGTAGGACTACTGCATGAGTTAAACGAAGCAGGCTACAGACATTTGAGCATACCATTAATCAACTTAAGAATATTAGCAGAAAAGGTAGAAGATAGAGAGTTAAAGGATCACCTAGATTTGCTTGTTAGTTATCTTTCGACACTATCATTTGGGGAGAGAGACTGGAAGCGTATAGAAGAATATATGGATAGAGTGGCTGGTTCTGCTAGCAAAGACGTAGTTCGGGTCTTAAAGGAGGAGTATATAGACTATAAGAGTATTGATCTAGAAATGACTATCCGGGAAGCAGAGTTGCTTGTACTGCCTCAACGAAATGCGCAATACATCACACAGGCAGAGATAGATAGATCTGTGGAGAGTATCAGGTCAGGCAAGAGTGCTATAGATGACTTTGTACTCGCTCCATATGTCTATATTGATACGAGAGACTCTGAACTTGATGGGCTGACACTGTCGACACAGTCGGTTAGAGATCTCACAATACTGGATACTAATCTACATGCTGACGTAATGAAGGAACAGCTTTATAGACAGTTGCTACTTGCAGAGGGTATCCGCAATGATATTACTGTGATTAGCAGTGACTTGAATCAGTTTATAAGTGACTTGATCCAGAGACGTGATTGGGGAAGCTTGTCAGGTGCTTATAAGAAGACTTACCTAGTCCGATCCGCGTTTATAAGATATGCTATACGTGAATATATAGTTGATACAATGGAAGGTTTGTTGTTGACTTCGCAGGGAAACAGTTTTGCGATATCGAGCTACCTTGACTCAATTAGAACTTTATCATCGATAGATGAGATCATGCAGAGGAAGTCAATCATTAGATTGGCAATGCTACTATATAAGTCGATCTCAAGACTTGGAATCAGTATCACAAGAAAGATAATAAAACAGACATTAGAGGTTCAGAAATTAGAAGCGAGGGAATCAGGTTGCAAGAAAGTTATGAATCCAACAAGAACGGATCTTGAAGAGATATTGGATCGGTGGACTAAGACTTGTCGAGACTAAACGTCTGATCAAAGTATGTAGATAGACTGCTATTCGATGACGTTGCTAAGACAGTGGCGCCATTTGAAGTGAAGTAGTTCAAGACTTTTTGTATGTCATTACTAGGAAGACCAGATAGTGCATCATCAATGAAGACATATTTGGAACGCTTAAGAGCAGCTCTCAGGAGAAATAGTCTTTTCTTATACTGTACAGGTATTGACGAAGCCTTTGGACTAACTACGGTACCAAGCTTCATTGGCAAAGAATCAACGAACTGACTAAGCCCAAAGGTTTCGAGGAGTGATCCGATCTCATCAGATGAGACAGAAACGCCAGAGCTAATGTTTGACTTAAGGCTGCCTTGTTTCATCACAAGGTTTTGAGGGACATTGGAAATGAAAGACCGATAAATACGTGGTGACATAGTATTTAAGTCATGTCCAGAAGCCGTGACAGTTCCATCGTAAGTATCATGAAGTGCTGATAGGACAGAAAGCAATGTTGTCTTGCCAGATCTTGATGATCCAAGAATAAGGTTAGAAGTGGCAGGTTTCAATTCAAAGCTGAGCCCGCTAAAGACCGGCCTATTTGAGATATTACCTTTGGATGGATAAACAAATCCAAGATTAGTTGCTGACAATGAGCCATCAAAATTCTTTGGTGTTGATTCAAGATGCGCTGGCTCAGCAGGCAGATGTAAGATATCCATTGCACGAGACCAGTATGTAGACACCTGTACAAAACTTGAGATAGACTTATCAATTGCCGATTCGAAGCTTGAAAGGAAAGTTTGGGTACAGGTGAGGAAGCTTACTGTGGCACCTATCGTTAAAACACGTCCTCCAGAATCGCCTGAATGGGAAAGGTGATATGCAAAGGGAAGCAAGAAGATATACAGTATGTAAGTAGTTGAGCCAGAAAGCGTGTCTACTCTATTAAGTAGACGAGTTGCATTAAAGATTGCTGAGATAAGGGGTTTTACAACTTTTGTAAAACGGGACAGGAGTTCATCAGTTGTTCCAGTTGATCTGAGAACTTGGATACCATTAATGGAATCATTTGTATATTCAAGAAGCTTGCCATCGAGCTCAGTGAGCTGCTTAAAGTAAACTAGTCTTTGCTGAGCTGCACAAAATGTAGCTGTTCCCAGTAGAGCTCCAGCTACCATTACGACGAGCGACAATTGCCATGAAAAGACGAATAGATATATAAAGTTGAAGATGACTGATAGATAAGCGGTCAAGATTGGTGTCAGATTAGAGGTGATCGTTGATCGAAGTTGTGATATACCCATTATTCGGTTTTGAAGACTTCCAGGAGAGTATGAAGCGACTTCGTCGACCTTAATTCGGAGGAACCTATCCACCATCATTGTCTGGAGATTAGAGTCAGTAATAAGCTCGAATCTGACTAAGTAACGTGCTTGGAGAAGTTGGATGATATACGTAATTCCAAGAACTGCAATAGCTGATACACCAAAAAAAACTAGAGAATAGTAGTTACCATAAGGAATGTATAATGATGTCAATTGATCAATCAGAAAAGCAGGAATAAGTGTCGCTGCTGAAAGGAGGAGTGATATCCCGACCACAGAAAGCAACGGACCATTAGCATCTCTAAGGCCAGTTTTTATAAAGCTCCAAGGGCCTCCATTATCGGGAGTAATTGGATAGATGGTAATAATCTGCCCAGATGGGTGCGGTTCTCCATCTCTAGCTTGAGTAGTAGTAGTATTCGAGATTATTCGGTATCCATAAGATGTTCGAACATGAGCAGTAACTGATTCATCTTCGTTGACAAAGAGATAGGTACGGTTATCGGCAAAAACATTAGGTGGATCAGATATCCGATAGGGAACTGACGAAACATTTAGCAACTTAACAAGTGCGTCATATTCTGTAGTGCAGTCTGCAAGTGAGACGGACGTATATAGATTGGAGGCTTGAGATTCCTTTCTGACTACAGCACCAGCACAGTAAAAGACATTGTCAAAGTCACTGGTTGTAGATAAGACTGTTGAATCAGACTTGTTAAGAGATGGAGGTATATATTCTTCCAAAGCCTGAAGGGCATAGCTATAGGCCTTAGACTCGTCTGCTTCTAACTTCCTAGATCGAGATATTATATCCTGAACAAGTAAAAGCTGGAGATGGGCGATTGTATCGACAAGTGTTTGAATGTCATCATTACTGAGAGTCGTGAGAATATTGCAGCTTGTTTGTCCAAAGATGGTAACACTTGAACCTGAAGGCAAAAGTAATCTTGTTGGAGCATTGACTGCCCCCACTTCATCATTAATTGAAAACGCCTGAAGACCCTTTTCAGATTCGATACGCGCAAGGTAGAGAGATTGATTAGAGATAATCTTTCGTTGTGTCGGTGCATCAACTGAAAGGGTTGAAGACTCTCTAAAGGAGATGTCTGCTTGACGACTTTTTGAAAGTGAGAGACGAACATTAAGATAGAGGTTGTCAAGAATCTTTCGCGTAACTTCATACTCATTGCCAGGGTCAGATGCATATTTAGAAAGCGAAGCTGCAGCAACATCTAGGGCTGGAAGTTCCTCGAATGCGATATTTAATGTGGGTATGAGTTGACGCCAGAATGACGAATCTATCGAACCTGGCAAGAGATCAAGTAGGTGATACTTTAGAGTGCCATCTGATGTTGGCACTGGTATGTTGCAGGAAACTCTAGTATAGTAGGTTATTGATGATGGTTGAATTGTCACTTGGAAGCCTCCTTGTACTGAGTTTGGGGTTTAGATTGTGATTCTTGGCGCGCTTTAATCCGCGTGATAAGTTCTGGTGGGGGTAGTTCTTGCAGACCTTTTGAACTCAAGACGAGAGATCGATTTGCAATTGAAATTAAATTAGGATCCAGTGATACAAAGATAACAATCGGAATATTCTGGGAGATCCTGATAAGTAAAGACTGAGCGAAATCCGAATCTATGTCAGCCAGTAGCTCGTCTATGACTAGGATTCTGGGATTTCTGACAAGGCTTCGAAGTAAGTGAATGATAATCTTATCGGAATTGCTTATTTGTACTGAAGGGCCAAGTTCAGTGGCAAGTCCTTGAGGAAGAGAGCTTAAGATTGAAGCAAGACCATAAAGCTCGATAGTATCTAAGATATTACTTTGAGAAATCTGTGGATCGAAGACTTTGATATTCTCCAGTGCCGATGCAGTAAATATATACTTGTCTTGAGAAGTGAAGGACAAGGTGCTTCTTAACAACGATGGAGCGTATGAACCAATAGGTGAGTCCGACAATGTAATCGAGCCCGAATCGAGATCTGTGAGATAGGACAGAGATTGTAAAAGCGTTGTCTTTCCAGATCCTGGTGGCCCAGTAAGAGAAATGACATCACCATGTTGTGCATTGAGCGAAATGCCTTCAAAGACAGGTGGTGAACCTGGTGTGTATCGAAAACCTCCAGAATCTAGGCTAATGCTTGAATTACTTACAAGATTTAATGCTGTGTTAATGTCAAGTTCAAAAGAAGTCTGATCAATCATCTTGTAAGAATTTCTGACTACGGTATCGTCCTTCTCATCCCATAAGTCTTTCAGCCGGTTGACATCACCAACCGCTGTTGCGAACTTAGAATTAACTCCAGCAAGAGTATTTATCGGTTTCAAGAATGCGAGTGATATGAGCCTGAAACTGATGAATTCACCTAAGCTAATATTTCCCATCATTATGAAGAGCCCAGAGACAATCACTATTAAATAATCGGCGAGTTGATTAAGGAATGAAGTAGTTGAAGTATTGCGTTTCTGGATATAGGACATTTGCTCGCTTGTTGTTTGAGACTGAGAAAAGTTATCGCTCCATTGTTGAAATAGGGGTAGCTCGAGTCCATTGGCTTTCAGATATTGAAAGTTATTGGCCATATATAGAATATTAGATGTCATCTTTCCCGTCATCATGGAACTCTTTTGTGAGAACTGGCTTAATGATTTTGCGAGGCTAATTAGAGTATAAAAGTTTATTGCGCCCAGAAGTATTACAAGGATGCCAAGAATTGGACTATATGTCAGCATTATTGCAGCATATATCGCCATCGTTGCTAATCCTACGGAGGCCTTGGATAAGGGGCCCGTAAGAATATTTGAGAGGCTAATATTAAGTGTAATGCGCTGACTTATCTCGCCAAGGTCTCTGAGTGGGTAAAAAGAGAGTGGAAGAGAGAGAAGTTTCGTGATAGTTCTCTGGATCAATGCTGCCAATACGGACAAATGAAGCCTTCTCAGAATGATTTGCTCTAGGAATTTTCCAAGAAAGAATAGCCCTACTATAAATGTTAGGATCCAGATGTAACTATTGCTCGCACCAGATTCGGCAAGGATCGTGTCTGTAAAAAATCCGATAAATGAGCTTAAGGACACTACGGGGATAGTGAGTACTAATCCAAGTAGTACATAAAGTGCAATGGCTTTCTTGTTGGAAGAAACAATGCTGACAAGATCAACTATCGCATTGGGTTTAGTGCCTTGGGGTTTGAAGGTATTGGTAGGACGTGCGCTTAGTGTTAGGCCTGAGTATTCCTTTTCAAAGTCTGCAGGAGTTGACTTTCTATGGCCCTTAGCTGGGTCGCTGATCAAAAAACTTGTCCCATCGAACTTCTCTAGAACAACCCAATGGACTTTATTTACCCAAGCAATACATGGAAGACCGCACTCCGGATTATTACTCTTGAGTTCATCTATGGTAGGTTGAAAACCATCTGAATCAAAACCCTTTCTCTTGAGTGCTTGGACAATATTGTATGCATTTGATCCATCTTTTGTAACATTCACATCTATTCTTGCTTCTTCACTTGTGAGCCAGTTATTGTAGAAACCATTAATAATCCAGTATGAAACGGCTCCACATTCAATAGCTTCTACCTGGATTTTTGAAGGTGTCTTGAAATTCATGAGCTAATACCAAAGAATTTCTTGAGCGCCGGAACACCAAGTGTGATTGGGGGAATTCGTTTAGTAATCACAGAAACCTGAGCTTGTAGGCCAACCCTTGGGAATTGTGAGGGACGAGTTGATGGAGGTCCTGACCCATTGATCCACTTGAAGCCAGAAGGAGATTGTTTATCTTCTTCCAGGTCGATAGTGACCTGGATGTTTTTGTTATCTTGAAGAAGCTCGGTAGCTAACTCTTGTGAACCGAGAATTCCAGATGCCTCTGACTGAGTAAGGGGTAAGAGTGATATTTCTGATACTCTTCCAACTACGTTACCTACTGTATTTGCCTGAATGTTTGAGGGAAGTATGTGTACTTCTTGTCCGACCAATAACTTAGCAGCGGCTGTTGGAGTAAAAAATGAAATAACAGCTAAACCATCACTTTGTTGCGGTGAAGGTTGCCCGTTAGCATTTATTTCTAGCTGAAGTAATGGTTTACCCGGAACATTAGGTTGGCCGCTTGACCGAAAGATATTTAATACTATGCCTGTATATGGTGAATAGATATTTGAAGCCTCTTTTTGCGTAGTAATAGCAGCATTTAGTGTCGTTTCAAGTTTTGCTATATTCGAGTTTGACTCGATCACTTTACTCTGAGTCGACAGCAGTGATTGCACTGAGCTTTGATAGCTTTGTTTTGCGTTCCTTACTGTCGTCTCAGATATAGCCCCAGTTTTTGCAATGCCTTGAGCTGCAATAAGATATTTCTTAGATGAGTCGACTGATGATTTCTGCTCATTCAAATAGTTTTGAAATGAAGGTGTCTCATACTGTGATTGATGCTGAGTCTTACCAATTTTCAGTTGAGTTCTAGCTTCGTCAACTTTTTGCAATAGGGCTGGGAATGCAAGATTCGCGAGTAACTGACCCTTGACTACTTTGTCACCAGGCTTTACCAAGATACTTGAGTATGTTCCGTCGCTACTGGCTGATTGGCCAACAGAAGCCAATAAAAATGGTTTTGTTATAAATCCACTAGAAGTGGTTTTCTCGGGTATCCTTCCAAATACAGACCAACCTAGAAGTCCGACAGAAGTAATGACTGCCAATCCAGACCAGTATTTTATTGGTGTGATGAGTATATTTACGCTTTGACTATATCGTAACGGATCTGATTTGTCCATTTTTGAGTTTAGATCTCCATTGTGCTTGGATACGGAGTCGATGTCTTCGCCTTTTGATGGTTCCATAAACAACTTATTAATATTTGCAAGATACTCATCGGCGCCTGACCATCAAACAAGTGATGCAATTCTTGATATTGTTACAATATTGTTTTTTCGCTTTCTGTGTTATTGACGTTAATGTCGATGACTCCTATAAGGCAAAAAATAGTGATGTTATTTCTGTGCGTTTCAGAATCCCGCTTGTTTTTTCACTTATCTTGAGCTCAGTTTTACCTGCAAACGCAGAGCAAATTAAGTTACGCAATTTTAGAAAAGTCAATCAGCCAACAATCAGTAGATTACTTTGCTTAGACCGAGAACCTTTTGTGAGAGTCGCATTAGGTTTACTGAGTCTCAAGGAGTATTGTCCACAACCAATCCTTTATTTAAATGAGTCTAGCGATTCGCCTTTGTTGGAGACCCTAGATGATGTAATCATACAAACAAAGCGTTCTCCAAATATTAAGGCAGCTGATTTTTCTTATATGGCTTCCAAGGATTTACGTAGTTCCTACTTTCTAGAAGCATTTGCTCCGAGCTTTTCCCTGGATTCTGGTTCATGGTCATACAATTATACAGGTTCGTCTACTCTCACATACCCAACTCCAGCAGCTGGCCAACCAAGTCAAACTCAAGAATACGATACATCTTCAAGCCAGATTTACAGTAGGGGTATTAAACCAACATTCTCTATCCCAATCTTTAATCCTACAGCAATAAACCTGGCTAGGTACTATAACAACGTTTCCTTTTCTACAGCATATAGTTCAACTGCATCTGACATATCTCAGTACAATTCATCCCTTCTTGATGCTATAAATGTCTGGATTGCTTACCAAGATATACTTGTTCAACTACAAAACGTCTACTCGGCCTCAGAATCGCTTAAGGTGACAGTTGCACAGTATCAAATTGGACTTCTCGCGGTCCCAGATGTTGCCCAGTCCTTGGCTCAACTGCGTCTATATCAGAATAATCTCTCTTCTGCTATTATTTCTTTCAATAATTATTATACCTCTCTTTCATCTAACATAGGCATTTCTTCTGACGAGTTGACCATTTCAGCCAAGTTCTTTATGAGTAAGACTATATCTGATTTAATTGGTTTCAGCTCTCTAGGTCGTGAAGAGATTGTTCGGTCAAGCCTTATCTATTCCGATACTATCTATAGTAGTTATTATAGCTACTTAGGTTATCTACGTCAATCAGACTACTATTTGTCTAGCTATCTACCAAGCTTTGGTCTATCCTTTGGTTGGTCTCCATCAACATCCTATTCATACAAGACTGTCGGCGAAGCCCCTTACAGCGGTACTCTTCCTATTGACAGCTATTCACAATCTGACAATTCAGGATGGGGTAATAGTATTGCTATCACAATGAGTTGGAAATTATTCGATTCTGGAGCGGATGCACTTTCAGCACGGTCACAAAGGAGGACTGCATCATCAACCAAGGAGTCTGCAAAGCAATCTGCACTTGACACCATACAGTCTAGTAATCAATATTACTCTAATTATATTAACTATTCAAATGAACTTATTGCGAGTGATCAATCTATTAAGTCTTCTCAAAAAGCTTTCTATGACACGCTTGTCGCTTTGAAGGCTGGGTTCTCGGATATTACCACCTTGGTCCAGAGGTTAAATGACTATTCTTCCTCAATGACAGGTTATACCAGTAATCTTAGCTCCCTTCTCTCGTCTGTGGTTAATATTCAGTCCTCTACTCGATCCGGTTACTTTGAAGGGATGAATCCGTATAACTTGTCATACTCGTCTTCTATACTTGATTTTGTTGACCTACGACATCTTGAGGGTAGATGACTTTTTAGTGATCGATTAAGTATCAATTGATGGATCATTGCTTACCTGAAGATTTAATCAAGCGTTTTGCAGTTCCTATCTCTGACTTTTTCCATGACCATGCCCATGACTTAATATAGTCCCTTGTATCCTTATTTTACAAATCCTCTTGTTATCAAAATTGCTGTCATAAGGATCAGTCCACTCAAAAAGAAGCTAACTCTAGAAGAATCTGGCTTCGGTATTTCTTCTTGCAAAACACTTGTAATTAAGCTCCCACCAATAAATGATTTGATATATGCGAGATTTAGTTCCGAAATCGGATGAAGTGCAAATGTATGCACAGTCCCGATAACAAGGGATAGGCTACCTATCCACCTTAGTTTCTTATAATAAGAAGATTGGTGCTTCGCTAGCATTGACCTATCTGACAGCAGTACATGTCCTGCAATCGCAATAGTGAACGAAAGCGCATACACATATCCTGTGGTAAGCAATGATGGCATTGAATACGCGTAAAGATAGTTTATCAAGGCAAATCTAGTCAGATTCGCGTTTTCATAATAGTCCTTCATCGTATGAAGACGAAGACTTGCTGACTTAATTAGATACGGGAGCACTGCTCCAATGAGTGCAACGAGAAATATAAGACTCTCTAGGGCTTCACTTGGGATATAGGTGTGCATTCCAGATGCCTTGCTGATCTCCGCACCTCCAACTGCTATCTCCGGGAATATGTGTAGGAACACATATGATATTGCTGCGCCCCCACCAAATGAAGATAACTGCGTCTTTAAGGCACCTGGTCTTGCGGAAAGTGTCTTTATTAGCCAGTGGCAGCTGCCGATCAGCGTCACAAATACGATATCAAGGAACCAAAACATGATGGGATGACTTATAATAAGGATCGCAGGACTCAGATGTTGAATTGTTTTTTCAATACGACTGTACCTGTGAACAGCGCTGAATGGTCAATCGATTGATACTTTTCGCCGTAGAAACCGATCTCAGGCGCCATCATATGGATACTTCTCGAAAAGTCTAATCCGTTCATATGAACACTATCCTTCGTTTCTATTGAGAAAGTCGTATACCTTACCACCCAGTCACTACAAAAGTAAAAAGCACTGACTATCTCATTGTCGCGTTGACCTACAACAACCATCAATGCTCGCCCGCTACGTGACGCGATTTCAAGGTCGCAAGCCACATGACGTTCACAAACTACTTTAACAGCGATTACAGGAACTTTCCCCCTAATAAAAATTCTTACCGCTCTTGAGAAGGCAAAACACTAGTCCATCCACTTATCGCTAACACCACTCGTAACTGCAGCCCTCGCTATCGACTCACATACTGCACGCGGCTTATCAGTGAATCCCAGTACAAATTTCTGGGGCCCTAATACTTAGTTGCAGGGATGGCTGAGAACCATTGGTACCTAAACCTAAATGTAGTAGATGGCTACAGCTCTTCTTGGCATCCCCAAAGAACCTCCACAGGCTATTAGCACTCTTGATGAGGTCCCTCCATGGTTAACTGCAACGTCCCGATAGGGCTGCACACTGGCCTTAAAAGGAGACTCGCCAGGTATCGCAGTGACTGTTTCCAGAAAACCATGGGGTCTTGTGACTACCTCTTCTCATCGCGGTGGAACCGCTTGACCTGCTTTGTCTCTGGATCTTGGAAAAACTCTACTCTTATCACACTTACAAGTATACAAGTACTGCAATAACCCGTTGTCCTCCCTATAATTGGTCTTTATATTCTCGTGTAGGTCTGTGATCTAAGTCCTAGATAACAGTACTAGATAGAAACTACCTCGCAACTCGCATAGAAGTACTACCACCCCTCGGTTTATCGGATAAAGAGACGGTAGTATTTACTTTTAACTCTATTATTCGCGAATTCAGCCATCTGGTCTCAGCGGATCAGCAGGCCAGCAAGCACTTCATCGTCAATGCCGGGGGGCCCGGAATCATGGAGGCCACCGACTGCGGCGCCTTTGACGCCGGTGGACACTCGATTGGTCTCAGCATCAAGCTCCTGCAAGAACCTAAGCCCTTCCCACACACCGGCCTAGAGCTAATTACTCCGCTCTAAGCAAGTTCAACTTGTTCAAACGCTCCACCGCTGTCGTTCTCTTCCCGGGTGGCTTCGTCACCCTTGATGCGCTCTTTGAGGTTCTCAACATACGTCAGACGGCTATGAAACGGCAGATGACCGTCATCCTCTCTGGCAAAGACTTCTGGTAACGCCTAATGATTTTGACTAGCAAGCGGACTGAGGCCTGATCCGCGAGGAACACCTGGAGCTCTCCCAGTTCACCGATTCAGCGCAAGAGGCCTGGTCCTGAATACAAGCCTTTGAAGCCCAGCGGGAGCCAAAACAGGCATACGAAGACCCGAACTCTGAAGCTCTCTAGGCCTACGCGACCTCTCCACAGGGTAGGTTCCTGGCACTCCGTAGGATGCCGACCATCCTTAGGCCCGCTGCCCTGATGGCGAACATAGATCACGCCCCAAGCCGCACGATGCTCAACCTGCTTCACGTGCTGCCTGCATTTGCCGATGAAGCCGAGCTGCGGCTGAACACCATCGTGGAGCTCAACAGCAACACGATTAATAAGTACGAGCTGATCACCGAAACCGGTCACCTCAAGCTCGATCGCGTCGGCTATTCCTCCCTGGCCTATCCCTTCGCCTACGGCACCATTCCCCGCACCTGGGATGAGGACGGCGACCCCCTCGACATCGAGATCGTCGGTGTGACGGAGCCCCTGGTGCCCGGCTCCCTGGTGGAGGCCCGCATCATTGGCATCATGAAATTCGACGACGGCGGCGAAGTCGACGACAAGGTCATTGCTGTGCTCGCCGATGACAAGCGCATGGAGCACATCACCAGCTACACACAACTGGGTGAGCACTGGCTGAAGGAAACCAAGTACTACTGGGAGCACTACAAGGACCTCAAGAAGCCCGGCACCTGTCGCGTAAACGGCTTCTTCGACTCCCCCGAAGCCGTGAAAATCGTCAAGGAGTGCGAGGCCCGCTACATGGAAGTCATCGCTCCAAAGCTGATCAACTGAGCAGAGCTCTTCACTGCCATCCAAGCCCCCAAGCGGGGGCTTTTTTCATGGCTGGAAATTGATAGATGACTGAACACGGGCCACGGCCCGCGCCATTCCGTCTCGGCTCGCCAGACCCTGCAGAGCCTTCACGGGCAAGCCACTGGTGGGCAGGGCGCTGGGGAGATGGGGCAGATCCGGAAGGCTGAGGTCGAAGACCGGCAGCTGGCGCAGGCCATTAGGGCGCAGCTGATCCTCCAACTGCGCCAGGTTCGCCGAAGCGGGCAGCCAGAGCAGGTCGGAGCGACGGCAGTCCGCCAGCGTGACCGCAGGCCCGAGCCCCGTCAGGGCCAGCTGCAAATCAGAGAGGGTCACGAGTCCAACGACCCAGTTCTCCTGCTCGACCATCAGGCAGTGGCCGTGGGACTCAAGCAATTGCTGCAGGGCCGACTGGGCTGTCTCAGCGGCATTCAGCACCAAGGGGACCTCTGGCTCAAAGGCGTCGACAACCGGGAGGGCCGTCAGGAATTGGCGGCGCTGATCCTCGAGGAGATCCGGTCCGAGCAGACCAGGATCAGCGAGCCCCTGCCAACGCTCCACCAACGCCGCACTTAGGCCCGCCGCCGCCATGAGCGGCAAAACAATGCGAATGTCCCGGGTCAGCTCAAAGAGCAGCAACAGAGCGGTCAAGGGCGCGCGGGCACTGCCCGCCAGGACCGCAGCCATGCCGACCATGGCGTAGGCGGGGGGTTCCGCCACCGGCAGACCCAAGCCGCTGTCTCCAAGGAGCTGGCCGTAGACATTGCCCAAAACCGCCCCAGCAAAGAGCGAGGGCGCGAAACCACCACCGACAAAACCCGTTGCGCTGCTCAAGGCGGTAGCCAAGAGCTTCACAAAAAGCAGGCCCAACAGGGTGAGCAGAGCGATCCCGCCACCAGTTCCCAAGAGGGCCTCAATCGTGTCGTATCCCACCCCCAGCACCTGGGGGAAGCTCAAGGCCAACAAACCGATGGCCAGACCGCCAACCCCGGGGAGCAGCCATGTAGGCAGGCGGCCCAACCAGTGCTGGACGCGCGGACTCCGGCCGGCCGCCAGAAGTCGCAGCAGGGCGATGGAGACGCCGCTAGCCAACAACCCCAGCCCCAGATAAAGGGGCAGCTCAAGGGGGGAGCGCACCTCATAGGCCGGCAGCCGGAAGATCGGATCACTGCCGAGGCACAGCTGGGTGACAAGCGCGGAGGCCACGGCAGCCACGAGGACCGCGCGGATGCTGGGGCGCCCAGGGATAGTGCTGTAACTGCCCTCAAAAGCGAAAAAGACCCCAGCAATTGGGGCTTTGAAGCCCGCCGCCAAACCCGCCGCAACGCCGGCGGCAACCAAGGCCTTCTGGGACTCCGGCGGCAGGCCGCCACGCATCCCAAGCCAGAGACCAATGTTGCCGCCGCTCTCCACGCTCGGCCCCTCAGGCCCCAGGGAAGCACCACTCCCCAAGCTAAAGGAGGCCCCGAGGAGGCGTTGAAAGGGCAGCTTCGGGTTGGCCTGGACAGCCCCATCGGCCATGGCCATCAAGCTCGGCAAGCCTGGTCCCAAATCCTTCGAGCAGAGCCGCAACACGCCGACCCCCAGGCCACCGAGGAGTGGCATCAGCACCACGGGCCAAGAGGCCAACCAGAGGGGTAGATCTCCAGCCATGGCCTGGACCGGGTCCGGGTCCGGAACTGCAGGGACCTGATCAGGGAGGAAGCCCACGCCCCCTAAACCGAGCTGCAGCAGAGCACGCAGCGGTGTGCCGCTGTCCATCGGTAAGGGTTCCACCGGAAGGGGTGGCGGCTCCGGTTGCGCCTGGCCCACAAGGGCCAGCGCCCAGGACACGGCCGGACCAAACAGGCCGTTGTTGATCAGGCCAAGAAGCTCATGGAAGCCAACAACGGCGAGGCCCGTCAGGGCGCCAACCAGAGCTGCCCACGCCAGGAGGCTCCATTGAAAGGGAAGGGGCCGAGCCTCATCCAGCTCGACTCCTCCCGGGGGGGTGTCAGGCCTCGGGCCGAACGGTTGCAAAGATCTCTTCCAGGATCTCTCCTGCTCCCTGGGCCTTTAGTTTGTGGGCCAAACCAACCCCGAGGACCTCGGGGTTGGTTTGATCTCCCTGGACCTGATCACGGATCAGACGCTTGCCATCGAGGCTGGCGACCATGCCGGTCATCACCAGCTCGTCGCCCTCAAAACGAGTATTGACGCCGATGGGCACCTGACAACCGCCCTCCAGTTCCCGCAGGAACGCACGCTCCGCCAGGCAGCGGCGAGCGGTGGGGACATGCTCGAGCACCTTGATCTGCTCAAGGACCTTGATGTCTCCATCACGGCACTCGATGCCCAGGGCGCCCTGGCCGACGGCGTGGAGCGAAATGGACGGGTCGATCAGTTCGTGGATGCGATCCCCAAGGCCGAGACGACCCAAACCCGCGGCCGCCAGGATCAGGCAATCGAACTCACCGGAATCGAGCTTCTCCAAGCGGGTAATCACGTTGCCGCGCACATCTTTGAAGGTGAGATGAGGGAAGTGGTAACGCAGCTGGGCCAAACGGCGCAGAGAGCTTGTGCCCACAACGGCCCCTTCCGGCAGGGTCGCGAGCGTCTTGTCCTTGTGCTTCTCGTGCACCACCAGGGCGTCGGCGGGATCTTCCCGCTCCGTGATGCAGCCGAGCATCAGGCCCTCGGGCAGGTTCGTGGGCAGATCCTTCAGGCTGTGGACGGCGATATCGGCACGGTCCACCAGCATCTGAGCCTCAAGCTCCTTGGTGAACAGGCCCTTGTCACCGATCTTCGCCAGGGCCACATCCAGGATCTTGTCGCCCTGGGTGGCCATCGCTTCGATGGTGATCTCCAAGCCGTTGTGGGCCTTAGCTAGCTCGTCACGCACCCAATGGGTCTGGACCATGGCCAGCTGGCTGCGACGGGAAGCAATACGCAGTTGGGAACCAGCCATCGGAATGCATCAAGGCAGCAAAGGGCCGCCGAATCACAGCCGTCAAGCCTAGGGAGTGGAGTGCCCATCCAGGCCAAAGGCCCAAAAGTCGTGATCAGTCGTCGAACAAACCCAAGGGCAGGGGGCCCCAGGTGTCTTCCGAGCTGGGATCGACGGGGTTATGGCCAGTGATGAGCAGGCCTTCGCCGAGACCGCTTTCACGGCGCACCAGGAACCGGCCGGTGTTCTGGTTGGCCTTCAGGAAGACGGGACCCTCAATTGAGGCCAGCTCTTCGCCAGCAGGATCCAGTTGCAGGGCCTCCCAGGAGAGCCGAGCCTCCAAGGCCCGCAGGCTCGAAACGGCGACTGCGGCGGAGGGGGCCATCACACCAACTGTGAACCACTCGCAGGTGGCAAGCGCAGCCATCAGCTCGTCGGACAACTGGCGCTGCTCAGCCGCGGACATGGTTGGGGCTGAACGGAGTCTCTTCAGCGAAGCCAGTAGTGAAGAGGCGTTAGCCATGGGAGGAGAAGGGATGAGAATGGTGCCGCTCCCAGACGGTGAACCCCGCGAGGCAGAAGCTGAGCCACACATAACCGACGGCGGCCCCCGCCAAGATGTCGCTTGGCCAGTGGGCTCGGCAGTAGAGCGTGCTCAGCCAGACCAGGGCCACCCAGAGGCTTGAAAGGACAAAGAGGGGCCTGCGCAGCCGCGGATAGTGGGCGGCCAGCAGAGTGCAGCTCATGAAGTAGAAGACCACCGAGCCCGCGGCATGGCCACTGGGAAAGCTGCGACCACTCAGCTCCAGCAAGCTGGCGTCGGGCCGCGGACGATCGAACCAGGGCTTGAGAAGACGGTCCACGATCACCAAAATCCCGCCGGTTCCTGCCACTAGGCAGACCAAATCGGGCCACAACCGCTTGAAGGCCAGAAAGCAGAGGACGGCCAAGACCAGTACGGCGGTCAGGTGAACACCACTGGCTTGATAAACCAAGAGCAACAGCTGGCCGAGCCACTCCGGGATCTGCTGATGCAGCCCATCGAGCAGGGTCCGATCCCATGCGTCAGGAGCAGTGGCCTTCATGCTGGGACCTGACACCAGCAGCACCGCCGCGATGGCCAGGGAAATAAGCAGGCGCCGCCGGCCGAGAACATGCAGCCACTCGCCAAAAACAGGGGGCATGGCGATCACGATCTTTCGCTCAACTGATCAAGGATGCTGCGGTCCAGTCTGATTAAGCGGTGGGCATCCAGACGACCGAGAAGTTCCGCATCACCCGGTCCCACGCCAAGGTCCAAAAGCTCCCGATCAGAGCCCAACACCAAAACCGATCCAGCCGAATTGGCTTGCGCCTCCAGCTGCTGTTGAGCAGAGCGGGCATCGTGAACGAACAGCACAGGCCGGCCGCTGTAGAAGACCACGCTGTAGCGCTTGTAGCCCGCCACCAACAGCGGCTCGCCGGGCTCTGCTGCCGCAGCTGCCTGACGCGCCAAGACCCGAATGGGCAAGAGGCGCTCGCGATCCATCAAGGGCGCCAAGACCGGAATCACCATGGCCAGCACCGCCGCGAAGCCAGCTGTGTTGGGCAGCCACAACCAACGCAGCGCCTCCGAGTTCGCGGCCCGCAGCAAGACGATCAAGCCAGCGCAGGCCCCGGCAAGGGGCAGGGCCAGGAGCCAGGGCAAACCCGAGCGCGCAATCGCATGGGCAAAACCTGGATAGGCGGGGTCCACCTCGATCAGGCGCGGGGCGAGCACCGCCGCCAGCGCCATGGCTCCAAGCAACAGAGCGTTGAACCAGCCGCTGCCACGCTGCAGACGATCCAGCGATGTCGGCCGGGGGTGACTAGACGACAGGGGGGCAAAGAACAGCCCCACGAGCAGAGCCGCACCGGGAACAACCGGAAGGATGTAGCCGGGCAATTTGGTGGCTGCCGCCGAGAAGAACGCCACGACAACGACCAGCCAAATCAGTGCCATTTGCGCCAGGGCTGCCCCAGCGTCAGTGCGATGCCAGCGCTGGGGGGCCCAGACCTGCAGATCAAGAATCGCCACGGGTATGTACAGCGACCAGGGCAGCGCCAAGAGCAGCAACCAGGGCAGGTAGAACCACGGGGGGCCGGGGTGGGCGTAGATGACGGAGGTGAAGCGCTCCAGGTTGCTGAAACCGATGAAGCGGGCCAGGAAGTCGAAACCGTTCGCCTGGGTCGCAGCCGCATACCAAGGAAGGGTGACGCCGATGAAGAGGGACAGCAGCGGAAGCCAGGGGGTCTGACGGACCTCGGGCCAGAAATCACGCCGCAAAACTAGGAATCCAATGATCACGAGGCCAGGCAAGAGCAAACCCACGGGTCCTTTCGCCAGTACCGCAACCCCACAAAAGAGCGAGAGGGCGACATGTCCGAGCTGGCGCAACCAAGGTCGATCCCGGCGCCAATAGGCCAGCGCGAAACCGAATAAGGCCAGGCTGATCCCACTAGCCAAAAACATGTCGGTGACCGAAGAGCGGCCCCAGCCCACCCAACCGGGGCTCAAGGCCAAGAGGCCGCTGCAGAGGGTTGCCCGTCCAAGGCGATGACTGACGGACTCCTGGGCAGGTGCCAGGGCAAGGAGCAGGCCAAAAAGCGCAAAGACCACGGCGCTGGCCGCCAGGGCCGCCGGCAGACGGGCTGCCCATTCACTGACGCCCAACAACTGGAAGCTAAGGCCGACCATCCAATACCCCCAAACGGGGTAATCAAAAAAGGTCGCGCCGTTCCAACGTGGGGTGACCCAGTCACCGCTCAACACCATCTGGCGTGGCACCTCGACAAAGAGTCCTTCGGTCTTATCGAGCAGACCCAGGCCGCCTAGCTGGTTAAAGAAGGCCAGCAGGCAAAGGCCAACAATGGACGCCAAGGCGGCAGCGAGGGCTCGGGAGGGGTTGGCATCTAGCCAAGTTCGGAGCCTCTGCATCTCTAATTTGGGGTGTTCCAAACGAAGCGGCTGCTGGCGGCATAATTCCAGACGAACACCACAACAATCCCGGCCAGCTGCGCCCAGAAGGCATTGGGGGCGATGAGGCTGTAGTAAGCCGAGGCCAGCCCCACATTCGCCATCACGGGCAAGGAGGCCACCAGCAGGAACTTGAGCAGACCGCGTAGCAGCAGCACACCCTGCAGGCGTGCAAAGCGGAAGGTCAGGGCGTTGTTGATCAAGTAGTTGGAACTGGCGGCCGAGATGACGCCAATAGGCAACGCCTGCTCAAAGCCCAGCCCCCAAAGGGCCATGAAGAGCTGCGTAATGAGCAACTGCACCGCAACACCGCTTAAGCCCACCAAACCAAAGCTGATGGCACGCCTGGGCAACAGGCGGAAGCTCAGGGTGTGGAGAATCGAAATCAAAAAGTCCCAAAAGATGGCCAGGTCCAACTTGGAACTGCCATAGGTGCGCGGTTGGAAGGTCAGGGGCACCTCCGCGGTACTCAAGCGTCCACGGCTGACGGCCAGAAGTTCGTAGAGGAACTTGAAACCATTGACATCCACTCCCCGAATCAAGGGAAGCAGGGGCTCTAAGCGCAGAGCAAAGAAGCCGCTCATGTAATCCGTGAGATGGGCGTAGCGCTTCGGCAGGCTGAAGCGGGCACTGGCGTTCGCCCAGGTGGATCCCGTCTCACGGCGGTCACTCAGCCCCAGGATCTTGGCCTCGGGATGGAAGCGGCTGCCGATGACCAGATCGGAGCCTCCGGCTTCCAGGTTTTCGATGGCGCGGCGGACTGATCCCGGCTCGTGTTGACCATCGCTATCCATCACCAACACCAGATCTCCGGTGGCATCCAGCAATCCTTCTTTGATCGCGCTGGCCAAACCGGAGCGACCAACCCGGCGGATCAGGCGAAGCCGCGACTCGTTGTGGGCGAGCTGACGCACCAGCTCGGCGGTTCCATCAGCTGAATCGTCATCGACGACCAAAATTTCCAGGTCCCACTGCTCACTGAGGGGAAGCAGTTGGGCCAACAGCGGCTCGATATTGCCCCTTTCGTTGTAGGTGGGCAGAACAATCGAGACCCGCAAGCCCATGGAATCCTCAAGACAATGCCGGCAGGAATCCCGCCGGCGCCTGAACCTTAAACCGCTTGGGTAAAAGTCAACGGCTTGGTTACTTGATGTACTCCTTGAGCACACCATTGCGGTTGGGGTGCCGCAGTTTGCGCAGGGCCTTGGCTTCGATCTGACGGATCCGTTCGCGGGTGACGTCGAAGATCTGACCGATCTCTTCGAGGGTCTTCATCCGACCGTCATCGAGGCCGTAGCGCAGGCGCAGCACATCACGTTCGCGGGGGCTGAGGGTCGCCAGAACACCCTCAAGATCCTCTCGCAGCAGGTTTTTTGCGACATCCTGCTCGGGGTTTTCGATGTCGGCTTCGATGAAGTCACCGAGGCGGGAATCCTCTTCCTTGCCGATCGGGGTTTCCAGGGAAATCGGCAACTGAGCGCTCTTGGCAATGAAGCGGAGCTTCTCGATGGTCATCTCCATGGACTCAGCAATTTCCTCTTCGGTCGGCTTACGGCCGAACTCTTGGGAGAGGGTCTTGGTGGTCTTCTTGATTCGAGAAATCGTCTCGTAGAGGTGCACCGGGAGACGAATCGTGCGGGACTGGTCCGCGATGGCGCGGGTAATCGCCTGACGAATCCACCAGGTGGCGTAGGTCGAGAACTTGTAGCCCTTCTCGTGGTCGAACTTCTCAGCGGCACGAATCAAGCCGAGGGAGCCTTCCTGAATCAGGTCCTGGAAACTCAGGCCCCGGTTCATGTACTTCTTGGCAATCGAAACAACCAAGCGGAGGTTCGACTGAACCATCTTTTCCTTGGCGCGCCGCCCGAGCATCAGGCGCCTGCGGAACTTGACCAGGGGCATCTCAACGAGAGCGGCCCACTCCTTGGTGTCGGGATAGTGGCCATTATCGGCCTCGAACTGGTTCGCCAGCTCTTCAAGCTGGAGCAAGTCGGCAATCTTGCGCGCCAGCTCGATCTCTTCATCAGGCCGCAGAAGGCGGATGCGGCCGATCTCCTGGAGATAAACTCGAATCGAGTCTTCGGTATAGACGCCCTTCGGGCCGATCTTGATACTGGCCAGAGCCTTGGCGGTCTTGGCCGCGTCCTTCTCGGACGCCTTGGCGGCTGCGGCAGGAGCCTTACCAGCGGCGGCCAGCAGTTGATCAGCCGCCTTGTCGAGATCGGCAGAAGCCGCTTTTTTGCCAGCGGCTTTAGATGCGGCCGCTTTGGTGGAAGAAGCTTTACTTGAGGCCGCCTTGGTCGTCGTGGTCTTCTTACTGGCGGCAGCTTTGGTGGTGGAGGTCTTGGATTTGGAGGCCTTGGCCTTGGCCTTGGTCGGAGCGACCTTATTGGCGGCCTCGGTTTCTTTCTTAGTGTTGCTGGTGGCCTTGGCCTTCGTCACCTTGACGGCCTCACCGGAGGCGTTCGCCACGGTGATGATTTCAGCAGCGGTCTTCTTCTCCGTCTCTGATGCTTTCGCTTTCGAAGCAGTCTTGGTGGTCGCTGACTTTTTGGTCGCAGCAGCAGGACTCATCGCGTTCGTCTAGATGAAGTTGAGGCGGAAGGCAGATCAGCTGGACATCACCGGGGGAGAGATGCATCCAGGACTGACGGCAGACGGACTCCGGACTTCTGATCCGCGCAAGCGGCAGAGGACGAACCAGCAATCGAATTGGTTCTGGCTCTGAGGCCAACCAAATCAGCAGTCACGCCGTGAAGGAGTGAGCGCTCATGGGCGATTGAAGGGGAGGTGTCGGCGATCTCAGCAGTGATGTCGATAAATCGGCGCTGACTGAGGGGGGTAAAACAGGGTTACGGAACGGGGCCAGAAGCCCGGCAAGACTGTCAGGGGGGCTCGCAGATCGGGTGCTCAGCTGGGCTGGCTGTCCTCAAGATCTTCCCGCTGGACGGAACTTTGCCTGGTTCCGACTGCAGCCCTATGGACTGCACAACAGACTCATCTTAAGAAACTACCAAGAGCTTTGCAAGATTGACCGTCTCCGCCTCAGCTGCTGCCCAGGGCTCCTGGGTCCAGGTCTGGCTCGAGGCAGGCCGGGAAGGACAGGTTTTCACCTACAGCAATCCCCGGCAACTACCTTGCGCCCCAGGCGATCTAGTGCAGATTCGACTGCGGGGCCGCCGCCATGTCGGACTGGTGGTGGAACTGCTCGACCAGGTCCCATCAGCCCTGGCCGGTAAAGCCCTGCAACCGATTGAAACGATCCATCAGCAGGCAGCGGTTGAACCGCATTGGCAGGGCCTGATTGAGACTGTTGCTCAGCAGTGCCGGACCACATCCTTTCGAACACTGAAGGCAGTCCTGCCGCCCGGCTGGCTGGGACAACGGGCCAGCTCCGCCCCGGAACGCCCCAGGGAGCAACTCTGGCTCGAGCTGGTTCAACCGCCCACGGAGGAGGTGGTTGCCAGCTGGAGCGAGGGGCAGAGCCGTCTGCTGCAGGTCCTCCAGAGCCAAGGAGGTCAGTGCTGGCAAACGCAGGCCCTCGAGGCCGCTCAGGTCAGCCGATCCGTGAGTGACACCCTGCTGCGCCGGGGAACCATCCGGCGCGAGCGGCGCCGCTTTCACGTCGCAACGGCCCCGGAAACCATCCACCGACCCGAGGACGGCCGCCCAAAAGAGCTCACGGCGGATCAGGCCCGGGCCCTGGCCGCGATTGAGCAGGCGAAACCCGGAAGGCGACTCCTGCTTTGGGGCGTCACAGGAGCCGGCAAAACGGAGGTCTATCTCCATGCGGCCGCCCAGGCCCTCAAGGCGGGTCGTTCCGTGTTGTTGTTGACCCCCGAGATTGGCCTCATCCCCCAACTGTTAGATCGCAGCCGGGCCCGCTTTGGCACCGCGGTGGCGGAATACCACTCGGGTTGCAGCGATGGCGCACGGATTCACACCTGGCGCCGCTGCCTGAACAGCGACAGACCGCTGCTGGTGGTGGGCACCCGCTCAGCGATCTTCTTGCCCCTCCAGCAGCTGGGCTTGGTGGTCCTCGATGAAGAGCATGACCGCTCCTACAAGCAGGACAGCCCAATGCCCTGCTACCACGCAAGGGACGTCGCGAAGCTGCGGGCCCAGAGCTGCGGTGCCACGTTGATCCTGGGCAGTGCCACCCCCAGCCTCGAGACATGGCGGGCTTGCCAAGGCCCCCACGCGGACTGCCAGCTGGTGCGGCTACCCAAACGGATTGGCACGAGTGAGCTTCCACCGGTCCTGGTGGTGGACATGCGACAAGAGCTAGCGGAGGGTCATCGCCGACTCGTCAGTCGGCCCTTGATGGATCGCCTGGAAAACCTCAAAGAACGGGGCGAGCAGGCCGTGGTTCTAGTACCGCGCCGGGGCTACAGCAGCTTTTTGAGTTGCCGCAGCTGCGGTGAGGTGGTGCAGTGCCCCCACTGCGATGTGGCCCTCACGGTGCACCGCCAGCGGGAGCGCTCCTGGCTCCGCTGCCATTGGTGCGACCATCGGGCCGAACTCGAACGCCGCTGCGGACATTGCGGCTCGACGGCCTTCAAGCCCTTCGGTGCTGGCACCCAACAGGTGCTCGAGCACCTCTCGGACGAACTCGAGGACCTGCGCCTGTTGCGCTTCGACCGCGACACCACTCGGGGACGGGATGGCCACAGGCAGCTCCTGGAACGGTTTGCCCGTGGAGAGGCCGATGTCTTGATCGGCACGCAGATGCTGGCGAAGGGAATGGATCTGCCGCGGGTCACCCTGGCGGCTGTGCTGGCGGCCGATGGCCTGCTGCATCGACCGGATCTGCGGGCCGCCGAGGAAAGCCTGCAGCTGCTGCTCCAACTGGCGGGCCGTGCGGGGCGTGGCGATCGCCCGGGGGAAGTCCTAGTGCAGACCTACAGCCCTGAACACCCGGTGATTCGGCATCTGGTGGACGGCCGCTACGAGGCCTTTTTGAGCGAGGAACTCCAGCAGCGAGAGGCCGCCTCCCTCGTCCCCTTCAGCCGGGCCTGCCTGCTTCGACTCGCCGGGCCCTCCGCAAGCCGGACCGCAACCGCAGCCTCCAGCCTCGCCGAACACCTGCGCACACAACTGATGCAACACGGCTGGCTCTTGATCGGGCCGGCTCCGGCACCGGTGGCACGGGTGGCCGGCAATAGCCGCTGGCAACTGCTGCTGCATGGACCCGCCGGCTCCGATCTGCCGCTTCCGATGGAGACCGAGCTCAGGGCGCTCTTACCCGGCGACGTCAGCCTGGCCATCGATCCCGACCCGCTGGAGCTCTAGGCCGGTAGTTGGGGCAGGCCAAAGCCAGCGGCCAACCGCAACCGCTGCAGCAAGGCCACTAGGAGAAGCAGGAGCGTGATCGCAACGGTTCCCAGGCCGAGCTTGTTCCAACGCCAACAGGAGAGCTGGAGGGTGTTTACAGAGCCTGGCTGCAGGCGCCAGCGGACGGCCTCGGGCTCGTCTTTGGCGCGGCGGATGGCCTCGGCGGGATTCGGACCCGAGGCCTGGATCGCACGCAGGGCCATGGGGTCCATGTCGACGCTCAGCTTCAGGCCAGGGAGGGGTTGCAGCGCATCCAGGTCGAAGCGAAGGACGAGATGCTGGCGGACCCCGATCAACCAGTTGCGCTCGCTGAGCTGCAACTCGGGGGCGGGGAGATCGAGATTGGCCAACTCGGCACCCTGCGCAAGGGTGTCCTGGAGGAGCCCGAGGGCTTGAGCAGCGGGCAAGACCGGGGAGCGCACCTCGAGGAGTCCATGGTCTTGATGCACCTTCAAGGAGCGGCCGCGAAGCGTCTGGCGCCACTGGGCCTGCCAAGGGAGGGACTGATCGGTCAACGACTGGCTACGTTGCTCGAACTGCAAACGCCCCGGGGCCGGGAAGTGAAGCCGGGTCTCCAGATCAACGCAGCCCCCGAGCAACGCGGTGATGAGCAGCAGCAGGATCGCCACCACAGCAAAACCCCATGGGGCCTGGGTGGGTCCGGTGGGCGGCGGCGGCGGCTCAGGGGGACGTCGGCGGCGGCGCCGTTGCCTGGCCATGGCCTTGAGCTCGCCCTCAAGCGGTTTCATCTCCCCAAGACTCGGGAGGGTCATGGACCATTCCCTGGGCCTAACCAGTGAGGGAGCATCAAGAATCTCCTGAAGCCCCTTGGCCTGGATGCGCAGGGTGTTGTCGCGGCAGGCGCGCAGGCTTCGACAGGTCACTGCCGCGGCCTGATTGTCCCCACGGCCCAGTTGGGCCGTGGCCAAGAGCAGGCGCACTTCACCCCCAAACGGGGTAACTGGCCCATGGGCCTCCAGGAGGGGGCTCAGCAACCGCTCACAACTGCCGTAGTCCCCCCGCTCCAGGGCAGCACGCGCCGGGAGCAGCGCCGCGGGATCCGCCGCCGGCTCTGAGCTGGGGTCCTCCACAGGCACCTAGAAGTTGGAGCGGCCCGTGACCATCGTGCCGATGCCTGCATCGGTGAACACCTCCAGCAGCAGCGCGTGGGGGGTTCGTCCATCGACGATGTGGGCAGCGGCGACGCCCTGAGCCAAGGCGCGAATACAGCACTCAGTCTTCGGGGTCATGCCACCGGCCACAACCCCTGAACTAATCAGCTCGCGGGCCCCGGAGAGGCTGACGGAGCGAATCAGGGAGCTGGGATCCTCCCGGTCGCGCAGGATGCCTGGGGTGTCGGTGAGCAGGATCAACTTCTCCGCTTCCAAGGCCGCAGCCAACTCGCCGGCAACTGTGTCGGCATTGATGTTGTGGGCTTGGCCCTCCCCATCAGCGGCCACCGAGGAGATAACGGGGATGTAGCCAGCGTCCAACAGGGGGAAGAGCACCGAGGGATCCACCGCAGCCACATCCCCCACGAGGCCATTGGCACCGTCGCCATAGGTGCGGGCCCGCACCAGCGGCCCATCGCTGCCGGAGAGGCCAACGGCCCGAGCACCGAGGCGATTCAAGCCATTGACAATTTGCTTATTGACGCGGCCCACCAGAACCATCTCCACCACATCCATGGTGTCGGGGCAGGTCACCCGTAAGCCATTGCGGAATTGTGGCTCGATGTTCAAGCGCCCCAGCCACTCATTGATTTCAGGCCCACCGCCATGGACCACCACGGGCTTCACCCCGACCGAAGCCAGAAGCACCAAATCGCGATAGACCGCATCACGCAGATCTTCACGGACCATGGCCGCACCGCCGTACTTAACGACGACTCGACGGCCGGAGAAACGCTGGATATAGGGAAGGGCTTCACTCAGGACCGACACCCGCAAGGCGTCGGTGCGATCAGCAGAACGTTCGCTCAAGGGAGGGACGAAGATCGAACAATGGGGGCAAAGCAATGGGACACAACCCACCGGCAATGCTCAAGGTTTAGCCAGCAGCGGGCAACAACTCAAGCAAGACCTCGCCGCTGCTGGGCTCACTAAGCTCGGCGCGCAGGCCACGGTCAAAGAAGCGGCCCAGACGGTCCTGCTTCTCCTGCCATCGGGCAAAGGGAACGCCCTCACAACGGAAACGAATGGTCACGGCGTAGCGACCATCCACGGCCCTCTCAGCAACGCTGATCAGCTGGGGCGGTTGATCTTCGTCCCAGAGCTTCAGGGCCTCCAGGGAGCTCTCGAGGTGTGCCTTCTGGCCATAGCGCCAGCGGGTCACATCTTTCACCAACTTCCGCAGGGTCTTGCTGGATGCCTCCTCCCGGAGGGCGACGGCATCGGCCTGGGCCGGCAGCAACTCTGCAGGGGGGAGCTCCGAGGACTTGAGGGCCAATCCCCCCAAGAGGATGGGGATGCCGTAAAAAATCGTCGGTAGGCTGAGGTTCGGATTGGAGGTGGCATAGCCAACCCAGCCAATAACCGAGAGAGCAGCACCAGCCAAGGTGACTAGGCTGCCGGGGGAAGCGATTGCGAGCATGCGGGCATCTTCGGTCAACGGGGGGCAACAGCCAAACCCTGTGCATGATGCCCCCAGCACAGAGGAGTTGATTGAGGAGATGCAGCGGGACCGGCTTTGGTTGCTGCAGCAACTGGATCAGGGGCGCTGGCCCGAGCTGCGTTTGGATTTGGCCGCCCTTGAGCGTGAACTGGGTCAACTGCTCGAGCAGGCCGAAGAGTTGATCAGTCCGAGCAACTGAGCCCACTCATCGAGTCAGGTGGTCAGAACGGAATCTCGTCCTCACCCTCGGGCAGGTCGGGCACCAGGGGCGACGCGTTCCAGGTAGGGGGTTGCTGTTGGGCTGCAGCGGCCACCGCAACGGGAGCCGGAGCCGCCGCACGAACCGGAGCAGGGGCCGAGGAGCCCGGCGCTGGGGATGCGGGACGGGCAGCAGCAACACTCAGAGGATGCAGACGGGAGAGGGTGAATTCAGCGCGCTTCTCCTTCACACCGTCCTGACGGCTCACGGTGTTCATGCGCAAACGGCCCTCGACCATTAGACGCTGACCAACCTGAACCCGGTTCTGAAGGTCCTGAGCAAGACTTCCCCAGCCGACCACCTTGAGCTGACCCGCGGGATCATCAGGACGCAGGCCATCGAATTGAACGGCCATCTCCGCCACTGGAGTTTGGTTGTCCTGGGTGTAGCGCACCTGAGGCGCCTCCAGCACCTCTACCTCCAGCAAGCAATGGTTCACAGGAACGCTCATGGACAGAGGGCCATATCCTGATGCAACGTCTGGAATTTCACCAGGGGGATTCCTCGACCTCTGACGCGGCCAAGACGATTTTGTTGGTCTCCGGCACCGGCGATGGGCCGCGCCTGGCCCAGTCCCTGCTGGAGCGTGGCTGGTCAGTCCTTGTGAGCGTGGTCAGCGAGGCAGCCACTCGGACCTACCGCACAGACCCTGCTCTCCACTTTCAGGTGGGGGCACTCCAAAGCGCCGAGGACGTCGATCTGCTGCTGCAACGCCACAGGCCGCGCTGGGTCATCGATGCCACCCACCCCTTTGCAGCGGTGATCAGCAGCCGGCTACAGCGCTGCTGCCACGCCCAACGCCAGCCGCTACTCCGGCTCCAACGGGATGCCTCCTTCGACGGCTCCAGCGCGAGCATCAACCAGCTCGAGGAGCTGCAAGGCCTGCCGCTCTCAGGCGAGCTGCTGCTGCTGGCGATTGGCTCACGGCATCTGGCCACGGCCTTGCGCTTCAGCTCCGCCTCGCAGCACTTCGCCCGGGTCCTCGACAACCCGGAGAGCCTGCGCCTCGCCCTCGCCGCAGGCTTACCGCCGGAGCAGCTCGCCTGCGTCAGGCCAGGACTTCTCCCGGAGGGGGCCATTGAGCGCGCGCTCTGCCGGCGCTGGAGAGTCAGCGCAGTGCTCTGCAGGCAGTCCGGAGGGCTGACCCAGAAGATCTGGCAATCCCTCAGTCAGGAGCTGGGCCTGCGCTTGATACAGATCAAACCGCCAACAGACGCTGCCGAGAAGGGCCTCACCCGGGAGGCGATCCTGCGCCAGGTTGGGGAGCCGAAGGGACCTAATGAGTGAAGCGTTGATCCTGGCTCTCACGACTGAGGCCAGCCAAGAGCAAGCCGAAGCGCTCGCCCGGACGTTGCTCGAGCAAGGCCTCGCCGCCTGCGTCGCGCTGCAACCCCAACGGGCCCTCTACTGGTGGGAAGACCAGATTGAAGCCAGCGAGGAGGTCCAGCTTCTGATGAAGGCCCGTCCCGACCAACAGGAGGCCCTGGAGGCTGCGGTGCGGGCGCACCACAGCTACGAGACCCCAGAATTCCTCTGCTGGCCAGCCAAGGCCAGCAATGATTACGCCAATTGGGCCCGATCCGTTCTCAGCTGAGATGGATCTGAGCGAGGGCCTTGAGGTCCACCTGGGAACGGGGACCCAGCTGGGTCACCACCTGACCGGCACAGAGGGAAGCAAGCTGGCCGCAACGCTCCAGAGACTCGCCTTGGGTGTAGGCGTGCAGGAAACCACCGGCATAGAGATCACCGGCACCGGTGGTGTCCAGCAGCGCGCCAAGGTTGAAGGGCTGGATCGCGATGGACTGATCGCCACTGAGAACAACGGACCCTTGCTCACTGCGGGTCAGGGCCGCGATGCGGCACTGGCCACGCACCGCCTGGACTGCCTCCTCAAAACTGTTGGCCTTGTAGAGGGAGGTGATCTCCATCTCATTGGCAAAGAGGATGTCGACGTGACCATCGACCAGCTCCAAAAAGCTGTCGCGATGGCGTTCAACACAGAAGGCATCCGAGAGGCTCAGGGCCACCTCAGCCCCGTTCTCCTTGGCAACCTTGGCGGCCGCGAGAAACGCCGCCTTGGCCGCGTCGCTATCCCAAAGGTAGCCCTCGAGGTACAGCACCTTGGCCTGGGCCACCATGTCCAGGTTGAGATCACTGGGATCGAGACCGACTGAAGCGCCCAGATAGGTGCACATCGTGCGCTGTGCATCGGGCGAAACCAGGATGAGGCAACGGGCGGTGGAGGCACCCGTCGTCGCGGCGGGGGTCTCGTAGCGGGTACCGACCGCACGGATGTCGTGGGCAAAGATCGAGCCGAGTTGGTCGTCGTGAACGCGGCCGATGAATCCGGCACGACCTCCCAATTGGGCAATCCCGGCCAGGGTGTTCGCGGCGGAACCCCCCGAAGTTTCCAGACCTGGGCCCAACTTGGCGTAGAGGGTCTCGGCCTGGTCCAGATCGATCAGGGCCATCGTCCCCTTGGTCAGGCCAAAGCCTTCGATGACATCATCGTCGGCCTGGACGAGCACATCAACAATGGCGTTGCCGATGCCGACAACGTCCAGGGTCTTCTGTTCAGGCATGGGAATCAGCGGCTCAGGAGGGCCCGCTTTGGACCGTGAATGGGATCTTCAACAACAATGGTCTGATCGCGATCAGCACCCAGAGATACGATCGCGATCGGCACTTCCATGAGCTCCGCCAGGAAGCGCAGGTAGCTCATGGCCGTTGGAGGCAGGTCCTCCAGACGGCGGCAATCAGCCGTGGAGCTTTGCCAACCCGGCAGGGTCTCAAAAATCGGATTGCAGCGGGCAAAGTCCTCAGCAGAACCTGGGAAGTGTTCGATCCGCTCTCCATCCAGTTCGTATGCAACGCACACCTGGATCTCGTCGAGCTCATCAAGAACGTCGAGCTTGGTGATCGCCAGGCAATCGAGACCGTTGACCTCCACGGCGTAGCGACCGATCACGCCGTCGAACCAGCCACACCGGCGACGACGTCCGGTGGTGGTGCCGAACTCACCACCGCGGTCACAGAGGTGATCATTCAGGCTGCCCTCAAGCTCGGTGGGGAAGGGGCCTTCACCAACGCGGGTTGTGTAGGCCTTGGCCACACCGATCACCCGGTCGATCAAGGTCGGACCAACCCCTGCACCGATGCAAGCGCCTCCGCTGACCGGGTTCGAGGAGGTGACGTAGGGGTAGGTGCCGTGATCGAGATCCAGCAGGGTGCCCTGGGCTCCCTCGAAGAGGATGTTCTTCTTGGCCTTGGCCGCCTTGTGAATGGCGCGGGTGCAGTCGACGACGTGGGGGGCCAGGCGCTGGCCATAGGCCACGTATTCGGCGACGACCGCATCGAAGTCGAGGGGTTCGATGCCGTAGATCTTTTGGAGGATCTCGTTCTTTTCTGCCAAGGGCCCAGCCAGACGTTCCCGCAGACGCGCCTCATCCAGGATGTCGATCACCCGGATCCCGTTGCGCTGGGACTTGTCCGCATAGGTGGGACCGATGCCGCGACCGGTGGTCCCGATCCGCTGGTCTCCGCGACGCTGCTCCATCGCCTGATCCAGCAGGCGGTGGTAGGGCATGGTCACGTGGGCCGTGGCCGCTAAACGCAGGTCATCCACGGGGATGCCGTTCTCGGCGAGCATGTCCAGCTCACCGATCATTACCTTGGGGTCCACAACGGTGCCGGAGCCGATCAGGCATACGGTTCCTGGATAAAGAATGCCGGAGGGAATCAGGTGCAGTTTCAGCACCTTGTCGTCCACAACAATTGTGTGACCGGCATTAACACCGCCCTGATAGCGGACGACCACATCGGCCGAACGACTCAGGAGATCGGTGATCTTGCCCTTCCCCTCGTCACCCCACTGAGCACCGATGACGACAACGTTGGCCAAGGACACAGCGGCCCGCAGCCGCTTCTAAGCACAAGGATCAAGGATCTCAGATGGGGTGACCCTCCGTCAAAACAATCACAAAAGTGTGTTGATAGAAAAAGCGGCCCAAATGGGCCGCTTTTGCGTCGAACGAGTCGACGGGCCTCAATCAAGCGCCGCGAACGACACCGGTTTCGGCCTTCTTGAGTTCCTTGTTCAAGCGATCCTTCAGCGCATCGGGAACGGGGCGGTTCGGGTAGTTTGCGTAGTGGCCCGCCAGGGAATTCAGGGCCGTCTGCATCGTGGTGAAGGACGCCAGACCATTGAACTTGGGCTGTGGGCGGTAACGGGCCATGTAGTCATTGATTAGGGCCCGAGCCGAGGTCTCCGCCTCGCTGCGGCCCGGATCATCGGCAGCGATGGAGATGGTGGCGATGAGTTGATCCGCAACCGTGACGGTGTCTTCGACGTAGTTGCCCGTGAGGGGACCACCGCTACCGGAGCAAGCCGTGACCAACAGGGTCAGGCCCAGGCAGACAGCCAGCAAGGCTGCTTTGATTCGACGCCAACCAGCTGCCATCGGTCTCAGATTCAATTAGAGCGGGATCCTAGGGGGCCTCCACCGCAAGAAGCCCTTGACGCTCCAGTTGGAGCTGGGCCAGCAGCGTGCTCTCCAGGACATCGGCCGAGAGATCTTGCTTATCCCCTGTGGAGCGCTGGACGAGCTCTACCTCTCCATCGGCCGCACCGCGACCCACAACAACACGCCAGGGGATCCCCAGCAGGTCTGAGTCCTTGAATTTGACGCCTGCCCGCTCAGGGCGATCGTCGAGAAGCACATCAACACCGGCGGAGTGGAGCTGGCCATAGAGGCGCTCCGCCAGCTCGACCTGGGCGGCCTCCTTGACGTTGGCGATCAGCACGATCACCTCGAAGGGAGCAATCGCCGTCGGCCAACAGATGCCACTGGCGTCGTGGTGCTGCTCCACCGCGGCTTGGGCCAATCGGGAAACACCAATGCCGTAGCAGCCCATCCAGAGCGGCTCCTCCGCGCCGGAATCGTTGGTGAATGTGGCGCCCAGGGCCGTCGAGTACTTCCGACCAAGCTGGAAGATGTGACCCACCTCAATGCCTCGACTGGCCTCCAGGATTTGGCTGGGGTCGTGCACACAGCGATCACCGGACTGAGCGCAGCGCAGGTCCTCCGGGACCAGGTCGCCACCACAGTCCTGCCAACGGGCTCCGAGGCAGTGCTCATCGCGGTGGTTGCCGCCACAGATAAAGGAAGCCAAATCCGTGGCGGTGGCATCGGCCAACCGCTCAAATCGCGGAGCCCAAGACTTGGCCCCGGAGAGCACCGCATCGCTGAGATCTGGGCCGAGGAATCCAAACGGAATGGTCTGCAGGCCCTGCTTGGCCGCCTCATCGGGCAGCAACGGCTGCACGTCCAGGAGGGTGCCGTGCTCGGCGGAGAGGCGTCGGCTCAGGGCATTGCTCAACTTCACGTCATTGAGCTGCTGATCACCACGCAAGCTAACGAGGACGGGCTGCTGCAACCCATCCTCAAACCTGGCCAGCAACAGCAGAACCTTGAGAACTTGCGTGGCATGCCAACCCTGGGCCTCGCAGAGGGACTCAATGCTGGATTGTCCAGGGGTCTGGATTCGCTCCACTGGCGATGCCGACACCAGAGGTTGTGCCTCGGGGGCCAGGGAGATGGCCCGCTCCTGATTGGCGGCGTAGCGACCGTCGCCTGCCGCCAGGATCAGATCCTCACCCGAGTCCGCCGTGACCATGAACTCTTGGCTCGCGGAGCCACCGATCGGACCACTGTCGGCCTCAACGGCCACGGCCCGCAGGCCGCAACGCTGAAAAATGCGGCGGTAGGCCTGATCCATCTGGCCATAGGTCTGCTTGAGGCAGTCCTCATTGGCATGGAAGGAATAGGCGTCCTTCATGATGAATTCACGCCCGCGCATCAGGCCAAAGCGGGGACGAATCTCATCGCGAAACTTGGTCTGAACCTGATACAGGTTCACCGGAAGCTGCTTGTAGGAGCGCAGCAGATCACCAGCTAGTGCGGTGATCACCTCCTCGTGGGTCGGACCCAGGCCCAGCTCACGCTCTTGTCGGTCCTCGAGGTGAAACATGATCCCCTCGCCGTCGGTATAGCCCGCCCAACGGCCGCTGCGCTGCCATAGTTCCGCTGGCTGAAGCTGGGGCAGGAGCGTCTCCAAGGCCCCGGCAGCATTGAGCTCCTCGCGAACAACAGCAGAGATCTTCTGAAGGACGCGCCAGAGGAGGGGCAAATAGGCATAAATACCACTGCCGACCCGCCGGATGTATCCGGCACGAAGCAGCAATTTGTGGGAAGCAATCTCAGCCTCGGCGGGGTCGTCCCGCAGCGTCACCAGCATCAGGCGGGAGACGCGCATCGGATCGAGAGGGGGGAACGAGGCCGGAAGCTATCACCTGCTCGCGCGAGGGCCGGTTCAGCGACGGAGGACCAGCGCAGCCCTCCGTCGCACCCGCTTGAAAAAGCGCCACAAGCGCGGCTGGAATCAAGAAAAAATTTCAGTTGCAGAGAGGAAAGCCTGCTAACTTCCATTCAATTCCAATTTGTCGCAAGTACGTCTCATGGCCCCCCATTCGTTCTCAGCAGGAATGGGTCAAGCCATGGCGAACGCAGCAGCTGCAATCGAAGGCAACGCCGAAGGTGCAGCCAACACCTCTGAGCAGTCGGAAAACCTGATCGGTATCGATGAGGTTCAGCGCTCCCTGAATCGTTCGCGCGCCTCGGTCTACCGCTACACCAACACCGACCCCCGCAATCTCAACCCCCCTTTCAATCCCCGCAAGCTCAATCCCGAGTACCGGAGTGACCAAAAGGAACCTCTGATGTTCCACCCCAACGAGGTGGCTCGTTTCGCCCGTGATGTCCTGCGGATCAAGGAAGTCACCGTTGAGGTGCTGAATTCCCCCTCGACAGCAACCCAACAGCTTTTGGGATCCATCCTCGATGAACTGCGGGGCATTCGTGAGCTGCTTGATTCCAGCAACATCAGCCCTACCACCCTCGACAGCCGGCGCGACCAGCACGAGCAAGAACGCCCTGCGGCGTAGCCAGCACACCTGACACCCAACGGTCTGGATGTCAGGATGCAATTACTAATCTGTACCGAGGGTTTTCATTAACCCCCTGAATGGACTCAGACCCCCCTCCCCGAACCAGAGGATCCGCCCTAGCGAGCTCCCCAGCGGAACGTCCCCCAGCTCCGCCCCAAGCCGCCAGCAGCAGATCCACCTCTATACCTAGTGAATCGAGCGAGGAACCCTTCAGTTCCAGCCCGATTTACGACACGGTCGCCCCTCTCCTGGGCTTCGTGGTCGCGATCTGCACGATGGTCATTCCACTGGCCAGCGTCCTTGGTAATCGACCGAACCAGCCTGTCGTGGCGGCTCCCCCCTCCCGCGTGATTGAGCACCCCAGCCATGGACTTGCGCAGTCTGCAGGCCTCCCCGCAGCCAGGGCTGGTGAACCTAGTGGTGGAGATTCCGGCTGGCAGCCGCAATAAATATGAATTCAACGCGGGCGCCGGAGTAATGGCCCTTGATCGGGTCCTCCACTCCTCGGTTCGCTATCCCTTCGATTACGGGTTTGTCCCTAACACCCTGGCGGAGGACGGAGCACCCCTCGACGCGATGGTGATCATGCACGAGCCAACCTTTGCGGGCTGCCTGATCGAAGCCCGTCCGATTGGCATCTTGGACATGCTGGATGAGGGGGCCAATGACGGCAAGCTCCTCTGCGTTCCAGCCGCGGATCCCAATCAACGGGGAATCAAGAGCATTCGCCAGATCGCTCCGGTCCAGCTTGAGGAGGTCGCCGAGTTCTTCCGGACCTACAAGAGCATGGAAGGACGGGTCGTTGAGATCCTCGATTGGTTGGATGTGGACGCCGTCCCAGCGCTGATTGAGCGCTGCAGCAAGGCTGCCCAACAGGCCTAACCCTGACGCTGCAGCAAGAAGCCCTCAAATCCCAAGGCTTGAAAGACCCTCGCCGGATCGCCGAAGCCGGCCGCATTCACCAAGCTGGTGAGACGGGCCAGACCAATCGGATGCAGGCTCACGGACGGCAACTGATCTTGGGTCACCTCCAAGCCACTAGCCCGCTGAAAGCCCTCCCAAGCCGCCTCGATCTGGGGCTGCAGGGAGGTCAGGGAGCTGCGCATCAGATCAACCAAGACCAATTGAGCCCCGGGCTGCAGACACTTCGCCAGGGCACTGAGATAGGCCAGTTTGCTGCCGTCATCGGGCAGGGATTGAAGCACCAGAACCGAGAGAGCACCGCTGAAGCCACCAGCCGCGGCCTCCCCGGCAACAAAGTCCTCAACGGTGGCCTGATGCCAACGAATCGAGGGAACGTCGGCGAGCCGCTCGCGCGAGGCTCTGAGCATCTCGTTACTCGGATCCAGGGCTGTGAGCTGCCAATCGGGTCGCTGGGCCACCGCCTCCAGCAGTTCTGCACCAGTGCCGCAGCCCACCACCAGGACAGACGAACCCTGCCTCTCAGCTTGGGATGAACAGCTGAGGAGGGCTACCGCCAGCCGGGCCAAGCTTCCGTAGCCAGGAATGACCTGGCTCTGGAGACGGTCGTAACCCGATGGATGCACCGTTTCAGTCGACAAAAATCAATCCTAGGCAGCCCAATTCAGGCCGTCAGGACGCTGCATTTAGTGTCAGCCAAAGCAAAAAACGTCAACGATCGGCGCCGGCCAGGTAAGTTTGTCGGCGCCGAAGATCCCCGTCCGACCGTGCCCACCATCCGTTTTGAACAGGAAGGCCAGCAGGTCGGTTGCATTGAAGGGGCCAACCTCCGCAAGGCAGCTGTAGATGCAGGGGTCAACCCCTACGGCGGTCTGAGCAACCTCAACAACTGTGGTGGCGTTGGTCAGTGCGGCACTTGCGTCGTTGAAGTCGTGGAAGGCATGCAAAACCTGTCCCCCCGCAGCGACGTCGAGCAGGTCTACCTGGCTGACCGTCCCGCCAACTACCGGCTGAGCTGCCGCACCAGCGTCAACGGCGATGTGACCGTTCGCACCAGGCCCCAGGGCGGAAGCGGCAGCGGCTCCAACAGCCTCGTCGGCGCCATCAAGAACCTGCTGGGCAAGTGAGCACCAGCCGACTTCGGCTCTTCAGTTACCCCAAGTGCGGAACGTGTCGCAAAGCCCTGAAATGGCTTGACCAGCATGGTTTTTCTGTTGGGGAGGGCACCCTCGAGCTGATCGACATCAGCCTGGAGCCCCCCGCTCTAGAGGAGGTTCGGCTGGCCTTCAACTACTTGGGGCGCAAACGCCTCTTCAACACCAGTGGCCAGAGCTACCGCGCCCTAGGGGCAGCCGCCGTCGCTGCCCTCAGCGATGAAGAAGCCCTGGAGGCCCTTGCTGCCGACGGGAAGCTGATAAAGCGCCCCTTCGCCATTACCGCATCAGGCACAGCCCTGGTGGGCTTCAAGCCGGAGGAGTGGCAGGCGGCTCTGGGGAAGTAGCACTAGGGGACATCAATTCGTCGAGCTCCTCCATCAGGGCTCCGATTCCAGCCCGGTTGACCTGTGCGATGTAGTTCAGTTTTACCTGCTGCAGCAGACCACAGAGCAGCTCCTGGCTGCGTTCCAGGGTGTCACCGCGCTCCAGGGCCGCGGCCAACTCCTCCCAAAAACGATCACCGAAACGCTGAAGCAGCTCCGCTTGCCGGTCGTCAGTTTGGGCCAAACGATCGGCCGTTGTCCTGGAGAGCTCAACAACGGTTTCGACCATGCTGGCCGTGAGCTGCCGGGCGAGAGCCGAAGGAACCACCGCTCCGCCGGGAACCTCCCGCAGGCTCTGTTCGAGGGCATGGCTCAACAGGGACTGGAGCTCTGGGGTCAACCGCGGGGTGACCTGGCCTAGGACCATCGGCCCCCAGAGCTGCAGCAAGCCCAACATTGGCTGCTCCAGCTGCGGCGGCAGGGCGCTGACACTCTGATGGCTGCGCAGACTGCGAATCATGCGCGGCCACTGGGGGGAGCGGATCAGCGACTGGGTGCCATCGACTAACTGCAAGGCCAGCACCTCAAACAGCTCCAGAGCCAACAGCGAGACCACACCACGGCTGATGACCGCCCGGAGCGGCTCTACGTTGATCATGCCGGTCTGACTGAGACGCTCCACCACCGGGGCAAGCCGCATCCAACGCCAAAACGGCAGCAGCAGGGGTAGGTCAATCCAACGGCGAAGTAAGGCATCGCGCCAGCTCAAACCGGGGAAGCGGCGCCTCAGGCGCAACATCCGCAGCAGGATGTCAAAGGCAAAGACGCTCTGGAACAGCAGAAGGTCGTAACGCCAGAAGTGATCGCTCGGCCTGCCGTTCTCATCGATGGAGCGCCAGTAGCTGGTCGCCACCAGCGGCAATATCTGCTGCTGCCAGAAGCGGCGCTCCTCCTTCCAGGTGTGGTTCTGCAACCAGCGATCGGAGAGGAGGAGCTCCGCCGACTGCTTCGCCGAATCCAAGCCAGCGCGATGGCGCAGGCGGTTCTTGATCTTCTCGAGCGTCCCGCTGTTGCCTGATGCGGAAAACGGGTTCTCGTTAATCATCGCCTCGGTCAACTGCACCTGCTGGCGACGCAGCACAGCCGAGCCGGGTAACGGAGCGGCCTGCGACAAGGCTGCATCCAATTGATCGAAGTGCTGCAGGTAGGCCTGGGTCTCCCGGTGGGGCTCAATGCCCTTCAGCGGGTCATAGAGGGGAGTGATGTTTGGCAGCACCTTGAGGGGAACCACCAGGGGCACCTGGGGAATCGGCGTCAGATTCCGCTGCAGCCAGAAGGTGCGAAAGGGGACATAGGTGATGTCAAAGGCCACCCAGACCAAGTTGACGGTTGCCCAAAGAGCAATAGAGCGATCCCACATCAACCAGCTGCGCGCCGCGGCGGTTTGCTGAACAGACAACCAACGCGGACGAACCATCGATGAAGCGAGGTGACCGGCCTAATCTTCCCTAGCCGAACCCCCAGCTGGCAGCCCCGTCCTTGTCTTCGCACGATCCAACACAAGCTTCAAGCGGAAAGACCGGGGGCTCAGAACCGGAAGGCGGCGGACAACAACCACCCCAAGAAAGCCCCTGGGTGTTCTGGCGAGGGGTTCTGATCACCCTGGGCGTCGCCCTAGGGGTACGCCATTACGTCCTGGAGGCGCGCTACATCCCCTCTGGTTCGATGCTTCCTGGGCTGCAGCTTCAGGATCGCTTGCTGGTGGAGAAACTCTCCCTGCGCAGCCGCGCGCCGCAACGGGGCGAGATTGTGATCTTCCATGCCCCGCACCATTTCGATCCGGTCCTAAGCGCCGATCGAATGGTCGGCCCCCTGGGTTGTGTCCTCGCCCACCTGCCGATCGTCAACAGTATCCCCGGTGTCGCCGACCCAGCCTGTGACGCCTACATCAAACGGGTCGTCGCCGTCGCCGGCGATCGGGTTGTGGTCAATCCCCGCGGCGAGGTCAAAATCAACGGCACCTGGCTCAAGGAGCCCTACGTTCAGCGCTACTGCCCTGTTGATGCGCTGGGCATGGGGCAGTGCCGCACGCTCAACGCCGTGGTGCCCCCCGACCATGTCCTGGTCCTGGGCGACAACCGGGCCAATAGCTGGGATGGTCGCTTCTGGCCGGGCGGGGCCTTCCTACCCGAGAAGGAGATCATTGGCCGGGCCTTCTGGCGCTTCTGGCCCTTGTCCACCTCAGGGGCTCTGACCATCAGCGATCCGCTCAAGACTTCCGGCGCCAAAGCAGGGGGTTGAGCCCCGTGGCGACCACCTGACCATTCAGGGTGGATCGGCCAAGTGGCTGATTGGCGGCCATCGGGGCATAGGGATCATCCTGGGCCGTCCAGGCCTGCAAGGGATCAAACAGCACCCAGCGATCGCTGCCTCGTTGGAGCGTTGGGGGTTCAAGACCCAGCAGGGCAGCGGGGCCAAAACAAAGCACCTGCCAAAGCTGATCGGGACTCCAGCCATCCCCTTCGACGAGTTCCTGCCAGAGCGCAGGCAGGACAAAGCGATGGCCCGCCACCCCAGGACGGCGCTGATCGACAGGCAAGAGTTGCTCCTCTGGATCCAGGGCTTGATGGTGAACGGCCACCGCCGCGATCAATCCATCCCGTAGTCCTTGCTTGAGCCGCAGGCGGTCCTGGGCGGATCCCAGGGGCGGCTCCACCCTCCAACCTTCCGCAATCGGATCCAAACTGGCGGAATCCGCCAAGAGATGCCACCAGCACACCGTGGCGGGAGGGCGCTGATCCACAGGCAGGGTGCCAAGGAGTGCAACGGAGTCCGCGGTGGAGAGGTTCATCAGTTGCAGACGAACCGAGGGATAACGCGCCGCCAAATCCAGGAGGCTGCGGAGGGGAAGTGTTTCGCTCGTATAGGGATCCATGGGCCATCCGGCCCGCAGCGCCTCCACCCCCTCCCGAACGAAACCCTCCTGGGCCAAGCTCCGATCTCTTGGGGCCAAGAGCACAGGAGCCTGATCCATTTCCGCCAGGCTCAGGCCACGCTCCAGCAGGGGAAGCGATGGTCTCTGGGAGCCATCGGCGAGGCCAAAGGCACCGCTCGCGAGTTGATCGCCATGGGGAGCCAGCTCAAGCCCGGCGCCCGCCAAGCTGAAGCTGCCCCAGAGCAACAACTGCAGTCCCCCAGTGGGAGCGGCGCGCAGGGCCTGGAGCCACTCGGGATTGTCGCGCCAAGGGGTGGCGTCCGGAAGAAGGGCGACGGTTCCATACCCCGCTGCAATAGCGGAGCGCTCAAGAGACGCCCGGGTCTCGGCCACCCCCACTTGTGGATCCTCCAAACATGAATGGGGATCCACAAGTGGGGGAGCCAGGAGCAGCCCTGCAGCCTCGATCTGCGGGATAGAGGCGTCGAGACAACCCTCACCCCAAGCACTGATCCGGCCGTCGTCCAGGCGGACGTCGGTGCGGCGTGGCGCCTGACCCGGTCCCTCCAAAAGCTGAACCTGGCGCAACACCAGGGCTTGGGGGAGAAACATGGACATCGTTAACGCTGGGGGCTCAGACGATCAGAGAGCACCGGCTGCGGTGCGGTCGATCACTCCTCCAAGATGCGCCGTCTGGTTCAAACAAACCACCACGGGAGCTTGATCGGCTCCATTGGGGTAGTCGATCACGGTGACACCACCGTTACCCTGCTTGACCGCCCAGATATCCGCCGGGGTCAAACCGAGCAAGGCACAGAGGATGGTCTTGTTGACAGCATCGTGGGCGACAACCAAGGCCGTCTCCTCAGCGGCCAAGTTGGCCGCGATGGTGTTCCAGCCCCGAAGGGAGCGCTGCCAGACATCCTGAATGGTCTCCCCCTGTGGCATCTGCACCGTTTCCGGTGCCCGTTTCCAGTCAGCCAATAGATCCGCCCAAGTGTCCGAGATCTCGTCCTCGAGGCGACCTTCCCATTCGCCGTGACCAATTTCAACGAGGTCTGAGACGCTGGTGAGGGGCACGCCGGGATGGTGCTTCAAGATCCCCTCCGCCGTCTGGCGGGGCCGTGACATAGAGCTGGAATAGGCCCTATCAAAACTGAGTTTGCGCAGGAACTCACCCGCCGCCGCGGCCTGGGCGCGGCCATTCTCGTTCAAGGGAATATCAATTTGGCCTTGGAAGCGGCCCTGGCGGTTCCAGTCGGTCTCACCATGGCGCACCAACAGCAAACGGGGGCCATGTACTTTGCTCGGCAGACTGCTGCCGCACACCTCGGGCTGCAGGTGGGTGGTGCCGTTCAGGGATTCAATTTGCACGGCCCAGGGCTTCGCGACGGAGCCGGAGGGGGCCGGACTGACGTTGAAGACCGAAAGCGAAGCGTTCTCCAACCGCAAACGACGGAAGCCAGAGGCATCCAGCCCCAACAAGGCGAGCACCAAGCAGCGCAGGATGGCGTTGTGCCCAACCACGAGCAAGGTCTGGTCCGCTCCGGCGGCGGGGTCATGGGCCGCTAGCAAACGATCCAGGAAGCGTTGGGCCTGCTCAATCAATTCAGTGATCGGCGCATAGGACGAACCATCGGCACGCTTCAACTGGAGCTGCTCAGGCTGCTGCTTCCAGGTGGCGTAATCCCCTGGAAATTGGGCTTGAACCTCCGTGCTCAGCAGACCGCTCCAGGGCGCCAGGTCCACTTCCAGCAGGTCATCACTGAGCTGCAGCTCGACGCTCGAGCCCTGGGCGGCCAACAGTGCCCGGGCGGTGTCGTGGGCCCGCCGAAGCGGGGAGCTGTAGGCCGCATCAATCGTCAAACCCCGCAGGGATTCACCGGTGGCCAAAGCCTGTTTCGAGCCAGCCTCGGTGAGGCTGGAAAGGTCATCGCGGCCCTGGATGCGGTGCTCGAGGTTAAAGCTGCTCAGGCCGTGGCGAACCAGCAGGATCCGGAGGGACACGGGCACTTCCTTAACGGAAAAGCATCGTATTGGAGTGGTCTTTTGCTTCTGCCCGAGCCGACAGAATGCCTCCAACACGAACCACGGGGCAGTGGGGTGAGCGCGGAACACGAGTCCAACAATCAGACCCCCAGCTGGAAATCAGCCCTCGCCCTCATCAGCCTGGCCTTAAGCCTTCTGCTCTGGCTGAACGGGCTGGTCAGCAGCTTGCAGCGCCCCTCCGTTGGCGATGACCTCAGTCGGCGGCAACTCGAGTTGACGGTGCTCGCCCAAGGCAACCTGAGTGATCCAATCCGCCCGCTCCTGAGCTCCGGCGATCCACTGCCGACCCTCCAGGAGAGCCTGCAGAGCGCGATCAAAAGCAGCGAGGAAGACGGACGGACGCCCTCCCCTGAGCTCTTGCTTGAGCAGGCATTGCTGCTGGAGCGCACCGGGCAGGCCGATCAGGCCAGGGGCGTCCTAGAGCGCCTCAGCGCTGGAACCGAGGACATCTCAGTCATTGCCGCCGCCCTGCTGGCGCCGAGTCAGACCAACCGGAGCGAGCGAGAAGCATTGCTGGCCCAACTCAAAGGATCAACACTGCTGCAGCAATGGAGCTGCGAGGCCCTTCTGGGGGAGGGAGGCTGCAATGGTGAGGCGGTGGCACGGCGGGCCAGCGCTCAACTGCTCTGCGTCACGCTCCTGCCTGGAGTCGGACTCATCGCAGGCATCGCCCTGCTGCTGTGGGAGCTGTGGCGGCGCTGGGGTGGCAAGGCCCCTAAAGCCGCTCCCTGGCAGGGCCCCAATCTCTCGGGACTCGACACCGTCCTCCTGGTGGCCGGCGGCTTTGTCGTGGTCGGTGAATTGCTGACCCCACTCCTGGTGGTACCGCTGCTGACCCGCCTGCTGCAGGACTTGCCGATCGATGCGGTGCTCAAACAGGGCATCAGCGTGGTCGCGCTCTATGGCGCCTTGATGGCCGGTCCGCTCGTGATCCTGCGGCTCCTGCTCAAGTCGTTGGGTCCAGGCCCACAGGGGGGATGGCTGCAATTTCGTTGGTCACCACCCCAACTCTGCTTCGGCCAAGCCATGAAGGGGTTCTTGATGGTGCTGCCCTTGGTGAGCCTTGTCGGCTGGCTGCAGGGAAAGCTCTTTGGCGATCCAGGCGGCAGCAATCCGCTGCTGGAGCTCGTACTGAATGGCCACAACGTCCCAGCCCTGGCCTGCTTTGGCGTGACGGCGATCGTGATGGCGCCCCTCTTTGAGGAGACGATCTTTCGTGGCGTGCTCCTGCCGGTGGCCGCGCGTTATTGGGGATCGTCTTGGGGAATAGTGGCCAGCGCCGCAGTCTTTGCGGTGGCCCATTCCAGCCTCGGCGAATTCCCTCCCTTGATGGTGCTGGGGCTCGGATTGGGCTGGTTGCGGTGGCAGAGGGGACGACTTGGCAGCTGCGTCTTGATGCACGCCCTCTGGAACAGCCTGACGTTCTTCAATCTGGTTGTACTGGGTTGGTGAAAACCCCATTGCTGGAAGCGCTCTCGCGTGGTTGACTTGCGAAGACCTCGCAGGTAGTTGTGGTTGCCGTTCCGCTCCAACAGAGCAATCGAGCGAAGAGCAACCGCTCCAGGAGGTCCCTCGAGCTGATCCAGGGCTCCCTGCTCGCCCGCAAGCTCGATCGTCAAGCCCCTTGGCTGGGAAATCTCCATCGCATTGCCGACGGAAGCCTCGTGGGTCTTGGGGTCGCCGTGGTTGGGCTCAGCGCGCTTACCCTGCACTGGCAAGGCCGCTGGACCAGCAGTTTCCAATCCCTCGAAGCCACCCAGCGCCTCGAGCACCGCCTGCAGGAGTCGGCGGCGGTGCTCGAGCAGCACCACCTCTCAATGACCCGCAAACCCAGCCTGCTGGAGCCCACGAGCAGCGAAAAACTGGTCTACGTTGCGTCCCCGGCTGCCAGAACCGGCCCGAGTTTTGAGGCCTTACTCGCCCAGGTCAACCCCGGCCAAATCCTCCCGGGCTACTGATGGGATCCAAGGGGCTGCAAGGCCGCCGAGCCTCTGCTCCACGGGAAGGTCGCCGGCCCAGGCGCAACCAGGTTGTGGACTTCCAGCCGGTCCCGCCGCGGCGGCTCTGGATCGTCTATGGCCTCTTGGCGGCCGGGTTGAGTGGTCTAGCTCTCCGCCTGGCTTGGGTCCAGGTGATTCAAGGCAACGAGCTGCTGAACCGAGCTCGGGCGATCCAAACCCAGACGATCACACCCCTGGGTCGGCGCCGAACCATCGTCGATCGCCAAGGCCGCCTGGTGGCCCTGGACGAAGAGCGCCTCACCGTCTGGGCCCACCCCCGCTACTTCTCCTTCCCTGGCGACGACATCGGACGCCTGCGGAGCCCCTTGGATGTGGCCCGCAAGCTCTCCCCGGTGCTCGCCAAGCCGATGGGGGAGCTGCTCAAGGCGATGGATGGCCGGAAATCGGGCGTCAGACTCGCCAGCGAACTGGATCCCGAAACCGCCCAGCGGGTGCGTGAACTCGGCATCAGTGGTGTCGACCTCGAGGCGTACCCGCAGCGGGTCTATCCGCAGGCCGGGCTTTTCGCCAACGTCGTTGGCTTCCTGAACCTGGAGCGGATTCCGCAGGCCGGACTCGAGCAGAGCCGTGATCGCGACCTCCGTCGCCAAGAAGCCTCCCGAAGTCTCCGGCGCGGAGCCGATGGCACCCCTCTTCCCGACGGGCTTAAGCCGGGGGTTCTCTATGGCGATGACCTCAAGCTTCAACTCACCCTGGATGCGCGCCTGCAGCAGGTGGCCCAGATGGCTTTAGCCAAGCAGGTGAAGAAGTGGAAAGCCCAGCGCGGAGCTGCTCTGGTCATGGACGTCAGAAACGGTGAACTGCTGGCTCTGGCCTCCACACCGACCTACAACCCCAACCAGTTCTGGAAGTTCAAGCCCGGGCTGTTTCGGGAATGGTCGGTCCAAGACCTCTACGAGCCCGGCTCAACGTTCAAACCGATCAACCTGGCAATCGCCCTGCAGGAGAACGCCATTGATCCCTCCGGCAAAGTCAACGACTCCGGCAAGCTCACCATTGGTGGCTGGCCGATCAACAACCATGACCGCAAAGCCAACGGGATCATCGACTTCCCGACGGTGCTGCAGGTTTCCAGCAATGTTGGAATGGTCGAGGCGATGCGGCGCGTCCAGCCCGCGCGGTTCTGGCATTGGCTTCACACCCTAGGGATCGACAACACCCCCGACACCGACCTTCCCGGCGCTGTTGCGGGCCAGCTGAAAACCCTCGAAACCTTCAAGACCCAACCGATCGAACCAGCGACGGCAGCGTTCGGCCAGGGGTTCAACCTGACGCCGCTGAAACTGATACAGCTGCACGCCATGTTGGCCAACGGCGGCAGGCTGGTTAGTCCACACATCACCCGGGGACTGCGCTCAGGCGACGACCTGGCTAGCGCGCCGCCCGCTTCTGGGGTGCAATTGATCCGTCCCGAGATCGCGCAGACCATCCTGAATTGGATGGAGACTGTTGTGGAGAAAGGCAGTGGACGCGGCGTTCAAATCCCCGGTCACCGAATTGGCGGCAAAACCGGAACGGCCCAAAAGGCCCGCAATGGGGTTTATGTCGCTGGGGCCAAGATCACGAGCTTCATCGCCCATCTGCCGATCAACAAACCTCGCTACGTGGTCTTGGTCGTCATTGACGAGCCGAAAGGAGAGAACGCCTATGGCTCCACCGTGGCCGTCCCGGTTGCCAAACAGATCATCGAAGCCTTGCTGGTCCTGGAAAAAATTCCCCCAAGCCGTGCTGTGCCCGCGACAGCACGACAATCCAACTGAATCGATGACCGCTTGGTGACAACGGGGTTCTGTCCCCGTTTTGCATCGCTAGCTTGAAATCACCTTTGGTGCCCGGCATGGCCAATCTCCTCGACCAACTGGCCGCGATGACCGTTGTGGTCGCCGACACTGGAGATATCGATGCGATCCAGCAGTTCACCCCCCGGGACGCCACCACCAACCCCTCGTTGATCCTGGCGGCGGCCCAGATTCCGGCCTACCAGAACCTGATCGACACCTCCTTGCGCGAATCCCGTGAGGTCTGCGGCCCAACTGCTCCCGCCGAAGAGGTGGTGCGCGAAGCCCTCGACGAGATATGCGTCAGCTTCGGCAAAGAAATCCTCAAGATCGTCCCTGGCCGCGTCTCCACCGAAGTCGATGCCCGCCTGAGCTTTGACACCGAAGCCACGATCACCAAAGCCCGCAAGCTAATTGGCCTCTATCGCCAAGCCGGCATCGGCCGCGATCGGGTCCTGATCAAGATCGCCTCTACCTGGGAAGGCATCAAAGCCGCCGAGGTGCTTGAGAAAGAGGGCATTCACTGCAACTTGACCCTGCTCTTCAGCTTTGCCCAGGCGGTCGCTGCCGCTGAAGCCGGGGTGACCTTGATCTCCCCCTTCGTCGGTCGCATCCTCGACTGGTACAAAAAGAGCACCGGCCGCGAGAGCTACCCCGGCCACGAGGACCCCGGCGTCCTGTCAGTCACCAAGATCTTCAACTACTTCAAGACCTTCGGCTACAAAACCGAGGTGATGGGGGCGAGCTTCCGAAACATCGACGAGATCGTCGAATTGGCGGGCTGCGATCTACTGACCATCTCCCCCAAGCTGCTCGATCAACTGCGCAACACTCAGGGCGATCTGCAGCGCAAACTCAACCCATTCGACCCGGCGACAACCGAGCAACAGATTCATCTGGATGCTTCGGGCTTCAAGGGGATGATGGCCGAGGATCCGATGGCTACCGAAAAGCTGGATGAAGGCATCCGCGGCTTCACCAAAGCCATCGAAACCCTCGAAGCCCAGCTCGCTCACCGCCTCGGAGAACTGGAGGGCGCAGGCGCCTTCCAACATGCCGCCCAGGAAATCTTCCTGCTAAACGACCTTGATGGCGATGGCTGCATCACCCGCGAAGAGTGGTTGGGGAGCGATGCCGTCTTTGACGCCCTGGATACCGACCACGATGGGCGCCTCTTGCCTAACGACATCCGTGGCGGCCTCGGGGCGGCACTTGCTCTTAACACCTGAACTAAAGTCCAGCATCACCGTGGTACCCCTACGTGAACGCCCTCGAAACCATGCGCGCCCTGGCGAGCCAGGGCGAGGTGATTCAGGCTCCAGCGGGCGGGTCGATCTTCTCGTCCGGAGAGACCGGCGATTGCATGTTTGGCGTTCTCGAAGGGACCGTCGAACTCACCTGGAACGATGAGGTCGGCCATGAGGTGATCCAGGCCGGAGACGTCTTTGGGGCCGGCGCATTGGTCACGGCGGAGCATCGCCGCTATGGCAACGCCAAAGCGGTCAGCGACTGCAAACTGCTGAAGATGAATCGCGAGAAATTCCTCTTCGCGGTCCAGGAGTCGCCGATGTTTGCCATCGAGCTGCTCGGCTCCATCGATCAACGCCTCCGCCAACTCAAGGACTGCACGAAGGTCGGCTAGGGACTCAGCCCCGCTTGAACAGCAAGCGTTTAATGACGCGCTGGGCGATGTCGCCATAGCCCATCTCACCGGAGAGGATCTGAGCGATCCGTTGTGGTGCGGTGGGGCGCTTGATTCCCAACTGATAGCCAACCTTGGGAACCCTATAGAAGACCTGGGCGATACGTCGGCCCCAGGCCATGGAGTCTCCCCACTGCTGGCGCATGTCAGCGCTGTACTGGGCCAAGGCCTGCAGTGCCTCATCTGGCGCGGAGCACCCCAAGAAACGGTCGACCGCCTCTGCGGCGCGGACCCCACTCATCAGGGCCGGGCGCAACCCTTCCGCCAGGAAGGGGTCACACAGGGAGGCCGCATCACCAACCGCGACCGCCCCGGGGACATGCAACGGGTGATGACCATCCCAGACCCGCAGCGGGGAGCGTCGCCGCAGCCCAGCATCCGGGGGCAGTCCCAATGACGGCAACAGTTCAGCCAAGACCGCATCCGCATCAGCCGCATCGCGGCCAATGAAGGTGCCAACACCAATGCTGTACCCGCCCTGTCGAGGGAAGGCCCAGCAGAACCCATGGCGCACCAGACCAAACTCAAAGCGTGCCGTGTCCCCCTCGAGGACATCAGCATCCACCTCCGCGGCCAACGCCTCGGCAAAGCGAGGCTGGCTCGGGCCAAGGCCCATGGGCCCAGCGAAAAGCGAATTGGAGCCATCGGCGATCACGACGGCTCGCGCCCGGTAGCTGTGCCCTCCAGCATTGAGAGACCACTGGTCGCCATCCCGCTGAATCGTCGACACTTCTGAGTCATCAAGCAGCTCGGCGCCCTCTACCACGGCCTGCTGGACGAGATAGTGGTCGAGCTTGGAGCGCTGAACAATCCAGAACGGGGAATCTCCCGGCAGCACTGCCACCACTGGATCCTCCAGGCACCAGGTGAACTTGACCTGGGTGATCACCCGATCGACGGTCGGCTGCAGATCAAAGGGGAACCAGCGCTGCACCGACGCTGCCATGCCGCCGCCGCAGGGTTTCGGGCGGGGCAACGCCTGGGACTCCAGGAGCAGCACTCGGCGGCCACGAGCCGCTAGGTGATAAGCCGCCGCTGCACCCGCCGCACCGGCACCGACGACGGCAACATCAAAACAGTGGGCTTGGCTCACACCTTGAGGATGTCCGCTTCCTTCTCCGCCAGAAGCTTCTCAATCTCCGCAATGAATTTGTCGGTGAGCTTCTGAACCTTGTCCTGCTCATCGCGGCTCTGGTCCTCGGAGAAATCGCCTTCCTTCTCCTGCTTTTTCACCTTGTCGATGGCATCGCGGCGAATGTTGCGTAGGGCAACCTTGCCCTCCTCGGCATACTTCGACGCCAACTTGCAGAGGTCCTTTCGGCGGTCCTCGGTGAGTGGCGGAATGTTGATGCGAATCAGCTTGCCGTCGTTGTTGCAGGTCAAGCCCAGATCACTCATAGCGATCGCCTTTTCGATCAGAGCCAAGGAGCTCATGTCGAAAGGCTGGAGCTGAATCGTGGTGGAGTCCGGGGTGCTGATCGTGGCCAGGGACTTCAGGGGCGTATCGGCGCCGTAGTACTCCACCTGGATCTTGTCGAGAAGCGAGGAATTCGCTCGGCCTGTGCGAATCGTGTTGAAGGTGCGCTGGGTGGAATCCACCGACTTGCGCATGCTGGCTTCGAGATCCATGGCGAGAAAAGAGAGTCGCTGAAGAAAAGAACAGGACCGACCCGTTAGGCCGAAGGAAGGATGCTGGTGCCGATCGGTTCACCACGCACCGCCCGGCCAATGTTGCCGGAACCAAAGAGATCAAACACCACGATTGGGATGGCGTTGTCCTTGCAGAGGGCGATCGCCGTGCTGTCCATGACCTCAAGCTCTTTGCTGAGGACATCCATGAACGAGAGGCTGTCGTAGCGCACCGCGTCGGCATTTTTGTTGGGGTCTTTGTCGTACACCCCATCGACCTTGGTGGCCTTGAAGACCACATCGGCCCCGATCTCCGCCGCACGCAGCGCTGCAGTGGTGTCGGTCGTGAAGAAGGGATTGCCGGTACCAGCCGCAAAGATCACCACCCGACCCTTCTCCATGTGGCGAATGGCCTTGCGCCGGATGTAGGGCTCCGCAACCTCTTGCATCGAGATGGCGCTCTGCACCCGCGTCGGAATGCCGGCCCGCTCAAGTCCGTCCTGGAGGGTGATGGCATTCATCACGGTGGCGAGCATGCCGACGTAGTCAGCCGTGGCCCGATCCATGCCAGCCGCTGAGCCCTTGAGCCCGCGGAAGATGTTGCCGCCGCCCACCACAATCGCCAGCTGGCTGCCGTCAGCCACTACCGCGGCCACGTCCTTGGAGATCGCATCCACTACCGCAGGGTCGATGCCGTAGCCCTGTTCGCCCATTAGGGCTTCGCCACTGAGCTTCAGCAACACGCGCTGATAGGCCATCCCTTCGTGCTACAGCTTCGTTGGCCGAACAGTAGCAAGCGTGAGATCCCTTGCCGACGCTGGCGAGGAGCGCTTCGATGACCGAGAGATGGCAGTGCTGGATGGACAGGCATCAAGACCAACCCATTGCCCCAGGCAGCTTCTGCCGCAGCGGCCTCATGGCCCGGCTCACCCTCTCAGCAGTGGAACAGCTCACCGAAGACCCCAGCGCCTGGCGAGAGCCGGTCGTTCACCGGGCTCTACTCATTAGTGGGCTGTCGGTTCTGATGAGTGCATTGGCCATGGTCCAGGCCAATGCCAACTCCTAGAACTCGATCCCAGCTTGGGCTTTCACACCCTGTTCCCGGAATGGATGGCGCACGAGCTTCATCTCCGTAACCAGATCAGCCCGTTCAATCAAGGCCGGCGGAGCACCGCGGCCAGTCAAGGCCACATGGGTCAGCGGTGGTCTCAACTTGAGGCCTTCTAACAGATCCTCCACATCAAGGTAGCCCAACTTCAACGCCACATTCACCTCGTCGAGCACGACCAATTTGCGACTCGGATCCGCGAGATAGTTGCAAGAGCGATTCCAGGCCTCCTGGACCAAGGCACGATCCCGTTCGCGGTCCTGGGTTTCCCAGGTGAACCCCTCACCGAGGGCATGCCAATGCAGTGACTCTCCAAAGGCCTCAAGCGCCTTGGCCTCGCCGGGTTGCCAGCCGCCCTTGATGAACTGAACCACCGCCACCTGCTCCCCATGGCCCAAGGTCCGCAGCACCAACCCCAAAGCCGCGGTGGTCTTTCCTTTGCCATCGCCTGTGAAGACGAGCACCAATCCCTTCTCTAAGGAGCGCTCGCCAACCCGTTGCTGCTGCACCTCCTTGCGACGGGCCATGCGTCGTTGGTAGGCATCGGCGGTGGCCTCAGGGGCCAGATCACCGCCCATCCCGAGCTGCGAGGCCGTCTGGTCAAGGGCGTTGGGATCAGGCACGGCGACCATGCGGAGTGTCCTTCCAATCTGTCAAGGTCAGGTCGCCACCGCCTAATGGCGGGCCAGGGCGTTGTCGACCGCTTGCTGTTGGTCCCGGCGGGTGATCCAGTGGTGATAGGTACGGGTATGGATCGCCACCGAGTGGCCCATCATTCGCGCCGCCACGGTGTCGGGCAGGCCGATGTGGATGGTGCGGACCGCCCAAGCATGGCGCAGGTCATAGGGGGTTAACGGCAGGTCGTAGCGCCGAAACTGCTCCGCCACCCGCCGTCCAACCTGCTGCAGTGTGGTGCGCCTCAGGTCCGTGCAGACCGTCGGGAGCAACTGACGCTGGGCCCCGAGTTGCTCCAGGCCGAAGCGCTCCACCCACTGCGGCTGGAAGGGCCAGACCTGGTGTTCGCCTGTTTTGCTCGTCGGCAAGACGCGGATCACCCGATCGCCCCCAGGGGCCAGGGCGGAGAGATCGGTGAAGAAAACCTCGTGGTTGCGTAGGCCGTAGGTGGCCATCAACCCATAGGCCAAACGCCAAGCGGGATTGGGAATGCGCTCCAGCCAGTCCAGGATCTGCTGATCACTGGGGAGCTGACGGAACTGAGCGGCATGGAGGCCATAGCCAGCGGCCCGCTCACTCCAGTCGGAGGGCAACACCAACCCCTCAGAGCGGGCGAGGGCCGCCAAGGTGGTGCCGCATTGCTGTCGCCCCCGCGAAGCCACGCGATAACTCTCGAGAACAACCTCAAGCAGGGGGAGTCCCCAATCAAGGGCCTGGTCCTCGGCCAGGCGCTTGAGGCGCCTGAGATACGGCTGATAGGCGCTGCTCCAGGTGGTCCGAGCACCCGATGGGTTGCGGCGGCGGCGCGGGTCGTTGAAGAATGCCTGCTCAAAGCGCTCTAGCCGGGGCCCAATCGGCGTGTTGAGCGCAGGGGTCAGTCGGTCCGAAGGGGCCTCGCTTGGTTGGGGGCTTGCCCCCCAGTCCTGCCAACGGAAGCGTTGCTGCTGGAGCTGATGTAGCACTTGCTTCAGCTGGGCGCGGGCCTGCTCCAGGCCCGCCATATTGGCCTCCAGACCGAGGCTAATCCGTTGAACCCGCTGGGACGGCCCACCACTGCGGCAGGGCAGGGAGCCCCTCAAGCCAAGCCGGGACCCGCGCCGTTCCAGCCGCAACGAGACACCGCTGCCTGCCAGCAACGCGTTGTGTTCGCGAAGGGCCAAATCGAGCTGTTCGAGGCTGATCTCGTCACATAAAGAGGTCCGGCCGACCCTATCGAGATTGAGCCAGAGCGACCAGGCCCAGGCCGGCAGCGTTACGCTCGCCAGTGTTGTTTTGCGATGAAGCGGTGCATGGCCAAGGTCGGCGTTGTGTTGCTGAACCTCGGCGGCCCTGAACGCATCCAGGACGTCGGCCCCTTCCTTTACAACCTCTTCGCGGACCCGGAGATCATCCGGCTCCCTAATCCAGCACTCCAAAAACCCCTCGCCTGGCTCATCAGCAGCCTGCGGTCCGGCAAATCACAGGCCGCCTATCGTTCCATCGGCGGTGGCTCCCCGTTGCGGCGCATCACCGAGCAGCAGGCACGGGAACTGCAGAGCACCCTGCGCCAGCGCGGCATCGAGGCCACCAGCTACGTGGCCATGCGCTACTGGCACCCCTTCACGGAATCCGCCGTCGCCGACATCAAGGCCGACGGCATTGATGAAGTGGTCGTCCTTCCTCTCTATCCCCACTTCTCCATCAGCACCAGCGGCTCCAGCTTCCGCGAACTGCAACGCCTACGCCAGGGCGATCCCTCCTTCTCCAATCTCCCCATCCGCTGCATCCGCAGCTACTACAACGACCCCGGTTACATCGGCGCCATGGCCGAACTGATCGGCAAAGAGATACGGGCCTGCCCCAACCCCGCTGACGCCCACGTCTTCTTCTCCGCCCACGGCGTCCCCAAGAGCTACGTCGAGGAAGCCGGTGACCCCTATCAAAAGGAAATCGAAACCTGCTCCCAGCTGATCATGGACAAGCTGGCCACCGATCTCGGCCACGCCAATCCATTCACCCTGGCCTACCAAAGCCGTGTCGGCCCGGTCGAGTGGCTCAAGCCCTACACCGATGAAGCACTCAATGAGCTCGGTGAATCCGGCGTCAAGGACCTCGTCGTCGTCCCCATCAGCTTTGTCAGCGAGCACATCGAAACCCTCGAGGAAATCGATATCGAGTACCGCGAGATCGCAACGGAAGCCGGCATCACCAACTTCCGCCGCGTACCCGCACTCGACACCACCCCCTCCTTTATTGATGGTCTGGCCAACCTCGTCCAACACGCCCTAGAAGGACCCGAGGTCAACCTCGATCAAGCCGCCGCTCTACCCACCAAGGTCAAGCTCTATCCCCAGGACAAGTGGGCCTGGGGTTGGAACAACAGCTCTGAGGTCTGGAACGGGCGCTTGGCCATGCTCGGCTTCTCTGCTTTCCTCCTTGAACTCCTAAGCGGACGCGGGCCGCTTCATGCCATCGGGCTCCTCTAAGTCTGGCCACCGCCGTGCTGGTTGCCTCTCCGGTTCAGGCCAACCAGTGGCGCCTGGCCCAGTTCCAGGTCCCGCAGTTCAGCGGCTACACCAGCCATTTCGGCTGGCGGGCCAGAGGCTCACGCACCCACCGTGGCCTGGACATTGCCGCGCCGCTGGGGTCCCCCGCGCTCAGTTGGTGGGGCGACTGCGTGGACAGGCTCATCGATGACGAGAGCTGCGGTATCGGCCTGGCGATCCGCTCGGGCAACTACGAGCACCCCTGGGAAGCGTCGAGGACGGCCGGCTACGCAGCGGGAGAGTAACATGATGATTACCCATGCTGCAAGGGGGAATGTCGCTGATCGGCTACGCCAGAGTCTCGAGCCTGGAGCAGGCCCGCGATTCCTCGGCGTTCGAGCAGCAGAAAGCTCGCCTTGTCGCCGCTGGCTGCACTGAAATCTTTTCTGATGTGCAGAGCGGGACGCAGGACAACCGGCCCGAACTCAAGAAAGCCCTGGCTCTGCTGGGCCCCGAAGACACCCTGATCGCCACCCGGCTGGATCGGATCACCCGAAGCCCCAAGTTCAACGAAAAGCTGCTCGACTTCTTTGCTCGGGAAGGCACCGCCAACCTCCGACTGCTGGACGACGGCCTCGACGTTTCAACCGTTGCCGGGCGCATGACAGCCCGACTGCTCTCGGCGGTCAATGCCGGTGAAGTTGAACGCTTGGCCGAGCGCGTCGCCCACGGCAGAGCACACCGCCAGAGCAAAGGAGGCCACGGTGGCAAACCTCCATGGGGCTTCCTGCGAGCGCCCGATGGCCTGGGCCTGGTGGTTGACCCCGAACTCGAGGAGGTCTCTCGCGGAGCAATCGAGCACTTCCTCAGAAGCCGGAGCATCCAAGAAACCGTGCTCTGGCTCAACCGAACCCACGGGATCCACAAGCCAAGGCTGAGTTTCCGAAATTGGTTGAAGAACCCAGCCATCGCTGGCGGCATTGGCCGCTGCGCTGGCACCTGGGTGACGCTGCCCGATGGCACCCGCAAGCGCAAAGGCCCAAGGCCTGGCGTCTATGACTCCATCGAATGGGACCGCCACCAGGGATTGATCCCCAGAGCAACCTGGACTGAGGTTGAACGGGCGCTCGAAGCCTCCACTGCTCGAGGCGCTTCCGCTCACAGGCAATCAACCCAACGCAGCTGGCGAACAGGGCACTTCCGTTGCCATGAGTGCGGCATCCGTATGGGGCGCCACCATGGTCGGCTCCGCTGCATCACCGCCGACTGCTCTCAGCGGTACGGCGCCAACTCGATCCTCGATGCCAGCGCCAGAGCCTCGATCTGCCGCGCCATTGAATGGATGGGCCCGGCGTTGGTCCAGCGGTTGGCTCCGCTCAAGGCCGCTATGGCCAGCCGCGAGGCCGTGGAATCAAAGGAGCTGCTCAAGCTGAGATCGGATTTGACCGCACTGAGGGCTCTCAACATTGATGGCACCGGCCCGCTGATCGCGGAAAAGGAAAAGGCGATCGAGCAGGAAGTCAGCAGGATGCATGGCTCGCAGGTCACCACCGCTCAGCTGATCGAACGACTCACCCCGTTGCTCGCGCAGCCATGGGAGCTGACGGACCAACAACTGCTCGAAGCCATCGACGACGCCGAACTCGGGGCTCGCGTTGAAAACCGTTGGGTGATTGAAGTCGCCAGCGGTCGCTTCGGGTTCAAGTGGAGCTTCGATCCAGCGACGAAAAAGGAACGCTTTGAGCTCAACGATGACAGCCTCAGCCCCGAAGACCAGCGGATTCAGCTCGGCCTCGAGGAAGGCATCAGCGACAACGTGGCGCTGAGCAGGACGTTTGAGTGGTGGGAGGCCGTGGATGCCAACGCAAAGGACATCGCCACGCCTCCCGAGGAAAGGCGCCTAAGAGGGCTCAGGAGAGGCGGATAAGCCCAGCTGACACCCTCCCCAAGCCTCACCAGGGGCAGCATCAACCGACAACGCATTGTTGATACCCGCAATGCATGGCGGCGTTGATCCTCACGCTGCAGTGCAGCTATTGGATGGAATCAATCAACAACAATCGGCAAGCCCAAAGTACTGAAACAGCGGGCTTTATTAGCTCTACTTATCGGTTAGTTGCCCTGCTCATTCCTTGTCGCCAGGGTCACTCCAAGCTCCCATTAAAAAAGGTGCCGCCCACCCAAGACGACGCCTTTAGAGCTCAGTCGGGAATAGCAAAAGAGCACCTTGGAATCGTAACGCCATATCCCCACAACGCTCATGCCAACCGATGTCCCGCAGCTTCTTCTTCAACCCCGTTGACCAGCAGTTCGCTGTTGCTTGGTTGATCAACGCGAAGTCACGCGATCAACTCAACATCGCCATGCACCTACTCGGCATGGTTGATACATCAACCAACGGTTCACGATCCATCAGCGTGGCCTCCGAGGCCGTCGCCTTCGACATCAACCGCCGACGCCCTGGCGAGATCAAGGCCGCCCTGGTGAAGGCTGGCCTGCTCACCGAAATCAAGATCCCAGGCAAGCCCAGCACCCTGCAGCTTGGCCCCGCTGTTGAGTCCGATCGCTTTGAGCTGCTGTTGCAAGAGCACCGCAACCAAGCACGTGCGAAAGACGTTCGCTGGCCGTGGGCCAAAGCACGGAAATCAGCAGACCTGACCCCTCAGAAGGGTCACCCCCTGACCCCTAATGAGGGGTCACCCCACCTGACCCCCCAGAAGGGTCACCCCCTGACCCCCAATGAGGGGTCACCACTAAGAGTCTTAGAGACTCCAGAAAAAAGTTCTCTTAAGAGGGAAGCAGCCCAACAGCCGGAATCAGAGGTCAACACACCCCAATCGGTTGAGGTTGATCCCGTTCTCGAGGCCTTCCCCTTCCTCAATCGGGTTGAAAGCCTCGCTGGTGTTGAGCCCTGCTCTAAAGAGCTCAGGGCTTTGTTGAAATCAGCCTTCGGCAATCACGAGGAGCTCATGCTCAGGGATCAGCGCTTTTTGGTTGAAGGGCAGCGCCCTGTTGATCAGTGCGTTGTTCTCTGCCACGGCTCGGGCAATCGCTACGCCCTGCCCCAGAACCTCCTCGACCCCGAGCAACCATTCGTTCGGTACTTCCTCGGGGGCGGTGTTGAGCGCTCCAAAGCCCCCAGCTCAAGATCAGCAGCGAATATCAAGATCAGGGGTATCCATGATCGTCCTGCTGTTGTTGATAACAATCACTTGTTGACTCCAAAGCCTTCCAGCCTCATGCCTGGTGACAAGGTTTTGTTGAATGATCGTCACTGTGTTGTGACTTCATACGACTGAGAGAATGAACGCTGCACTGTTGTTGACCTCAAGACAAATGAGTCTTGTTGTGTTGATGTTGATCAGGTGTCACTTGCTCCCTGCCTCGCTATCGTTGATCAAGCTGCATAGCGCATATGTCTCATCAGCCTGCAACGCGTATTGAACGCCCTGGCTATAGCCACTTCCCCCCGGAAGACCGCCCCTACACAGGCATCCACCGCGAAACACCAGAACAGCGCCTCTGGCAACTCTTCAACGCTGAATGGACGCTCCGCCGCGTACACGGCCTCGTCACCGACCCTCAGAACAACCCTGGCCTCCAAGAACGCTTCGATCAGATCGAACAACTCCCTGTTGATCGCTAAAGACTCCTAATCGGCCTCTAAAAGCCTCTACAAGGCCTCTAGAGCTCCTTTCGCCTCTATCGCCTCGATTCAGCCTCTAGGAGCCTCTTAAACAGCTTCCTGGAGGCTTCTCTGTTGCGCCCTTCCCCGTAGCGCTCCCCGGAGCATCAAATGCAGCAATAAAGCCCCTCCAGAGCTGGGTCGTTACTCGTACATGTGTTTGTGAGCGAAATCCTGAGCTGAAGAGCGTTGAGGAAGGGCTGAAGCCTCGCCTTTCTCGCCGTTGTGAGCATGGATCCCTCCTGTTGCGAGGCAATCAACGCATTGATGGTTGATCTGACGTTGATTGACCTCCTCGGAGGGCCTCAAACTGCTTGCTTCCTGATTCGTCTGCAGGTTGATTCCGAGAGCCCTGTCCCTCGGGCTACAGCGGCCAGGGACATGCCCTCCAACAGCATCCGATGGACCTGCTGCGCCTGCTCTGGAGTGAAGCTGGCAGGCCTTCCCCCGAGCTTCCCGCCAGTTGCCCTGCGGTGCTCAACAGAGGCCAGGGTCCGCTCGCGGATCAGCTCACGCTCAACCTCAGCAAGACCAGTGAGCAGGCCAACCACCAGCGGAGCCATCTTCCCCAGTGCTGCGGTGTTGATCAGGTTGTCGAGTGTTCTGACGTTGATCCCTGCTTCCTGCAGCTCACACAGTCGGTTGATGACCTCCCGTTGAGTCCTGCCAAGGCGGTCGAGCTTGGTGATCACCAGCTCATCTCCCTTGTGTAGTGACGCCAGACAGGCCTGCAGCTGTGTTCTGTCCTTGTCAGCTGTCCTTGTGCTGATGCGCTCTGCAAAGACCTTCGTGGCCCCTGCAGCCTTCAACTCAGCCACCTGGGCTTCAACGCTCTGGCTCTTTGTTGAGACCCGTGCATAGCCAATGCACTGGCCACTGCTCAAACTCTTAGTCATCGGTCCAGCTCCATCTGGATTGATCACGGGTCAGGCAGTTGGCGCTGCGCTGGCCCACCGAAACCATACAGCACACCCTTTCGCTGGATCAAGGCGAAGGACCGTTTCGCTGGCCTTCAATCCCTGTTGTGGCGGTGGCCAGGCCCCAGGTTGTGGCGCCCCGCCGAAACCGTTGGGTTGTGGTGGCCCTGCTGTCAGTGCCATCAGTCCACTGCCACCAGTGACGCCATCGGTGCAATCGGCAGTGCTCTCTCAGTCATTGCCGCCATCAACACCGATCGGAACCGGTTGGCCAGCCTTGGCCCTTAAAGGAAACGCGCGGGCGTCTCGTCTTTGGTTGAAGGGCACACCGTTGAATTTCAGCGGCAGGTCGGAACGCTTTTTTTCTACGCGCCCCAACCCTTTTATGGCGTGGACGACGCAGGCCAACGGCGCCCTGGCCAGCCGGACGACGTGACCTTCATCCGTATCCCCACCCCCAGGCCTTGCCGCCGACCCCCACGGGGGGCGACTGCGCCCGTATGTATGTACGTGAAGCCGCTCATAGAAAAGCAGCAAAATCCCCCACACCAATGCATCACTAATGCATCGGGAGTGCATCAAGGAAGCAGAGAGGGAGAGAGCAATAAAAAGCCCCCACGCGATGGCGAGCGTGAGGGCGTGGGACCTGCTTCTACGGATTGAAGTTAGGAGGTGGATTGAGGGACGGCTAGAGAGGCTGGGATGCGTTGGATACCAGCACCTGGGATGGAGATGGTGAGGTGATCGTTAGTTGAGGCAATGACGTTGACCCAACGGGTGGATTCGCCATTACGGATGAGTGTTTGAGTATGACTGGTTAGAGATGTTGTCATGCTGCGATGTCATCTAGATCTGCATTAATGTTGAAGTCATCGAATTGATCAGTCAACCAAGAGGGAGGAGACGGAATTGTGTTTGGTTTGTTTGTTTCAGCCCAGGGGTTGAGTTCACGTTGGGTGGGTTTAGGCCAAACCTTGAGGCCGAGGAGGTAAGCAGCGATCTGGAAGGCTCGATACATACGACGTTGATCAGCAATGCGCTGACGGCAACGGCGTAGGCGTTCGGGTTTGGATCGGGAGTGAGGCAGAGCGAGTAGATCGCGTTCGTGACGGCGGAGTTTCTCCAGGACTCGATTGGTCTTGCGGAGCTGGTATTCGATTGGGGAGAGATCTTTGAGCGGACGCTTGTAGCGTCGTTGTTCAACTATCATGGCCACAAGGTTGTCTATGTATAGTTTGACTGATCATTCTCCGCTTGCAATGGGCTGCAGGGAATAAGTCTTCTCTTGCCCCTCTTTTGTCGCCTCCAGCTTTCATGATCGCGAATAAGCCGCATCGAAACTGTGCAGCTTTTTGGCGTTAGTCTTCGAGATTGTTTTAGGCACTGTGTGTGCAGCGGTGGAGTTAGTCTCGCCGCTCCGTCTGACCTGCGGAGCGCCTCCCTCGAAAAGACTAGGGAATTTTTGATCCTTGCTAATTTGGAGGGGACGCGTGAAAGCTGCGCGAGTGTCTTTACATGAACACCATCTGCCTGCAAGTACAAAATGCCTTTAGATTTGCTTTGACTAATCGTGCTGACTATAACTTATTTCAATAGCCCTTGCGGGAAAGTTGAGAGCACTGCTGCCGCATTGATAGTAGCTGCGTCGTCTTTTCTCCTTTTACAGAGCGCCAATGCCAATACTTTGGGAGTGCCAGCAATGTATGCAACAAAAACCGAAGCAGAGGAAGCAGCCAAAAAGCATTTCAACTGCACAGGCGCTCATCGCATGGGGGAGCTATGGATGCCGTGCAAATCCCACGAAATGGGAACCCACTCAGCCGCAACGAATCACTAAAAAGAAGCCATGTCCAGTTGCAATGAGCCTCCAAAGCTACTCGCTATTGGGATAGCTCCACTAGGGATCGTTTCGATCGGCGTAGTGCCAATGGGGGTGGTGAGTATTGGCGTGGTGCCAATGGGCGCTATCAGCCTCGGCGTGGTTGGCATGGGAATCCTCAACGCTTGCGTGGTGGGGATGGGTATTGCGGTCACGGGCATCAATGCGATGGGCCTTTGGTCACTTGCACCCAGCAACACTCATGAACACCATGCAAATTTCTCTGAACAAAAGCAATTAATGGCCTACCCCAGCAAAAAGATTGCACTGGAGAAGGCCGCAGAATTGGGCTGCAATGGTGCTCACGCGATGGGCTCTTTATGGATGCCCTGCAGTGAACACCATGCTTCTGATCAATGAGATCAGAACCTGAAGCTCGTCTTGACTAGGCCGCCAAGCTGATTGAAGCTTGTATTGCTTGGAGTTGCATCACCTAATGGCCGGCTCAGGTAAAAGAGTGCCGGGGTAATGGAGATGTTGTCTGAAACCTGATAGTTGTACCACCACTCCCAAGCAAAGTTTCCATCAGTGAGAGATTCCCCTCCCACGAGTTCGGTACTAAAAGGAGCCTGGCCAACAGCCATTCCTAAAGAGTTCCCCTGACGCAGGACCTCACTCCACTGAAGACCAACGCTCCAAGACTGGCTGATGGCTGTCAGCCCACGACTGACAACAGAGCTTGCGTAACTGGTTGAGTTGATGCCCCAGCCTCCACTGATCGACGGAATCCAAGTTGTCGTCTGTGGCTGCCAGTAAGAACTTACACCGAAAGCATTTGTGGTGCCAGGTTTGGAATAACTTTCGAGGGTGAAGTCTGTTCCATATACGAACAGGTCATTTGCATTCTGAAGTCGCGAGTAAAGGGCGGCTATGCCCCACTCTCCAGATGCATAACCCAGCTGAACAGACCCTGTTCCACCAGATCCTGCGGTGGCAATTCCTCCTTGAGAAGGATCTCCGTTGCGACCATTCGCAGCAACATAGTTAGCTCCGACTGCATATCCATTGGATTGCCAAGAGATACCAGCACCAGAACCTAGATTTTTGTTGTATGCCCCAGGCGCGCCTCCTAGCGTCAGAAGGTCCAGGACTGCACTTGCGGGATAAATCGATGGCCAAATGGGAAGCATGTCCTCTTGCGCAACCCGAGGTCCCACAGAGAAAATAAAGTCATTCATAGGGAACTGATAGAAAAGCCTGTCAATTCCTACGACATCTGCTCCACCTTCCTCCTGGAAAGCAACCTCTAGTTGTGACAAGCTGCTTGGGCCGGCTCCGCCAAATGAATTCCAGGTCCCGTCAAAGTTTCCGCCGCGAAGTGTGCTACGCAGTAAATCTCTACCAGTAAAACTGGTGTCAATATTCAACTGCAAATCGTAGTTAAATGTCGCTGCAGCAAATTTTCCCTTGTTCTCATCAACAAGTTGCCGAGCATTGCCGCTGAAGTTGTTGGCACCCACAACGAAGGTGGCCAGACCACGCAGCTTGGTGGTGGTGGAGAACTGAGAGGCTTCCAGTTCGCCGACGCGAGCCTCGAGGCCGTCCACGCGGCCGCGGAGCACAGCCAGCTCACGCTCGAATTCCTTCATCAGGCGCTTGAGCTCGTCGGTCACTTCAGTGATCCGGTCGAGGCAAGCGTTCAGCAGTGCGGCCGCTTCATAGCGGGTCATCGCACGGTTGCCGCGGTAGGTGCCGTTGGGGTAACCAGCGACGCAGCCGTAGCGCTCGATCAGGTTGCTCAGTGCCTGATAAGCCCAGTCGGTGGGCTGCACGTCGGAGAACTGGGTGATCGAAGTCACCTGCTCTTCGGTGCCGTACTGGCTCAGGCCGGCGATGTTGACGTCAGCGGCGTTTGCAGCAACAGGAGCCAGAAGGCCCAGAGCTGCAGGCGCGAGGAGAAAGTTTTGAAAGCTTCTCATTTTTAAGAGGGAGTGGGGAAAAGTAATTAACTGCGATTAATAGAGGCTTTAAACGAAAAGATTGATTCTTTTCGACAGGAGAAAATTAGTGGTCCGCCTTCAGGCGAGCATCACCAAGCTGATGCTCATCACCAACATGCCGGCAGTGACGCCAACCATCATCAGATGGTGCTTCGCACCAGTGCGCTGCGCCGCCGGCAGCAGCTCGTCAAAGCAGATGTAGATCATGATTCCGGCGACGCTGGCGAAGACCAGACCGAGGACCACGTCGTTGAGGAACGAGCGGAGAAAGACGTAACCGATGAGCGCTCCGAGCGGTTCCGCCAATCCGGAGGCAAAGGAAATCCAGAAGGCCTGAGTGCGGCTGCCGGTCGCGTAATAGACGGGGGCTGACACCGCCAGCCCCTCAGGAATGTTGTGGATGGCGATGGCAATGGCGATGCCAATGCCAAGCCGGGGCTCAGACAGAGCCGCCACAAAGGTGGCGAGCCCCTCGGGGAAGTTATGGATCGCGATGGCGAGGGCCGAGAACAAGCCCGTGCGCATCAGGGCCGAGGAATCAGACCCTTCCCGCAACGGCAGGATCGCCAGCTCATGGGACGGCAGCAGCCGATCGATCAGCGCCAGCGCCAACATCCCTGCAAAAAACGCCAGGACCGTCACCAAGTAAGCGGTGCTAGTGCCCAGCGCAGGGGTCAGGGACTGACGCGCCTTCGGGAAGATCTCCACGAAGGAGACAAAGATCATCACGCCGGCAGAAAAACTCAAAGCGGTGGTCAGCAGGCCTGGGCTGAAACGGCGACTGAGCACCCCGAGCCAACTGCCGATACCGGTCGATAAACCAGCACCAAGTGTGAGCAAGAAAGCAAAGAGTTCTTGCTCATGCACATTCCACATGACTGACTTAATTCATCGTGCTGAACATCAACGTCAAACTGAGTTCAGTCGATGAGGGCCACCCAGGCAAAGGCCATACCAATACCCATCCAGATTCCCGCAGCAAGCCTTTGGCCGTTTGCACCTAGCCATTCACGCAAACGTGATGCACCCGCACACACAGCAAGAAGCAGAGCACCCTGGCCAACCAGAAGACCAATGAAATAGGTCAACAACGGGGTTGGTTCTGCTCCAACGATCGTGCTGCCGAGCAAAAAGCCATGTAGGCCGACTAGGGGCAGAAGAAGATTGGCCGGGAGCTTGTTCAAGGCAATCAAGCCTTCAAGCGCCAAGCTCAAGGAAACAATCGCTTCTGCCCACGGTGCGACTGCATCTGGAAGAGGCACGATCTGGGATGCAAGGCTGCCCAGAAGACCTGTTGCCAGAAGGGGGAGAACCCAAGCTGTTGGCTTGCGAAGGCCAATAAAAGCGATCGCAATCAAAAAGAGCAGGTGGTCGGGTCCAAGCAGGGGATGACCGATTCCGCTCAATAGGCCTTGAAGAGCAGTCAAATTGCTTGAGTCGCCCATTCCAAAGGGATGGTGCGCCAGAGCTGGACTGCAGCTCAGGACGACTGTGGCGCCACAAAAAGCCAGTGCAAGGCCTGAGCGCTGGCCGCGCAAGTCCTTAGTCATTTCGATCCTCGTCGTGTTGAACTGGCGGGCGTTCTGACTGACGGCATCTGTTGAAGCCGCTTCACAGCTGCGGGACAGCGCCGGATTTCCACCGGACTTTCCCCGTTTCCTTCAGCAGCTGATCACTGCTGAAACCAGGCCCGCAAACTACACGAGAACAGTCTTCACACCCGCTGATCCCTTGAACTCTTAACGGCGGAACGAAGCGCCGGGTAACCGGGAGAGGACCAGCTGGCCGCTTCGATCAAGAGCGTGCCCAACTCGCAACCAATCAACAGAATAGGTATCAGTGAAGGCGCCAAAAGCATTCAACCTAAAACTGGCCTATCCAAGGCAAGGCGCAAAACAAACTTATTGCTTTTTGCAAGAACAGAGTCGTTAACGCTTGCACTGATCCAGAAGATGAGCGACCTGTGGTTTTTAGGCTTACAGCAAAAGCGGATTGATTAACCGCTCCAACATGGATCCGAGATCGCATTAGTTAAGAAGATTTGCGCACAGCGCGCGGACGCTTTCCATGTGAAATGCTGCCCGAGAAAGCAGTAATCGCCAGTGCTGCTTTTTTGGGGAAACACCTGATGGTGAAAGTGCAGCTCCCCCTACGCGGCTTCCTCCCCTAGCCCGACCCAGGAGCTGTTACTTCCAGGACCGACACGACAGTTGCCTGAGTTACTTCCTTCCCTCAGCTCTCAAGTCCAGTTTTCTGCCCGCCCTGGTTTCACCACTGTGGGTTAGTGACCGTCCATCCCTCACTGCGTAACCCATGCCACTGCAGTTGGGCTTGCGACTGACTCATCACATCGTGCCGCTCGACCAGAGGATCAGACCAACCCGCTTTACGCGCTTTTGTGACCTCAGCTCGGCCTAGACCAGTACCAGAAAAGCGGGCAACCCTATTGCCGCTTGGGCTCTTAAGCCATTCAGTCATGAAGCGCAGTGGTATCGCGGTTACAGGGAGGGGGCTGGTTCCCTTACAGACCGTTCATGCGCAAACAGGTTTCGAGGGCGACGAAGCCGACCAAGAACGCTGCAGCGAGTAATCCGACTTCTTTGAGTGATCGAGCCATGAGGAGCAAGGCGGATCCGACGACCAGTTCTCCAAAGAACCCAAAGGGAGTCTGTAGATCGTGCATATGACTGTGAACTTTCCCACGGCGGAAGGTATTTACTGCTAATCCTTGACGAAACTTCTTGCCGGCGATGCCTCCCGGCCGCTGAGAGCGGACCTGATGGCCTGTTTCCAGTGAGAGTGGAGGTTGAACGCGAACACGTCACTTCCCCTCAGCGCCCAGCTAGGAGCATTGAGGTGGGGGAGCTTGGCACTCCCCCGTCTCGGATCACGGGGAATCACTCGACCGTGTCCTTAGTGGTTATGGCCCTGCTGGCGCTTCTAACGCAAGAGGAGAGGGAGCGACGAGCTTGGTTCTGCTCTCAAGCTTGTGCCGTGCGAGGAATGACGTCCCACTCTTGATCTGCCCCTCCCTGCTGGCAGTTCTCTTCAAGTGGTTGGGCTCAGTTCTCTGTCGCTGACATGCCGCCACGTCCTTTGTTCCTCGCAGTGACAGCTGCCTTGCTTGTCGGTTGCTCTGGCAGCCCTGGACCCTTGTCGACAGACCAAGACATCCAACGAGTGGTCTGCTTGCAGGATGAGAACGGCTTCACCGACGAGGCCAGCAAGACATTTGCGTCCGACCAAGGCCAGGGCTGGACCTACTCCAAGCAGGCCAAGCGCCTCTATGCCTTTGATCGCGAACACAACAAGCTCGCTCCCCTACCACCGTCCTTTAAGCGAGACGCAGACGACAAGAGGCGTTTCAGTTACACCTTCAGGGACGATGAGCTGCACATCACACCGGTTCCGATCCGCGACGACCAGCGTCTGACGCTGCTGTATGTCATCCCCAACAGCCTGGTCATCAACCTCGATTCGCTCTCTGGCTTTGTTGCACGCCGGGCGCAGCTCACGAACTTTCCACTGACCTGCCGCTCTTTCCCGGTCACGCAGCAGGTCCTCACTGCCGAGTCCTAGTCGAGGGGGATCGGCTCAGGTCTGACTGGCCTGAATGATTCGGCAGAGGCTGTTGAGTTGCTCCGCCTCCTCGACGTTGTTCGCCGATCCTGCCGCCAGCGTCGGTGAGCCGACCACGATCGAGAGGCATTGCGCCCGGCTCATCGCCACATTCAGGCGGTTGGCCGAGAGCAGGAAACCCAGGCCACGCGGCGCCTCCTCTGCGCTGCTCGCCGTCAACGACAGGATGGAAACCGGGGCCTCTTGACCCTGGAACTTGTCCACGGCCCAACAGGGGACTCCAAACCCAACTGCCAGGGGGAGAGCAAAACCCACTGAGCACTTGTATACATTAACTGTGACATGAGCGAACGCCCAGTGGCCACCAAGCGTTGCACCTCCAGCCGGGAGGGCAAGGTGTTGCTCTCCTGTTGGATCACACCCGAGCTGCGCATGGAGCTCGATCGCGTTTGGGCGGCCAAGGGATACCGGCCCCACGGCCGTACCCAGCAAGGCATGAACGAGATGATCGCCGCCTACCTAGCGGCTCAGGCGGAGGGTTGAGCGATGGGAGCTGGACACCGCCATCACCACGGCCACGATCAGCAAGGTCATGATCATGCCCACAGCCATGACCATCGTGTTCAGCGCACTGCTGGTGCAGCCTTCCGCTGGAGCATCGCGCTTAACAGCGGTCTCACCGCCTTGCAGCTGGTGATCGGCTTCGGGTTTGGATCCCTCGCCTTGGTTGGCGATGCCCTCCACAACCTCGGCGATGTGATCGGCCTGGTGCTCGGCGGGGGCGCTGAATGGCTCAGCCTGCGGCCGCCAAAGGGCCGTTTCACCTATGGCTTCGGGCGCAGCACCCAGATGGCCTCACTGATCAACGGTCTGCTGATCTTCTCGGCTGGTGTGGTGGTGGTCGTGGAAGCCATCCAACGGCTTGCTAACCCTGTGCCTTTGATCGCGGCCCCTGTGGCCTGGGCTGCCGCTGCAGGCATCGTGATCAACCTGTTCTCAGCCAAGTTGTTTGGCCACGACCACCACCACGATCTGAATCAACGGGCGGCGGTGTTGCATCTGCTCACGGATGCAGCGGTGTCTGTTGCGGTGTTGGTGAGTGCCCTGCTGGTGGGCTTCACCGGCTGGCTGTGGCTCGATGCGATCACTGCCATCGGCGTTGGCGCCGCCGTGATCTGGAGCGCAATTGATCTGCTGCGGGAGGCGGTTGCGCTCAATCTCGATGCGGCTCCGCGGGGGGTGGATCTGGGCGCTGTCGAATCACTGCTCCAACAGCTACCCGGCGTGGCGGCCGTGGAGGAGCTGCATGTCTGGGGTATCAGCACCGCCAGAACGGCCCTAACAGCCCATCTCGTTCTTGAGAACGACGCCGTTGACGGGGAACGCGTGATCGGCATCGCCAGGCAGTCTCTGGCAAAGATTGGTATTCGAAAGAGCACCCTGCAACTTGAGACCAACCATCAACACTGCCATGAACATCAATAACTGTGTTGACAGCTGAGTTAATTCCAACATCAAGCTCAGCCGCAAGTAGGTCAAGCTGTTTCCGTACGGTGAATCAGACGAGGAGGATTGATACTCTCCACTGTGAATGATTGAGCACCTGAACCCATCACCGGCTCTTCACGCAATAGCTGCCTGAGCCATCAACAAAAACGCTGCCGCCAGTGACAGCACTGCCCTCTGCAGTTGGCAACTGGCCCCTGTTGTCGATGCCATCAGTGCCAGCAGTGCGGTGACAGCAGTGACAACTTCGATGGGTACTCCTGATCTGACGTTGCAGGAGTGTTGTGAGCGTTGGGGTATTAGCTCCAGGAACTCCGTGAAGAGCAGGGCCTTTCCGGTGATGGCGGTCATTGGTTGACTCCTGTCAGTTGAAACAAGATCCCTTGCGCTGCAGGGGGGGGGGTTGATGCCTGTTCTCAGGCGGCTCCGAATCCGACAGCCCTGCGGCGCAGCAGCGGGAATTGATTGCGGGTGTTTTCGATGGCCAGGGCCGTTGCATACAGATCGAGCTCAGGCCAGTCGCTGGGCACCGGGCAGCAGTTTCCGGTTGTCGCCAGAGCCTTGGCCGTCACCACTCGGGACTGCTCCGTTCTCGGCTGTTGGGAGACCGAAGGTCGACTGGCTGTTCGGCGCTGGTGGTGAATTTTCTGGGAAGTGGTCTTGCTGTTTATAGAAGCAGACACCATGTCCGCATCAGTGCGGGCCTTCTGTTCTGGTTGATGCGGCACTCCCTTCAAAGGAGCGTTGTCGCCCAATGAGTAGTGGTAGACCTGCCAACCCCACTTGCGTTGGAGCTTGTCGCGCTTCAGCCAGCCCAGGCTGACCAGTGCTTTCAGGTGACGGCGGATCGTTTTCTCGTTGACGCCGAAGAGCTCGGCCAGCGAGACGGCGCTGCGCCAGACCCACTTGATGCCGTTGGCATCGACGGTGCCGCCGTTGAGTCGTAGGCAACGACGGATCTCTTTGAAGATCGAAGCCTGCAGGCAGCCGACCTCGGCGTCGAGGGAGCGATAGGTAGTGCGGTTCAACTGTTGCGCACTCCACTGGAGCGCTACGTGGGTTGCCCCTGACGCCGTTCCTCGGGTAGAAAACCGCTGTTAGTTGCTCTGGTTTAGCGTGGTCTTCCGTGCTTTATTCCTGAGGAACAACCCCGAGACGGCAATCTCGGGGTCCCCTATTTCCGAGGTCGGAGCGTGCTTTGGAAAGCAGCCCGACCGTCAGATCAAGAGAAGTTCAGGAGTTGCAGCGGTATTCCCGATGCATACCTAGGAGCGGTAGAACTGCGGCAAGGCTCCATGGTGAGAACCGGTGAGCGTCTAGGCGCCATTGGTGTCAGCGGCCGCAGCAGCGGCCCACACCTGCACTGGGGGGTGAAGATAAGGAACCGCTGGCTGGACCCGGTGGTCGTGCTGCGAGCAATGACTGACGCCAGAGGGTTGAAGCGCCCATTTCTCAGACCAGACCTTAGGGTGATTGGATCTGAATACGCTGTCCGCCGCCGCCGTGACCGTGACGTCCGTTTCGAAAGCGGCCACCGCCGCTGAACACTCCACCCCCACCCGGGTGAGTGGCGGCTACGCCCTGATGGATGCACTGAGGCGCCATTGCGTCGAGACGATCTTTGGCTATCCGGGCGGCGCCATCCTTCCGATCTACGACGAACTTCACAAAGCCGAGTCCCGGGGTTGGCTTAAGCACATCCTGGTCCGCCACGAGCAGGGTGGCACTCATGCTGCTGACGCCTACGCACGAGCCACCGGAAAGGTTGGCGTCTGCTTTGGCACCTCCGGCCCTGGCGCTACCAATTTGGTGACGGGCATTGCCACCGCCCACATGGACTCAGTGCCCATGGTGGTGATCACAGGGCAGGTGCCGCGGGCTGCGATCGGCACGGACGCCTTCCAAGAGACCGACATCTTCGGCATCACCCTGCCGATCGTGAAGCACTCCTGGGTTGTGCGCGATCCGAGGGACATCGCCCGCATCGTCTCGGAAGCCTTCCTGATCGCCTCCAGCGGGAGGCCGGGTCCCGTCCTGATCGACGTGCCCAAGGACGTGGGTGTCGAGGAATTTGACTACGTCCCGGTTGAACCCGGCGCAGCGATTCCCCCCGGTTTCAAGCTGCCGCCCGCAGCGGACCACAGTGCCATCGAGGCCTCTCTCGAGCTGATTCGCCTGGCCAGGCGTCCACTGCTCTACGTCGGTGGCGGCGCCATCAGCAGTGGCGCCCACTCGGTCATCTACACCCTGGCTGAGCGCTTCCAGCTGCCCGTGACCACCACCTTGATGGGCAAGGGCGCCTTCGATGAGCTCCACCCCCTCTCGGTGGGGATGCTTGGGATGCACGGCACCGCCTATGCGAACTTCGCCGTGACCGATTGCGACCTACTGATCGCGGTGGGCGCCCGTTTTGACGACCGCGTCACCGGACGTCTGGATGGTTTTGCCCCGCGGGCCCAGGTCATCCACATCGACATTGACGCCGCCGAGATGGGCAAAACCCGTCTGCCGGACGTCGCTGTGGTGGCTGACGTCAAACTGGCCGTGGAAGCCCTGCTGGCGGCTTCAAGCCAAGAAGACTCCCGAGGCCGCACCGAAGCCTGGCTGGAGCGAATTGCCCAGTGGAAGCAGCACTACCCCTTGGTAGTGCCCGCTCCCGAAGGCGACATCGCCCCCCAGGAGGTGGTCTCGATGTTGCAAGAGCTCTCCCCGAAGGCCTTCTTCACGACAGACGTCGGCCAGCACCAGATGTGGGCCGCACAATTCCTACACACCCTTCCGCGGCGTTGGATCAGCTCGGCGGGCTTGGGGACCATGGGCTTCGGCATGCCGGCTGCGATGGGGGTGCAGTGCGCCTTCCCCGAGGAGCCGGTGATCTGCGTAGCCGGCGACGCGAGCATCCTGATGAACATCCAGGAGCTGGGCACCCTCAGCCAGTACCACCTGCCCGTGAAGGTCGTGGTGCTCAACAACGGCTGGCAGGGCATGGTTCGTCAGTGGCAGGAAAGCTTCTATGGCGAGCGCTACAGCGCCTCGGAGATGACCGGTGGGATGCCCAACTTCCCAGCACTCTCTGAAGCCTTTGGGGTCAAAGGGGTGCAGATCCAAGGCCGACAGGAGCTGCGCAGCAAGCTCGCCGAAGCCCTTGCCCACCCCGGTCCCGCCTTCATCGAGGTGAAGGTTCGCCGCAACGAAAACTGCTACCCGATGGTTCCCCCCGGTGCCAGCAACGCCCAGATGGTGGGTCTGCCCTCCCATCCGGAACTGGCGATCGACACCAATCGTGAGTGCCACAGCTGCCACCACACCACCTCCAGCTCGAGCCTCTACTGCCCCAACTGCGGCGCCAAGCTGTGAACCTCAGGCTGATCCGTCGCTTCCTCTGCGCGGCAGCGGCCACCTGCCTGCTGCTCTGGTCCAGTCCAGTCGACGCGGCCGAGGTGTTGCAGGTGCGCAGCGGCACGCTGCTGCAAATTGGTGACCGCAACCGCACCTACAGCGTTCAACTGGCCTGCGTCGTGGTGGATCCCGCCGATGACGCGAAGGCCGTGGACTGGATTCGCAAGCAGCTGCCGCGTCGCAGCAAGGTCAACCTGCGCCCCACCGGCAGCGCCGATGGTGTCCTGATTGCCCACATCAACCACCTAGATGGCCAAGGCAACCACGACCTCGGAACCGAGCTGATTGAATCCGGCCTAGCCTCGTCATCGGGATCCTGCTGACGGCCGTTGGGAATCAATCGGGCAGCCAAGGGCATCGTCTTGGTGCCAACCCTCTTACTCGGCAGTGCGTTTCTGGCGACGGCAGTCTGGGGGCCCGCGTCGGCCGCTGAGAACAAGCCGATCGCCATCATTGTGGGTTGTGTTCTGATCGCAGCCGGGCTGCTCGTGCAACTGATGCGCGAGCCGGAACCCGAAGCCGGGTCTCCTGAGGTCGGGGCTGAGAACGAAGCCTGACCTCAGCAGAGTCCTACTTAGCGGGCTTGGTCTGAGGGGTGGACTGAGCCTTGGTCCGGCCTTCTTCCACGAGACGGAAATATTCGCGGGTGGGAAAGATCACGAAGCTGTCTTCCTTGGCCTTGCTGATCTGGGAGATCACCGCGGTGAGATCAGCCACACGAGGCTTGAGCTTGCCGCGCTCGGCTTGGGGCACGTTCGCGAGGGCCTTCTGCAGTTCGTCATAGCTCAGGAAGAAGACACCCCTGGGGCCGTCAGGCGTGTTCAGGGTCAGGAAGGGCTGGGTGAAGAACACGGCCACGTTGAGGCCCTTCTTGATCTCCTCGTCGCTGAGGCCCTCCTGCTTCAGCAGGGTGTAGGCCTGCTTCATGTCGGCGTCATTCATGACCACCGGGGCCACCAGCGGCTTGCTCTTGTCCTTGAGCTGCTTGTTGAGCTCCACGACCTTCTCGTTCATCACGTTGAGTGGAACGGGGGTGACGTTGGCCTTCAGGCTCGGGTTCGATTTCAGCAGCGCCTTGAGTTCGGCGTTGGCCCGATCACTCTCGAGATAGAGGGGCAGGACCAGGGCCTCATCCCGGGGGATCGGCAGGGGAATGCCATTGGCGTCGGTGATCACAAAAACCGGGATCACCTGAAGCTTCTTGATGGCCTCGGCTTCGGGGATGGCAAGCGCCGGACCGGCAACCATGGCGCCCAGGACGGCGACGGGGGCCAACAGGGAGGCCGCTTGACGGACCATCGGCTTCAACCAAGCGGGAAAGCGCGAGAGCATGCGGTCCGTTAAGAAACAGCAACCCTAGTCAGAACCCAGCAAAGACAACAGCGGATCAGGACGGTGCGCCCCATGACCACTCCCCAGGGCATAGCGGGCGCCGGGGACAGGATCAATCAACTGAGCGGCTGACCCCAGGGCCTGCTTGGCCTCGGCGGAGCTTCCCTTTTGCCAGAGCCAACGGTTCAGCCATCCGCTGAAGCGCACCTCGCCTCCGGTCGTGCTCGCCAAGACCATTCGCGGAGAGAAGCGCTGCACCAGTTCCAGCAAGACGCTCTGACCACGCACAAAGGCCCCGGCGACGGGAAGTCCCAGATCCACGACCGGTGTGATCACGGCATCCAGAGGTTCCGGCGGCAGATCCGCCGCAAGATAGCCATGGGGCTCGAGATAGAGGCTGGCTTCGGGGTGGCGCAGCAAGTAGCCATTCTCGACCTGGGGCACCGGCGCACCAGCCGTGGCTTGAATGACAAGCTCACCGACGGCTGTGGTCTCGCCGGGGCGCAATCCCTTGACCTGGGTGAAGCCCAACTGCTGCACCTTCTTGGTCGCACTCAGCGACCCCACCACCGGCAGGGAGCGGGGCAGCAGGTCCAGGGTCTCGGGATGGGCATGGTCATCCAAGCCCTGGGTCAGGAGCAGAAGGTCGAGCTCCCCTGGCACTTCCAACGCCTGGGACAATTCCCCCTGAAAAAACCAAGGCCCTGGAGGAAACACCAGCGGACCGCGAAACCAGGGGTCAACCAGCACCCGCAGTCCGGACCATTGCAGCAACCAACCATTGGCCCCGAAATAGGTCGCTTCCACGGCGTCAACACAACTGCCGGGGAGGCTAAGCAGCGGAAGCCGGCGAAGTGCGGTGCTGGAATACAGCCAGGAGGCTCAGAACCTGTGGTGCTGCGACTGAGCGAGTTGAAACTGCCGCTCGATCACGAGGAGGAGGATCTCGCTCCAGCCATCTGCAAACGCCTCAAGATCGATCCGGTTGGGCTGCTCACGCACCGCGTGGTCAAAGAAAGCGTGGATGCCCGTCGCAAGTCGGCAATTCAAATCGCCTACAGCCTCGAGCTGGAACTCCAACCGGAACTGGAGCGCCAACTGCTCAAACGCTTCAAGCGTGACCCGCACCTGCAGCCGGCCAGCGACACCCGCTACCGCCTCGTTGGCGAGATCAGCCCGGGAAGCCCGACTCCCCAGCGGCCGGTGGTGGTCGGCGCCGGCCCCTGCGGCTATTTCTGCGCACTCGTCCTGGCAGAGATGGGGCTTAGGCCCCTGCTACTGGAACGCGGCAAGCCAGTCAAGGAACGAACGGCAGACACCTTTGGCTTCTGGAGACGGACTCAACCGTTTAACCCCGAATCCAACGCGCAATTCGGCGAAGGGGGTGCGGGTACCTTCTCCGACGGGAAGCTTTACAGCCAGGTCCGGGACCCGAAGCACCTCGGGCGCAAGGTGCTCGAGGAACTCGTGGCGGCGGGCGCCAACCCGGAAATCCTGGTCAAAAACCATCCCCATATCGGCACCTTCAAGTTGGCCACGGTGGTTCGGGGCCTACGCCTCAAGATCACAGAGCTAGGTGGGGAGATTCGCTTCGAAAGCCGGGTCAATCGGCTCTGTTTTGAGCCGGTGGAGGGCGGCAGACGCCTCTGCGGCGTAGAGCTGGCGGACGGCCAGCTCATCGATGCTCGACAGGTGGTGCTTGCAGTGGGCCACAGCGCTCGGGACACTTTCGCCATGCTCCACGAGCAGGGGGTGACCCTGGAACGCAAAGCCTTCTCCGTGGGCTTTCGCATCGAGCACCCACAACCGTTGATCGATGCCGCCCGCTGGGGGGAGAGAGCAGGCCACCCCCGGCTGGGGGCCGCGGAATACAAATTGGTCAAACACGTCAGCAACGGCCGCTGCGTTTACAGCTTCTGCATGTGTCCGGGCGGCCTCGTCGTGGGAGCCACCTCGGAGGTGGGCCGAGTTGTCACCAACGGGATGAGTCAACACTCCCGCAACGAGCGCAATGCAAACAGCGGCATCGTCGTCAACATCGAGACCGATGATGTCGAGAGCTACGGCGCCTACCCCGGGGACCCCTTGGCGGGCATTGCCTTTCAGCGGCACTGGGAGGCTAAGGCCTTTGAGCTAGGTGGCAGTAGCTATGCCGCACCGGGGCAGAGACTGGGCGACTTCCTCGCCGAAAGCAACACCGCACCAACTGCGCTTGGGACGGTCAAGCCCTCCTACAACCCCGGCGTGGTGCCGGCGGACCTGGGGCAAGCATTGCCTTCCTTTGTGGTCGAGGCCATTCGGGAGGCGCTACCGCAGTTCCACCAGTCCATCCCGGGCTACGCCATGGATGATGCGCTGCTGACCGGCGTTGAAACCCGCACCTCCTCGCCAGTGCGAATTCCCAGAACAAAAGCCCTGGAGAGCGTAAACACACCAGGGCTTTATCCGGCTGGAGAGGGGGCCGGCTTTGCCGGTGGAATCCTGTCAGCGGCAATAGATGGCATCCGCATCGCGGAAGCCATTGGCCTCACTCTTCTTCGTCAGGAGCGCCCAGGGGAACCAAGCGGATCTGCTTGCGACCCAGCTTGATCTCGAATTCGTCACCGGGCTTGAGGTCCAGCAGGGCGGTGTAGGCCTTGCCCACCATCAAGTTGCCATTGAATTGCACCTTAGTGGTGAAGCTGAGCTTACGGCCACCTTTGCCAACTTTGGCGGTGGAACTGCCAAAATCAACGCCCTTCGCGTTGAGCAGTGCTTCGTAGAACGCCGTGAAATTCAGCCGTTCGCTGCCGTCTTTCTTCGTGGAGACATATCCACAAGCACGTACGACGTCCGATTTGCTCACGTCGCCCATTTCTTTGACCTTGGCGAGCAGGTCAGCTCCGGTGAGCATGAGAGAAATAGTTATGCAACTTCTGCATCATCACACTCAGCCTGCGATTGCACAAGGCTGATCGTCTCCAATTTGCGGACTTTTCAGGAGTTTTTTTTCAATCAATGCCGCCGACGCTGGTTTGGTATCGCCGTGATTTGCGCACGCAAGATCACGAACCGCTGGCGAAGGCCTGCTCAAGAGGCTCTGTCATCCCATTATTTGTACTGGATGACGCCTTGCTGTTTCACCCTGAGACTGCCGTCGCTCGTGTTGAGTTTTTGCTTCATTCCCTGCGTGCCTTAGATGCACGTTTGCGTGCACTGGGGGGGCGATTAATTGTTGAGCATGGACAACCGGAAGAGGTTCTTCCTCGCCTTGCCCGTAGCCAAAGGTGCCGTCACGTCCTGGCCCATACCGACAGCGAGCGCCTCGTTGGGCGGGTCCGTGATGCCCGCGTCAGCCGCGCTCTACAGGGGAACGGCGTCACCCTGGAGTGGATCGAGCCGGCGGGGGCTAGCGCCGAGCTCCAGTCCTACGGCGCCTGGAACCGGCAATGGCATGGGGCGATGGCCGCAGCGCTCGTGCCCGAACCGCAACGCGTTGTCGTACCCGAGCAGGTCCCGGACAACCCGGTCCCTGACCTGCGTGACCTGGGGCTATTCAGCGATGGTAAACCGATTCCCGAAGCCGGCACCTCAACAGCCCTACAGCGGCTGGATCGGTTCCTCGAGGGTCCCGAATCGCGGACCTACTACTGGGAACTGAGCTATCCCTCCGCCAAGGTGACCTCCGGGCTCAGCCCTTACCTGAAGTTCGGCATCGTCAGCCCCAGGCAATGCCTCCAGCGACTCACGGCCGCCGGTCAACGGGCGCGGGAACAGGCCGACCGCAGTCGCCTGCGCAGCATCCAGCAACTCTTCAGCCGGCTGCGTTGGGGCTGCTCGATGCATCAGCGCTTTCGCTATTTACCGCAACTGGAATTGCGCTCCCTCTGGAACGCCTTCGATGACAACACCCCTCTCACAGCAGAGCAAACGGAGCACTACGAGGCCTGGAAAGAGGGACGCACCGGTTTTCCAATCGTGGACGCCGCAGCCCATTGCCTGCGGGGTGGCGGTGGCTGGTTGGAGCTGAACTTCCGTAGCCGCGCGATCTACGCCAGCTTTCTCAGCAACCTCTGCGGCATCGATTGGCGCTACGGGGCCCTGCATTTCATGCGGCACCTGATCGATGGGGACTGTCCGATCGACCACTACCAATGGGCAATGCAGGCAGGAGCGACCTATCGGGGCACAAAGGCCTGGACACGGATCTATCACCCGGGCCAAGTCGCGGTGAATCGCTGCGATCCCCATGGCCTCTTCATTCGTCGCTGGCTGCCGCAGCTCGAGCGAGTCACCAACGACCAACTGGGAGAGCCGCCGGCCTTGGCGGATTATCCGGCCCCAGTCCTGAACTACGAACAGGCGAGACAGGTGCGGCTGGAGAGGTTCAGCAGCTCATGCCAAGGCATCGGAGCCATCCCGCTAGCCATGGCGCGCCTACCGGAGGACTTGACTCCATTTGGCAGCGATCGCATTGCCGGTAGCCAGGTGCTCTGGGCCCAAGAGCGCTCACCGGAGCTCTACCCCGAAGCGGTCGACCTCGATCGGCTCGACCAAGAGGGCTGGATGATGTTGTTGAGCTGGTTCAGCCTCCGGCGCTCCGCCGAAACAATTGAGGATGCGGAACGCGAACCCCGGCGCCGGCGGGCCAACACGCGACCATCGCGCCGCAGCAAAGCCGCCGAGGGACAGCTGAGCTTCGATCTCAGCTAGGCAACTGCTGGGAGACGATGCCGCTCCACTGCACCGCCTTCACCTGATCACGGCGCCAGGAATGGAACAGCAGGGGCTCGGAGGCCGTACAAAGCGGGCAAACGCTGATCTGATCCACGGGAACTCCGGCCCGCGCCAACAGCAGACGAGTCGCCAAACGCAGATCCAAGCGCTGACGAGTGGGATCGGGATCCGGCTTGAGCGCAGCGCAGTCCTCCAGAGCAGCCAGGGCGGCATCCACAGAGAGGGCCCCATCGAGCTGCTGCAGCTGCTCGGCAATAGCCACAGGGACGGACGGCTCCACTTGATACTCAGCACCGCTGATTGCTGGACCCAGCGCAATCAGCAGGTCGGTGCGATGGCAACCGCGCTGCTCCAACTGGCGGATTGCCTCGAGAACAATCCCGCCGGCCACCCCGCGCCAACCGGCATGGCAAGCCGCCACTTGGCCGGATCGGGGATCCGCCAACAGAACCGGGGTGCAGTCGGCACCACAGACCCAAAGGCTCTGAGCGCCGGCATCGGCGACCAGGCCGTCGGCCTCTGGCCAAGGTTCTGAAGAGGCCTGGCTCGCCGGCAGAACAAGAGCGCTATGGACCTGCTGGGGGAGGTGAACGCTGACCCCAGCGCTGAGATAACCCGCCAACACATCAGGGCCCCGGCCATGCCACTGGCGGGTGAAGAAGCCATGTTCAAAGGCTTCAAAGAGGTTGGACTGCAAGTAATAGCCCCCATAGCAGCCGATCCAAGTCCAGCCCTCCAGGGCATTGAAACCAGCATCGGGGCGGTTGAAGGGCACATCGAGGGCCTCAGCCATGGAGCCCGTTAGGCATCGGGAAGGTCCCGGAGAATCCAGAAGCCATCAAAACCGGGTTGATCTGGACTGGATTGCACCGCCAGGAATTGCACACCACCGGCTTGGCTGCGGGCGGCTAGGAACGCTGCAGCAGCGGCTTCAGCCTCCTCGGATTCCAGTTGACCAAGAAGCCAGCGATCTTCCTGCCCCGCCTCCAGCACCAATTGCGCTCCAGAGACCTCCAACCGCACCGGCTCAAGGCCGGAGACCCAACCAGCAATGGCCAGGGAGCGGCTCGCGCTGAACAGGCGCAGGCCACTGACAATGAGCTCATCGTCCAGGGAAGCCGGCAAGGGGACGAGCCCCGAGAAGCTCGTATCCCAGGTCATCGCCTCGCGAAGGACGCCGATCTGCAGGGATGCCCACGACCAGCTATCACCACGGGCAGCCTCCGGCAGGGGAACAGCGACGGGCTGAATCGGCTGCGGAGGGGGGGCGAGAGGGCCAGCCAAGTAGCCCTCTTCCTCGGGGTAAACCGTGGCCTGACGCTCCTGGAGCCATTCCACCAGGGCATAACAGCGGCGGCTGGGAACCAGCTCCAGGCCAAGCTGATCAGCGGCCCGTTGCACCATCGTGCGCATGGACGAACGCCAGCAGCGAATCTTGCGCGGGGGATCGAACCCCTCGGCATCAGCCTGCTCAATGGCCTGCTCCAGGGCGGTCTTCAGCCACTGGGAGTTCACGCTGGAGGCGGGGCAGTTCATGACCCACCGAAAGGAGCGCTCCGGTTTGGCGCCGGAGGGGGAACTGCAGATCAAAAGCTCCCAACGCTTCTTTCCATCCTCTTCAAGGATTGGCCGGGAGTAGTAATCCAGCTCCCAATCAGCCTGCAGGCGTGCAGGACTCGCGGGCTCGGTGGCCTGAATCATCCGGCGGATTGTTCCTGGTGACGCAGCACGTTACGAGCCCTGTTGGCGCGATCGGCGGCTTCGGCCATGACTTTGTCGCGCTCGATCAACAACTCACCGGGCTGACCTTCGAGCAGGGCCGTGTTAAGTGCGATGCGGCCGCGACCGGGATCCAACTCAGTGATCAACGCCTTGACGCGATCGCCCTGGCCAAAAACCTCACGCAGATCACGCATCTGACCGCCGGTGATCACCGAGTGGTGCAACAGGCCGCTAACTCCACCCAGATCAACAAACAAGCCGTAGGGCTTGATTGCCACCACCTGACCCTCTACCAACTGACCCACCTCAAGGTTCTGGAAGAGGGATGCGGTGGCCGCCTTCTTCTCAGAGAGCACCAGCTTGCGGGTATCGGGATTGACCTCCAGGAAAGCCACCCCAAGGGTTTTACCAACGAGTGTCTCGTGGTTTTCACCCTCCTGAAGCTGGGAGCGGGGTACGAAGCCGCGCAGACCTTCGACGTCGCAGGTGATGCCGCCGCGGTTAAAGCCGTTGACCTTGACCTGCAGGACTTTGCCCTCTTTCTCCAGGGCGCGGACCTTCTCCCAGCTTTGACGCAGGGCCAGGGCACGGGCACTGATGGTGACCATGCCATCGGCGTTCTGCTCGCGGGTGACGAGCACCTCGACGGTCAGGCCTTTAGGGAAACGCTCCTTGAGGTTGGTGATGACCCCAAGGGCGCATTCCTTCTTCGGCATGAAGCCAGGGGCCTTGCCACCGATATCGACATAGACGCCGTCGCTCTCCATGGCGATGACGGTGCCGGTAACCACTTCACCGGTGGTGCCGACGAAATCCTGCTCATCGAGGGCCGCCAGGAAGGCCTCCTCATCGAAGTCGAAATCGTCGACCGAGCGGGAGGGGACAGCCGCAGGCTTCGTCTGGGGAACCGCCATGCGGGATCCGCCGGAGCGACGACCCTTGTTGCGGTCATCGGGACCGAGCAGGTCGGCCATGCTCAGGCCCTCCAAGCCGCTCATGTCAAACAGCTCGTCGTCACTGCTGTTGCTGGGGGGAGAAGAAGCGGGCCGTTGGGGGGCAACCGGTGCCTCACCGCGGGCCGCCCGGGCGGCGTCTTCAAGTTCCGCAGCGCGCTGGGCAGCAGCTTCGGCGGTGACACGGGCTTCAGCTGCTTCGCGCTCTAAACGCAGCTGCTCTTCTTTCTTATTGATCTGCAGAACCTGGGGAGGCTTGCGAACCGGCGGCGGCTCGGCGGCGGAACGCTGCGGCGATGGGGGCATCGGACGGGCCGAGGCTGGTTGCTGCTTGGCAGAGGGCTGGGAGGGCTGGGGAGTGCCGGAACCGGCCATGACCAAGCAAAGACGCACACCGTCACACTGTAGGGAGGACCCTTCTTGGTTGAAGACGGCTCAATGGGCGAAGACGCACACTCCTGGCAGGGGTCTCGTCGCCTCGACCACCTGAACTGGCCCGCGGTTCAAGCCGCCGCCCAAACTCCGGGTAGCACCGTTGTCTGGCCCTTTGGTGCCGTGGAGCAACACGGGCCGCACCTTCCCCTGGGGACCGATGCGCTCTTCGCCGAGCAGATCCTCGATCAAGTGCTCGAGTTCCTGCCGCCGCAGGCCCCGATCTGGCGTCTCCCGGTTCAAAGCCTGGGCTTCTCGCCTGAGCACCTCGGCTTTCCCGGCAGCCTGAGCCTGCCGGCGGAAATACTCCTGGGCAGCATCGAGGCGATCGGAAGCCAGCTGGCGGCCGCCGGCTTCCAACGCCTGGTGCTCTTCAACGGGCACGGCGGACAGACCGCCCTACTCCAGGTGGCCGCGCGCCAACTCAGGGCTGCCCACCCGTCCCTTGGGGTGCTGCCTTGTTTCCTCTGGAGTGGCCCTCAAGGACTCAGCAGCTTGATTCCTGAGCCCGAGCGCCACCAGGGGCTACACGCGGGGCAGGCCGAGACCAGCCTGATGCTGCAGCTGCAGCCTGAATTGGTCGGCCCGGAGCGGCCCATCGATGGTTTTCAGGTCGACCAGCCTCCCCAGGGTTGGAGCCTGGAGGGAGCCGTACCAAATGCCTGGCTGACCCAGGACCTCAGCGCCAGCGGCGTCATCGGCGATGCCCGCCAAGCCAGCGGGGCCTTGGGGGAAGCGCTTCAAGCAAGGCTTGTGCAGGGCTGGAGCGGCCTCTTCATGACACTGCTGAACAGCGATTGGCCCCCTCGGAAGGCCGGAACCCAACCCTGAAGAACACCGCCTGCAGACAAAGGGAGGTGCGCAAAAGCAGCCAAACCCCGTCTTGGGCTTGTGGGGATGGTTACAGTCAACCCCATTGCAACGTGTTCTCGGTAGCCATGGCGACCCTTGAAGCCACTGATGTGCCTACGGCGGGCGCTTCGCTTCCCGATTTCACCTGCGCGAACTACAAGGACGCCTACAGCCGGATCAACGCGATCGTGATCGAAGGCGAGCAGGAAGCCCACGACAACTACATCTCGATTGGCACCCTGCTTCCCGACCAGGCCGATGAGCTGACCAAGTTGGCTCGGATGGAGATGAAGCACATGAAGGGTTTCACCGCCTGTGCCAACAACCTTGGTGTCACCGCCGACATGGCGTTCGCGAAGGAATTCTTTGCCCCCCTCCACGGCAACTTCCAGAAGGCCCTCGCCGAGGGCAAGGTGGCGACCTGTCTGCTGATCCAGGCCCTGCTGATCGAGGCCTTCGCCATCTCCGCCTATCACATCTATATCCCTGTCGCCGACCCCTTCGCCCGCAAGATCACCGAAGGGGTGGTGAAGGACGAATACACCCACCTCAATTACGGCGAGGTCTGGCTCAAGGCCAATCTCGAGACCTGCCGCGACGAACTTGAGAAAGCCAACCGCGAGAACCTGCCCCTGATCCGCAGGATGCTGGATGAGGTTGCTGGTGATGCAGCAGTACTGCACATGGACAAGGAGGACCTGATCGAAGACTTCCTGATCGCCTACCAGGAAGCCCTGACCGAGATCGGTTTCAGCACACGCGAAATCGCCCGCATGGCGGCCGCCGCTCTGGTCGGCTGAAGCCACCAGCCTGAACGAGCCGGCGCTGCCCTTTAATCAGGTGTCTTGGCCGGTGTCCCACCAGGAGAGCCCCTAGGAATGTTTGGTCTGATCGGTCACTCCAGCAGCTTTGCGCAGGCCCAGGAAAAGGCCCTTGACTTGGGGCTTGAGGAGATGGCCGAGGCGGACCTCCTCTCCTGGTGTTCGGCCCCTCCCCAGCTGCTGGAGACCTTTGAGGTCACCAGCAAGACCGGTGCCACCATCCAAGGGACCTACATCGACTCCTGCTTCGTGCCGGAGATGCTGAGTCGCTTCAAGACAGCGACCCGAAAGGTTCAGAACGCCATGGAATTGGCGCAGAAGAACGGCATCAACGTCACAGCCCTGGGCGGATTCACCTCGATCATTTTCGAGAATTACGACCTCTCGAAGTTCCAGCAAATCCGCAACACCACCCTTGAGTGGGAGCGGTTCACCACCGGAAACACCCACACCGCTTGGGTGATCTGCCAACAGGTCGAAACCAATGCACCGCTGCTGGGCATTGATCTGAGCCAAGCCAAGGTGGCCGTGGTAGGTGCCACCGGTGACATCGGCAGTGCCGTGTGCCGCTGGCTCACGCAGAAAACCGGCGTCGGCGAACTGATGCTGGTAGCCCGTCAGCAACAGCGGCTCACGGACTTGCAGGAGTCCCTGGGCGGCGGGCGAATACTGACCCTCGAAGAGGCGCTGCCTGAAGCAGATGTAGTGGTTTGGGTCGCGAGCCTTCCCCAGACCCTGACCATTGATCAGGGGAGCCTGCGGAAACCCTGCCTGATGGTTGACGGCGGCTACCCCAAGAACCTGGACGCCAAGGTGGCCGGCGAGGGAGTCCATGTCCTCAAGGGCGGAATCGTTGAGTTCTGGCAGGACATCAGCTGGCAGATGATGGAAGTTGTGGAGATGGAGAACCCCAAACGCCAGTTGTTCGCTTGCTTTGCGGAGGCAATGCTGCTGGAATTTGAAGGCATTCACACCAACTTCAGCTGGGGACGCAATCGCATTTCAATCGCAAACATGGAGCTCATTGGTGAGGCCTCCCTGCGGCATGGTTTCCGCTCCATTGGTCTGAACCAATCCCCCAACAGCTCCGGCAACCCCGACCTGGAACTGGCCGCTGCCTAGGCCTTCCGGTTCAACGCCTGTCCCTTACACCCGCTGCCATGGCCCGTCGTCCCCTGCTCGACTTCGAGAAGCCCCTGGTGGAGCTGGAGGAGCAGATCGACCAAATCCGGCAGCTGGCCAAAGACTCTGAAGTTGACGTCAGTCAGCAGCTGCTTCAACTCGAGACCCTGGCGGCCCGTCGTCGCGAGGAGATCTTCTGCAATCTGAGCCCAGCGCAGAAGATTCAGGTCGCCCGCCACCCCCAGCGACCCAGCACCCTCGATTACATCCAGGTGCTGACCGATGAGTTCATCGAACTGCATGGGGACCGTCGTGGCAGCAACGACCAGGCCCTCGTAGGTGGTGTGGGCCGCATTGGAGACCAGGGTGTTGTCCTGCTCGGTCACCAAAAAGGTCGGGACACCAAGGAAAACGTTCGCCGCAATTTCGGGATGGCCTCACCCGGGGGCTATCGCAAGGCGATGCGACTGATGGAGCATGCCGATCGTTTCCGGCTGCCGATCCTGAGCTTCATCGATACCCCTGGCGCCTATGCCGGTCTGCTAGCCGAAGAACAGGGCCAAGGGGAAGCGATCGCCGTAAATCTGCGGGAGATGTTCAAACTGCGGGTTCCGATCTTGGCCACCGTCATAGGTGAAGGCGGCTCCGGCGGAGCCCTGGGCATCGGCGTTGCCGACCGGCTGCTGATGTTCCAGCACAGCGTTTACACCGTGGCCAGCCCAGAGGCCTGCGCCTCGATCCTCTGGCGCGATGCCGGCAAGGCACCCGTGGCCGCAGAAGCACTGAAAATCACCGCACCGGATCTGCTCAAGCTCGGAATCATCGACGAGATCATTCCTGAACCCTCCGGGGGCAACCACTGGGCCCCGCGCCAGGCGGCCGAGAACCTCAAGGCGGCACTCCTGCACCAGCTCTCACCGCTGCAGGCCCTCAGCGAAGAGAAGCTCGTGGACCAGCGCTACGCCAAGTTCCGCCGGATGGGGCGCTTCCTAGAGTCCGGGGCCCAAGACGCAAGCCTGAGCACTTAAGGTTTTCCACGGTTTCCTTGGGGCCCCTGCGGCCCACGCGCGCCGTTGAGCTCCTCCGCATCCGCCCCACCCCCCGTAGCCCTGATCACCGGGGCCTCCAGGGGCATTGGCGCTGCCGCGGCCCGGTCCTTTGCCCAGGCGGGCTATCAGCTCTTGCTCTTGGCGAGGTCCAAGCCGGACCTCGAGCAGCTGGCCGCTGAGCTCCGCAGTCCTACCTGCCGGGTCGAGACGATCGCCGTCGATCTCTCTAATCCCCAGGCCATCAGTCCGGCTCTTGAGGACCTGCTCAACTGCGGACTCGTTCCTACGGTCCTGATCAACAACGCCGGAGCGGCCTACACGGGTGCTCTCGCTCAGATGCCGCTGGACCAGTGGCAGTGGTTGCTGCAGCTCAACCTCACAAGCGTGGTTCAAACCTGCCAAGCTGTCCTGCCAGCCCTACGCCAGACCCGCGGCCTGATAATCAATGTCAGCAGCCACGCGGCCCGCAATGCCTTCCCGGAGTGGGGGGCCTACTGCACAACCAAGGCGGCACTCGCCTCCTTTAGCCGCTGCCTCGCTGAGGAGGAACGACAGCACGGAATCCGTGTATCGACCCTCACCTTGGGTGCGGTCAATACGCCCCTATGGGACAGCGAAACCGTCCACAGTTCTTTCGACCGGCATGCCATGCTCAGTCCAGACCGCGTGGCCGAGGCTCTACTGTCTTTGGCCCAGCAACCTTCCTCCAACCTTGTGGAGGACATCACCCTTATGCCCGCGGCGGGCGTCCTTTGAATAAGGTCCTGTAATATAAGTTCATGACTTCAACCCTGCCCTCGAGCATTGCCGGCCAGCTCGTTCCTGTCAGCCGGCGCATCCGCGACCGCCTCGAGTCTGCTGGCGTCCCCTTCCTGGCGAACGACAACATCGCCAAGCACCTCAACGACGGTGAACTCGATCAACTGGAAATCGAGGTCGCTGGCAAGGTGCGCGAGCTGCTACGCAGCTTGGTGATCGATATCGACAACGACCACAACACCGAGGAGACTGCGGAGCGTGTGGCCCGCATGTACCTCCATGAGGTGTTCAAGGGTCGCTATCACCACCAACCCAAGATTGCGAGCTTCCCCAACGTCAAAAAGCTCGACGAGATCTACACGGTTGGTCCTATCACGGTGCGCTCAGCCTGCTCCCATCACCTGGTTCCGATCCTGGGCAATTGCTGGATCGGCATCAAACCAGGCGAGCGCGTGATCGGTCTATCCAAGTTCTCCCGCGTGGCCGACTGGGTCTTCTCCCGTCCCCACATTCAGGAAGAAGCAGTGATGATCTTGGCTGACGAGATTGAGCGCCTCTGCGAGCCGCAGGGCCTGGCCATCCTCGTCAAGGCTCAGCACTACTGCATGAAGTGGCGCGGCGTAAGGGAGCCCCAGACCAGCATGGTGAACTCCGTTGTCCGCGGCGACTTCCGCCATGACTCCAGCCTCAAAGCCGAGTTCTTTGAACTGGTAAAACAGCAGGAGTCGATGCTTGGCTAACGCGCCAGCACGGGACCGACCGGGGCGGAAGCGATGCGTTTCACCTGACCTTCCTGCTTGACCACGGCCAAGACCATGATGTGTTGACCGATATCGACAGGCGCGGGCACGTAGGTCGTGCCCATGCCTTGCTCGATTAGAAGCCAGGTCGTCACTCCTGGGCTCCTCCGGTACCAGTGGTACTGGGGAGACACCAGGGACGCGTTGTCGTCCGCCTGGATTGTGGCCTGCAACAATCCACCCTCAATCGCCTCACCGGCGATCACCAACGACTTGAGTCCGTTGATCTGCTGCTTGATCGCGCCTTCGAGTTCCAGATCCGCGGAGATCTGATCACGAAAGGTGCTGATTTGCTGCTGGGCGCTCTCCGTACCCCCCGGAATGCACTGGAGGCTGGCCCCAACCAATCGGCAGCCCACCAGGTCCTGGGCTTGCACAGCCAGGCCTGAGGCCAGGGCGAGGGTGAGGAGCACGGGGGCAGAGCGCTGGGCGTCCATGAACTGGACCTAACTGCTCAAATCCTGGCGAAAGGGAACCAACGCGGCCACCAGCTGGTGCACTTTGGCGAGGTCCTTATCCCCGGGGGCCCGCTCCACCCCACTGGAGACATCCAAACCAGAGGGAGGTTGATCCTGCAGGGCCTCCAGGGCTGGGGCGATGCGCTCGGGGGTCAAACCACCCGCCAGCCACCAGGGCAGCGGGGGCTCAAATCCACTCAGCCATTCGATTGGGATGTGATGGCCAGTCCCCCCGAGCTGATCGGGCACCCAGGCATCCAGCAGCAGGCCGTCGACCACCGATCCGAAGTCCACGGCCAGCCGCAAATCCTCGGGTTCGCGAATGCGGAGCGCTTTCCAAAGCAGAAGATCGGGCCCCAGGGCGTGCCGCAACTGCAGACAACGCTCAGGGGTCTCCTGACCATGGAGCTGCAGCACCTGATGCCCCCCTGCAAAGCCAAGAACGGGCAGCTCCGCGTCACTGGGGTCGGCCACCACCAGGACTCCAAGGCAACGGCTGGAGGCCTGGTGGACGGCTGCAAACAACGCCGGCCTGGCCGCGGGCGCCAACCAACGGGGTGAGGCGTCCACGGCGATGACGCCGATGGCATCCACACCCAGGGCGGCCACGGCGCTGGCCTGCTCAGGTGTGCGCAGACCACAGACCTTCAACCAAGGCTTGGGCCCAAATGGGGAATCTGGACGCACCGTCATGTCGTGGCCCCTGGAAGCAGGTCCTTTCTAGGATCAGGCCAGCGGACGAGGACGCGTGGGGGAAGGCTGGCAACTGATGCGGATCCGGGGCATCCCTCTGCGCATTCACCCCAGCTGGTTTCTGATCTTGGCCCTGGCCACGGTGGTCTTCCAACAGCAGTACAGCCAGCAGTTCGCAGCCCAAACCCAGGAGCCCTGGCTCTGGGCGATTGGCCTACTCACCGCCCTGTTGCTTTTCCTCTCAGTGCTGCTCCATGAGCTAGGGCACTCCCTAGTCGCCCTCAGCCAGGGGGTCAAGGTCCGCAGCATCACCCTCTTCCTCCTGGGCGGGGTGGCGAGCGTGGAGCGGGAATGCCCGACGGCCATGGGCTCCCTCTGGGTCGCCGCCGCTGGCCCACTCGTAAGCCTGGCGCTCTCAGCCCTGCTGCTGCTCAGCAGCCACAGCGCCAGCCATGCCTCCCCCCTGCTGGGTGCAATGGTCAGTGAACTGGGGGGCCTGAATCTGATCTTGGCCCTCTTCAACCTGTTGCCCGGACTGCCGCTGGACGGCGGCCTGATCCTCAAGGCCCTGGTCTGGCAGTTCACTGGCAGCCAACGCAAGGGAATCCAGGTCGCCACCGCCAGCGGCAAGTTGCTCGCCTTTTCTGCCATTGGCATGGGTGCTTTTCTGCTGATACGCGGGGCCGGGGTCGCTGGGATTTGGTTGATGCTGCTGGGCTGGTTTGGCCTGGGGGCGGCCCGCAACCAATCGCAGATGCTGGCGCTGCAGGGTGTCCTGAGGCGCCTGCAGGTCAAAGATGCCGCGCAACGGCGCTTCCGGGTGCTCGAGGCCGACGCGAGCCTGCGGGAGCTGAGCCGGATTCGACTGAGCGACGAGAACGGACTCGCCGATTGGTTGCTGGTCTGTGATCGGGGCCGCTGGAAGGGCTTCATCACCGATGCCCCACTGCAGGCCCTACCCGTTCAGCGCTGGGATGAGGAGTGCATCAGCGACCACCTGCAGCCGCTCGATCAGCTGCCGACGATCCGCGACAACACACCGCTTTGGCAGGCGATCCTCCAGCTCGACCAGCCCGACGTCAATCGCCTGCTGGTGCTCGGTCCCGCTGGATTACCCAGTGGAACCCTGGAGCGCCCCGAGCTTGCGGAAAGGGTCCTCAAGGAGATGGGCGTCCGCTTGCCCCTTCCCATCCTCGAGGCGGCACGGCGCCAGGGCGTCTACCCACTGGGGATGATGCTTCCGCCGGTGGCCCGCACCATCGAGAGCAATCCCGAGGCTTAAAGACCGAGGGCGGCCTGGTCTTCGAGCCCCTCAATCTGCCCCCAGTCCTGGGGGCCGAGCGGTTGGTGGTGCAGCAGTCCGCCGCAGAGGTGATCGAGCGCAGCCCGCTGCAACGCCTCCATCACCGCCAATTCAGGCAAGGGCTCGAGAGTGGGGGCCGGACTGGAGAAAACCTCCTGCCAGAGGTCCTGGGGAGGCTGAAGCAAGACACTGCCGTGCTGCAGCAGGCATGGCCCACTCCAGAGCTGGGCACTGCCAATGCGCTTTGCGCCATTGGTCTGCACTAAATCAGCGGCCGTCCCGCTGGCGAAACAATTCCCGCGTTGGGCCGCCGCCGCAGCCCTGACAGAGCCGAAGTGCAGCGGCACCCCCAAGGCCTCGAAGGCAGCTACCAACCACTGACAGGCCTCGGCGTAGGCCGTGAGCCGATGGGTCGTCCTCGGCCGGCAGGCCAAGGCATAGGTGAGCTCTCCTGCATGCAGGACTGCCCGACCACCGCTGGGGCGACGGATTAAGCGCAACCGCCCCTGCTCCGCCAGAGCGATCCAGTGGGGCTCGATCAGGCGTTGATGCCGCCCGATGGACAGGGTCGGCTGACTCCAGCGGTAGAGCCGAAGCATGGGGGAGGCGTGGCCGTCGCACTGCCGGGCATGCATCCAGCGATCTACGGCCATCTGGAGTTGGCCGTCAGCCGTCAACGGAGGTATCCAACGCCAGGTCATCGAACTGACAGGATGCGCCTGGCCATTGCAGCAGGCGAAGCCATGCCCTGGGAGCTCCTGCCTCTGCTGCCCCTTGGCCTCTTGGCTGGATTGCTCTCGGGATTGCTCGGCATCGGCGGGGGACTGGTTTTCTCGCCACTGCTGCTCTGGATTGGACTGCCGCCCCATCAGGCTCTCGCCACCAGCACCTTGGCCATCGTTCCCACCACGATGGCGGGAAGCCTGACCCACTGGCGCAGCGGTCAGGTCCCCAGACAAGCTGCCATTGCAATCTGTGCGGGGGCCGCCTTTGGCGGCGGGCTCTTCAGCCGGGTTGGCCACAGCCTGGAGGGATGGCAACTGCTGGCGCTGCAAACCCTGATGTACGGGCTTCTGGCCCTGGTGATTGCGCCCAAACAAGCCCATGGCGAGAGCCGCAGCAGCGTGCCGGTGCCCTGCTTAATAGGCGTCGGCCTGGTGGCGGGTCTCTCCAGCGGCTTATTCGGGGTCGGCGGCGGGCTCGTGATGGTGCCGCTGATGGTGCGCGGCCTACGGCTGGGGGTCTACCTAGCGATCCGGCTGAGCACGATGGCGGTCTTTGCCTCGTCCCTGGTGGCTGCCCTCACGTTTTGGGGCGACGGCAGGGCACAGCTTCTGATCGGCTTGGTCCTCGGGGCCGCAGCCGCCTCAGCCGCCCAGTGGTCAGCCGCTCACCTGCAAAAAGTGTCCGAACAACGCCTGGTGGGGCTGATCCGACTGCTCTGCATCCTGCTGGCCGTTGATGTAGGCCGGCGAGCCCTGCTGCTCTGGATCTAATCCCCTAGTGGTCTGTCCAGAAGCTGCCGTCCAGCTCAAAACCAAGCACCGCAGCCATCTGCTCAAGGTTGCCCCGGCAGTTCAGGGCGTATCCCCGGGACCAGTGATCGAGCAGATAGAGGCGATGGGTCATCCAGAGCTCCAGGCTGTCTGGAGCAAAGCGAATCCCATCACTGCGGCTGAATTGATGGGGCAGCAGCATTGCCACGTGGCGGGTCAACTGACCACTACTGCGCTCGAGCAGGATCGGCAGCCAAGGACAGAGGGCATCAACACGCAGGCTCCAGAGACGCAGCTCAGTGATTTCAGAGAGCTCGCGGGGATCCTCAGCCGAGCGCGGCCAATCGAAGGCCAGGGTGAGACTGCCGCTGGCCTGCAGCAGGTCCTTGGGATCCAATGCAAACCAAGGCTGAAGGGGCTCGAGGCTCTGGTCTTGAACCTGTTGCGCCGAAATCGACACCGTGCTTCCAGGAGCCAGACCAGACACCAAAACGCCTTAAGCAGTGCCGATTGACCGTAGCGAGGCCCTCACCCAGGGGTGTCGAGCTGTGACAGGCCAAGGCCTTCTCACTAGCCAGAACGCACATCTACGTGAGAATGAGTTGGTGTTTTTCTCGACGGTCATGTCCCTCACCCAGGCTGAAGTTCTGATTGCCCTGGTGGTGGCCGCCCACGCTGGCGTGCTTGCAGTGCGTCTCGCCGCCAGCCTCTATCGCGCCTGATCCCTTGGCACGGGAGAGACAAACTGCTAGAAGCGGTTGGTCTCTCCCGACATATCCACACCCTTGAGTCCCTCCCGATCTGCCCGGCCATCGCAAAGGCGATCAGCAAATCGGAACAGAACTTCTCAAGGCAACAAACCTGATTCTGCCCTGGGCCAGCGTCACGCCGGTCGTAAACCGCGAGACGCCAAGCTGAGCGTCGTTGAAACCTCTCCTGCCCAGCAGCTGCGAGCATCGAGTCCCACTCAAGAGCTGCTCTACGGCACGATCGGACTATCACTCAAGATTGGCCTTTGCCTGGTGGCAGTTGTCAGCCTGGTGCGACTGGCCGGCGCCTACCAGGAACGCCTCGATCGCTACGGCGAAGTCACCGCCGTATTGGACATCCAAAAAGCGAAGCTGCTCAAGGCTCAAAACCGCTTTGATCGCCTCTTCAGCGTGGGCGGAGAACAAAAGCTGATCCAAGAACAAGATCAGTGGATTGCCCCGAACAGGCTCCGAGTGGTCTGGAAGCAAACCAAACCGGATTCCAATCAGCAACCATCCAAGACAGACCCGACCCCCTAAGGCCTTTCCTTCCGTAAGTTGTGGCCGGCAATTTTTGGGTCCATGACCGCCAGCAGCGACTCCCGTTCAACCAACCTCCCGAACCCGGGGAGCAGTGCCGGTGCGGTGCTGGTGACTGGCACCACCTCCGGAGTTGGACTCAATGCCGTGAAGGCCCTAACGGACCGGGGTTGGACGGTGGTTACTGCAAACCGCGATCCCATCCGGGCAGGAGCCGCCGCTGAGTCCCTGGGCATACCAAGCGAGAAACTCCACCACATCCGAATGGATCTCGGGGACCTCGACAGTGTCCGAGCGGGCGTTGAGACCCTGATCAATTCGCTGGGCTTTGGCCTCGATGCCCTGGTGATCAATGCGGCCGTCTACAAGCCCCGGCTGAAGGAGCCTGAACGCTCCCCCCAGGGCTATGAGCTCTCCATGGCCACCAACCACCTGGGGCACTTCCTGCTGATCCAGCTGTTGTTGCCTCAGCTGCAGGCATCCCAGCATCCCTCCAAGCGGGTGGTCATCCTCGGCACCGTGACCGCAAACTCCAAGGAACTCGGCGGCAAGATCCCCATCCCTGCACCCGCCGACCTTGGTGACCTGAGCGGCTTCAAAGCGGGCTTCAAGGCCCCGATCGCCATGGCCAATGGCAAAGCCTTCAAGCCCGGCAAGGCCTACAAGGACAGCAAACTCTGCAACATGATCACGACCCAGGAGCTGCATCGGCGCCTCCACCAGTCCACCAAGATCGTCTTCAGCTCCCTCTACCCCGGCTGCGTTGCCGACACACCCCTCTTCCGGAACACGCCGCGGGCCTTCCAGAAGATCTTCCCCTGGTTCCAAAAGAACGTGACCAGGGGCTACGTCAGTCAGGCCCTGGCCGGCGAGCGGGTGGCTCAGGTTGTTGCCGATCCTGGCTTTGGCACATCAGGAGTGCACTGGAGCTGGGGCAATCGCCAGAAGCAGGGCGGCAAACAGTTCAGCCAGGAGCTCTCCGACAAAGCCAGCAACCCCGAGACCGCACAAGGGGTCTGGGAAGAATCGCTCAAATTGGTAGGCTTGGGGTAGGCGAACGTCTAGTCCTCAGTAGGGATGACAACCCTTCATCGGTGATGTTTGCCTGAGGCAAGCCTTGCAGGGTTGCCGATGGGCAGGCCGGTGAATCCACTGAACCAGGAGGTCCAGCCCCGCTGGTTCCTGCTGGCCATGGCCAGTCGCTGGCCCCGGCGATTGTCCTCACGACCTGGTCAACAGCCCTGTCAGCCATCCAGATCTGGGGGCAACCCATTCCGATCGCCGTGAAGCGGCCGATTCCCTTTCCGATGGTCCTGAAGGGGCCTATCCAGGTCGAGAAGATCGTGAGCCCGGTGCAAGACCAGGCCAATGGCTCCCTGCCCGTTGCCTTCAGAGCCAATGAGTCCCTGCCGGTATGTGTGACACGGATCCAGAAGCCTGTGGCCGTTGAGAAGATCGTCGAAGCGGTGGAGATCGTCAGCGAGGAACCGCTGCTGGTGAGTGGCGAGGTGGGAGTGAACCAGATCGGCGGCAATGTCACCGTCTCGATCAAGGACGCCCTGAAGTCGATCTCGCCCCTGCCGCTGCCCAAACTGCCATGACGCGCCGTGCTCGCCTTTTTGCCTTGCTCAAAGGGGGCTTGCTACTGCTGAGCACAGGCACTCTTAGTGCGCTGGCGAATACTGCAAGCGCAACCGAACAACAGATCCTGCTGGAGCGGCTGCGAGAGCGGCAACAGGAAGAGCACGCGCGCTGGCGTCGTTTCGGGGACGTGGAAGTGGATTGGAAGAGCTGGAAGCCGTTTGACACCCACCACTACGTCTGGATCGCCCCCTGGCGGCACGCAGTGACACGACCCACGTCGATTGGCGGGCTCAGTTGGCCCTCCACCCCCGACAGCGATCCCAAGGGCAGCATTCCCGATCGGGCCCTGGCGGTGAACTGCAGGGACATGACCATCAAACGCAAGCGGGCCGGATCCAACTGGGGCGACTGGCGCGTTCCCAGCGGCGGCACCCCAGCCGAGACCCTCCTACTGGAAGCCTGCACGAGCCTGAGCTCTTGAACCGCACCGCCCAATCCTGCCTGCAGCTGCTGGTCGGCTTCGGTGGGGGGGATCGCCGCAGCCCTGCTGCTGAACGGCCAAAGAGCGGACCGGCTGCAGCCGCTGCTCTCGCCCCTCGCCGCGGTAGCCGGCGCCGCGATCCAGGCCCAAGGGCTGTGGAGCGTTGCCCGCTTTGGCCTTCGAGTGGAGATCTTCACGCGGGCCCCATCGATGTGGGAACCCGCGGCGGAAGCCTCAAGGCAGAGGTGACGAAGGTGCGCCTGTAGCTGAGACCCGCCCTCAGTCGAAGCCGAGCAGATCAAAGATCTCGCGGTCCTTCAGCGGTTCGGCCTCCAGGGGCTTCACGCTGTCCAACATCGACTGGGCGAGCCGTAGATATTCGTTCTGAACCGCCTCCACTTCAGGGGTGGATTCCATCTCAAAGATCGTGCACTTCTTCAGACGGGAGCGGCGGATCGCATCGAGGTCCGGGAAATGGGCCATGGTCTTCATGCCCACCCGATCGTTGAAGCGATCTATTTGATCGGTATCGCGGCTGCGGTTGGCCACAACCCCACCGAGGCGCACCTTGTAGTTCTTCGCCTTAGCTTGAATCGCAGCAATGATCCGATTCATCGCGAAGATCGAATCGAAGTCGTTGGCGGTGACAATTAAGCAATAGTTGGCATGTTGCAGGGGTGCTGCAAAACCACCGCAGACCACATCGCCGAGCACATCGAAGATCACCACATCGGTGTCCTCCAGGAGGTGATGCTCCTTTAGCAACTTCACGGTCTGACCGGTCACATAACCACCGCAGCCGGTGCCCGCCGGAGGGCCGCCGGACTCCACGCATTGCACGCCGTTGAAGCCGTCAAAAACGAAGTCATCTGGCCGCAGTTCCTCGGTATGAAAATCAACCCCTTCGAGGATGTCGATCACCGTCGGCACCATCTGCTTGGTCAGCGTAAAGGTGCTGTCATGCTTGGGATCACAGCCAATTTGAAGCACCCGTTTGCCCAGCTTCGAGAAGGCAGCCGAGAGATTCGAGCTCGTTGTGCTTTTGCCAATACCGCCCTTGCCGTAGACAGCAATGACCAACGCTCCCTCTGCGATGTTCACCGAGGGATCTTGATGAACCTGGACGCTGCCCTCACCGTCGGGGCGCTTGAGCGTGGTGGTCATAAATCAGGAAAAACCAGGAACACAGAAACCCTGGTTTTCATGCTCTGCCTCTATACAAGACCGGCAATGGCCAGTTGACCTCTAGGCACACGCAAAGCGAAACAGTTAGGCAAAAAATGCGGATTACAACACAGATTTTTAGGTAGCAATACTCAGGTCAGCGCAACGATCAGCGGCTGTAATGGGCCTTCGCTTCATACAAGGCTTCGCTGTCGATCACAGCTAGCCCCTGTTCCCGGGCATAGGCCTCGGTGTTTTTGCGAACCTTGCCGCGAACGAAGAAGGGGATCTTCGCCAGTTCCGCCTCTCCATCGGAACTCCAACTCAGGCTGACCCCAGCAACGGAAACCGCCACCGCAGCGGTCTCTTCAACCGGCGGTGCAGCGGGAGCACCATCCCCCAGGTGACTGCGATGGCCGTCGACAAACTCAAAGTCATGGCGGAACATCCCGATGAGGTGTTCCTCCAGCCCCATCATCAGGGGGTGAACCCAACTGTCGAAGATCACGTTGGCCCCCTCCCAACCCATCTGCGGGGCGTAGCGGGCCGGCACATCCTGCACATGCAGCGGGGCGCTAATGACCGCGCAGGGGACCCCGAGGCGCTTGGCGCTGTGCCGCTCCATTTGGGTTCCCAGCACCAACTCCGGTGCGGCCTCGGCCATAGCCGCCTCAACGGCGAGGTAGTCATCGGTGATCAAGGCCTCCAGCCCCAACTCAACCGCCAGCGCCCTGACCTCCCTGGCCATCTCCCGGCTGTAGGTCCCCAGACCGACCACCTCAAAGCCAAGCTCGCGGCTGGCAATCCGGGCAGCTGCGATGGCATGGGTGCCATCGGCAAAGACAAACACCCGTTTCCCAGTCAGATAGGTGGAATCGACGGAGCGGGAATACCAGGGCAAGCGGGACTGGTGCTCAGCCTGCAGCTCCGCAGGCCGCTCCAGGCCCAAAACATCATGCAGCTCGCGCAGGAACTCCACCGTGGCACCGATGCCGATCGGAACGGTTTTGACCGTCGGCAGGCCGAACTGGCGCTCGAGCCAACTGCAAACCGACCCGGACACCTCGGGGTAGAGGTTCAAGTTGGCATCGGCCGTCGGGATGCGCAGCAGATCTGCCGGCCGGGCCCCTAGAGGAGCGACGACCGCCACGTCGATGCCATAGCCAGCCAAGAGCTGAGTTAGCTCCCGCACGTCATCGCGGCAGCGGAACCCCAAGAGCGAGGGGCCGAGCAAATTAACCCGGGGACGACGGTTCTCGGAGCGCCAGCGGGTGGGGTCCAGCTTGGGAGCACCAGGGGCGGGCAACTGGGGCTTGAGCAGGTTGCGGACCAGTTGGTAGAAGGTCTCAGCAGCCCCCCAGTTCTCCTTTTTCGAATAGGCCGGCAACTCCAGATTGACCATCGGAATCCCGCCGAGATCCATGCCAGCCGCCAGGGCGCCGGGTTGGTCCTGAATTAACTCCGCCGTGCAGCTCTCACCCACCAGCAGGGCCTCGGGTTGAAACCGTTCGACCGCATCGGCAATGGAGCGCTTTACCAACTCCGCCGTGTCACCTCCGAGGTCCCGGGCCTGGAAGGTCGTGTAGGTGACGGGAGGACGGCGATCCCGTCGCTCGATCATCGTAAACAACAAATCGGCGTAGGTGTCCCCCTGCGGGGCATGGAGGACGTAGTGCACCCCCTCCATGGAGGCGGCAATGCGCATGGCCCCGACGTGCGGGGGGCCTTCGTAGGTCCAGAGCGTGAGTTCCATGGGTGGCGAATCAGGAGAACTGCAACGCGCCGCGGCGACGCAAGGGACGGGCAAAGAGTTCGGCTAGATCGCCGGCCTGATCAATGCCATGGATGGGGCTGAAGACCAACTCGATGGACCACTTGGTCGCCATCCCCTCAGCCTCGAGAGGGTTAGCGAGGCCCATGCCGCAGACCACGAGATCCGGACGCTCCTTTCGGACCCGCTGCAGTTGGTTGTCCACGTGCTGGCCCTCACTGAGCTGGGTGCCCTCAGGCAGCCGAGCCAGCTCTTGGGCCATCAACTGACGATCGAGATAGGGGGTACCAACCTCCACCAGCTTCATGCCGCACTCACGTGCAAGGAACCGAGCCAGCGCGGGCTCGAGTTGGGAATCAGGCAGCAGGAAGAGACGTTTGCCTTCTAACACCTGCCGGTGGGGAGCCAAGGCTCGCCGGCCCCGCTCCGCCAGCGGATCCAGCACGGAATCGATCCGGGCCTGATCGACACCACAGGTCCTTGCCGCCGCGGCCATCCAGTCCCGGCTGCCCTCGACCCCCAAGGGGTAAGGCGCCTCGATCAAGCGGGCTCCACGATCCACCAGGGCCCGGGCCGTACCGGAGAGATAGGGCTGGGCAAGCAGCAATTGGGTCCCCGGACCCACCGAAGGGAGCTCGGTGGAGCGGCGGGGGGGCAAGCTCGCCACCCGCTCGATGCCGAGCTTGTGGAACAGGCCCACCAACCGATCCTCAACTGCATCCGCCAGGGTTCCCGCGATCAACAACTGGAGCTGATCGCTCTTGGGCATCAGGGGCACGAGCGCCTGCAGGGCGCTGTCCTCCCCTTGGGTAAAGGTGGTCTCAATGCCACTGCCCGTGTAGTTGATCACCGTCACCCGTCCGGCGTGCTGCTGATTCAGCCGCTCGGAGGCCTTGGCAAGATCCAACTTGATCACCTCGCTCGGGCAGCTCCCCACCAGGAACAAAGTGCGGATCTCAGGGCGGCGCTCCAACAGTTGCGCCACGAGGCGGTCCAGCTCCTCATTGGCATCGGCCAAACCGGCCAGATCCCGCTCGCCAAGGATCGCCGTTCCGAAGCGGGGCTCCGCAAAAATCATCACCCCGGCGGCGCTCTGGATGAGGTGGGCGCAGGTGCGGGAGCCCACCACCAGGAAGAACGCATCCGGCATGCGCCGGTGTAGCCAAACAATCGACGTGAGGCCGCAGAAGACCTCCCGCTGCCCGCTTTCCTTGAGCGGTGGCGGCAGGCTGGATTGGGCCACTGAGCTACTAACCATGACAGTCAGCCCCCTTTTTCTGAGCGCTATCGCCCCGGCCTAGCGCCGGTTACTGGGGAGCGGAACCGTTTTGGCCACAAGCCGTCACTTATGGCGTGAGGGAAAGCGCACAAATGCGGGCCATCAACTGGCCGGCAGTGCTCTCAAGGAATCTTCAGAGCCCATCACCACCAGCAGCTCCCCCGCCGCCAACACGTGGGACGCCGGAGGGTTCACATGCAGCTCCCCCGCCGGACCAGCCGCCAGCACATTGACGTTGTAGTGCTTGCGCAGGTTGAGATCCCGCAAGGAATGGCCCACAAAAGCCTCGGGAACCTTGATCTCTTCAATGCTGCTGCGGTCATCCAACCGCAATTGCTCCAGCAAGTTCGGCCGAACCAGCTCCATTCCCAGGCGCTGACCCATCATTTTTGAAGGGAAGACGACGCGGTCTGCACCGACCCGCTTCAACATCTTCATGTGGATGTCGCTCGTGGCCCGGGCGATCACCTGCTTAACGCGGCTGCCTTCGGAGTCTTTGCAGATCAAGGTCGCGGTGACGCTGGCCTCCAGCGGTTCACTCATGGCGACCACCACGGTCTCCATGTCAAGCACCCCGGCGGCCCGCAGGGCCTCTTCATCGGTGCAATCCACAACCCGCGCTTCGATCGCGGGATCGATCTGACGCAGTTCGTCGATGGCGCGCTGGCTGGAATCAATCGCCAACACTCCAGCGCCGGACTGCAGCAATTCCGAGCAGACCGAAGAGCCGAAACGTCCGACCCCGATCACGGCAAAGCTGCCGCGGCGGACCCCGGATTCAGCGCTCCACTGCCACCACTGATTCACAGCAACTGATTCAGCTCGACGCCCCTGTTCTAAGTGGTGAACCCACTAGACATACAAATCTTCTTTGGGATAGCCGACGCGATTTTGGTGCCGGTGGCCGTAGAGCGCCGAGAGCAACAACAGGATTCCGACCCGCCCCACAAACATCCCAACCATCAACACCAACTGGCCCCAGCGGTTTAGGTGGGCCGTCACCCCCAGATCGAGGCCGACCGTGCCGAAGGCGGACACACAGGTGAAGAGCTTCTCCAGGAAACTGAAGGACTGGACCTGCTGCTGTCCCAGGGAATTGCCCAGCCCCAAGCTCAGGGCCATCAACACCACAAACAAGGCCGAAGCCAAGGTGACCCCAACGGCACGCAAAACCGTCGTATCGGGAATCTGACGGCGATGCAAGAGGACATCGCTGCGGCCCTGCAGGGTCGAGCGGGTCGCCCCCATCAAGATCGCGAAGGTCGTCGTCTTGACCCCGCCGCCAGTTCCGCCCGGACTGGCACCGATGAACATCAAGACGATGATCAACAGCAGGCCGGCATCCGTGATCTGGTGAGCCGAGAGAGGAATGGTGTTGAAGCCAGCGGTCCGGGTAGTGATGGACTGGAAGAGGACAATCTGCAGGCGCTGCAAAAAGCTGTAGGGCTCCATCGCCGAGGCGCCGTAGCCGAAATGCTCGGTGATGAGCAGACCGGCCGCGCCAATGGCGATGAGCAGGGCAGTGCTGCGGATGACCAGTCGGGTGTGCAGGCTCAGGCGGCGAAGGCGCCCCAAGCGAAAGCGGTTATTCCAGATGTCATTGGCCACCCGCCAGCCGATACCGCCAACGACGATCATCAAAGCGATCACACCGGTCACCACCGAGTTATCGCGATAGTTCTCCAGGCTGTTGGACCAGAGGCCAAAGCCAGCGTTGTTGTATGCGCTGATCGCATGGAACATCGAGGCCCACAGCCGGCGGCCGGGGTCATCGATGTCGCTGAAGCCAAAGCTATAGAGCACCACCGTGCCCAGGCCCATCACACAGAGGGCCACCAGCAGGATGCTGTGGAAGGTGGGTCCAATGCCACCGACGCCAAACTCATCGAGGGAACGCCCCTTGTCGAGGCGATGCCGCAAACCAGATCGCCCCTGAACGAAGCCCTGCAGAAAGGTCGTAATCGCCATCAAGCCGAGGCCACCGGTGACGATCAGACCGGCCAGCACCACCTGCCCGGCGAAGGTCAGGTCTTCGCCGATATCAATCACCGTGAGTCCCGTCACGGTGATTGCCGAGGTGGCCGTGAACAAGGCTTGCCAGAGGCCAACGTTGCTGGTCGAGCAGAGCGGTGTCGAGAGGAGCAGCGTCGCCAGAACGATGACCAACAGACCCGTCACCACGGTGAACTGCGGCACCGTGAGCTGCTGACGCCAACGCTGCAGCGCCCTAACTGGATTGCTCGAAGACGGGTTCATCCCGCAAACCGTAGGTAAGGTCCGATCGATCTCGCAGCGTCCACCAGTCCATGAATCCGATCGTTGTGCTGCTGGTGATGGCAGTGCTGATCCTGATGGGCTCGGCGTTGGCCTCCAGTGCGGAAGCCGCCATGTTGACGGCGAATCCGATTCAGGTCCACACCCTCAAGCAACAGCGGGTGGCCGGATCGAAGGCGCTGGAGCGGATTAAGGCCAGACCGGGACGAGCCCTGGTGCTGCTCGTGGTGATCAACAACCTCTTCAACATCTCCGGCTCCATCCTGCTGGGCAGTCAGGCCAACCAGGTCTTCGAGAACGTTGGGGGCCGCTGGGCGCTGCTGCTCTTCAACGTGGGATTCACGGTGGCCGTGATCCTCTTCGCTGAAATCCTGCCGAAGACGATTGGCAACAGCTTCGCCATGCCCATCTCCTTGGTCTCGGCGCGCATCCTGCTGATGCTCGAGCGCCTGACCTTGCCCCTACTGCTGGTTCTCGAGAAGCTGATGCCGGCCATCACCGCCAAGAACGAACTCACGACCAACGAACGTGAGATCCACTTGATGGCTCGCCTGGGCTCGCAACAGGGTCAAATCGAAGCCGACGAAGCTGCAATGATCGGCAAGGTCTTTGCCCTCAACGACCTCACCGCCAGGGACCTAATGGTCTCGCGGGTCGCCACCCCCTCCCTCTCCGGCAGCGCCAGCCTGGACTCGGTGCGCCAGGAGATCCTGGAAGCCCCCGATGATGCCTGGTGGGTGGTCCTTGGAGAAGAGGTGGATGAGGTCCTCGGGGTCCTAAGCCGCGAGCGGGCCATGGCTGAACTGCTCAGCGGCGGCGGCTACCGCCTAATCAGCCAGCTCTGCGATGCGCCGCAGTTCGTACCTGAGATGATTCGCGCCGATCGACTCCTGACCAGCTTCCGACGAGGCGACCGCAGCTCCGTCCGCGTCGTCGTGGATGAATTCGGGGCTTTCGTCGGCCTAGTCAGTGCTGCCGACATCCTGGGCGTGCTGGCCGGCTGGAAGCGGCTGCCCAGCGAGAATTAAGTGTGAGCGCTGGCGCCCTTACTGCGCTTGAGCAGCCACCAATAGAGACCACCAAACAGCCCCGCACTGGCCAATCCCACCAAGATGGATCCGAGCAACAGGCGAGAACTCATCGCCAGTCCCAGCTCCAAGAGTCCACCCTGCTGAAGCGCTTCGAGAGAGGGCAAGGCGGGACCCGGGCCCAGCACCCTGCAGCCCACGGCGTAGTTGAGCCAGTAAAGAGGGATATAGGTCAGGGGATTGCTGATCCAAGTGCCCGCCGCAGCCAGGATGTGGTTACCGCGCACCAAGCTGGCCAGTGCAATCCCCAGCAGGGTCTGCAAGCCAAAGATGGGGAAACACCCCATGAACACGCCGGCGGCTAATCCGCGGGCCTTCTGACCGACCGAGGCCTCGTGGTGCCACAGCCAAAGCAGCCACTGACGCAAGCGCCTCAGCCAAGCCTTAGGCCCGCTCATCGAAGGGTGTTCCGTCACTGGAGACCCACGTTCTACAGGCCGAACCAACGGCAGACCATCCAGGGCACAGCGATGGCCATGGCAATGGTTAAGGGGAAGCCGTAGCGGGAGACGTCCAAGAAGTGATAGCGACCCGGGCCGTAGACCATCAGATTGGTTTGATAGCCGACGGGGCTCAGAAAGCTCTGGCTGGCGCCGAACAGCACGATGTAGATCAGGGCTATCGGCGGCAAACCCAACCCCTGGGCCAATTGACCAGCGACTGGAATCAACATCGCCACCGTGGCGGCGTTGCTCATCACCTCCGTCAGGGCCACCGTGAAGAGGAAGACCACCACCATGGCGCCGTAGACAGGCCAGTTACTGAGGCCGAGCAACAACGCCTGGGCGAGGGCCGAAGCCAAACCCGTTTTCTCAAGGGCGACGCTGAAGCTAGCCAAGGAGCCCAGGAGCACTAGAACATCTAGGCGCACGACCCGCTGCAATTCACCGGCCCGCAGGCAACCCGTCACCACCATCGCCACCGTGCCCAGCAGGACGGACGCGACCAGAGGGATGACCTCAAAACTGGGCAGAAGCAGCACCAGGGCCGCAATCAGCAGAGCCAAGCGCTTGCGGCTCACCGTCGGCAGATCCTTCTCCAGCTGCTCGAGGACGACCAGGTCGTTGCTGGCCTGAAGGCCACGGATGGCGTCTTTTGGTCCCTGAAGCAGAAGGACATCGCCCTCGCGCAGCTGAACCCGGCCCAGCCGCTCCCGCAGAACTGCATTGCCGCGGCGCAAGGCGAGAACCGTGGCGTTGTAACGCTGCCTGAAGCGCAAATCTCGCAGGCAGTCCCCAGCCAAGGTGGACCCCGAAGGCAACAGCACCTCCACCATCCGCTGACTGTTGTCTTCCAAGCTCACCGGCTGCTCCGGCGTGGGGGCCAACACCACCGTGTGGTCCTGCTGCAGCCGCAGCAGGTCGTCGCGGTTGCAGCGCAGTAGCAACCGGTCGCCCAGCATCAACGTGCGATCAGCCAGGGGCGGCATGAAGCGCTCCCTGCCGCGATGGAGCTCGAGGACATCGAGGTCAAAGCGCCGTTGCAGGCGGGTGGCATGGAGCGATTGACCAATGAGCTCAGAGCCCAGGGGAATCTTGACCTCGGTCAAATAGCCACTGCTGGAGAGATCGGCGATCAGGTCATCGTCATCACGCCCCCGGTCCGGCAGAAAACGATCGGCGAGCAGCACCATCACGGAGCCGCCCAGCAACCAGACCCCCAAGCCAATCGGGGTAAAGCTAAACAGGCCAAAACTGCCGTAACCCAGACGGCTGCTGACCTCACTTGCCAGCAAGTTCACCGAACTGCCCAACAGGGTGATGGTGCCCCCGAGCACCGTCGCGAAGGACAAGGGGAGGAGCACCTTCGACGGGGGAATGCGGCGGCGCTTGCACCAGCCCTCGACCACCGGCAGAAGGCTGGCCACGATCGGGGTGTTGGGGACCACTGCAGAAACGGGGCCCACCACCGTCACCATCAGGGCGATCATTCGCTTTGGGCTGCGAATCGCATCGGAGCCAATCAAGGCCCGAAGACGATCCAAACCACCACTGCGGAACAGTCCCGCGGAAATCGCAAACAGGCCGGCCAGGGTGATTAGGGCCGGGCTGCCAAAACCCTCCAGGGCCTCCCGCGGCTCAATCACGTGAAAGCTGACCAGCAAACCGGCGGCCAGCAGACCCGTGAGATCCGGGGCCAGCCAACCGGAAACAAACAGCACAACCGAGCCGATCAGCACCAGCAGCGTGATCAATGCTTCGGGCTGCAAGGCAGCAGCAAAAAGATCAGCCAAGACGGGGGCGATCGGTCGAGGCATTCAGCCTACAGGGCTGAAAACTCGGCAATGAGGTCGGGAAATACGGCTTAGACGGAACAGGGACATCAGAACGTAATCATCAACTATCGACTCAGCGTCAGAAATTCCCAAGTACTTTACCGTAAAATAAACCGAGCGCCGCCGTTGTCCTTCAACGCCAAAACCAGCTACGGACTACTGGCCCTGATTGAGCTCGCTGGCATCCAGGCCCAAGGGGGACGGCTGCAGGTCTCCGTCATCGCCCAGCGCCAGGGCATCCCAGAGCGCTACCTCGAGCAAATGCTGACCAGCCTGCGCAAAAGGGGCCTACTTAACAGCAGCCGCGGCCCCAGGGGGGGCTACCAACTGGCCAGACCGGCAGCAGCGATCCAGCTCAGCGAGGTGCTCGACTGCCTGGAGGGCAAATCCGAAGCGCAACAAATGGACCAGCCGAGCATGGAGCGACAGGTCGTGCACTCGCTCGACAATCAGCTTGCGGAGCAGCGGCGAGCTCTGCTGGAGTCCACAACCCTGGCAGACCTCGTCGCGCAACGGGATGCACTCCTGCAGGCTCAGGCGATGTACTTCATCTAGTGGCGCCCAAATTGGGTGCGGGGCGCCTGGGGGACCCGCCCAATTCGCGGCGAAAGTCTCATCACCAGCAGTGGAACGACCACCAGGCCGAGCAGTGGAGTAACGCTCCAAAACGGACGAACACCTGCTGGCACTCCGCGCAAACCAAGCGCACAGGCTGCTGCTCGGTTTTGGTGATCAAGCGAGCACCGCAGCGCGTGCAGGGCAAAAGCTGGACAGCCTTTGGCTTGCATGCTCACAGGCCAGCTCAGCCAGCCCACAAAAAAGGCCCGCCAAAGCGGGCCCAGGGAGAACAGGTCGGAGGATCACTTCGCCGAAGCGAAATCGGGGTAAGCCTCCATGCCGTGCTCGCCGATGTCGAGACCTTCTATCTCTTCTTGCTCGGTGACGCGGATGCCGCCGAAAAGACCGCCGATTACCGACCAGGCAATCCAGCAGGTGAAGATGGTCCAGATGGCGTAAGCCGCACAGCCCAGAGCCTGAATACCCAGCTGGCTGATGCCGCCACCGTTGAGCAGGCCGATGCCGGCGGAGCCAACATCCATGCCATCCACGCCCCAGAGGCCAATCACAAGGGTGCCCCAGACGCCGCACACGCCGTGCACGGAGAAGGCGCCAACGGGATCATCGATGCCAGCGGCGTCGAGTGCGGAGACGGCGAAGACGACGATGATGCCTCCAACGGCACCGGCGACCCAGGAACCCACCAGGGTCATGTTGCCGCAACCTGCGGTGATGCTAACGAGACCGGCCAGGATGCCGTTGATGATCATCGTTAGGTCAGGCTTACCCGAAGTCACGGTAGAAACGATGGTGGCCGCTATAGCACCGCCAGCAGCAGCCAGGGTGGTGGTCACAGCCACGTAAGGCACGTACTGGTCCATCGCCAGCTCGGAGCCGGGGTTGAAGCCGTACCAGCCGATCCAAAGGATCAGCGCGCCGAGGGTTGCGATCGACATGTTGTGGCCAGGGATGGCCTGGGGCTTGCCGCCCACGAACTTGCCAATACGGGGTCCAAGCAGCATGGCGCCCACCAGACCAGCCCAAGCGCCTACAGAGTGAACGATGGAGGAGCCAGCGAAATCAATGAAGCCGAGCTCGCTCAGCCAGCCGCCATTCCACTGCCAGGAACCGGAGACCGGGTAGATGAAAGCGGTCAGAACGAGGGCGAAGATCACAAACTCGCCGAACTTGACGCGCTCAGCCACCAGACCGGAAACAATTGTGGCAGCGGTGCCGGCGAAAGCGGCCTGGAAGAGGAAGTCAACTGTGGGGACCAGACTTCCGTCTGTCACCATCTCAGCGGTGACAGTGGGGTCAAAGAACAGTCCGTTGAAATAGAACCAGCCGTCTGCGACGGAGCCGCCGTACATCAGCGAGTAACCAATGAACCAATAAGCGGTCACCGCAAGGGCGAACACGAAAAGGTTCTTGGCAAGAATGTTGACGGCGTTCTTCTGGCGGCACATCCCGGCTTCGACCATGGCGAAACCGGCGTTCATGAAGATCACCAGGATCGTGGCCACCAAGAGCCACATGTTGTTAGCCAAGAAGGCTGCATTGAGCTCTGGCAACTCGGTTGCGTGAGCTGAGAGGTTGAAGACACCCAGACCGAAGAGAGCCAGGGGTACACAGGCCAGCCAGGTCAACGAGCGGCCGGAGGAAAGACCTCGCACCTTGCGGAGGAGGAGCTGCGGTCCCTCGAGCAAACTCGCTTCCTGCAGGCTCTTCGGCCGAGGCCGAGACGCAGAAGCAACAGTCATCAAAAAGCAGTCGCTGGGTGGATGACGGATTACCGCCATTGCCTAACACTGTTCCTCATGAAACAACTCCGTCAAGGTTTCAGTCGCTACCAATTCGCAATTTGACCGACAAAGACGACCAAGACACGAGAGGGAATGTGAAGGAAAAATGTTCAAGTCATCACATCATGCATTGCAAAGTGTATAGATAGGTCCATTTTGTTCATTTTGAACATTGCCGATTAGCTAGAAATGCTTCTGAAGGACAAAACGTTGAGGGAGCCCCCTTTCGGCCTGGCTCCACCGGAAGTAGCCCACCGCTAGGCGAAGCAACGCTCCTTCCACGAAGCGGACAACCCACCGACCCTTCGAGGCCCGATGAACACCATGAGCAAACTGCAATACCGCGGCATCAGTTACGAGACCGCCAGTCACGAACAGCCCGCCGCCACCCCTGTTCAGCACGCTTATCGGGGTCAGCACTTCGAGGCCTCTCTCCGCCACGAAGCCGCTTCCGTCGACGCCTCCGTTGACCTTCTGTATCGCGGCCACCACTACCGCCACCGTCAGGCGGAAGCCGCGGCCGAAGTCAACCAAGGCTGATCACGAACCAAAACCAAGGCCATTGGTTTTGGTTTTGGTTCGCTTTGATACATCAGCATCCGGCTCCTCCCTCTGCAATAGGGGGAGCTTTTTATGGGCCATGGACATCACCTTGACGTCCGTCGGAGCGAGTTACAACCTTAAGCACCGCAGTGTCGTCGGGATGCTTTGGCTGCAGACCCACTTCGCCAGTGACACCTGGGAGCTGATTTGCTCCGGCAAGGTGAACTTGAACCGGGAGAGCAGCGAGAGCCTTTACTCCGATGCCACCGCGGCCGGGCTCAGCGTGTCCATGCTCCCCGGTGTCGTTCTCAACTGAAGCGCCGGCTCTCTAGCCAGCGGCCTTGCGCTGTTGCAGCCAGCTCAGGGATGTCCAGGTTAGGAACACAAGCACTAGAGGGAAGACTGCCACCAGGACAAAGAGCCTGAATTCATCGATTCCCGGTGCCGCTGTGCTGCTCAGGATCTGTTCAATCAGATAGAGGCCATATGCCCCAAGCAACAGCCAACCTTCAAGACGGTTGATCACCCCGCCGCTCCAGAAAATCGGTAGGCAAGCCAGGGTCGTCAGCACCATTACAGGGAAGTCACGGCGGAGCAGCTCCGGACTGACCAGGAGACCGTCCTGACCGGAAACAAGAGCACACAGGCCGAGGATCAGCAGTTGGTTCAGCAGGTTGCTACCCACCACGTTGCCGATCGCCAAATCCGCCTTACCCCGATAGGCGGCAACCAGAGAGGTCACCAGCTCGGGCATTGAGGTCCCGGCCGAGACAATCGTCAGACCAATGACCGCCTCGCTGACCCCCAAGCTTTGGGCCGCAGCGATGGCTCCCTTGATCAACACTTGGGAACCCACCACCAGCAGCGCCAGGCCCACGACCAACTTGAACAGGGCCACCGGGGTGGTTGAAGCCCCCTCGGCGTCAATGTCATCGAGCCCTTCCTCGTGGTCTTCCCGGGCTGAGCGGACTTCCCACACCAGCGTGATGACCAGGGCCGTCAACAGGGCCAGACCTGCTACCCAAGTGAAGCTGCCGGATGAGGCCATGGCCCACGTGGCCATCGACACCGAGAGCAACAAAGGCACATCACGCCGCACCAAGCGACTGCGCACCCGCAGGGACGTTATCGCCGCGCTGGCGCCCAGCACCACCATCACATTGAAGATGTTGGAGCCAAGGACATTGCTTACGGCAATCGAATCACCGCCTGTGCTGCCCTGAAGAGTCGAGAGCAGGCTCACAAACAACTCAGGAGCACTAGTACCAAAGGCAACCACCGTCAAACCAATGACGATTTGAGGGATGCCGAGCAGCAGCGAGAGCGCAACGGCCCCTGCCACGAACAACTCCCCCCCGCCAAAGAGGAGCAAAATGCCGGCGACGATCTCCAGGAAGGTGAGGGCGTCAGGCATGGCCAGCAGCGGACTGGCCCAATTGTGCACAGAACAGACGAAATGTCTCCTGACCGTTAAGCGGGGGGAGCCGGGGCCATCACGGAAGGAGTAGGAGGCACCGGTGCCGGTACCGGTGCCGGCTCAGCCGGTTCTGGGGCCTGCTCCTTGGGTTCCTCAACCGGGATCGGCTCAGGGTTGGGTTCGGTTTCAGGACCGATCACATCGATCGAAACCCGCTGAACCAAAAGGCGGTAGCGGAATTTCTGGGTCCGATTAATGAAATCTTGAACGGCCGCGACTTGCTTGGGGGTCGGCAAGTTCGGCCGGCTCACCCGCACCGCTGCCTTGATCAAGGGTGGGTTCTGACTCCAATCAATCTTGACGTCGGTGAGCTCAGAATCCCGCCCGAGGGTAAGAGTGCGCTGACGCAGGCTTTCAGTGATCGCCCGCTCCACCTCTTCCAGGGCCTGCCTCTGCTGCGCTTGACCCAGCAGCGTCACAAAGCCACCCGTCAGCGGGATCAAGAGCAATCCGGTCAGTAGCAAGCTGACCAGGCCCATCTGGCTGCGGAACAGCTGCTGGCGCAGGCTGGCCTGGGTGGCCACCAAAGTCAGCAAGCCCCCCGACAGAATGCCGAGCAGGTTTGCGGCAAACAGCAAAGCCGCCCCCTTGGCAGGGTCCCATTGCTGCAAAGCCAGCAGCAATCCGAGCACACAGACAGGCGGCACCAGGGCCACCGCGATGGCCGTTCCTGCCATGGAGGAGACCGCTTCCGGTTTCAGACGGCCATAAGTGGCCACCGAGCCCGCCACCAGGGCAATCCCCAAATCCAGAAGATTGGGGGTGGTGCGTCCGAGCACCTCATCACCCAGCACGGGCAGATGGGCCACCAACCCCAGTGCCGCTGAAGTCAACACCGTGATCGCCACCCCCACGGCCAGCGTCAGAAGGGCCCGGCCCACGAGCGCCAACCGGCCCTCCAGGATCGCGAAGGAGGCGCTGCGCAGGGGCAGGATCCAGGGGGCAATCAACATGGCCCCGATCACGACCGCAGCGCTGTCAGCCAACAGACCCAACGTGGCGATCAAGCTCGCCGCAACCGTCAGCACGACATAGGACTGATCCAGGCGCGCTTCCCGCTCAAAGCTGGCCTCCAGGGCCGCCAGGCTGGTGGGCTCGCCCATTGGTCGCACGAAGGTCGAGACCTCAGGATGCCCGATTCACTAACGCGCTGCCGGCCGAGCCCCAAATGATTCGGCTCAGGCGTAGCGTTTTGGCCCCCTCCGCAGCGGTCATGACCCCGGCGTCGACCTCCCCACGAGCGTCAAGTTTTCGCCTGCTGAATCAGATCAGCACCAACAACATCAAAGGGGATCTCTTTGGCGGTGTCACCGCCGCGGTGATCGCTCTGCCCATGGCCCTGGCCTTCGGCGTCGCGTCTGGAGCCGGTGCGGCCGCCGGCCTCTGGGGTGCGGTGCTGGTGGGCCTCTTTGCGGCCCTTTTCGGCGGTACCCCGAGCCTGATCTCGGAGCCCACCGGTCCGATGACCGTGGTGATGACGACCGTCATTGCGAGCTTGACCGCTCGCAACCCCGAGCACGGCCTGGCCATGGCCTTCACCGTGGTCATGCTCGCGGGCGTCTTTCAGATCGCCTTTGGTCTGCTGCGGCTCGGTCGCTACGTGACCCAGATGCCCTACACGGTTATCTCGGGCTTCATGAGCGGGATCGGTCTCATCCTGATCATTCTCCAGCTGGGACCATTCCTCGGTCAGGCCAGCCCCAAGGGCGGCGTCATGGGCACGCTCAACAACCTGCCCCAACTGCTCGCCAACGCGCGGCCCACCGAGATCACCCTGGCGGTGATCACCATGGCGATCCTGTGGTTGACCCCAGCAGCCGTCAAAAAAATTGCGCCACCACAGCTGATTGCTCTGGTGGTGGGCACCGTGCTCTCCCTCACGCTGCTCTCGGGCAGCGGCGGCGAAGAGATCCGCCGCATAGGAGAAATCGCCTCAGGGTTCCCCGCCCTGCAGATCCCCCACTTTGAGCTGGGCGAATTGCAACTGATGTTTGTGGATGCGGCCGTGCTTGGCATGCTCGGCTGCATCGATGCCCTACTTACGTCGGTTGTGGCCGACAGCATCACCCGCACCGAGCACAACTCCAACAAAGAACTGATCGGCCAAGGCCTCGGGAACCTCGCCTCCGGCCTCTTCGGTGGTCTGCCTGGCGCCGGCGCCACCATGGGCACCGTGGTCAACATCCAGAGCGGCGGCCGCAGCGCTCTCTCAGGCATTAGCCGAGCCCTGATCTTGATGGTGGTGATCCTCGCCCTCACCAGCGTGGCAGCCCAAATCCCCCAAGCCGTCCTCGCGGGGATCGCCTTAAAGGTCGGTGTCGACATCGTCGACTGGGGCTTCATCCAGCGCGCCCACCGCATCTCGATCAGCGGCGCACTGATCATGTATCTGGTGATCGCACTAACCGTTTTGGTGGACCTGATCGCCGCAGTGGGCGTTGGCGTCTTCATCGCCAACATCCTCACGATCGACAAGATGAGTGCTCTGCAAAGCAAGAGCGTCAAGTCGATCAGCACCGGCGACGGCGACCTGGAAATCAGCGATGAAGAACGTCAACTGCTCGACGCCGCCCGCGGTCAGGTCCTGCTCTTCCAGCTCAACGGGGCGATGATCTTCGGTGTCGCCAAGGCGATCGGCCGCGAGCACAACGCCATTGGTGATTGCCGCGCCGTGGTCTTCGACCTCACCGAGGTCTCCCACCTGGGGGTGACCGCCGCCCTGGCTGTAGAGAACGCGGTGGAGGAGGCCATCGAGAAGGGCCGTGAGGTCTTTGTGGTTGGGGCTACGGGCACCACCAAACGCCGTCTGGAGAAGCTCGGGCTCTACAAGAAATTGCCGCCTGAGCGCACCGGCCTGGACCGTCGCCTGGCCCTGCAGCAGGCCGTCAGCGCCATCGCTTAAGCCATGGCCTGGCACCCCCACCTCTGGCACCCGATCACCCAAGTAGCGCGCAGCGACGCGCCCCAACGGGTGGTGCGGGCAAAAGGGTCCCTGCTGGAACTCGAAGACGGCCGTGAGCTGATCGATGCCATCAGCAGTTGGTGGGTCACCCTCCATGGCCATGCCGAGCCGAACATCGCCGCCGCCATTGGGCGCCAAGCCCAAGCGCTGGAGCAGGTGATCTTCGCCAACTTCAGCCACGGGCCAGCCGAACAACTCGCCAACCGCCTCAGTGCCCACATCGGTCTGGAGCGGCTCTTCTTCTCCGACAACGGCTCCAGCGCCGTCGAGGTGGCCCTGAAGATGGCCTGGCAGTGGTGGCGGAACCAAGGCAGTGAACGCCGCCAATTGATTGCCTTTGAAGGGGCCTATCACGGCGACACTTTTGGGGCGATGGCCGTCGGTGATCGCTCGGTCTTCACCGAAGCCTTCGACGACCTGCTCTTTGATGTGACCCGACTGCCGCTGCCGGCCACCCACTGGGGTGATGAGACCGTGGCGGAGCGCGAAGCGGTCGCCCTCGCAGCCTTGCGCGAGGCGCTCCAGACCCCCACTGCCGCCCTGATCGTCGAACCCCTCATCCAGGGGGCCGCCGGCATGCGCATGGTGCGCCCTGAATTCCTTAAGGCCGTCGCCGATGAGGTGCAAGCCAGTGGAGGCCTGCTGATTGCCGATGAGGTGATGACCGGCTTCGGCAGGACCGGGGCGCTGTTTGCCTGCCAGCGGGCCGGGATTCAGCCTGACCTTGTGGCACTCTCCAAAGGACTCACCGGCGGTTTCTTGCCGATGGCGGTAACCATGGCCAGTGAGCGCATCTACGCCGGCTTCATCAGCGACAGCGAGCCCACCGCCACTTTTTTCCACGGCCACAGCTTTACTGCGAACCCCTTGGGTTGCGCCGCTGCCCTCGCCAGCCTGGATCTGCTTGAGGCCAACCCAAAGGCCTACAAGGGCTTTGAGGCCCGCCATCAACCGCATCTCGAAGCCCTCGCACAGCACCCCAAGGTGCGGGACGTCCGCTGCACCGGCACCGTGGCTGCCTTCGAGATCGAGGCTGGCGAGAACAGTTATCTGAACCCGATCGGCAAGGTCGTCCAGCGCCACTGCATCGAGCAGGGGGTCTACCTCAGACCCCTGGGCAATGTCGTGTACCTGCTACCGCCCCTTTGCACAAGCGATGCAGAACTCCAGCAGTGCTACGGCGCGCTGCAGTTCTGCATCGAGAAGCTCTAGGCCGGAGGGAAATAGCGCACCACGGTGAACACTCGGCTACGCCGTTCGTTGAGGGCCTCAAGCATGTTCAAGCCGCGATGGTTGAGCAGCAGGTGATCAAGCGCCGCCGGGGAATTGCCATCGGCATCACGATCGTGAATTGACTCTCCGGGCAGCGGGCATCCGCCTCCGCAACGAAATGGGCAAAGGGATCGATCAAGAAGGCGAAGGGACTTCTCCAGCAGGCGCAACTCAAATTGAGGGGCATCTCCGAAGAGTCGACGCCAACGCTGGCGCAGCGCCTCAAAGTCGTCGTTCGGTTCGCAGACCCAGACGCCAATCACCCGATCCGAGACCTGGGCGGCGAAGCGCGAGGCCTCCAGCGTGGGCCGACTCCAGGAAGCCAGCCAGATGATGCTCTGGTTCTCCAAAACGTCCTGAGGATATGGGCAAGGCACCGAGGTGTCCTCCCCGGGCTTCAGTTCGACGCGTCATAGACCCGTTTGTAGCGCCGGCTGATCCCGCCCAGCCCCCAGACCATGAGCGGCAGCACTGCCAGCCAAGATCAATACCCCCAGGGCCACCTCGGTCGCGTAAGCCACCGAGGAGAGGGCATCCGAGGACAGGATCGGCAGCGCAATCAGACTGGGGAGCCGCTGGGCATCAGCCTCCGCGCGCGGCAGGGGACGCCCCAACCAGACGACGGGCAAACGACAGCAACCCTGTTGCGGACAACTGGGCTCACCATCGCTGGATCTGTGCTTGCTGGCAGCCCATGGCCCGTGCCATGACAAAGGGACCCCATCTGGGGCTGTCCATGCGCTCCAACCTCAACGACCTACTGGAACAACTGGTCCTGCGGGGTTGGGCCAAACTTGACCTGCCAGCCGGTGTTCCCAAGGTCCCACCAGACGCCCCTTGGTGGAGCATTGACCTGGACGCGATCACTACGGTTTCGCTTCACCCCTGGCCCAACGGGCTGCTGGAGTTCAGCATCTGTGTCCTCATCGATGCTGAAGATCAAATCCAGTCTTACGAACTGGAATGCAACGCCATGCCGGTCCCGGTGGCCCTCATCAACTGGTGGGGAGGGCTCGAGAGCGCTCTGCTGCAGGCTGAAACATTGAAAAACGAATTGATCTCCGCCTGGGATCAGGAGATCAGCGCAGGCGGCGAATTGCCTTAATCAGCCAAAGCGACGGCGGCCGTCATTGAAGCTTGCAAAGCTGGTAACTTCACCGCGGCCCTGCTGGGCGCCGGAGAGCTGGTTCAGCTTCCAGACGTTGCGGCTGATGCGGCGGGCACGCAGGCCACCGCGCTCCATCTCAGCGCTGCCGGGGCGGGAACCCATCAAATAAGTGACTTCGGCGGTGGACAAGGGGGCACCGGTTTGCAGGGCGAGCTGAGTCAGCTCCAAGCGTTGGCGCAGACCGGCGATGTCACAGGAACCGCCGTCCTCAGCCTCGTTCCAAACCCAAGGCAACTCGCCTTGGGCCGCCAGTTTCTGCATCAGGCTCATGCTGACGAGTGCCAGCGCCTGATCCGCATTGAGATCGCCGCCGTCTTGAACGGGAGCAGCGCCCTTAGCGGACGCAGAAGTAGCAGAGCGCTTAGCAGCCACGGGCAATCCTGCGGTGATGGCCGGACGGTACCGGCTCTCGCCGGCGGCGCAAGACCTCAGAGACAAGCGAACATCAGCTGCGCCGCAACCAATCCGGGGCATGGCCGAACCAATCGCCGAGATCGCCGGGATCCTCCGGATCCGGCCGAAAGGCTGCCCCTGGTTCCACATCCCCTAAATCCAGCTCTGCCAGCAAGCGATCAACCCCTTGGCTGGAGGCCACCTGCTGCCGGCGGCGTGCCTGGCGCAGCCAGGCCGCGACGGCGTGATGGCGGTCGGCAAATTTCTGGAGGTAGATCCGTTCCTCCAACGAGACCGCCTCATCCTCACCAATGCGGTGGACGATGTTCTGCAGCCGAAGCCTGGTGGACGGTGTGAGCATTGCTAACGCACCGCGGATGGGCCCGTGTTAGCCACGCCAGCGGCGACGGTTGTGGCCGTGGACACCTTTTCGGGCCGGCGTTAGCGAGCGAGGACACAGCGATCGGGCGGTAAGATCGCCGCGCTCCTCCCGCTGGTCAGCTGAGGACCTCACCGCCTTGAAGGCGGTGCTGAACCAACTTCAGGGAGCATCCCGACCCCTTGATCGAACGCAATCCCAGGCGACGCAGTTCATCGGTCCAGATTACTGGCACCGACTTGGGATTCAGCGGCAGTGGCACCTCTCTGGATGAACTCCATCCATCGGCCGCCAGCTGTGTCATCACAACTGACAGCGAAGCGCGGCTGGTGAGCCAAGCCAGTGCGGTCGAATCGATCGAGCTGCGCACCTACGTTTTTCTCGACTCGCTCCAACCCCAGCTCGCCACCTACATGGGGACGGTGAGCCAAGGCTTCCTACCGATCCCCGGCGATGCCTGCCTCTGGTTGGAGGTCTCCCCGGGCATGGCCGTGCACCGGGTCACCGACATTGCCCTCAAGGCCAGCACGGTCCGCCTCGGCCAGATGATCGTCGAGCGGGCCTTTGGCTCCCTCGCGCTTTATCACCGCGACCAGAGCAATGTGCTCCACTCCGGTGATGTGGTGCTGGAGGCGATCGGCAGCAGCGTCGACGAGCGCACCCACTGCAGCGTGACCTGGACCGAGGTGATTCGGGCGATCACGCCTGACCATGCCGTGCTGATCAACCGTCAGAACCGGCGCGGTTCGATGATTCAGGCGGGCATGAGCATGTTCATTCTCGAGACCGAACCGGCTGGCTATGTCCTGCTCGCGGCCAATGAGGCCGAAAAGGCCAGCAACATCACGGTGGTCGACGTCAAAGCCGTCGGCGCCTTTGGCCGCCTGACCCTGGCGGGTTGGGAAGGGGATGTGAACGAAGCCGCCGCGGCCGCTATGCGCGCGGTCGAGCAGATCAACCGGCGCTCAGCCCGTTGATTTAGGACAGAGCGAAGATCTCCTTGAGGCCCGGCGCCAAGGAACGCGCAGCCTTGCCACGAGAACCCAGTTTGTCCTTGAGGTGCTGCCCCATCTGGGCATAGGTCAGGCCAGCTTCACGCACCCAAAAGATCGGGTCATATCCACCGCCTGTCCCCTGGGGGCTGGTGAGGATTTCGCCGCGGCAGATCCCCTCGGACTCCAGCACGGGGCGGCCCTCAGGGTCAGAGAGCACCATGGCGCTGTTAAAGCAGCCGCTGCGGTAGGGGCTCGATCCCAATTCCTGCAGCAGCCGGTGGATGCGCTCGGAGTCAGTGGCGGCGTAGCGGGCTGAATAGAGGCCTGGGGCACCAGCCAAGGCATCGACCTCTAGGCCGGAGTCGTCGGCCAACGCCCACTGCCCCGTCAACTGGGCCACCGCACAGGCCTTCAGGCGAGCGTTTTCGAGGTAGGTCTTGCCTGTTTCTTCGATCTCGAGGCCGTCGGGCTGCTGACGAACCTCCAGGTCGACCGCATCGAGCATCGAGCTGATCTCGGCCACCTTGTAGGGGTTGCCACTGGCAATCACCAAAATCGGCTGGGATGTGCCAGGTCGCATCCAATGACGCCAGGGGCCGCCATTGTGCCGCCTAAAGGGGTGAGGCAGGTTGGGTTGAACATTCCACCCCAGAGAAATCCAGGGGCACCTACCTCGATCCAACCGTAGGGAGGGTCCCCAGGCGCTGCAAGCGGCTCGATGCCGGATGTATGCAGCTCTGAACACACCCAGAGCGCCCAGAATCGCGCCATCGCTACGGGTTCCTCGATGGACACCAGCCTGGTTTTCCAGAACCTGTTCACACCCCCGGTCCTCTTCTTTTTTCTTGGAGTCATCGCCGTCCTACTGGGCTCGGATCTGGAGATCCCGGATCCCCTGCCGAAGCTGTTCTCGCTCTATCTCTTGCTGGCAATTGGATTCAAAGGCGGCCTCGAGCTGCAGCACAGCGGCGTCAGTGGCCAAGTCCTACCGACCATTGCCGCAGCGGTCCTGATGTCCCTCGCGGTGCCGCTCTATTCCTATGTGGTGTTGCGCTGGAAGCTGGACGGCTTCAATGCGGCCGCCATTGCCGGGACCTACGGCTCAATCTCGGCGGTGACCTTTATTACCGCTGAAACCTTTCTGGATACCCAGCATCTACAGCACGACGGCTTCATGGTCGCCGCGCTAGCGCTGATGGAGTCGCCGGCGATCATTGTTGGCCTGCTCCTCGTGAAACTGGCGGCGCCGCAGCAACGCACGAGTGTGGGAGGAATGCGCTGGGGAGCGGTGCTGCATGAGGCGCTGCTGAACGGCTCGGTTTATCTCTTGGTCGGCAGCTTATTGGTGGGGTTTCTCAGTGCTGCCAACAGTCCCAGCAGCGTTGAAAAGATGCTGCCCTTCACCGACAAATTGTTCTATGGCGCCCTGAGCTTTTTCCTGCTGGATATGGGCATCGTCGCCGCCCAACGCCTTCGAGACCTGAAGCAAACGGGTGGATTCCTGATCGGCTTTGCCGTGTTGATGCCGCTCTTTAACGCCCTAGTGGGCACCCTGATTGCCAAGGGCTTGGCTCTCAGCCCCGGCAATGCCCTGTTGTTTGTCGTGCTTTGTGCCAGCGCCTCCTACATCGCGGTTCCTGCGGCGATGCGGATGACGGTTCCAGAAGCCAACCCGAGTTTTTACATCTCAACGGCACTTGGATTGACCTTTCCCTTCAACATCCTGCTCGGGATCCCGCTCTACATGGCCCTTATCAACACCGTCCTTCCTGCCGCCGGCTGACCGAAAAGACGTCTCGATCTGATCCTGGGCGAGCGGGAGCTCGATGCTGTCCTCAATACGACCGATGCGCCGGTTCAGCGGGCTAAAACGTGATTAACCATGTGACCGGCAAGGTCCCACACAGCTCTGTATCGGGGGCCATCGACTTCAGCGGGCTGGTGCGAATGCTCACGTGCTCGTGTTTTGCGAGCCTCAGATCGTGGAAGGACTGAGTGTCGCTCTCAAACCATTCCTGGAGTATTACGGCGGCATTGCCCATCTCTCGGAAGTCGAATCGCTCTAGCCGCAGTGCTTTTAGAGACGCCATGTACCGGTCATCGGAGCAGCCCGAAAAGGATATGCATCGTTTTGTGAGGCACTGATCAGCCCCACTTATCAAACACTGAGGGGACGGTGATCGCCATTTGGCACTAAATGTCTTGACTTACGGATCGTTGACGAAGCAAGGTTGCTGGCGAACATTCCACCCCTCCTCCAGGAGCAGGTAATGGCTAACGAAACCATGGGCATCGCCCTCGGCATGATCGAAACCCGGGGTCTGGTCCCCGCGATCGAAGCCGCTGACGCCATGACCAAGGCTGCCGAAGTGCGCCTGGTCGGTCGCGAATTCGTGGGCGGCGGTTACGTCACCGTTCTGGTCCGCGGCGAAACCGGTGCTGTGAACGCTGCCGTTCGCGCTGGCGCCGATGCCTGCGAGCGCGTGGGTGATGGCCTGGTTGCCGCCCACATCATTGCCCGCCCCCACCGTGAAGTAGAGCCTGCTCTGAACAGCAGCGCCGGCTTCGTTGGTTCGAAGGACTGAGGACTGAGTTAGGCCATTAATGGCCACTCATCCCTCTGACTTATTTCCCTCGACCCACTCGGAGATTCTCCATGGCTAAGAAGTACGACGCTGGGGTTAAGGAGTACCGCGACACGTATTGGACTCCTGATTACGTACCCCTCGACACCGACCTGCTGGCTTGCTTCAAGTGCACCGGCCAGGAAGGTGTCCCCAAGGAAGAAGTTGCCGCTGCTGTGGCTGCTGAATCCTCGACCGGCACCTGGTCCACTGTGTGGTCCGAGCTCCTCACCGACCTCGACTTCTACAAGGGCCGTTGCTACCGCATCGAAGACGTTCCTGGCGACAAGGAGTCCTTCTATGCGTTCATCGCCTACCCCCTCGACCTGTTCGAAGAGGGTTCCGTCACCAACGTTCTGACCTCCCTGGTCGGCAACGTCTTCGGTTTCAAGGCTCTGCGCCACCTGCGTCTGGAAGACATCCGCTTCCCGATGGCGTTTATCAAGACCTGCATGGGTCCGCCGAACGGCATCCAGGTCGAGCGCGACCGTATGAACAAGTACGGCCGTCCCCTGCTGGGTTGCACCATCAAGCCGAAGCTTGGCCTGAGCGGTAAGAACTACGGCCGGGTTGTGTATGAGTGCCTCCGCGGTGGTCTCGACTTCACCAAGGACGACGAGAACATCAACTCCCAGCCCTTCCAGCGTTGGCAGAACCGGTTCGAGTTCGTTGCCGAAGCCGTGAAATCCGCTGAGCAGGAGACCGGCGAGCGTAAGGGTCACTACCTGAACTGCACCGCCGCCACGCCTGAGCAGATGTACGAGCGGGCCGAGTTCGCCAAGGAACTCGGGCAGCCGATCATCATGCACGACTACATCACTGGTGGCTTCACCGCTAACACCGGTCTGTCCCACTGGTGCCGTAAGAACGGCATCCTGCTGCACATCCACCGCGCCATGCACGCGGTGATCGACCGTCACCCCAAGCACGGCATCCACTTCCGCGTTCTCGCTAAGTGTCTGCGTCTCTCCGGTGGTGACCAGCTGCACACCGGCACCGTGGTCGGCAAGCTCGAGGGCGACCGTCAGTCCACCCTCGGCTACATCGACCAACTGCGCGAATCCTTCGTTCCCGAAGATCGCAGCCGCGGTAACTTCTTCGACCAAGATTGGGGTTCCATGGGCGGCGTGTTCGCCGTGGCATCTGGCGGTATCCACGTCTGGCACATGCCGGCCCTGGTGAGCATCTTCGGTGATGACTCAGTGCTCCAGTTCGGTGGTGGTACCCACGGTCACCCCTGGGGTTCTGCTGCTGGTGCTGCCGCTAACCGCGTTGCACTGGAAGCCTGCGTCAAAGCCCGTAACGCCGGTCGCGAGATTGAGCGCGAAGGCCGCGACATCCTCATGGAAGCCGCGAAGCACAGCCCCGAGCTGGCCATCGCCCTCGAGACCTGGAAGGAAATCAAGTTCGAGTTCGACACCGTCGACAAGCTCGACGTCAACTGATTTCGAAGCGAGTGGGTCACGGAGTCAGCTTCGGTTGACTCCAACCCATTCAGTGATCGGAACAGGACATCGAACCAAATCAAGGTTCATTCATTCCATCCATCTCAAGGAACCCCATGCCTTTCAAGAGCACCGTGGGTGACTACCAAACAGTCGCCACCCTGGAGACCTTCGGCTTCCTGCCGCCGATGACCCAGGACGAGATCTACGACCAGATCGCGTACATCATTGCCCAGGGTTGGAGCCCGCTCGTCGAGCACGTCCACCCCAGCCGCTCCATGGCCACCTATTGGTCCTACTGGAAGCTGCCCTTCTTCGGTGAGAAGGACCTGAGCGTCATCGTGAACGAGCTCGAAGCTTGCCACCGCGCTTACCCCGACCATCACGTGCGTCTCGTGGGCTACGACGCCTACACCCAAAGCCAAGGTGCTTGCTTCGTGGTGTTCGAAGGCCGCTGATTCAGCGCCTTCATCAAGTTGTGGTCTCGGCTTATCTCGAGACCACTCCTTCTTTTACAGATTAACCATCTGATTGCGGGTTTCCGCCTTCAGATTCCATGCATTTTCGCGCTGCGTTGATTGAGATCGACCGGCTCGTGAATGCCATCCAGTCATTCCATACACCGGGCGGACATGGCCACTAAATCGAGTCGCGAAGCAGCCCTGGAGCGCCGTAAGGCCCTCACCGACGGCGGTAAGAAAGCCTCCGGCCGTTACGGCAGCGGTGGTGGACGCGTTCGCAGCGCAGCCGATGCCCGTCCGACCCGGACCAACGCCGCTCCCAGCAGCGCTCCCCGCCCGGCCGCCGCTGAAGCTGCCGCCCCTGCTGCGGCACCGACCCATCGTCAGCTGTCCTCCCCCAGCACCTCGCACCGGTCCAACGCGGGCAAGCGGGTCTCGAACCCCAGCCGGGACCTGGTGCTCTCCAGGCGCGAGGCCATGACCCGCGGCGGTAAGCGCGCTGACACCTCCAAGGACCGCACCCGCACCGACGTCGCCAAGGAAGCCCCGAAGGCAGCAGCGGCGCCGGCCGCTGAGCACAAGTGCAAGTGCCAAGAGAAAACAACCGATACCCAACAATCCCGTTCGGCAACCCTGTCGCTATCCAGCGAGCGGGCTTCCGCTAGCTCGAACCGCGCCGGCAGTGAGCGTCGCGCCGCTGCACGCAAGGGAACCGCCCAGCACAACGCGAGCCGCGCCCTGGTGCTGGCACGCCGTGAGGCCCTGAGCAAGCGCGGTAAGTCCGCCAGCAACTCCACCAAAACCGGTGCAGCTGCTGTCGCTCGCCAGATCAACCCGGATTTGAGTGCTCGTGAGCTGGCCCAGAAAGTCCGTGAACTGAAGAGCAAGACCGGTGCTGCCGGCAGTGCCCGCAACAGCGGCACCCGCCCCAGCGGCCCCAACCGCCACGGCGCCAAGCAAGCCGCCGCCGCTGATGCCGCCTGGAAGGTGGGCGTCAGTGAAACCCTCTCCGGTCAAACGGTCACCGGCACCCAAGCCAACCGTTCGGTCAAAACCACCGGCAACGAAGCAGCCACCTGCCGTTCGATCACCGGAACCGAATATCTGGGCGCTGAAGTCTTCCAGACATTCTGCGGTGGCCAACCCGCCAGCGGCAACCAGCCCGCCAAGGTGGGCGTCAGCGCCACCAGCCACGGCAACCGCGTCACCGGCAACGAAGTAGGCCGCAGTGAGAAGGTCACCGGCGATGAGCCCGGAACCTGCAAGACCGTCACCGGTACCGAGTACATCTCGGCCAACCAGTCCAGCTCCTATTGCGGTGTGGGCAATCCCTCCGTGCGCAAGGTGGGCCAGAGCCAAACCCAAGGCGGCCAGGCCGTTAGCGGCGTAATGGTGGGTCGCAGCGAGCGGGTCACCGGAGACGAAGCCGGTTCAGGCCGCAACTTGACGGGCGACCAGTACCTCGGTTCCGATGCCAACGTCGGTGGCCGTGCCGCAACCAAGGTCAGCAGCCAAAACACCCTTCGGGGCACCGGTGTCACCGGCACCGCCGTGGGCCGCAGCAAGCAAGTCACCGGCGATGAAGCCGGAAGCTGCCGCAACGTCACAGGTGATGAGTACATCGGCAGCGAGCAGTTCGACGGCTTCTGCGGCACACGTCCCGCACCGGAAGCCGCAAAGGTGGGCTTCAGCATCACCAACCGCAACCAGGTGGTCAGCGGCAGCCGCACCGGCCGCTCTGAAAAAGTGACCGGTGATGAGCCCGGCAGCTGCAAGGTGGTGACCGGCACCCCCTACGCCGGCCTCGAGCAGCCAGGCGACTTCTGCAACACCTCCGCCGTTCGCGCTGTCCGTGAGCGCACCCCCGTCCGCAACTCCAACCGAATGACCGGCATCCAGCCCGGCATCGGTGGTGTGATGACCGGCGCCGAGCACGGCGCCTGTGAATCCATCAGCGGCACCCCCTACGTCGGTGCGGATCAACAGGCCAGCGCCTGCGGTACTGCTCCCAGCCGCGATGCCGACTTTCCCCAGCCCTTGAACGGTGCGGCTTGGCAAGAGTTCAGCGTCCAGTCCCCTGCCCGAGCTGCTCAGGAAGAGCGCGAAAGCACCGGTAGCGTCACCGGCAGCACCTACGAGCAAGGCGGACGGATCACTGGCCCTTTCGACATGGCCAGCGGCAAGATCACCGGAACTGAACAGTTCCGCTTCGACCGTCGCTCCAGCCAGCGCCTGGCCCAAGCCCAGGAGCCCGTGGCCATAGCCGCCGATGAAGCCCAAGCTTCCCGGGTGACCGGCGAAGGCTCCGGCACCAAGATCACCGGCGATGACTGGGATCGTGGCGACCGCGTGACCGGCACCGAGGGCCGTTCGGCCCGTCGCCGGAACCCCACCCGCGTGGGTCCGATGAGTGCCATGCCCGGCGTTCAGCCCAAGCGAAACGACGAAGTTCCTGCTCCCAACAACAAGGTGACCGGCTCCAGCGGCAGCACCGATCAGGGCTCTCTGATCACCGTCTCCGGCGGCGCCCGGGGCTGAGGAGCACTTCGACATGCCTCAGCGTTCCGCCAATAACGAGCGGCCGCTAGCACCAACGGCCCCCAGCCGTCGCCAACGCGGCACTGGGGACCCGGTCTCGGCCAATCCAGCGGACTCCCCCGCTGAGCTCAACCCCAGCAGTGCCTTCAGCAAGGTTCTGCGTCAGCGTGAATTGGCGAACGCCTCCCGCACCCCTCGCGGTGCGACACGCCCCAGTGGCCCCAGGGCCAAGAAACCCTCCAGTGCGGTGGTCAGCACCAAGTTGGGGAACACACGCCGCGTTCGCCCTGTTGCGACCCAGGTCGTTCTGGACCGCAGTTCCAGCGGGGGCCTCTCGGCCGGTTCCATCCGTTCCGGTGGACTCAATCCACTCAGCAACGGCCAAGCCAACGCCGCCCTAAGGGCTTACGAGGAGCAGACCCTCGGCTCCTTTGATCGGATCGTGCCCGTCTTGAAGCGCCTTTCAGCGCTCCAGCACGAGAACAATTTTGTTGAGCAGGCCCAGCGCCTGGCCATCGCTGAGCTGGGACATGAGCTGCCCCAGCCGATCCTCGAGACCGCATGGACCGCGCAACTGGACATGCGCACCCTCTTTGCCTGGTGCGTCTTTGAGGCCTACGAGCAAGCCAGCCTCTCATTCTTCAACGACGATCCTCTGGCGGCCCAATCCGGCAGCAGCGACGCAGAAGACTTCAACGCCTTCCTGCTGGAGTGCGGCTTCCATCTCTTGGATGTCACCCCTTGCGCAGATGGTCGCCTGGCCCATGCGATCGCCTACGCGCTGAGGCTGCCCTTCAGCTCGGTGCGACGCCGCTCCCATGCCGGTGCGATGTTCGACGTCGAGAACACCGTCGACCGCTGGGTCAAAACTGAGCACCGGCGTTACCGCGAAGGGCTTCCGAACCCAGCCCACGCCGACACCCGTTACCTCAAAACGGTCGTCTACCACTTCAGCTCGAAGGACCCCTGCCACGAAGGCTGCGCCGCCCATGGCAGTGATGACAGCGCCGCTGCCGCCCAGGGGTTGCAACGTCTGCAGGACTTCCAACAAGCTGTCGAAAACAGCTTCTGCTGCGGGGCCTCAGTTGATCTGTTGCTGATCGGCATGGACACGGACACCGATGCCATTCGGGTCCACGTGCCAGGTGCCGACGGCAGCACCAACCTGGAGAGCTGGCTCGATGCCCGCGACGTCTATGAGGCCACCCGCGGCATGCGCGCGGACCAGGCTCGCGATGAGATCGAGAAGCAGGTCACCACGGCCGCAGCCGGGGCCCCCGATCAGGGCATGGTCAAGCTGATCAGCCGACTGATCGAGAACAACCTCTCTCAGATCGATTACGTCCGCCAGTACCACGGCGGCAGCTACAGCGATTTCGGCCACGCCGAGCGCTTCATTGGTGTGGGCATCGGCTTCAAGGAGATCCACCTCCGCAACCTGACTTACTTCGCCTACATGGACACCGTTGAAGAAGGCGCTCCCGATCTCGATGTCGGGGTCAAGATTTTCAAGGGCCTCAACGTCTCCCGCGGTCTACCGATTCCGGTGGTGCTTCGTTTCGATTACCACGGCGCTGTTCCTGGTGCCCGCGAACGTGCGATCCAGCACTGCGAGCGGGTGAAGGCTGCCATCGAGGCCCGTTACAGCGAACTCTGTGAGCAAGGGCTTTTGCACACCCTGCTCACCGTGCGGGATCGCGATCGGCACATTCCGGCCGAGACCGTAAGTTCCTCAATCACGTTCAACACAGGAGGGGGGCACTGAAATGTTGATCTGCAAAGTGCTGAAGCCACTGGTTTCCACCAACCGCATCGCGGACTTCCAGCACAAACACCTCCAGGTCGTGCTTGATGGCAGCACCCAGAAAGTGGCTGTCGATGCCGTTGGTGCCATCCCCGGCGATTGGGTGATTTGCGTCGGTAGCTCCGCGGCCCGTGAAGCGGCCGGCAGCAAGTCCTATCCGAGCGATCTGACGATCGTCGGGATCATCGATCACTGGGATCCCGACGCAGGCAAAGAGATGGCGGCGGGCAAACCCCAAGGGGGAGCCAAGTGATGGAGATCATGCAGGTGATGGGATCGATGGTCTGCACCCAAAGGGTGGAGGGCTTCGCCCACCAAAACCTGCGGATCTTGCGCAACTCCAAGGGCAAGTTGAACGTCGCCACCGATCCGGTTGGGGCCTCCCCCGGCAACTGGGTCTTCACCGCGAGTGGCTCCGCTGCCCGCCACGCCACCGGCAACGCCAGCCTGTTCACCGATCTCACGATCGGCGGCATCATCGACCACTGGTCGCCCGACGGCTAAGGAGCCCCGCGTTCCTCCCAGCCAGCCTGGGTCCATTCCGTTTCCACCAGCGACCATCAACCGGGCTTAGCCCATCACCGTCATGGCCACACCACGATCCCGAGCCACCAGCACTTCGGCGAGCGCCGAATCCAGCGCTAAGCCTGCTGCCGCCAAGCCTGCGGCCGGGACCACTTCGGTGACCGCGATCCCCGCCGCGGCGGCCAAGGCCAGCACCCCCGCCCGGGCGGCAGCGTCTGCCCCCGTGACGGTGACCGCCAAAACGGTCGCCTCGACCCCCGCGAAAACCGCGGCCAGCTCCGCTGCGAAGGCGGCTCCGGCCGCCCGTCGCAACACCCGCGCTGCAGCCTCTCGTTCCTCCGCCTCCGGCTCGGGCTCCGGCGGCAACCGCTCCACCCCCTCCACAAGCACCTCCCCCATGGCTTCTTCCGTTCAAGGCATCGCTCTCGGCATGATCGAGACCCGAGGTCTGGTGCCCGCGATCGAAGCGGCTGATGCCATGACCAAGGCAGCTGAAGTGACCCTGATCGGTCGCGAGTTCGTCGGTGGTGGTTACGTCACCGTGCTGGTACGTGGTGAAACCGGTGCTGTAAACGCCGCCGTTCGCGCTGGCGCCGACGCCTGCGAGCGCGTGGGTGACGGCCTGGTGGCCGCCCACATCATTGCCCGCCCCCACGCCGAAGTCGAGCCCGCCCTGGCCAGCACCAACAACCGCCGGGCCTGATGACCATGGACGCCATCCATCATCCGCGCGTCCTTGGTTTTCTGGGGAGTGCCCTCAGCCTTGAGCTGACCGCTGTTCAGCAGTACATGACCCAGGCCTCCCTCGTGGGGCTCTGGGGCGATGAGGCATCGGCCGAACGGTTCCGCCAGGAAACCGTAGAGGAGATGGGGCACGCTGAGCGGATCGTCCAGCAGATGCTCTCCCTTGGCGTGGCACCTGCAGCCTCCCAACTGCAACCGGTGACCCACGCCCCCGATCTGGTGGGACTGCTCGAGCAGAACGCTGACCTGGAGCAGCAACTCGTCAGCCACTACGACGAAGCCGTGCGCTTTTGTCGTCTCCTTAACGACCAGAACAACGCGGCCTTCTTCCAGACCCTGCTGGACGACGAACAGCACCACATGCAGGACCTTGAGACCTGGCTCAAGGAGCTCGGTGGTCGCCGTCCCCGTGGGTATGGCAGTTACGGCACCCGTCGTCGCAGAACCCTGCACGAACGCGCCAGCTTCTGAGTTGCTTCAGTGCTTCTGGGTTCGTCAACTGGCATCAGAAGCGCCTAGATTCCGCCGCCGAAGCCGCTTTCGGCGGCCCAATTCTTAATCAGTTTGAGCGCCGCTCTACCCCTCCCCCTGCAACTGATCTGGCTGATCCCGATCTACGGGTTCAGTGGGATGCTCCTGTCGTTGCCCTGGGCGACGGGTTGGATCAAGCGAAACGGGCCCCGTCCGGCGGCTTACCTCAATCTTCTGGTCACGTTGTTCGCCGTTATCCACGGCAGCCTGGTAATCCGCTCGGTCTACGAGATCGGACCGCAGCATGTCGATGTGGCCTGGTTCCAGGCCGCTGACTTGAATTTGCGCATTGGCTTCGATCTCTCGCTGACGAACCTGGCTGCGCTGGAGTTCGTCACGACGATGAGCCTGATCTGCCAGGTCTATGCCCTGGGCTACCTCGATAAAGAGTGGTCCTTGGCCCGCTTCTACGCCCTGATCGGTTTCTTCGAAGGGGCCATGAGCGGTGTGGTTCTCAGCAGCAACCTTTTTATGAGCTATTTCCTCCTGGAAATGCTCACTCTCTCGACCTACCTGCTGGTGGGGTTCTGGTACGCCCAGCCCTTGGTCGTGACCGCCGCCCGCGACGCCTTCCTGACTAAACGCGTTGGTGATGTTCTGTTGTTGATGGGGGTGGTCGCACTCTCAGCCTTTGCAGGTTCGATGGAGTTCACCGACCTCTATGACTGGGCCGGCAACCTCAAAGGAACTGGTGCCCTCGGACCGGTCGGCATCAGCCTGCTGGGTCTGGGTCTGATCGCAGGTCCGATGGGCAAATGTGCCCAATTCCCAATGCACCTCTGGCTCGATGAAGCCATGGAAGGACCGAACCCGGCCTCAATCCTGAGGAATTCCGTCGTGGTGACCTGCGGCGCGATTGTGCTCATGAAGCTGATGCCGATCGTTCGGCTCTCTCCCGTTGCAACAGACGTGTTGTTGACGGTGGGAGCGATCAGTGCAATTGGCGGCGCGCTGGTCTCCCTGGCCCAGGTCGACCTCAAACGCGTCTTCAGTTATTCGACAACCTCATATCTGGGTCTTGTCTTCATCGCAATCGCCCTCCAGCTGCCCGGCATTGCTCTGCTCTTACTTTTTGCCCATGGCCTGGCCCGAGCACTGCAATTCATGGGCGTTGGAAGCATCATCGCCACCACCAACTGTCAGGACCTGACCGAACTGGGCGGGATCGGCACCCGCATGCCAGCCACATCCTTGGCCTTCATCATCGGCAGCGCCGGTGTAGTTGGACTCCTGCCCCTGGGATCCTTCTGGTGCTACGGCCTCATGGTCAACAGCCTCCAGGACCGGGCCCCGGGCTTTGCGTTGGTGTTCTTGCTCACGAATCTGCTCACAGCCACGAACTCCACCCGTGTCTATCGCTCCTTGTTCCTTGGCCAACCCCTGCCGAAGACCAAGCGTGCGCCTGAGGTCAACTGGTTGATGGCCCTGCCAATGGTCAGCCTGAGCGTGATCGTCCTGTTGCTGCCCGCGATGATGCAGCGCATCGATCCCGTACCAGGGATCGCTTCCTTCAGTATTCCGGTGGCCGTTGTGGTCTCGGTCTCCGGTCTGGTCGGCGTGGTGATTGGAGCTCTCGTTCCTCTCAATCAGTTCTGGTCCCGTTCCACAACGCCGTGGATTCGAACCCTGCAGGACCTGCTGGCCTACGACTTCTACACACCTGAGATCTACAAGCGCACGGTGGTCAGCCTCGTGGCCAACCTCGCGCAATTAACCCGTTGGGTTGACCTGAAGGTGATCAAGGCCATGGCCGATAGTGTCGGCAACCTCTCGATGGCCACAGCCAATGGACTCAAGCTCAGCGTAAGCGGCAAGAGCCAGAGCTATGTGCTCACGGTTTTGCTGGCGATTGTCTTGCTGCTCGGTGTGCTCCAGCTCGGACGGGGAGGTTAATCGATGTTGCTGAGTTCTCTACTTCTGATCCCCTTCCTGGGGACCGCCGTCCTGCTGCTCTGGCCTGGGGACCAACCCCTAGGACGGCTGCGCCTAATCACGATCGCCATCCTTGTGGTCCAGCTGGTGGCCAGCCTGGTGATCACCGTCCAGTTCGATCCCAGCATTGCCGGGATGCAGCTGAAGGAATTCCACAGCTGGCTACCGGGCATCGGTCTGGATTATTCCCTCGGGATCGACGGCCTCTCCCTGCCGTTGGTGCTGATCAATGCCGCCCTGACCTTGGTTTCGGCTGTCATCACCCGTGATATCGAACGAAGGCCGCGGATTTATTTCGCGATGCTGCTGCTGATCAGCGGTGCCGTGAATGGCGCGTTCATCGCCGACAACCTGCTTCTCTTTTTCCTCTTCTATGAGCTGGAGCTGATCCCGCTCTGGCTGCTCATCTCGGTTTGGGGCGGAGCGAACAGGACTTATGCCGCCACGAAGTTTCTGATCTTCACGGCCATCTCCGGGATGTTGATCCTCGGCGCCTTCCTGGGCTTAGCCCTGCTTACCGGTAGCGTCGACTTCAGCATCACCCCGGTCCTCTCCGATCGCCTGGCCATGGGCGGTCAAATCGTTCTACTGGTGGCGATCCTGCTGGGCTTTGGCATCAAGATACCCCTGGTGCCCCTGCACAACTGGCTGCCGGATGCCCACACCCAGGCAGCCACGCCGGTCTCTGTACTGCTAGCGGGTGTGCTGCTGAAACTCGGCACCTATGGCCTACTGCGCTTTGGCCTCCAGCTCTTCCCGGAAGCTTGGGCTGAACTCGCCCCGGGATTGGCCATCTGGGCGGCCATCTCCGTGCTCTATGGCTCCCTGGCCGCCATCGCTCAGACCGACATGAAACGGATGGTGGCCTTCAGCTCGGTCGGCCACATGGGTTATGTGCTCTTAGCTGCCGCAGCCAATACTCCGATCAGCTTGCTTGGAGCCGTCTTTCAGATGGTGGCCCACGGTCTGATTTCGGCTCTCCTGTTCCTGCTGGTGGGAATCGTCTACCGCAAGACCGGCACCCGCGATCTAAAGGTCCTCCATGGTTTGTTGAGTCCAGAGAAGGGTCTCCCCTTGACCGGAACCCTGATGATCCTGGCGGTCATGGCCAGCGCTGGCTTGCCGGGCATGGCTGGTTTCATCTCCGAGTTCCTGGTGTTCCGCGGCAGCATCGCGGCCTTCCCTGTCGCCACCCTTCTCTCGATGGTTGGCTCGGGTCTGACGGCTGTTTACTTCCTGCTACTGGTGAACCGTGCCTTCTTCGGCCGTCTCTCGATTACCCCGGACAGCGACGACCCGATAAAGGACGCACGCTTGGACGTACAACTGGCACCGGTTGCTCCGAGGGAGACCTATCCGGCCATCGCCCTAGCGGCAGCGATTGTTGGACTTGGCCTCTTACCGTTTGGCCTCAGCTACCTGAGCGAGAACTCGATCACCGCCTTAGCCCTGCAATCGATGGGAGTGAGCTGAAATGCCTGTTATTCCTGCCGAGCTGGTTCACAGCAATCCCGGCCTCGACACCGAGCAGATCACCGCCAAGCTGCTCGGCGGTGAGACCCTCCTGAGCGATACCCCCGATCATCTCATCGAGGTGGTCGATGTGCTCGAGAGCTATGGCGAAGTGCTCGATGCCTATAGCAAGAACCTGATCTACCAAGGGGAACATCAGTTCCTTAATCCATTCCCGATCTTCAAGTACCTCGACGGGGACCTCAGCCCCGCGAAGATCTGGCGCCACCTCAACCACGACCGGATCAACTTCGAGTACGCCGAGTACTGCATGAAAGGCATGCTCTGGCATGCCACCGGCGGAATGGATGCCTACTTCGATAGTGAGGCCTTCGACGAGAACTGCAAAGCGATCATCGCCGCCAAGCGCCGGCGCGACCCGCTGCTGGCGATCCTGCATCCGCTCTTCCCGGATTTCCTGAGTGAACTGATCCGCAACGCCGCCACGACCCATGCCCTCGGTCAGTTCTGGCGTGTGATGAGCGATTTGTTTATCGATCTGGCCAAGGCCGAGCACTCTGGCGCTGTGCGCTCGATCCCGGATGTGGTCGACTTCATCAAACAGGGACTGGTGGCCGCCGCAGCCAACCCGATCGAATATGGCGTGAAGATCGGCGGGGAACAGTTCTGGATCTTGCCGCCCGAGGCCAAGCTCACCTTCTTGGTGGATGTGGCAGTGCCCTACGTCGAAGCGGTCTTCCTGCGGGGCATGCCCTTCCTTGGCACCGTCAGCTACAACGCCCAGGCCCAGCAGATCTCACCGGACCAGGCGACCTTCACCTACGGCGCTCTCTACGCTGATCCCCTGCCCACGATGGGTGCGGGGGTTCCGCCGAGCCTACTGATGCAGGACATGTACCGCCATCTGCCACAGCGCCTGCACAAGTGGTACTGGGAGCGCACCCGAGGCGAGGGGGATGTACGCGAAAAGATCTGCCGCAGCTTCCAGAAGTCGATGTTCTGCGTTACCAACGCGGCCATCAGCGGCACTATGCCCCATGCCTTGAACACCAGTAACCCGGAGGAACAGGAGGCCAACCGGGCCTACGCCGCCTCTTGGGCAGCGCGGCTGGTCATTGGCCGGACCGACTGCCTCGCGGCGTAGGTTCAAACCATGGATCATCTTTGGAACCCCCGGCCCAAGCCCGATCGCGTCGAGTGGCTGGAGCGGCGGATTGAATTCGAAGACTACGCAGGCAATAGGGCCTTTCTCGATCGCCTCAACGACTTCTGCGAGCAGGAAGGGCGCTACCCCGACATCAGTTTTGGGCGTACATACGTGAACATCACCCTGCGGCCCGAAGAGGAGGGGGGCAGCATCGGCGAGGCTGACCACGCCTTTGCCGCTGCCATCGATGGCCTCGTCTGAGCAGCCCGACAGCACGCCGGTTGATCTCCAGGCCGCCTACGAAGGGGCCGAGGTCCAGGACGTTCTCGATCAACTCGACCAGGAGCTGATCGGCCTCAAACCTGTCAAAACGCGGATCCGTGAAATCGCGGCCCTGCTGGTCGTCGATCGCGCACGCAAGCAGGTAGGGCTCTCCACGACGGCCCCCAGCCTGCACATGTCCTTCACGGGTAGGCCGGGCACGGGCAAGACGACCGTGGCCAAGCGAATGTCGCAAATCCTGCACAAGCTCGGCTACGTACGCAAAGGCCATGTGGTCACTGCCACCCGGGATGATCTGGTCGGGCAATACATCGGCCACACCGCACCGAAAACGCGGGAGATGCTCAAAAAAGCGATGGGCGGGGTGCTGTTCATCGACGAGGCCTATTACCTCTATCGCCCTGAGAACGAGCGGGACTATGGCGCGGAGGCGATCGAGATCCTGCTTCAGGTGATGGAGAACAACCGCGATGATCTCGTCGTCATCTTTGCGGGCTACAAGGAGCGCATGGATGTCTTTTACCAAAGCAATCCAGGCCTGTCCTCCCGGGTCGCCAATCACATTGATTTCCCGGATTACAGCGCGACCGAGCTGCTCGCGATTGCCCGGTTGATCCTCGCGGAGGAGAACTACCGCTTCAGCGATGAGGCCCTGGCGGCCTTCGCGGATTACATCGATCGGCGCATGCAACTGCCGTTCTTTGCCAATGCCCGCTCCATTCGCAATGCGATCGATCGTGCACGGATGCGCCAGGCCAATCGTCTGTTCAATTGGATGAACAGCAGTCAGCTCACCAAGCTGGATCTGATGACGATCGAAGCGGATGACATAGCCGCCAGCCGCGTCTTCTCCGGTGAAGTCGAAGGCCTCGACCCCAGTGAGCCGATTACCGGTTAACGCCTAGCGGGTGCGGCGGCGGGAGTCGATCTGCAGCAGATCGCGCACATGCTGCACCTGGCGACCCAGCTGGGGATCCGCCGCAAGCTTCTTCTCGGTTTGCTCGACGGCGTACATCACCGTGGAGTGATCTTTTCCACCAAAGGCATCGCCAATGCGCGGTAGGGAGAGGTTGGTGCCCTGACGCATCAGATACATGCCCACCTGACGGGCTTGGCTGACGGCCCGTTTGCGGCTGGCGCTCTTCATTTCATCGACGCCGACACCAAAGACCTCGGCCACCTTGCTAAGGACTTGCTCAGGGGTCACCTCGACCTCGACGCCCGCGGGATCGAGCATCGGCGCGACCGATTCCACAGTCATTGGTAGGCCCGTGATAGAGGCGAAGGCGACGGCACGGGTCAGGGCACCCTCAAGTTCACGGATGTTGGATGTGAAGCGACCCGCCAGGTATTGGATTAAGTCCCGGGGCAGGCTGACCCGCTCGTGCTCAGCCTTTTTGTGCAGGATCGCCATCCGTGTTTCCAGATCCGGGGTCTGGATGTCGGCGATGAGGCCCATCGAGAAGCGTGAGATCAAGCGCTCCTGCAGCCGGGGAATTTGGCTGGGGGGGCGATCGCTGGCGATGACGATCTGGCGCCCGGCTTCATGCAGGGCATTGAAGGTATGGAAGAACTCTTCTTGGGTGTATTCCTTGCCTTCAATGAACTGAATGTCATCCACGAGGATAAGATCGGCGGCCCGGTAGCGGTCCCGGAATTTCTGCATGCCGTCCTTGCGGATGGCTTGGATTAGATCGTTGGTGAAGGTCTCGGTGCTGACGTAGGCGACGCGGGCGTCAGGGTCAATCTCAAGGCGGTAGTGACCGATGGCCTGCATCAGGTGGGTCTTGCCCAGACCAACGCCACCGCAGATGAAGAGGGGATTGAATTCACGGCCGGGGGATTCGGCAACGGCGAGGGCCGCCGCATGGGGCATGCGGCTGTTCGGCCCGACCACAAAGCGGTTGAAGACGTAGCGGGGGTTCAGGCCCGGAGCCAACTTGCGCGGGGCTTCGCCCGTGGCGGTGCGTTGCTGGGGAGCGGGAGTGCCGGGGGCGGCGTCCACGCCGGCGGTGGTGGGGGGCTGACCGTTCAAGGTGATGCCCTGGGCCGATTCGCCGCCGGCTTCCACGCTGACCGCGATCGACCGACCGGCGATCTCGCTGGCGACCGCCGCGATGGTGCTCAGGTAGTTCTTGCGCAGCCAGCCGCAGGCAAAGGTGTTGGGGGCGAGGAGCTGAAGTTCGTTGCCCTGGAGTGCGGCACAGGTCGCTGGACGGATCCAGGTCTCAAAGGTGGGCTTGGAGAGGTTCCCTTGGAGTGCTGCCTGAACGTGACGCCACAGCGTTTCTCCCTGCTGCACCGTCACGTCATCACCTGGGGTTCATGAATATAGGGGTGGTCTCTCAGGGCAGTGTCTCCGATGATGCGCCTGAACACCTGCCCCACGCCCGCGCGCAGCATGACCCGTTTGATGCATGGCGTTCGCCCCCAGGTCGCCTTGGGTTGCCTGCTGCTCGGCGTGGGATTAAGCGGCTGCAACGGCACCGGGCTGCGTCTGCCCAGCTGGAGTAGTGGCAAGGGCAGTGATCCTGCTCAAGTCAGTGATGCCCCCGCTGCTGCTCCGCTGCCTGGGGGCAAAAGCTTTGTGGTCAACGCCGTCGACAAAGTGGGACCGGCGGTGGTGCGCATCGACACGGTGCGGCGGGTGGTCAACCCGATGGGGGGACTCTTTGGCAGCGGCCCGTCGGTCCAGCAACAGCAGGGGCAAGGCTCGGGCTTCATCACCCGCTCGGACGGGGTGATCCTGACCAACGCCCACGTGGTGGAGGGCACCAATGAAGTCGGCGTGACGCTGCCCGATGGGCGCAACTTCAAAGGCAAGGTGCTGGGCTCCGACCCGATCACCGATGTCGCCGTGGTCAAGGTGGCTGCCGCCAACCTGCCGGTAGCCCCCCTGGGCAACTCCAAAAGCGTGCGGCCGGGCGAATGGGCGATTGCGATTGGCAACCCCCTCGGCCTCGACAACACCGTCACCTTGGGCATCATCAGTGCCGTACAGCGGACTAATGCCCTCGGCGAAGGGCAGCGGGTCCCCTACATCCAGACCGACGCGGCCGTGAACCCCGGCAACAGCGGCGGCCCCTTGATCAATGACCGGGGCCAGGTCATTGGGATCAACACCGCCATCCGACAGGCCCCAGGGGCGGGCCTGAGCTTTGCCATCCCGATCAACCTTGGGCGCCAGATTGCCGCTCAAATCCTGGATCGCGGCCAAGCCTCCCATCCGTATATCGGCGTACGCCTGCAGGCCCTTACCCCCCAGCTGGCCCGGGAAGTGAATGCTACTGATGCCGAATGCCGCCTGCCGGAAACCAAGGGGGTCGTCGTCGTGGAGGTCATCCCAGGCAGCCCGGCCGCCAAGGGAGGCATGCGCGCCTGTGACCTGATCGAGCAGGTTGGGGGCAAACCCGTGAAGAACCCCTCTGAAGTGCAGGTCGCAGTGGACCAGGGCCGGGTCGGCCAGAACCTGGCGATCGTGATCCAGCGCAAGGAACGAACCCTGACCCTGCAGATCAAACCCGCCGAACTCCCGCGCGGAAAGTAGGCGCGGAATGGCCAGTGCCCCGTTGACGCTGGTGGTCATGGCCCGCTGGCCAGCCCCCGGCCGCTGCAAAAGCCGCCTGGCCCGCCAGACAGGTCGTTGGAGCGCGACCCAGGTGCAATGCCGGCTCACCCAGCACAGCCTGCAAGTGGGCGGCAGCTGGAGCCAGCGGCACGAGCACAGCCTGGAGGTCGCCGTCGACGGACTGGGCCCCCGCGGCCTTCGACGCTGGCAGCTGCAGCTGCAACCCATCGCACCGGGCGCGCAGTTGAGCGCGCAGGGGAGCGGCAATTTGGGCTGCCGCATGCAACGGCAACTACAGCGGGCCTTTCAGGCGGGGGCTGAACGGGTACTCGTCATCGGCACGGACCTGCCTGGCCTGGAAACCCAGGACCTGGAATCGGCCGCCGAGGCCCTGCTGAGCGCACCCCTGGTGATCGGACCCGCCTGCGATGGGGGCTACTGGTTGATTGGCCTGAACCGCGCTGGATTCCAGTGGGCCGGCGCCCACCTCATGAGTGGCATCCCCTGGGGAACGGGCCAGGTGCTGCAAGCCAGCTTGGCGGCGGCGGCCCAACGCGCCTTGCCGGTGCAGCTGCTGCGGGAGCAGAAGGATCTCGACGAAGGCCAGGACCTCGAGGACTGGTGGCGCTGCCAGTTGCCGCCGCCATGAGCCGGCCTTCCCTGGCGGTGGTCATCCCGACGCTGATGGAGGCTGAGCGGTTGCCCCTATTGCTGGCGGACCTTCAGCAGGGACCAACCGGGCTGGTGCGCGAGACGATCGTGGTGGATTCCAGCCCTGAACCAGACACCGCCGCGGTCGCCCAACGGGCTGGGGCCCAGGTGCTGCGCAGTGCTGCCAACCGGGGACGGCAACTGCAGGTCGGCATTACGGCGGCAACGGCTCCCTGGCTGTTGCTGTTACACGCCGATTCGCGACTCCCCACGGGGTGGGGGAAGCGGGTGGAGCGGGCCATGGCCGATGAACCAGCCGCCTGGTACTTCGACTTCCAGGTCGCCGCTACTGGCCTCAACCTGCGGCTGCTCGAGTGGGCCGTCCACTGGCGCTGCCAGCTAAGGACCCTTCCCTACGGCGATCAGGGGCTACTGCTCCCACGCGCACTCCTCGAGCAGGCCGGCGGCATGCGCCCCCTTGCGCTGATGGAAGACCTGGATCTGATCCAACGGCTGCAACCGCTGGCCCCGATCCGCCCTCTCGGCCTACCGCTGGCGGTCCATGGCCGCCGCTGGAGACAGGATGGGGTACTGAAAACGGCACAACGTAATGCCTCCCTGCGGCGGGCTTGGCGTCAGGGGGCCACCGAGGACGAGCTGTCCCAGCGCTACTACCGCTAGGGGGCGTACCAGAAGGCGCAGCGACGGTTCTGGGGTTCCAGCTCCCAGCCCTGGGCGCCGTAGAACTCGATCACGCCTGGATCGGCGAAGAGGCTAATGCGCTCCACCTGCATCAACTGCAGCCGCTCAATGACGTACTGCATCAGCTGTTTACCCAGGCCCAGCCCTTGATAATGGGGATGGACCGCCACGTCCCAGACGGTGGCCTCGATCACGCCATCGCCGGTGCAGCGGGCAAATCCGACCAGGCGCGGCAGACGCGCGTCATGGCGCCAGAGGGCCACCACCAGGAGGCTGTTCTCCAGGGCCTTGCGCACCCGTCGCAGGGGACGGCGGCTCCAGCCCACCGCATCGGTGAGCTGTTCGAGTTCGTAGAGGTCAATCTCCCGCTCCAGGCTCAAGACCAGGGAGGCCTTCGCATGGGGCGTCGCGCACACGCGATGGTCCCGGCCGTAGAGCTCCTCGAGTTCGGTGGCTGTGGAACCAATCAGAACGGATCCCGCTCCAGTGCTGGGTTGATCTTGACCCACCAGGTCACCGCATTGATGCAGGCTGGGTCCGTTTCTTGCATTGGGATCCCTGAACGCGGCACCTCTGCTGGTTGGCGTGCACGGCTGGCTGCTCTCAGGGCGGCTCTGGGAGCCCCTGACCCAAGCTCTGGAGCCGCGCTGGGACTGCTGGACCCCGGATCTGCCGGGCTTTGGCCAACGCCCACGCCCGAAGGAGCTCCGCACCAACTTGGTCAGCTACGGCCGTTGGCTCGCCGAAGCGGCACGGGAGCGGGCCCAGGGGCGACCAATCGTGCTGATCGGCCATTCTCTGGGGGGAAGCCTGGTGCTGCATGCCGCCCCCCAGCTCGGGGGGCAGCTGCGAGGCATTATCCAGATCGCCTCGGGCGGCGGGGTCTATCAGCCGCGGCCGTTTCGGATGGTGCGCAATGGCGGCGCCACGTTTTTGCGTTGGCGCCCGACCTGGCTGGCGCAACTGCCTGGCACCGAAGCCATTCGCAGCCCGCTGGTGGCGGAATTACGCGCCGCCCGGGGGCTACTGGCCTGCAGCATGCAGAGCGGAGCCGTGCGCCAATTGCCGGCGCTCGCCAGCCAGCTGACGGTGCCCAGCCTCTGGGTGGTGGGGAGCAAGGACACGGTGATGGAGCCGCGGTACGTGCGCCATCTCGCCGGCTACGCCAGCGGCGCTGAAATGCACGAGTTAGCCGGAGAAGGGCACCTGCCAATGCGCAGTGCACCAGGTCCCCTGGCCGAGGTACTGGAGAACTGGCTAGAGCGAACGCTGGCCTAGAGCTTCGCCAAGCCGCGCTCCTGCAGTTCAGCCAACTGGGCGTAGAGCCCACCTGCAGCGCGCAGGGCGATATGGGTGCCCTCTTCAATTAGGCGACCGCGCTGGAGCACCAGGATCCGGTGGGCCGCTTCCACGGTGGCCAGACGGTGGGCAATAACAATAGCGGTGCGCTGGCGCAGAAGCTTGTCGAGGTCACGCTGCAGGGTCGCCTCGGTGGAGGGATCGAGAAAGGCCGTGGCCTCGTCCATGACCAGGACCGAGGGGTTACGGATCGCCACCCGGGCAACCGAGAGCAGCTGACGCTCACCGGAGGAGAGGTTGCTGCCCCGCTCCCGCAGCTCGGTGGTCAGGCCGGAGGACAGCCGATCCAGAAGGGGCTCCAGTCCGAGCTCGAAACAGATGCGCTCCAGCTCGGCATCACTGACTGAGCCATCGAGGCGGAGGTTATCTGAGACATTGCCGCTGAAGAGGAAGGTGTCCTGAAGCACCACCCCCAGGCGTTGGCGCAGGGTCGGGATCGGCAACTCGCGGATGTCGACGCCATCCAGCAGGATCCGGCCCTGCTGGGGCTCATAGAGACGGCAGAGCAGGCGAATGATCGTGGTCTTGCCAGAACCGGTCGGTCCTACCAGTGCGACGTGTTCACCGGGGGCGATCCGGAAGGAGAGGTCGGTGAGGATCGGGTCGTCCGGTCGGTAGGCGAAGGAGACGTTCTCAAAGACGACCTCACCGGCACTGCTCATCTCACTGCCCGTGAGGATCGCGGCAGCCGAGCGCTGGTTGAGGGGCAGCTCCTGAATCTCAATGGGCTCCTCGAGCAATTCACCGATCCGCTCGACGGCTGTGAGGCCCCCCTGGATCTGGGTGAAGCGCTCAGCCAGTTGGCGCAGGGGGTCAAAGAGGCGCTGGGAATAAAGGATGAAGGTGGTCAGGGTGCCAAGGCCCATAGCGCCGGCGGTCACCATCCAGCCCCCCAGGGCCAGCACCAGGGAGATCGCCCCGAGGGAGACCCACTCGATCAGGGCAGAGATAGAGGAGTCGTAGAAAATCGTACTGTTGACGGCACTGCGGTAGGCATCCGCGGTGCGGGAAAAGCGGGCGGAGTTGTGGGACTCGCGCCGGAACATCTGAACCACCTCCAATCCCTGGAGGTTCTCTTGCAGATCCGCATTCAGCTGAGAGAGCTCCTCCCGGACGCGGTAGTTGGCCTTGCGATAGCGCTTCTGCAGCCAGAGCATCGTCAAGGTGACAGGCAGTTGCACCGCCAGCAGCAGCACCGCGAGACGCGGTTCAATGGCCACCATCGTTCCGGCGATCACCAGCAGGGTGACCAGGTCGGCCAGCAGTCCGACGGCGCCACTGCCGAAGACCTCAGCGAGGGCATCGACGTCACTGGTCAGTCGCGTCAGCAACTTGCCGACCGGCGTGCGGTCGTGGAAGCGCAGGGAGAGATCCATCGCATGGGCGAATAGATCGTTGCGAATCCGCGCGGTCAGACGTTGGCCAACGGCCTGAACGTTGAAGCTCTGCAGCCCTTGAAGGCCGAGGCGGATCAAGACCGCCACCAACAGCAGCAGCACAAGGGTGCGCAGCTGGCCCGATAGGGACATGGGCTCGAGCCAGGCCAGCACGGGCTCCTGGCGCAGGGCTGAAATGGCCTGACCCACCAGTAACGGTTGCACCGCCGCGGCACCGGCCACAGGGATCAGCAGCACCAGGGTTAGCAGCAGGCGTTTGCGGTCGCGCCCCAGATAGGGCAGCAGACGCACCAGCCGCTGACGGTCGTGCTTGGCCATCAGGCGCCTGCGCTGGCGATCTGATCGACGATCGATTGGATCTCGCCGGAATCCAGTCGCAAGGACAGGGGGTGACCCACCAGGCGGGCGGTGGAGTGGAAGAGATCTTCGATGGAGATCAGGCCGTTCTCTTCGAGGGTGCGGCCGGTGGCCACCAGGTCAACGATGGCTTCGCTCATGCCCGTGATCGGCCCCAGTTCGACGGAACCGGCTAGGTGGATCAGCTCAACGGGCAGGTCCAAAGCCTCGAAATACTCCTCAGCGCAGCGGGTGAATTTGCTGGCAATCCTGCAGTGGGCTGGCAGGTCGCTGGCTCGGCGGTAGGGGCTGGAGGCCTTCACGGCCACGCTCATCCGGCAACCGCCAAACCCGAGGTCCACCAACTGCGCTACCGGCAGCTGGTGTTCCTTCAACACGTCGTAACCCACCACCCCGAGCTGGGCCTGGCCGTAGGCCACATAGACCGGCACATCCGCGTTGCGCACCAGCAGAGCCCGAGCCCGGCCGCAAACGCTGGGCACCATCAGCTGACGATTACCGGGCTCCAGCACCGCCGCGAAATCCAGGCCAGCGGCCGCAAAGCGACTAACCGAGTCCTTGAGCAGGGCTCCCTTGGCCAGCGCGACGGTGATCATGGATGGCAGCCAGAACCGGGACTTTAACGATGCATGCCGCCACGACGGTTTCGCTGATCCCGGTCCTGAGCGACAACTACGTCTTTGTCTTGCACGGTTGCGGCAGCGGTGCAGCCGTGGTGGATCCGGCGGTGGCCAGGCCCGTTATCGCCTGGCTGGAGGAGCGGGGGCTGGAGCTCGAGGCGATCCTGAACACCCACCACCACCACGACCACATTGGCGGGACACCGGGGTTGCTGCAGCGCTGGCCGCAGGCTGCGGTGATCGCCAGTGCAGCAGATCACGAACGGATCCCGCTGCAGACCCAGGGCGTCCAGGGGGGCGATCGATTGAAACTCCTCGGGCGGAACCTGCGGGTGCTTGAGGTGCCGGGCCACACGCGCCACCACATTGCGTACGTACTGGAACCCCAATCCAAGGAAGCGGCAGAGCTTTTCTGCGGCGACACCCTTTTTGCTGGGGGCTGCGGACGCCTCTTTGAGGGCACGCCCGAGCAGATGCTGAACTCGCTGCAGATCCTGAGCGCCCTGGGGCCCAACACCCGAGTGTGGTGCGCCCACGAGTACACCGAGGGAAATCTGCGCTGGGCCGCCGAGAGGGAACCGGGTAACACCGCCATCGCTGAGCGTCTCGTGGCGGTCCAGCAGCTCCGCCGTGAGGGGGAGCCGACCATCCCCAGCAGCATTGCTCTGGAGCAGGCCACCAATCTGTTTGTGCGGGCCCAGGACGCCGCCGCCCTGCGTCAGTTGCGGGGGCACAAAGATCTCTGGCGTGGCTAGCGGGCGATCAGGGCCGAACCACTGGGGTAGAGACGAGCCGACTCGCCCGAGCGCAGGCGCAGCTGACAGCGCTGGCCGCGGGAGTAATCGAGATCCAGGGGAAGCCGCAGGCGGAGACGGAGCTCGTTGAGCTGCACCTGATAGAGCCACTCGCGCCCGAGGTATTCACGGCCCACCACCCAGGCCTCAGCGTCGTCGTCCGGGACGAGCTCGATGGCCTGCTGGCTGACGAGCACCTCGGAGCCGCTTACAGATCCAGCCGCGGCTTGATCAACGGGATCAAGAACACCTAGCGGCGTTTCGCAGGAACCGGCCTGCACCTGAGCCGGGAGCAGATTGCCCTGGAGGACAAAACGACCCACAAAGGAGGTTGCCGGAGCGTTGACGAGCTCGCGGGGGCTGGCGCATTGGTGCAGGTGACCGGACTCGAGCACAGCCACCCGATCGCAGATCGCCATCGCCTCCTCGGGGTCATGGGTGACGATCACCCCGCTGGCGCCGCAACGGGCCAGGACACCTGGGAGCTCAGCGCGCAGGCGCAGACGCACCTCGACATCCAGGTTGGAGAAGGGCTCATCCAGCAGCACCAATGAGCAGCCTGGGGCCAGGGCGCGGGCCAAGGCCAGCCGTTGGCGTTGGCCGCCAGAGAGTTCATGGGGATAACGGCGCTCGAGGCCCTTCAAGCCGAGCAGCTCCAGCAGCCAGGCCGCACGGCTGGTGTCCTGTCCGCGCTTGAGGCCAAAGCAGGCGTTGCGCCAGGCATCGAGGTGGGGGAAGAGGGCGTAGTCCTGAAAGACCATGCCCACCCCGCGGCGCTCGGGCGGCAGCCAGCGCCCGTGGCCGGCCACGGGCCGACCACCGATGGAAACGGAACCGCGCTCGGGCTGCTCGAAGCCGGCAATCAAGCGCAGCAGGGTGGTCTTGCCACAGCCCGAGGGGCCAAGCAGCCCCACTAGCTCACCGGGCTGGAGCTGAAAATCGATATCCCGCAGCGTCCAGTCACCGCTGGAGGCGGGACCGGTGTAGCGATGCCAGAGGCCGCTGAGCTCCACCTGCGGCTCCTGGGGGAGTTCAGGGGTGGGAATCTCTGCGGGCATTCAGCGGGTTCGCCATAGGCTCGGCGCCACATCCTCTCGTGCAATGACCCTTCCAGCGATTGAGGCGGTAACAACCGCAGCGGCTCCAGCACCGGTGGGCCCCTACAACCAGGCCGTGAAGGCGGGTGGGGTTCTCTATTGCTCGGGCCAAATCGCACTGGATCCAGCCACCGGCTCCATGGTGGGGGGCGGCGATGTGGAAGCCGAAGCCCGGCAGGTGCTCAGCAACCTCAAAGCCGTACTGCAGGAAGCCGGCTGCACACCGCAACAGGTGGTGCGCACCACGGTCTTCCTGGCCGATCTGGGGGACTTCGCCAAGGTGAACGCGCTCTATGCCGAGGTCTTCGGCGAGGGGGTCTCTCCGGCTCGGGCCTGCGTCGAAGTGGCCGCACTGCCCAAGGCCGCGCGGGTGGAGATCGACTGCATCGCGGTTCTGGGCTGAATCCGCCGAAAGGTGAGGTTGATCCGCTCAGTCTTGACCCGGGCACGCGCCGGAAGGGCATGCTGCCAGTGGAGCTGGGTGAGCGGATCCATCACCAAGAGATCACCGTCATCGAGGCAGACCGTCAAGGGCGCCTCGCCTCCTGAACGGTGTCGAAACCGTAGGTCCCGGGGGACGCCGATGCTCAGGGAGACGATGGGGGCGTCCTTGTCGAGTTCCGGTTCATCATCGGCGTGCCAGCCCATGCGATCGGCTCCGGTGCGATAGCGGTTGAGCAGCAGGCTGTTGAAGCGGATCCCGAGCTGCTGCTCCAAGAGCTCCCGGAGGACATGCACCGAGGCGGTCCATGGGGTTATCGGCTGCACCTGGCCGCTGTAGCTGTAACTGCAGCCGGGGTCGGCCATCCAGCAGGTAAGACGCGGCGTGGGGTGCTGCTTGCCATAAACCCGTACCAGAGGCTGCTCCCACGGCACCTCCTGCAGTAGGCGCTGACGCAGGGCTTCTGTGCCAACCCCATGTGATTGAAGCCAGGCCGAGGCATGGCGGAGCTTGAGGCCCGGGCGTTCAATCGTGATCAAGGCTGGACTCGGGCTTCGGGCAAGGGGGACGGTGAAAAAGACAGAAGGCGGGTGGCCTGATCCAGCACCGGGGTGGGTCGAAGGCCAGCATGTGCTCACCTTGACGTTGGCGCAGCTCGACGTGGAGGTGCGGGCTGCTGGCCCGGCCGCTCTTGCCGACCAAGCCCAGGGTGGATGCCGCCGTCAAAAAGTCACCGGGGCGGACGTTGGCCCTTTGCAGATGGGCATAGATGCTCTGCCAACTGCGGCCATGGTCGAGCACCACGGTGAGGCCATAGCCATCGATGGATTCCGCCAGGACCACGCGGCCCGGAAGCATGGCCAGCACGAACGTTCCGGCGGGTGCGTCAAGATCCTGGTTGGCGTGCATGCGCCATGCGCCGCGGGAACTGGAGTAACGCCAGCCATAGGAATCGACTTCGCTGGCCTTGACCGCTAGGGGATAGACCAGCCGAATCAGCTGACCGGGGCGCAGGGGCAAGGCCGGTGAATCGGGCGGCGCGGCGGTGATCCCCAGCTCTAAGGTCAGACCGGCGACATGGATATCGGCTGGAATCCGCAGGGGCTGCTCGGGCGGACCAGCGGCAACAGCGAGAGCGCGAATCAAGCCGGATCCCATGGAGGGCAGAAGACTGCGGGAGCGTTCTACCGGCGACGACGAGGCCTGCCAGCCCTCCGGACCGACCGGTAAGCTCCAGACATACGGGGCGTGGCGCAGCTTGGTAGCGCGGGTGCTTTGGGAGCACTAGGTCGCAGGTTCGAATCCTGTCGCCCCGATTGATTTCTCAGCGATCACGCCTTTGAGCGTGGGCAAAACGTGGGCAAACAGCCCTTCAAGGCGAGCAGCTGGATCGGCAGCAATACCTGATGCGCCGTTGCACGCTTGAACGGCCGCGGACACACTGAAGTTCGTGCGTCCCACGAATCTGGTTGGTCCTTACCTCCAGGCTCGTCCTAGTGGATGCGCCAACCCCTTGCACTGACGGCAACACCAAGGCCATAACCGCTGAGGACACGGTCCGAGAGAACCCCGTGAACCGAGACGGGGGAGTGCCAAGCTCCCCCACCTCAACACTCCCCGCTTCTGAGCAGTGGGTCGGGGAGCTGTTTGGCTAGCAAGAAAAAAGCCGGTCACCAACCGGCCCTTTCTCCCTGTGCCTGCATGGCACCCCTTGGTTATGGCTCTGACTGATACAAAAAAGCGAGGGGCAATTGTCAAGGTGCCTCAAGCGGCTGCTTGGTCTGTTGTGTCGAGAAGTTCTTGTTCCTGAAGTCGTTGAACAGCGTCGAGAGCTTCATGAGCAGGCCAGCCATTTACATCCATCAGCTCTTTCACCAAAGTTTCGGGCCCGTTCGTAATGCCGTCATTCAGATCAAAAACGACCTGATGATCACGGGCAAGCGCATCCAACCGAAGAGATCTCAGTTGATGCGGGCTGAGTTGATCCATGCCTCACTCAACAGTGGCCGCGTCGCTTTGGGATAGCCCCCAGATGGGGAGGGTTGCCGCCTTGGGCGAAAACGCAGCTTGGAGTCAATGCTCTTGGCTGTCCCAGCGGACCCGCCGATGAGCAGTGCATAGAGCGCAGCGGCAGGCTGCCTTTTCGCCTAACCAGCATGCATAGGGGGTGTTAGGCCAGAGCAGTGCGAGGTCGTCGTCGCTTGGTGTGTTGTGGAGGCTGTTCGGGGTTACTGCCATGAACCAAGCGTGCACACAGAACTAAAAGCGCGCCGTATGGGTCTCCCTTGGGTTCGACTTGCACTCCTGTGGTGACAAAGGCCATGACGGCCCTGGAGACGGATCCCACAAGCGCCGTTGTCCGAGACGTGGGGCGAAGTACATTTCGCACCACCTCACGCCTTCCCTTTACTGGAGGGTGATCTGGGGAGTGATTGCATCACCCAAAAACCGCTAGGGTCTTGCCTCTGTGAAATATGTGAATGCTGTCCGGTTTCTTGAGCGTTGTTTTTGCCGCACTATCCTTTGTCCAAGTCCCCCAGTGGGACAACGACTGGACGAAGTGTTCCGTTGCTGTTCCCGACACGGCCTGTCACTGGTACGTAGTCAACCCAGACAACACCTTTGGCAAGGGCTTCAGCTGGATTACAGCGCCAGAACTCGACGTCGAGGCACTTCAGGACGTTGCCGTCCAGCATGACTTCACTGTGCAAAGCGGCTACCAGACCACTGTCGAGCTGATGGATGCTTCGTCTTCGGTTAAATACGGAGACGACTACTGAGTTCAACGGCTAGTTCAAGCGTTGTAGCTCTTGAAGGATTTGTCAGTCCAAGAGCCCACGTGCAATCGATCAGTTTATTTCCTCCGCCCGCCTTGCCTTCTGCATTGCCTCCTCAAGCAGTCGCCATTCCGCTGCCAAGTGACGTGTCTTCCACCTGTACTGCTCGTACAACGCATTGCAGTATTCCCAAATCCTGAGAATCGTCTCCAGATCAACTCGGTTAAGCCGCTCCTTGGCGACCACGTTCCAGTCACTCCAGTTCACCACCTAAGCGACACGCTCACGAAGCCAATTCATCTCTAGCTGCCGATGCCCCCTCTCATTCAGCGAGATGAAGTCATCCAGGCAGCCATCATCCATCATGTTCTGAAGGCTGGAGAGACTCCGTTATCCCAGCTATCTTGCTGCCGCTTCAACGCTCTTAATGGCCACTACTAACTAGATCTCAGTGTCCAAACCAGACTAAGGAGTTTTGCGCTTACGCCAGATAAACCTTGCGCTTTCGCATCACCCTCATGCATCAAGGATAGGAGGACCGAGCTCAAGCCAACTTCGCCTACTGAGAACTTCTTGGACTTCTTCGCTTAGGCAGCAACAGTGATACACCAGAGACAATCAATGCAATTGTCAATAGGCCAAGAATCACTGAGTAGTAGGGCTGCAAATTAATTGGTCCGAACCGGCCGGTATGCAGCTTTAACAGCCAGAAGGCATCGATTCCTTGATCAAGCAAGCCGCTGTAGACCGAGCCTGAAAGGGAAGTGACAAGTAGTGGTACGGCTGCTACAGGCACGATCAGTCGATGGGTGCGTCGAAGATTCACTGTTTTCGCAATGCTTGGTGGAGCGAGGCCTCGTCAAGGCATGGCATCCATTTCCCTTCATTCTTATGAGTTCCTTCGCATCCAAGCTCTTGAGCTCTCTTAGCCGCTGCCGCTTGTGATGGATACATGCCCTTTGGGTGCGACCACAACTGCAGAGGAAGCAGGGTGACTCCGATCCCGATGAGCAGACGAAGCAAGGCCTATAAGCGGCTGCAGCCAGAATGCCCATGGTGGATGCCAAGGGGCAAGAGAAAAGGCGACCCGAAGGCTGCCTCATGCACTGAAAAACCAGTCTCCTTCAAGAGAGTCAGGCGATCGCGTCCTGCATCGCAGCGAAACTTTCAGAGTGTCTGACGGAGATTTCGATCGACTGCAGCACTCGGATGCCATCAGGGAACTGATGCACTGCTCGAGTTTGGTGCCAGCAGCAACACTCGTGCGCAGGGGAGGCGCTGAAGCATTCTTGAGCCAACGATAGATCCAATGGTGATGGCAACAACCAAGGAGCTTCAGCGAGTTGACCTCCTCAACTACTCAAAGGCGGATGGTCAGTAGTTGGTTGCATTGACCATTGAGATTGCCGCAGATCCCAATGGAGGGTTTCAAGTGCGTGTCCTCATGGATCCCGCGGTTTTTGGAGGCGTAACGGTCGTTCCCCTGCACCAAGGTGGCTGCTGCGGTTAAGGCGCCCCCTGCACAAGCTTCCAGTCAGGGCTAGACCAGAGATAGCCACGGAGAGGTTTATGGAGCCGCTCACCGACGGCATCCTGCTCACCTTGTTCGTCACGGCAACTGTGGTCGCAGATCACAAGGCAAAGCGAAAGCAGCCTCCAGCAGAGGGATGCTGCAAGGTCTTCTTCCGTGAGGGGGATGAGCACCCAATGCGCCATTGCTGAACCCCTTTCAGTCCTAGACAGACCTAAGCCATAGCCGCTGACGACACGGTCGAGAGCAACCCATGATCGGAGGAGGGGGTGGCTTTCCTTCATGCGTCGTAATTGGCGTTACGTGAGAGGACTTCGTCCGTCTCGATGAGTTCAGCGGCAATAAGAAACTGCCGTGACTTCTTGGCGGTCTGAGATTCCTACCCGGACGTCTTCCTCCCGTGGGAGTCATGCTGCCGCTGCCGATTCCAGATCCCAGCAGCTCGAACCTTTCTGCGTAAAGACACAGAGGGTGCTCAACCCCGAGCTAGTGACGCGATAGGTGAGCCCATCAGCCTGGCTTGTAAGCATTGCCTGCGATTCGGCTAAGTCGCGTTGTTCGTGCTCCTCAGCCTGACTCCAGCCCTGGTGTGAGGACCTCAATTATGAACATCGATCCCACAACTGGTGGGCGCACAAGTTCGATCAACCACGAGCCGTTGGGGAGGAATGACAGGAAACCTTCGGGATCACATCACGGACAGCTGAATTCCGGGCAAAAAAAGCCTGGGTCCCACCTCCTGGCTCCTTGGCTATTGCGTCCAGGGAACTGCTTGAGCCATGACCGAACGGTGCTGACCCAACCAGCCGGACGAGGTCCTTACCTCCCCGTGGTCATGTCGGCAGCGCAGGGTCGCACTCCTCACATCGCGGCCCACACCATTTCTTTGGATTGGTATGACGGCGTATTCAGTGTTCTATTGCGACTCGAACCGCTGCAGCATCCATCCGGTTCGGGCGATGGATTCCGAACACGCCATTGCCAAGGTGGTCGCCAGTCAGCCAAACGTCCTCCGAGTCGCTGCAATCCCCGATGAGGGGCTCAAAGGGGTGGACATACCGCAGCTGCTGAATGACTTGATCCAGGCACGGAACTGACAGCAGTCCACCAGCCCCTGGCATGGCTAAAGCGATCTAAGCCATAACTGAGCTGAAGGCGCCATGAAGACAGCGTTGTCCGAGCGGGGGCACCACCTCATACAGCCCCCCAACAACACTGCTCAGTCGCGGGAAGTGTTGTTGGGGGGCTGTTGCCTGATTTCGCAGGCATTGCCATAACTCCAGAAGACGAGACGTGAACTCCTCGATCCGTGTGGCGGCGGTTGGATGCCTCCAGTCGTCAACAACAGCCTTCCGGCGCTTCTCTTGTGAAGCCGATGGGGCTGTTGCACCTAGCGTTTGATCTGTGGGATGGCGGTATTGCCAGTTAGACAGGTGAGCCGGGGGTGTCCATGTACAAGACAAACCGGCTGTGGCTTCTAGGCGGGACGTCTAATCAACTGAGCCAATGGAAGCAGCCCAGGTAGCAGTGGCAATCAGTGCGTCTACTCACGACTTTCAATAGGAATAGTGGAAGGTTGCAGGCCACTTCCTCCAGTAGAGGTGGTACTGACGGAATTATTCAGCAAAAACGGAGCCATACCCGCATCGAACGAGAAACGGCCGGGTCCATTCAGCAAGATCGCAAGGCTGCCTCCAAGATAAAGCAATACAAGCTCCAAAACATAAATATTGAGCCCACCTGTAAGTATGTGTTGATAGGCCGCCACGGCCATAGTTGAGGTGAGAGCGAGAGCCCCCAGCGGAGTGAATAGACCCAGGATTACAAGCCAACTCCCAAGTAACTCCGAAAAACCAGCTGCATAGGCAAAGAACATGGGAAAGGGCAGGTCTAGCGAAGCAACGTAGGTGGAAGCAAACTGCTGGGGATCGGCGAGTTTCTCTTGTCCGTGGTGAATCATCAACAATCCAATGCTCAGTCGGAGCAGCAGTAAACCTATTGATGCAGCAAGTCCAGGCCGAATTAAGTAACTGAGAACCGCAGCTGCGAGGCGGGTCATTTTTTTTTCCCCCTCGATTTCAAGTTCTGCCCAGGGGACACTACGGCCCACAAACCACAGGGCGATGGTGGCAGCCAAAAAAGCCGTAACCAACTCAACTGGATTTGAGAGAGGCATGGCTTTCAAACGTGTGCGGCAATTCTGGCGGATTCGTTTAAGAAACGTGAAGTCGCGCTGGTGCTGTCGCAATCTTTGCGTCTACCCAGAGAGGAGGGGGCATGGGTGTTGTCTGCTCCCTTCGCCAGCACCGCAGTCAATTTGGCGCAAGCAGCCAGGGGTTAGGGCCAAACGCCGGCCGGAGCCCCGGAGCACATGCTCCCGGGTGTTTGCATACACGGTTGGCTCTTATCGATGTCATACCAACCGAAAAGAGCAGACAAGACTTGTGTCTGCTTCGTTCTGCGTGACCATGCCGGGTTAGGTCGGCATCTCCGTAGAGGCTTTGCTAATCGCTACCCAGAGGGCATACGCCGTATTGACGGAAGACTTTGAGGTCAGCGAGTGTGACCGACCAGCGATGATGACTCCGTGCATCGGGTTGTTGATGGAAGAAGCCCAGCAGGCACTGGCGAGGAATCAACCCGGCTGAGTGGTGGCTTGCATCGCATATATCGACAAGCCCGTGGGGCTTAGCCGCCAGTAGTTGCCCTGCATTGGTTGGCGTCGGATTGGGTAGGGCGCTTCCTCAGGCTTTTCGATCGGAGGTTCGACGAGCTTAAGTCTCGATTGCCCTGCGGAAGAGGACAACCAGTTCAGGAAGGCGTGCTTAAACCCAAGCGAGTCATTCTGGTTGAACCCAAGGGTCGCTAGCTGAGCTTTGCCTTCTGAATCGCGGTAGAAGACCGAGAAAATAATGATGCCCTGCTCGACATGCGAGTCGAAGGAAATTACCTGCTCAGGAGTAATCCCCTTTTCGTCGAAGCTCGCGTTGGGTACAAAAGTCCCAGAGCGTTAGGTCTGGATCTGTTGGATACATTTGGGGCTGGTTGTCACCTTGAACAGTCCGTCCTCAAAGGATGCGACTGTCTTGTCTACCCCTCTGCTGCCTTTGCCATCCGAGCCGTACAGGATTGAGGTCTGGAACGACTTGCGGTTGAAATCGGGGTTCTTGGAATCAAGGCCAGAGAGGGCGTGATCTGCCAGTCCCAGGTCGCCGGCTACAAACGGAGGTGCGGTCAGCAACAAGGCTGTGGCTACGAGCCGTCGTTTCATGCCTCCATCGTCCAGTCCTAGCAAACCTAAATAGACCAGAGCCATAAACGCAGAGGACACGATCGAGAGACCACCGTGATCCGAAACGGATGATTGCCAAGTTCCCTCTCGGATCTCAGATTTGTTCAGTAGGGCAATGGGCAGCCAAATGGGTCTTCAGACATGCGATTGGATTGATCAGAATTTCCTGGGGTAGGGGGTCTGACCGGCCATGTCCACATCGATTTCACGGCAAATGTTCATCCATGCGCCCAGTCCAAAGTTGACGCCATTTGGGCCATCAATAAATTCCTGAAAGTCTTCGGCGGAAATACCCTCACGTACCTCCCAGATGCAAAAGGCAGGTCCTTCTGGACCAACAGGACAGAAAGAGTGGTTGTAGAAGCCTGCCTCAAGGTTCATTGCCACCGCGGCATCCCAGCCACCGCCAGGAGCCATAGCCGCAGTGGCCTTCTCCCACCACAGCTGGGCTTTCCCTGCTCGGAACTCATGGTGTACGTGGAAAAACTTGGAAGCCATCTAGAGGGAGCCTTTATATGAGTATCGCCGAGATAAGGAGATCCCTGCGGTGATTCGGTGCGGAGACGAAAATCCCAAGCGCCGGTGCCGTTGACGCTCACCGGCACCGGCAAGCTGGCCTGCCGACCGACCTATCCGGCGGGAAGGCTGCATCTGACACAAAAGATGCGCGTAAACATCCTCTGAGCTTCTAAAAGGAAATGGCCAAGGCCTACTGGAACGTCGCGGGCTCAATCACCAACCCAGAAGGGATGGGGCCTTACATCGAAGCCGCAGGCTCCTATCTCGCCAAATGCGGAGCACGCTTCCTTGTTCGAGAGTTGAACACTGATGTTCGAGAAGGCAACCTGTGCCATCTGACCGTGATCAAAGAATTCGAGAGCCTGGCTGCTGCGAAAGCTGCCTATGACGCCGCTGAGTACCAGGAACTGACATTGCTACGCGAGCCGCACAGCAATGTCAGTATTTCCATCGTCGAGGAAGGCGATCACGCCGGGCACTGAGTTTTCCGTAGACATGAAAAAACCGCGGTGGCTTCTCCGCGGTTAGGGGTTCCTACCCGGGCGTCTTCCTCCCGAATGGACGCATGGTGCCGCAGCTGGTAGTCGTTGCAATAGGAACGACTACCGAGTCTTCCTTCGCTGGTAGTGTGACTTCTTCCGGTAGGCATCGCTGCCGAACTTCGTTGCGGGTGTCTGAAGAGGGAACGCTCAACTGAGCCTCTGAGCGGCCTCTCACTCCAGGCACGCTGTCCTGACTATCGGAGGTCTGCCGTTGAAAGGCAATGCGCATAAAGCCTGATTGCCCTCTGCTCGAATCGGACCGATGGTGGGTCCATCGATCTCGGAGGCGTTTTGGACGACACTCCACCTCAGAAGCATCAGTGAGCTGCTGACCGCAAACCCCTGCTCCACAGGGCTTTCTCATCCACCACGGGCACGTCCTAAATCTCGGTTCTGCCGGGGGACACTCCATCCGCACCCAGTGAGGTGCCCTAAGGAGTAAGAAGGCCCGACAACTGGAAGCTCGGCGCCAGGCGTCAAGATCAGAAGCTCCAACCTTCTCTTTTGTCCATCAAGCAATAGGCACATCCCATGTATAAACGACCTAGGTAGGCCGTCTCTTCCACCGGGGAGGGGCGGCCTTCCTTCTTGGAATCAGATGAATTCTTTCTAACGCAATTCAAAGCAAGCGAGCCATTGCACCTTAAAGATGCGAGATGCATTGAATGAGTAGTTTCACTCATACAAGCCGCCTTGAGAGTCGAAGCATTGCACCGATAGTTAAGAAAAGCACTCATCAGCTTCACATTGGCGAAGGGAGAGCTTGACTATCCATGTAGCAACAGCCACCTAACGTTCACCTCGTCATCTTCTCGAGGCGCAGCTCAACCCAGGTCAAGGAACGCGGGCCTGGTATAACCAGGAGCTAACAATGAACAACCTCATCTTCAGAAACCTTAGGCAGGATGCCTCTCAGGTCTCGTCGCCCCATCTGTGCAGGGAGCTGACCTATCGCAGTCAGGCTTACAACACCTGCAGGAATAAAACTGAAAGCGACGCGTGCACAACGCTGACCTACAGGGGGGTTAGACATGTGAAATCGGAGGAGGAGTGCAAATTAAGAAATGACAGACAATCTTATTTCTCTGTAGCCCGCTCGCTCGTTCAGGCGCAGATAGCGGATGGAGATTCCAAGCTGGCTGGTCAAATCTGGAATGAGGCCTCAGAAAGAGAAATGGATATCAACAGGATCATCAACCTGATATATGGCTGCTATTTTCATAATGACGACGAAGCCATGACCGAAGCAGATAGCACATATCAGACCAGCTGTTATTAATTGAAATCAGACAAGAACAAGGGACTACAGTGGACACGCAAAGAGCATTTAATGCTCTTTACTCAGCCGGAAAGATTCCAATCAAGACTAGGAACTAGTTAGATACAACCCCAAAGAGGCATTCTCTTAGCCAGGCAGGCTTCATGCTGGGGAAGAGTTGCAAGATGTTGAAAACCAAATAAAACACGATCTGGTCTTCCCTTCCGGAGAGGCACTTGCGTAGTGGTGGTCACAGCCTGACTACATTTCAGGCTATGACTTAAAACCAGCAGTTTAGAGATAAGACTCAAGGCAATGTGCGGCATCTAGATGAAGACAGCGATATAGATTCTCGTACCATCTTGAGTCATGAGGACGCACCTATCATTTTTCTAGCTGCCTTTAGCGTAGGTGGAATTACTGATGAATCTGGCAGATGGCTGGGTCAAGATTGATAGGTAATGAGGGCGAATCAATGACGGGTATTTGGGAATTTGCAAATCCACAGGCGATGGCTCTGGGGGTTGGAATCGCTGTTTTGCTGGGCGCTCTAAGCCTTGAAAGCATCGTGCTCTGGAAGGCCACCCATCAGAATTAGCCGTCAATAGAACCTGTGGAATGAGTCGATGGACTAGGGACGTCTGCCCTCTCATTCAGGGGTATCGCACACCCTGTAGGCCACTCGAGAAGGTTTTTGAAGGCTTCGAAGGGCCCATCCGCATATGGACGCGACTCAAAGCGAGTGATGCACATTCAACGGGACCAACAGGAGTCGGCGCGTTCTTGTGGCGTGGTGTATCTCCCAATTGATGGATGCGGCGGGCACCACCAATGCTCAACGAAACCTGAGAGCACTCGTCGGTATCATCCGTAAGCTGATGAGACGGTCGAGTTACCGCCTCATAGCCGCTCCACAGGAATGCGTAGCGAGTCTGGCTAAGCATATCTACAGATGTATTCATAGCACATTTCGTAGAGAGTGAAGCCAGCTAGGGAGGGATGAATGGACGTGATCACCGATGGCATCCTCATTGCCCTATACCTCTGGGCAACGGTTGCAGTCATCAAGCAAGGTACCTGGAAGAAGCCAGAAGCGTCATGCGACGTGTACATCCGGGAAGAGGACGGCAGACCGATGACCGACTGCGGATCAGCGGCGTGAGGACTCCGTAAGGGATGTCTTCTTAGGTGAGGGCTTCTTGGCCTCCGCCTTGTCGGGCTTGTGGTGCTCAGCGTTTGGGTTGTTGCAGCACATGGTTAGCAAGGACTGCTTTCTACAGCGTGCATCTGAATTCGTTTTCAGGTCATGCGTACAAGAACTTATGCAGGGCTTCAGAGACACAAGCCACAGGACAAAAGGAGAAGGCCGAGTAATTCCCCCAGAGCCTCAAGCGGAGGCTCCTTGCGGCATTCCAAATACCCACAAGTCACTAAGCAGTAGTCAGAGAAGGTGCTGCTCTTGAGAGTCTTCAAGAATGATGGCCTGTTGTGGCCCGGGATAATTGCCAAGCTCAGACAACAGCCTCAGCTTCTCGTCTCTGACTCGAATTAGGGCTGCAACCAGCTCAGCCTCAGATTGCTCTAGGTCAGCAATCTGATTAGCAATAACAGTAGGAAGTTGGAGTTCCATAGTTTGCCCCATCTAGAACTAGTTATTTTCGCAATGCACAGAGGTCGAGAATTCAGGATCGTGAGCCCAAAGGCACACCCAAATGAAGCTCTCGCCGTCAGCTGAACATTGCATTCACCAAAGGCCTATTTGGCATGGCATACTCACTCCAGAACCTCTACGTCGTCCTCCAACTCTTCCAAGCACTTAATAGCCAATTCAAAGTCGTCAAGATGCCTGCACATGCCATGGCGCGTGCAGGCAACAAAGAAGGTTCGCCCAAGCAAGACGTCAACCTCATGGATTGTCGAATGCTTTGCCGTGAACTGCAAAGGATGGGCCATTTTCTTCCAGCGAGTGAGTATTACTACTTATTTCCTTTCCCTTGCACTTAATATTCTCCTTGGGATTTCCTGCGTACTTAAGAAATGACATCAGAATTCATGCCCGGGTATTTCTTCCTACCCCATCATAGGCGGCCTATCAAGAGAAGTTAGTAGGTGAGTTATCCCGACCAGTTAGTCAAAGACTGTCGCCAGAGATAAGACCTGATCAGCCACTTGACGACTGGGTTCTTGCGAGCATCTTGCACTGAATTACCCCCATGTAGGGACGAACTGAAGCACCGGCAAATTGCCCCCACTTGGGGTTAGGGGAATGGCTAGGCGCAGAAGGAGAGTGACCGTAGCCTCGAGGGAGGGGGCAGTAAGGCCATAAACGTCCAGGAGACGGTTCCCGCAAGCGCCGTTGTCAGATACGTGGGCGTGGTGCATTTCAACCCAGACCACACCTTCCCTTCACTGAAAGGTGATCTGGGGAGTGAAGGCATCCCTAAAAAGCCGGTAGGGTCTCGCCTCTGGGGGATGTCTGAAAGCTGTCCGGCTTCTTGCGCGTTGTTTTTGCCGCACTGTCCTTTGTTCAAGTCCCTCAGTGGGACAACGACTAAAAAAGTGTTCCGTTGCTGTTCCCGACAGGGCTTGTCACTGGTATGTGGTCAACCCAGACAACACCTTTGGCAAGGGCTTCAGCTGGATTACGGTGTCAGAACTTGACATCGAGGCACCTCATGACGTTGCCGTCCAACATGAAGTCACCCTTCAAAACGGCTACCAGACCACTGTCGAGCTGATGGATGCTTCGTCTTCGGTTAAATACGGAGACGACTACTGAGTTCAACGGCTAGTTCAAGTGGTAACTCTCTTCGAGCGCATGTCAGCACCAGAGCCCAGATGAAATCGATATTTGACTAGCCCCTTCCGCACGACTGGAGCCATTGGGAGCCGACCAGCACGACAGCCAGTGGTTCTGGTCGGCTCATGCCAGCAAATTGAAACCAGTCATGGGAAACCGGAGTAATGGTGAGCGAATGAAGTGGGTTCAGCAATTTGCCCAGGGACGCGCCCACGCCAGGCAAGAAGCATCTGTTAACGTTTCTTAACGTCTCGTAGATACCTCTGATGTTTGGGGTTCTCTTTCCTCTTGCTTACGCAGCAATTTTAGTCGTTCTACTCGCCCAGGCCTTCCGAATGATGCGACTAGCGGGCAGTCCTGCGGCTTCGTCCATGGCTCGCCAAACCGACCGCACAGGATTACGGACAGTGCACCCAGAGCTCTTGAACGAACACGGCGAGGTCACAACAGAGGACTTGTGGGCAGTGAGCTTCAGCGAGCTGAAAGGCGCTGCTTCGTCGGAGAGCTGAGCATGACCATTGACTCTCGATGCAAAGAGCAGAGGAATGTTGCAGACATGATGCTGATGAACTTCAAGGAGACAGCACCAGGGTCGAAGGAGCAAGTGCAAGCCTTGAACACCTTGAGCTTCCTGCTCGGCATGTGGGGCGACTTCTTGGAGGCAGAGGAGCGCCGGATGAAACTTGCTTCTTCACTGGAGTCCACATCCTCTTTCTAAAGTCAAGACCTCACCATCTTTCACTGGGATTAGCCAAGCTTTCAGGACTCAGTCAAACAGAATTCTGAGCACATCGATCCGTAACAACCTGGGCCGGTCACCCACATCTCAGTGGCGTTCACTCCAGTATCTGTTCAAATCAAGAGACCTATGCAAAACATCACTCCTGGAAATACCGAAAACGGCCTGCCACTTGCAGTTATTGGTATTTTCGCAGCGGCAATTCTTTTGCTAAGCGCCGTGTTTGTCGTTCCTGCAGGTCAAGTCGCTGTAATCACTACACTAGGGAAAGTTAGCAGCCAGCCAAGACTGCCTGGTCTCAATCTCAAGATCCCCCTCATCCAGACCAGTCATTTCTTTAATGTGCGGACCCAGGTGAAGCCTGAGGCTTTTTCAACGCTTACAAAGGATCTGCAGGTCATTGAAGCGACAGCCACGATTAAATATGCAGTCAAAACAGAGGAAGCGCCAAGGATCTACAGCACGATTTCAATTGGCGATGATGGAATTTACTCTCGGATCATTCAACCTTCTCTGCTTAAGGCACTGAAGTCTGTATTTTCGAAGTACGAGTTGGTTGAGATCGCAACTGACTGGAATACAATCTCTTCCATTGTTGAAGACAGCATTGCGAATGAGCTTCAGAAGTTTGATTACGTATCAGTAAAAGGTCTCGATCTAACTGGCCTTAAGATTGCTGAAGAGTATCGTTCCGCAATCGAACAAAAACAAATAGCTGAGCAGCAACTCCTTCGCGCTGAGACTGAAGTAAAGATTGCAGAGCAAGAAGCCATAAAGTTCGAAACCCTAAACAAAGGACTTAACGAAAAAGTGCTTTACAAGCTGTTTCTCGACAAATGGGACGGGCAAACCCAGGTTGTACCTGGGATTGGCTCAGGTACTCCGCCTGTGATTGTTGGTCGCAGCTGATCCCGTCACCAACCAGGGCGAAATCAGAGGTATGCAAGAGGAGGTTGATGGAAAGACTAAAAAGCCGCACTCTCATCGCACTGCTCCTATGAGCGATGGTTGCCGTGATCAAGGAAGGTCCTTGGAAGAAACAAGAGCCGTCTTGCCACGTCTAAATCCGGCAAAGTGACGACAGATCCATGGTGAACTGGTGCTTTCACAGCTTCAGCTAGCCCGGCCAAGAAAGCTCAGCTCAACCTTGCGATGAGCCCCTAAGGGGGCCTGAGAGGTCCTTATTTGGTGACTTCCGCGTGCGATGAAGCCTCAGAGGCGGCCAGAGGTAGCTCGCAATACCAATTGCAGACAATTCTGGTCACGAATTGGGGTTCACGGTGCGCACTGCTCAGGTATCCACGTCGGTGATCCGAAAGAAGGAGTTAGCGCTGCACCTTGCCCCGCCTTCGGATGTATGACCTGACCCACCCACCAGCCACCTTCATGCAGCTCCACCAGAACTGCGTCGCCTACGCCAACCTGCAGGAAAAGCGATGGAAGCGTAGAGCTGCCGGCGATCGCCGCCATAGTCCCCCACTCGGAACCTTCTTCGCTGTCCATGCTCAGGATGGACTCCTCAAAAACTTCTGCTCTTGAGCAAGCTGCATCATGCGCAAGATCTCGTACTCAGCGATGTAGTCGGCACAGCCGCAAGGAACACCGTGCAGATCCCAGCGGTCCAGCGTGTAACCAGTCGGCTTGGATTGATCTTTGTGGAACTTGGTCACGTCGAGATGACAACGTTCGTTTAAACACTCTCGCAGATAAGTCGAGAAACAGTCGTGCTAACCGACCATGTCTTGGTGATCACACTGTTTTTGGTAGCCATTGCTCCTGGATCGCTAATTTCTCCTGATTTCAAACTAGATGGGACATCAATATCCGCGATTAGAAAGCAGACGAAAGGCTTGAACCATCAGATCTCCAAAAAGAATTGTGATACGCCTTCGAATCCCCCCTCAAACCCAATCGAAGCCATTCAATGTAAATGATGTATCCCACGCAACAATCAGCTTGCCTTAGGAATTTAACTCCCGGAAGCATCCGAGGGCGTAGAACAGTCACAGCGATGCGGTACTCAGAAGAGCTTAATGAAAGCAAAAGTCACCTTAATCCTACAGAACGTATAGCGATCCCGAAGTCAGCCTTTAAAAGGCTTGAAGCCGCCGAGCACACAGGAGAATCTACAATTGTTCATCGTGAGCTGTGACAATGATCATTGTTCAGCGTTTTGATGCGGCAAATCAGATATGGATTGACGAGGTGGTAAGGCATGCCTGGTGGAGCGCTTACACCACAACAAAAGCCAGATGCTGGGCTTCCGGACGGAGTTACAGAATCGTATCTGGACACAGCCGAGATGTACTGCATGAGTTCCCTGTAGATGAGTACGGAAACTGCTGCCGACTGAAGAGACCTAGCGCTCCATAGACATAAAAAAACCGCGGTGGCCTCTCCGCGATTTAAGGGTTCCCTACCCAGGATTCATCCCAGATTTCGTCATGGTTCCGGGGCTTGCAGCCATTGCCATCGGTACGTCTACTCACCTCGGACAAAGCCAATTACCGCACAAACGAGACGCGACCGAGACAAACCTGCAAGCCAGAACGACCAACATTTAGCAAAAGAATAGTTTCGAGAATCACTCTCAGGGGAAATTCTGCACTCCAAATGTGTCAATTGCGATAACCTTCTGGCACTGCTATTTCCTTTGCACGATAAAAGGATAGAGCCGATTTCTTCGTCACGGCACCGGCTCACCGGGGCGAGTCGCACGTTCGCCCCATACAATCCATGAAGGGCGCTTACGGGCGAACGGCAAAAAGCCCAGTCCCTCAGGGCCATGCAACATCTCAGTAAAATCTACAACAGAAAAGCTGCGGGTCGTCTGACGTCGGTTCAGAGCCCAAGTGAAGTCGATAAGTTGACCGCCTCCACGTGCCTGGGTTCATGCCTGCCAAGCCTCTGCCCAATACCGGCGCGGTGAGCGGCCTGAAGGAGACCCTTGATTTCTTCAGCGATCCGAGCTTCGCCCAACGGCGTTTTGAAACCTATGGAGATGTCTTCGCCACCAAACTCTTGGCCCAGCCAATCGTGTTCATCCGCGGTGAGCGGGCGATCAGCAATCTCTTCAGCCAGGGCGAATCGCTAGAGGGCTGGTGGCCGGAGAGCGTGAAACAGCTGCTGGGCAGCCGATCACTCGCCAACCGCAACGGAGCCGGCCATAAAGCGCGGCGGCGCGTAGTCGGTCAACTGTTCTCCAGCGCAGCCCTCGCGCGCTACACCCCATCGATCACGGCGCTGGTGGATGAGGTCGCTGAGGAGCTCAAGGCATCCGACGGCCCCATCCCCTTGGCCGGGCGGATGCGCCGCTTCGCCTTCACGGTGATCGCCACTGCGGTGCTGGGGCTTGATCAAGGCAGCCGCGAGGCGCTCTTTGCAGACTTTGAGATCTGGACGAAGGCTCTGTTCTCCATTCCCTTGGCGATCCCAGGGACACCATTTGCCAAAGCCATGGCCGCTCGCCAGCGCCTCCTGAACCGCATCAAGACGGTCTTGAAAGCCGGCAGCAATCAAGGTGGCCTGGATCTGATCAGTGGCGGCCTCGATGAAACCGGCATTCCCCTGGATGACGACGATCTGGCCGAGCAACTGCTGCTGTTGCTCTTTGCTGGCTACGAAACCACGGCCTCCTCGCTGAGCTGTCTCTTCCGCGCGCTACTCCTGCATCCCGAGGTGCTGGATTGGCTGCAGAGCGATCTGATCAGCGGCCCATGGCCAGCGACCACAGCACCGCAATCGCAAAAGCTCGATGCCACCGTGCTGGAAGTGATGCGGCAAACACCCCCGGTAGGGGGCTTCTTCCGCCGCAGCCTGCACCCCATCGAGCTGGCCGGAGTCGCCGTTCCTGAGAAGAGCGTGATCCAGGTAGCCCTCACGCCATCAGGAACCAGCGGCGGAACCGATCTGGCGAAGTTCAAGCCGCAGCGGCATCTCGATGGATCCTTTGAGCAAACTCTGCTCCCCTTTGGTGGCGGGGAACGGGTCTGCCTGGGGAAAGCCCTCGCCGAACTCGAAATCCGACTGATGACCGCTGGCCTACTGCGGCAGGTTCAGTTGCAGCTGGCACCTGGTCAAGATCTGTCGCTCCAGCTGGTGCCCAGCCCCACGCCACGCAACGGCCTCCTGGTCACCGCAACTGGGCGCTAGGCGATGCGTAGTTTTGAACCGAGCGAACTCGACCGCATCATCGAGATGGCATGGGAGGACCGCACCACCTTTGAGGCCATCCATTACCAATTTGGACTCTCTGAACAGGAGGTGGTGGAACTGATGCGTCAGTCGATGAAAGCCTCGTCGTTCAGGATGTGGCGCAAGCGCGTCAGTGGACGCAAAACCAAACACGAAGCCACCAGCAACTCGAACCGCTTCCGGGCCAAGTGCCACAAGTGAACGAATCAGTGGTTGACGTCACTGGACACTTAATTCATGAGCTTTTGCGCAGTGCCAGGTCGCTCGTCACTCACCAAGCTTCTGAAGGCCATTGGTTGGCTCAATGATCAAAAGCCCGCGTTGACGGATCCGTCTGGCCTACTGGCAAAGAGAACAAAGCGAGCCATTCAGGCCGGCAATCAAGGTCCCATCCAAAAGGGTCCGCGCGGTGGCCTCTACCGGATCAATGCCAACGGCCAGAAGGTCTACCTCAAACAAGAAGCCACTGGCCGTCCACGCCGAGCGCGTCGCCGACGGCACAAACACGACGACCTCGCGGCCTAGTCCTACGGGATCCAGGACTGCTGCTCCCAAAAATCGCGCCGAAGCTTCGCGCAAAGGTCACAGCGGCAGATGGGGTAGTTTCCATTGGTGCGGGGACCTCGATGTCCTTCTTGTGCCCACCTCGAATGCGGCGTGTTGGGCATCCAGCTCGCCAGCTCTTCGTCCGTGGGGCGTGTGTTGATGCCAATGGTCATCTCTCAATGATGAACCCAGGGCGCATGGCATGCCCTGAAGTGGTGAGCAACTCCACTTGCGTTGAACCCGTGAGCACCCCAGAGTTTCCCTGTGACGTCTTGTAGGAGTCCTGAGATGCGTACAGCTCGTTGTGCCCTTGGATCATTCGCTGCGTTCGCGGTGGGCGTGAGCGCCTTCAGCCCTGCCTTTGCCCAGAGCGTCCAGCAGACCTTCGACAAGATCGAGCAGATGCAGAAACAAGGTCCATCCCTTCAACGGGCAATGAACCTGGCTCGAACGAAGGCCATCAGCTTGAACGGCGGTCTGAACAACTACACCCCTGAAGCCTGCATGTTTTCGACCACGCTGGTCCGGCAACGCTGTTTACTCCAAGCTGATGCGTTGGGCTTTGTCTTCAAATTCAGCGGCGGCCCCCCGGGCTGGCAGGTTGAAGGAGCACCAGCAACCCTCCTGACAGAGGTGGCGGTAAGTGCCGATGGGAAAACGCTGTTAAACATCCAGAATGTGGAGCCATAAAGAACCGAACCTCGGAAACCAGCGGTCTCGGAACCGGTTTCATCCCGTTTGCCGGCCTTTCCCAGGAGAGCGCCGATACCTACGGCCAACATGGACGGGAAACCTGTCTCGTCCATGACCCTGCTTCTGGTTGCCTCACTGTTTCTTGGTCTGCTCTGGGTCACTCAGACCCTGGTTAGACGGGGGATGGATGACAGTTCGGGGGGAGGCCAGGACTAGCGAGGACTGACCATTCAGCCGGGAGTGAGAGGATGCCAACCCTTGTTCCCTTAGATCGGCCATGAAGTGGGAGTACACGCAACTGCGATTTATCCCACGCGGCAAAAGCTGGACCGGAGAAATCGAGGAACTGTGGCTTGATCAACGGCAAATCATCTTCAGGTCGCGGCCCCGGCCTGACATCACGCTTGCTGGCGTCATGAACGAACTGGGAGACGACGGCTGGGAGCTGGTGACCTACTCCCAACCCTTCACGGGTTACCACGGGGGCTGCTACACGTTTAAGAGAGAGAAAACGCGCTAATCAGAATTCATTCGAGAAGACCCACCCTGACCGGAACGACCAAGGAGCACGACAAATCCAGACAAAGACAATCTAAAGGCTTTCTGAAATACAACGCTAAGTAACAGCGCGAACTCTCCATTGGCCTTTTCGACCGATATAAATGCATTGGCACTGGCCACAAACGTTCGCCTTGATCATCTCAAGGTGCAGTACACCTGAGTCATGGAACGGGGACTCGGGCCAACCCGTGAACTCATCATGCAACTCACCTACATGGGTAATTCCTATACCCAGAAATCCTCTGTCCAAGACAAAGTTCCTGTTGAGTTGACCTATCGCCGCAACGTATACAACGCACGTGTGGCAGAAGTGTCTGCAACAACAATTCACCTTACCTACCGAGGGAATACCTACCAGAAGTAAGACCCATCTAACTTGCTCACATCCCTGATCGATCAGGGCTTTCTTATACCTGACTCGATCATAAACTCCATTAGCCTGGATTGAAGGAAAAAACCCTTGGCGCTAAGTCCAGGGGTTTGATCTCCCTACCCATCGGAGTATCCCGAGCATATATGGTGCTGGGCCCAATCGACGTTGCAATCGGTACGTCTACCTAATGCCAATGACTAGGGGGATGGAGGAACAAGCCGGTGCTCAAAGCCTCCGAGACCGAGCGGGTTGTCGTCGGTGCAATCGATGTTCAGTCTGCCCTCCGCCAAGACCGGAGCAATCGGATTCACGTAGCAGTACTGATAGGCCCCTTGCTTGGTAACAACTAAAACCACAGCGCCTTTATGGGTCATTACGCGCCCATCACCAAGGTCCTGATTGGCCGATTGATTGGCCAAAGCCTGCACTGGCGGGAACACCATCGCACAGAACAGCAATCCCAAAAGTCTTTTCATAACTTCTTTGTAGCGGCAATGGCACTAGGTCTGCCGCCAGAACCCGCTTTTTTGGCAAAAAGCGGGTTCGCAAGGGCGCTTTTTGGCTCAAGGTTGAGCTCGATCTCACCAGAGGCCGCGAACGGACTGCCGGACCCGCTCGGGAGCTTCGGCGGTGTAAGCCGCGATGCAAGCCGGGGTGTTCACATACCAGCTGAGCAGCGAGGTGGCCTGCTGGCTGTTCTCGATGCTATTGACATCACAGACCTTCATCGAGCCCTGGAGGCGCTGGTCGGTGGGGAGCTGCTTCATCAGCCCGAAGCTCGATAGCTTGCCGTCGGCGGAGTCGAGGATGATGGCGCTACGAACGGCCTGCAGGCTGTTCTGCTGGCTGTAGTAGGGGGTGTAGTTGTCCTCCTGAATGCTCTTTTTCAGGAACTGCTCACCTTTGGGGGAATACAGGAAGCGAGCCACAGCGGCCACATCCACGCTGTACTCCTGCTGGAGACCAGCCTGGAGCTGCTCACGGGACCAACCCGAGAGGTTCTCCAGGTTACGAGGGACGGGGTTGTCGATCACCTTGATGCCGCCGAGGGGCAGCAAGGTATTGGAGCGAACAAAGCCGCTGCTGACAGCGCAAACGGCCAAGCGCGGCCCGCCATGGGGAGGAACAAACAGGGCAGGTCCATAGGCCAATCCCAACTTGCCAGTGGAAGAACAAATTTCAACATCGGAGAACAAGAGAGAAGGCTCTGGAAGCAAACCCTCCCGACATGGAGACGCCGACTAACAGCAATCAGAGAGCCACTTTTTATCTCAGCTTTGCAGCCAATCTGCGATCAATAGTTGACAGATTGACTACAAAGAGCTCGCTAGCTATATCCAACACTGCCGATCTCAATCGGCATATATTTTCAAAGAAGAAAAAGCCTCAACCGCTCTGGCCCTGGCAAGCGGCCCCATTAACGGATGTCGATGGGAGGCGTCTGCTTCCGGGTCATCCGTTCGACCTCGGCCGCTCGGCGCGCCGATCCGGCCTCACCAAGCACGACCGGATAGCGATTCGTCTTGAGGTTGCTTTTGAAGCGATTCCAGAACGCGCGGAACTTGTTCTTACATGGGACAGCCATACCGCCTCTATTGGAGCGAAGACACAAAGAACGGACCAACGTTCCACTTTCAGATGGCTCAGCCGCCAAGGCAATAGGCATGAAGTCCGATTGCCCCCTCGATACGAACGATGGTGGATGCAGCGGTGATGGAAGCGTATTGAACGACACGCCACCTCAGAAGACCAACGAAGCACGTGACGGAAGCCCCCTGCTCCACGGCGTTTTCTCATCCACCCGTGGCAGAACGGATGGGCCTCCACTTGGAGGCCCGGCCACAGGTGTTGCGCTCAGCAGCTCCAGGCCCATTCGACTCTTGTCCTTAGCAGTTGCCCCATACGCGAGCGAGGTAGGCCGTCTCTTCCATGCGGGGGGGGGCGGCCTACCCATTAGGCCATGGTCGGCTGATCCAGCTCCCAACAACGCGCGCGCTGCTTCGTAAAAAGGCAAAGCGTTCTCAGCTCGGGCGAAGTGATCCGACAGGTCTGCCCATCCGCTTTGCTCTTCAGCATCGCTTGCATCTCGGCGAGCTCGCGCTGCTCATGGGCCTCAGCGCAACTCCAGCCCTGAGGTGTGAGGAGCTCGATGGTGTAAGTGGCCCGCTGCATCTAGTAGATGCTCAAGGTTGACTGCGCGGAGTCCTTTCAGATCAATCAACAGAAAAACTTTGGGATGACGAAGGCAACCTGAAGCGATGGCATTCCCAGAAAAATCCCCCTCAACCGACCAACTGCAAAGGAGAAATGGCCTGCAGTCCCCGCCTCTCGGCGGCGCAGTCAGCCTCCTTGCGCGCGCGGAGCTTGCGATCGCCCCAGATAGGGGGGGGGGACGCAGCAGTCACCCTGAGCAGAAATACCCAAAGCACCCAAACGGTTCGAGGCGAACGCGCTACCCGGACCGCTTCAGAGAGCCTTTGACAACTACTAAACAGCCATGGGGTTCATCGCCGTTTTCGCCGCCTGCTACGCCGCTGGTGCTGCCGCACTGCAAATGCAGAACGCCGGCAAACCGCGCGACAAAGCGATGCCGGCCCCTTGGGAGGGCACGTCGCGCTTTTCGGCTCTAAAGCAGAACAGCTACTGAGATCGCTCGCAGCCCCGAGCCGCGCCAGACAGAATGTAAAGACTTCGTTACAGGTCTCTCATGTCTCTCGGCGCTGTCTTCTTAAGCTCCATGGCCACAGGGGTGCTCACCGAGGCCGAGGTGTCTTGGATTGCCTCCCATCAGGGCTCGTTTAATCGCCACGAGGCCGCAGTAGCCCTACGGCTGGGGCGCCTGCTTGATGAAGGGACAATCAATCTCGGCTGCCGCCTCGGTTGAGTCCATGGGTGACCTTCAAACTCCCGAGTGGACCGAGGCAGAAACGCTTCAGTACTGGTGGTCCATGCGCCGGGCAATGGAATCAGCGGGCGATCGGTCCAGCGCCATCTACCACCGTTCCGTGGCCATCACCGAAGGTCAACCGGACCCATTACGACCAACGGCACCCTGCGTTGACACCGAAGAAGCCCCTGGGCCATAACAACTGAGGTGGCGGGCGAGTGCATTCCCCCGTTGTCCGATACGGGGGGCCAGATTCCGGCTCCCCAACCAACACTCCCCACCGGCGCCCGGTGAGGGCGATATTGGCTTCGAGACACACTGACCCCAGCCGGTGCGAGGGGAATGAAGCTTGATCAGCAACAACCGTGGGGCGTCTGGGCCTTTGTGATCGGTCTGAATGTGCTCGGCTTCACGGGCTACTTCATCCTCAAGGCGATGGGGATCACGCTCTATTCGATCCACGCCAGCTGAATTCAGCGCAATGCAATCAGCGGCGTCTGTGAAGCCTCGAAATACTGCTGACCATACGGAAAAGATTGTCCCTAGGAACGTTCTTCATGCCGTAAACAAATGGCCGAGCCCAAGCGGATCTGCCGCACCTGCCGCGGCTCCACGATTGATGCGGTTGGCAACGGTCGCTATCGCGTCTGCGACCGCAACCTCAAATGCGCTGAAGTCGAAGGACTTTGGCAGGCCTATGAAGCCGTGAAGGAGCAAGAATGCCGCAACCCGGTTGCCTGGCACCACTAGACGCAATCCACCTCCCTGACTACCAGGATTCCGCAAACGCTGGAGTCTCCAGCGAGCCAATCACATGGCTGATCATCGCCTGGGCGACCTACTCGCCCCATCGGACCACGGCCTCCCTCGAGAAAGTACCGCAGGCGAACATGCAGCAGTGCCAAGCCAACGATGACCTGGTCGCTGCATGGCAGCCGAAAGCCAGCGTGAAATGCATCTAAGGGGTCCGCGGCCTCCAGTCACCTTCCTCAGAGGAAGACCTGACTTACCGTGCTCTCCAGGATGTGACCAGAAGAAGCAATCATCGCGGCATTGCCTGCGATGAACTCCTCCATCACCCCAGCTTCAGCCCGCATCACGGCGCAGACCTTGGTGGGGTCGTCTTTGCTCACCCCACGAAACAGGCTCTTGATCCCTGCGGCCTCTTGAAGCGGCGCCGAGGAGTCATAGGTGGCGACCCACTCCTCAAACGGCTTGTTGATCGAGAAGGTGAGCACGTGGGTTTCAATCATGGCAAGCAGTGTTTGCCCGAATCAATCACGAGCGCCCGCCGGAGTACGTACTGAGGACAACAACACTTCACAAGTACAACGACTATCGACGACGCTCTCCCGAAGCCGGCAGGTGCCTCTGCTTAAACGATTCGTAGTAGAGGTACATCGCCAGCCAGACCCAGCCCAAGCCGCAGGTGGTCAGCCCCACCAGAGCGATGTTGATCAGGCGCAGGCTCCAGAGAGACAGCCAACGCAGCCAGAGCGGGAGTGGTCGCTTACGCGGGCGTTTGGCGTGCAACCAATCTCTCTTGGATGGTTTCGCCTCCGGGGCAATGGGCATTAAGTCCAATTGCCTCCCCTCGGTCTGGCCGAAGCTATGGCCATAGAGATCGGAGACGCCTCTGATGGCCGACACTCCACCCAACCAGATGTCAGGAGCGAGCTGACTGAAGGCGCCTGCTCCAACAGTCTTCTCAAACCGTGAGCGGCCCGTCAGATCAAACAAACATGAGCGTTTGAGCTGTCGGCACTCCATCTGCACCGCCACAGGTGCCCCAAGGAGTACCACTGCTCTACACCTGGACACCTGGCCCCAGGTGTCCTTCCTCAGCGGCTCCGCCCCCTTCTTTCGTTCCCTTACGAAACGGGTGCATCCCATGCATGAACGAGCGCGTTAGGCCGTCTCTTCCATCCGGGAGGGGCGGGCTCAGTCTTGGGGCGATCAGGCAATCCAGTTGTCCTGATCCATGATCCGCTTGATCAGCAGCCCCAAGCGCTTGAACTCGGCGAAGTTGAGGTCTTTAACCGCCTGATCCAAGCCGCTATCCACCCATTCCTCACAGCGCTTCTCGTAAATCGTGAAGTCCTGGTCCAGAGATTCACGCTTGATGCAGTAGGTAAGCCCGTCGTCATGCAGGAACTCAGCGGAGTGCAATTGCAGACCCATGAATCCCGATCAAACTCCCGCGACCTTAGGGGCTGCGGGTCAAGGATCCGACTGGCTGGCTTGATCGATCGCGAACAGCCTCTGCTCGATATGACGAGCGATTCCTTTGTAGAGACCAACCCGCTCCTTGGACTTGATCGCGATCTCCAGGTAGATCAGCAGGCCGATGGTCAACATCCAAGGTGAGGCCCCTGGACTGAAGCTGAACACCACCAGGAGGACAGCGATAAACGCTCGCAGAAAACGGGTGAAGGTGTTGCGTTTCTGGGCCAAGAACCTGGCCGAATCCTCCTGGGCCCGCAGGCGATCGAGCCCCTCCAGGGGATCGCCTGCGGTATCCAACCAATCCATCGGCAGACCACCACGCCGTTGGTAGACGATGCGGTAACTCAGACCCAGCGGCGTTTCCTGAACACGGGTTCCTGAATAGGGCACCAAGGACGCGATCAACGGCAATCCTCAGATTGTGACCCAGCTGAAAAGCCCCCTTGCCGCTCCGTCCGCGCTTGAGCCATGACTGAAGTGGAGACGGCTCGACGTCACGGACCGTCCTCATCAGGGGTGCGGTGCAACGTGCCCCATCAACAACCTTCCAGTGCGCGCTCTACCACCTGCCCCTGGGGGGTTTGTTGCTGGACTGCCAAAGCCGGGCGGAACGACATCGCCAAGAGCGTGTCATGGACGACGCCAAACAGCCGGCGAGAGAGGAGCGCCAGTGCCACCGCACACAACGCTGAGACGACAGCGAAGCGATCCGCAGGATCGTCTCGGACGTGGTCATGCTGCCAGCATGAAAGAGATCGGCGTTGGGGGTCATGTCAGAAGAAAACTTTCTGCAGGCGCTCACCAGCGTTGATGCGCAACTCAGCAGCCACGCCAACTGGCAGGAGCTCAAAGGAATCGCCTCCGACCACCCCTGATCCCTCGGCGAAACGCCCTTTAAACCAGGCCAACAGTGCTTGCTGGCGTTCTGGAGGGTCCTGTCACGGGATAACCAAGCTCAATCAAAGGCTCCCATGCCCTGGGAAGGAAGCGAAGAGGAGATTCGGCAACGCCTCAGCGATTTCCAGGAGGTCTTCGAAACCTCGGTCCTGATCAACACGGATCTGGACCTGGACTCCATCCGGGAGCTCTTTGCAGCGCTGGCCCCGTACTAAGCCAAGGAACGGGGAGACGGGCTCGAGCGGAGGAGCGATTCAGCCAGCCAGAGCTCCATCGCCGTTTTCAGCACCATGAGGCTGGCCGTAAACGTCAACATGCGAAGCATGGGGCCTGGTCTTCTGGCAGAACTATCACGGGAACGGCGAGCCCTAACTGTTGCCGTCACTGCAGAAATCAGAGATCCCACACCAGCCGAGGGCCTGCACTGACCTCCAACCAACTGCAGTACAGGAGTACCATGCAATAAGCGCATGGATAACTGGAAATTCATGGAGGCCAAGCTGCTGCGGGCATCCTGCTCAGGGCGAGTTTGTATCACCTCTAAACACTTCACCTACGGAAGCGACGCCCATTGCCGAACCCTGCTCGGATGCAAGCTTCAGTCCAAGCAGCGCGGCCAAGGCGAACACCTCACTAAAAAGCGCAGACATTCGCTCACCCGGCGCGAACGCCAGGTGGGCTGGTGCCCAGGGGCGGCCTGACCACAGCTCATGACAAGACAAGCAGCCCTCGGAAATTACTGAGAAGCTGTGTGGACATCGTCTCCCAACAGCAACAGGATCGTGCCCTGGGAACCAACCGAGGACTTCCTCAAGAACGGCTATCAAGACGTCATCGCCCTTGTAGAGCGCTGGCAGCAGCAGCACGGCGCCGACCGGCACGCCTGCGGAATGATGTTGCGCACCGTGGGGCTCTCCTACCTGGAGCACTACGGCGAAGGCGGAGACCACAGCAGCACCCACCCCTTCCCGAACCACGCGGGGGCCAACCACGCGCAGACTTGAACAGGGAGATTTGGAAGGAAAGCAAAAGAAATAGGTATTAATTCCCTGGCCGCGCCCTGCGGGAGCCGATTAGGCCGGAGGCAAGAGGTGAGTTTCCAATCCTCGTCTCCGGCTGCTCCACATGTCGATGGCCGAATACATCCAGGAGCAGGTCAAACGCTCAGCCCATGAGCGCTGGATCAGCACAGGCTTGGCAGGTCGCCTGATGCGGCTGTGCCCCGAGCACTTCCCCGACCTGCAATCGGCGGGCGCATGGGTGAGTAAACAAACAGGAACGGCCATCGGCGGCATGGGAGGAACCCAGCTGATGCAGTTGCTGCGGGATCACGAGCTCAGGCGCATGGTCGAGGACCAGCACGCCTGCGCCCTGACCTGTGCCATCAGGAGCGATCAGTAGGCGATCGCTGCATCCAAATCCGCTCGAGCACCTGGAGAAACTCCTGCTTCGGCAACTGCTGCGCCAGACGCCGGCGGCGACTGATGGCAGTCAGCCAATAGATCTGCAACGCCACAAAAGCGAACGCCAAAGCAGAGAGCTCCACCCGACCGCTCTGCAGTACTGGGATCAGGCCCTCAGCGCTCGATTTATCCAAGCCTCCTGGGATCGCGTCCAGGAACTGTTGCTAAGAGAGAAGCAGTAACAGATTCAGCCATGGGCTACGTGATCGGTTTCCTGATGGTCTGCCTGCCCTGCGGCTTCATCTCTGCGTCCATCGCCCGGGCCAAAGCCAGGCGAGGTGCCCGATGGTTTTGGGCCGGGCTGATCTTTGGCCCCCTCGGCCTGATCGGTGCAGCCGGGATGCCCGATCGCAAGAGCCAGGTCTGGTTGCGCTACTTGGCGGAAGCCCAGGGCTATGAGCCACGCCACCAGAAAGAGAGCGAAGTCCCGGAATAGCTGACGCCAGCCTGCCCCCATGGCTACGAAGTGGAGATGTGTCCGATCGGCATCTGTTTTGCCCTGTTTTGATCTCACCGTTCACTTCCCCGATGGGGATTCAGAACTGCACCTGATTGCTTTTAGCGAGGGGCACGCCTTCACCTTGGCCCGGCGGCAGTTCGGCAATCGCCCGCTGACGATTCGCAAACGCCCCATGCCGCCCCGCGGCAGCGTGAACCGCGACGGCCATTAAGCATTTCCACTCATGACGAGGGCCAATGGCTCGGCGTCATAACATTGCTGGAAGCGATCGCCTTGTGCCCGCTCTCCAACTCGGGGGCCTCTCTTTGCTGATCCTGGCCCCCACCCAACAACGGTTTGCGAAACGGCTGACAGCGAGGCCACCCTCGGCATCCTGAAGGGAGCTGACAACGGCTGCAGCATGCGCTCTCCTTTCCGCGAGCCCCCCGAGTCCAAGGCCTGGCGACTCAGTCGGACCTGGAGCCACCCCTGGCTGAAGAACTGGCGCGGAGACATCACCGGCGGCATCACGACCGCCGTTGTGGCGTTGCCCCTGGCCATGGCCTTTGGCTTGACCTCAGGGGCCGGCGCCATCGCCGGCCTCTGGGGCGCGATTGTCCTGAGCTTCATCGCCGCCCCCCTCGGCGGCACCCCCTCCCAGGTCTCGGGCCCCACCGGCCCGATGACCGTGATCATGGCCGCGGTTATTACGGCACTGGTCGGTCGCTATGGCCCGGAGGCAGGCCTGGCGGTGGCCTTCACGGTGGCGCTGTTGGCCGGAGCACTGCAGGTTCTCTTCGGGGTCTTCCGCCTTGGGCAATACATCGTGCAGATGCCCTATTCCGTGATCTCCGGCTTCATGTCGGGGATCGGCGTGATCGTGGTTGTGCTGCAGCTGCCGGTCCTGCTGGGGATCAACCTCAAGGGCACCATCCCCCAGATCCTGGGGGCGCTCCCCGCTCAGCTCGCCAACCTGAACGGCCTGGCTCTGCTGATTGGCTGCCTGACCTTTGCCCTCATTCGCACCTACCCCCGGCGCTTGAACCGCTGGATCCCCGCACCGCTAGTGGCCTTGGTCGTGATCTCGGCTCTCAGCACCCTGCTGCCGGAGGGATCCCTGCCCCGCCTCGGGGCCATTCCCCAGGGCCTGCCGACCCTGCGCTGGCCGGAGCTGCGCTTCGAGGACCTCCGCTTGCTAGGCGGTTATGCGATCACCCTCGCTGTCCTGGGCTCGATTGACTCGCTGCTCACCTCCCTGGTGGCCGACAACATCACCCGAACCCAACACCGGTCCGATCGTGAACTGATCGGACAGGGCCTCGGCAACATGGCAGCCGCCCTAGTCGGTGGCCTCCCCGGAGCGGGCGCAACGATGCGAACCGTAACCAATGTGCAGGCCGGTGGACGGACACCGCTCTCGGGGATGGTGCACTCGCTGGCCCTGCTGATCGTGACCCTGGGGGCGGGCCCCTTCGCGGCCGGCATCCCCTTAGCCGTTCTGGGCGGAATCCTGCTGCATGTGGGCCTGGAGATCGTCGACTGGAGCTTCCTCAAGCGCGCCCCACGCCTCTCCTGGAAAGCCACGGGTCTGATGTGGCTAGTCCTCTTGCTCACGGTCTTCTGGGACCTGGTCACCGCCGTGGTGATCGGGGTCTCGCTGGCCAACGTGATCACTATTAAGGACCAGGCCGATGCCCTGCAAAAAAGCAGCCAACGGATCGCTGGCGGAGATGGAGATCCAAACGCACTGAAGCTTGCTGGCGAGGAGCAAGCGCTGCTGCGGGAGGCTGGCAGTGAACTTGCGCTCTTAAACCTGGCGGGCCCGCTGAGCTTTGGCGCCAGCCGCTACCTGACGCAGCTCCTCCAGGAAAGCGCTGCCTATGCCACCTTGATCCTCGATCTCACGGCCGTCTCCCATCTGGGGATCACGGCCTCCCTTGCCATCGACGCGGTCTGCCGCGATGCCACCCGCCAAGGACGGCGGGTGATCATCGCGGTCCCCCAGGAGCGCTACCGGGAACGACTCGGACGGCTCGCCATCACCCGCTTCATCGGCGTGGAGGTCTGCCTGACCCGACTCGAGGCGCTGCAGTGCGCCCACAGCCATCAGCTTGCGGCCAGATCCGAGCAGGCTTCCTAGTTTGATCCCAGTCGACCCGGGCCCGTGACGCGCGCGTCCCTCAGCCTGAGCACCAGAGCCCTGCGGGTGCTTGCCCTCAGTTCCGCTGGCCCGAACTGGGCCCAGAAACGAATTCCGAAGGGGCTGGGCAGACCCAAAGTCCGCTTAGCTACGTCAATGATCTCGGGAGCCATTGCGTCTCACCCGTTTACTACGAAGTGGCGCCCACCAACGGCAAACTCTGCCGTTCCGGCTGGATGAACATTGAAACGGGCTACTGCAAAAAGAAGACACTCGGCATCTTTTGAATCGGTCAATATGCCTATGGCTCCTCGCCCAGACGCAGAGCCATAACGGTTTTGGAGGCGGTCGAGTACCAACCCGCGCTCCAAACGGGGGCCGCCCCCCTTGAGGCCCCCAACAACAACCCTCCAGCGCTCCCGCCGAACGCTGGAGGGTTTGTTACGTAGGTGAATGTGCTCAATCCCAGAAAACGGTGATCAGCACAACCGTTTCATGACCACAGGCTGCCGATTCTGAGGTCGTTTTTTTACACCACCGTGACCACTCCGGAACGCAAGAGCAACCCAGCCCCCTTCCGAATCTTCTCGTGGGAATCCCTCGCCGGACCTCTCGTAGGCGGAGTTACCGCAATCCTCTTTGCCGGTGTCGGCCAACCGCTGCTGGCCCTCGGCTGACCCGTGTTCGTACTCATGCCAAAGCGCCGTTGTCGCTTTTAGGCCTGGGGTGCTCCTCCCCCCAGGCCTCCATGACCAGCTCCCCCGAGCAACGCGAGCACCTACGCCAAGAGGTCCTTGAGACCATCAAAGGTGTTCTGCCCCTCGTGGTTGCCCTGACCGCGGCCTGGCTGGCCATCAACTTCGCCACCCACCTGGTGACCTAATTAGCAGCGAAGAGGGCCGGAACCAGGATCAGGCTGCTTATCAGGCGTGAGACGAGGAAGGCTTGAAACGCCAGTGACGCCGTTGGAATTCACCGCTGGATTCACCCCCGTGTCCACGCAGACGATCTGAAAAAAGCTGTTGCCATTGTCCCCGCCTTCGCGGCGAATCACCTGGCCGACCCACCAGTAATGCTCAGGCGGCTCCACCAGCACCACATCACCGACGCGCACCAAGAGGGAAGCAGGCACTGTCAACCCAGCGAAATAGTACGGGCGTTCTCGCGCGTCGGAGAGTGTTCTGGATCGCGTCTATGTTCTCGTCAACTCGAGCCAGAAGATCCATCACACGATGCAGATCGAGCTCAGAGAGCTCGCCGCTTGCGGTCCATTGCATGCAGGTGGAACCCAGGCAATCGCCGCGCGCCGGTTCGGTCACTGCCGGGTTATTCAGGGCTTGCATCACGCCCTCCCGTCCGCTGATGGAGCCACTCTCAATCCGCCTTCAGCGGGTGGCCTACCCCCAGATGGGGGGCAGTTCAGTCGGCGTAGGTCTGAGCCAGGGCCGTGAGCAAGTCAGCGATAAAGGGCCGCGGGCAACCCAGCTCCTGCTGCAGCTCATCGCACTCATCGCGAAAAAACTCCAACGTGCGCACGATCACGCCGTCGCGCTGCTCCGGAGTCGGCGTCCAATCAGACATGGTCGAGCTGCAGCAGGGGAAGGATGATCTAACCAGCCCAGCGATCCCCAGGCCCAAGACCTCTCGATCATCGATGAGTCCGGCCTCTCCATGCTGGGCATCGCGCTCTCGATCTTCGTGGGCTTTCGGAACACCCATGCGATCAACCGTTGGTGGGAAGCACGGGTGCTCTGGGGGGCCATCACCAACGAGGCTCGGCAGTGGCGCGACACATTGCAGACCCTGATCGGCGGCCATGAGCACTGCCGCAAGCAATAACAGGAGCTCGTCGCACTCCAGGTTCTGCAGGGCTGGGTACTGAACTTTGAACTGCGGGGCTCTGGCGCAGCGACGCCGGGGCCCACGTCGATGCACTGACGCGCAGCCTTGGACTGGCCGAAGACATCACCCTCCAGCAGAGCCTGAAACATCGGGCGCCACTGGTGGGGGGCCTCTACAGCCGGGGCGTCATCAACGATTGAGAAAGGCCCTGGGCGGCCTGCAGCTGATTCGCAACCCCACCCCTACCACCGACCTACGACGTCTTCATCCGCCTGATCTACTGGGTCTACGGCTATGTCCTCTTCGCAAACTTTGCCAGCCGCGACGCCCCCTGAACGGGGGTCCGTCCTCTTTCTGAGCTTCATCACCGCCAAGCGGCTCGGGGCCTGCGTCGAAGGCCCGTTTGATCAGGACAACAGCAGCTTCTGCGTGACCATGGATTCCATCTGCAGCACAATCAGCGCCGAACTCCTACAGACCTCATCGCCTAGACGGCTGCCGATCAGGCGTGACCCCAGCCGCTGGTCCAAGACCTAAGCTTTTTTAAAGGTCTGCTTGTAGCAACAAACACGCTGCCCGAGCTCAAGCCGAGGCCAGGATCACAGGGCTGGCGGAGCGCCACGGCGCTGCGCGGAGGAAGACACCCTGCACCGTCAGCACCCCTTCAGTAGGGGAGGGTGAATCCCGACTGCATGTTCTTAACGTCGAGCATCACCCAGGTCAGCCAGATCAGCAGACCAATGACGCCAGACAGAGCCGCGATCCTCGCGGAGGCGCGCAGGAGCCACTCCCAAAGACTGATCTCTTTCACCGGCTTAGCCGCAACAACTGCATCCTGCCTGGTCAAAACGCCAACCGACAGGGCGACTACCGCTCAGATCTGACAAGCTGACAGGGTTGCAAGGACTCCCCATCAGCCTTTCAGCCTCCGATTTGGCGCACCTGGCCCGCTGTGCTTGGCTTCGCCAGCAGTGCGCCAGCGACCGCGATCGCGCCAACCGCGAGTTCGCGACCCTGCTGATGTGGCATCAAGCAGCAAGCAACCCAGGCGCTAGCGCGGGGGCTTGGCCGTTGTCGTCAAGACCGTTGTAGGGGAGCCCTCGACACCCGCGTAGAAGACCACGAGCTCTACCGGCTGCGTCCCCAGGGCACGGCCGGTATGGATGGTGTTCACCACCTCGATTAAGGCTTCACCCTCGCGAAAGGTGCGACTGGAACCGTCGACCAACTCCAGGGCCAAACCCCCCTTGAGCACCAAGGCGGCATTGATCACGGGATGCCAATGCAGAGGCAGACGAACCCCAGCCGGGATCGTGATGCGAAGGACCTTGACCTGGGGTTGACCATCTGGATAACGGGGCAGGGTTCGGCCATCCCACTCCTTGCTGGAGCTGGCGAGTTCCGTCACCTCAACGCCCAGGGCCGCTGCCCCATGGCCGTCGTGGGCCTTGACCGCCAATGGAAGGCTGGCGCAGAGGCAGGCCAGGGCTAGAAGAGTTAGCCACGAGCAACGCTTCATGGGCGCACGTCCTAGAAGGGATTTATGGAACACGTTTTATTGGCCTTTTTGGCCTTTGGAGCCGCCGTGTTGAGCCTCTTGGCCTGGATGGTGGCCGCCTTCACGAGCGACCGGGTGCGCTAGCTCCATCAGCTCCGCATCCACCACCACCAAGGCCTCACCCGGCTGGAAGCGACGGGCCTGCACCAGTGCTTGCTGACGGTTTTCCGCCTGCACCGAGCGCGGGCCAACGGCGTCTGCGTTGCAACTCCAGACCTGATACCGCCGAAGCATGACGAGTGAAGGGTGGACCCTCGTCCTAGCCACGCCACCGCAAAATGGCAGAGAAACCCTGCATGCGGAAAACGAGGCCAACGCGCATCGCCAGGAATTGGGACCAGACCCTGTCCCCGTGCTCCTACTGACCGATCCCATTGAATTAATCAGGGGAGTCGCAGGACTGCTGAGGCATACCTCTGCGATGAATCTTGCTCAAGGATTGGAGACGACCATCATCCCGACCGGAGCCACCGCAATCTGGGCCAACTTGATGTGCTGCAGACCAAAGGGAATCCCCACCACCGTGAGGAAGCTGGCCAAGGCTGAGGTCAGGTCACCGGTCGCAAGCTACCAGGCAGCCACAAGGAACCAAATCACATTCCCGAGCGTCCCCAAAGAACCCGTGTCCCAATCGCGGCAGCCGGTCAGGGCATGGCGTGAGATCGCCTCTTGACCGAAGGGCCAAAAGTAGAAATTACCAATCACGAAGCAGGAGCTGGCCCAGGGCAAGCCGACAACGCTGATCGCGCAGAGGAGACCGGCGAGCCACCAACCCAGGCCCATGACCAATCCGCCCAGGACAAACCAGAGCAGGTTGAACAGGAAGCGGAACACAGCGCGCCGACGCGCCTAGCGGGACAGCCGAGCAATCCCAACCACTTGCCAAGGTAGTTACATACGGTTACAGTTGCTTTACGTTTCGCAACACAGCCATGGAAGCCGACTACGGGATGGCCATCACAGCAATGGTTGTGATGGGGACTCTCCTCACCGCCGGAGTGGTGTTCGTCCTCTCCCGCCCCAGCGATCTGGGCCCCACCCGCAAATAACCATGGCGCTGACCGCACTGCTTCTCTTCGCCGGCTGGATAGCCGCCTCCTTGCTCAAACCCGCTCCCCAACAGTCATGAACACCAATCAAGTCACCGACCAGTGGTGCAAGAACCGCGCCGAAGAGCAAATTCACCAGGAACAGCTCCAAAAGGTTGAACGTTTCAACGGCCGGATGGCGATGCTCGGCATCGTGATCGGGATCATCACCGAAGGACTCACCGGCCAAGGCATCGCGCATCAGATCGGCCTGGGCCCCCTGGTCGACGGCTACGCAAGCTGCCATACCCAGTACCTTCCCTTCTGCTTCTGATCAGCCCAACCCGCTCGCGATGAACAAGCAGGAGTTCCGCTACGAACCCGTCGAGTCCTTCGGCAAGAGCATGACGTCCCAACGTCCTTGGGACGTCTCAGCCTTGGCTGGCGTCGAGCAGCTCAACGGCCGCGTCGCCATGCTGGGGTTCGCGGCTGCGCTGATTGGCGAGTGTCTCACTGGCTACGGCCCGGCCGGTCAAGTGATGTCAGTGCTGCATTGGTACCTCAGCTGAAGCACTGACACCATCCTGCTCGAGTTGCTAGTCCTGAGATAGAGGCACTGGCGTCATGAACCACATCTACGAGGTCTTTCACGCAGGCCCGGCCGACTTCGGTCGCTTTCACGTGATCGCTGAGAGCCGGCAACAGGCCAGGGTCCGCGCCCAGGCGGATTACCCCCAGCATCACTTTGCGGTCTTCCGTAGTGAGCTGATTCGGCCCGAGTGGCGCTACCAGTTACTTCACGAGTGGCGTTCAACGCTATAGCGGGCGTCCAGGGTTGTCCTCAATCCGCACTTGCGGAACGGGAATAGATCAAGCCCAACTCCGAGGCCCAGGCCAGGAGATTGTTAGTGGCGGTCAGCACTTCCAGGGAGCGACTCCAGGCCTCGTGCAAATCAGATGCCCCGAGGACATAGCGCTCGGCCCAGTCGTAGGAGCGCACCAAGCCGCAGGCCTCCTTGAGTCGATGGGGCGTGAGCGCATGGGATTCCACGCGCTCGATCAGCCCCTTCTCCCAAAAGGCCCGGCCGACACCGCGATCACCAGCAAAACTCTGGCGCAGCGTCGATAGCACAGTATGGAATTCTGGTCGTTGGATCTGGTCCATGAACCAGGCCTAACACTGTCTAAATACCTCGCGCAGGCGAAAAAAGCTGGTCCAGCCGAGTCTTGCCAAAGCCAGGCGATCTGAGCCATGACTGAGCGGTGGCAGGGGCAGAACCCGAAACTCTGCCAGCGATGGCCCTCGGACCACCCAGGGGCTTTTGCCTCACCGGGCACCGACGAAAGAACGAGATGATGGAGCGTTGTGCGATCAATCCAGAACGAGTCCTGGTGATCACTCCGAAGGGATCCACGATTGAAGCCCTCCCTGATGGCGATTACCGGGTCTGCTGGGCCTCAGGGACCTGCCAAACCGTCAGTGGATTGCATCGCGCCAATGCCCTGCTCTATTGGCATGAGGAGAACAGTGTGGAGCGCTGCCGGACCAGCCGCCCTTGACGGCGCCTTCGGGCCTTGTTTGATGGGCTCGACTGCGGATCCTTGATGAAGATCAAGACGACGTCGCTCCAGCTGACCACCCAAGAAAGCTTGAGCCTGTTAGATGACCTGCGCGCTGAGCTGGCACCCAGCACGATGGGCACCGCGCAATGGAGCCGTATCAACCAGCTGGAAGACAAGTTGCTGGCCCTGCTCGCCATCGCCAAAGCCAGCTGAGCAACAAAAAACCCGGGGTCTCACCCGGGGTGATGGATTAAGGCCGAGGTGGAGCTCAGACGTCAGCGCTGGTGCAGCGCTTGAGGTTCCTCCAGTCGTCGACCACCTGACCGCAGCCATTGACGACGCAGTGGAGGGGGTCATCGGCAACGATGGTGAAAATGCCGGTTGATTCCGTGATCAGATCACTGATCCCGGGGATCAAGGCACCGCCGCCGACCAGCACGATTCCGCGGGCGTGAACGTCGGTGGCGAGCTCAGGGGGAGTGTTCTCCAGGACACGCTTAATCGTGTCAACGATGGCGCCCAGGGGCTGCTGAATCGCCTCGCGGATTTCACCAGCGGTGACGGTGATGCTTTCGGGCAATCCGGTGCGGTTGTTGAAACCGCTCAGCTCCATGTGGAGATCGTCATTGCGGGCATTGGCATGAGCAGAGCCAATGCTGATCTTGACCTGCTCGGCAGTGGCTTCACCGATCACCAGGCCATAGGTCTTTTTGATGTAATCGGAGATGCTCTCGGTTATTTCATCGCCGGCAATCCGGATTGATTCGCTCTCCACGGGAGAGCCGAGGCTCAGCACAGCGACGTCGGTGGTGCCACCGCCGATGTCGACGATCATGCTGCCGACGGGCTCGGTGATCGGCAGGCCAGCGCCGATGGCGGCAGCCACGGTTTCATCGATCAGGTAAACCTCTTTGGAGCCGGTGATGCCGGCTTCACGGACCGCCCGGCGCTCCACATCCGTGATGCTGCTCGGGATGCCCACCACCATCCGAGGGGCGGTGGATTTGCCGGAATTGCCGCGACGCATGAAGGTTTGAATCATGAGCTCGGCGGCGGCGTAATCAGCAATGACGCCATCACGCAGGGGACGAATCGCCTGAATCGCTTTCGGGGTTTTGCCGATCATGCGTTTTGCGCCTTCTCCCACCTCCAGTGGGATGCCTCTCTCTAAATCAAGAGCGACCACGGAGGGTTCATCGAGCACGATTCCCTTACCTGAGACATACATCAGGGTGTTCGCAGTCCCCAGATCGACACCGATAGAGGAGGCAGTCCGGAAAGGCCAGAACATGTTGTTTTTGCTGATCAACCCAAAACTGACCAAACGCGAATATTCGATCTTCGGGCTTAATCAAATCTTCCACTCTTTGATGCAAGTCGTCGAACAACCCCAACGCCTCGCCTCCCAGACCGCCAGCAGACGCTCCCGCTCCGCGCTCGGGGCACAGCTAAAGGGGTAGGCCTCCTGCCTAATCAGATAGACCCAGCCCGCCCGATAGCTCGACTGGGGCGCCGCCACGGCTGGCACCAACCAATCGCGCACTAGGGACGGATCAAGCGGCGGTAGAGGGGTGCCCACGGACAACAGCACCAAGCGACCGCTCCTCAGCAGTTCATGCAAGCGGGTCTCCCCGCTGGGGGCGCGGCACGTCAGATCAAGGGTGCGCGGCCAGATCACCAGGGCCTTGGAGCGATCGCGGGGCTGGGGAGGCCGATCCACGAGACTGACCACGATGTCCTGCTTACGCAGGGCCAGAGCCAGGGTGAGGCCTACGGGGCCCACCACCACCACCAAGACGGGTTAGGAAATCACGACGACAGCAGATCTTTGCTCAAGCTGAGCAACAAACCGGTTTGCTCTTAGGCATTTACACTTGTTTTTGGCGGTTGCTATCGCTGAAAGAGCAACGGACACAGTGCGTTAGGGTCTCTCCACAGAGCAACAGACTGCTGCCGATATGACCCTGGGCCGATTTCTGGTCTTCTTTGTGATCGGCCTGGTGCTGGCGACGGTGCTCAACCTGACCTGGCTTTACTGGATCCTGGCCATTGCGGCGGCCACGGTCGCGATCAAGCTGTGGCTCAACCGATAGCCCGATGACGGAGACCACCACCCACAAAGGGGCCAGCTACAAACTGACCAGGCTGCCCTCTGCCCTGGATGCAAGCAAAGCGGCCAATCGGATCCGTCCTTGGATGAGCAAGATCGAGGAACAACAACGCGCTATCGAACGGATCGATCGGGTGCGCCGCGAAAGTGGGATCCCGTCCCCCGATGAGTGGATGTGGTGAGCATGGAACGCACGCTCAAAGGGGTCGCCTACGTCTCGGGCTGGGTCATCCTCTGGGGAACAGTGGCGTCCGTGATGGACTACCTCCTTCTGGAGCGCGAGCTTTACGCCACAGGCAGCTTCGGACAAGCGACCACCTTTGTGGGCTATGGCCTCGCCACGGTTGTACTGGCTTGGCGCTTCGCCCCTCGCTTTCTGCAATCCGAGGACTAAGCCCTAGGTCTGCGGATCATCCTTTGGCGCCTTGGGGGTTGCCTTAGGTGGGACGCTGACCTGGCCGCACTGCTCATCGAGAACAGGCTTGTAGGAGGCACGCACCTCCATCCAGTCGGTACTGGGATCTCGCTGTTCAAAGACAGCGAAGTGTTCGATCAACAGTCCATCCATCGCCTGCATGGAGAGGCACAGGCTGTAGAGGTCGCCTGAGTTCTGGGCTTTCAAGACCAGCTCGTAATGCCTCATGAACTGGGCATAGGGGTCCCGCTCAGCCGCGGAAACAGCTCCGCTGATCAAGGTCAGAGCAGCGACGCAACCACCCAGAAGAGTCGCCGAACGAGGAGAAACGTTCATGGGCATGACCCTAACGAATGGGGCTGAGTAGGTGATTTTTTTCCTCTGAATAAAGAGAACAATAAGCACATCTTGGGAACGCAAAGAGAACCTGAACTCTGGATCTTGACGGCCAATCAGTCGCTAGCGATGGGGCGTTCTTTCCATGGAAATCGCCATGTCAAGACATCAACTTGAACTTTTCATGCGTAAAGCCAAAGGCAACGCAACCATGCAGCGTGAACTCGTCAAGTGCGGCGAGAACAACAGCTGCGTGGCCGCCATTGCCCGCAAGCATGGCCATAAGTTCTCGCCCGCCACCTTGACCCGCTGGCAGCACGACCAAACAGAAGAGATCCAGTAGGGGAATTTGAGTATTCAGTCCCATTGCGCCTTCTCCAAAGCAGGCCGATGCTGATGACATCGATCTTGGAGGCGTTGATGGACGACACTCCACCCCGCCAGAACCCAGGAGCGAGCTGACTGAAGGCCCCTGCTCCACAAGTCTTTCGAAACCGTGGGTGGGTCCTCTGCCCCGCAGCTGGACACTCCGACCTGCACCACCTCAGGTGCCTCCTGGAGACAACCGCCCCACACCTGGACATCTGGCCCCAGGTGACCTCCCTCGGCAGCTCCGAACACAATTCAACATTTCTAGAGCCGGTTCCAACATGGACCGGCTTCTTTATGGTCAACTTACCGGCCCCGCCCCCGTTGAACTGTCGCTGGTCCCTGCTCAGCCTTGCCGTGCTGGCGGCGCCAGCCGCCCACGCCCAGTCCATGGCGGGACTGCAACAAGCTGCCATTCGCTGCTTCAACGGCACCGCCCGCGCAGACTGCAGCACCGCAATGGGCCTCTCCCATCAACTGAAGAACCGCGCAGATGCAGCTACCGAATTGCGCTGCTACACAGCTCTGCTGGGGTTGGAATCACGCCTCAGCCTCACCATGCAGGGGAACGGATCGATCGATCGCGATCACCTCAGCCTGAAGGAAACGATTTTCGAATGTCGGGCCCTAAATCCGACCTAGCCCCGTGATCAGCTGCCAGCCTAGGGGTAGAGGGGAAGGCCAAGCCATGCATTCCGCACAAGCGCTTCGGGAGCGGTACGCCACCGGGAGCAGCACCCCGGGTGAGATCAACGCCATCGCGCGGATCTACGCCTCAATCAAAAAGCTGAGCTTCCCCCAGGCCCTCGAAGAGGTCCACGACGGGCTGGGCTATGGGATGGCGGAAGACGTCAACTGCAGTCAGGGTGGGTTCCCCTGGCTCGAGGTGGAACGGTCTCTGGTTCCCTCCGGCCGCCGCTGGATCAACGGACTGGAGTCGTCCGTGGCTATGTCTGGGGAGAGCCGCTGAACTTCAATGAACGGTTGGCGCCACTGCAGCACGGCCCTGGCCGCTGCCGCACTGCTCGGATTCTCAGCGCAGGGGCTAGCCGCAGAAGGATCGGTCTCTGCCCAATCTCCCCTGAGCCGTCAACAGGCCTGGCAAGACGCGATGGGGAAACTGCCCAAAGGGGCTGTCGTCACCAACAGCAAATGCGATGACGTCGAGATCGGCTACAGCAATACGCGCTACTACTGCGTGCTGACCTTCACGGAACCGGTTGGAATCACCCACGAAGAAGACGCAACGCAGGAGTGAGCGTTTCGGCTTCATGCGTCGCTCAGCTCTTCGCTGAAGCTTGAGAAAGGAAGAAGACCAGCAGAGCAATCAGGCCGGCACCACCGATGGCGGGCAGGATCACGGGAACGCCTCGGGGAGCAACGGCGGAGGCAAGCACGAGGTAGTCCATTCCGGAGCAATCAGAACTGGATTTTTTTAGCACCGCCAGGGAGTGCAGCGAGAGAATCCGACACCTGTCGAAAAGCAGGGTCCCCAAAGGGTTGGCCGACTCCTCAGAGTGCCCTCATCCGCCTAGAACCACTCGGCCTGGGCCTCCGCCGCGGTATTCACCCGAGCATGGGGGGTGCGCCGCTCGAACTCCATCGAGATGGAGCGCTCCTGCTCACCATCCGCCGCGATCGCGCGCACGGGATAGAGCTGCTCGCCATCGCAGAAGGGGACATGGATGCGGAAGCTCCCGTCCCGGTCGAGCTGAACCTTCTCGTCACCAATGAAAAGGCTCGCGGAAGGATCCGTCGCCCCGTAAACGGTCAACTCAGCGTCAGCCACCAGCCAGAAGGAGCGCTCCCGCATGGCACCCATGCCGGATTCGGTGCGGCCGCTCGCCCAGACACCAACGCCGGAATCATTCAGGGGGCCAGAACCGTTGAGGCCGTACTCGTGGAGCACCTCCGAACCGACTCTGCGGCTGCGGGTGGGGAGTGTCGCCCGCTGGTAGTGATGCTCGTGTTGGACACCGCCGACGCTCGCGGGAGCGGCGGCCGCACTTGGTGCAGCCGTAGAGCCGGTCTCCAGGGAGAAGGGCACAAAGGCATCAGCGATGCTATTGGAGGGCTCCATCCCCGGTACATGGGCGACCGCCGAGAAAGCTAGGGAATACCAGCCGCCGGAGCGCAGCCTGTAGCCCAACTCGACCCGGTAGTCACGGCAGTCGAGGGGAACGGGCATGAACCACTCGCTGGAGCTGGCGTCCACCACCAACTCCTGGAGGGTGTGGGGATGGGTTTGCTCGGCAGCCAAGCCAGTGACATCTGCCAGGCGGATGCAGAGCTGGGTGGCCCCAGCGCGCTGGGCGCTCTTGCGATCCGTAGCACTGATCGACCAGAAGCAATAGGCCCACTGGGGGTCGCGGGGCAGGAAGACCACGTGAGTGGCCCCCTCGCTGAGGCTCTCTACCACATCGATCTGGTCGGTCGGCGGTGGAGCAATCACAGGGACCGTCTGCTTGATCTTTTGCTTGATCCCTGAGGGGATCAGATCCCGGATCCAGCCGAGGGGACGCTGGTTGCTGCTCTTGTCGTTGGAGTTGCGTTGCGTCACGGATCTGGACCCAGTTGGCGTTGAGAACCATCGTCTCCGACTTCCCTGGCCCAGCAGCCGCTCTGTCAGCGGATCGCTACTACAAATGACGTCCTCACTCGGCCAGCAGTTGGGCGTGGGCCTTGGCCAAGGCCTGCCGGGCCTCAGCGCTGAACTCGGGGTAGCGGAGATCGAGCCCATTGAGGCGCTCAATCACGGCCGCTGCGACCACCAAACGGGTGAACCACTTGTGATCCGCTGGCACGACATACCAAGGGGCGTGGGCCGTCGCTGTCTCTTGAATCATCTCCTCGTAGGCCCGCATGTAGTCGTCCCAGAACCCCCGCTCGCGGATGTCCGCCGCTGAGAACTTCCAGTTCTTCTCAGGCCGCTCCAAGCGCTGCAGAAATCGCCGTTTTTGCTCCTGCTTGGAGAGGTGTAAGAAGAACTTCAGAACAACGACCCCGTTGCGACTCAGATAGCGCTCGTAATGCCGGATATCCTCGAAACGCTGTTTCCACAGTTTTGGCCCCACCAGCTCAGGCGGAAGAGACTGCTTCGCCAATAGTTCGGGGTGCACCCGAACCACCAAAGTCTCCTCGTAATAACTGCGGTTAAAGATGCCAATCAGCCCGCGCTCCGGCAGGCATTGGTTCGCCCGCCAGAGGTAATCGTGATCCAGGTCCAAGGCTGAGGGCTCCTTAAAGGACGACACCTGGCAGCCCTGTGGGTTCACGCCACTCATGACGTGCTTGATCGTGCCGTCTTTCCCCGCAGCATCCATCGCTTGAAAGACCAGCAGGACCGACCATTTGTTCTGGGCATAGAGCCGCTGCTGTAGCTCAGAGAGCAGCTCCACCCCCTGCTCCAGTGCCTCGCGAGCAGCCTTCTTGTCGGCGAGGAGGTCCTGGGTGTCGCCAGGGTCGACCTGCACCAGCTTGAATCCACCGCCGTCGTGGATCCGATAGGTCTGGGCGAGGTGATGGCACTGCTTCAAAACCTGGCTCAAATCCATCAGCCCTCAGACCATTCACCACCTGCATTCAGCCTGTCCGTTACAGCCGCCGCTGTCAGACCAGTAGCCGAACGCCGAACTGGTTTTTCTCAGGAGAGAGCAAAAACCCCCATAAATATCCAATCTCACGGATGGGTCCCATGGGTCGCGGTCGATATATTGGTGGTCAGCAACTAGCTGCCAAATGCCACGGTCCTGGCTAGAGCAGAAGTAACGCCGAGGTGGAACAGCGGCCATCAGCGCTCCACTGGCTCATGCCGGCGTCATGGTCTACCTGCATGGGTGCACCATTCCTCACACCAACCGGCCCCGCTTCAGGCGGGGTTTTTTATGGGCGCTTCACACGACAACGAGCCCCCTCTTGGCGACGGGGCTCGTTGTCGTGTGAAGTTGAAATGGAATGTTTCCACGGGTTGCACCACGAAGCCCCCCTGTCCAGCAGCTGTGCGGTTGAACAACTGGTTACAAAGAACTGGCACTGTGCCAGTTGACTGGCGACTGTTGAGTTGTGTGAGGAGTGGATTCGCCCAAAGGCGTGGAAACAAGGTCACACCCTTGAACCGAATCCCGAAAAGCCCTGCCTTAGGCGGGGCTTTTTTTTGTCAAGCAGCTATCAACTCACGCTTCAGCAGGACCGCTCCGTTCGAGAGCAGCAGGCGGTGGCGCTGGACCTCTTCATCAAGGGGGACCACCACGCTCTGGGCCCCGCCATTGTTCCAATAGTGGAGCTTGACCTGGGGCGGGGTGGACGCGGCGGACATCTGAATCGGACCCGTCATGCAGCGACGAATGACTCCCCCAATTGAGCCGTATCCGATGGGAGGGTGACGTAGTCAGCGTTACGTCCTGCTAATCGGCACTGCCCCGCCGCGGCCAGGCCTTGCTGGAGATCCTGGCTACAGCTGAGCACCCGAGACCAGCTGGGCAGTTGCTGAACCGATGGCCTGTCCATCAGATCCTTGATCGCCGGACGTAGTAGCTGCGCAAAGTCCTGAACAGCCAGTTCCTCGCCATGGCGGTCATGGGGGAGGCCATTAATGGCGGAATCCAGTCCGAACTGCCTGACCCGATCTTGGCCCACCCGGCGGTAGAGCGCTTCCAGGGTGGGAAGTTGCTCGCTGAGCAAGTTGCAGCCTTCGTGCTCCATCAAGCCCCGCAGGACCGTCCGCAAAATTTCGCTGGCCATCCGCTTGAGCCCCTGGTCGGGGGCGTTGCCAAGGGCCTTGTGCTTGTGGTCAAACACCCCAAGATCCACCTGGGCAATTCGGCTAATGGCGACATGGCGGTAGACCTCCGACAGCAGGCCGATCTCCAAACCCCAATCGCAGGGAATTCGCAGGTTCATCGCCAGATCAGTCGTGAAGGCGAACTCCCCCGCGAGGGGGTAGCGGAACGACTGGAGATAGCGCAGATAGGGCAGAGGACCAACGATCTGCTCCAGGCTGCTCAGCAGGGGCGCTACAAACAAGCGGGTCGCCCGGCCCTGAAGGGCATGGGTTTCTAGAGACAACCGGCTGTAAAAGGCTTTGACGTAGGCCACACCCGTCGAGCGATCCAACAGGGGTTGGAGCATCCGCTGGGGGTAAGCCGGTGAGAACGTCCGGATGTCAGCGTCAAAGAGACCAACGACTTCAGCCTCTCGGCAGGCCACCCCCAGGCCCTGCCAAACGGCCCAGCCCTTGCCAGGGGGAACCAACACATCGAGGCCCAGGGACTTCACGGACTGCAGGAGCTCGATCACCGCCGGGCCGTTGGTCCAGTGCACATGCACGGGGAATGGCATCTCCGCCCAGAACGCCTCGGCCTCCAAGACCTCTTCCACGGAATCCGCCGCCAGGGCGATGACTAGCGACTGCAGTCCTTCCAACCCGGACAAGACCTCGCGGATCAGGCGCAATGCCGGACGGCGGAACTCCTCCATCAAGCAGGGGAGCAGCAGAGCCGTCGGCCGATCATGCAACTGCTGATGGAATAACTGCGGGTCCGCCCCCGAGAAGCCGTAGTCATGAACCGTAGTGATTAGTCCTTGCTGGAAGTCCATGCAGTAATCAATGCGACAACACTCATCAGCCAGCTGCCCGATATCTGGGGGGAGTGATGGGAGTGCTGGTGGTTGGGTTCGACCGGCAGAAACAGCTGGAACTGTTGCTTGGCGGTCTTTACCCAGGGCAGTCTTCAAACGACATCGAAAGCTTGTCGTCTCATTTGCTGCAGTCCGGCCGAATCGGTGCGCAGATGCACACCCAGCCGCAGCGGCCCTGGTGCAATGCGACCTGTGTGCTGATCTGCTACGCCGATTCGGTCATCGATGCTGATCGCACCAGCCTTCCCCTGCTGAAAGCACTGTTGGATGGCCCGCTCCGCGCCCTCTCCTCCATCGTCCATGTGCTGCCCTTTTTGCGATCCAGCAGCGACGGGGGCTTTGCCATCTCCAGCCACGAGGAGCTCGAGCCACGCTTTGGTGATTGGGAAGACCTCGAGGCCTTGAGCCGTGGACGTCTCCTCATGGCGGACCTTGTCCTGAACCACGTCTCGGCTTCGCACCCCTGGGTGCACCAATGCCTCCAAGACACTGACCCCGGAAGCTCCTGCATCCTGCAGGCCAGCCCCGATCCCTGCTGGTCGGAAGTCGTTCGGCCCCGCAGCTCGCCCTTGATCAGTCCCCTGGCCGGCCGCAAGCAGGTCTGGACCACCTTCGGCCCAGACCAAATAGACCTGAACTGGCAGGAGCCCGAGGTGCTGCGTCATTTCGCCCACCTGATGCAACGCCTCTTCCGCCACGGCGTCGGCTGGTTGCGGCTGGACGCCGTGGGATACGTCTGGAAGGAACCTTTCACGAGCTGCATTCACCGGCCCCAAGCCCACGCCATCGTCGAAGTGCTACGACTGCTGCAGGAGGACCAAGCCCCTGAGGGGGCCGTGGTGACTGAGACGAACGTCCCGGAGGAGGAAAACCTCTCCTATCTGCGATCCGGTCGGGAAGCACACCTGGCCTACAACTTCCCCCTGCCCCCGCTGCTGCTCGAGGCCTGCCAGAGCGAGCGCTGCGATCTCCTCAACCGCTGGCTGGCCGGTTGGCCGGATCTACCCAAGGGGACCAACCTGCTGAACTTCAGCGCCAGCCATGACGGTGTCGGTCTGCGGCCACTGGAGGGGCTGATGGATCAGCCGCGCCTTCACCACCTCCTGGCGGGCTGTGAACAACGGGGCGGCTTGATCAGCCACCGCCGCCTCAGTGATGGGACCGAGGCCCCCTACGAAATCAACATCAGCTGGTGGAGCGCTATGGCCGATGCCGGTCGGGATCCACAGCGATTGCAGCAGGAGCGTTTTCTGCTCAGCCAGCGCTTCAAGCTGGCCCTGCCGGGGGTTCCTGCCTTTTATCTACCCGCCCTGCTGGCCGCCCCCAACGACACGGCCCGCTTCCACAGCAGCGGCCATCGCAGGGACTTGAATCGACCAAAGTTCAACGCCAGAGCCCTGCAGCTCCAACTCCAGGACCCTGGCCAGGCCGCCAGCAGCAACATTGCCCAGCTGCAGTTCGCCATGGGAAAACGGGGCAACCTCTCAGCCCTAGACCCTGACTCCCCGATGCGGGTGCTCAGTAGCGGACGCTCCGATTTGGTGATCCTCGAGCGTGGCCTCGGCCCAGCCCGTCTGTGGGCTATCCACAACTTCAGCGCCACGCGCCAATCACTCGTGTTGGCATCGCTATGGGGTGAGTCCTCTCCACCGGAATGGATCGATCACCTCAATCCAGCTGGAACGGTCAAGGCCAAGCGCCAACTGGAGCTGGAACCCTTTGGCGTCTATTGGATCAGCAGCCGATGACACGTCACAACACCTGGTGGATCGTCACCGACCTGGATGGGACGTTGCTGGATCACAGCTACAGCTGGGAGCCGGCCCGCACGACCCTCCGCTGGCTGCAGAAGCAACAGATCCCAGTGATCCCCTGCACGAGCAAAACCGCGGAAGAGGTCCGGGGCTTTCGGGACGCTGCTGGCCTTCGTGATCCCTTCATCGTCGAAAACGGTGGAGCCATCCATGGCGAAGACGCCCGCGGTGAGGAGTGGGAAGAGGCCCTCGGCATCCACCACAGCCACTTGAGGCCACAGCTGGATGCCTTGGAGGCGCTCCTGGGTGAACGGCTCGTGGCCCTGGAGGAGCTCAGCGAAAGCGAGGGGAAGCGTCTCTTGGGCCTCGGTGGTGAAGCCCTCGCCCAAGCCCAGCGACGCTGCTGGAGTGTCCCTTTTGTCCCCCCAACCGCGGAAGGGAGGAAACGCCTACCCGCCCTGGCCTCCTCTCTTGGTTTGAGTGTGGTGCAAGGCAACCGCATGGGGCATCTGCTGGGGCCCGAAGTGAGCAAAGGAGATGCGTTGTTACGGCTAAAGGAACGGCTCGGCGGCCCGAAGCCACGGGTGCTCGGGCTGGGGGACTCCCCCAACGACATCCCTTTGCTGGAGGCCGCCGATGTAGCCGTCGTTGTTCCGGGGCCGGATGGCCCGCACCCCGCTTTCCACCGCGCCCTTGAGCAGAAGCGCTATCTCTTGGCCCCCGCTGCCCATGGCGAGGGATGGGCCCGGGTCATTCGTGACCTGATCAGCTAAGCCACCGAAGGGTCATCCCTCACCAACGGGGTGACTGTCCGGTTCATCGCACGACTCGCTGGATTCGGGAGTTCGGCGAAGGCGTCCCTCCATTGCTGGACCCAAAGTTGCTGACTCCGCGCATAGAGCAGGGTCAAGGATGCGACCGCGCAGTCCTCAAAGTCCACCCGCAGATCCAACAGCGGGAAAGCCGCCTCACCGCTGACCTGCAGGGCCGCCGAAGTGGCATGCGGGGAGCGTCGATCGCCGCCGGCCTGCTCACCGGCCTGAAGGGCCGTGAGCAGGCGTCGCCCCAACTTCCAGGAGGGGTCGCTCAAGAGGAAGGCCTCCTCCATCGCCAGCAGCACAGCCTCACCCGCGAGGAAGTTTCCCGCCACAGCCAGATCCGCATGACAGCGATGGCCGGCGTAGGGGCCGCAGGCCCGACCGGTCCAACCCGCTGTGCGGCCGCAGGCGTCAATCAGGTGCAGTTGGCGGTGCTCGATTTGGGGGTCGTCCCGCAGCAGGCTCGCCAGGACCGACTCGGCATCGCGGTTCTGCTCCATCCGCTCCAAGCCACAGATCCCGAGGTAAGGGTTCGCATGGGCCTGGGTCGCCACGGCACCGACACCGGAACGGATGTGGGGCACGGTTGAGCCAACCGCGAGATGGCAGGTGGCGACGGCCACACCGAAGCGCCCATTGGAGGGGTCACGCGCCAGGATCGAGAAAGTCATCCCTGAAGTTGCGCGTCCAGCCGCAGGAACGCCGATAGCAGCACCGCCGTCCCAGCCACACACTGCTCCAAGCTTGTGAACTCGGCTGAGGAATGGCTCAAGCCACGGTGGCTGGGGACAAAGACCATCCCCATCGGCCAGCGACGACCCATTTCTTGGGCGTCGTGGCTAGCGCGGCTCGGCAACGTACTGTACGAGAAGCCCAGCTCCATCGCAGCGGCCTCGATCGCGTCCATCAGCGACGGAGCGGCAGGGGTGGGGTCGACCGAAAACTGGGGCTCCATCGTCACGCGGCATCCGCTCGACTCCGCGATGGCAGCCAGCCGCCGCTGCAGCTCTGTGGTTAATGCGGACAACACCTCGGGGTCGAGATCGCGCAGGTCGACGCTGCACTGCACCTCGCCAGGCACGACGTTGGCGGCATTCGGCCAGACCTCAAACTTACCGACCGTGGCCACGGGATCACCGGGATGATCCAGGGCGAGGGCCTGGACGGCTAAGACCACCTGCGCTGCCGCCACCAGAGCGTCCTGACGCTGATCCATCGGCGTGGTGCCGGCGTGATTCGCCTGACCGCGCACGCGGATCGTGAAACGGCGTTGGCCAACGACGCCCTGAACAACACCAATGCTGTCTCCACGCCACTCGAGTACGGCCCCCTGCTCCACATGCAGTTCGATGAAGGCTGCAATTGCGTCATCACTGCGGGCGGCGCTGGCAAGCCGGTCCCAATCCCCCCCGAGACGCGCCAGGTTTCGCTCAATCGGCACACCGTTGCTGGTGGTGTAGTCGCTGGGGTCAGCGCTGGCGGTGCCGGCCATGCCCTTGCAGCCCACCATCGTGGACTCCTCGTCGGCAAAGACGATCAACTCAAAGGGGTGGCGGAGCTGGAGCGAGGCGTCCTGAAGCGCGCGAACCAATTCCAGGCCCGCCAAGACACCGAGGGTGCCGTCGTAGCGCCCCCCCGTTGGGACCGTGTCGAGATGCGAGCCGGTGACGAGGGCTGGAAGGCTGGGGGCCGAACCCTCAAGCCTGCCAATTAAATTGCCAGCGGCATCGATGCGCAGGCTCAGGCCGGCATCAATCATCCATTCACTCAGTCGTTCGCGGCCCTGACGGTCTTCAGCCGTGAAGCCCCGGCGACAGATCGAACCATCGGGCTGCAGTCCCACCTCGGCCATGGCCTCCAGGGACGCCAGCAGGCGCATCGCATTAGGAGTAGGCCGACGCTGTGCAGTCGTGGTGTGGGTACCAACGCCCGGGGCAGAGAGAACCAACCTCAGACCTTCACATCTAACAGAGCACCCCCACGATCGAGGAGAGCTCCCAGAGCTCCCGTAACGGTTGTGACCATTACGGGCTGAACATCAGCAAACGGCAGCAGCCTCCCGAGCGGGATGCCAACCCAGGGCATCGGCCTTGGCCCGGGCCTGTGCCGGCACGTCCGCGGCAATGAACATCCTGTGCAGCATCTGCGCGCCGAGAAGATGGTTGATCATGGCGTCCATCTGCACCCGATCGGCATCGGTGGTCGCCGGGTCGCCATGGCGGGCGAAGAGGGCCCGAACGCCATCCACGCTGAGCAGTCCCGCGGCTTCGATCGCCTCATCACTGAGATAGTCGTTCGCCAGCTGCTTCATCTGCTCCCACTTCTCGAGCTCGGTATGGGCCGGCGGGGCCATGAAGGCAAATTTCTCGCGCTTGTAGAGCACCTCCGGCAGCAGACCGGCCATGGCCTCCCGCAGGACGTACTTCTCCGTCTTCCCCTTAATCCGCAACTCCGGCGGCACCTGAACCGCCGCCGCGGCCAGATGGTGATCCAAGAAGGCCGGACGCGCCTCCATGGAATTCGCCATATCGACCCGGTCACCGCCCCAGGTCAGGATTTGGCCCTCCAACATCGTCTTGATCCAGACGTACTGGGCCTTATCGAGGGCGTGGCGTCCCTCGAGTTGTTCCGCATCCAAGGTCTTGGCAATGGCCTTGCCCGGGGAATAGCCCGAGAGGGCCTCGCGATGGGCATCCGCGAGCAGGGCCGGCACCAGCGGCGCGCAGGCCAACCAGGGCTGGAGACAACTGGGGGTGAAACCAACGACCGCATCGAGGTCCGGATCATCCACTTGATCCGCCGCCAACATTGCCCCCTGCACCAGGGCATTGGACTGCTGCAACAAGTCCTCCCAGGCCTGACGGTCCTGCTCAGGCAGGTCCTGGAGACCGTGCAGGAACATGTCGCGTCGGAAGGCCGGATAGCCACCGAAGAGCTCATCGGAGCCCTCCCCAGTCATCACCACCTTGTAGTTGACCTGGTTGACATGGCGGCTCATCAGGAATTTCGCCACCGCCAAGGTGTTGTAGATCGTCCGCTCGGTGTGCCAGAGGGTGCGCTCCATCCAGCCGTAGAGCTCCCTACCCGAGAGACGCATCACGTCCTGCTCGGCCGCCGTGGCGTCGGCCATCTCCTTGGCGATCGGCGACTCGTCGTAGCGGGCGTCATCGAAACCAATGGTGAACGCCTTGACCGGGCTCTGGCTGACGGCGGCGGCCAGGCCGAGGATGGAGCAACTGTCGATGCCTCCCGAGAGGTAACAACCCACGGGCACATCGGCGACCATCCGCAGCTCCACCGCTTCGAGCAGCGCCGCACGAATCGCATCGATGTGGTCGGACTCGGTCTTGCTGCTGTCCCGCTCGCCCTGGCGGGGGAAGTCCATATCCCAGTACTTCCAGGTCTCGACCTGCAGGCTGCCGTTGCGGCGGCGCACGCTGATGCCGTGACCGGGCGGCACCTGACGGATCCCCTCAAAGGCGGTGGTTCCGGGGACCATGGTTTGCATCAACTGATGGAAGAGCCCTTCCGAGGTGAAGCGGCGCTCCACCGCCGGATGGGCAAACAACACCTTCAGCTCTGAACCGAAGACCAAGCCCTGGGGAGTGATCGTCCAGTACTGGGGCTTGATACCGAAACGATCCCGGACGAGATGCAACGTATCTCCGGCCTCGTCATAAAGCGCGAAGGCGAATTCACCGCGCAGTTGCGGCAGGGTCGCCTGCAAGCCCTGCTGTTGGTAGAGGCGCAGCAGGATTTCGGAATCGCTCTTGCTGCTGAAGCGAACACCGCGGGCCGTCAGGTCGGCGCGAATCCGCTGGAAGTCATAGAACTCGCCGTTGTGGGCCATCAGGACCCGCGCACCCGACCCCGGCTCTCCGCTTAAGAACGGTTGGCGTGCCCTGGTCTCATTGAGGTCAATGATCGACAGGCGGGCATGGCAGAAGCCCACTCCGCATCCATCGACTGTGCGATAGCCAAAACCATCGGGACCGCGATGCTCCTGGATCGCGGCCATGTTGACCAGAAGCTGGGGATCAACGGCTTGATCCGCCGTGGTGCTGAAGACACCGCCGATTCCACACATACGCGTTCCTCCTCAGATCACATCCATGACCCGGTTGGTGCGATCCACCATGCAGGTGAGCAGAGCCATCCGCAGGAAGACCGCACCCCGGGCCTGACTGAAATACCAGTTGTGGGGGGTGTTATCGAGGCAGGTGCTCAGCTCCGGGCCTCGAGCCAGAGGGTGCAGAACAATTGCATTTGGCTTGTACGGCAGATCTCTGGTCAGACGGAAGGAATGACCATGCACCTCATAACTATCACCCACCCAAGCGATTGCATTGATATAGATGACATCAAGCCCAGGGATTTCACCCTGAAGATCTCCGGTGCAACGCACATTGACTCCAACCTGCTGTAACTCCTCCAATTGCCCGGGGTCGAACAATTCCTCGGCAGCGTTTTTGGCAGGGTCATGTATAAGCACAAGCTCCTCAACAATTTGAGGAAATTTAACAAGAATCCGCAGAAGCGAGCGGACAGTTCGCATACGACTTGGGATTCCAACGACTCCGATTCTCACCCGCTCTCCAGGAGAGACCTCAGAAGCAACCAAAGAAGGCCTCCACTTTAGAATCGTATAGAGGTCGGCCATTGCCTGAGTGGGGTGTTCATCAATCCCATTACCTGCGTTAATAATCGGAATGCGAAGAGTATCCGCCATCGAATAGACAGCGCTCGAGTCTCCGTCCCTAAGAACAATACAGTCGCCATAATTATTAAACATATGCGCAACATCTTCATAAGACTCACCCTTGGCCAAGCCAGTTGTACTTCGGTCTGTTATATTAATAGAGTCGCCACCCAGGCGATGCCAAGCGCTATCAAACGACAGCCTTGTACGCGTACTAGGCTCATAAAAAGCATTTATAAGAATCTTGCCTTTTAGGGGTGTATTATGTGAGGTATAGCGCTCAGGATTGCTCTCGTATTTCGCGGCTAGACGGAACAATTGAAGCAGTGTATTCGCCTTGAATGGTTGGACAGATATTACGTGCTGGTCGGCCAAGTCATGAAGTGCATCACCATCTTCTTCAATCGCTAAAAGAAGGTCCTTAGGAGAAGTCGCCCCGTAGACATCTGGCCCCATCGGCTTGAAACGCATAGAGCGTTCTGAGACAAGATGAGAAGAGGGAGAAGAGATGACCATTTCGGGAAATCAGACCTGAGACATCAGGGAGAAGGACTCCTGATAAGCGCAGTCAAAAGAAGTGCCTCTGCGAGGACAGCGGTGAAGCTTGGTTCAGTTGCTCCTGCCTTCTCGATTACTAGCCAGAGGTTCAAGAAAGTGCAAGCAACGAATTTATAAAGTCTTAGAGATCACCAAACATCACCGCGCCTCCACTCTTTCCACCAAAGGATCAACAGGATCAGCACCGAAAGAGCCAAGCCCGCAACGCTTCCGTAGATCAAAACCTGCAGCAATGGAAGATCTGCCAACCAGCGCGGTGGCGCGCTCGCTTCTCCCGCCCTGGCCACAGGCATCAGCACAGCCAACAGGGCAAGGGTGAGGGCCCAGCGGGTTGTCATCCGAAACCGTGCCATGACTTATCCCTCCTTCAAGGTGAGCCAGTTGAAGCGCTCGGGCTGAAACTGAGTGCCCACAGCCATCACCGCCGCCGAGACCGCTGCGGAGAGCAACGCCGCGCAGTAGGGCGCGATCAGGACATACGCAGCCAGGCCCACGGCACTGCCGGAGACCATCGCGGCAATGGCGGCCCACCGGTTCGCACTGCGCCAATAGAGGCCGTAGGCCACCGGCCAGATCGTGGAAGCCACAAGGGCACCGGTGAAGAAGAGAACGGACGCCAAGGAATCCAGGCGCGGCCACGACAGCAGCAAGGTCAAAAGCCCCAACCCCAGAACCACAAGGCGCGTGGCCTGCCGCAATTGGGCATCACTCAAATTGGGATTCAGCAGCTTGAAGACCACGTCTTCGGCTACCAAATCCGCCGTCGAAGCCAATAGCGAATCCAATGTTGAGGTCAACGAGGCAAAGACGACCACAAAGACCAAGGCCGCACCCCCCGCCCCAAGCAACTGGGAGGCCACAACCGGGAACAGCATGTTCACCTGGGGCAAATCCACCGACTGAGCCAACGCCACCAGGCCGATGGAGCCAGTCACCAAAGGCACCGTCATCCATGCCAAGCCGCCGAGCACGAACGAGCTAAAGACGACGGAGGCACGACTGGAGAATACCCTTGACCACCATATGTTGTTGTGGAAGACCTCGCCCATAGAGAAGAGGGCGGAGTTCCAAGCAATCAACAAACCCGCCGGCAAAAGCAAATTCAGCCGCTCCGGATGTTCCTCGACCAAAGCGCGATGGAGCTCAGGAACCGGGAACTGCTGCAGCGCCAACACGGCAACCAAAACCAGCAGCCCCATTATCAAGAGGGACTGAATGAAGTCCGTTCCCACAACGGCGCGCATCCCGCCATAGAGGGTATAGATCGTCGAGACGCCAATCACTACGACCATCCCTAGGCGGTAGTCAAAACCCGAAAGGGCCTCCAGCAGGATCCCCGCTCCCATCGCCTGGGTCATCAGGAAACCGAGGGTGTAGATGGCGGTGATCACCATGAAGACCCACCAGGTCGCGCGGCCGTAGCGGAGGCGAATGAAGTCACCGCTGGTGCGCCCCTTGGGCATCAGGTGTTTGATCCGTAGGGCCAATGGCGCAAACAGGACCAAGCCCAGACCGGCCAGGGCGTAACTGAACATTCCCCAGAGGCCGTTCCGATAACCAAACTCCGGCGCCAACAAAGTGGTGTTGCCGGTCACCCAGGACGCCATCAAGGTTGCGGTGCTAAGGGCCAAACCGATGTTGCGGCCGGCCAACATGTAGTCATCGGCATCACCAGAGCCGCGCTGCCCCCAGGACACCCCGAGTGCGATCCAGAGCACCGAGAAGATGACCACCAGGGCCCAGGCAAGGCCTGGGGCCAAGAACGGCTGCACAGCAAGCATGGGAGCGAACGCCATGGCTTAGCCCTCCCCCCACGGGTCACGGCCGCGCCAATGGAGATGGCCCTGAATCACCATCACGGTGGTCGCCAAGGTGACGACACCGCCCACCACAAAAATCACAACCGCACCGGCGAAGGATTCCATTAGGCCTCCTGCAGAGGCTTGCGGAAGCGCATCAGCCCCCAACTCAGACGTCCCTGGCGTCCACCATCAATCCAATGACCCAAGCCAGCGGCCATCCGCTGGAGGTACTCCTGGCTGATCTTGGTCTTCAACTCCTGCTCTCGGCGCAGAAGCTCCTCGCGGACGCGGCCGTAATGGCGAATCAACATCGCCGTCTGGTCCTGCCAGACCTCACGGACCAAGCCGGCCTGACTGGCCCAGGCTAGATAGCGATCCGGTGATCCCATGTCGGGCAGGTGAATGCGGTCGAGGATCGCGCTCAGGGAACCTGTATCCACCCCATCGGCGGCCATCGGATCCGTGAGGACCATCACACCGCCTGGCTTCAACAACCGCGCCGCCTCCTGGAGGACCTGCTGACGGTTGCCGGAGTGCAGGATCGCGTCCTGACTCCAGACCACATCCGCACAGCCTGAGGGCAGGGGAACGTCCTCAAAGGAGGCATCGTGCACCTGGATTTGGTCCTGCAATCCGGCACTCTGGTTGAGCCGACGGTGCCGGGCGTTTTCAACGGCCGAGATATTGATCGCCTCGACATGGGCCCCGAACTCCTTGGCGAGGCGCCGGGCAGCACCGCCATATCCCGAACCCAAATCAACGACCGTGGCCCCGCGCGGGAGGGTGCCAATCAAGGCGATTAAGGCGTTGACCGTACGCTGGCTGGCCGATGCGATGGCTTCGGTCTCGGAAGCGTAAAGGCCGATGTGAATGTCTTCACCGCCCCAAATCTCTTCATAGAAACAATCAGCATCGGCGCTGTCGTAGTAGTCCGAAGCGGTGCGCTCTGAGGCGGAGAAGTGCGTCTGAGTCATGACTAGATCACCGTCGTATCGCCATCGGTCTCGTAGGCCTTATGGGCGACATGGGCGTAGAAATCGGGATCGTCCTTGCTGCGCTGATAGTCCCCGTAGCTGGTGATCTTTTGAAAGCCAACTTCCCGCATCAGTCGGCGCACATAGCCATAGCGGAGCGGGAACATATTCAGGTGGAAAGTGCTTCCATCACTGAAGGCGTAGCGAAAGCGTGCCAAGCCCTCATCGACACAATCAGGGCTCACGGAAACATCTTCTCCGCAATACACCGTTCCCTTGCCTTGCTTCACCGCGGCACCACCTTCTAAGAGGCGGTCGTAGTTGCGGTGGTCAAGAATCAGAAGACCATTGTGCTTCAAGACGGCGTAGTACTCAGCCAGGGATTTACGACGATCCTTCTCGCGAAAGAGATGGGTGAACGAGTTACCCAGGCAAATCACCGCATCGAATGTTCCGTGAATATCACGGTTCAAAAATCGCCAATCGGCCTGGGCCGTCCTCAACAGCTGGTTGCGGTCGCGAGCATTACGAAATGCCCGCGCCAACATGTTGGGACTGCCGTCGGCGCTGACCACATCGAACCCCTCCTGCAGGAGTCGAATCGAGTGGAAGCCTGTCCCCGTGGCGACATCGAGTACCGATTTCGCACCATGCTCCCGCAGGATGCGGATATAAAAATCACCTTCAGCCTGGGCTCTGGCCTCCCAATCAATCAGCCGGTCCCAACGATCTGCAAATTGCTCGATGTATTCCTGTTGATAGTGATCGGTCTCCCGAACGGCTTCGGGGACCGCACCGAAACGCTGTTCATCCTTCGCCCCCGCGGACTTGGGCCGATGGGCCGCCGAGGTCTTGGTGCGATGAGATGTCGTCATTCAAACCGGGGGAGCCACTGACAGACGCAGACCGTTCAGAGCTCAGCAAGAGGGCTGGGGGGATCACCTCAAAAGAGGCCTCCGGACACACGTCACAAAGCCATGAAGTGCGCCATGGCCGCAACCTATCGATGAGCACCATGGCTGTCAGCGCAAAGCGGGCCCTGTTGCAAAACACACGTGTCCTGCTGTCGCCGACATCAAAGTGAGCAAAGGCCATCCGAGCAAATGTTTGAACTTGCTAAAGACCTAAGTTCATGGGTCACACCTGCGCTCCTACTCATGCATGGCTAGCGTTTAAAAAAGTGGGTCGGAGAACCGTGTCTTCAGCGATCACGCTCGACGCCCTCTCCAAACAATTCCCAGGCCAATCCGCTGCCGCCGTCCAGCAGGTATCCCTAGCGATCGAACCGGGCGAAGTTTTTGTAGTCATGGGCCTCTCTGGCTCAGGCAAATCGACCCTGTTGCGGATGATTAATGGACTGATCCAACCCAGCTCGGGATCCGTCGCAGTCCGCGGTCAGAACCTGTCCGACCTCTCCAAACGCGAACTCAACCGCCTGCGCCGGCAAGCCATGGCCATGGTGTTCCAATCGTTCGCGCTCTTCCCCCAGCGGAGCGTTCTCGACAATGCGGCCTTTGGGCTCGAAGTCGCAGGGCTGCCCAGGGCCAAGCGGTTGGCTCCGGCCAAAAGGGCACTGGAGCGCGTAGGTCTAGGACAGCAGCAGCACCTGAAACCGGCGCAACTCTCCGGGGGCATGCAGCAACGGGTGGGCTTGGCCCGGGCCCTGGCACTCGATCCCCCCATCCTGTTGATGGATGAGGCCTTCTCCGCCCTCGATCCCCTGATCCGCAGGGACATGCAGGACCTTCTGCTGGATCTGCAGGCGGAACAGCGACGCACGGTGGTCTTCATCTCCCATGACCTCGATGAGGCCATTCGCATTGGCGATCGCGTCGCGCTAATGCAATCGGGGCAGGTCCTCCAATGCGGGACTCCCCTAGAGCTGCTCACGGCGCCAGCCAGCCACGAGGTTCGAGCCTTCTTCAAGGGCGTCGACCGGGGTTCCGTCCTGAACCTCGAGCAGATCCGCGAGCCCTGCACTCAGACCCTGGTCCTGCCCGATGGGGCAGATCCCGCGGACCGGGGCCATCAGCAGCTGTGTTTCGCCCTGAACCCATCGGGGCAATTCCTGGGGATCCTTAGCCCCCAGGACGGGTGGATCCAGGCCGAAGCCACAGGCGCGCTTGAGTCCAAATCTCTGGTCAACGACGCCATCCCCGCCGTCGCTCGGAACCCATGGCCTACTCCGGTTCTTGATCACCAGAAGCGGCTGCTGGGTGTTGTCACGCCCCGGCGGCTGCTGGAGACCCTGCGGGAGGGTGTCTGATGAGCTGCTCCTTCTCACCTCTCATCGCAAGCCTTGAGCAGGCCGGGCCCGTCGGCCAGAGCGTTGATGCCGCGGTGGAGTGGTTGCTCAACCATGGCCAGGGATTGTTTGGTGTTGTTCAACAGGGCATCCAGACCTTGGCGAGCGCACTGGGCTGGAGCCTGGCCCTGCCGGCACCCTGGCTGTTTGCCGTGGGGGTTGCCCTTGCGGGATGGCGCCTGGTCGGCGGTGGCTTTGCCCTCTTCAGCCTGCTGGGCTTGAACCTTGTCTTAGCCCTGGGGCTGTGGGATCCCATGGTGGACACCCTGGCCCTAGTGCTGGCCTCCTCCCTCTTGGCTCTGCTGCTGGGATTTCCCCTCGGTGTTCTGGGAACGCGTCAGCTCTGGATTTGGCGACTGCTACGCCCGGCGCTGGACCTCATGCAGACCATGCCGGCTTTTGTCTATTTGATCCCGGCGGTGATGCTCTTCAGCACGGGAGCCGTTCCCGCGATCATCGCCACGTTGATTTTCGCGATGCCTCCGGTCGTCCGGCTGACCCACCTGGGGATTCGCCAGGTGCCGGCTGATTTGGTGGAGGCGGGCCGCTCCTTTGGCTGCACGGATCTTCAACTGCTTTGGATGGTGCAGCTCCCGAACGCCTTGCCCACCGTGATGAGCGGTATCAACCAGACGATCATGTTGGCCCTCTCGATGGTGGTGATCACCTCGATGATTGGCGGTGGTGGCTTGGGTGATGTGGTGCTGCGTGGCATCCAGCAGCTCGATGTGGGGCTCGGCTTTGAAGGCGGCATCGCCGTGGTGATCTTGGCGGTGATCCTGGACCGCCTAAGCCAAGGACTTTCCCCCAGCCATTGGAGGAGAGGCCAATGAGTGACGCACCACGGCTGACGCGGCGTGCGGCACTCACCGCAGGACTGGGGGTCGCCGGACTGTCCCTGGCCAGCATGGTCCAGTTGAGCCGGCGCCCAGGGGCGCCTGAGCCCAGCCAGACAGGGTCTGGTCCTCCAGCGCAGCCAACGGGAGGGGGAGTCTCACGTCGCCCCTTGCGCCTGGGCTGGTCGCCCTGGGCGGATGCCGAAGTCATCAGCCTGATGGCCAAGCAGCTGATTGAGACCCACCTCGATTGGCCTGTGGAGCGGGTGCTGGCCGACATCGGCATCCAATACGCCTCCGTGGCCCGAGGCGATCTGGATTTGATGTTGATGGCCTGGTTGCCCTTGACCCATCAGGACTACTGGAAGCGGGTCCGGGATCGGGTCCTGGACCTCGGTCCGATGTACTCCGGTCGCTTGGGCTGGGTCGTCCCAGACTATGTCGACCCCCAAGTCCTCAGGAGCATCGCCGACTTGCGCCAACCCTCGGTCGCCGCACGCTTCAACAACCACGTTCAGGGAATCGATCCCGGCTCAGGCCTCAATCAACTCTCCCAAGTCGCCCTGAAGGACTACGGCCTTGGGGACATGCGCCTCATGGCCTCCAGCAGTGCCGCGATGACTGCTGTGCTGGACCAGGCCATCCGTGAGCAGCGTTGGCTGATCGTCACCAGCTGGACGCCCCACTGGATGTTCGCCCGCTACAAGCTGCGCTTTCTTGAGGATCCCAAACGGGCCTTTGGGGGGACGGAATGGATCCACGCCGTCGGCCGCCAAGACCTCAGTGCCATCGCCCCTTCGGTGACGGACTTCCTGACGCGCTTCCGGATTCCTGATACGGAGCTGGCCGCGGTCCTCCTGCAAGCCCATCAGGGAACGGCCCAAACCGCGGTCGATTTCTACCTCCAGAGCCATCCCGAGCGGGTGCGTTATTGGGTGACAGGGGAGATCGGTTCCCGGGGAGGAGCCACGGACCGGTAGAAGAGAGCGCAATGCAACGCAGCAACCAGACCGTGGCCAAAGCCAAGATCAAAGCCAAAGCAGCCGCCAAGCCGGTCCAGGCGGAGCCCTCGGCTACGCGGATCAAGCTTCAGATCGCTGGAGCTGTCTTCGTACCGATGCTGGGCTTGGGGCTCTGGCTCAACAGCAAGGGCTTTTTCGGTTAAAGGCCAAGGTCTACTGGACAGCGGCGCGCCACTCAGCGGGAGCAAACGCGTGGGCGTGGCCGTGGCTGGGGAGCAGCCAGGTCACATCCAGCTCCTGCAAGCGCTCCACCGAGCGGAGCTGCTCCTGGAAATCCCACCAGCAATAACGCTCCGAAGCCACCAGCACCGCTTGTTCAGGGCGCCACCAGAGGTGATCACCACTGAAGAGCACCGAGCGGTGTTCGCCCAAGAGGACCGACATCGACCCAGCCGTGTGGCCAGAGCAGGGAATCAACTGCAACGCCCCATCGAGGGTGACCGCATCGGATCCCGGGACCCGATGCTCCGTGTCTGGCGCAGCATCGGCGTCGGCCTGGTGAATCCAACGGCTGCAACCAAAAGCCTTGGCCCAGCGCTGGTGGTCGGCCACGTCGTCGCGATGGGTGAACACCAGGGCTGCAAGCCCGCCCAAGGCAGCGATGCGCCGAGCCAAGGGAGCACTCCAACGGGGCGAATCGATCAGGACGTTGCCTTCGGGCCGAACCACGAGCCAGCTGCTGGCCCCGAAACTGCGGCGTGACGCCCAGCCGCAGTAGTAGACCTCTCCAGCTGCATGGCGGGTGACCAGAGCAGGAAAGCCATCGCTTGGGGTCAGCCGCCGCAACTCCGCTGTCGTGCCGATAGCCGCCACCGGACAGGCCTGCAGGGCCAACAGAGCCTGATGCGTTTCCGCCGCCCCCTCGGGCTGGCGAATGACCTCGGCGCAGCGGCCGGTGGGGGCGAAGTGCAGAGGATCGAATTGCCAGCAGGTGCCGCAGTCAATGCAACGCTCATTGACGCTGAAGGGCCCCGGCGCGGCGGCCATCAGCAGCAGCTGGCGGCTGCTCCGCGCACCGCACGGTCCTGATCAAAGGGAATCGCTGAACCACAGCCTTCAAAGAGGCCGAAGTGACGCTCGAAATTACCAATGAACTGGAAGTGGGGGGCGAAACGGGTCTGGGACAGCATCCGATAGGTGTTGCCGCAAACCGGGAAGACCTTGTCGACTTCGATGCTGTGGTGTTTGTCGAACGCCAGGCGGGTGGGCGCCTGGTCGATGGAGCCCCGGTAGAGGACAGCCTGACCGTGGTCTTCACAGGCGTCCTCGAGTTCGGGGATGTTGAAGAGCCGGTAGGTCGCCGAATAAAAGCGGGCCTCCCCCACCAACGCCGCTAGTTGGGGCTCGGTGATCTCCAGCGGCCGATCGCTCACCAGACGCGGATCCGTGAAAGCCGCCCCGCGGGCCATCCGCAGGAAGTCATTCCAGTAGAGCGCGCCGCCAAGGCATTCGCCATAGAGCACCGGATGGCTTTGCACCGCTTCCGGCAGGCGTCGATCGACGTAGACGTCAGAGAAATAGAACTCGCCGCCGGGCTTGAGCAGCCGCTGAATGCCGCGTAAGACAGCGGGCTTGTCGGTGGAGAGATTCAGAACACAGTTGCTGACGATGACGTCAAAGCTGCCGGGCTCCAGGTCGAGCTCCTCGAGACGCTCGATCTGGCCCTCGAGGAAGCTGACATTGGCGTAACCGAATTGCTCGGCGTGGAAGGGGAGGTACTCCCGAGCCACCGCGAGCTGCTCTGGGGTCATGTCCACACCGACCACCTCGCCGCCGGCCCCCACCAACTGGGAGAGCAGATAGACATCGCGACCACTGCCGCTGCCTAGGTCAAGGACACGGCAGCCTTTCAGCAGCAGCGGACAAACCAGGCCGCAGCCATAGTAGCGACTGCTGACTTCCGGATGGACCCGACTGAGCAGGGGCTTCAACCAATCCGGCACCGCATCGGCATCGCAGCAGGCACTGGTCTTCAGGTCAGCGGTGCTCTGGAGTTCCTTGCCGTAATAGGCCTGGACGACGTCTTGCATGCCTGGGCGTGGGGCGTTCAACGACCGTAGGGCCCGCGGCGATCAACCATGGAAGATTGATCGGGGTCCTCGAAGAGCCCCTGCCAATGCAGGGCTTGACGACGGGCCCAAAGCAGTAGTGGGTAGAGGCGCCTGGCCTGGGGCGGTGCGGCAAAGAGTTGGCGCAGTAGCGCCAAAAGGGGATCGCTCGGACGAAGCCGACCGCAGAGTTGGGCGATGGCCTCAGCCCCATGCCAGGCCTGGTCTCCCTCGAGCAGGACGGCACCCCGTGCCAGGTCCAGGCCCCGTTGCTTCAACTGGGCCCGCAGCCCGTCCTCAGCCCGGCCATCGCGGATCACCAGATCGGGGAGCCCGCCGACCAGCTCGCTTCGCAGGGCGAAGTGGCGGCAAAACGGACAACCGCCGTCGTAGACGAGGGTAAGGCTCATTGCGCCATCCTGAACACCGCTCTGCCCCTGCCGTGACCGCATTGCTGAACCTGGGATTGGCGCTGCTGCTGGTGCTGCTGCCCCTGCCCGCCGATGCGGCGCGGTACGTCTGCGAGGGAGACCCGTTGACGGCGGAGCTGCACCAAGGGGCCGTGGACGCCACCGAGATCCCCAACACAGCCGGCGGAACCGTACCCGGTGCCTTTGTCGTGATCGCCTGGCGCAGCGTCAGCCTGCAGCTGCCCCGCACCAACAACGCCGGCGCCCCGAGCTACACGGATGGGCACTGGTGGTGGCAGGCCGCCGATCCTGACCATCCGGACTTCGCGGAGCGCAAACGCGGCGGTGGGGAGGTCGCCCGCTACCGCTGCGAACCAGGAGCATGACGGAAGCCCTACCCCCCTGGAGGCAATTGCTGCGCGGCGCCCGCCAGCGGGAGGGTCGTTCCCCCCAGTCCCGCTGGCTGCAGTTGGCCACCCTGGGCTGCGATGGAGCGCCGCGAGTGCGAACCCTGGTCTTCCGTGGCTGGGGCGGCCCGGCCCAGCTGGATCTGCTGACGGATCGCCGCAGCGAGAAAAGCGCTGAACTCATTCGAGAACCCAGGGTTGAGCTCTGCTGGCTGCTGCCCAAGGCGAGATCGCAATTTCGGCTGCGGGGCCATCGCCTGAGCCTGAACGCCGCGAGCGATCAGAACGCCCGCGCCCACCACTGGCAACAACTCCAGCCCGGAGCGCGCAGCCTCTGGGGCTGGCCCCAGCCAGGGGCCGCCTTCAAACCCGCGGGCCACTTCCCCGAGGCCCTCGGCGATGAGGTCCCGCAACCCGAGAGCTTTGAACTGGTGCGGATTGAGCTCGAGCAGGTCGAGCTCCTGGAGCTCACCGGCCACCCTCACCAACGCCAGCGGTGGCGGCGGGAGCAGGGCTGGCTCGAGGAACGCCTCAATCCTTGAGCTGATCCGCTAGCGCCTGCAGGCGACGGGCATTCACCCCGAGGTCGGAATCGCCCAGGCGCGACACCGAACGGGCCTGAAGAACGCCACGGCTGGGGTCGGCGTAAAGCTCCAGATCGTCAACAAAACCAAAGAGCGCGCTGCTGGCTGTCGCGTGCAGGTAGCCATTGCCCTGCTCCACGATCTCGGTGCGCGGCGTGGCCGCGATGATGGGCACCAGCGCGTCCAAGGCAGCTTGGGGGTCGTTCTGCTCCCAATCCACCCGTGCACAATGGGCCGGACTGGGGCAAGGGGCAAGCGAACCGCTTTGAACCCCCAGATCCGCGGGCAGCGGCCCGACCAGGTGGAACAGGCCGAGAGTGAAGACCAGGAGGAACTGGGAGACGAGAAACGTCATGGGTTGGAGGGAGCAGCTACTGGGGCCTGGGGGGGTAGGGACTCTTCGATCCCGACATCCATCTCAGCGATCCAAAGCAGCAGACTTCCGAGACAAGGCTAGTGCTGCGATCAAGAGCAGCCACCGCTGACGACGCATCTCCAGGCCTCGTTTGTTGGACATTGTGGTGAATCGGTGAACTCACGGTCCGCTCGGCGAGGGAGTCATCTCGGTACCAAGCCGTAAAGCGCTGGCTCTCATCCGCCAGGCGCTCTTTCAAGTTGCAGCCCTGCCGGAGCTTCTCCTCCGCTTCGATGACGGCCAACTCCAATTGAACCGCCGCCCAGCTGGCGACCGAGCGACGATCCGCCTCCGCCAAGGCCGCGAGGCGCTCGTAGAGATCTGGAGGCAGGGTGATCGAGACACGCTTCGCCCGGCCCGGTTCTGGAGACATCAGGGACGAGTGGGCCATTCCGCACCAGTCTGCAGCGGAAGCGAATACCTATGGCGTCCGTGCAGGTCGCGTTCCTAGGAAGGTTCTGCGCTTTTGACGAAGAGACACACCTCCGCCGGTCAGCTGACCAGCGGATTTTTTTGGACTTCGCCAGTTCGTGACGGCAAAAAAAGTCGTAGCCAGCCGCCGCGATTGATGGCATCACTGGATTGAGGCTGCTCTCTCCGTCAGACGCGCCTCAACAAGGGCGAGGTGCATCTCGCCCCACCCATCAGCGAGGCTGAGGAGACGTTGAGACGAACGTCTCCTCCCCATGAACGCCCCCGACGTCCTGCTGGACAACCTCCGCTTGATCCCCGGGATGGAGTCCGGCTCGAAACGGCTGGTCATCCTGATGAGCCAGCTCGGTGATTTCGATTCACTGGAATACGCCCAGTCCATTGTCCCTGCCCTACCCAAGCTGCAGCAAGCCAGCATCCAGCTGCTGGCGATCGGCATCGGCGATGAGGCTGGCGCTGAGCGGTTCTGCCAATTCACGGGCTTCCCCCGGGCGCATCTCAGGGTGGAGGCTGAACCGAGGCTGCATCGCGCCCTGGGCCTCTATGCCGGCCTGCAAACCCCAGGCGGCCCTTGGCCTGGTTTGCTGTTGATGTGCGCCGGTATTGGTTCTCCGGGGACCCTGAGCGAGGTCTTTCGCGGTTACGCCGGCGATCGCTCCGCACCGCAACGCTTCGACAGTCCGCTCTTCCGCTTGGCGGGTGGGGATGGATTCCAGCGCCCCTTTGAGCTGGCCACGGTGCGGCTGCGGAACATGACCGAGGTGCTTGGGAAATGGCGCACCTACGTGCCCCGTGATGACTTCATCACCCAACGGGGCGCCACCTTCCTGTTGGACGCCGACGACGCCCTGCTCTATCAGCACCGCGACGCAGGGATGCTGGGCTTCTCGGCCACCATGAATCGCCCGCTGGCCTTCCTGGATCCCTATCTGCACTGAGGAGCAGATGGTCTGGAAGAGGATATGGGCGGAGCGTCAACGGGGACGGGACTAACAGCCCCGCTTCCAGCAGCGGCAAGTCATCGGAGCCTGGATTGGCCCCTCCTCGCGATCAGGGCCCTCAGCCTGATCAGTCTCTGGAGCAACTACCACCTAGTCGTGGCCCCCTTCGGAGCTTCGACGGTGCTGCTCTTCGGCCACCCATCAAGCCCCTTGGCGCAACCGCGGAATGTGGTGTTCGGCAACAGCGTGGCCGCCGCGGTCAGCGTCAGCTGCGTCATGGCTTTCGGCGATGGCCCCTGGGTGATGGGTGTGGACATTGTGCTGGGGCAAGTGCTGCGTTGCCTGCATCCACCGGCCGGGGCGGTGGCCTTGCTGGGGGTCCTGCTTAAGGCGCAGGCCGGGTTCATCTGGATGCCCGTGCTCAGTGGCTCACTCGTGATGATGCTGGTCGCCGTGGCCTACAGCCGCCCGCAGCCGGGAGAAGAGCACTACCCGCATCACTGGCTCTGAGGCTCTGGGAGACTGTGGCGCCCATCGGCGCTGCCATGTCGCTCGATCAACTCAAGGCGTTCCTGGCCCGGCTGCAAGCCGATGATCCCCTAAAGCAGCAAGTGCTGGCCGCCGCGACCGCTGATGACGTCGCCCAGATCGGACTGAAGCTGGGCTTCGAGTTCTCCGGCGATGAACTGCTACGGGTCTCAGGCAAGAAATTCGACCGGGTGACCGTCCATAAGAACGACGTGCCCGGCGAATACAACTGAACGTCTACCCAAGCGTCTGATACACCAGCGGCTGGCGATGGTCCATGGTCAGCGACCAGAGTCCACCTCCAAGCTCTTTCAAGGCAGCGATCAACGACGCGGTATCGCCGTCACTCAGCCATTGGGCCTTCAGGGCGGGGAGCTGCTCCTGCAAGGACTCAATGGGAACCGTGACCAGCAACAAACTCCGCTCCGCGGCGGCACGACGCAAGGCGCCCTGGTCGCTGCGCTGCCAGACCCGAACCAGGAGATCCAAGGCCTGCTGACGCCCCACCTCGCCGGGGTCCGCGCCTGCCGGCAGGGCCTCGCGCAAGGACTTGCCCTGCAGGGGCATCGCCAGCTCCCCTCCCTGCTCCAGCAAAGCCAGAACGATCAAATAAGGGGCATCGGCCATCGATCAGCGGGCGCAGCAGCGGCCCCACCCTGACCGATCAGAGGAAGCCCTGGGAGGCCGGGGTGCGTTGGGAGGGCACCGGCTGGCGGGGATTCCAGGCGGCGAACAGTGCGGCGAACACCACCAGGACGATCAAGCCAAGCCGCCAAGGCTGACGGGACATGCCCGACAACCTCGGCATCGGACCACGGCCCCGCTGGGCGACACCATCAAGCGGTGTCCCGCAGCGACCACAAACCATTCGGCCTCCCAGGCTTCGGTCGGATTTCACCGACCAGCTCCCGCAGCGGGGGCACCCCATCGCCCATCCAGCGCTCAACTGGGCCCATCTTGGCGAGCCAGCCGCCATTGGGCGAGGCCACCCCCCCGGCCTCGGGCCGTCAGCCAACCGGATGGATCACGCTGAATCAAGGCAAAGAAGGGCATCCGTTGGGGAGCCGGAGCGGGTAGGGCACGGCCCCACCACTGCCGGCTGGCGACACGCAACCCCATGCGCAGGAACTGGAATTGCAGCAGGGGGCGACGCCCCTTCAGTGCTCCCGGGCCCTCAAAAAACAGCTCCACCCCGCCAAGGCGAACGCTGTTGCGCAATTGCAGCGCCCCGTCCTGCATCTGGATTTCCAATTGCGCCGCCAGCCCCCGCAGCAGGACACCGGAGAACTGGGCCGCCTGGCGCTCCCCCTTCGGCCAGACCTGCTCCAACTGCCAGCACCCCAGCAGATCCGTCGGCTGAATCCCGGTCCCTGCCGCCCGAACGCGCCCCTCTTCTTCCAGCAACGCCGCGGCCGTGATCGATAGATCCATTCCTGCCACCACGACAGCCCAAGCAAAGACCCAGCATGGTCATGCCCTGGTCGCTCCCGTTGGCCTCACCCACCCCGCGCGTTGATCTCGCCATCGTTGGCGCTGGGGTATCCGGTTGCGCCCTCGCCGCCAGCCTGCGTCAGCGCGGCTGGCCGGGGTCCATCGACCTGCTGGAGATCGGCCGGGGACCCGGCGGACGGGCCGCCACCCGCTATTCCAGGCAGGACGACGGCCTACGCATCAACCACGGAGCACCGCTCTTCAACATTCGCGCCCAGACACTGCCGGCCCTGGTCAAGGCCCTCGAGCAACGCGGGGCAATCCGCCCCTTTACCGGATCCATTCAGAGCCTGGATGCGCAGCGCAGCCTCGGCCCGGCCATTGCAGATGGCTTCAGTGACGGAAGCCTCTGGCAGGGCGATGGGGGAATGGACCGGCTTTGCGCAGGGCTGCTTGATCTGGCCGCCGAACAGGTAGGAGCACTGAACCGACGCTTTGGGACACTCGTGCGCCATCTGCAGCCGGAGCGATCCAAGGCAGGTGTGACCTGGACCCTGCAGGACGCCTCGGGGGCAGCGGTTGTCGAGGCCCGCTGGCTTGTACTGAGCGGAACTCTTCTGGCCCATCCCCGCGGGCAGCAGGTCTTTGGCTGGACAGAGATCCCGCTGGCGCATGCCGCTCAGCAGCTCGCGGACCCCCAACTGAGCACCGCCCAGGCGCAGCTGGCCTCGATCGACGCTCAAGCCAGCTGCAACCTTCTGGCGACCCTTCCCCAAGAGACTGCCCGGTCTTGGCTGGCCATGCCCTGGGATCTTCTGCAATGCACCCCTACGGCACAGGAGCGTTGGGGATTGCGCCGCATCGGCGTGCAACCACTCGCGGATGGACGATGTGTCGTGGTGGCGGAATCCAGCCTGGCCTTTGCCGCGGCCCATCTCGATGTCTACGGCTCACGCTCCTCAGCCGCCCAACTGCTGGGGGCCAAACCCGCGCCCGCCGCTGAGGCCCAGGTGCTCGATGCCCTGCACGACGCCCTCATCGATCTCACGGGGCTGCCACTGGCGGGAGCGCAAACACAACTGATGCGCTGGGGGGCCGCCTTCCCAACCCCTCCCGGACTAGACCCGAGCCATCGCCTCTGCCCGGGGAGCGCCATCGGCTTCTGCGGCGACAGCCTGGCTGGGGACGGCTCTGGGCGCATCGAGGGCGCGCTGAGCAGCGCGGAATCACTCGCTGAACTGCTGATTGCGCGGCTTTAGATCTCAGGCGGCCGCGGAGGAGCGGCGGCAAACGGAAGCCACCGGCATTGTCAGGTGACGCTTGGACTGCCAGACGGACTGGGCCGCATCAAAGAGGGTGTTCTGCACATCCCAGACGAAGCGCTGCACCCGCACCTGAGACTCGCGGCGCTGAGGAAGAAGGTCGGAGAAGGCTGCTGCATGGCAGAGATCGACGAGCATCGCGACTTCTTCGCGGCTCATCGTGATCTGGACCTTGTCCTCAGACCGGTGCGTGACCTGCATCGCCCCCTTTACCGAAGGCGTCCAACCTACGTCGATTACCGCTGATCAAACAGAAATCAAGGGGCGCTTAAGCATTGCGAACAGAAAACGGACCGTTTACACCGACTGGAGCTGATCCAGCTGCGCCTGAAGCCTCTGCCTGAGCCGGTTCTGAACTAACGCACAAAGGTCATCCACCAAGTCACCATCCGCTTGCCAGATCGTGCGCGTGCCCTCGCGCTCGCAGCGCACCAGCCCAGCCCGCTGGAGCTGACCGAGCTGACGACTGATGTGGGATTGGGAAAACCCCGTCGCCTCAATCAAGGAGGCGACATCGGTCGGCCCCTGCTTTAGGTGACAAAGCAGCTGCAGCCGGGCCGGCTCGCTCAGCAGACGAAAAAACTGGCTGTACTCCTCCAGCAACTCGTGGGAGGGCATTGCACCTGCGGCGCCCATTGCAATACTGTATGACGATAGACGCATTATGCCTGGCCTCGGCCATGAATCAGGAGTTCTGGGATCAGCGCTTCCGCGAGAGCGGGCACGCCTACGGAACCGAACCCAATGACTTCCTGCGGGCATCAGTGGCCAAGCTCCCCCCTGGCGACGCGCTCTGCCTCGCGGAAGGAGGCGGACGCAACGCTGTGCACTTGGCCCAAAAGGGCCATCGCGTCACCGCCCAGGACCTCAGCCCGGTCGGCCTTGAGAAAGCCAAGCAACTGGCCCAAGACCAGGGGGTCAACCTGACCTGCGTCTGCGGAGACCTGCGGGAGTTCAAGCCCGAACCCGAAAGTGTCGACCTTGTCGTCGCCATCTGGATGCACCTGGAGCCAGAGCTGCGGGCCCTGGTGCACCGGCTCACCGTTGCCGCATTAAGGCCCGGCGGCCATCTGATTCTTGAGGCCTACACCCCGGAGCAGCTGCGCCATGCAACCGGCGGCCCGCCGAACCCGGAACTCCTGATCACAGCCAAGCAACTCCAGGAGGAACTCGAGGGCATGACCTGGCTGGAACTGCAGGAAACCGAGCGCTGGATTGAAGAAGGTCCCCTCCACCAGGGCAAGAGCGCCGTCGTTCAAGCATTCGGGCAAAAGAAGGACACGTAAGACCAAAGGCTTTATGCGTATATAGTCATACAAGCCTGAAGCGGAGTTCATGGTCTCCACCGCGCCATCCCCGATCGCGCTCCGGGATGCAGCAGGCGGTCAGCCCCTGCTGCATCGCCAACTCTTCGATGCAACAACCGGGACCTACACCTATTTGCTTGCCGAAGTCGCCTCTAGCGAAGGGGTACTGATCGATCCGGTGTTTGAGCAACACGAGCGGGATCTCTCCTTGATTCGTGAGCTGGGCATCACCCTTGTGGCCACCTTGGACACGCATGCCCACGCTGACCACGTCACCGGCAGCTGGCTCATTCAGCAAGCGACCGGCTGTGTCATCGGCCTGGCCAAAGCGGCCCGCGCCAAAAACGTCAGCCTGCCCCTCGAGCACGGCGATCAGGTGCGTTTTGGCGGACGTCATCTCGGGGTGCGCAGCACCCCCGGACACACCGACGGCTGCGTCACCTATGTCCTGGACGATCAGTCCGCCGCCTTCACCGGCGACGCCATGCTGGTTCGCGGCTGCGGCCGCTGCGACTTCCAACAGGGAGACCCCCACACCCTGTGGCGCTCGATCACCGAGCAGATCTTCAGCCTGCCCAACAGCTGCCTGCTCTACCCCGGCCACGACTACACCGGTCGCACGCTCTCCTCGGTCGCCGAAGAAAAAGCCTTCAACGCGCGCCTCGGGGGAGGCGCCAATGAACGCGACTTCGTGGGACACATGACCAACATGAAGCTCCCCCACCCGGGCAAGATCTCGATCGCCCTCCCCGGGAATCTCCGCTCGGGCCAACCCCGCGAGGAGCAACCCGCCCAGTACTGGGCCCCCATTCAGCGCAGCTTCGCCGGGCTGCCCGAGCTACCCCCCAGCTGGCTGGCGGAGCACCGCAGCGCGGTCACAGTTCTCGACGTCCGCTCAGAGGACGAAGTGGAGGGCCCGGATGGCCGTATCGAAACCAGCGTGAACATCCCGCTGCCGGAACTCGAGCAACGCCAGGGGGAACTCCCGAGCGACCGCCCCCTTGTCGTGGTCTGCCACGCGGGAAGTCGCTCGGCCCTCGCGACCCAAAAGCTCCTCAAGGCCGGCTTCGAGCGCGTCGCCAATCTCCGCGGCGGTCTTCTGCGCTGGAGCGATGAGGGCTACCCACTCGTCGGCTCCCTTAACACCTGATTCCCCTCGGCTTTCACACCCGTCCTTCCACTGCCAGCCAACCGATGACCCACTCCCAACCGATCAGCGCCCGCGACTTGGCCGATCAACTCTCCGCCAAACGCGTCAGCGTGATCAACGTGCGCGAGCCAATGGAGTAAGCCAGCGGCCACATCGCCGGCAGCCTCAACATTCCACTGAATCGCCTGCTACGGGCCGACCTTCCTCAGGCCCCCCTAGTGCTGGCCTGCCAGAGCCGCAACCGCAGCCGTCGCGCCCTAGGACAACTGATCGGCCCAAAGCCATCCCCATCCCTTCAGCGAACTTCAAGGAGGCCTACCCACCTAGCAGGGGGCTGGCGTCCCCATCCGCAAGCTCAAAAAAGCCCCTCTCCCCCTGATGCGCCAGGTGCAAATCGCGGCGGGATCGCTGATCCTGCTGGGGCTGATCCTGAGCAACACCGTCGCCCCTGGCTGGATTGCCCTCACCTGGTTCGTGGGTGCCGGCCTGACCTTCGCTGGCGTCAGCGGCTTCAGCGGGATGGCCCGGCTGCTTACCGTCATGTCCTGGAACCGGATCTCCATGTGATCAGCCTGCTGCTGGGACCGGGGGGCGGCCTGATCGGCTTTTTGCTCTCCGTCCTCGGGGCCGGAGGCTCAATCCTGCTGCTGCCTCTGTTGTTGAGCGGTGCCGCCCTGCCCACCGTGGAGGCCGTTTCGCTCTCGCTCATCGTCGTCATGCTCCTGGCCCTAACGAACATGGGGCCCTACCTGCACCGCAGCCAATTCGCCCCAAGACCAGCCCTGCTCCTGAGCCTGCCGGCCCTATGCGGCAGCTGGGTCAAAGCCGGGCTAATTCCTGAGGCCGTCCAACTCAGCGTCTTTGCGTCCGCGGCACTCTTGACCTCCTGGCTGCTGCTGCTGCGTCAGGCCAGCGCGACCCCAGGTCCCCGCCGGGCCGCTGAGCTGTAGGGCCTGCTGGTGGGCCTCCTGACCGGCATTACCGGTGTCGGCGGCGGCTTTGCCAACGTGCCGGCCCTTGTCCTTCTCGCGGGGCTGCCCATGGCCCTGGCTGGCGGCACCAGCCTGTTGCTGATTGCCGTCAATGCCCTGGTCGCCCTGGCAGCCCTCGGCTACTGGCCGCAGGCGAGCCTGCTCCTGCTCGTGCCCTTACTGCTGGGGGGAGCCGTGGGTGCCGTTGCGTGACAACGGCTCGCCCCGCATCTGAGCGATCGCCACCCACAGCGCGGCTTCTCCTTATTAATAAGGGCCTCGGAATTAATAAGGGCCTCGGACCTGCTCACCGGCGTCGAAGCCTGGAAACAGCAAGCCCCGCCTGAAGACCGCAGCGCCGCTGCACTCAGCCAGCGGAACGCAAGGTATCAGTCCCGACCGCAGCGGCACTTACCGCCCTTCCACTTCGAGCACTTCTTCTCCTTGCAGCCCTTCTTCTTGGCGCAGGCCTGAACCCTGCCCTGGGGCTGCAGCGGGAGATCAGAAGCAGGACCAATGGATTGGGCCATCAGGGGCGAATCGGGCTCGATCTCAATGCGTTCATCTTATTGCAATCGATTCTCTTTTGCGCAAGTCAAGTCGCTTGTGGGGGCCGGATTGCAACACCCCTGCAGATTCCTTAGCTTGAAGCCAGCTCTGCGCGGCAAGCTATGACCCAATCCATCGTTCGCGGAGACAGCGACCAAGCCATCGCCCGGGGACCCGCCGGGCGCGCCATGGCCCAACCCATGGCCGCCGACCTGCTCGAATGCCTTAAGGAGCACCTAACGATGGAGCGCCAGTCCAGCGCCGCCTACTGGGCCCTGGCGATCTGGTTTACCGAGCGCGGCCTGCGGGGCTTCAGCGCGTTCTTGAAACAGGAATCGAGCGAAGAACAGCACCACGCCGGACTATTTGCCGACTACCTGATTGCCCGGGGCCAGTCCGTTGCCCTCGAACCGCTACTCGCCCCTCGGCAAAGCTGGAGCAGCGTTGAGGAGATCTTCCGTGGCATCTTCCAGATGGAAGCGGAGGTGACCGCCTCTTTGCATCAGCTCTATGCCATGGCCGAACGCAGTGGTGACGTGCGCACCACGGTCTTCCTAGATCCGATCGTCCAGGGGCAGATCGACGCGGAAAACCAAGCCGCTCACCTGCTCGATCGCATCGCCTTCAGCCACTCCGACTCCGCCGCCTTGCTCGTGATCGACGGGGAGCTGGCCGCTGGCCAGAACGCACCAACCTCGGTCGCCTAAGAGCAGGGCAAGGGCCGCCCGCACAACTCCTGAAACAGCGCCAAGCTCAGGCGATCGACTACCACGGGCGCCGATTGCAGCCAGCTGGCGATGCGCCCCAGCTCCGCCAAGCGCACGATGAGCTGCTCAGACTCCCGCCGCAGGCGTCTGCAGAGGGCAGGGGCCTGGCAGCGCCGCTGATCCGCGTCGATCTGGACGAGACGCACACGCAAGGCATGGGCTTCTCCGCAGAGAGAGCCGATCGCACTAGTTGAAGCCTGCATGGAGCGCATCGATCAGAACCCCGCCGCCAGGGGGGCCGAATCCACCAAGGCGGGCGCCAAGCGCAGACCACCCTGACCCACCGGGGTCTCCAGCAACTGGGCCTGACGGAACTTAGAGATCATCCGAGTCGTCGTCACCCGCGTGGCGCCGATCAACTCACCAATGCGGTCATGGGTGAGGCGGAAGGGCAGGTCGCACCAGTCACCACAACGGCGCCCCAGGCGATGCACTAACAGACTCAACAGAGCATGCAAGCGCTGCTCAGTCGAACCCAGGTGGCGGATGCGCAGCAACTGCAGGGTCCACTCATTGACAGGATCGAAGCCGTTGTAGCCGACCGCCTCAGCGTCACTGCTGAAGACCAGTGGAGTTAACGCCTCCACGCACACCCCCTCAGTGCAGATCCGATCCGTGCGCAGCTGATCGCCGGGCTGCAGAAAGGCCAAGGTCATCCCCTCTGTCTCCTCGCAGGGACAGTAGACGCGGGCCATCCCCTCGAGCACCTCGATGCAGCTCGCGCCGGCATGGCGTGGGGGATCCAGCAGGACGGTTTGACCCACCGGCATCCGCACGGCACTGGCGGGGACATCAGGGAGGAAGCGGAAGGACATAACACCCGAAAACGGGCTAGTTGCGAATGCGTCGCAAGATAAACAAGAAACAAGGACTTTTGCAAGCGATTCTCAATAGCAGCTGTCAACTGCAAACGCTGTGTGTGCGCCACCACAAAAAAGCCAGCCGCGCAGGGCGGCTGGCTGCGTGGATTCAGGTTGTCGGGCGAGCGACTCAGCGCCAATCGCCGGCCAAGAACAAAGCCACGGCGGCCTTGTTCTTGGAACCCTCTGCTGGGCCGACACCCGATCAGCCTTGAACGTTCCCAAGAGCTTCAGGCCCGCGTTGATGCCAAAGCGCCGCAGCGGGAATTCATAGTTGGCTTCCGCGAAACCGCTACCACCACTGGGCTACGCCAAGAACTCGATCAAGCGCAGAGCCGGCTATGGATTCTTCGCGGTTTTGACCACCCCGGCACCGGTGATGTTCACGTGGGCGGGATCCGGGAAGCGAACCTTGACCCGATTCGCCAACGTCTGGTCTGAGGCACCGTTGCCGCCGGCCAGCGTCCGCGCCACTTAACAGGAATTGACCAAGCCGAACCCGCAATGGCCATTGGCGACCTCTCGGATCAAGGCGTATCCGAACTGAAATAGGGCTGGATGAAGTTGGCACTCATGCCCTTCACCCAAGCGGAGGCCGCCTTGTCACCCCGGAGGATCATCTGGTCGGCCACCAGGGATTGGTTGAAGACGCTCTTGCGATTGCACAGGCAGAGCTGTCCTTTCAAGGCCGGGTTCGCCAGGTCGGCGTAGCTGCTAATGCTGCTGGGATTGACCACCTTGGGGTTCACCACCACCACGCGGACCAGACGGGAAAGAGCAAAATCAAAGCACCTTGGACTCCTGCAAGTTCGCGGGGACATCCCGGTTGAGGGAGGCGGAGCGTCTGGGACGAAACAGCCCGGCATCGGCAGCCTTGTCCAGGCGAGCCACATCCGCCAGCACCAAGAAATCAGCCAGGCTGTTGGCGCCCTTCCGTTTGATCCGGTCGATCAAGGCGTCATCCTTCGCCTCGAGCAACTTCAGCTTGATGCCGGTCTTCTGGGTGAACTACTTGTAGAGGGCCTTGCCGGTGTTATAGAGCCGCCCCGCGTACACCCCGATTTCTTGGCTGTTGGCCCTGGCCAAGGAGGTGAGCACCGCAGCCCCGGCCGTGACGCCCAGCAGGGCAGCGAGCGCCAGACGCTCGGGTGCGATGGAAGGACGAAACGTCAAGGCCAAATCGAATCGCAGTCTTCGAACTATGCCCAGGCCGGACGCCTCTCGGAGCGGAGGCCATCATTCGCCACCTGCGGCTGTGACATTCATTACATGCCTGCCCCCTAGGCTTTGCGCCGCAGCCTCAGGCAAAGGATTGGCACGGGGACCACTGCCGCAGCGCAGCCTGCTCAGCGTCGGGGTGCTTCTGGTCTGTGCAGCAGCCATGGCCCCTGTGGCCTGGCTGAGCTGGTTTGCCCTGGGAGGCGCGGGGCTCGAGAGCCTGAACCTTGGTGATGAAGGCTCCCTCCAGGTGGGCAATACTCTGGGCTTGGTTGCGCTGGTTGGGGCTCTCGCCGCGGGCCTCGGAACGGGAACGGGCTGGCTGACGGCTCGCTGTGAGTTCCCCGGACGCCGCCTACTGCGGATCGCTCAACTCCTGCCCCTGGCTACGCCCAGCTATCTGCTGGCGGCCACCTTGATCGACCTTGGGAGTCGCTTCGGCCAGCGCATCTACGGCTTTGGGCCAACGCTGGCAGTGATGGTGCTCAGCACCTACAGCTATGTCTTTCTGCTCTCCACGGAGAGCTTTTCGTTCAGCGGCAAGCGCCAACTCGAAGCCTGCCGCAGCCTCGGCGTCGGTCCCTGGGGAAGCTTTTGGCGAGTAGCCCTGCCGATGGCCCTGCCTTCGATTGGGGCAGGGGTCGCCCTCACCGGCATGGAGGTCGTGAATGAACTCGGGGCGGTGCAACTGCTCGGAATCCCAACCCTGTCCTCGGGAATCCTGATGCGCTGGCAGCAGGAGGGGGATCCGCAAGCCGCGGTTGCCCTGGCCTTGATGGCCCTGGTCATCGTCGGCCTACTGGTGGGCGCCGAGCGGACCCTGCGGCGCCGGAGCCGCTGCTGGAACATCAGCGGCTCTGGTGAGCCAGAACAGCGCTGGAGCCTGCGCGGGCCTCAACGCTGGCTGAGCCAAGTCTTTTGCCTGACGCCACCCCTCTTGAGCCTGGGGCTTCCCTTGGTCTGGGCGGCCTTCAGTTGGGACCAACTCCAAGGCGAAGACAGCGCCGAACTGCTGGAACTCGGACTGCGCTCCTTTGGCCTGGCCATTGTCGCGGCCGTCTTGACGGTAATCGTCAGCCTCGTGCTCTCCATCGCCAAACGCTGGATCCCCAACGCCGGCCTGCGCCGACTGACCTTTGTGGCGGGGCTGGGCTACGCGATCCCCGGCACCGTGCTGGCCCTCGCGCTAATGCTCATCGGCGGCCCCCTGGCCCTGGCGCCGTTATTGCTGCTGGTTTGGGGCTACGTCGATCGCTTCCTCGCGGTCTCCAAAGGCGGCCTGGACGCGGCTCTCGAGCGGATCCCGCCAAGCATTGATGAAGCCGCGACCTCCCTCGGCCAGAGCTGGGGAGGAGTGCTGCAACGCATTCATCTGCCACTGCTACGGGGCCCCTTACTCATGGGCAGCCTGCTGGTCTTTGTCGACACAGTGAAGGAACTCCCCCTTACCTTCGCTCTGCGGCCGTTTGACTTCGACACCCTGGCGGTGCGGGTTTATCAGTACGCCAGTGATGAACGGGTGGGCGCCGCCCTGATCCCGGCCCTACTGATCTTGAGCCTGGGGCTTTTGGCCTCAGCAGCTTTGATCCCCAGTTTGGAGCGACTGGAGCAGCGTTAACGCCGGGCAATCACGCCCTTGTCAATCAGCTTGCCGTCGCGATCCCAGCCCCGGATGGTCAAGCTGTCGGACCCCGCCTCCAACTCCGCGAAGCTGTAAACACTGACCGCCTTCGCGGATTGGGCGGTGGCGATCACCGGGCGGAGATAGGCGCCGCCACCCCCGACGATCAAATAGGTGATGCCATCGATCGGCTTGCTGCGCTCGTAGTGGTGTTCATGGCCATTGATGTAGAGCTGCACCCCATGGCGCTGCATCAAGGAGCTCAACTTGCCCCGCAGTCCTGGGCTATTGCCATAGAGGCCTGAGGAGTAAATCGGGTGGTGACCCACCACGACTTTCCAGGAGGCCTGGCTCTTGGCTAAGGCCGAACGCAACCAGGACAACTGGGACGTCCAGGGGGCGTTGCCGTTGGTGTCCAGCATGAAAAATTCGACCTCGCGGCGACGGACGCTGTAAAAACGCCCCTTCATGCCGTAGGGCTTGTAGGCCAGCTGGGGATTGCCATTGGCGGTGCGGATGTCGTGGTTTCCCAGGACTGCATGGAATGGCACCTTGGCCTCAAGCAACGCGGCATAGGGGCGCAGGAAGGTGGACTGAACCTTGCGAATGTCCCCTGATGGGTAGATGTTGTCCCCGGCCAGCAGCACCAGGTCGACAGGCTTACGACGATGGACCGCCGCCATCTGAGTCCCCACGGCCCGCTGGTGGACATTGCCACTGCCGACATCACCCACCGCTAAAAAGCGGGTCGTGCTCAGGGGGGGTGGCGTCGCCATCTGGGCCCAACTGGTTCCAACCGCAACAGCGGACGTAGCCGCTCCACCCATGAGCAGCAGCAGCGCGCGACGGTGCATGGCTGGAATCAGGCGAGGGCCACCCAGGTTGACGCAATCAGGCCGCCTGCTGCTACCGCCGGCTGTGCTTTTTGCCGCACCCGGTCGCATCCTTTGCCGCAGCGCCTTCCTCGGCTGGGCCCAGCCTTGGCGGAGCGACGCAACGAACATGCTCCGGATCTTTGGAGATCGCCAAAGCCTCTTGGCCGCCCTGAGTTGCCACTGGTCCTATGAACTGATCCAGCTGGATCAACCCCTCCACCAGCGCTGCACCACCTCCGGCGTGCCGTACCAGCGCGGTCCAAAGGCTCCGCCGTGGGCCACCCCCGCCAGAACTAACGGCTGAGCCCCAGCCAACAACGCCGAACCCACGGGCACCAAACCATCGCCGGCAGCCTCCGGATCTCCGCTGATAGCGGAGTAGGAGCGCTTAGCCACCCGGCGGCTCAAGTCAAAACCCTCCGCCAAGTCCAACTCCCCCGCCACGGCGACGTAGTCAACGGCCGGAGCAAAAAAGGCTCCCGGCCAGCGCTGATCGACAAAGGCGCGCATCGCCGTGGCCCGAAGTGCCATGTGGGGACTACCCAAGGTGTAAAGCCGATCAACGCAATGCTGGGCGCCATAGCAGCGCCCCATCCAGGGATCTGCGCTTAGCAGCAGACGCAACATCACTCCGCCCGAGCTGTGACCTACCAAGGTCACCTTCCCTGTGGTGGATTGCCCAGCCGCGGTCTCCAACAGCTCCGCCGTGCGATCCAGCAGACGACGCCAACCCCAGGCCGTCGACGTCAACAACCAATCCAGCCGCGTAGCGGGGACGACAACAACGGGCTGATTGAGGGAATCCTCAAGCCATAAGCGCATCGGCTCATAGGCCTCAACACCAATCAGAAAGCCACCAAGGATTACGACGGGCTGGCTTGTCATCAGTAGTTGGTCGCACCAAGGAATTCGATCTATCTTGAGTCCACAGCAACTGCTGCGTGAATTGATATTCCATTGCGAGTTGATTCCATGCCCCAACTGAAAAAACCAACAACCGCCCCGCAACAGGCCAACCAGCACCACCAAAAAGGCGAACGGGTCCTGCATCCGAAACGACCCATTTCTCCTACATCCCCCAGCAATGCCCCAAGCTGGGATGACTTATTGGGACGCCGTTGACCCCTGAAGCGAGGGACAAACCCAAAGGCTTCCGGAAGTGAAACTTGCGCTCTAGGCCAACTTTGGGAACCGTAGATAGCTTGAAACCAGCACCCGCTGGTCCATGGCTCCCGAACGTTTCTTTCTCGAGCTGACCCCACCCTCTGACCTGCTCAAAAGTGCACCCCATGTGGTGATCGTCGGGGGAGGGTTCGCTGGTCTACGTGCAGCCAATGTGCTGGCGGGAAAAACCGTTCGCGTCACCCTGATTGATCGACGCAACTTCAACCTCTTCCAGCCGCTGCTCTATCAAGTGGCCTCGGGGTTGGTCTCCCAGACCGATGTCGCCTCCCCCCTGCGCGTGATGTTGGGTGAGTCCGAAAACATCCAAATTCTGATGGGGGAAGTGGATGACATCAATACCGATGAGAAGGAGGTGGTCTTCAACAACCGCCGCTTCAAATACGACCATCTCGTCCTGGCTGCCGGGGCCACCAGCAGCTACTTCGGCCATGACGAATGGCGAAGTGAAGCCATTCCCATGAAGACCCTCGAGGATGCCTACACCATCCGGGGCCAGATCCTCAAGTCTCTGGAGGAAGCCGAGCAGACCCCTGACCTGGAAAGGCGCAAGTGGCTGCAGTCCGTCGTCGTCATCGGCGGGGGGCCGACGGGCTGTGAACTCGCGGCTTCCCTGAACGATCTGATGCGGCACACCCTCGAGCGGGACTTCATGCAGATCGATCCCACCCACTGCAAGGTGACCCTGGTGGATCCCGGAGATCGCGTCCTGCGGGCCATGGATCCCCAGCTCTCAAAGTCCGCTGGGGACCACCTCAAATCCAAAGGAGTGGAGCTCCTTTTGGGATGCCGTGTCAAAGACATCAGCGACGGCAAGGTCGTCGTCACGACGCCCAATGGCGAAGCCAGCCTGGAGGCAAGCACGATCTGTTGGACCGCCGGTGTCGCCGCCTCCCCCCTCGGGAAGATGCTGGCTGAAGGCACCGGATGCGAGGTGGACCGGGGCGGACGCGTCGTCGTCGAACCCGATTTCTCGATCAAGGGGCACAGTGAGATCCGCGTGATCGGGGACCTCTGCTGCTACGGCCACACCCGTGATGGTAAGCCCCTGCCCGGAATGGCCGGCCCGGCGGTGCAGATGGGGGGCTGGGTGGCAAAGGACATCCTGGCGAAGTGCCAAAGCCAGGCCAACCCCGCCTTTCAATTCACCGACTTCGGCAGCATGGCCGTGGTCGGCCCCCTCTTTGCGGTGGCAAACCTGCGCGGCCTGAAGCTCAGCGGAAGCTTAGGCTGGATCTTCTGGGGCTTGGCCCATTTGGCCTTCATGCCCGCGAACGAAAGCCGGTTGACGTTGCTGACCAAATGGCTCTGGATGATTGCCACCCGGGAACGCTCAGCACTGGTGATTACAGAGACGTCTTCGTAGCTTCCCCGTAGAGGACATGGAGGGCGTGATATATAGGCTTGGCCACGAACTGACGGCTCACATAGGCCGCCAGGACGGAAGCCGCCAACAGTCCCGGCAACAGTTGCTGGTCACCCGCCAGGCGGATTCCAAAAAGCACCGACATCACCGGTAGCTGGGTCGCGCCGGAGAGTCCCGCGACCATCCCCAAGGCCAAAAACAGTTGCGGCAAACCGGCAAGATCCGCAATCACCTGGCCCATCGCAGCACCAAAGGTGAAGGAGGGATCAATCAATCCACCGGGAATCCCTGTGGAGAGAGCGAGAACTGGGCCAATGATTCGAAAGATGAGGGTGAGGAGATCAGTCCACAACCCGTGGGGCAACTCCACACCATTAGATGAGCCAAACAGCAGGCTGCCCATCAGCAATTCCCCGTCTCCGCCACCGGTTCCGCCGCTCACCAACAGGAACAGGCTGAGGAAGGCACCGACCCCAAGACCAAGACGCAGCGGATAACGGCGCGCCAAGCCCACACCCCGGCGTGTCCCGGCCAGCAGCAAGCTTGCAAAGGCCGCCCCCACCAGACCGCCGACCAATCCAACCGGAAGGGCCCAAAGCACCTGGGCCAATTCCATCGGCTCAACACCGACGGTGCCCAAGGCAAACATGGGCTGACCGGCCAGGTTGCTGAAGGAGGCCGCCATGCCACTGACCACCAAAGCCGGCCAGATCAAGTTCGAGGAGAAGGCACTGATGAACTCCTCGACCACAAACACCACCCCGAGAAGCGGCGTGTCGAACCCCCCCGCTAAGCCAGCACCACCGGCCACCGCCAACAGCTCGGCCTGCCCCAAGCCGTAGAACCAATTGGGAAAACGCTTGCGCAGAAAGTGAGCCGCGGAGGCGCCGACCTGCACCACGGGTCCCTCCCGGCCAATCGGCAACAGGGCCAAGCTGGCGATCCCCCAAAGGGCCAGGCGCTGCCAACTGGGCGCCCACCCGAGCAGGGCGGAAGCCTGAGCAGGATGATCGATGCTGGTCATCGTCTGCGGAATGCCGGAGCCGGCTCCACGCGACCAAATCCCCCGTTGCAGCAGCAGCAACATCGGCACGACCACGAGCGGTGAGCAAGCCAACGCCAACGCCGCCGGCGTCCACTCGTCTCCGCTGAAGGCGGGCAGCAAGTTGAGCAGCTGGTCCTGCCAGCGATCGAGCATGTTGAACGGCCAGCAGGCCACACCGACCAGCACACCCAGCAGGGACAACTGCAACAGGTTGCGGATCAAGTCGCGGGTGCGCAGAACCACTGCCGTGTTCTCAAAGCGAGCCCATGATGCCGCCGAGCTGATTTGAAATCACCCTCAGAAGTGGTTAACGTGAGACCTTGGCCGAGGCTTAGAGGGACTTCACCAAACCATTGCCAATCCGCAGGGCATTGGCGATCACGAAGTGGACCACGATTGGTGAATCATGTCGATCCAAGGGAGGTTGTGATCGTTGAGCGGCGGGAGCAGCTCAAGCATCAACAACAGCCATAGCTCAACACTGGTCAGCCTGGCCAGGACTTTTCAAGCTGTCAGCAGGTTTGTCATGAAGCGGAGGCCACCGGCCTAGCGTTCATTGGTAATCAATGGTCGCCATGGTCCGCCGCATCCTCCTTGCTGGGTCCGGACTGGTGCTGATGGCCTTTCTGGTTGCTCATCTCATCGGCGTCGGCCTGGCGCCCGTCGCGCCGCTGCAGTTCGAGTGCTACGCCAGCGTCCTCCACCAGAGCTGGTGGCTTCCCCTGCTCGAAGGGCTGTTGCTCTTTGCCGCGATCACGCATGCCAGCCTCAGCCTGAGCAAGGCTCTGAAGAACTGGAAAGCGGGCAACCACGCCCAACTCAAGAGCCGACGCAAGGACCCGCTAGGGAGCTGGAGCGCTCGGTTACAACCGATCGGAGGAATCACCCTGCTGCTCTTCCTCGCCGTCCACCTCAAACAACTGAGGCTGCCGCGACCTGCCCCTGGATTTGAACTCATGCAGTTGAGCGCAAGCCTCCACGCTCCTCTCACGCTGTTGCTCTACGCAGTGGCCTGTCTGGCCCTCAGCCTGCACATCATCCAAGGCGGGGAATCGGCGCAGCGCAGCTTGGGGTTGCTCACACCACAGAACGCTGCAGTCATCCGCCAAATCGCCCGAGCGGCGGGAGTCCTCCTCGGCCTTGGTTTCACCGGATCAGCCAGCTGGCTGGCTCTGCTGGGTTGATCCCGATGAACACGCCGAATCCCCACCTGCCGGGGGGTCCCGTCAGCGACGCCTGGAGACGCACCAAAGAGGAACTCCCCCTCATCAGCCCGCTGCGCAAGCGCGAGCTGACAGTCCTCGTGGTCGGGACTGGATTAGCGGGATCCTCGGCGGCGGCAACCCTGGCGGAGCAGGGGTACCGCGTGAAAGTGATCACCTTTCACGACAGTCCACGCCGGGCTCACTCGGTCGCAGCCCAGGGCGGAATCAACGCCGCCCGTCCCCTCGCCGTTGACGGAGACAGTGTGAGCCGACTGTTCAGGGATACCGTCCGCGGCGGAGACTTCCGCGCACGTGAGGCCGGCTGTCACCGTCTGGCTGAGATCAGCAGCTCAATCATTGACCAATGCGTGGCCCAGGGGGTTCCCTTCGCCCGGGAATACGGCGGCACTCTGGCCACCCGCAATTTCGGGGGATCCTTGGTGAGCCGCACCTTTTACGCCAGGGGGCAAACCGGTCAACAACTTCTCTACGGCGCCTACCAGGCCTTGATGCGCCAAGTGCAGCTTGGACGGATTGAACTGCTTCCTCGCCGCGATCTCGTCGAACTGATCCGCATTGATGGCGTCGCCCGTGGGGTCATCTGCCGCAACCTGCTAAGCGGTGCTCTCGAAACCCACACCGGCCACGCCGTTGTGCTGGCCAGCGGGGGCTACAGCAACGTCTACTTCCTCTCCACCAATGCCCTGAAGTCCAACGCCAGTGCGATCTGGAGGGCCCATGAGCAAGGGGCCTTGTTTGCCAACCCCTGCTTCACGCAGATCCACCCAACCTGCATTCCAAGCGGCGACCCTTACCAAAGCAAGCTGACGCTCATGAGCGAGAGCCTGCGCAATGACGGTCGCGTCTGGCTTCCGCAAGAGAGCCATGACACCAGAGATCCGGAGTCCATTCCGGAATCGGAACGGGATTATTTCCTCGAGCGCCAATACCCCAGCTACGGGAACATGGTGCCGCGGGATGTGGCCTCCCGCAGGGCGAGGGAACTCTGCAATGCGGGCAAAGGCGTTGGCCCAGCCGGCCGCTCGATCTACCTCGATCTCCGCGATGCGATACAACACAACGGCAGAGATGTCATTGCCAAGCGCTACGGCAACTTGCTGGAGATGTATGAGCACATCAGCGGTGAAGACCCCTATGCCAAACCGCTCAAGATTTACCCCGCTCCGCACTACACCATGGGCGGACTCTGGGTGGACTACCACCTGATGAGTTCAATCCCAGGACTCTTTGTACTCGGAGAAGCCAACTTCTCAGAACACGGTGCCAACCGCCTCGGAGCCAGTGCTCTCATGCAGGGCCTTGCAGACGGCTATTTCATCGCCCCGGCGACCGTGACGGCATGGCTTGCCGGTCACCCCACACCTGCCGTGAACGAGGAGCATCCGTCCTGCCGCGCAGCCAAGGCCGCCGCAGAAACTCGAATCCAAAGCCTTCTGAACACCAACGGCGACATTCCCGTTGACAACTTTCACCGTCAACTCGGCCTGACGATGATTCAGCGCTGCGGCATTAGTCGTGATGCGAGCGGATTAGAGAAGGGGATCCAAGAGGTTCATCAACTCGAGCAAGCCTTTCGAGGCCAGGTGCGAATCCCTGGGACTGCCACGGGTCCCAATGTCGAATTGGAGAAGGGGCTGCGATTGAGTGACTTCTTTGGCCTCGCCCAACTCATGCTGCGGGACGCGCTAGCCCGAGAGGAATCTTGTGGAGCCCATTTCCGCGAAGAACACCAAACCCCTGAGGGAGAAGCCCTCAGGAAAGATGAACACTTCGCCCACATTGCCGCCTGGGAACACCAGGACGGTGCCGAGCCGATTCGCCATCAAGAACCGCTTTTGTTCTCGGCTCTTCAACCAAGCACCCGCAGTTACCGATGACCACAACTCTCTCCCTCACGCTGCGGGTCTGGCGACAAGAGAACGGTCAAACCAGGGGCGCCTTTTGCTCCTACCCCGTCCAAGGACTCAGTCCGGATCTTTCACTACTTGAGGTATTGGATAAGCTTAACGATCAGCTGATCCGCCGCGGCGAGAGGCCGATCTATTTCGAGCACGACTGCAGAGAGGGGATCTGCGGCAGTTGCGGTTTTCTTGTCAATGGTCAGGCCCATGGCTCTCAAAGAGCGACGACCGTCTGTCAGCTCTATGTCCGGCAGTTCCAGAACGGAGAGACGGTGACGTTGGAGCCGTGGCGCGCAGCGGCTTTCCCCCTCATCCAAGACCTCGGAGTGGAGCGCTCGGCTTTCGATCGGATCATCGCCGCCGGGGGCTACTGCTCGGTCAACACCGGCCAGGCTACGAGTGGCAACGCGATGTTGATCGGGCAAGACCAGGCCCTTGCAGCCTTTGAAACCGCCATGTGCATCGGCTGCGGGGCCTGCGTCGCTAGCTGCCGCAATGCTTCAGCGAGCCTCTTCACGGCCGCCAAGCTCGCGCACTTGGGTCAACTGCCGCAAGGGCAACCGGAACGGCGTTCTAGGGCTCTGGCCATGCAGGCAGCGATGGAGGCCGAGGGGTTTGGCCGTTGCAGCAGCAACCTCGAGTGCGAAGCCGTCTGCCCAAAAGAGATCTCAGCGGACTGGATCAGCTGGATGAACGGCGAAGCCCGTTGAGTGGGACCAGAGGGACTTGAACCCTCACAACGTTGCCGTCTGCGGATTTTAAGTCCGCTGCGTCTACCAATTCCGCCATGGTCCCGGCGCCAACCATCTTAGATTCGTTGTGACATCGCACCATCGCCGTGCCACTGCCCGGGTTCCTCAGCTCCCTCACAAATGAGACCCTGCTGGTGCTGGCCGCCTATGGGGCCCTGGCCGGGGCCTACTTAGTGGCGGTGCCCCTGGCCCTTATGGCTTGGATGACCAAGCGCTGGACCCTCATGGGCAAGATCGAGCGCACCGTGGTCTACGGGCTGGTCTTCCTCTTCTTCCCTGGACTGATCGTCTTCGCTCCCTTCGTGAATCTGCGTCTGCAGGGCCAGGGCAACCAGTAATGGGATCGGGGATCACGCGGGGCAAGGCCCTCCTGGCCGGCTTGGCCATCTTTGGCATCGGCGGAATCGGCTACTGGGGCTTCCAGGCGGCCGGTTTCGAAGGCTTCAGTGCTGGCATCGCCGCCCAAGCGCTCTTGGTGGTCATCGTCCTGGTCTGGACGGGGTCGTATTTGTTCCGGGTCGTGACCGGAAACATGACCTATATGGAGCAGCGCCGGCGCTACCGCTCGGGTTATGACGCGGCCACTGACGAAGAGCTGCTGAAGCGTTTTGACGCCCTCAGCACCGAAGAGCAAGAAAAGCTCATGAAGGAGCTCGCCCAGGAGAGTAAAGGCTGAGGCCATAGGCTCAGCTGCAGATCTCACGCTGCCGTGACCACCAGCACTCCTATCCAGCAGCGGTTTCAGAAGCTTCAGTCGGAAGGGCGCTGCGCCTTGATGCCATTCCTGATGGCCGGCGACCCCGATCTGACCCAAACCCGCTCGACCCTCCTTGCCCTGGAGGCCGCCGGTGCAGACATGATCGAGCTGGGCATTCCCTACAGCGATCCCCTCGCTGACGGGCCTGTCATTCAGGCCGCCGCCAGCCGCGCGCTCGGCTCCGGGACCACCCCGGGTCGCGTCCTCGAGATGCTGCAGAGCCTGAAGGGCGAGCTCTTGATTCCGGTAATCCTCTTCACCTACAGCAACCCGCTGCTGAACCGCGGGATGGAGAACTTCTGCCGGGATGCCGCCGCCGCCGGGGCCGCCAGTCTCGTGGTGCCCGACCTGCCCCTCGAGGAAGCCGAAAAACTCTCGGCCATCGCCGAAGCCGCTGGACTGGATCTTGTGCTGCTGGTGGCTCCCACCACGCCCAGCGATCGCATGGGCCGGATCGCCCAGGTCAGCCGCGGCTTCACCTATCTGGTCAGCGTCACCGGCGTCACCGGCGTCCGCACCACCCTGGAAAACCGCGTGGCCACGCTGGTGCAGCAGCTCAAAGGAATGGGGCCAACTCCGGTGGCCGTTGGCTTTGGCATCTCCAGCCCCGAGCAGGCCCGCCAGGTCCGCGATTGGGGCGCCGATGGCGCCATCGTCGGCAGCGCCCTGGTCAAAGTCATGGCCGAGAGCCACAGCCAACAGGGGGACATAGCCGCGGCGGCCGGTCAGTTCTGCGGCCAACTGCGCCAAGCCCTCGATCACTAGGCAGAATCTCTGGAGTTCAATCCCGCTGGGGACGATTGCCCATGGCGCTGCGCACCCGGATCCTCCTCGGCGCGGCCTTGCTCCTCGCCCCCACCGCCACCCAGGCCGGCTGGAGTGATTACACCTCCAATATCTCCGAGGTGGACGCCTGCAACCAGGCTCAATACCTGATGCCCGAGCAGGCCGTCCCGCAGCAATACGTCCTCAAGGTCAAGAACGGGACCTTCCGCTGCAAGGTGCGCTGGAGCGACAAGGCCGGCGCAGAGCCGAGCAACCTGCCCGTGCTGCTTCCCGCCAAGATCCTCCAGCCGATCTTCGCCGGTGGCTGGCTGTAACTTGCTCGCACACGCCAGCTGATCCGTGCGCTTTGTTCTCTGGGGGACATACTGCGAGAACGCGCTCGAGAAGCGCACCCCCTACCGAGAAGAGCACCTCGCCGGTCTGCAACAGCAAAAGGACGCCGGCGTGCTGATCACCCTAGGGCCCACCGAGACCAGCAGCCACGTCTTCGGGATCTACGAGGCTGAGTCCAAGCAGCAGGTGGAAGAGCTGCTCTGCAACGACGTCTACTGGCGCAAGGGGATCTGGACGGCACTCGAGGTCTACCCCTGGATACAGGCCTTCTAGGTCATGACCTCGGCCAACCGTCCTGGCTCTGCTGCCAGACCCACTCGGCCACCTGCTGGACACCGTCCTCCCCCAGGATCTCCGCATAGCCACTCATCTGCCCCTGGCCCTGGGCCGCGATCGCCGCAATGGCCTCCTTGGAGGCCACACCCTGACGTTCCAAAGCCGCCAGTTTCAAGGTTTTTCCGCGGCGAATGATGTTGCCTCCATTGAGATGGCACCCCGCGCAGTGCAGCTCAAACAGCTGGTCACCATCCGCCCAGGCTGGCTGCGGCAGGCTCAAACCCAGCAGCAACACCACGGCGAGCAGCAACCGACGCAGGGCAGAGACCGTCATAGGAATCGGCATAGGGGGGGCGCAGAGCACCAAGCGTCAGTCTGAGCGTCTGGTCGTCATATCTGACTTCAACGGATTCATCTCAGTAAGCGTCCTTAGGCAAAAGCCTGTCCCCATCCATATCCGTGTCCCATGGTCGGTCCAGCCGCCAAGTCCGCCAGCGTCGCGCTGATCCGCGAACGAAAACGAGCAGAACAGCTCGGTCAACTTCAAGCATCAACCGCCTCTGCTCTGAGCAGTATCACGGCGCGGAGAATTAGCTGTTCGGATCGACTAGCGCAAGGGGACTGAGACCCCGTGGACGTCTTGGCGGGAAAAGTATCAAGCAACAGCCGATCACCTTGCAGAGGCTGTCTTGGCCAACCCTATGGCGCACTACGCAGTGGACTGGCTGCAACTGGCGAGAACAGATGCCCCTTACGGGAGGGCTATCGCCAGAGGAACCCTCTGCGTAGCGGAAGCATGAGCCAGCGACGAAATACCTGGATGCGACAAGCCCAGAGCGACTTTGCCGTTGAAGCGTCTACCCAGGCCAAGCATTTTTACAGCCAGGCGTGCGAGCACTACGGCCAAGCCGCCGAGAAAGCCCTCAAGGGGCTGCTGATTTCCATGGGGACACTGCCCCGCTAGAACCATTCGTGATCAGGGGGGCGATACAACCGCGTTTGAGGCGCTGCACCTCAAAGCGTTGAGTCGGATGAATAGCAAAACCCGCTATCAAAGAGACGAGGAGGAACACATCGATTGCTTCGATTCGAACAACTCCGAAATGCCCAAGAGGCCGCCAAGGCCGTCTTGCGATTTGTCAAATACGTTCTGGTTGATCCGAGTTAAGTGTTGGTGCTTTGTGGCACTGTTTATCAGGTGAGGATGCAGCGGTAGACGGTGTTCACGGCGGCAGCAACCTGGATGGAGCCATTCACCATCTCCGGTGCAAAGCCTGGTCAGTCGCGATCGGATCTGGCGGGTACTGGAACACCGCCGAACGCAACGGTCAACGCTTCGGCAGCCCCGTCCTGCTCTCAGGAATGGTGGTCGAGGCTGGGCTGGTTGAACTCAGTGCTGGTCCGCTAGGGAAAAACAGCCGCTCCAGCCTGGAACTACTCACCCTGCTGGTACTGCAGTTGGTGGTACCACTCATGGCCTCACTGATGGCGATGTCCTACGAGCAGCCGCCGGCTATCAGCAGCTTGATGGTGGATCTGGATCAAACGCAGAAGGCCCTGCAGGCCACCTTGAACAACACGACGAAATAATCGCCGAGGATGTTCCCGACACACTCGCAGAGGTCCGCAAGGCCGTTTCAGGCATGCACGATCTGGGGCTCAACAATCAAGAGGAGACCAAAGCAACCGCGCCCTCACTGCGCGAAACCTTGAAACAGGTAACTGCAACCTGAACCACTGCCGAGGCGACATCCGATTAGGCCAATCAGGTCCTCGTAGAAACGCTTCGCTCGTGCTGAGCACCCCGAAAGAGTGCAGTATCTCAGCACGATGAGCCACAGATGTGCAGCTGCTCTTGGGCATGAATGCCCTCGACAAGGAGCCGAAGAACCGTTAGTTCTGCGACTGCATCAAGGCATCCGTCATGCGAATCTCGCATTTACTGACGAAGATGCCGAATCCCGTGCTTTGGAACGCGATCGAGTTTATAAAAACGCAGGCGTTGCGGCGGGCCTGCTGAAAGGCCGCCAGTTGATCCTCGTGATCAGCGCTCGTCTTGAAAAAGCCGGTCAGATTGTCCTTCCAAAGGGTATGGAACTGACCGCCTGGCATCTCTGAGACCTCGGCCGCGACCTTCTGCATGGCAATCGCAAGCTCACGGTCCTTCTGCTCAAGCACCTTGGCGATGCAGAGCGACATCTCAACGGTGCTGTTGGCGTTTGCGCAGGGCTGGCTCTCAGCATAGGCTGTCCCCGAGGCCAGGGACGCCGCGGCGAGCAGAGCCAAGCTGAGGCTTAAACGTCGAGCCATCAGCCGAGGGGAAGATCCCTTAATTCTGCTGGGGTCTGAGCGAACTGCCATCCCTGAGCGCCTCAGAAGCTCAGGTTGAGGAGGTTGTAGCCCTTGGGACCCGAGGGCTTCTTGAACTCCAGGGGCAGAGACTCATGATCAGCCACTTCCAGGCTGTAACGGGCCGAGGCGTCCTCCATGGAGGCCTACTCATCCAGGAGTCCGTGGTCAGCGGTCGGCAGAGCCATCGAGAGCTGGATCGGCACCATCGCGTTGGCATTCAGCATCAGCGCGCTACCAACGAGGAGGCTGTATGCAGCTGCAAGCGCGAAGGTCTTAATGGCCTGGGGTGTAAGGAGGGCCTTGTCTTCGCGATAGTTACGGCGAAAGAAAAATGGCAACAGTGGGTTTCGGCAAGGCTTCAGGCCGCCCACAACCACTGCCTCAGCAGGGGCAGGCTCAGACCAATGACGTTGGAGAAACACCCATCGAGGCGCTCCACCAGGCTGCCGCCGCGGCCCTCAAGGGCAAAACCACCGGCGCACTGCAGCGGTTCACCGGTGGCCACATAGGCCTCGATTTCGGCGTCGCTCAGCTCAGCAAAGAGGACGCGCGTGGTCACCGTTGTCAGCCGCTCTCCCCCGGCTGGATTAAGCAAGGCGTGGCCGGTGTGGAGCTCACCCCAGGCCCCTCGCATCCGCTGCCAGCGGGCGATAGCTTCCTGCGGACCATCCGGTTTACCAAAGACCTCCCCCTCAAAGGCCAGTACCGAATCGCAGCCCAGAACCGCTGAAATCTCAGCAGAGATCCCGCCCTGAAGCACCGCGCCCGCCTTGGCCTGGGCCAAGAGCTGCACCAACTGCGCCGGGTCGAGGTTGTGGATGACCTCCTCATCGACCCCGCTGACCTGCACGCGGTGCGGAATCGCGGCCTGCTCCAGCAATCGCCGGCGGGCGGGGGAGGCAGAGGCCAACAGCAGCACAGCTAGTCCTTGAGCTGGGACCACTCTGGCAACGGTGCGCGGCTGCCCGGCCCGGCCGATGACCAGAATGATCAAATCCCAGCGCACCTGTTGATGCAGCCCCGCCTTAGCCAGCAGGAGCAACGGGCCTTGGTCCGGGCTAAGCGGGCCGTGCGCTGCCTCCCCCTTCTGCGCCGCTTTTACGAGGAACTCGAGCAGGAGGCCCTCAGCAGCACCCAGCTCGCCGCCCGCGCGGATTGGTCGGTTCTCAGCCAAAAGCGCCTCTCCACCAACCACTGCGAAGACCTGCTCATCTGGCTCATCCAGCTCGGCGTGCTCCGCCGTGAGGTCGATGGCCAGGGCCTGACCGAACGGGTCCGCCTCACACCCCTGGGCCGAGTCGTCCTCTCGGAGTGGTCCGGGGAGATCCCCCGCGCCAGCCTCCCCTCCCGCCTGCGCCACTGGGTCAAGCAGCACTGGCCGAGGCTTTGAGCAACCCCAACCCCTTGATGGTGCTCGGCACCAGCAGCGGTGCCGGCAAGTCCCTGATGACGGCCGCCATCTGCCGGGTGTTGCGGCGCCGGGGTGAGACGCCCCTGCCCTTCAAGGGGCAGAACATGAGCAACAACGCCTGGGTGGACCAGGCCGGCGGCGAGATGGCCTACTCCCAGGCGCTGCAGTCATGGGCGGCGGGACTTGAGCCCGCCTGCGCGATGAACCCGGTGCTGCTCAAACCCCAAGGGGACAGCACCAGTGAAGTCATTCACCTCGGGCAGTCGGTCGGCAGCTGCCGCGCCGAGAACTATTACCGCGATTGGTTCCGGCCGGGCTGGGCCGCCATCCGCCAGGGCCTGGGCGATCTGCAGGCAAGTCATCCCGGCGGTCGGCTCGTGTTGGAAGGGGCCGGCAGTCCTGTCGAGGTCAACCTGCAATCCCGAGACCTCACCAACCTCCGCCTGGCGCAGTACCTGCGGGCCCGCTGCATCCTCGTGGCTGACATCGAGCGGGGCGGCGTCTTTGCCCAGTTAGTCGGGACCCTGGCCCTGCTCCGTCCCGTGGAGCGCCCCCTGATCCGCGGCCTGCTGATCAACCGCTTCCGCGGTCGCCGCGAGCTCTTCGATGAGGGCCGCCGCTGGCTCGAGGCCAACACCGGCATCCCCGTGCTCGGGGTTATGCCCTGGCTTGATGAACTCTTTCCGCCGGAGGACTCCCTCGATCTGCTCGAGCGCCGCGGCCGCAAACGCGAAGCCGAGCTCGAAATCACCGTGCTCAAGCTCCCCTCCCTGAGCAACTTCTCCGACCTCGATCCCCTCGAGGCCGAGCCCACGATCCAGCTGAACTGGATTGCCCCTGGCCAGGACCTCGGCAGCCCCGACGCGGTGGTGGTGCCAGGCAGTAAGCAAACCCTGCGGGACCTCGGCGCGCTGCAGAGCAGCGGTCTGGGGGAGCAGCTCTCGGCTTACGCCCAGCGGGGCGGAGCGGTCCTGGGCATCTGCGGCGGCATGCAACTGCTGGGGCGCGAACTCCACGACCCACAGGGCCTCGAAGGTGGTGCCGGCTCCAGCCACGCCGGCCTCAACCTGCTACCACTGCGCACCACCTTTGGAGACGCCAAGGCCCTACGCCAATGCAGCAGCCCGACCCTCTGGCCACACGCTGCTGAGGCCGCCCTGCTAGAGGGCTTTGAGCTTCACCGCGGGGCGACCTCGGAACTCGAGCCCTGCACGGCCCTCGCCGCCGAACCGGGCCTGGGCTGGGTCGCGGGGAACGTTGTTGGGACCTACCTGCACGGGGTCTTCGAGAGCGGCGTTTGGCGTCGGCGCTGGCTCAACCAGCTCAGAGCGCGCAAAGGGTTGCCACTACTCAGCGAACGACAACCCCACCACAGCCGTCAGCGGGAAGCCCTGCTCGCTCGCCTCGCCGATGCCTTCGAGCAGCACGTCAACCTGGAGCCCCTGCTGCGATGAAACAGGTACAGATCCAATGGTCGAACGGCTCCAGCACCCAGGCGGTCGTGGGGTCCGACTGGCTGGAGGCCGCGCGGCAGGCTGGCTTCTCGATTCCCACCGGCTGCCTCGGCGGAAGTTGCGGCGCCTGCGAGATCGAGGTCAACGGCAACACCGTGCGCGCCTGCATCGCCACCGTGCCCACCAGCAAGAGCGGAGCGATCGAGGTGGAACTCTCCAGCGACCCCTACTGGTGATCGCGCTGAATTAAGCCGCCGCCCAGGACCATCTCATCGGCGTAGAAGACCGCCGCCTGGCCCGGGGTGATCGAGAACTGCTCCTCGGCGAACTTCAGGCGGCAGCGATGCGGGCGATCCGCCGCCCGATCGGCCTCGGTTTCCGGCAGGGGAATCAGCCGGGCCTTCTGGGGGCAGCTGCGGTAGCGCACCTGCACCTCCACCTCGAGCGGCTCGGTGGGTGGCGCGATGGAAACCCAATTCACCGCCCCCACTACCGCGTCGCCGCGAGCCGCATCCCGGCGGGGGGCCACCACCACCTGGTTCATCGCCCCATCCAGACGCACGACATGCAGCGGCTCACTCCAGGCCACCCCCAGCCCCTTGCGCTGGCCAATCGTGAAGTGCTCAATGCCGTCGTGCTCGCCCACCACCTGGCCATCGGCTAGCACGATCTGCCCGGGGCGCGGCGGCAGGTAGGCGTCCAGGAAGGCCTTCATCGAGCCGTGGTGATCCGCCAGGCAGAGGTCCTGGCTTTCTGGCTTCTGCGCCGTCCGCAGCCCGTGGCGATCGGCCTCTAGGCGTGTGTTGGGCTTGGTCAGCTCCCCCAGGGGAAAGACCAGACGACTCAAGGCCTGCTGGGGCAGGTCATAGAGGAAATAGCTCTGGTCTTTATGTTGATCGAGGCCCCGCAGCAACTGGTGGCGGCCGTTCTCGCTCTGGTCCCCATGGCGTACCCGGGCGTAGTGGCCGGTCGCGATCCGCTCAATGCCGCGCTCCTCTTTGGCCCACTGGAGCATCGGCCCAAACTTCACTTCGCGGTTGCAGCGGGAGCAAGGCAGCGGTGTGACGCCGGCCTCGTACCCCTGCACCAAGAAATCAACGATCTGCTCCTTGAAGTGCTCGCGGAAATCCACCACGTGGTGCGGCACCTCGAGCTGCTCGCAGACCCCGGCGGCGTCGACGAGACCTTCGGCGCAGCAGGCCCCCTTGCCGCTCATCAACCAGAGGGTCAGACCCTCCACCTCCCAACCGGCCTCCACCAAGAGGGCCGCGGTCAAGGAGCTATCGACACCACCGGAGAGACCGACCGCCACCCGGTGTTCGCCGGGCCACTGGCGCAGGCGCTCGATCGCCAAGGCACCCGCCTCCGTTGCCGCCACGGAGGCCTCAGATACAACGGGAACAGCGGAGAAGCGCGCCAATGCCAACAGTGGCTGTTCTCTCCATCATGGAACTGCAGCCGCCAGTGCCGTTTTGGCCCCGCCCTGTTGGCCCCCCCGCGACGCCGACCACCTCTTAGTGAGCGGCGCGCAGATGGCCGAGCTCGAGCAGGTGCTCTTCGCCAACGGCATGCCCGTGGAGGCGCTGATGGAAAAGGCCGCGTTGGCCGTCAGCCGGCGGCTGCAGGAGCCGGACTGCTGGTCGCCACTCCAGGCGGATGGGGCGATCGTGCTGGTAGGCCCCGGCCACAACGGCGGCGATGGCCTCGTGATCGCCCGTGAGCTACACCTGGCCGGCATCGCCGTGCGGATCTGGTGCCCCTTTGAGCGGCGCAAACCCCTCACAGAAAGCCACCTGCGCCAGGCCCTCTGGCTGAGGATCCCCCAACTGAAGGCACCGCCCGAGCCCGGGGATCCAGCCCTCTGGATCGATGCCCTCTTTGGCATCGGCCAAAGCCGGCCGCCGGAGGGTGAGCTCGAGCCACTTCTCCTGGAGCGCGAGCGGCAGCAACCGCATCGCCTGATCGCCATCGACGGCCCCACAGGACTCTGCGCCGATCGCGGCGAGCCCTTGGGGCACGTCGCCGCCACCGCCCAAAGGACCTTTAGCATCGGCCTTATCAAACAGGGCTTCTTGCAGGACCGGGCCCTGGCCTGGGTGGGGGAGCTGGAGCGCATCGAACTTGGGCTTCCTGCCCCGCTCCTCGAGGCCCTGCCCCCGAGTCAGCCCAGGCGGCTGAGGGCAGCGGACCTAAGCACGGCCCCTTGGCCAACGAGAGCCGCCGCGGCGACGAAGTATCAGCGGGGGCGCCTGCTGCTGCTGGCCGGCAGCGATGCCTACCGTGGCGCGGCCCTGCTTAGCCTATTGGGGGCCAGCGCCAGTGGCCTCGGAAGCCTTCGAGCGGCCCTGCCCGAGGCGGTGGCCGATCAGCTCTGGAACCAACTGCCCCACGCCGTTCTCGCGGCCAAGCTCCCCAGCCACAGCGATGGATCACTTGATCTCCGTCCGCTGCCACCCTCAGCCCTGGAGCGAGTCGATGCGGTGGTCCTCGGCCCGGGCATCGGCCAACACCCTGAAGACGACGGGATCTGGGGGCAGCTCCAGACCTTCCCGGGCCTGCTGGTGCTCGATGCCGATGGCCTCAATCGCCTCGCCCAGCGGCCCGCCTTGCCTTGGCTAACGAGCCGGCGCGGCCCCACCTGGCTGACCCCCCATAGCGGCGAATTCCAACGGCTCTTCCCGGATCTCTCCGGGCGAGCTCCCCTGGAGGCCTGCGCCGCGGCCGCCGAGCAGAGCGGTTGCGCCGTACTGCTCAAAGGGGCCCGCAGCGTGATCGCTGATCCAGCGGGCGCGCGCTGGCAGCTCAGCAGCGCCTGCCCCGATGCCGCCCGGGCAGGACTTGGGGATGTCCTGGCGGGATACGCCGGAGGGCTCGGCGCCCTGGCCCAAGCGAGCGGACTCCCCGCCGATGGATCCTTGCTGGCGCTCGCCGCCCTCGCCCATGCCACGGCCGGTCAAAAGGCCAGCGAACAGCACGGCCCAGGAGGGGCCACACCAAGCCGGGTTGCCGAAATGTTGGCCGCGGTTGTGAGAAAAACACAATACACAGTTATTAACAGAATCTGAACAGCCCAGTGGTGGAAACGAGTCTCAAAAGTGATGTGATCTTTCGTATCTCAAAGCTGAAGCGTTACTGAAATCCCAAGGGTTTCAAAAAAACCCGTAAGAGATTTTTCCCACCTTTCAGGAGGAGCCCATGGCACCCGCCGCCAGCTCCAACGCCAACAGCGCTAGTCGTCGCCGCAGTAGCGATCCAATTAGTTGGTACCTCTCGACAATTGGCCGGGTTCCTCTGTTGACTCCCGCCGAAGAGATTGAACTGGGTAATCAAGTGCAGACCATGATGCGGCTTGCCGAAGAAGACAAAGGCGACAGTTATACAACTCACGAGAAAAAGATCATGCGGGTCGGCCGCCGCTCCAAAGAGCGGATGATGAAGGCCAACCTGCGACTCGTCGTCAGCGTCGCCAAGAAATACCAAGGCAAAGGCCTAGAGCTCCTCGATCTAATCCAGGAGGGTTCCCTAGGCCTCGAGCGCGCGGTCGAGAAATTTGATCCGACCCGCGGCTACAAGTTCTCGACCTATGCCTTCTGGTGGATCCGCCAGAGCATGACGCGGGCCATCGCCTGTCAGTCCCGCACCATCCGCCTGCCGGTCCATCTCTCCGAACGACTGACCGCGATCCGCAAGGTCAGCCTCGAGCTTGCCCACAAACTCGGCGCCATGCCCAGCCGCAAGGAGATTGCGGAAGAGATGGACATGCCCCTCGACGAGCTCGACTCGCTACTGCGCCAGGCCCTCACCACCTCCAGCCTGGATGCCCCGGTCAATGGCGAAGAGGGCCGCAGTTTCCTGGGAGAGCTGATTGCCGATCAGACCAACAGCGAACCCCTCGATCAGGTGGAGCGCGGCATCCATCAGGAGCAGCTCGGCCGCTGGCTCACGCACCTGACCGACCAAGAGCGTCAGGTACTGGAACTGCGCTTTGGCCTCGAAGGCGAGGATCGCCACACCCTCGCTGAAATCGGCCGCATGCTCGAGGTCTCCCGCGAGCGAGTGCGCCAGGTGGAGCTCAAGGCCCTGCGCAAGCTGCGCCACCTCACCCGGCGAGTGCCGACCGCGATCTAGGACTCGGGAACCGAGGCTGCCGCCACTGGCAGCTCGGATCCAGAAATGCAGAAACTATTGAGGGCCTTGCTCTTGCTTACCCGGCTCGTCTTGAGCTGGGCCATCAGCATGTCGCGGGACTTCTGGCAGTCGGCGAAGGTCTTCATCGGCAGCGTTTGCATGGCGGTGCCGCCATGGACGGACCCGGACCAAAACAAAATCACCAGCCAAACCGGAGCCATCGCGATCCCTTGATTGCACTCCTTTGTAGCCCCGTTTCCGCCAGACTTGGTTGACTTAGCGCTCACCCGCAATGCTCGGCGGAGAAGACACCCTTCCGATCACCCTGCGGCTCTCGGAGCCGGTGATCAAAGAACTCGAGCTGCTGATGCAGCAACTCCAGCTCGATGACATGGGGCTGCTCGTCGACCGTCTGCTGCGGGACACCCTCTTCGACGAAGAGTTCGACGGCGACGAGGACTGATCACGCCCGGTGCGCCTGCCGCTCGTATACCACCCGGCCTACTCGGCCCCCTTGCCCAGTAGCCATCGATTCCCGATGGCGAAGTTCAAACTCCTCCGCACCCTGCTGGAGGAACAGGGGATTGCGCGGGACGAGCAAATCCATCGCCCGCTGCCAGTACCCAGGCGCTGGCTTGAGCTCACCCATAACCGCCGGTACCACCAGGCCTTCGCCCGCGGTGAGCTGCTGCCAGCTGAGCAGCGCCGCATAGGCCTACCGGCCACGACCCCCTTGGTGCAACGCACCTGGCTGGCGGTGGGCGGATCCCTGCTGACGGCCAGGCTGGCCCTGGAGCACGGTGTATCCTGCCACCTGGCCGGAGGCACCCACCACGCCTACCCCGACCACGGCAGCGGCTTCTGCATCTTCAACGACTGCGCGGTTACCGCCCAGGTCCTGCTGGCCGAAGGGCAGGTGCAGCGACTGATGGTGATCGACCTGGATGTGCACCAGGGGGATGCCACCGCCGTGATCTTTGCCGACGAGCCCAGGGTCTTCACCCTCTCGGTGCACTGCGGCAGTAACTTTCCGCTGCGCAAAAAACAAAGCGATGTCGACCTGGCCTTAGACGATGGCCTCGGAGACGACGCCTATCTGGAGGCGATTGGCGATCTGATTCCAACCCTGCTCGATCAAGAGCAACCTGATTTAGTGCTCTACAACGCCGGCGTTGACCCCCACCGTGAGGACCGGCTCGGCCGACTCCAACTCAGCAACCACGGCCTGCTCAACCGGGACCGGTTGGTGCTGGACAGCTGCCTGCGGCGCAACATTCCAATCGCCACGGTGATTGGCGGTGGCTACGACGAACTCAAACCCCTCGTGCGGCGCCACGGCCTGGTCTTCCGGGCCGCCAACGAGCAAGCCCGTTTACACGGGCTTTAACAACGGGAGATCAGTCCTCAGCCCAGATGTAGCGGGTGAGCTCTTCCGGCTTGGGCTCGGGAGCCGCCAGGGCGAACTCGACGCAATCGGCCACCTCGGCGTCAATCTCCTTCTCGATCGCCTTCAGTTCCTCAACCGTCGCCAGGTTGTGCTCGATCAGGTGAGCCGCCAGGCGCTTGATCGGATCACGCTGGGCCCAGAACTCCTTCTCGGCCTCCGCCCGTAGTTCGTCGGGGTCCGCCAGGGAGTGGCCGCGGAAGCGGTAGGTCAGGCACTCGAGCACCGTGGGACCTTCACCAGAGCGGGCCCGCTCGATCGCGCGCTGGGCTGCACCCCGTACCGCCAAAACATCCATGCCGTCGACTTCTTCGCCGGCCATCCCGAAGGCGGCCGCCTTACGCCAGATCTCCGGGTCACTGGTGGCGCGGTTGTGGTCCATGCCGATGGCCCACTTGTTGTTCTCGACCACGAAAATGATCGGCAGCTTCCAGAGCGCCGCCATGTTCAGGCACTCGTAGAATTGACCAATGTTGCAGGTGCCGTCGCCGAAGAAGGCCGCGGTCACGGCGTCGCTGCTGGAGTCGCCGAGGGCATCGCGCTTGTAGCGGCTGGTGAAGGCCGCACCCAGGGCCACGGGAATGCCCTCACCGATGAAGGCATAACCACCCAAAAGGTGGTGCTCCTTGGAGAAGAGGTGCATGGAGCCGCCACGGCCCTTGCTGCAGCCGGTCTCCTTACCGAACAGCTCGCTCATAACCTCCCGGGCCGTCACGCCGCAGCTCAGGGCGTGAACGTGATCGCGGTAGGTGCTGCAGAACCAGTCGTGCTGCATCTTCATCGCCTTGATCACCCCCGTACTCACGGCCTCTTGGCCGTTGTAGAGATGAACAAAGCCGAACATCTTTCCGCGGTAGTACATCTCGGCGCACTTATCTTCAAAGCGCCGGCCAAGGGTCATGTCGCGGTAAAGCATTAGGCCCTCATCCCGCGTCACCGTTGCCGGAGTAGAGGGATAGAGGCTCATCAGCCGCTCAGCGTGCAAGCCGACCTGATTGACATCGGCGGAGCAGGAGGGAGCACCACTGGTGGCCACGCCCTGTCCAAGATCGGCCTGTGTCATTGCTGAGGTCCTGCTCTCCGGGGACTCTGGTGCTGGCCTGACTGTACGGGGTCCATCTCCAAAAGGTGCACGAAGGACGGCCAAAACCGAAGACTCTGCCTACAGTCACGTCCGATTAGCTCCCGCCAATCCGAGCTCAATTTGGAACTGCCGATCGACCACTTCCGCCTGCTCGGCGTGAATGCCAGCTCCGACCGGCAGAGCGTGCTGCGGACTTTGCAGCATCGGCTTGATCGCGTTCCAGACCAAGGCTTTACCCAAGACACCCTCCAGGCCCGAGGCGAACTGCTCGAAGCCAGCGCCGACCTGCTGAGCGATGAGACTCGCCGCCAGGCCTACGAGCGGGAACTGACGGCTATCGCAGACAACGCCAACGGCTCCATCGCCGCCCTGGAGATCCCCCCGTCCCGGGAAGTCGGTGGTCTTCTGCTCTTAATGGAGGCCGGCCAATCCCAGGAAGCCTTCGATAGCGCCTCCCGCGGACTGCAGCCGCCCCAAGCCCCCGCCCTGGGCAGCAGCCGCGAAGCCGACCTGACCCTGCTCGCCGGACTGGCCTGCCAGAGCACCGCCCGGGATTACCGCGACCAACGCCGCTATGAAGCGGCCGCCCTGACCCTGCAACAGGGCCTGCAGCTGCTGCAACGCATGGGCCAACAGGCCGAGCAACGGCGCAAGCTCGAGCAGGACCTCAAGGAACTGCTTCCCTATCGCGTGCTCGATCTGATCAGCCGCGACCTCTCCGCCAGCAGCTCCCGACAACAGGGCATCGCCCTGCTGGAGCAACTGGTGCAGCAGCGCGGTGGCCTCGAGGGCCACACCGATCTGACCTTCCCCCAAAGCGAGTTCCAGTCGTTCTTCAAGCAGATCCGCCAGTTCCTGACGGCCCAAGAGCAAGTCGAGCTCTTCAGCCGATGGGGCGATAGAGGTTCCGCCACCGCCGACTTCCTCGCGAGCTTTGCCCTGACGGCCTCGGGCTTCTCCCAGCGCAAACCCGAACGGATCCTCGAGGCCTACGAACGCCTCAAGATCAGCGGACAGCCCGGGATCGAGGTCTTCCTCTCCTGTCAGCAACTTCTGCTCGGTCAGGTCGATGAAGCAGAGCGCTTCTTTGATGAGGGCGCCGACGCCGCCCTGAAGCAATGGGCGATGGAGCAGGGAGATGACCCCTTGGCTCGCCTCTGCGCCTACTGCCGCGACTGGTTGACCCGCGAGGTGCTGGAGGGCTTCCGCGACATCGATGTCGACGCGAACCTCGATGCCTGGTTCGCCGACCGGGATGTCCAGGCCTACATCGACCAACAGGACCGCATCCGCGGCCGCCAGTTCAATGCCAAACCCAGTTTCGAGGTGCCGGCGGCGACGGACACCAGCACGGGCTTTGGCGACTGGCCGAACTTCGACCTGCCGGGCAGCAATGAGCCGCCAACCAGCCTCGAGATCAGTGAGGACCAAGAGGACGACGACGAGGTGTGGGATGGCTCCCGCGGGCGACTGGCCGAGCTGCTGGGCAACCTGCAGGAGCAAATCCAAGAGCTCCCCAGCTGGGGCATGCCCGTTGGTGCAGCCGTCGCCATCGGCGTGATTGGTCTTGGAGGCTTAATGGCTCTCAAGCCCCGCGGTGGCGATCCTGAAGCCGCCAGCAGCGAAAAGGTCGCGGCCCTCGTCCAACCAAAAGCTGCCGCTCCGGCTGCTCCTGTCCAGGCGGCCCCCTTCCCCCTGACCAATCCCGACCCCAGCGCCACGCAATTGCAGGACCTGCTCGAGGTCTGGCTCAAGGAAAAAGCCGCGGTCCTCGCCGGCGGTGCACCGAGCGAGAGCCTGTCGGATCTGGCCCGTCCCAATCAGATCCAGCGGCTGCAGCGCCAGAGCCAGGCCAACCGCCAGCGCGACGCCACGGAAACGGTGACCACCAGCATCACCGGCTTCAAGATCAGCGCTCGCTCACCGGTGCGCATCGCCGCCCAGGTAGCGATGACCTATAGCGACGAACTCAAGACCAGTGGCGGCAAGATCCTTAGCCGCACCCCAGAGATAACGCTGCGCAACACCTATATCTTTGGCCGCCAAAACGGCAGCTGGCAGCTGGTCGCCTACACGCCCACCGCCAAGAACTGAGCCCTCGGACGCCCCCAAGAGACGGTCGCTTTTTACGATCGGTTCATCACAGGCGTCCCCATGTTCGACGAGCTCTCCCAACGGTTTGAAGATGCCGTCAAGAACCTGCGTGGTCAGGGGGCCATCAGCGAAGGCAATATCGAGGGGGCACTTAAGGACGTGCGCCGGGCCCTGCTCGAGGCCGATGTCAGCCTTCCGGTGGTCAAGGACTTCGTGGAAGAGGTCCGCAAGAAGGCACTAGGTGAAGAGGTGGTGCGGGGCATCAGCCCTGACCAGAAATTCATCCAGGTGGTCCACGAGCAGCTCGTGGAGACCATGGGCGGCGAAAACGCTCCTCTGGCTGCTGCCGGCAAAGAAGGGGCCCCAGCCGTCGTCTTGATGGCGGGCCTGCAGGGCGCTGGTAAGACCACCGCCACCGCCAAGCTCGGCCTTCACCTCAAGGAGAAAGGACGCAAGGCCCTGCTGGTGGGCGCTGACGTCTACCGCCCGGCGGCCATCGACCAGCTGAAAACCCTCGGCAGCCAGATCGACGTTGAGGTCTTCAGCCTGGGCACCGAAGCCAAGCCGGAAGCCATCGCCGCCGCGGGCATTGAAAAGGCCAAGGCTGAGGGCTTCGACACCGTGCTGGTGGACACCGCCGGTCGCCTCCAGATCGACACCTCGATGATGGACGAGATGGTCCGGATCCGAGAAGCCGTCCAGCCCGATGAAGTGCTGCTGGTGGTTGACTCAATGATCGGTCAGGAGGCCGCTGAACTCACCCGCACCTTCCACGATCAGGTGGGCATCACCGGTGCGGTCCTCACCAAGCTAGACGGTGACTCCCGCGGCGGTGCGGCGCTCTCTATCCGCAAGGTCAGCGGGGCACCGATCAAATTCATCGGTACGGGGGAAAAAGTGGAGGCGCTGCAGCCCTTCCACCCCGAACGGATGGCCAGCCGGATCCTCGGCATGGGCGACGTCCTGACCCTGGTGGAGAAGGCCCAGAAGGAGGTCGAGCTGGCCGATGTAGCCAAGATGCAGCAGAAGCTCCAAGAAGCCACCTTCGACTTCTCGGACTTCGTTAAGCAGATGCGCCTGATCAAGCGCATGGGCTCCCTGGGCGGTCTCATGAAAATGATCCCGGGGATGAACAAGATCGACGACGGCATGCTCAAGCAGGGCGAAGAGCAGCTCAAGAAGATCGAAGCAATGATTGGCTCCATGACCGAGGCGGAGCGCAGCGACCCGGACCTGCTCGCCGCCAATCCCTCCCGGCGGCGGCGCATCGCCAGCGGCAGTGGCCACACCCCAGCCGATGTTGACAAGGTTCTGCAGAACTTCCAGCAGATGCGGGGGTTCATGCAGCAAATGACACGCGGTGGAGGCATGCCCGGAATGCCGGGCATGGGCGGATTCCCCGGGATGGGTGGGATGCCTGGGATGGGGGGAATGCCTGGCACGGGCGGCGCTCCCGCCGGCCGTGGTGGCCGTGGCGGCGGCATGCCCAAAGCCGCCAAACCCGCCAAGAAGCGCAAAGGCTTCGGCGAGCTCTGAGGGGCGTCACCCCAGAGAGTATTGTTGTCGTTTGCGCGCGATTCCCTGGGGAGTCACCGCGCGTTTATCCAGTCAGCAAGGCAAGGCCACAATGATCAAGCTCCGCCTGAAGCGGTTCGGTAAGAAGCGGGAAGCGAGCTTCCGCCTGGTGGCCTGCAACAGCACCTCACGCCGCGACGGTCGTCCCCTCGAGGAGCTGGGCTTCTACAACCCCCGCACCAAGGAGACCCGTCTTGACACCGAGGCCATCCGTGCCCGTCTCGCCCAGGGCGCCCAGCCCACCGAGGTTGTGCAAACCCTTCTTGAGCGCGGCGGTCTGATCGAGAAGAAAGTGCGTCCCTCCGTGGTCGTCGGCCAGAAGAAGCAAGCCGCCATCCGCGAGGCTGCTGCCAAGCAGGCCGCCAAGGAAGCTGCAGAAGCCAAGGCTGCTGAAGCCGCCGCTGCCGCCGAAGAGGCTCCCGCTGAAGAAGCCACCGAAGCCTGAGGCCTTCCCCCATGCCCGGGGCTGAAAGCCTCACGGCCTTCACCATCGATCTTCCCGACCAGGACGCCGCAATGGCCTTGGCCGGTGAAGCTGAATCGACCCTGCATCGCCTCGAAGCCCTGACTGGTGCTTCGCTGGTCTTGCGGGGTCTTTCGCTGCAACTGCGAGGCCGCCCCACCCAGCTGGAGCGGGCCGCCGGCCTGGTTGAACTGCTGCGTCCCCTCTGGCAAGAGGGGCAGAGCGTCACCCAGGTGGATTTGCAAACCGCCCTCTCCGCCCTGGATACAGGCCGCGGGGAGGAGCACCAACAACTGAGCAAGCAGGTTCTGGCCCGCAGCCAAAACGGCAAGCTGCTGCGCCCTCGCACCCTCAAGCAAAAGACCTACGTCGAGGCGATCGAGCGCCACGACCTCACCTTTGCCTTAGGTCCCGCTGGCACCGGCAAGACATTCCTGGCGGCCGTTCAAGCCGTGCGCGCGCTGCAGGAGCGCAAGGTCGAGCGGCTGATCCTGACCCGCCCCGCCGTGGAAGCCGGAGAGCGCCTTGGCTTTCTGCCCGGTGATCTTCAGCAGAAGGTCGACCCCTTCCTGCGCCCCCTCTACGACGCACTGCACACTCTGCTCGGACAGGAGCGCACGGCGGCCCTGATCGAGAAGAACGTGATCGAGGTGGCCCCGCTGGCCTACATGCGAGGACGCACCCTGGCCGAGGCCTTCGTGATCCTTGATGAGGCCCAGAACACCACCCCGGCGCAAATGCGAATGGTGCTGACCCGCCTGGGTGAGGGCTCAAAGATGGTCGTCACCGGGGACCCAACCCAGATCGATCTGCCCCAGGGTCAACTGAGCGGCTTAATCGAGGCCGCACAGGTGCTGGAGGGGGTCGAGGGCATCGCGGTCTGCCGGCTCAGTGCCGCTGACGTGGTGCGCCATCCCCTAGTGCAGCGCCTGGTCACCGCCTACGCCGCCCGGGATGCTGCCAAGACCCGACGTTAGTCGGGGGATCCACACCCCCAAAGGGCACACAACCCGGAGATCGCTGGCAGGATGAAGCCAGTCATTCTCTGTGCCATGCCGGCCAGCAGCAATTTCCAGGAGGCCATCCGCGAGGCGCAATCCAGCGCCCTCGTGGGGCCCAACGTGGTCAATAAAGCGCTGCCCTACGTGGGCGGCGGCATGGTGCTCACCGCCGGTGGCGTCATGGGCGGCCTTGCCCTGTTGGCCAGCAACCCCACCGGGTTCATGCCTCTGTTCTGGGTGGCCCTGATCGGAAACTTCATCCTCTTCTTCGTGGCCCAGAACGTGGCCCTGAAGGGGAACAACAGCACCGCCCTGCCGCTCATGGCGGCCTACAGCCTGATCACCGGCTTTACCCTGAGCGGCATCGTGGCCCTGGCCATCGGCACCGCGGGCATCGGCGCCATCGGCACCGCCGCCCTGGCTACTGGCGTCACCTTCGTGGCTGCCTCCGTCATGGGCCGTCGCATGAGCGACAGCGTCGGTCAAGCCCTCAGCGGCGTGGTCGGCCTGGGCATACTCGGCCTGGTGATCGCCATGGTCGTCCAGATCGTCGGCGGCATCTTCGTGCCCGGCTTCGGCATGGGCGGCATGGAGCTGCTGATCGCCGGCTTCGGCACCGTGATCTTCGTGGGCGCAGCCTTCGTGGACTTTTACACGATGCCCCGCACCTACAGCGACGACCAGTACCTGGCCGGCGCGCTGAGCATGTACCTGACCTACATCAACCTGTTCATCTTCATCCTGCGCCTGGTGATCGCCCTCAACGGTGGCGGTCGGCGTGACTGATCCAGATCAACCCCTTCAGACAGCAAAGCGCCCCTCGAGGGCGCTTTTTTGTTGGCCAATCTCGAAACAACTCAGCCTTGGGCCACGGCCAACACCGCCTCAGCAATTGCAGCGGTCTGACCGGCGTCGTAGCCCCAGCGTTTCAGGAAGGCCACGTCCTCACCCCGGCCCTCGGTGGCCTCCAGCAGGGTTTCCAGTCGCCCTTTCACTGCTTCCTGCTCCATGAGCCGCAGGAGTTCGGTGCAGCGGGATTGAACCCGCTCCGATCCCGCCTGCTGAACTGCATCGGCGTTGCGCTCGTGGTGCAGCGCCATCGCCGTGCTCATGGCCAGGTTGCGAGCACTGAGGTCCACCACCCCGTCGCCGGCCTGGCGCAGGGCAAAGACGACCGGATCCGGCAGGCGATCCATCAACGGACAATCCCCAGCCAAGGACACCACAAAGAACCCCCGGGCTCCATCACGACTGGCCACCAACTCGGAAACCCGATCGCCGATCACCTCATCGCTGAGTTCGCCGTTTTCCCAGAGCGCCAGCCACTGGGCCGTGATCTCCATCGCCTGTTGAAACGTGGGCTCCAGCGGGGCGGCTTCAGTCATGGGGGAGGTTGGACTGCCAAGGTTAGCTTGCAAGTCTAGTCACAGAACTTCAGTGCTGATGCGGGTTCTCAGCAAGGGCTTATGCGCTTAGTGTCTGCAGTGACAAGAGATGGCACCTGTGACTAGGTCTGCCCAAAAACGCCTGGAAGGGCTTGTAGTCGTTGGACGGCAGGCCAACGCCAGGGAAGCCGAGAGGCCCCTTGCGGACCCTTACAGAGGCCTCCTGCAATATATTCAGTGTTCTACCTAGGTATAAATTTGTGCGCAACAGACAACCAAAGAAAGACGCGCGCAGCCGCGCAGGCATTAAGAACGCGAGCGAGGCGAATGGTTCTCATCCTCGGTCACTGACCGTATGCATAAAAAACTCTTGGACGTCAACCAGATTCGGTTAGTAGTCGGAACCGAGTGATACCACTGGATTGGCCAGGATTTCGCCACATTGCAACCCCGACTTGCGTTTCGGAGCAGGTCGAACCATGAGGGGTGCCCCCTCCCCAAGAAAAACGAAGTACCCCACCCCCTCTTCTTGGCAAAGCAGGGGGACATACCTGGACTAATACCCCCTCATAACATCTAAAGCTCAAATGATTAATAAAAAAACAATCAGAGACATACAGAAACAAGGATGAAGACTACTGACTGCGGCAGCCAAGACCTCTTGGCACAGCAATGGCATGATAATATCTGGCTATAAGGTCAGCCAACGGCTCTTGGCGCAAATCTCAGCCCGCGTCGACCCAAGATTTTGACCTCTGGCGAGTCAATCGCTAATTGGAACTATTAATCAAAAGGCTCATCAATGCCTGAACGTTTTGACAATCTTGTAGAAGGCCTTACTGAGGAACGTGCGATCAGCATCATTCTGGCTGCCCCGGACTCGCTGGAGCGACCAGTTGATAAGTACATGGCAGCAACGAGGCTAGGTGCCAGTGACAGCGAAGAGTCCCTGAACACACTGATCGAAGCCGCGCAACTCAGTCCTGACAACCTGTTTGATCGGATTACGATAAGAAAAGCCCTAGACGCCTTGGGACGGCGGCGCAACCCCAAAGCACTGCCTGTTCTGTTTGCAGCATTGAGCTGCAGCGATGAATCAGCTGTGATCAACGCAGTGGACTCGATCACAAAAATCAGCTCCGAGCTGGATACCGAGCAGCAAAATCAGCTACTTCAGGCCCTGGGAGGAGAGGACATCCAAAAACGCGCCGTGATCCAAGCTCATACCCGGCTTGGAATTGAAGGCGCAGACCATGCCATCAAGCCCTTTGACGAAGACCCAAATCCACTGGTGTCGGGAGCAGCCAGAGCCTATGGCTCAAAGGTTCATGGCAGGACAACAGCCTTAGATACCTTGGTTCCCCAACTGGTGGACCCAATCGCGGGTCGACGCCGTTCTGCAGTCATTGATCTTGGCGATGCAGGGGACGTCAGTCGACTCGAGTCACTAGCGACGGCTCCGGTCTCAATGTCCCTACGAGCGAGAAGTGCCTTTCAACTGGTTGATCCAGGGAAAACCTGTGTTGTCCCTCAAGAGTACGAAGGATTGATCACTCAATTACTGCAGGACAATCCACAAAATTTAAAGCTGAGAACGGAATGGGTCTGTGACGTTAACGCCGATGAAATCGAAAACAATCTTCAACACAGGGATGAAGCACGTCAATACGGTGGCGCTGCAAGCCTGATGTCGATGGAAGAAGAGGAGAAACTCGTCCTGATTGACCGAATCAAAGACAAGTTATGGAGTGATTACGTCACGCACTACTACCTCACTGCCGTGGTCAGCCTTCAAAGGATTGAAACTAGAAGCGAACTGGTGCGGCTGGCACTGGCTGAAACTATTCCTCAGTACACCAAATCCAGGATTGCCGCTGCCTGGGGCTGCCTTGCAATGGGCCTGGATGATCAAGCAGGGCTGCTGGAGCAACTCGCGACAAAGGCGCAGTGGGTACCACTGAAATGGACCTGCATGCAGGTGCTTAAGAAGTTGAAATCGGCAGGAGCAAATACTTAATCTCAGCGAGAGCAAAAAGCTCCTGCTGATTTGCTTCAGATTCTGAGTTTGTCAACTTGTGTGTCCTGACGATTTACTCGAGGCGTGTTGACCTTTCACAACAAAGGATTGATGGGGCAACTAAATCAACTGTTGAGGAGATTTACCCCCGACAGCCAAATCGACTGTTGCTCGATTCAGCTGTCGAGCCACTGACGCAGCACAGCCCAGACCTTCTCGGCCTCTCGCTGCAGCAGCTCATCCGGGTACTCGCCGTACGTCATCGACATGGCTAACCCTGCCCGGTGACCCAGCAGTCGTTCGCTGAGGTAATCGTCAGCTCCACCCATCCGGGCTGCTGTTCTCCATCCGTGCCTGAAGCAATGCGGAGTAAGCGGCATGGACGCCGCTTCCTCCACTGCTGGGGCAATCCGCTTCATCTTCTTCCTGAACACCTGAGCGCTTGGCGTGCTGAAACGAGAGAGGGCCATGCCCTCAGGCAATGGCAGTCGTCGATAGGAGGTTGCGTTCTTCGGTGACCAATCAGGGGTCTTCTCCATGGTCATCCACCCATCGCTGTACCTCGCTTGCAGCACCTCTTCGATGCGAGCACCACTGAAGATCAGGATCTCGAGCACCTCAGCGCAGCCTTCGGGCATCTCGTGCCTCCTTTGCCACACCGCCTTGTACTCCTGAGTTGATGGGGTTCTGTAATGGATCCTGCTCTTGACCGAGTAATCGACCTTGCTGAATGGGTTGGTCAGGTGGTCAGCAGCACCGGACTTGATGAGTGCAGTTAGCAGACTAGAGAGGCAGCTGCATCGTTGAGAGGCGGACTGAGGCCTCATGCCGGCGGCCTCCATCTCGATGATCATCTGGCGGATATGCCGAGGCTGAAGCTCCTCCGGTCCCACTGGGCAGAAGGTGATGGCACGACGTGTCGCCTCCCACCACGTGCGGCTGTAGCCCTCCCCTCCGTTCTTTCGCTTCCAACGCTGCTCCGCGATGGTTGCCGCCTCGGTCCATGAGATCTTTCCGTCGTCTTCCTCATTCTCGGACCAGTCGATGGCTGAGGCAGGGAGCAAGTCGATGGCACGTTCCCGCTCCTCCCACTGCTTCCCAGTGGTCGGATCGAGGTGGCTGACGTCCAGGACATCAGTAGGTCTTGGCTTCTCAGGGTTTGCTCGACGCTCGAGATCTTCGAGAGCAGCGGGCCAGCGCCTCAGTGCCTCAACCTTGTTCTTCGTCCCGAGGGACTTCATGAATTTGCGGCCGCCAATGATCTTCACGGCGAACCACGTACCGCTGTTGTCGATGCGTCTTGGACCAGAGACAGGCCGGGCCATGGAGTTGAGTGGAACGATGCGTGAAAGAGGTCAAATGTCTGTGCTTAGTGTCTGTCCAGAGGTCAGTGCACGCCTGTGATCTCAGTAATAGCAACGCTTGAACACATTTGTTGAGACTATGGAGTCACACGACCAGTTGCTGCCTTTCCCAGATCTCAGCGATCTGCCGGCCAAGGCCGTAGCCGGTGGCTTCACCCTGGGGCAGAGCCCCGAAGGCTTTCGTTCAGGCTTTGTCGCCCTAGTGGGACGGCCCAACGTGGGCAAGTCCACCCTGATGAATCAATTGGTCGGCGAGAAGGTGGCAATCACCTCCCCGGTGGCCCAAACCACCCGCAACCGGCTGCGGGCGATCCTCACCACGCCCACGGCCCAGCTGGTGCTCGTGGACACCCCCGGGATCCACAAGCCCCATCACCTGCTGGGGGAGCGGCTCGTACAGACCGCCCGTGGCGCGATCGGTGAAGTCGATCAGGTGCTGCTGCTTGTGGATGGCAGCCAGGCCGCCGGCCGCGGGGATGGCTTCATCGTCGAGCTGCTCGAGCGCACCAAAGTGCCAGTCCAGGTCGCCCTAAACAAATGCGATCTCGTGGATCCCGACCAGGCCGCCGAGCTGGAGACCAGCTACCGCGAACTCGTACCTAGTTGGCCCCTCCACCCCGTCAGCGCCCTCAATGGCGATGGCACCGATGCGCTCGTCAATGCCCTGGCGGCTGAGCTGCCGGAGGGGCCGCACCTCTACCCCCCCGATGCGGTCAGCGACCAACCGGAGCAGCTGCTGCTGGCGGAGCTGATTCGCGAGCAGGTCCTCCAGCACACCCGCGAAGAGATCCCCCACTCAGTCGCCGTGCAAATCGAGCGGATCGTCGATGACAAGGAGCGCACCGCGGTCCTTGCCACCGTGCTCGTGGAGCGCACCAGTCAGAAAGGAATCCTGATCGGCAAAGGCGGACGGATGCTTCGCCAGATCGGCACGGGCGCTCGCCAACAGATGCAGAAGCTGATCTCCGGCCCGGTATACCTGGAGCTCTTCGTCAAGGTCGTTCCCAACTGGCGCCGCAGCTCATCGCGGCTCGCGGAACTCGGGTACCGCGGCGACAGCTGAGAGAATCCATTGATGAGCGACACCGCCTCCTTTCCCCCGGACTCGATCGAAGCCTTCCTGCAGCTCTGCGAAGGCGAATGGATGTGCCTTCGATCCCGCTTTGTCCTTGGCGACGAAAGCGAGGGAGGTGAGGGCGATGAATGGCATAGCAGCGAACGCGGGGAACTGGTGGTGCGCCACCTCGAAGGCAACCCCGGCGGCCTGAGCGTCGGCCCCAAGGACCAGGCCCCGAGACAACTGCAGTTCCAGGCCGATGGCCAGTTCCAAGCCGGAGAGCAGCAGGGCCGCTGGACCCTCTGGCCCGACAGCAGCCTCGAGCTGATCGTCAAGCAGGACGACAGCGAAATCCGTGAGCGGATCTGGTTCAACAAACCAAACCTGCGCCTGCGCTCCACCATCGAGCAGCCCGCCGATGGCACCCCGGGCCGCGCCAGCTTCAGCTCTGAAATCCGCCGGGTCAGCCGGCCCGCCGCCTAAGCGATGCGTCTCGATGTGGTCAGCCTGACCCCGGAGGCCTTTGCGCCACTGCAGGGTCTGGGGGTAATCGGCCGCGCCTTCGCCGCCGGACGCGCTGAACTTCACGTTCACAACCCGCGGGACTTCGCCACAGATCGCTACCGCAAGGTGGACGATGAGCCCTATGGCGGCGGTGCCGGCATGGTGCTCAAGCCGGAGCCGGTCTTTGCGGCCTTCGAGTCGATCCCGGTGCAACCGCGCCGGCGCACCCTGTTGATGTCCCCCCAGGGGCAACCCTTGCGTCAGGTAAACCTGAGCCGCTGGGCGGCGGACTACAACCAGCTGGTCTTCCTCTGCGGTCACTACGAAGGATTCGATGAGCGCATTCGCTCCTTGGCCGACGAGGAGGTCTCAATCGGCGACTTCGTGCTGACCGGAGGCGAACTGCCGGCGATGACGATCATCAATGGGGTGGTTCGCCTGCTGCCCGGCACCGTCGGCACCGAGGCCTGCCTGGAGGAGGAGAGCCACAGCGCGCTGCTGCTGGAGCATCCCCACTACACCCGCCCGGCGGACTTTCGTGGCATGAGCGTCCCGGCTGTTCTGCGCAGCGGCGACCACGGCGCCATTGCCCGCTGGCGTGCTGAACAGCAAGAGGAGCGCACCCGCGAGCGCCGGCCGGACCTTTACGCCCGCTGGCAAGATAAGCAGCAGAGCTAATCCTGCAGCTGGAACCCCTTGAGCGCCGAGATCAAGGCCGCCGGGCTTTGGGGGTCCACCATCAAGACGCTGCCTCCAGGAGCCTGGGCCATCTGCTCGCCCATCGCCATCCAATCGCCTGCCAGCAGCAAGCGCATCGCCTCAGCCGCCTCGGGATTCTCCTGAATCGCCACGGCCAAACGGCTGGCCGCATCGGCGCGGGCCTGGGCCAAGAGGGCCTGCTGCTTGGCCTGGGCTTCCGCCTCCAACACCAAGGCTTCCTGCTTGGCCTTCGCATCGAGCACGAGGGCTTCGGCGCGGCCCCGGGCCGCGTTGAGCTGGGACTCCTTTTCGCCCTCTGAGCGCAGGATCGCGGCGCGCTTCTCCCGTTCCGCGGTCATCTGCTGCTCCATCGCCTGCTGCACCCCGCGGGAGGGTTGAATGTCGCGCAGTTCCACCCGGGTCACCTTCACGCCCCAGGGATCGGTGGCGGAATCCAACTCCCGCAACAGCGCCTCATTAACCTCCTGGCGGGTCGTGAAGGTTTGATCGAGGTCGAGCTTGCCCATCTCGGCGCGGATCTGGGTCAGCACCAGATTCACCATCGCCGCCTGCAGGTTGTCGACGGAGTAATAGGCCCGCTCGTGCTCCAGCAGCTGCCAGTAGACGACCGCATCCACCTCAATGGCGACGTTGTCGCGGGTGATGCACTGCTGGGGCGGAATGTCGAGCACCCGCTCCTTCAGGGACTCATGGCTGACCACACGCTCCACCATCGGGAGCACCAGGGAGAGGCCGGGCTGTAGTTGCCGGTCGTACTTGCCGAGCCGTTCCACCAGTCGGGACTGGCCGCCGCTGGTGACCTTGATGCTGTTTAGCCCCAGAAAGGCCATCACCAGGAGGGCCGGCAAGCCAAACAGCGCTTCCATTGGCCCAATCGCTCAGTCGGCTTCAAGCTAGGCAGCAGCTGCCTGATCGCAACCCCGTGACTGCGCTGCTCTGGTTTCTGGTTGCCTTGGCCCTCTTGGCCCTGGAGTGGCTCGGAGCGGAATTCGACGGTCTGCTCGCCGCGGCCCTCTCCGCCCTACTGGTCTCGTTGCTGTGCGCCTGGTTGCCCCTGAACCTGGGGCTGCAGCTGCTGCTCTTTCCCGCCGGCTCGCTCGCCCTGCTTGTGCTGCTGCAGCGCTGGTCCGCGCGCAAACGAGAGCGGGCCATCCGCCAAAGCGACGCGGCCCAGTACGCCGAGGTGATCAGTGGCTTTGAGACAGGGAGCGACCAGGGGCGGGTGCTCTGGCACGGCCAAAGCTGGGCAGCGGAGAATCTGGAGCCCGGCCAAGCCCTTCAACCCGGCAGCCAGGTCCTGGTGACTGGCCGGGACGGCACCAACCTGCAGGTGCTGCCGAGCGCCTAGGTTCCAAAACCAAGTGCAACCGGCACCCATGCAGCTTCGGATCGGCAACGGATACGACATTCACCGGCTGGTGCCGGGTCGGCCGCTGATCCTGGGGGGCAAACGGTTGGAGCACCCCGCCGGCCTGGGGCTCGATGGCCACAGCGATGCCGACGTGCTTGTGCACGCGATCATGGATGCCCTGCTCGGGGCTTTGTCCCTTGGGGACATCGGCAAGTACTTCCCCCCCGACGACCCCAAATGGAGAGGGGCCGACAGCCTGGTGCTGCTGGAGCAGGTCGTCGCCCTGGTCAACGAGCGGGGCTGGAGCGTGGTCAATGTGGATTCCGTTGTGATCGCCGAGCGGCCGAAGCTCAAACCCCACATCGAAGCGATGCGTTGCTCGATAGCCTCCCGGATGGGCCTGGAGCCCGATCAGGTGGGGGTGAAGGCCACCACCAATGAAAAGCTCGGCGCCGAGGGCAACGAAGAAGGCATCTCCTCCCAGGCCGTCGCCCTTCTGCAACACGCATGAGCCTGCTCGCTAAGGTCGCCGAGATTGTTCTCTGCCTGGCGATGCTGCTGGCCGGCCATCCTGACGTGGCGATCGCCGCCACTGAGCAGCCCGGCGGCCAGCTCGAGGTGGTCGTCGTCGAGCACCTGCGCATCAAGGTGCCGGCGGATGGTCGCCAGGCCTGGCTACAGGCTGAACAGGGCAGTTGGGAACCTTGGCTGCAGAGCCAAGACGGGTTCTTGAGCCGAGAACTGCTCTGGGACAGCGAGCGCGAAGAAGGCACGCTGCTGATCCGCTGGGCCAGCCGCGACCAATGGAAAGCGATCCCCGAGGCGGACGTGGAAGCGGTGCAAGAACGCTTTGAAGAACTCGCGCGCGAAGCCACCGGCCAGCGTCAAGGCAACCCCTTCCCCCTGGTCTTTGAAGGGGAACTAATCCCGGCGGCATGAGCGAGCTGGCCCGCCTAGATCTCGAGCGGCGGCAACGCCTCGGCATGGCCGAAGCGATTTGGGGAGAGCACAAAACCTCAGAGCAGATCGCGGCGATCCTGGTGCGGCAGCAGCGCTTCGGTGAACTGGCCCTGGCCACCCGGGTGGATGCCGCCAAGGCCCAGGCCGTCGCAGCGCTCATGGCGGATGAGCCGCTGCTTCAGTTCCACGCGGAGGCGCGCTGCCTGAGCCTTGGCGCAGCGGCCCCAGTCCGTCCGGAATTGGGGGAGGTGGTGGTGGTAACTGGCGGCACAAGTGATTTGCCGGTTGCCGCGGAAGCGCAACTGGCCCTGCACTGGCACGGCATCACCTGTGAGCGCGTGCTGGATGTTGGCGTAGCGGGCCTACACCGCTTGCTGGGGGAACTCGATCGCCTGCGCCAGGCCCGGGTGCTGATCGCCTGCGCGGGGATGGAGGGAGCCTTGCCCACCGTCCTGGCCGGCCTCCTGCCACAGCCGGTCATCGGCGTCCCGGTCAGCGTCGGCTATGGCGTCAGTGCCGGGGGCAAGGCCGCCCTGCACGGAATGCTGGCCAGCTGTGCCCCAGGCCTAAGCGTGGTGAACATCGACAACGGCTACGGCGCCGCGATGGCCGCCCTGCGGATCCTGCTCAGCAGTGGGGCCGCAGCGGAGAGGTAAGCGGGCGATCCAGCTCCAGCACGGCTTCCACCCAGAGACTCATCGAGCGGGGTAGACGTCCCTGTTCATAGCGGTGCAAGGCCTCCATCAACACGGGAGTGTTCACCCACTGCATCGATCGCCGAGCCATGCACACCGCGCCGGTGCTCCGCAGTGTGCTGAGCACCCCTGTGGGGTGCAACGGATGCGAGACGCATCTGCGGGTGACCTTCAGAATTGGCTCTGCTAGGCGGCCCCGATACGTGTCAAACCGCTTCGTGACGGCTCAACCACTCAAGCTCGCGGACACACTCCTCGGTCTCCACCTTGCTCAGGCGACTGAGCAGCGACTGCAAGTCCACGCCCGTCAGTTCACCGTTGGCCTGCCACTTCATGGCGGAGGTGTCGGCGTTGTGGCGTGGGCTGGACACAGATGAAAAAATAAGTTCTCCGACGTTACGGATTAACCCCCCTGATCAACAACAGGTTGAGGCGATCAGGAGCCGAAGAGTTTCTTTAATTCACCAAATCTTGAGGAAATCTGAAGAAAAAATTCAGAGGTGTTTGAGCTGCGGGTAGGCCGTGATCAGCTCATCGGCGCTCAACACATCACCCGCGCCATCCGGCTGCCATATCACCTCGAGGGCCAAGAGCTGGCTGGAGGGGACAGAGCCGAGGATGCGCAGGGTCTCACTCAACTCCTCCGAGCCGTTCAACGGCTTGAGGTTCAGACGCGTGCGGCTCGCCACCAGGAGAGTAACCGCGATGTAATCGCTGACGGCATCGGCATCACCAGCCTTACCGCCGGTGTTGGTGCTGACCGTTCCCGAAACGTTGCTGGTGACCTCGCTGCGCAGCTTGCTGCGCTCGGTCATCGAGAGGCGATTGAAGGTGGATTCCGCCGCCTGAAAGGGAACCTGCCCCACCTCAGCATTGGCATAGACCCAAAGATCGGGCTGGCGCAGCAGGGCGAGAGTGCTGTCCTGCAGGACGCGCTGCAGACCGCTGCTATTGCTGGTGTCGGCCTGGTCGGCGAGTTCGCGCAGGTCCTCCTGCAACTCCCGTGCCGAAGCCAAAAGGCCGACCTGGAGTTGGGCAATCGAGACCGGACCATCGCTCGGTGCGCGGTCGATCGAACCGCCCTGCATGCCCGCCGGCAGGGATGCGCCGCCACCTCCGCGCACCGCGTTCACCAGCAGACCGACCACGGCCATCAGGATCAAGAAGCCAAAGAGGCCGCCGCCGCCAAAGAAGAAGGGCACCACAAACGGAAAGCCGAAGCCGCCGCCATAGCCGCGCTGATACCCGCCGCCTCGGTAGCCACCCCCGCCATAGCTGCGGGGCATCGGAGCGGACCGGAAGCTGCCACCACCAATGCGACCGCCACTGGCGGCCTGGCTGGCCTGCGGCAGCGCCAGCAGGAGCGTGAGCACAAGGGCCGGAACCATCAAGCCACTGAGGAGCCGGCGCACGAGCGAAGAGAGACGTGAAGCGGCCACGGCATAGCTCTATTTCTCTGGAATCTAAGAACCCCCGCCAACGATAGTGACCACCTCCAGACCATCGGCTTCCCGAACCGCCTGCTCCGCCCAGCGGGCCCGCGGCAGGATCTCACCGTTGAACTCCACCACTACCAGCTGTGGGCGGTAGCCGAGGTGCTCGAGCATCTCCACCAGGTTCAAACCCTCCGGGCAGCTGGTGGCTTCACCATTGACGCGGACCTGAATCATCCCTGCAGCATCTCCAGCAGTTCTCGAGCGGCCTGGGCCGGATCCGCAGCCTCGGTAATCGCCCGCACCACCGCCACCTGGGTAGCACCGGCGTCCAACACGGCCTGGAGGTTCGCCTTCTCAATTCCCCCGATGGCAAAGAGGGGGATGGCGCTCGCCCCGGCGGCCTGGCGGACGTAATCGAGCCCAACCGGCTCCCGGCCAGGCTTAGTCGGGGTGGCATTCACCGGACCAACGCCGACGTAATCACAGCCATCGCGCATCGCCTGCTCCAACTGCGCCAGGGCGTGGGTGCTGCGGCCGATCAACTTCTCCGGACCGAGTAGTTGCCGGGCCAGGGCCGGCGGCAGATCCCCCTGGCCGAGATGCACCCCGTCGGCATCCACCGCCAGTGCGATGTCAATGCGGTCATTGACCAGAAAGAGGGCGCCATAGCGGCTGCAGAGCTGGCGCAGCGCCTGGGCCTGCGACAGGCGCACGGCATCGGTGATCGGTTGGCCGTCGGGCGCCAGGCTTCCGTCCTTGGAGCGATACTGCACCAAACGCACGCCACCCTCCAGCGCCGCCTCCACCACGGCCTCCAGCCGAGGCGACGGACTGGTCACGAGATACAAGCGCGCCGCCCGCAGGCGTTCGCGCCGCTCCTGTCCGCCGGCACTAGCTCGGATCACATCCACCTCCAGGTCATAGAGGGCGTAACGAACCGCCGCGGCCTGCTCAGCCAGGCGATCATCCACCCCCCGCCCAAATTCTTCCAAGACCCGCAGGGCCTCCTGAACCCGGCCGCAGTTCGCCGCCACCACCTCCTGCGGCTGTTCACGCTCCCGCTGGGCCGGATGGGCCATGCCGCTCGCCACATCACCGGCGGCGTCGCGGGCGCGCTTGTAGCGCTCATCATGCAGACGCCCCAAGCGCTGGCGCATGTCCTTGCTACGGGCCACCAGATCGGCCCGACCCAGGCCAAAGCGGCACCAGTCCTCGATCACCCGCAACCCCTCGCGGGCGCGGTCGAGGTTGGCGTCCAGCAACCGCAAGACCGTATCCGGCTGTTCAGGTGTGGTCATGGCGTCTGCAGGAGCAGGAGTCTCTGCCTAGGTTTGAGGCGCAATCCAACAGGAATGGCGATGGCCCAGGGCGAATCCGACAGCCCAATGGTGGTGCTGATCTCAGGGATTCTGCTGCTGGGGGCGATCGCCGCCTTCATCAGCTGGGGCCTATCCAACGCCTACCCCGGCAGCTGAGTCCAGGAGCGCCGCCGCACGGTCGGCGTCCCGCTGGATCTGTTGCACCAGGGCCTCGAGGTTCTCAAAGCGCTGCTGCGTCCGCAGTAACTGCACCGGCTCAACCCACAGTTCCTTGCCGTTGAGGTCGAGGCTGCGACCCAGCAGATGGACTTCGACGGCCGAGGGAGCCGTGGGATCCACCGTGGGCTGAGGGCCCAGGTTCATCACCGCTGGGAGCCGTTCGTCCCCAAGCGAGGCCCATGCTGCATAGACCCCTTCCAGCGGCAAAAACTTGCGGCCGTCTACTTGCAAGTTTGCTGTGGGCCATCCTAGCTGACGCCCCAAGCCACGGCCGCTGACAACACTGCCGCCAAAGCGATAGGGCCGGCCCAAGAGCCGGGTCGCCTCCCGCAGGTCCCCGCCCGCAAGGGCACGGCGGATACGACTGCTGCTGAATTGCTCACTCCCTTCCGAGAGCAACGGTTGGATCTGAACATCGATGCCCAGCTCAGAGCCCAGTTGCCGCAGGGTCTCTGTCGTGCCGCTGCGGCCCGCCCCAAACCGGAAGTTCTCGCCCACCACCACGAAGCCTGCCTGGAGCTGCCCATGCAGCACCTCCTGGACAAAGGCTTCCGGCGAAAGCGAAGCCAGCGCCCGCGTGAAGGGGACCAGCACCAACTGCTCAATCCCCAGCGGCTCCAGCAGGGCCAACTTCTCAGCAGGCAGGTCCAGCCGCAGGCGAGGCTCGCCAAAGAGGACCTCCCGCGGATGAGGCCAGAAACTCACCACCGTGGGCACCAGCCCCTGTTGGGAGGCGCGTTCGGTGACGGCCGCAATCACGCTGCGGTGGCCTGGATGCAGACCGTCAAAGCTGCCGAGGGCCACCGCCGTGGGCCCCTTTGCTTGCCCTGGCTCGAGCAGCGGAATCACAGGGCTGCGCCAGCGGACATGGGCTCGATCTGGAGCGCTGCAATCACAACCAAAAGCGCTCAATGCCTCGCCAGATGCATTCTCCCATGGCAGGTTTGGGCATCCCCCCACGTCCCATGGCCGATCGCCTCGACTTTCAGCTGCTCTCCCTAGGGCTGAGGCGCATGGCCTGGATTCGCTTCTGGACCCAGACCGCCCTGGGGATCGTGGTGGTGGGGGTCCTTCTCTTTAACAACATCGGCGGCAGCCTGGCGCGAAATTCCGAGCGAGCCCTGGGCCTCGGGCCTGGCCTCTCTCTAACGACCCTCTCTTTTTTAGTGCTGCTCTACAGCCTCTGGCAGGGCTGGCTGATCGTTCGCCTCGGCCGAGCGCTGGGAAGCAGCGCCAAGCCCAGCCGCAGCGAGGCCGGAAAGCTGATCAAACGGGGAATACTCGCGGACGTCCTGGGGATGGTCTTTGCCTCGCTGGGCTACCAGTCCCTCGCCGGCAGCCTCTTTGTTCAAGCCTCACTGCAGGCCCCGGGCTTCTTTGGCTCGCCGGTGGGCGGCACCAGCGCCCGCAGCTTGGTGGGCTACCCGATCACCTCGATCGAGATGCTCTCGGTGCTGAGCAACACCCAGGTGCTCTTTGCCCACACCATCGGCCTGATCTTCTCGCTCTGGTTCCTGCAGCGGATCTACCGCGCGAAGTGAGGCTGCTCCAGGGCTGAGAGATCGCCGCGCCAGAACAGCTCGGGCTGAAGGGGTGTCAGCGAGACACCGCCATCAGCCACATGGGCCACATCTATCGGCCAGTAATTGGGCCCCGCCACTTCGGCATCCAGGTCATTGGCCACCTCGCCGGCTAGCCAGAAGTAGGTGCGGCCCCGAGGGTCGGTGCGCTTGACGAATTGATCGGTGTAACGGCGCACCGCCTTGCGGCACCAGCTCAGCTGCCCGATGGACTCCAGGGGCAGGGCCGGGACGTTGAGGTTCAGGAGCATCCCCTTATCCCAGTCTTCGCGGCGGCTCTGCTCAACCACATCGAGGGCGATGCGGGCGGAGGCCTCGAACTCGCGCCACTTGTAATCCGCGCAGCTCACCGCCAGGGCGGGCAGGCCTTCGATCGTGCCCTCCATCGCGGCACTGACCGTGCCCGAATAGAGGGTGTCGGTCCCCAGATTGGGGCCATGGTTAATGCCGGAGAGGACCATGTCGGGCCACTCCTCCAGCAGGGCAAAGAGGGCCAACTTGACGCAGTCGCTGGGGGTGCCGCTGCAGGCCCAGGCGGTGACGCCATCGGCAAAGAGCTCATCGGCCCGCTCGGCCCGTAAGGGGGATTGCAGGGTCAGACCATGGCCCGTGGCGGAGCGCTCCTGGTCGGGGCAAACCACTGTGACCTGGTGGCCTCGGCGCAGGGCTTCGGCCGCTAAGGCACGGATGCCATCAGCGAAGACGCCATCGTCATTACTGATCAGGATCCGCACGCTGTCCTCTCGCCTGGCCCGAGGCTAAGCAGGCGTCTACTTAAAGTCGGCGGTCGTTGAAGCCGATCCTTGAGCTCCACCGTCAGCCTGCAGCAGCTCACCGATCAACTAGATCAGCTGGAGGCCGAGGCAGCCCAAAAGATCGCTGCCGCCGCTGATGCCACCGCCCTCGAAGACCTGCGCGTTGGTCTGCTGGGCAAGAAAGGTCGCCTCTCTGGGGTGCTCGGCGCGATGGGCAAGCTGCCGGGCAATGAACGTCCGCTGGTGGGACAACGGGCGAACGTCCTCAAAGAGCAGGTGCATACCCTGCTCAGCGATCGCCTCAAAGCGGTCAAGAGCGCGGCCATGGCCGAGCGCATCGCCAGCGAGACCCTGGACGTCACCATGCCGGCCAGCTTCACGCCGGTGGGCCACCGCCACCCCCTGATCAGCACGGTGGAAGAGATCGTCGATATTTTCTCGGGCCTGGGTTATCAGGTGGAAGAGGGGCCTGAGATCGAGAGCGACTTCTACAACTTCACCGCCCTGAACATCCCCGAGCACCACCCCGCCCGGGACATGCAGGACACCTTCTATGTGGGTGATCACCAGCTGCTGCGCACTCACACCTCACCGGTTCAGATTCGCCACTTGGAGAACAACGCCCCACCGATCCGGATCATTGCCCCGGGCCGCGTCTACCGCCGCGATGCCGTTGACGCCACCCATTCCCCGGTCTTCCACCAAGTCGAGGTACTGGCCATCGATGAGGGCCTGGACTTCAGCCACCTGCGCGGCACGGTGACCTCCTTCCTTCAGCAGTTCTTTGGTGATCTGCCGGTGCGCTTCCGCGCCAGCTACTTCCCCTTCACCGAGCCCTCCGCGGAGGTGGACGTGCAGTGGCGCGGCCGCTGGCTCGAGGTGATGGGCTGCGGCATGGTCGATCCGGCGGTGCTCCAGGGCATGGGCATCGACCCCAAGCGCTACAGCGGATTCGCCGCTGGCCTGGGGGTGGAGCGTTTCTGCATGGTGCGCCACGGCATAGATGACATCCGTCGCCTCTTCACCAGCGACCTGCGTTTCCTCGAACAGTTCTGATCCCCATAAACTCTGGGGGGACCATCTGAGCCGCTCTTTGCCCTGCGTCGGACTGATCATTAACGACGGCAAGGACCTGGCCCTGTCCACTGCCGACACCATTGAGGCCCGCCTGAAGGAGGCGGGTTTCGACGTGCTGCGCGCCAGCAGTGCCGCCGGGATGGTCGGTTTCGCAAACCCTGAGCAGCACCTGCGCAGCAAAGGCCACGTCGCCTGCGTTCCCCCCCACTTCGAAGCGGGGATGGACATGGCGATGGTGCTTGGGGGCGATGGCACCGTGCTGTCGGCCACCCGGATGACGGCACCGATCGACGTGCCGATCCTGACGATCAACACCGGTCACCTGGGCTTCCTAGCGGAGACCTACCTGCCCAAGCTCGAGGAAGCCCTCGACCAGGTGATCGCAGGCGACTGGACCGTCGAGGAGCGGACCACGTTGGTGGTGACCGTGATGCGCGGGGACCAACGCCGCTGGGAGCTGCTCTGCCTGAACGAGATGGCGCTGCACCGCGAGCCCATCACCTCGATGTGCCATTTCGAGATCGCCGTGGGCCGCCACGCCCCGGTGGACATCGCCGCCGATGGCGTGATCCTTTCCACCCCGACCGGCTCCACCGCCTATGCACTGAGCGCAGGGGGACCGGTAATCAGCCCCGACTGCCCGGTGCTGCAGCTCACCCCGATCGCCCCCCACTCGCTGGCCTCGCGGGCCCTGGTCTTCAGTGATCACGAGCCGGTGACGGTCTTCCCGGCCACCCCCGAGCGGCTGATGATGGTCGTGGACGGCAGCGCCGGTTGCTACGTCTGGCCGGAGGATCGGGTCCTGATCCGCCGCAGCGAGCACCCCGTGCGCTTTGTGCGACTGGCGGACCACGAGTTCTTCCAGGTGCTGCGCAACAAGCTCGGATGGGGCCTGCCCCACGTGGCCAAGCCCGGCAGCGGCACTTGATGAACGACTTTTGTGTCCTGCTCCTGGGGGAGACATCCGAAGACCTCGCCGAGCGCCTAAGTGCCTCCGGCTACTCCCCCCTACTTGGCGAACCCGGCCTGAAGCAGGCCGCCCAGGACGGCTGTGAACTGGTGGTGCTCTCAGCCGATTGGGGAGGCCGGATCCAGGAGTTGCGTCAAAGCCTGGGGCCTGTCCCCTTGCTGCTGGACATCGTTGAGGACAGCATTCCGGCCCGCTCCGAGATGTTGCTCCAGGGGGGCGACGACTTCTGGCTGTCCTCGGCCGGCGCCAGCGACCTGCTGACCCGGCTGCGGGTGCACCTGAAGCTGCAGGACAAAAAGCGGCCGCCGCGGGATCTCTTGCAACTGGGGGATCTGACCATCGTCCCGAGCCGCCATGAGGTGCGCCGCCAGGGCGAAACGATTGGCTTGACTGCACGGGAATATGCGCTTCTGGAGCTGCTGATGGAGCACGCCCGGGAGGTGGTCAGCCGCGAGCGGATCCTGGCGACGGTCTGGCGCGATCAGCAAGGGGCCGCCAGCAACGTGATCGAGGTCTACATCCGCTACTTGCGGCAAAAACTAGAGGCCGAAGGCGGCAAGCGCCTGATCCACACCGTCCGCGGCCGGGGCTACTGCCTCAGCGACGGACCACCCCAGCTGGGCTAACGCGATGCCAACCCCTGCCCTTCCGCCGCAACAGCTTCCCGTTGAGGCCCATTGGTGCATAACTAGGGATCTGCCCTGCATTGCCCTAGAGGTGGCCCGCAGCCAACAGCAGCAGAGCTTGGGCCTACAGGGCAGGCCGCCCTTAGCGCCGCTGCGCGGGATGTGGTTTCCCTTCCCCAAGCCGCAACCGCTGCGCTTTTGGATGCACAAGACCCCGGCTCCCCTCGACATGGTCTTCCTCAATGGCAACCGGGTGATCGGCATTGAGGCCAATACGACGCCCTGCCCACACCTGCCCTGCCGGAGCTACGGCCCCCAGGAACCCGGCGACGGGGTCGTGGAGCTCGGAGCCGGGGAAGCCCAACGCCTGGGCATCCGCGTCGGCATGCCCGCAGTGATCAGTCCGCTTTCTTCTGTCCCCGCAGGATCAGCACCGGATTAAGGGGCGCCAGCCGAGTACCGTCCGCCAAGGCGGAGCCCCGCCAGGCCTGGTGCTGAGCGATGCCGACCACCAGGCCGGCTCGCTCCAAAACCGGACGCAAGTCCGCCAAGGCCTCCACGGTGGCCAGGGGAATGACCACCAGTCCGCCAGGATTCAGCCGCGCCAACACGGCCTCGAGCAGGGCCACACGATCCCGCCCGCCGCCGCCGATCAAGACCCGATCGGGGTCGGGCAATTCCGCCAAGGCCTCCGGGGCGCGGCCTTCAATCACCCCCGCTGGCGTCACCCCGAGCCGCTCGGCGTTCGCGCGGATCAACACGGCCGAGCCACCTCGCTGCTCTACAGCCCAGAGAGAAAGGTCTGGCCGCAGGCGCAGGGCCTCCAGACCAATGGAGCCAACCCCGGCCCCCAGATCCCAGAGCACCCCGGAGGCGGGTAAGTCGAGGTCAGCCAGCAGCTGAATGCGGACCTCACGTTTGGTCATCAGCCCGGGGCGATCCGGATGCTGCAGGTAGACGCCTTCGGGCAACCCCAAGAGCGGCAGGGACTCCGGTGGTTGGGGATCGGGCTGCTCAGCCAGCAGGACCACTAGGTGCAAGGGATCCAGATCCGCGGGCAGCCCAGCCGAGGAAGCCAGCCGCTGCACCCGCTCCTCGGGATGTCCGAGCCGCTCACAGAGCCAGAGGCCATAGGCCTGCTCCAGCCCGGAGGCCCGCAGCAGCTCCCGCACTTCCGCCACCCCGCCGCGGCTGGGGTCGGTCAGCACCGCCAGGGCCTCTGGGCGCTGCTGCAGGCGAGCCGCCAAAATCTCGGGATCCCGACCATGGAGGCTGATCCAGCTTGCGTTCTGCCAAGGACGTGCCAGCCGGGAGAAGGCGAGCTGCAGGGAGCAGGGGGAAGGGTGGAAGCGCAGACGCTCAGCGCCAAGTCCCTGGATCAGGAGCCGGCCAATGCCAAACCAGAGGGGGTCACCACTGGCCAGGACCACCGCCTGCTCAGCCCCCTGGAGCTGATCGATCAGGACTTCGGGCTGGTCACTGGCGATCAGAGGGGCGCTGCTCAAGCCCTGCAAGGCGTCATGCAGGCGACGGGGGGCCGCCACCAGGGGCGCCTGGCGAATCAGCTGCTGCTTGTCGTGGGGCAGCGATGCCGGAGCTCCCGCGTCAGTACCAATCACCTCAATCATGGGTGCATTCTGCTGCTGAGCGATGAACACCTCCGATCGCCGTCAACGCCTACATGAGTTTGTCGTGGCGCTGATCGTCCAACAAAGCGACCTGGATCTGCTCGATGACGACAACAGCGGCAGCCTTGCGGTGGCCCAAGGCAACCCTGCGGGCTGGCTGGAGCGCAACCGCCGTGTGGTGCAGCGCTACCAGGCGCTGGTGCGTTCCGCGGCGACCCTCGATGCGCTGGTGGAACAGGAGGCGAACGAACGGGCGAACCCCTCTCAACTCTGACAAGCTAGCGGCACTATTTGCTGCCCCATGGCGCGCCTCGGCCTCTCCGCCCTGAAGTCCCTGCTGCGCCGCACCGGCCTCCGTCGCTCCACGCGTCCAGCCACCTGGCAGCCCCCTGCCGCGAGCTGGAGCCGCCCCTTGGGTCAGGACTGGACCTCGCCCTACACGGTTCGCTACGCAAGCAACCTCGACGACGGGCCGAACCACGGCATGCCCCTCGGTGGCTTCGGCGCCGGCTGTATCGGCCGCGCCCCGGATGGCTCCTTCAACCTCTGGCACCTCGACGGCGGTGAGCACTGGTTCGGGGTGTTGCCCGATTGCCAGTTCTCACTGTTTGAGAGCAACGGCACCAGCAGCCGCGCCCACGCCCTCGCGGTCGAGCCCAGCCGCGATGCCTCCAGACCCGAGGCCGACGCACCACTGCAGAGCTGGGATTGGTACCCCGCCAGCACGGAGACGAATCAGACCGGCACCTACGCCGCCCGCTACCCCCTGAGCTGGACACACTACGAAGGGGTCTTTGACGCCGAGGTCAGCTGCGAGGCCTTCAGCCCGATCCTGCCGGGAAACTACCAGCAGACTAGTTATCCGCTGGCGGTTTTCGTCTGGACCCTGCGCAACCCAAGCAGCCAGCCGCTGGATCTCTCTTTAATGCTGAGCTGGCGGAACACCTGCGGTTGGTTCACCAACACCGACTCCTCCGCCGAGGTGCACTTCCGCGATGACGGCAGCCCGGAGCACAACTACGCCCCGGCCATCGGCAAGAGCGAGGGCCACCGCAACGCGTGGATCGAGGACGGCAACTGCGAGGGAGTCGTCCTGGGGGGGGACATCTCCAGCCCGGTGCACGAAGGCGAGGGCCAATGGTGCATCGCCACCAGCGAGCAGCCCGGGGTAAGCATCCAACGCTGCAGCCGCTGGAATCCGACGAGTGATGGCTCGGAGCTCTGGGGCAGCTTCAGCCGCGATGGCTCGATCCCCGAAAGCAACAACAACCGCCGCAGCGGCGCCGCTGAACCGGTCAGTGCCGCCCTGGCTGTCCGCTGCCGGCTGGAGCCTGGCCAGAGCATCGAGATCCCCGTGGTCATCAGCTGGGATCTGCCGGTCACGGCCTTCGCCACCGGCACAAGCGCCCTACGCCGCTACACCGATTTCTTTGGGACCAGCGGCCTGAACGCGGCCGCCATTGCCTCAGACGGCCTAAACCACTGGCGCGAGTGGAAAGCGCAGATCGAGGCCTGGCAGCAGCCGGTGCTGGAGCGCGGCGATCTGCCGGAGCCGCTGCGGATGGCGCTCTTCAACGAGCTCTATGACCTCTGCAGCGGCGGCAGCCTCTGGAGTTCCGCCAGCCGCGAAGATCCCGTGGGCCGCTTCGGGGTCCTGGAGTGCCTGGACTACGCCTGGTACGAGAGCCTGGACGTGCGGCTCTATGGCTCCCTGGCACTACTGCAGCTCTGGCCGGAGCTCGACAAGGCGGTGCTGCGCAGCTTTGCACGGGCGATCCCCGCAGCCGACGCCACGCCGCGGCCGATTGGTTGGTACTTCACTCAGGGCAAGGGCCGCGTGGAAGCCGCCCGCAAGGTCAAGGGTGCCACTCCCCATGACCTTGGGGCCCCCAACGAGCGTCCGTGGGATGCCACTAACTACACGGCCTATCAGGACTGCAACCTCTGGAAGGACCTGGCCAGTGATTACGTGCTGCAGGTCTGGCGCACCTTCAAGCTCGCCCCCAATGGCGAGGACCTGCGCTTCCTGGCGGAGTGCTGGCCGGCGGCCGTGGAATCACTGCGGTACCTGAAGACCTTTGACATCAACAACGACGGCTTGCCCGACAACGGCGGCGCACCGGATCAGACCTTTGATGACTGGCCGCTCAAGGGCGTCAGCGCCTACTGCGGCGCCCTCTGGATCGCGGCCTTGGAAGCGGCCCTGGCGATCGCCCAGCAGCTGCAACTGAGTACCGGCCTTGACACCTCGGCCGAGCAACAGGAATTCAGCGGTTGGCTGGCGCAATCGCGAGGGAACTTCGACACCCTCCTGTGGAACGGCGAGTACTACGACATCGATGCCGAAAGCGGGACGCCCGTGGTGATGGCCGATCAGCTTTGCGGTGACTTCTATGCCCGCCTGCTGGGCCTGGAGCCGGTGGTGAGCGAGGCCAACAGCCGCAGCACCTTGAACGCCGTGCGGGAGTCCTGCTTCGAACAATTCGAAGGCGGCAGCCTTGGCGTGGCCAATGGACTCCGCCGCGATGGCACACCGCTCGACCCCAATGGCACGCACCCGCTGGAGGTCTGGACCGGAATCAACTTCGGCATCGCCAGTTATTTCCGGCTGATGGGCGAGACCGAGACCGCCCTGGCGATCACCTCAGCGGTGGTCGATCAGGTGTATTCCGGCGGCCTGCAGTTCCGCACCCCCGAAGCGATCACGGCGGTAAACACCTTCCGCGCTTGCCACTACCTGCGGGCGATGGCGCTCTGGGGGGTCTGGGCGACCCACACCGATTGGCAGCGGATCCCGGGGGCGGAGGCGAGTGGTTAGACCCTGGGCAAACGTCCGCCGGGCCGGGAGCTGGATTGCAGGGGGCCTACTCATCAGCCTCGCCTGGGCCTCTGAGTCGAGTGGGTTTTGGAATGAAACGCAGTCGATTTTTATCGGCGACCATCTAAGGCCTTACCTGCAAATTCAGACGCTCTTCAGTGGCGGGCTAGGCAGTATCCCGAGGTTTTCAAGGCTGCCCAGCCTGTTTCCCGACTACCTGGACGCACTCATCACGAGTGGGCTACGCACTGACATCAGGCAGTGGATGTTTACCTCCAGCGTTCTGAATGGGGCCTGGCTGGGCTGTTCCGGTGCACTCTTTGTCAGCCAAATCACCAAGCGTTCGTTCTGGAGCTCCTGCCTCCTGAGCTCCATCGCAGTGGTTGGCATTGGTGCATGGATTGCGCAGTTCGGCGCCACTGCAGGATTAGCCACGATGCCGATCCACCATGGCGGAAACGTCACAGCAACGTTTCTCGCCTGGGCCTGGATCGCCTATCAGGCAGAGAAACCCTGGAGGCGCGTTACAGCCATCGCGACGATTAGCGGAGCGGCTCTCTTCTGCTTTAACAACCTCTTTTTTCTGATCACCTTTCTCTCCCCCCTCACGGCGCTCTCAATTGCAATCGCTACACTGAAACGAACAACGATCCATGCGACCCGAAAAAACTGGCTGCGGCTTTGCCTCGCCTCAACCTTTGGCTGCCTTCTGGGTTACATCTTGCTGAATTCTGTCCCAACCGAGTGCAGAAACTCGCTGACAGCAAATCTCAGCATCCTGACCGAATCAATCAAGCTCCACAGCTCCCTTGATCCCAAGGAAGGGAGCCCCCTTCTCCTGCTCTGCGGACTTGCTTATGCCGCGAGCTTGTGCGCGAGCCTTGCAAACCGCAAATCCCATCAAGCAGCAAAGCTTTTGATGGGGAGCGCCCTCGGTAGTGCTTTAACGATCGCTTCGCTGACATACATTTCAGACCACAGACTGAACTCAGTCAAATACATCCTCCTGCCGCTTCTTATCTCACCATTCTTGCTTTCTATCTCAGCCTTATTCCTGAGCGAAAGAGCCTGGAAACTCTCGAAAGAGCTTCGCAGTGGGATTTCAATGACCGCCGCAGTCGTCCTCATCAGCCTGTGCCTACCTGCGATTCAAGCCAGCCAGACCCTTGCCTCGCAATGGCAGCCCAAAGCAGATCTTCTTCAACTCAATGACGGCCAACAGCACTTCTATCTTATCGACTCGAGTCTTGACCCCCTTCAGTTAGAGCTGTTTTCGGGCGGGAAGATCCGAACTCTGCCGATCGCGTCTGATGGCAACCCCTGGCTCTGGCATTACTCCAAAAGCGACCTCGCAGTTGCACTTCGAGCAGGAGCACCCGAAGCCATAATCCGGAAAACATCCATCGAGCCGGAGTTCGTTGATCGATTCGTCCAGCGCTACGGAGGGCTGGAGATCTCACCAACGTCAAACCATGAGGGATTGGTCTCTTACCGCTTTGACACTCCTTCGTTGGCCATGGGCCGGCTCACAGCTCTGGTCTCCCGATCGAGCACGATCGGCTGCGACGGCTTTCAGAGCCAGCCCCGCAGTTAGGTCCTCTCCCACTCAGCTTTCTTACGCTGGGGCAAAGAAAGCTCGTCTGCGGTGAAGCACTGGTTTGGTCTCCTCTTGGCTGCGGTCTTGCTGGTTTTCCCCCTACAAACCGCCAACGCCCAGGTGCACCTGCACCCCGATGAGAACGGCACGGAGATCGTCCGCAGCCTGGAGAGCCTGAGGGATCTGGACTACCAGAGCTGGCAGGCGGTGGCCTACCGCTCTGGTCCCCCGGGCGGCCCGGTGACCCTGCGGATCGTTGGCTATCCCGGCCGCGTGCGGCTCGATCACCCCACCTCGCTAATCGTGCACTCCGGTCGAGGGACCTGGAAACTCGAGGACATAACTACCGCCAACCCGAAGCTGGCGAGCGATGGCCGTGATGCCGCGGCCGAGTTTGACCTCAATCCCCTCCTGGCCGATCTGCACCAGAACCGGCCCCTCCGCCTGGAGCTCCCGGGGGTGTTCGTGGAACTGCCCGTTCCTCCCTTTGTGGTGGGTGAATGGCGCAGCCTGCCGAGCTGGCGCGACGCCGGATGAGCAACAGCGCCTGGCGGCCCTGGATGCAGCGGGCCCTGCAACTGGCCTCCCTCGGGTCCGGACGCACGAGCCCCAACCCGCTGGTGGGCTGCCTGGTCCTGGATCGCTCCGGGGCCCTGGTCGGGGAGGGCTTTCACCGCCAAGCCGGCACACCCCACGCGGAAGTCCATGCCCTGCGCCAAGCAGGCGCGCGGGCACAAGGCGGCACGGCCATCGTCACCCTGGAGCCCTGCTGCCACCACGGCCGTACGCCCCCCTGCAGTGAAGCGCTGATGGCCGCGGGCGTTCGCCGCGTTGTAGTCGCCATGCGCGATCCCGATCCACGGGTCGCCGGGGGCGGCATCGCCCAACTCGAGGCCGCCGGCATCGAGGTGATCAGCGGGGTCTGCGAAGCGGAGGCCGAAGCCCTCAACCGCAGCTTCATCCAGCGGGTCAAGACCGGGCGCCCCTGGGGAATCCTGAAGTGGGCGATGAGCCTCGATGGCCGCACCGCCCTGCCCAATGGCTCCAGTCAATGGATCTCCGGGCCACCGGCCCGCGCTTGGGTCCATCGGCTGCGGGCCCAATGCGACGCGGTCCTTGTCGGTGGCGGAACCCTCCGCGCTGACAATCCCCTGCTGACCAGTCGCGGGCAGCGCAGCCCTGAACCGCTGCGGGTTGTGCTCAGCCGCAGCCTGGATCTGCCCAGCACGGCCCAGCTCTGGGACCAAAGCGACGCCGCCACCCTGGTGCTTTATGGCAACGACGTCCCCTCTGAACAGCAACAGCAGCTGGATCGCCTGGGGGTCGAGCACCTCGCCCTGCCGGACTGCCAACCCAAGGCCGCCCTGGAACTACTAGCCCAGCGGGGCTGCAATCAGGTGCTCTGGGAATGCGGCCCGGAGCTCGCCGCCGCCGCCCTGCGGTACGGGTGCGTGCAACAGGTGGCCGGCGTGATCGCTCCAAAACTGCTCGGGGGATTGGCCGCTCGCACCCCCCTCGGCGACCTGGGCATGGTCGATGTCAACCAAGTCGAGCAATGGGGCCAGCAACGGCTCCAGTCGCTCGGCAAGGACTGGTTGATCGAGCTGCAGAGCTAGGAGTCTTCCAACTCTTCGGCGATCTCCTCTTCCACGTCCTGAACGGTGTAGCGGCTGATCAATAGACCCATCACCAGGGCCAAATAGATCGTGCCGGAGACCGCCACCATCACGCTCAGCATCTGACTCTGGGGCGTCACCGGGCTGATGTCGCCATAGCCCGTTGTCGTCAGGGTGATGAAGGCGTAGTAGTTGAGCTCGACAAAATCCAGCGAGAAAATCTTGGGCGCCGGCCCCGCGGCGCCATGCAGGAGCGAAACATCCGTGGCGACGGTGTTCAAAAAGCTGCCCGGCGCCAGCGACTCCAGCACCGCAAACAGCAGTCCCGCTGCCAGGCCCACCAGCAGATAGCCCGCCAAGGCTCCCATCAGGACATCACGGCTGATGGAGCGCTCCTTGGCCAGGTTGCGGATCAGGCGCTCGCAGCTCCAGCCCACCAACAGCGTCCAGACAAAGAGAAGAGGGAAGCCCGCACGGCTTTCCATCGCACTCGTGAAGTACCAGCCCAGGGATGAGGCAAAGGTGAGCACGGCCAACAACCGATAGGCCCGGGTGCGCTGCCGCGACCAGCGGCCGGGCTCCACCCGCGACCCCAGGCTGAACAGCAAGACCCAGGGCATCGCCAGATACCCCAAGGTCGACAACTGACGCATGCCCTGGGGGAGCATCAGACAGCCGATCACCGTCAGGCCATTCGCTAGCAGCAGGCGATAGCCGAGATGGCGTTGGTTCGTGCAGGCCATGGCCCAGTCTGGCGATCAACCAAACAGGGGCAACTGCTCCGTGTTGGTCTTGGGCTTGGCTTTGACCGGGGCCTCAGCGGCCCAGCCCTCCGGCGACCAGCCCTGCATCAACGGTTCCAGGGCCCGCAGGCCAGGACCATCCACGGGCTCCATCCAGGCCTCCTCCACACCCTCCGGAACGACCACCGGCATCCGGTCATGCAGCGGCGCGACCAGGGCATTGGGGGTCGTGGTGAGCACGCAGCAGGTCTCCACTTCGCTGCCATCGGGGCCAATCCAGCGGTCCCAAATGCCCGCGAGCCAAAACGGCCGGCCATCAAGCGGGGCCAGACGATGTCCCTTTTCGTAGAAGCCATCGGCCGGCAGTAGGCAACGGCGGTGGCGCCAGGCGCCGCGGAAGCTGGCCTTCTCGGCCACGGTCTCCGAGCGGGCGTTGAAGGGCCTGGGTCCGTTCAAGGGATCCTTGCTCCACTCCGGCAGCAAACCCCAGAGCATCAGAGCAGGACTGATTTGGCCGTGCTCCTGCCGCAGGGCCAGCACGGGTTCTCCGGGGCGGATCAGGGGGCGCGGGGCGTAGTGGGCCATTAAGCCGTCGGGCAAGCTGCCGCCGAGCTTGGGGAGGAGTTGATCGAGGCGAGAGGTCAGGGAGTAACGACCGCACATGGCCTGGAGCGCTCCCGTTCGGTTCTCACCCCCCACTGGGGCCTGTAGACAAGCCTAGTTTGGGGCAAACGCGCACCCGTCGCATGCCTATCCGCAAGGACGACACGCCCCCGAACCGGCGCTTCGGCCTCGTCAATCTGCTCCTGATTGGCTTTGGCGTGCTGCTGCTCGTGAGCAGCTTCCTGCCCAACCAGGGCATGCAGCAGGTGCCCCGGGTTCCCTATTCCCTCTTCGTGAGCCAGGTGGACGACGGCAATGTCCGCCGCGCCTACATCACCCAAGAGCAGATCCGCTACGAACTCAAGGCGCCTCCCGAGGATGACGCCCCCTCGGTGCTCGCCACGACGCCGATCTTCGATATGGATCTGCCGAAGCGGCTCGAGGAACACGGCGTTGAGTTCGCCGCCGCCCCGCCCCAGAAGCCCAGCTTCATCACCACAGCCCTGAGCTGGATCGTTCCGCCCTTGATCTTCATCTTGGTGCTGCAGTTCTTCGCCCGCCGCTCCATGGGTGGCGCCCAAGGTGCCCTGAGCTTCACCAAGAGCAAGGCCAAGGTCTATGTCCCGGACGAGGAATCCCGGATCACCTTTGCCGACGTGGCCGGCGTGGACGAGGCCAAACAGGAACTTACTGAGATCGTCGACTTCCTGAAGTCATCCGAGCGCTACACGGCGATCGGCGCCCGCATCCCCAAGGGCGTTCTGCTGGTGGGCCCTCCCGGCACCGGAAAGACCCTGCTCTCCAAAGCCGTAGCCGGTGAGGCGGGCGTTCCGTTCTTCATCATAAGCGGCTCGGAGTTCGTTGAACTCTTCGTTGGCGCCGGTGCAGCCCGCGTGCGTGACCTCTTTGAAGAGGCCAAGAAAAAAGCGCCCTGCATCATTTTCATCGACGAACTCGATGCAATCGGCAAGAGCCGTGCGGGTTCGATGGGCGTCGTCGGCGGCAACGACGAACGCGAGCAGACCCTCAACCAGCTGCTCACCGAGATGGATGGCTTTGCCGCCAAGGACAAGCCGGTGATCGTCCTGGCCGCGACCAACCAACCGGAAACCCTCGACGCCGCCCTTCTGCGTCCCGGTCGCTTCGACCGCCAGGTGCTGGTAGACCGCCCAGACCTCTCCGGCCGCAAGACCATCCTCGACATCTACGCACGCAAGGTGAAGCTGGCCCCGGGCGTTGATCTCGACCGGATCGCCCAGGCCACCAGTGGCTTCGCCGGTGCGGATCTGGCCAATCTCGTCAATGAAGGGGCTCTGCTGGCCGCCCGTGCCAAGCGGACCTGTGTGGAACAAGTCGACCTCAATGAGGCAATCGAGCGGGTCGTGGCTGGCCTCGAGAAAAAGAGCCGCGTGCTCCAGCCCGACGAAAAGAAGGTCGTGGCTTATCACGAGGTCGGCCACGCCATCGTTGGCCACCTGATGCCTGGCGGCAGCAAGGTCGCCAAGATTTCGATCGTTCCGCGCGGCATGGCCGCCCTGGGATACACCCTGCAGCTGCCCACCGAAGAGCGCTTCCTGAATTCCAAGGAAGACCTCGAGGGACAGATCGCCACCCTATTGGGCGGCCGCAGCGCTGAGGAGATCGTCTTTGGTGCAGTCACCACCGGTGCGGCCAACGATTTGCAGCGCGCTACGGACATCGCCGAGCAGATGGTCGGGACCTACGGGATGAGCGACATCCTTGGCCCCCTCGCCTATGACAAGCAGGGCGGCAGCCGCTTCCTCGGCGCCGCCAACAACCCGCGCCGTTCCGTCAGCGACGCCACCGCGCAGGCGATCGACAAGGAGGTGCGCACCCTGGTGGACCGCGCCCATGATCGGGCCCTGTCCATCCTTCGCCATAACCGCGAGCTGATGGAGAGCATCTCCCAACAGATCCTCGAAAAAGAGGTGATCGAAGGCGATGATCTCAAGGATCTGCTAGCCAGCAGCGTCATGCCCGAGGACGCTCAAGCAATCGCTTGATCCGCAAGGGGTTGACGCGGGGGCCCGTTATCTCAGATAAGGGTTCTTTGAAGACGGGCCCATGGCTGCACTCAGCGGCTATCCCTACCTCGCCGGCCTCAGCGGACGCGACTACCTCTCGTCAGCCGATGTCACGGCGGAGCAAACCCAAGCCGTGCTCGAGCTGGCGGCGGATCTTAAGGCCGGCAGCACACGCGTGGACCTGAGCGGGAAAGTGCTGGGCCTGATCTTCAGCAAGGCCTCCACCCGCACCCGGGTCAGCTTCAGCGTGGCCATGGCCCGCCTGGGCGGCCAGACCATCGACCTCAATCCCCAGGTCAGCCAAGTGGGGCGCGGAGAGCCCGTCGCGGATACCGCCCGGGTGCTGAGCCGCTACGTCGACGCCCTCTCGATCCGCACGTTTGCCCAAGAGGAGCTCGCGGAGTACGCCCACTGGGCCTCGATTCCGGTCATCAATGCCCTGACCGACCTGGAGCACCCCTGCCAGGCCCTCGCCGATTTCCTGACTTTGCAGGGAGCCTTCGGCTCGATCGAAGGGCTCACCCTCTCCTACGTCGGAGACGGCAACAACGTCGCCCACTCGCTCATGCTCTGCGGTGCCCTGCTGGGGGTGAACATCCGCGTGGGCTGCCCCAAGGGCTACGAACCCGACGCGGCTGTTCTGCAGCAGGCCCGGGATCTGGCGGGCGACCGCTGCAGCATCGAGGTCATTCAAGAACCGGTTGCAGCCGTCCGCGGTGCCCATGCCCTATACACCGATGTCTGGGCCTCGATGGGCCAAGAAGAGGAGAAGAGCGAGCGGGAGCAAGCCTTCAGCGGCTGGTGTCTCAATGAGGAGCTGGTCGCCGAGGCCGATCCCAAAGCGATCGTGCTCCACTGCCTGCCCGCCTACCGCGGCCTGGAGATCAGCGCCGGCGCCATGGAAGGAAGCAGCAGCCGGATCTTCGATCAAGCCGAAAACCGTCTGCACGCCCAGCAGGCCCTACTGGCGGCCGTGCTCTCCTGAAACCGGTTGCCAAAGCAAAGGCCCGGCGGTACAAATGTATTGACGAACAAATGCATTGCCGGTGCCCGCTGGATCGCCTGAGCCCCTGACCACCGCCCAGCAAGAGCTCTACGACTGGCTCTCCGAGTACATCGGCGAACACCGCCACAGCCCCTCGATTCGGCAAATGATGGAGGCGATGGGGCTTCGCTCTCCGGCGCCGATTCAGAGCCGCCTGCGCCACCTGCAACAGAAGGGTTGGATCACCTGGAATGAAGGCCAGGCCCGAACCCTGCAACTGCTCGGCGACGCCATAGGTGGTGGCATTCCTGTGCTGGGTGCCGTTGCTGCCGGTGGTCTGGTCGAAGCCTTTGACGACGTCGAGCAGCGGCTGGAGCTGGAGCCGGTGCTGGCCACCCGCGGCCTCTTCGCCCTGACGGTCAACGGCGACTCGATGGTGGATGCCCACATCGCCGACGGTGACGTCGTTTTGATGGAGCCCGTCATGGAGCCGAGCCGACTGCGGGAGGGCACGATCGTCAGCGCCATGGTGCCCGGCAGCGGAACCACCCTCAAGCACTTCCATCGCGACGGCCGGCAGGTGCGCCTTGAGGCCGCGAATCCCGCCTACGAACCGATCCTGGTGGATGCCGAGCAAGTGGCCATCCAAGGGAAGCTGGTGGCGGTCTGGCGTCAGGTTTAAACCCTCTGCGGTGTAAGCTTTCTCCATCGGAGACACGGCCTTCGGGCCATCCCTGACGACCAGCGCCAGGCGAGTTCATCGATACCCAAAGGGGCCATAGCTCAGCTGGTAGAGCACCTGCATGGCATGCAGGGGGTCAGGAGTTCGAGTCTCCTTGGCTCCACTTAGAGGACCCAGTCACTGACTGGGTTTTTTTGTGCCTAGGACGCAGCATCTGCGCATGTTGTCCTACCTGGGGCATCCCAGAGAACCCCACTTCTGCGCATGATTCTGCGCATGGGGAAATTTCTGCGCACATGAGTCGGGAACAGTGGTTTCAGGGCTTGAGACGGCAGATCAAGCACTCCTGCGGACCCGGCTGGGGCATTGCCGAGCGCAATGGTGATTGCCAGCTCACAAGGCGCTTCAACGAGGGCAGGCAGCAGGCGAATCCCAGGCAGAGCGTGATGCTGGGCACGGGATGGTCCGCCACCGACTCCGCAGCGATCCTCACGGCGGTCTGCAGCATCAAAGAGCTGGTGGATAGCCGGCATTGCTCCCTGGCTGATGCGAAGGCGCTATGGAGCGCCAGAGAGGCAGCTCCGGCGACGTCCTCCAAGCCCGTGGCAGATCAAGGGTGGCCGCTGGTGGTGGAGGAATTCATTGCCTCACGAGCCAACCGTCGTGGAACAACCCTCAAGGATCTGAACTGCCACATGCAGCGGGTACTGGAGACCCTGGACCGCAAGCCGCGCCCGAGAGACGGAAGTCAACTGATGCGCTGCTATGCCGCACAGCACTTCGCTCAATGCCGCCCTGGGGGAAGCGGACGGGTCACGCAGCTCAACAACGTTTCCGGGCTTCTGCGCTTTGCCGTTAAGCACTTCGGATACGACCAGCGATGGCTGCCTCTGGAACGGGAGGAAGTCCGAGAGCTAGTCGGGGCGGACGACCGACCAACCGAGTACGCCCTGACCCCGCCGGTGATGCCCGAGGACCTAGGGAATCTCCTGGACGCAATGCGTGCTGACGACAAGGTGGGCTTGATGCTGGCGACGGCACTAGTTGGGCTCTACGGGCTCCGACCAGCCGAACTGGGCGCCTTGGTGGTTGAAGACGGTGACCTGAAGGTCCGAAGCACCGTCAAACGCAACAGCAAGACACTGAGGCAGCGGGTGAAAGCGCCCCGACTTGTTCAACCCTTGGACATCCCTGGACGCGAGGGCGAGGGGCAGCGAATACTGGCGTTGTGGCGCAGCGGGATGGTCCAGTTCCCAGCGGCACTGCTGAAACGCATCAACACAGTGGACGAGAAAGGCTGGAAGCCTGTTGGTGATGAGTTCCGCCAACAACTAGAGCGATACAAGCCCTGGCAGTCGCTGGTGGCGAAACATCCCGGCCTGACGCCATACAGCCTTCGGCACGGGTGGGCATGGCGGGCGCACAAGGCTTACGACCGACCCATGGCGATCAGAGATGCAGCAGCACTCATGGGACACAGCCCACAAGTCCACCACTCAACTTACGGACGATGGGTAGATGACGCGGGGCTGAAAGATGCAGTAGCGAAGCTACAAATAGGATCCAACAATGGAATTAATCCCTGGTGCACCTTGGCGACCCTTGACATACCCAGGGAATCCATCTAGAAGTAATTTGTTCACGCCGGATAACTTGCTCATCCGGACAAAGAACCTTCGAGTCATGGTTGTGCCAAGGCTCGATTGCGAAATCGACAAGGCTGTGCCGCGTCGTAATCGGATTGAACCACTGAATTCAGTTTGAGGGCTGTGCCCATCTCCCTGTGGGAGTCTGAGTTGACGGCTACGCCGGTGGGTGTCTCCGAGTTAGTTCTGCCCACTCCTTACGGGAGAGAAGAGGCTTAAGCGGAACACTCGTAGAGCAAGGCACCTCCAATGAGAAATGAATTCCTCAGACGAGTGGCTGCCAACGCCACTGGCTATTCACGCGCTTTGCTACAGCGCAAAAACTCTCAAGCGTTATCGCGACATTGATGGCGGCTTTTTAGTTGCCGGTCGTCACTGGAGTTACGGACCAACCGGTGCATCGGCGATTAGCTGGAACGTCACTGCGTGCAGAGCAGAGTTTCACCGTCGCGGGCTCATGCGACTTGGAGCAGAAGCAGTTCTGAAGACACTCCAATAAAAAAATGACCGACGCAAAACGCGCCGGTCACCGTTGGAATATCGCTACGCCAACGTTAAGACCGGATCGGCTGCTAACGGAGCAACCGTTCAAAACAGCCAAGAAGAGTGAGGCCACTAGCTTCAACTTCGCCGACAAGGCTCTAAGTGCGCCAAAGCATGCGCAAGGAGGTCGGTGATGCACCTCCAGAAATTAAGTCCGCGACAGCCATGCCCCGCCTGCGGGCGAAACGTTGATGGTGACTGCCGTTTCAGCGATGACCTGATCTTGTGCCATTCCGGCACACGGTTCCATCCGCCGCAACACCTGCGACCTGGTGATGTCATCTCAGTCAACGGTGCCGCTTGGCACCTGGGCAGGACCGATGCCGGATTCAGTGGTAACGCCTTCGAGTTCAGGCCCGACCGAGGGGCTGCTTCCAAGCGAGTCAGAAAGCTAGAGGCACCAGAACGACGGGTCCGCCAACTTGCGGCCTACCGACGACTGCGTCAGTTCAACCTCAGCTTCCGCGAAGCATTGCGGTGCCCCGAGTTCGAACTGCTAACTGCCGACGAAGCCGATCGCTATTTACCCGTGATCATCAGCACCGCCGACCAGGGGCTGGCGTTGGAGCCGGTGGTGAAGTCAATCGCCGCAGCCGACCCGAGCTGGAAGCGGCACCTCAAAACTCTGAGAAACCGAATGAAGGCCATCGCCTACCAGCGCGACAACGCGAGGTGGTTCTTCGGAATCCCAACCCCTGAGGACATCGCAGCTTTGGAGCGGGGAGATGAGTGAAGCAAGCGACGCTCTGGCTTTCACGGAAACCCTTCAGCTCCTGCTGGAAGCGATTAGGGACCGGCGCGAAGACGACGAGATGGATTGTCGATCGACGCTCAAGGGGCAGTTCCGACTGACCGACGAGCAGATCAACAGCCGCCTGTTCCGAATCCTTGGAGACCAGGCCACAACCAAGGTCAGGAAAAAGCACGACGGTGTTGACCTCACCAGGATCGAGCAGCTCCGGTATCTGATCGATGGATGGGTACCTAGGGGTGATGCGGCCCTGATCTACGGGTCCTACGGCTGTGGCAAAACCACCATGGCGCTGGGTTTGGCATGGGCACTCGCCAAGGGGTTGCCGTTCCTAGATCGAACAGGCAACAGCAACACGGGGCGCAGCCTCTTCATCGCGACTGACAGCGGCGCCGGGCCGCTGATCAAAGCGATGGATGACCTGGCCATCGACCCGCACGACGCGCTGCTGACCAACGGCGACCCCGCTCAAATGATCTGGACTTGGGCTCACGCCCCAGATCAAGGCCATGAAGCCTGGCGAGCCGACATCAACGGAGTTGTCGAGCTGAAGCGGTTCATCCAAAAGCACTCGATCGACTTGGTGCTCATCGACTCTGCGAAGTCAGTCAGCAGCGCAGCTGGGTGGAGCTACTCGTCGAACGAAAGCGTCGGCAACATGTTGCGCTACCTGCGGCAAAGCATCTGCCAGCCACACGACGCGAGCATCGTCTTCCTGTCCCATGACGGAACCAAAGACGGTGCCCACAGCGGGGCAAAGGCAAGGGCTGAAGAGCCATCGATGGTCATCCGGCTGAGCCGGCAACAGGATGACGAAGGCAAAGACCTTGGCGTCAAAGCCGAGTTCAAGAAGGATCGAGCAGCTGTGGTCGATCCCCTGCGGGGTGTGGTCTACAGCCTGAACCGGGAGACAGGCCAGCTACTGATCGCACCGGAAGTCGAGATCGTCGGCAACTGCTCGGAAGCCGTGATCGATGTCCTCTGGGGCGGGCATCAGCGCGGGGTGATGTCGATCAGCCGCAGAGGCGTAGTCGACGAGGTGTTCCAGAAGCACAGCTTCGCGGCGAAAACCGTGGACAACACCCTCGGGAGCCTGTTCGGCGAGAAGAGAATCGTCAGGCCGCACCGCGGTCACTACGCCCTGCCACCGAAAGAGCTTCAGCGGCTCCAGTCGCGTGGGGACGCAAGGGAGGAAGGAAGGAATTTAGCGAGAAGTCAGTCAGTGACTGAAGTCTCCCAAGTTCCCGACGACTTCCCCCCGGGAACTCCAGAACGCCCAGCTTTACCCGCAGGGGAAGTGCCGGGAACTAAAGAGATCCCAATGCTGCCAATGGGTCTGGAGCAAGTACCTCCCGCCCGAGGGGCACTGCCCTACCTGATGGAGGACGATGAGCCTGAGTAGACGTACGGATTGAAACGGCTACGAGCGCCGGCACCATGACGACATCCGGGAGGATTCCTGGGTAGGGAGATCTAAGCCGCGGAGAAGCCACCGCGGTTTTTTCATGGCTACGGAAAGCTCAGTGCCCGGCATGATCGCCTTCCTCGATGATGGAAACACAGACATTGCTGTGCGGGTCGCGGAGTTTCTTGAGTTCCTGGTACTCAACAGCCTCGTAAGCAGCCTTCGCAGCAGCCAGGCTCTCGAATTCGATGATCACGGTCAGATGGCCCGGGTTGCCTTCGCGGACATCAGTGTTCAGCTCTCGAACAAGGAAGCGTGCTCCGCATTTGGCGAGATAGGTTCCTGCGGCTGCGATGTAAGGCCCCATCCCTTCTGGATTGGTGATTGTGCCCGCGACGTTCCAGTAGCCCTTGGCCATGTCCTTCTAGAAGCTCGGAGGATGCTTGCACACATCTTTTGGATCAGATGCAGCCCTGGCGTACCGGCGGGATAGGCAGTGACGCAGGACAGTTCGCCGGCGGCGGTGAGTCTTAGGCCCAGCTGGGCCTGGGTTTTGGCGTCTCACCACCGGCCACCTGGCCGGAACCTCAGCGATACGACTTCGGATCGAGGGTCTGGACAGACCTGGCTGGACAAGGTCTCCGGCGTCTCAAACCCACTGGCACACGATGCCTCAGTAGTAGAAGCGGTAGTCCTTGCCTCGGAACTCGGTCTTGTAGTGCGGCTTTGAGGACCTTGCGGATCGACAGCGGGTCCTGTCCACCTTCTTCTCCATCTCAAATTCAAGGCAGGCGAAGTAAGCCGCCTCGGAATCTGGGTAAGTCTTTTGGCACCCTGCCAGGAGGGCAATCGGCACCAGCAGCAGAAGCAGGCGTTTCATGCCGCAGACGCTAGGTGCACCATGGAGGCATGACCAGCGGCCTGAACACCCGACCCACTGACGAGGAGCTGGCCGTCGAGTTCCGCTGGACCCTTCACACCCGCTGGGGCGTGGGTGGATTCAACGGGTACGAGGGCGAGGGTGACGACTTCACCTGCATGTGCGACCTCTGCCGCAAGCTCCGGCGTGACCATTGGGAGAAGGAGCCTTGGTGATGGAATCAGCCGCCTAATGTTGGGGCGGTCACAGGAGGAATGCCGTTGATCAACTGGTCAGGCAGTCCTTACGGGGACACGAAAGATCCGCCGAACGTCAGGCTCCGAAGGGCGGCTCAAGCCATGAAAAAAGCTGCTGAGTCTGTTGCTCGCAGCTCTGAGCTGAAGCGGCAGAGCCGCAACAGTGCAGCCAGCTTCAACAACGAAACCCAGTACGGCCCCCGAGGCGGGCGATACACCGAGGGCACCACCAAGGAAGGGCGTCCCTACCGCCAGTACTTCTGATCAGCGCCACCGCTGGCCACGGGCGTTGCTGCTGGCGCCAAGCCCAAGCAGTACATCCATCTCCCTGATGGCACCGACCACCGCTCCAGGGTTCTTCTGACTGAGGGCCAGCCCAGCCGCTGACTGGAGCTGGTGGATAGCCCAGCTCAACATTTCGCGCCGGTCGATCCCGACACGATCAATGTCCTCGGCGATCTGCTGCCACGCCCGCTTGAGCAGTCGGTAGCCCTGAGCCCTTGAGACCCCCCACTCACGTCGCGCATAGGCGAGACAGACGGTGTTCGATGTCCCCTCCAGGATCTTCTCCTGAAGGGTTTCGACCCGGTCAGCAATGGTGGCAGCGGTTGCTCTAGCCATCGACCTCATGGCGCCATAGGTGCATCAACAGCTCGCGCTGAGTGATGACCAGACCAACTGCGAAGAGCGGGAAAAGCTCTGGAAGGGACTCGGACCTGATCTCTAATGAATGGTTTAGTGCTTGAGCACCTTTGAGAATGTCTGAATGAATCAACACTGGGACCAGATTGTCCTCTAACAAGAGAATCAAGTTTGTACTTAAGGCAGCTCCAAGCCGCTCCTGTTTGATCAGCAGCCAGCCTTCCCCGTTCTTTTGCGGGTGACGGTCAATAAGGGGCCGGTCCGATTCGTATTGATGGTGATGGCGCGTCGGTAGTCCAGGGGCATGGCGAGCATGCAGCCTCAGTTCCTTTTTGAACGCGATTGTTCATATTGGCATCGATTGCGCGATTAAAACGCGCAGAGATGAGAGCATTGACATCGCAACGCCAGTTCTTGAGCTGATGGCTGCCGCGACTCCTGGAACCTATCAAGCTTTCGGGATGCTGCTGTCGTCGTCGTTGGTTTTGCCGGAGTTGATGCCAGCCGATGCAGTTCCACTCGCCGGCAGTGAGACGCTAGTGGAGCTGAAGGAAGCTGATCACCAGCAATGGCCCAGCCTTGAGCCGAGCCCTCACAGCACGCCGACGTTGCAGTTAGCACAGCAAGATTGGCGCCTGGAACTAGAAGGTATTGGCTGGTTTCGTGCCACGGGTGGTGAATGTTTGGAATGGCAGCGCTGGGACGACAGCGTCAGCGATCGCGACATTCGTACGTTTGCTGTCACCAGTGGGCTCGGGGCGTTGGCGATCCAGCGTGGTTTATTGGTGTTGCATGGAACAGCACTGGAGCGTGATGGTGAGGCCATCCTCCTAATGGGCCATCCAGCTGCTGGCAAGTCCACCTTGGCCTGGTGTCTACTTCAAGAAGGGTGGCGCCTACTCAGTAGTGAACTTGTTGCCATTGGCAACGATGGGATTGTGCAGCCAGGGATGCATCAACTCAAGCTCTGGCATGACGCAGCTATGGCATTGGATCTAAATTGGGCGCAGCTACCACCGGTACGGAAGGGTCTAAAGCGCTATGCACTGCTAGCTGAAGATTTAACTTGCATGCCACAGCCAACACCATTGCGACTCGTCTATAATTTAAATCGGGCTAAAGAAGAATCGGTTAAAGAGAATGACACTGAAGAAGGCGTTAACAAGGCAAAACCATCTATCAGGGCTTCACGCAGTTTCTCACAAACAGCCGCATTAATGAGACTGCGCAACCAGGCCTTTCACGCCAGAATGTATCGCGGCATGGAGGCAGAAGCACAGCTCTTTATGCAGGCAGCTGCGTTAGCGAGATCGGTTGCGGTGCATGCCTTAGTGGTTCCAGATGGAATCAAAGTAATGGCCGAAAGTCTCAAGAAGGTGGACCTGATGCAACCAGAATCGATTCAACAGCAGAGCGAGGACAAGGAAGTAGTCGCCAGCAATGACTGACAACTACAGTTACTGGTATCTCGCTTCTTATCCCAAATCAGGCAACACCTGGTGCCGGGTATTTATCACTGAGCTGTTGCGTCTAGCCGGAGACAAACCTAGGGAAGAATTAAACCTTAATCAAGATATTGAAACTGGAGCGATTGCCTCTTCCAGGCTATGGCTAGACGATCAATTGGGAATCAATAGTTGTGATCTAAGTTTTAGTGAACTTGATCCGTTGCGCGGACGTGCTGGTGCCAGTCCGTGGCTATTCGCCGAAGGAGAGCGCTTTCACAAAGTGCATGATGCATTCAAGTCACCTGATTCCCGTGGGCGCCCAGTGGTGAGTACAACAGGCTGCTCTGGTGTTGTTTATATCCTGCGCCACCCAGAAGATGTGGCCGTATCACTTAGCCACTTCTTTTCATGGCCATTGGAGCGTTGTGTTGATCATCTGCTAGATCACAATGCAGCTCTGGTGCCAGGGGAGCGCTTTGGTAGCCACCAAGTGCGGCAGCACATGGGCCGCTGGGATCAGCATGTGAGGTCCTGGGCCGATCAAACTCAACTGCCAGTCTTGATCATGCGTTATGAAGACATGTTGGCAAAGGGATTGAAGACGTTTACAAACTTAGTCAAATTCTTGGGTCTTCCTAATGAGCCTAATCTCATTCAGAAGGCTTTAGACAACACCTCCATTGATCGACTGAAAAAGCTCGAGGAGGATGTGGATGGCTTTGCAGAAAAACCTGCCGGTTGTGAACGGTTCTTTCGCTCAGGGCGAACGGGAGAGGGCGCAGAGCAACTGACGATCGAGCAGCGCCAAAGATTGGAAAAGAATCTGTCGGCAACCATGAAGCGCTTTGGCTACACGGGACCAACGAATCAATAAGTGACGTTCACAGTTGACTATATCTTCGGAGCCATTAATGATGAGCTCAAGTCAGAACTTAAGGAGTTCTGGGATACCAATCTGGAATCCTACCAATCTGAGCTCAGGAGATTCAAAGAATCAACAACCATCTCAACGATCAATCAAAGATCCGCTTTTCGACCATTAAGTATACACACAGCTGCCACAGCCCGAGATTCACTGGGCCGGATTACCGGAATCGTTTTTGTCTCCCTTCGAACACTAGACTCAGAACTGCATCTAGGAAGCCACGCCTACTTTCAAAGAATGTATGTCCTTCCCGACCATCGCGCCCCAAGACTGAGCAATCAGCTCTATACGACATTCCTCAGAGAGTTTAAAAACGACAACCTAAACAGAGATCATCGAGCAAGACATTTATTGACAGCGAATGTCAACCCAGGCCTGCGAAACGCATCTATGAGGCGATATTTTGCGCGGCATGGATTCAAGATGGTTGGACAGAATAAAGTCAAGAGCGAAATATGGGCACTAGCGCTAAAAACAACATTCACCTTCTAGCTTTTATCTACCCCCCTAGCAATAATATTTACCACCAGATCATCGGACTAAAGCAATAATTTCTTTTGCGATTGCGATTGAAAGCCACTCCTCCACGCTCATCCGGCACTGCTCAGGAGTGACTTCATATTCCGCCAAGAGTTTTTCACAAATCTGCTCGAGCGTCTTAGGCGAATGCAATGCATCCCAGATCGCAGAGCCGGTTTCATTAAGCACTAAGTAGTCACAAGTACTGCTCTGAAATAAAGTGATTTGACCATCAAGCTCACTGCAAACAACAAGTGGACTGCGCTTAAAGCGTTTGTCAAAATCAGAAACAGACACCACCAGGCGCGACCCCCTATTGCAGAATTACGCTAAACCAAAGACCAAAACAATAGCCAGAAACACATGGAATCGCAAGCATGTATCGCCAGGGCAGAAGCAACTACCTTTTGCGCTTGCTATGCGGCTCAATCAAATCCCTGACGAGTAGCACCAGATAGCAGTGAGGTTTAAACGAGCCAATGGCATACGTGATGGCGATAGAAAGGGAAGTTATTGGTGAATGCGTTGAGGGAATGAGGATAGAAGCCGGGAGAAATATATTGGGGATAGTTTTGGTGTGTCTTGCGGTCTTGCGATAAGGCGCTCAGTGCCCTTATGGGTCTGTCATCAGGTTGCGTTGATGAAGAAGGTGCCAGGTATTGGAGGCTGGCTTATTGGCTTATTGGCGTGACTGAAGAAGTAAAAAAGCCCCTGCAAACGCAAAGGCTTTGGGTGGTCAGGCTACCCACAGTATGTATATGAAAGGTGAAACATGCAAATGGTATATATATCTGGATCGTGCACCCGCACATCCCTGTTCTTCACGCTCTCAGTTAATGCCTTAATCGTAGGCTTCTCCCACGCTTTCTTCTGCTTCTCGCTTTGCGAAATTCCTGCCGTATTAAAACGCCACTTAATATCAGCCGAGAAGCGTGACTTAAACGCGCTGTCGTAAGACAGGTTAGTGCCAACCGTTACGCCCTCATTGATGCTGTAAGCCAGTCGCCCCAACACCCCTGAACCATCAGCTGTATTGAGGTCGCCATTCTGGTAGTAATAGCCAACGCTCAGCTTCCACTCTGGCGTGATGCTGTAGCCCGCATCAAACCCATACGTATCCAGTGCTCCTCCGCTGTAAGCACTATTCAACCTGTATTCCGTTGTTCCAGTTGGGATTAATCCATAGGCATTGAAGCTCCAGTCATCATTCACTGCCTCCAAGCCAAACGCTGCCTGCTGGAAAAAGACTGTCCGCTGACCAGAGACCGCAACACCTGTATCGGCATCACCCGTTGCCATCGGTCGGGTGCCATACCCACCGTTGACACCAAACATCCAACTGCGGTCACCATTCAGCCAGCGATACCCAAGCCTGGATGACGTGCTGATGGTGGTGCCAGCCACCTTGGTGTTGATGAGGCTGCTGCTGTTGCCCCAGTCCGCGAAGTTCGCATTCGCCAGCACATCAGCAAAGAAGACACGGTTCTCTCCCACCACCAGCGGCACAAAGCCGCCAATGCCTGCCTCATTCGGGGTGCCAGCCGCTTGGGTTTGACCTTGAACTCCTACCTGCGGTCTCACCACATCCTTGAGGCGGATGCTCATCACTCCAAGGTCTTCCGCGCTCCCTTGCACCACCACGGCAGGTATCGCGCTCACCTGAGGCATTGATGCCAGTGACAAAGCAGCTGCACCAGTGAGGGAGAGGCTCAGGCGAATGGACTGCTGCATTGCGCTTGAGCTCACTTCTGGCGGGAGTTTCGCCAGGAAATCCCCCATTGCCACAGGGCTTAGAGCAGTTGGGTGGTCGTCAGCAAGCTGAAGGGAGACCAGCAGCCACTCCCATAGCCACCCCGCCCGTCACCAGAGATTTCCCAGCCCTGCCCCACGCCTTCTTCTGCCGTCCAGCGGAGGTCGTTGCCCCTGAGCTGATTGGCATCAGGTGACGGTGATGTTTAGACGCACCAATGGCATCAATGATGGCGATAGAGAGCGAAGTTATTGGTGAATGCGTTGAGAAAATAAGGATAGAAGTAGGGATAAAGATATTGAGGATAGCTTTGGTGTGTCTTGTGGTCTTGCGATGAGGCAAAGAATGCCGTGAGTGACCTGCCATTGGGCTGAGCCGAAGGCGATGGTGCCAGGTATTGGATGCTGATTTGCTGGCTTATTGGTGTGACTGAAGAAATAAAAAGCCCCTGCGGTTACAGGGGCTTTGGGCGTTGGGTGGTTAGGCTCACCCTACATTGGGGCGGGTCTAATCGTGACACACACAGACTTCCCGGTTCTAGGGGTATTTACTAATACTCCCGGTTCCCCGCCTGGGGTATTACACCAGGTCGTATCGTGCACCCGTACATCCCTATTCTTCACGCTCTCAGTTAATGCCTTAATCGTTGGCTTCTCCCACGCTTTCTTCTGCTTCTCGCTTTGCGAAATTCCTGCCGTATTGAACCGCCACTTAATGTCAGCTGAGAAGCGTGACTTAAACGCGCTGTCATAAGACAGATTGGTGCCAACCGTTACTCCCTCATTGATGCTGTAAGCCAGTCGCCCCAGCACGCCTGAGCCATCAGCTGTATTGAGGTCGCCATTCTGGTAGTAATAGCCAACACTCAGCTTCCACTCTGGCGTGATGCTGTAGCCCGCATCAAACCCATACGTATCCAGTGCTCCCCCGTTGTAAGCACTATTCAACCTGTATTCCGTTGTTCCAGTTGGTATTAATCCATAGGCATTGAAGCTCCAGTCATCATTCACTGCCTCCAAGCCAAACGCTGCCTGCTGGAAAAAGACTGTCCGCTGACCAGAGACCGCAACACCTGTATCGGCATCACCCGTTGCCATCGGTCGGGTGTCATACCCACCGTTGACACCAAACATCCAACTGCGGTCACCATTCAGCCAGCGATACCCAAGCCTGGATGACGTGCTGATGGTGGGACCCGCCACCTTCGTATTGATGATGCTGCTGCTGTTGCCCCAGTCCGCGAAGTTCGCATTCGCCAGCACATCAGCAAAGAAAACGCTGTTCTCTCCCACCACCAGCGGCATAAAGCCGCCAATGCCTGCCTCATTCGGGGTACCAGCCGCTTGAGTTTGACCTTGAACTCCAACCTGCGGTTTGACCACATCCTTGAGGCGGATGCGCATCACACCAAGGTCTTCCGCGCTCCCTTGCGCCACCACTGCAGGCTTTGCGCTCACCTGAGGCATTGATGCCAGTGCCAAAGCAGCTGCACCAGTGAGGGAGAGGCTCAGGCGAGTGGACTGCTGCATTGCGCTCGCGCTCAACTTCTGGCGGGAGTTTCGCCAGGAAATCCACCATTGCCACTGGGCTTAGAGCAGTTGATTGGTCGTCAGCAAGCTGAAGGGAGACCAGAAGCCACTCCCATAGCCATCCAGCCCATCACTAAGGACTGCTCAGCCCTGCCCCATGCCTTCTTCTGCCGTCCAGCGGAGGTCGTTGCCCCTGCGCTGATTGGCTGCGGGTTGATGGGGGCGATTACAGCCGTGCCCTGGATGCTGTCCTCAACGATCGCGACAAGCAGCTCCTGAGCGACCCCAGCGCCTCTGGACTGCCCCCGGCATGACTTGAGCGGTTTTGGCTGGAAGAACTGCCGCGGCTCTGCAGCAAGCCGGCGGTCTACAACCAGGTCGAAGCCCGCATCGCGGAGCTGACAGCCAAGCGGGATGACCTCAACGAGAAGGTCGCCAGGGCAGAGCGTGAGGTCGCCGCAGAGTGTTCTCTGCTCGACAGCGAGCTGGATTCGCTCAACGGGGTGCTGGGCAGGTGATCCACCCCGACCTGGTCAAAGGGGCACAGGCCATGACCCGCACCCTGCAGATCTCGCCTGAGTCCCTCCCGGAGCTGGTGCCGCTCTTCGCCGTCGGCGTCGCCCTCCTCCTCAGGGAACTGCTCATGCACTGCTTACGCCAGGAGTACCGGCAATGAAGAAACGCACCGCAGCCCGCGCTGAAGACGCTCTGGACCTCCTCCACAAGGGGAAAAGCCCCAGTGCCGTCGTGACGTTTCTGTCGCAGGGGGTAGGGGGCGGACCCTGCAGTCGCAGGACTGCCCAGCGCGCCGTGGCTGACGCCTTCGACCTGTTTCGTGATGACTACGAAGAATCGGGGTGGGACAGGAGGGCTCTGACCGCCCAGGTGATCAACTTGCTGTTGGAAGGCTGCCAAATGTGCCTGCACACAAATCAGCCAGGGGCACTGGCGGCTAGCGTCGGGCAGCTTGACTGGATCGTCGGACTGTCAGATCATCCCCAGGAGCGCCAGTAACGAGCGGTAGTAACAAATGCTTCTTGCGCCAGGGCAGGTCGGCTTCGTAGGAAAGAACTGCGCTTTTTGACGAAGAGACGCTCTCCCTTACTGGCTTCCAGTAGGGGATTTTTTCAGTTTGTATAGAGGCGTACATGCCCCCGAGATTGCAGTGGCATACCGGGATTGAGGCGTTTCTCTTCGTCAAGACATCGCCTCAGGGGCGAGGTGCATCTCGCCCCACCAAATCTTTGGACCAAGGGTTGCACGCCCAGCCAAACTTGAGCCATAACCACTGAGGACACGGTCCCCGGTGGGTTCGTGATCCGAGCGGGGGGAGGTCATCCCGCTCCCCCAAAACACTCCCCGCTACTGAGCAGTGGCTAGGGGAGCTGTTGGTTGGGCACAGACGTAGGTAAATGACAGAGGGCACCGAAGTGATTTCGAGCACCGGCATGTGGCTGCGCTCTTCATACCGTCATCGGGAGGGAAAACACGACGGCCTTCTGCTCGTCCTGGGCAGAGGGTTTTCTCTCTAAGTGCGGGGCGGGGTGGGGCAATACGGGAGCCCCACTCCACCTCAGTACTCCCCGCTACTGAGCAGTGGGTCGGTGTTCTGGGCCCCATTCCGCGCCCGAAAACATCAAGAGGGAAAGTTGAGCCCGTTCCCGGAAAGGGTTTTGAGGCAAATGACAACCTTCAGGTTGAGCAGGCGGTCCAGTGATCCATTCCGACCTCGCTGTGGGGACCCAGGCCATGACAGGCACCCTCGAACTCTCCACTGATTCACTGCCGGAGCTGTTGCCCTGGCTGGGGGTGGGCCTGGACCTGGCTCAGCGCGAGCTGTTGATGCACCTCTGGCGGGAGAAAGCCGATGGCTAGGGCTACGACCTCCGCCATCGCTGAGCGGATCGACATCCTGCAGCTGATGCTGCTGGAGGACTCGTCCAACTCCGCCTGTGTCGCCCATTCGTCACAGGAGTGGGGGGGGACAGCTGCCGCCAGGCTTACCGGTTGCTCAAGCGGGCATGGCAGCGAATCGGTGAGGACGTGGATGCCACAGACCTCAGCCGACGCGAGCGCCATACCTTGACGAAGAGATTGCGGCTCTCAGCCTTAAGGCGCGTCGGATACAGCAAGCGCTAGAGGAATGTCATGTTCAAGACATTCCAAATTCAGAAAAGACCTGAGCGCGACAGCAGGGGCGCTGTGCGATCTCTTCGTGAAGAGGCGCCACCTACGCCTACACGAAGAGCCGTAGTCAGGACAAGCAGCATTTGCCTCCAGCATCTGTGACTGGCCCTGTCAATAGATGGATCACTAGCTTTGTCGACTTAATCAATCGCGATATTGGCGAGTGTCAATTACAGCAACCCATCCCCAGGCCATTGCTATGGAGCGACAGCTACCAGCGCATTGAGCTAGCGGACGATGCCGACTTCGCGAAGGGAGTGACTGGTATCGGGGCGCTCTAGTCGATGAAAGCTTCACTACGATGCAGAAAGCCAGGCGGGCGGCTCATAGCATTCCTTCGCTGGTTGCCACAATACTGAAAGGACTTCGACGCTTCTGTTTAGTCCACTTTCAAGTTTCCGGCTTGTGTACTTGCCTACGGACGCATAGTTGCTTTGAGCCCTATTCACGTCATTTAGCTAAGAAGCAGTGATGACAGATCAGTGGGAACACAACCGCCTCAACTTTGAGGGTTTGTGGCAAGGGAACAGCCATTGGTATGTCCGTCGAGACGATGGCGAACTTGATTTGCGTCAGCCCACCAGCATCGTGGGTCAGACCCGCTACGCAATCAGCTTTGAGGATGCCGATACCGGTCTTTGGGACGGCACTGGATTGTTCTTTGCTCCTGGTGGTGCAGCGCAGTACGCCTTGAGTCGATCCGATTACAACGCTTCAGGAGCCTGCTGGCAATTTGCAGGTGCTGGGGGTCAGTCGAGCCTGGAGGTTTCCGATGATATGCGCCGGTTTGGCCACGAAATCAATTTCTTCCACGGCCGATCTCGCTCGATGCTGGTGCTGATTTGGAAGCCGGATGGATTGAATTGGCGCCTGAATACAATTGGTGCTGTGGCGTTTCGTTGTCAGCTCAGCGAGGAGATGGAACCATCAAGGCCCCAGGCCAGCTCGATCGGTGCGTTATTGAAGCCGTTGGATGGTTGCTCTGGAGTTGTCGAACGCTTCAATCCGCTTTCCGGGGTTACTGGCCGGTCATCAACGCCAGAGTCGGTACGGTGGGATCCCGAACCCTTTCTTCAAGCAGAGCTACGAGGAGTATTTAATGATGGATTGGCGTGTGGTGTTCCTGAGCGCTTGCCATATGGTGGCTTTCGCCTGGAGGTCGGATGTTTGCAGCCTTCACGCTTTCAAGAGCTGCGCATCGACTTTGATGAACATCACAGGTTGCGTTACTGGGAACGGCTTTTATTCGCTCTACCTTGAGCAGCCTGAAGCAAAACACTACTGTCTTGCTTTGTTGAGGAGACAGAAAGTTGATTATTCAGCAGATGCTCTGCTCACAGAAGAAGCGGTCCTTCACACAGATCGCCATTTATAAATGGAAATAGGTAAGTTGCTTAGTTTATTTCCGAGCACCGCAACCTTGCCAGCAATGCAACATGAGGCAAAAGACTGGCATAGCTAAATACAGGGGCCATCAAGTTCAAGCGGCAACTTCAACAAACATCTTTGGCGAAGAGAACTTAAAGCCTGCGTCTTTTATTTTTTGGTTTGAGACGAGGGCATTTGATACTCTCATACCCGGAAGGTTCGTGTTTGCCCAGATAACAGGCGGGAGCCCTTCTGCCTCGCAAATCTTGCTTGACAGCTGACGGCGAGTAAGCCGCGTATCATCAACAACATTGTATATACCCTGCAAGTCGTTGTCGAGCGAAAACTTGATCGCTCTTGTCGCATCAATTATGCTAGTCCATGACTGAATATCATCTCCCTTCTTGGGTATCTGACTGCCAGCCGCTGACTTAATCAATGAGATCATGTCACGTCCTGGGCCGTATATTCCGCCCAGCCGCAGAATGCAGGTGACTGTATCTTTTCTATCTAAAGTCAGAAGCGACTTTTCTGAAGCTGCCATCAATTTATTCACCCAATGACTAGAATCGACGTCTGAAGTCTCATTCACCATCTCACCTCCGCAGTCACCATAGACTCCCACTGAACTAATGTATATAAGTTGCAGGGGATGACTGCTCCTACGCCTACGCAACGCGTTTGCAAGATTGTTTATCCCCTTTTCGAATAGAGATTCATATCCTTCGCCTTGCCGAGTTGGAGCTGCTGAGACAAGGACTGCATTCTGATGCTCCAGAAAAGACGAAGGAAAGTATTCATCGGAAATGTCCAGCAATAAAGCCTCATCGACAATCTCGCGAATTCCGATCAGTCCCTGGGTTGATCGGGATGTACCAGTAACCCTGTATCCGGAGTACCTAAGAGCAATTGCAGAATCTCCGCCAACATAGCCGCATCCAATAATGGCAATGCTTTTCTTCATCTCAGAGAGCTATAAATGGAAAGAAAGACTGATTGAGTTTAAAATTTGCGAATTTACTCACTACCTATGTTTTTGGCTGACTCTGATATGGCCCAGTTGGTTGCTGCTTTTTGCTGAATCCAGGCTCTGAGCAAACTCTTGGCAAGTTTTTGCAAGCTATCGATATCTTCAGTTTTGTCAATTTGGCGACTAAAACGCTCTATCTCAAAGTGCTGAGTCGTTGAAAGCGATAGCTGTTTCACTGAATCCCCTTGTCACTCCTGTAACTTATCGTGACTCGATGCCATCTGTTTTGCAAATGGTATGAACTGCTGCCTTCTGGGCGGCTGCATCAAGATCCGCAGACACAAGCTGTGGTACACAGCCTTAAGCCTTCTGCACTTATGGACGCAACAACAGATTCTTATGGCCTAATTTGTCAGTAGCTGGAACGCTTTGATGCATTTCGAATGGGGGAAGCACCTAAATCTTTCGCAGGAAGTAGCAAAGGCGTCAGACACAAAGATGGGAATCTCTCTGGCTTTGATGGGTGTAGCGATCACCCTGCTGATTCAGGATGTTTTGTCGCATGAGCTGCAAAATCGCTCTTAAGCGGCTTCGAAAGGTCTTGGCCATTGTCGGTGCGATTTCGTTGATCTTTTTTTGCTAAGAAGTTCCTGCACACTTTTGCTTTTTAAGTTGAAGCTCTCTTGAACAAATCTATTGGGATGGAGTGTCGAAGCTCGAGAGGTTTCCGCTGTCACGTTTCTGGCATCGGCGCTTGCGGCAGCCGTCTACAGAGGAGGTACGTAGTCGGTGCTGCCTATGACGCAAGGGTGGCGCATCCGATTGGACGATCCAAGCGCTAAGTCCCACCATCAAGATTCGTGGGATGAACGATCTTCAGCGTCTGAAGAGCTATTTAAGTGCGCAACAGTCCATCCAACTTCAGAAAGAAGCGACATGATGGTGTTGTTTGGCGACTGGGCGCACGAAGCCATGGACGCATTGATCGAGGAGTTCACGTCTAAACCTCTGGATTAATGGCAGCTCATACGAACTCAGTCAACAGACCCTCTGACCACTGCTAAATGGCGTGGGGTGTTGAGACCGGGGCGACTGCGTCAGGCAGCGCCCCGGTAAGGACTACGCGTAGACCTTGGCGATCAGCGGACCAGCTTCTTCGTCAGACAGAACTGGAGTCACCTCCCAATCCAGGCACTCAGCCCACTCAGCTGCATGCTCGTAGCAAGCAGAGACATCGTCCGCCTCAACAAGAATCCAACCCTCTACCGAGCCAGGTGCGTGAAAGCGTTTCCAGGACTTGCACGCCGGGAAAGGAGCACCTGTCGCCATGAACTTCTTGGCGGCAATTTCGTGATAGCCAGTCTTGAAAGACCAGTGCATCAAAAAGGTCATGAAGAAGTTCCCAACTTACGTATATTGACAGAAATATAGCGAATCCATGCGCATCAAATGCATGGATTCGCAATTGCCTCTAGCCAGACAGCTCTACTGGCCGCAGCTCGCGGCGGGGAGCGTTGGGGTGGGGGAGCTTGGCACTCCCCCTTCTCGGATCAGGGGGGGGGAGACAACTCAACCAGCTCCTTAGAGGTTATGAATCTGGGGGCCCTCGTTCCCGTTCGTATCTATTCCCACAGCATGCAGATCCGGCCCCCTCACGTTCCATGACTGAGACACCGACAAGACAGAGCCCTCAAGAAGCAGACCTTAGCCGTTTTGGACCAACCGGATTCAAAGGGCTGACTTCAGAAACCTCAGGAAACCGTGCTCATTATGAGCATGAGCCACAGCACGTATAGAGAGACTTCATGCTTGCTCTCAACGTCATTTGACAATAGATACAAGTAAATACTGAGGTATTAGTTACATAAAAGCTGTAGCGACAATTTTTTTCAAGCAACTTGAAAGAATCTCACATGAAGCACCTCAGTTAAGCAAGTCTTTCTTGACCATTGCAATCCTCGCAAAGAGATCCGCTCTTGTGCGATGCAAGAGCAGCTTCGACACCACAAAGCGAACGATCACAGCACCGCCAGTTAGTTCAAAAATGTTTTCTAATATACTTCCCACGATTGGAATGCTGTTTACAGAGTTAAGGCAGCTGATTCCTACTGCAAGAGCGCTTCCAATGAGCACGGACCACATCAATGTCAGAAATACAGGATAAATCTGTCTGAACTCGGAAAGGTTAAGCTTCTCCAGGAGCCTAATGCCGTGCAGAAATTGATCCAGAGTTTTGCCTAAGTCACTTTCATTTTTTTCCTCAGATTCCAAAGATGGTGCAGTGACAAGCTCACCTCCTTCGGCCTCTTTCAGCGTAAGACTTGATTCCTTTTCATCAGGAACCGCCAAGACAGAATCTTTTGCCGATGGATTCTCAGGGCTAAGAAATGGATGCCCATATCCTGCATCGCGATTACTCATACAACCATTACGCTTACGACGTGGAACGACTATCTGCTGATTAATCGGCAAACAGCAAAGAGCTTAATGAAAAAACAGGAGTCGACTGAAAACTTTTCACTTCCAGACAAGTTGGACATCAAACTTATCGCCATCTTCATCTAAAGATATTCTTTGGCTCCCTCGCGCAGTCCCAAGATAAGAATGACGACCAGTTTCTCTGGTTTCCAGCTTAAGCAACCTGGTCTAGCGCTCCTATGTGGGCTCTGAGGTCGATAGAGAGTGCCCTGGTGACCGTGTTGGCACCATCCCGACCCAACCGATTCTCCTCATTGGTGCAACCACAAAAGGGGGGAGATTCACAGTCAGGTTTGAGCAAGAAAAAGCCCTGGTGTTCGACTCCCGGGGGTTTGCGGTCCTGTCCCTTGATCTAATCAGGTCTATTCAGGGTTTAGCAGCCACACGAGCAGGACAACAGTCGCTGGGGGTTAGGTCAAGAACACTCCCCCAAGGAAACCGCAGATTAAGAAGGGCGGCACGCCTCAACCGTGTGCTTAGACGCTATGGCTATTCCCTGCTTAGGAATGCAAAGGGAATCCGTCACGACTTCCCCAATAGGGAGGGAATTGTCCGCCTCCATCGCCTTTGGCGTTGGCTTCCGGAACGTTTCGGCTCAAGTACAGGGCGTTGGCATAGCCCTTCACGACAGTGCATCCAGCAGGACCGCATACGCGGTATTCGTTGTGCCCCAGTGGTTGAAGTGTTCCTTTTCCTGGAGCTGGTTCAGATGGGACGAATCGGAGATCCATCAAGACTCTTGCAACCAACCCCAGTCCTACTGTCCCGGCAAGAGACCCGCACGAGACAACCGATACAAATCAATGTTTTTTTGCGTTCGGTGCCTTGGCGCTCTTAAGCGGCGGCGCTTGCAGTTGGCAGCTCCAAGGCTTCTACGAACTAGTTCGCCTGAGCATTGCGATGAACTTTGTCGCCGCAGGCTGTTCCGCCGATCTGCTCGAGAACGTCTCCGTCGCTCGTGACCAGTCGATAGACACGGCCTGTGACACGTGATTTCGCCAGTGCCGTCAGGTAGGCCTTGAAATGATTGCGCTTGCTGCCCTCGTCTTGCCAAGACTCTTCGGTGCTGGCGCGGCTTTGGATCAAGACAGCCATGGTGCAGACGGACTTGTTTTCCTGAGATAACGATGCCTCGTCTTCATGGTGAGAGAGGGGAAATACCGATCTGTTTTTGAATTCGTAGTTCTGCCGGATTCTCCTGCTGGGCCTGGGAGAAAGCGTTGTGCTCCGGTCATTTCTTGACTCGCAAACGAAGACGTTGCTTGCTGGGAAATCGAGATTTGAGATCATCGCTTTAGCACTGCGACCTATGTCCGAATGCCATCGCCAGGCTCTGAAGTAAGCGTCGCGGATATCGAGCAGCGTCAACTCTCGTTGCGCGATTGTCCAGACCTCTTTGCCCTCCCAAGCTGCTGCAGTGAGCTGGTCATTGACTACCAAGGTTTGGCGAAAGAGGGTATGGATCAGCGGATTAAGGGCGGCTTACGGGATGACAATCATGCCGCGTAGTTCATACTGAGAATCTTGTATTTTGTGAGTGGCCGCATTCGCGACGGCCGGTGATGTTGAAGCAAGACATCACGAATCACAAGCAGACAGTGCACATACCTCTGATATCACTGCCCATAGCGGTTAACGGCGCCATCGCCGATCTATGTGCACGATTTGGGAATGGAAACGAGTTTCAATACCCGTCCGAGCGACGAGGATTTAGCCCTTTTGTGGCCGCAAACCCCCTTACAGCTGCTGGATAGGTGGTGACTTTGTATTGCCGTGCAGGTGTGAGCTGTGCGCTGCTCACCGACGCTCACGCTGGGAAGAAGAAGAGGAGTAGCTCCCAACAGCTCCCCGACACACTGCTCAGTAGCTGGGAGTGTTGGGTGAGGGGGTGCTGAATTCACCCCCATCCTCGGATCACGGCGCTGGCACATGCCCCTTACTAAGCGTTTATGGCTCTGGTTTCCTCAGCAGTGCAAGACCAGCCGCTAGAGCGGTTATCAGGGCAGGACAGATCTGCGCACACTTCTGCGCAAATAATTCGTGATAATTTGGTCAGAATCTAGTCTAGGGACGGATTTTTGCCTCCTGAAACGCCTAAATGGCATGCATGGAGTCAGGAGTTCGAGTCTCCTCGGCTCCACTTACCGAAAGCCCAGGTTTGTCCTGGGCTTTTTTGTGCCCACCCCTCCCCATGAGCAGCAGCGAGAACGCCCGGGCCATCGAGAGCTTTGAGGCCTTCGCCGGTCAAGTCGACTACTCCCTGCTGGATTCCCTCCAAGCGGATCCCGAGGCCAGCAGCGATGGTGATGACCACCGGCCACGTCAGGTCTATTCCGGGCACTACGTCCCCGTCACCCCGACGCCACTGCCACAGCCGGAATACGTCGCCCACAGCGCCGACCTCTTTGCCGAACTCGGCCTCAGCGACGCGCTAGCCCGAGACGAGGACTTCCGCCGACTCTTCTCCGGCGACAGCCGCGTGGCCCGTGGCGCCATGCGCCCCTATGGCTGGGCGACGGGCTACGCCCTATCGATCTACGGGACCGAATACATCCAGCAGTGTCCCTTCGGCACCGGCAATGGCTACGGCGACGGCCGGGCGATCTCGATCTTCGAAGGTGTCTTTGAAGGCCAGCGCTGGGAGATGCAACTCAAGGGGGGCGGCCCGACCCCCTACTGCCGAGGCGCCGACGGGCGGGCTGTACTGCGCTCGAGCGTGCGCGAGTTCCTCGCCCAGGAGTTCATGCACGCCCTGGGGGTGCCCACCACCCGCTCCCTCAGCCTTTACATGTCCCGCTCTGAAGGCGTGCGGCGGCCCTGGTACTCGCATCAGTCCTGCTCCTTTGAGCCGGACGTCATGGTCAACAACCCAGCGGCGATAACGACCCGGGTCGCGCCGTCTTTCCTTCGGGTGGGCCAACTAGAACTGTTTGCCCGCCGGGCGCGAAGCAACGCCCACCCCAGGGCCCTGCGGGAACTGCAGCAGATCACCGCTCACCTGATCGAGCGGAATTACCGCACGGAGATCAACGCAGCTCTGCCCTTCCCGCAGCAAGTCCTCGAGCTGGCCCGGCTGTTCAGAGAGCGCCTAACGACGCTGGTGGCGGACTGGATCCGCGTCGGCTACTGCCAGGGGAACTTCAACAGCGACAACTGCGCCGCAGGCGGCTACACCCTCGACTACGGCCCCTTCGGTTTCTGCGAACTCTTCGATCCACGCTTCCAGCCTTGGACCGGCGGCGGCGAGCACTTCTGCTTCTTCAACCAACCAGGGGCGGCGGAAGCCAACTACCAGATGTTCTGGTCCGCCCTTCGGCCACTGCTCGAGGGAGATGCGGAGGCCCTGGCCCAACTCGATGCCCTGCGCGAGGGCTTCAGCCAGGCGATGGGTACGGCTCTGGAGGCGATGTGGTGCCGCAAGCTCGGACTACCCCGGTACGACGACGGCCTGCTCAAGGACCTGCTGCAATTGCTGGCCAGCTCCAGGGCTGATTACACCGCGGGCTTCCGCGTGCTCTCGGACCTCCCCGAGCAGGTCGGGGCCCTCAAGGCCGCCTTCTACCTGCCCATCGACGCCGAGCTTGAGCAACGCTGGGCGGATTGGCTAGAGCGCTGGCACATGCAAACAAGCTCCGATGCCAAAGCGACGATGCGGCGAGCCAATCCGCAGATCACCTGGCGCGAATGGCTCGTGGCACCGGCCTACGAACGGGCTGCCGACTGCGACCTGAGCTTAATCCAAGAACTGCAGGCGGTCTTCCGCGATCCCTACCTCCTCCCGCCCGCCAAGCTCGCCGCCACCTACAACCAACTCAAGCCCCGCGAGTTCTTCAACACCGGCGGGCTCTCCCACTACAGCTGCTCGTCTTAGAGCAGGCGATCCACGCAGGAGCGGCGGAAGAGATTCATCACCTACTCGGCGGGCACCCCCTGGACGATGCGCGCCTCGATCTCAGAGCGGTGCTGACTGGGGTGGTATGAGCCAACCGCCTTGAACAGCTTCAGTGAGCATTGATGGGCGAGCAAAAAATCCAAGCCCAAGCGATTCCTCTCAAAGATCGACTGACGCCGGCAGTGCTGCATCACGTGGGCAGAATCGTGAGCCAAGGTTCCCCAAACCCGCTGCGGATCACCCTTTAGTTTGTTCCCACATAGGACCACAGCATTGCGGGCGAGGACAAACGCATCCATCCATTGATGAGGCAATCCTGCGCCACCAAGGTCCCGGTTCCCGTCCGGCGCAGCAGCCCCTGAAGCAGTGCACTGGACCTGAGGCGCTCCGCACTCGCGGGAGAGGCCATGAGAGCAAACCCCAGCAAATGTGCTGCTTGGGCCAGCCAACGACTAGCGCCAGAGACCAGCAAAAGCCACCACTCTCACCCCTGGTCACAGTGGACGCAGATCGGGTAGTTGCGCGTCTTTTCGAGCGGAATCTCTGCAGGTTTCAGCCCTTCCCAAGACGGCGCGCCGATGCGGCATCGCCCAGCCAGAAGGCATTCACCCCTTGGCAGTCAAATAGAGAAGAATCGCCATCAGAGACACGAGGTCAGGCATCGTGCTTGCGACAAGTGCGCATCTATCCTGAGCCTTAAGGTGCCCAATCAAGAGCAAGCAGGCGACCTCCACCTGTGACGCAGAACTCAATTGAAGGTCTCGTAGGGATCCTCCACCGCTTCAGAACGCAGCCAATAGGGACAACGGACCTGCGCCTCAGCATCCTTCAAACTCATCGTCATCCGCCAGCAGCGGCAGGCCCCCATGCCGCCAGCGATGATGAAGTTCTTACAAGCAGCGCAACAGGGATAAGCGGTCACAGCAAAAGCGGTAACTCCATTGTTCCTAGCCCTGGAGCCCCTTTTTCTTCCAGGTATAAATGCCACACTTTTGGCGATTTAGGTAGAACAACCTGCGGCTGAATACCTACAGAGAGAGCAGCACAACCACCCGAGAGAAGCCCTTCGCTTGGCGAAGCCTTTCTTACTTACAGGTGACCTTCAGCAGGTAAGCCACCATGGCCGGATCCGCCTGCAGGGCATAGGCCTCAAATTCACGCTGACGGCTCTCCAGGGGCAACTGCACCGTTGAAGCCACAACGTGATTCAAGTTGCCCTGCTTGCGCAGGTGCTGCAGGAAGAATCTATTCACCTGCTCACCGCTGAGCTGACCGCTGGAGCGCAGACCCTCCGCCAAGGTCAGGGATGTGGGCGTCGCCAAGCCATCCAGGCAGTCCTGCACCACATGCACCAACTCATGCTGGATCAGCGTGACCCGCAGAAGCGGGTCACGCTCGAGCTCAGTCGAGAGACAGAGGACATTGGCGCCCATGTTGTAGGTAGCGAGCTGCCGCGGTCCGCCGCACTGGGCCTGCTGAATCACCACAACCCCCAAGCCCTTGGCGGCCTCCAGGACCACATCCCCCCCGATCCACTCCCCGTCCAGGCGCAGGAAGCAGCGCAGCGGCGGCCACCAAGCCCAGACCCAGAAAACTAGAGCGGATGGAAAACAAAGGCATCTTAAGCAAGTCTCAAGGCTGTCTCACGCGAGACCGGCTTGCGGCGAAGCCTCCGGCGGCGGCCAGCAGCAGCGGCCATTCCGCGAGGTGGCCATACAAGGTCCCGCCCGACCGGAGTTGCAGGCGCACAAGCAGCGTCCCGTGCTGCATCGGGGGCAGGGACGACCCCAACGCCCCATCGGGCCGCACCACCAGGCTCGGCCCACTATTGGCCGCACTCACCAACCAGCGACTGGCCTCGATTGCCCGCAGCTGGGAGAGGGCCTGGAACTGTTGCTGCAACAGCCGCGGATAAGGGTCCAGGTTGGCGCTGGCCAGGATCCAGCCAGCCCCGGCCTGAGACGCAGCGATCAGGCCCGCCCCATCAGCGATCTCGTAGCAAATGGCGACGGCCAGATCACCCGACGGGCGCCGCAGCAACCGCGAGGCCGGCCCCGGCTCCACACCGCCGACCGCGGACAATCCCGCCCAACGCAAGAGGGACCCACCGGGGACCCATTCCCCCAGGGGCACCAGCCGGTGTTTGTCAATCGCCCCCTCCGCCTCCAGCGCCCCTGGAGAAAAGCGCAGAACACTGCTGCGCAGCTCAAGCTCCTCCTGGCGGAAGCCACCGCTGAGCACCTCCACATCCCCTGGGGAAGGAAGCCCCTGCCCCGGAGCCAAAGCCCCCTCAGGCAGCACCAACAGGTCCGCGCCCTGGACCTCCGCCTCCGCCAGGGCCTGTCGCAATCGCCGCTCCAAGGCCCGCTGCTGGGTCCAACTGAACTTCTCCCGGGTGGGGATATCGGGCTGAAGCACCAGCACCGGTAGCCACGGAGCCGCCGGATCAGGCAGGGCGCTGCGCTGCAGCTGCTGCCAGCCCAGGCCATGCAGCAATGCCACCACCAACATCCAAGCCAGGCCGCCGCGCCAGAGGCCCCGTCGCCCCTCCCACCAAGCGACCAGCAGGCGCCACAGCCCCCAAGCAAGCAACAATTGCAGGGCCGCCAGCCCGCCAGCACCGACCCACTGAGCCAGTCCCGCCAGGGCGCGATCACCGGGCAGGGCCGCTGAACCCAACCCCAGCCAAAACAACGGCCCCTTCGCCATCCAGACCTCGCCCAGGCCCCAGAGCGCAGAGGCCAATAGCGCCACGGACCAACGGCTGGCCCCCAGGCGCCCGACAAGCCCGCGCCAGAGGGAGACCAATGCCGCACCCAGCAGCCCCAGTGCCAACCAGAGCACGAGACAGAGCGGCAGGCTCAAGGGAAGCGGCACCCCGATCCAATCGAGGGGGTGCAACCAGAGCAACCAGCGATGGCTGAGCAAGACCACCGCCCCAGCCCAAAGGGCCGCCGGCCCTGGCCCTAAGGCCCAGAGCGGTACCAGCGCGAGCCACAGCAGGGGAGGCGAGCCCAAAGGAGGTAGGGCCGCGCCGGCGAGCAGCCCAGCCAGGAGGGCGCCAATCCAGACCATCAAAGCTGGCGATCTCACAATCACCATCCTTTATGAAGAACCCCTCAAAACATCAAAGTCATTCCCGAGAAACCCTTCCGGCACAACCGCAGATTTCAACCATGGCTTACTTCAGATAACCAAAAGGAGAACCTGAACATCCTCGAGAACTCACTCAGGGAAAAGGATCTCAAAGATGTCTGCTTCAAGTTCGCGGTGATCGACAACGGGACTTCTATCACCAGCAACTTAAGAGGAAGGCCTAGCGAGGCCTGGTGCCGCTCATCAAAATGATGGAGTACTGCTCGCGATCTGCTTAGCGCAGGTCGCTGCCCGCTTGCCCCTTGAGATGGATCCCCTCTCACAAAGTGTCGAGATGGAGATCACCGTACGGTTGCGGCGCAAGCTGGAACGCAAGCGCCAGCTCTGAAGCAGTAAAGTATCAAGAGAAGGTGAGTGATTCATACAAGGATTAAGCTAGGTGAATTTCAGGCGTCAGATGAGCGGGTTCGGAAAGCAAAGAAACAACAAGAATAAATCCGGCAAAAAAAACTTGCCAAAAAAAAAGAGCGTGCTCGAATCCGGTATTAGACACCACACAAAAGGAGACCTGGAGACAGCCGAGGAGCTTTACAGGCATGCAATGCTGCTTGGGTGCACAGATGACTCTCTATTCCTAAACCTGGGAATCATTTATACAAGCAGCTGTCGCTTCACCGAGGCAGCCTCTCTACAACAAGCATGGATCAATGCAAACCCAAAACACCCCGATGCATACTTTAGCCTAGGCCATACATACCTAATGCTAGGCAAACTGGACCAGGCCTTGGCCACCACCCTTAAGTCAATAACATTAAAACCTGACAACCCAAACGCTCATATGAATCTGGGCACTATCTACCAAAGCCTCGACGAAACCGAGAAAGCTCTTGAACACACTCTTAAATCACTCGACCTAAAACCTCACAACCCAAACGCTCTTTTAAACCTGGGAATCATCTTCAATCACCTCAACGAACCCAATCAAGCACTTAACCCAACTCTTAAATCGTTAGAATTAAAACCTAACAACCCCAACGCCCTAGTTCATCTGGGGATCATATATAAGAATCTCGACGAACCATATCGAGCACTGGATTCCACGCTTAGATCACTCGAACTCAAGCCTGACAATCCTGATGCATATCTAAACCTAGGAATTATCTACCAAGACCTAAACGATAACGATCAAGCTCTAGCCGCAACACTTCATTCCTTGGAGCTAAAATCGAACTGGACGAGTGCATTGAAAAATTTAAAGATAATAGTCGAGAAGCTCCAAATTCAACCGTCAAATTTCAAGGACGCAATGAAGGCATATGAATTACTTTTAAACCGGACAGATATCTCTCATCAAAGCCTATCAAAGATATTCCTGAAGGCCTATTTACCTACGATCCGAGAAGCATCCATTCCAGCAAAGATAGTCTCTGACAGCAATGGGGCTCTCTACAGGTTATCCTCCGATTGGAGATTTCGAAAATCCCTGACTCTGATAATCCCTCCGAACTCAGATGTCGAACAATTCTTAACTCGACTAAGAGAAGAAATACTGAGGTTGACAATTCAAGAAGGATTAATTCCACCAAGACTAAAACCATTAACAGAAGCCCTGGCTGTGCAATGTTTTTTGAATGAATACGTATATTCAACGTCGCAAGAAGAGGAACAATTAACAGCACTACTGACCAGCAGGATTGCCGGAAGCCGTGAAGAAATGAATAAATATATCGCAGCTGTGGGCTGTTATACACCATTGCATCTGGCCAATATAGACTTGGCGCAAATTAGCCAATATTCCTTTTCTGGGACTGAAAGCAAAGACTTCATTGCGACACACCTAACAGAACCCTTCAAAGAAAAAGAAATAAAAATATCCATCCAGCAAAATCAAAGCATCAATGATACAGTCTCGAAGCACGTACAAGAAATGTACGAAGAAAATCCATATCCAAGATTCCGGTATTCAGACTACACCTCTAGCACACTCGCAAAGCAAGCATCAGAGGTCATCAAACGAGAATCGACAAAGAATAGGCTTGCCTTCAACCATGAATTAACTTCTACTCTGGAAAGACCAAAAGTACTGATTGCCGGCTGCGGCACCGGCGATCAAGTTATAAAAACAAGTCGGTATAAGAATGCTCAAGTTACAGCCATTGACCTCAGCAGTAGCAGCATCGCATATTCAATCAGGAAAACAGCAGAGTATAATATGACAAATGTATTGTTTAAAAAGATGGATATCTTGAATGCCGCCAGTCTAAAAGAAACTTTTGATGTAATTGAGTGTAGCGGCGTCCTCCATCATATGGAAAGACCTGCAAGCGGACTGTCTGCACTAGTTAAACAGCTGAAGCCAGGTGGATACATCAAATTAGGCCTATATAGCACTACCGCACGTAAGATCATTTTGAGGGCACAGAAAATAATCAAGAGATTAGGAATTGAAAGTACTCCGCAGGGTATCCGAGAATTTAGAGGCAAGGTAATGCGAGGCGAGATTAATGAGCTGATGGATTTACCTAAATGCGTGAGAGACTTTTACTCGCTCTCCGAATGCCGAGACTTGTGTTTCCATGTACAAGAGCATTGTTTCACAACAATAGAACTTAATGCTCTTCTGGACAGCCAAAATCTTGAATTCTGCGGGTTCATGCTAGCAGACAATATAAAAAATCTCTATCATCAGCGATATCCCGACAATGAGGGACTAACCTCATTAGAAAATTGGTGCGATTTTGAAAAAGAATATCCTTCAACATTCATAGGAATGTACCAGTTCTGGGCAAAAAAGCCTCTCTAGGCTCTTGACAGCTAAACTTACCAAACCGCCACCAGATCAGAGGAATACGGTGGTATTTTTATATCAAAATCTGGTCAAAAGCAGATTGACAAGATAAATAGCTCTCCATCAGTAAGCCACCCAACACCTCTCATTGTCTTAAATTTTTTCTACATGCTTCAACAATAAATAATCCACAAGCATTCCAGTCTTACTCATAAGACCGGCTATCAGCTTGTCATTGTTTAGATTTAAATCAATATGCAACCTGTAGCGACTCTAGAGCCAGGAGTTCAGGAGTTCAGGAGATCCACCAATTAAAAGAATTGAGACCAGTGATTTGGGTTTCTGCCGCAAATTTTTAAACCATCTGCACTTACTCTGAAGTATTCCAGTTAACCCCACCCTCATAACTGGTTTCCATTCGCTGGGATCAGCTAGCAAGGCCATAACAGGTGATGCCAGCAGTAGGCGGTACTGGACGACCTGCAATGAATCCAAACGCCCTTGATCGCCACGACCAGCTTGAGCAGGACTGGCAAAGGCGTCCGCTAATTAAACCCAGAAGCAGCGAAAAGTCCGACAAAAAAGAGACGAGTACCAACCCGCCTATGCTATCTCCCTTGCCCGACCCGGAGGTGGTGAGCAGATAATCCAGCAGCCGCATCAACAGTGACGTGCCGTTTGTAGTTATCTGAACGTTTTGCGTGGGCTTGAGCATCGACTGTGGTCAAGCCTCCTGATTGGCTCCCAAGAGCGCCTGCATCGGCTTCCAAACGACCTTCATCCCTTATTGATCTCAGGCTGCTGGCCAGCCTCCAGGGCGCTGCACAGTGCCTCCCGGAGACCTGTCTCAGCAAGGCGAAACCTGTTGGACTGTCCGACAAAACCCTAGGAACCAGTTACTTCAGGAACTGAACATAGAGGGTTTGAACGAATCGCGAAAGGGGTTAAGCCACAGGGTTCTCTGTAGAAAATTGAACTTTCCGCGAGCTTTGATCTGGTCCAATATATGTGTAGGTTTCAACTCATATTGTGGCTAGACAAGGCGCAGAAGGAGATCTGATTTACGGCACTCTGTTCAAACCATCACTGAGCAGCCAAGAGCGGTTGCTAATAATTAAGTCTTATGGATCCCAGTCGCCCCCTTCAACAACTGCTCTTCAGCAGTTTTGCCACTACCTCCCTAGTGGGCGAGTGCCTTGGTCGATGACGTTCTCGCCAGCCTGCGCGGCGAGAACCCCGAGCTCGAGAAACAGACCGAGCGGCAGGTGGAGCGCAACCTGGATCACCTCCTGCAGGATCTGGGGCTGGCCCGGCAACGGGAAGTCGATGAACTGCGGGGCAGCATCGATCGGCTGGAACAGCAGCTGCGGCAGAAGCAATCCCGGCTCGAAATCCCGGAATGAGGCGCAACTAGGCGAGAATCATTCTGTGATGCCTCTTTGATACGGACATGCGGGACATCCTCATCAGCTCCGCCGTCTGCGTGGGCTGCCTCTTGCTTGCACTGGTGAGCCAGATTGTGGCTCCTTCCACCGTGAAAGCCGCCCCCAGCCAACCCACCGTGCAGGAGGCGGTAGCCAGCGCCCCCGCTCAAGCCAGCTTCAGCGGCCAGATCGAACTCGATCCAGAGGATCCCAACCCCAGCCTCTTCACGATGGCCAGCGACGTCATCGCCGACAGTGGGGCGTCTGCCCTCGGAGGAGAAATGGTTGCGGCCAAAGAACGGATGACCCCCAGCGGTCTGCGAATCACCGACCTGGTGATCGGTGACGGTCCTGAAGCCACCTCGGGGCAGCTCGTGGTGGTCAACTACCGCGGCACGCTCGAGAACGGCAAGGAGTTCGACAGCAGCTACGGCCGCGGTCCATTCAGCTTCCCCTTGGGTGCCGGTCGCGTGATCAAGGGCTGGGATGAAGGTGTGGCCGGCATGCAGGTCGGCGGCAAGCGCAAACTCGTCATCCCTCCCGATCTAGCCTACGGCGCGCGCGGTGCCGGCGGTGTGATCCCCCCCAACGCCACCTTGATCTTTGAGGTGGAACTGCTCGAGGTCAATGGCTGATCTCAGCTGCGGGAACCGCGCCAGCAGTGCGGTTCCCGCGACTTACGAAACTTCAAGCGATCGTTAGAATTCCCCCGCCGTCCGGCATATGGCCGGGCATCCAACAGCACGATCCTTCGTTTCATGGCTCATACGCTGCCCGCGCTGCCCTACGGCCTCGATGCCCTCGAGCCGCATATCTCCCGCCAAACCCTTGAGTTCCACCACGGCAAGCACCACAACGCTTACGTGACCAACCTCAACAACCTGGTGTCTGGCACCGATCTGGAAGGCAAGAGCTTGGAAGACACCATCGTCGCCGTGGCCAGTGACGCCAGCAAGGTCGGCGTGTTCAACAACGCTGCCCAGGTCTGGAACCACAGCTTCTACTGGCAGTGCATCAAGCCCAACGGTGGCGGCACCCCTAGCGGCGCTCTGCTCGAGAAGATCAACGCTGACTTCGGCAGCTTCGAGAAGTTCGTCGAAGCCTTCAAGGCCGCCGGCGCCACCCAGTTCGGTAGTGGCTGGGCCTGGCTCGTCCTCGACAACGGCACACTTAAGGTCACCAAGACTGGTAACGCCGATTTGCCTCTGGCCCACGGCCAGAACGCCCTCCTGACCATGGACGTCTGGGAGCACGCCTACTACCTGGATTACCAGAACCGCCGCCCCGACTACATCAGCACCTACCTCGACAAACTGGTGAACTGGGAATTCGTGGCCGCCAACCTGGCCGCCGCCTGATCCAAGCGATCCAACCCAAGCCCCCGATTAGGCGGGGGCTTTTTTATGGCCGGGCGTTCTCGAGGACCGCCTCCGGCGAGATCCACATCGCGTCGCCATAGGAGAAGAAGCGATAGCCCTCCGCCTTGGCCTCCTCGTAGAGCGCAAGCAAGCGCAGCCGTCCCACCAGGGCACTGACCAGCAGAAGCAAGGAACTTTTCGGCAGGTGGAAGTTGGTCAGTAGCCCCTGAACCACCGCAAAGCGATAGCCGGGCTGAATCACCAAATTCACAGTTCCAGCATGGGGTTGCAGCACACCACCGTGGAGCTGGGCGACCGCCTCCAGGCTACGAACCGAGGTAGTTCCAACCGCAATCACGCGGCCGCCGCGGGCGCGGCACTGGGCCACCGCCTCCACACAGGCCGGCGACACCTCGACCCACTCGCTGTGGAGCTCCAGCTGGGTCAGGTCCTCGGTCTCCACCGGCCGGAACGTGCCCAGACCCACGTGCAAGGTCACCGTCGTGCGCTGCACCCCGCGGGCCTCGAGGGCTTCCAGCAGTTCATCGCTCAGGTGCAAGCCCGCCGTGGGCGCCGCCACCGCCCCGGGCCGGGAGGCGAAACGGGTCTGGTAGCGGCTCTCGTCATCGCTGGAGTGTTGGTGGATGTAGGGCGGCAGGGGAATCTCGCCGTAGCGCGCCAGCAGGGCCTCGATGGCTTCCGGGTTGGTGCACTCTGCCGGAAAACGCACGACCCTGCCTCCGGTCTCGGCGTCGACGGCCACGATCTCCAGGAGCTGGGGTAGTTGGCCGGGATGCTCCAGCTGCAGGATCTCGCCCGACTTGAGGCGCTTGGCCGGTTTGGCCAGACAGAGCCAATCGCTACCGCCCACGGGCTCCAGCACCAGCAGCTCCACCGCCCCACCTGTGAGCCGCCGGGCCTGCAGGCGCGCCTTGAGCACTCGGGTGTTGTTCACCACCAGCAAGTCGCCGGGTTTCAGCAGATCCTGCAGATCCCAGACCTTTTGATGGCGGCAGCCCTCGAGCCCCTCGAGCGCCAACAACCTGGCCGCATGACGCGGTTCGACTGGGCGCTGGGCGATGAACGTCTCCGGGAGGTCGAAGACGTAACTCGAGAGCAGCTGATCGTCGCTGATCAGAAGGCCAGGCTCTCGGGGTTGGTCTCGAGCAGCTGGGCGAGATCCCTGAGGAAGGCCGCCGCATCGGCGCCGTAGATCACACGGTGATCGCAGGTCAGATTCACCTGCATCTGGTTCGCGACCCGGATCGAACCGTCCTTGCCGCCGACGACCGTGGGACGCGAGGCGGCCACCGCAAGTATCGCGCCGGTGCCCGGCGGCAAGATCGCATCAAAGCGGTCCACACCGAACATCCCCAGGTTGGAGAGGGTGAAGGTGCCGGTGCTGTATTCCTCAGGCTGGAGCTGCTTGCTGCGGGCGCGGCTCACCAGATCAGCCCAGGTGCGGGCCAGGGAGTGGATGTCGGTCTTGTCGGCGTTCGGCAGCACCGGGGTGATCAACCCACCGTCTTCCATCGCCACGGCCACAGCGACGTTCACCGCAGCCGGGTAAACCATGGCAGAACCATCGGCACTGGTGGTGGCATTCACCTGGGGGTGACGGGCTAGCACCACTCCCACGGCCTTGGCCAGCAGGGCGGTCATGGTCACGCCCTTGCTCTTCACCTGCTTGTAGAAAGCGTCCAGCTTGGTGGTGGTGATCGTGTAGCCGACCCGGAAGGTCGGCACCGCCAGGCTGGCCACCATGTTGCGGTTGACCGCGCCCTGGAGGGTGTTGAAGGCCACGCTCTCGCCAGGGCGGCCAAAGGCATTGCCAGCCGGGGCGGCACCCGGAGCTGCGGCGCCGTTGCTGCCACCGCTCGCTGCAGGGGTCGAACCCTCGGCCACACGGGGGACCGCGACGGTCAGGCCCAGGGCCCGCTCGACGTCTTCAGCCTGGATACGGCCGAGGGGGCCGCTGCCGCGCAGGGTCTCGAGAGCTACACCATGTTGGCTCGCCAATTTCTTGGCCCGGGGGCTCGCCACCACGCGGCCATCGCTCACGGGAGCGGGCGCAGCGGCAATGGGAGCAGGGGCGGCCACGACCGGTGCGGGGGCCGGAGCAGCAGCAGGGGTGGAAGCGGCAGCCGCAGCGGGCGCGGGTGCTGCAGGGGCACTAGGGGCCTTGGCCTGGGCCTCTGCAATTTCTGCCTCGGTTTCCACCACCAGACCGATGGTTTCGCCGACGGGCGCGGTACCACCTGCGGGCATCAACACTGCGGCAAGGTAGCCCTCGTTGAAGGACTCGACGTCCATGTCCGCCTTGTCGGACTCGACAACCAGCACGGACTCACCACGGCCGACCTTGTCACCTGGCTTCTTAAGCCATTCCACGATCTTGCCCTCTGTCATCGTGGAGGAGAGGGCGGGCATGAAGATTTCGTGGATCGCCAACGGAGGTCTGCCGCTCGTTTGAGGCCGATTTTACGCGGCTCAGCGGCAGCCCCCTGATGGAAAGCCTCAGAGGGCTCCCTCGATCGCCTCGATCACCCCATCACGGACGACAACAGCCACCTGGAGCTTCTCGACCAGGTTGTCGCCCACCTTGACGTCCGTGAAGCTATCGAGCTGGCCTTGCTCGACGATTTGCTCCATCTCCAGGTCGCGGACCTGGCGCTGCTGCTCGAGCAGCTGACGCTTCTGCTCCTCGAGCTCGGCGCGCTTGGCAGCCACCTGCTCCTGTACAGAACCCACCTGCTCCTGAACGCGGGGGTCCAGGGGATTGGCGCTCTGGCTGCGGATCGCCTCCACCAGCTGCTGCCCCTCTTGCTCGAGCTGCCCCAGCTGGGCGTCGCTGTTGGCGATGGCCGCGCTGATTTCACGCTCAGCGTCCTCCTTCCAGCGGGGGGTAACCACCGCGCGGACGGTGATGGAGCGCTTTACGGAGAGTGAACCCTCGGCCATGGGAGATCAATTGCGGCGCTCAGCCTGTCAGTGCTAGCCAGGGCCGACAACGTCTGGTCCGGGCGGGTTCCCGGCCCTAGCGGCCGTAGATCGACTCGATCGCCTGGGTGTCGCGATTGGCGATGCGATCGCGCTTCTGCTTGAGGGTTTGGGTCAGCAGACCGTTGTCGATGCTAAAGGGCTCCACCAGGGCAACCCCCGCCAGCCGCTCATCCGGTCGGGCCCCTACCCGCGCCTGCAGGCGCCGGTTCAGTCGACTGGTCAGGGCCTTCAACAGAGCCGGGTCCGGGGGCGTCAGCCCCTGCTCTGCAGCAAAGGCCTCCAGGCTCTCCAACTTCGGCACCACCAGGGCACCCAGGGCCTTGCGGTCCTGACCGACGAGCATCACCTGCTCGACCAGGGTGCAGGCCACCAGGCACTCCTCGAGGGGGCCTGGCTCGATATTCTCGCCGCTGCTGAGCACAATCGTGTCCTTTGCGCGGCCGGTAAGCACCAAGGTGCCGTCCGCCAGCAGGTGCCCCAGGTCACCGGTGTCAAACCAGCCCTCGGCATCGAGCACCTTGGCGGTGGCTTCGGGTTTACCCAGATACCCCCCCATCACCTGGGTTCCTTTGGCCAAGACCTTCCCCCGTTCGCCGACCGCCAGCACCGCACCACTCTCGGGATCGGTGATCTTGATGGAGGTGCCGGGGAGCGGTTGGCCGGAGCTGCCGCGGCGGTTGTTCCAACGGCGCCGGCAGGTCAACACCGGGCTGGTTTCGGTCAGGCCGTAGCCAACCAACAACTCAATGCCGATGGCCTCAAAGAAGCCATCGACATGGATCGCCAGGGCACCACCACCACTGATGGCCGTACGGAGGTGACCACCGATCAGCTGGGTCCGAACCTTCGGCCAAAACAGCTTCTCGGCAAGACCATGCACGGGCCAGCTCAGCAAGGCGCCGGCGGCAGCGGCAACGCGGCGACGCTTGCGCTCGGGGGCCAGGGTTCGATCGGCCGCCACCCGCCTTGCGAGGCAGTGATACCGACTGACGCCCAGGGCCGAACGCAGCAACTTGGCTCGACTCACCGGCATGGCCGCGAGGGCATCTTCGAAGCCGCTCAGCAGGGCCTCCCAGAGCCGAGGAACACTGATCAGGTAGTGGGGACGAACACCCTGCAGGTCCGGGCGCAGTTGCTTGAGGGTCGTGTAGGTCTGCTGGCAACCACATGAGAGCAGGAAGTATTCCGCGCTGCGCTCATAGGCATGCCAGATCGGCAGGACGCTTAGCACCCGATCACCCGGGCTCGGCGCCACCGCCACCCCGAGGTTGCGCAGCTGTTGCAGCAAGTTGGCATGGCTGAGGGGGACGCCCTTGGGACGGCCCGTGGTGCCTGACGTGTAGAGCACCGTGGCCAGGCGCTCCACGCCGCCCTCGGGCCAAGCCGGAGCCGGACTAGCAGCCCCCTTGGCCATCAGTTCCTCCCAGGTCAAGCAGGGAATAAGCGGCACGACCGCACCGCGGCCCCCCTGCAACAGCACCACAAAGCGCAGTTGCCCGAGCAGCTCACTGCTTAACTGCAAACGCTCCAGCAGCTCGGCCGACTCCAGGACCAGGGCCACCGCACCGCAGTCAGCAGCGATGTAGCGCAACTCATCCAACGGTGCGCCGCTGCCGCGAACCGCATCCGCGGCTCCAAGACGCATCAAACCCTGGTCCGCCACTATCCAGCGGGGGCTGTTCTCTGAGAATAAACCGACGACCTCGCCCGGCCGGACCCCGAGGGCCCCAAAACCGGCGGCGGCCTGCTCGATCTGCTGATGCAGGCGGCGGAAGCTCAACTGCTCCGGCGGCTTGGCATGGGGGGCATCCAGGGCTGGGGAGTCGCCATGGAGCTCCGCCAACTGCCCCCACAGCTGCTCAAGGCCGTGGAGTGCACTCCAGTCCTGCCTCTCGGCCAAGGCGCGCTGATCGTGGCGACTGCCCATCCAGCTGATCTCGGCGAGGGGCATGGGTGCACCAATCAATTGGCACCGTTCTTACCACCCCTGGAGCTGCTCCTGAAGGGTTGGCGGGCGCAACTGCAAACCAAAGCGACGTGCAAAGGTCTCCAGCAGCCGCGGCCGCAGGGCCGCCGCCGAGAGCTCCGGACGCCAATCCACCAGGCGCCCGACCTCCCGATTGGCGATCCCGCAGGGCACGACTTCGGCAAAACCAGCGAGATCCGCCTCGACATTGAGGGCCAGGCCGTGCTGACTGATCCAGCGGCGGGCACCGACCCCAATGGCGGCCACCTTGCGGCCCTCCAACCAGACCCCCGTCAGCCCTTCAATCCGGCCAGCCTCCAGACCCAGCTCGGCCAACAACGCGATCACCACCCCCTCCAGCTCTCGCAGGTAAAGATGCAGGTCAGCGCCGTGGCGCTGCAGGTTGAGCACCGGATAGAGCACCAACTGCCCCGGGCAGTGGTGGGTCACTTCACCGCCCCGATCAATCCGAAACAGCGGTGCCGGGGGATCTGCCGGATCAAAGCCCAGGAAGGCCGGGTCAGCGCCGCGACCCAGGGTGTAACAGGGCTCGTGCTCCAGCAGCAGTAACGCCTCAGGCCCATCGGGGTTCTCCAGCAGCCGCCGTTGCAACTGCTGCTGCCAACTCCAGCCCTGAGCAAACGGAACGCAGCCAGGGGGCTCGAAACAGATTGCGTCGTGAGCGGGCGAGGCCGTGGTTGAAATCACTGACCGTTCCTAGCGTTTAAAAGGGTCCATCGCCCAGGAGGCAAGGGATGAAGCTTGTGATTCACGGCCGCAATCTGGAGGTCACTCCAGCCATCCGCGAGTACACCGAAGAGAAGCTGAAGCGCGCGACCAGTCATTTCGACGGGATGGTGAAAGAGGCGGACGTGCATCTCTCGGTAGCCCGCAATCCCCGGGTTCCGCAACAGACCGCGGAGGTGACGGTCTTCGCCAATGGCACCGTGATCCGCGCCCAAGAACGCAGCGAGAACCTCTACGCCAGCATTGATTTGGTGGCCGGGAAACTGACTCGGCAGCTACGCCGCTACAAGGACCGCCACGGCGACCACCACCACAGCCACGGTCACCACGCCAGCCAGACTCCCAGTGTCGTGGAGATGGCCGGCGACGACAGCATCAGCGGCTCCCTGCTGGAGGGCAAAGAAGCCGGCCTCCCCAGCCGGGGGGTGCGCCGCAAGTACTTCCCGATGGCCGCCATGGGCCTGGATGAGGCCCTGCACCAGCTGGAGCTGATCGACCACGACTTTTATATGTTCCGCGACGCCGAAAGCGGTGAGCTGCAGGTGGTCTATCGGCGCAACCACGGAGGCTTTGGCGTGATTCAGGCCAAGGCCTGATCGCAGACACTGGAGGTCAACCTCCGGCGTCCACCGTGCGCGACCTGCCCGATCTCGCCCCCCTGATCGATCACGCCCTGCTGGATCCCCATCAGGGTCGCGAGTCGGTACTGCGCTGCTGCGACGAGGCCAAACACTTCGGCTTTGGCGGGGTCTGCCTGGCCTCCCGCTGGTTGGATCTCGCCCGCGAGCGGCTTGGTCCCAGCGGCGGACGGGGGCCGAAGTTGATCAGCGTGATCGGCTTCCCCTTTGGCGCCATCCCCGCGGAGATCAAACGCCAGGAAGCGGAATGGGCCGCTAGCGCCGGTGCAGATGAATTCGATGTGGTGCCGGACTTTGGCGCCCTGGCCGATGGCAACAGTTCCCAGTTCTGCGAGGACCTGGCCCCAATCGCCGACTTGGGGCTGCCCTTCAAGGTGATCTTGGAGGTGGGGCGCCTGCCCCCAGAGGTGTTGGAGTGGGCCGTCGAAGCCAGCATCGACGTGGGCGCCAGCGTGCTCAAGACCAGCAGTGGTTTTGGACCCGCCGCGAGCATCGAGCAGGTCCAACAGCTCCGCCAGCTCGCCCGGGGGCGCACCGCCATTAAGGCCTCGGGTGGCATCAGCAGCCTCGAGCAGGCCTATGCCCTCGTCGAAGCGGGCGCCAGCCGGCTGGGCACCAGCCGAGGGGTGGCCTTGATGGAGGCCCTGCGGGCGAAGGACGCGTGAGCCCAGAACAGCGGCTGGAGGGCCTGGTGCTGCGCAGCAGTCCCCTCGGGGAAAGCGACCGGCTTATCACGCTCCTGAGCAACGAAGAAGGCTTGGTGCGACTGGCAGCCCCAGGGGCCCGCAAACCCAAGAGTTCCCTGGCCGCCGCCGTCCCCCTGGCGGTGCTCAGCCTGCAGGTGGGGGGGCGCAGCGGCCTGAAGCGCGTGCGCCAACTGCGGGTCCTGCGCAACTTTTCCAACCTGGCGGAACGACTGGAGACCTTGGCAGCGGCCCAGGGCCTCGCGGAGGTGGCACTGCTGCTGGTGCCCAGCGGCGACGCGATTGAAGGGGTCCTCGAGGACCTGCTGGTTCAGCTGTCCCGGCTGGAGTTGGTGGTGAAGGACAAACAGGACAACCTCGAAGCCCTGGCTATCAGCGTTCAGGGCCTCACCCACCTGCTTGCCCTGGGGGGCTATGCCCTCCCCCTGGCGGAGTGCTGCCGCAGCGGACTCCCTCTGGACCCGCCCCTGGGGAACTGGGAGTGGCGCTGCAGCCTGCTGCCCAGCGAAGGCTTTGTCATCGGTGCCGTGCCCGGCGCCCAGATGGTCCTCAATGCCTCCGAGCTCGCCCTGCTGCAGAGGCTGCTGCGGCAGGCCTTACCCCGCAAGCGCGATGGAGAACTGATGGGACCGGAGCGGGTTTGGCTGCGGCTGCTGCAAATGCTCGAGCTCTGGTGCCGCGAACACCTCAACCGCAGTGCCCGCTCCTGGCGGATGTTGAGACAGTGCTTCAACGATGGGGCATCATCGGTAGCCGAAAGGTCCTGAAGAACGTGAGCGACGCCCCGCGGTCTCCAGGAAAAAACACGGGACTGCAAGGGGTCTTGGCCTTGCCCGAATTCCGCAAGCTCTGGCTTGGGCAGATCTTCAGCCAGCTAGCGGACAAGTTCTACATCGTCTTGATGGTCTTCCTGATCGCCCAGTACTGGGCGGTGGCGACACCACCGGAGGGCGGAGCGCTCGTGGAGGCCGCCGGGGCCTTCAACCTGAGCATCGAAGGCCGGGCCCAATGGATCACCCTGCTCGCCACCGGGATCTACGTCGCCAACACCATCCCAGCCATGGTGCTTGGACTAGTGGCTGGGGTTTGGGCCGATCGCTGGCGCAAACGAGAAGTGATGGTGGCCAGCAACGGCATCCGCGCTGGCCTGGCCCTTCTGACGCCGTTCTGCCTGCTGGATGGTCCCCATTGGCTAGGACTGAGCTGGGGCTATTGGGCCCTCCTGGTCATCACCTTTCTGGAGTCGGTGCTGACCCAGTTCTTCGCCCCTGCGGAACAGGCCGCGATCCCCATGCTGGTTCCCACGCGCCAGTTGCTGGCGGCGAACTCGCTATACCAAGCCACAAGCATGGCCGCCACGATCGTCGGCTTCGCCCTGGGCGATCCGATTCTGCGGGCTCTGAAATACGGCCTAGGGGCTCTGGGCGTCGCCAACGGCGAGTTCGCGCTGCTGCCCCTCTGCTACGGCCTGGCGGCCCTATCGATTGCCTGGATCCGCGTCGAGGAAACCCCGCAGCGCAGCCATGACGAGAACATCTGGCGAGAGATCACCGACGGCCTAGAGGTGCTCAAGCAGCGCCCCAGCGTGCGCAGCGCCATGCTCCAGCTGGTGCTGCTTTACAGCCTTCTAGCGGCGCTCTATGTACTGGCCATCAGCCTGGCCTCCGCGATTCGTCAGCTAGGTCCCACCCAATTCGGCACCCTGCTGGCGATGAGTGGCATCGGCCTTGCCCTGGGCGCCGTCGCCGTGGCACAGATAGGCCATCGCTTCAAGCGCCGTCGCCTTGCCTCCGCCGGCCTGGGGACCATCGCCTGGAGCCTGGTGCTGCTCGGGCAACTCCGCGGCAGCCTGGGCTTCACCCTCACCCTCTGCGCGGTGCTCGGCATCGGCGCCGCTCTACTGGCTATACCCGCCCAGACCACCATCCAGGAAGACACCCCAGAATCGATGCGGGGCAAGGTTTTCGGATTACAGAACAACCTGATCAACATCGCCTTGAGCCTGCCGCTGGTGCTGGCCGGAGCTATCGTCAGCCGCTATGGACTCCTGCCGGTGCTCTGGGCATTGGCGGGCCTGGCGGTTGCCGCCGCGCTGCTCGAGCAGCCGTGGAAACGCTGCTAATTTCGACTCTTGGTCGAATAGCCGCTGCGTGACCCATATCGCCTGGCTGGGCAAAAAGTCACCCTTCTGCGGCAACGTCACCTACGGCCTGACCACCACCGAGGCCCTGCGGGATCGTGGCCACGAGATCAGCTTCATTCACTTCGACAGCTCCGGCACAACCACCTCGGACACGGCCACCAGCCCCGACGTCGTGCTGCCGTATCTGGTCAAGTCGCAGGTGTACACGATTCCTTCACCGGGCGCCCAGCGGGAACTGCGGGAATCGCTAGAGCGTCTGCAGCCGGATCTGGTGCACGCCAGCTTGACCCTCTCGCCCCTGGATTTCAGGCTCCCCGAGCTCTGCCAGCAGCTCGGATTACCGCTGGTCGCTACCTTCCACCCCCCGTTTGACGCGAGTCTGCGCAACCTCAGCGCTGGCACCCAACAACTGACCTATCAGCTCTACGCCCCCTCCCTGGCCAAGTACGACCGGGTGGTGGTCTTCTCGGAATTGCAGGCCGATGTGCTCATGCGGCTCGGGGTCCCCAGCCATCGCCTGGCGGTCATTCCCAACGGGGTGGATCCCCAGCGTTGGAATCCGGGCAACCCTGCTGAGCCTTCCCTGCAACTCCAAGAGCTGCGCCAACGCTTCAGCGGCCAGCGGGTGTTCCTGTACATGGGGCGGATCGCGACGGAGAAAAACGTCGAAGCGCTACTGCGAGCTTGGAGGTTGGTCCAGCCGAGCGGCTGCCAGCTGGTGGTGGTGGGCGATGGCCCGATGCGCCAGTCGCTGATGCAGAACTACGGCGAGGATGTCGGGATCCTCTGGTGGGGCCATGAACCCGACCAAACCGTCCGCTTGGCCCTGCTGCAGCTCGCCGAGATCTTCCTCTTGCCTTCCCTCGTGGAGGGGCTCTCCTTGGCCCTACTTGAGGCCATGGCCAGTGGTACCGCCTGCGTCGCCACCGATGCGGGCGCCGATGGGGAGGTGCTGGAGGGCGGCGCCGGCGTCGTGATCAGCACCCAAGGGGTGACCACCCAGCTGCGCACCCTGCTGCCGGTCCTGCGGGACCAACCGATCCTCACAAAAGAACTGGGACGGCGCGCCCGCCAACGGGCCCTTGAGCGCTACACCCTCACGCAAAACATCGACCAGCTGGAGCGGCTCTACGGCGAGCTCAGTCCCGCCGGTTCAGTCCTCACCTAGGCCAGCTCGGCGCAGCAGGCGGCGAAGGCCTCCGAGGGGTCCTCGGCCTTGGTGATCGGGCGGCCGATGACGAGCTGCGAGGCGCCGGCGGCGATGGCCTCAGCGGGACCGAGAACCCGGGCTTGATCCCCCACAGCACTGCCCTTGGGACGAATCCCTGGGGTCACCAAGGCAAACGGTTCGGAGTGTTGCACTCTCAGACTGGCGGCCTCCAGGGGCGAGCAGACGCAACCGCCAATGCCGGCGCTAGCCGCCAGCTGCGCCAGGAATGGCACCCGCTCGGCAATGGTCTGAGACAGGGCCAATTCCCGCTGCAGGCGCTGCTCCTCCCAACTGGTCAGCACAGTGACCGCCAGCAGGGTGGGGGTAGCTAAACCGGCCGCTTGGGCGCCCTCGCAGGCCGCGGCCTGGGCCGCCCGCAGAGCTTCACTGCCGGCGCAGGCATGAACGGTGATCAGCTCCGCCCCCAGGGCTGCAGCGCGCCTGCAGGCGCCGGCCATGGTGACGGGAATGTCGTGGAACTTCAGGTCGAGGAAGACCCGCTGACCATGCTCCCGCAGCTGGGCCACCACGTCCGGACCCGCCTGAAGGAAGAGCTCCAGGCCGACCTTCACCCAGCGCAACCCCTGCACGCTACGGCTGAAGGCCAGGGCTTGCTCGGGGGCCATCCCGTCGAGGGCAACGATGATCCGCTCGGCGGCAGGCCTGGTCACGGGAGATTCGCCCTCAATGGAGATCTCAGGCTACGAACTGTCCTGGCGCGTTCCCAGGAGGAGACCCAGCATGGGGGCAACGCCTAGCCACGCCAATGGGTCCAAGGGTCCTGCATCCCGAGCAGCTCCAGGGCTACCGACTGGGCAACGATGACCACTGCCGCCTCGCACTGCTCAGCAAGCCGGAAGCCGGTGGCTGCACCCAATTCCTGGAGGTGCATGACCCCTGCGATCGGGTCCCGGCCCACAGTCATCACCAGGCGGCGGAGCTCTTCTTTGTGCTGCGCGGCACGGTCGTCTTCCACGTGGGTAACGCCTCCATCACCGCCAGCGGCGGGGACTTCGTGAGCGTCCCCGGCGACGCTGTCCATGACCTGGAGAATCCTGGGCCAGGACGGGTTTATCTAATCACGGTCCTCAGCCGGGATGGCGGTTTCGCAGACCAGCTCGAGCATGGCATCCCGACGCCATTGGATGCGGAAGATCTGGCGGTGCTGCGCAGCCTCTAGATCACAAAACCCAACCAAGGGCGGGGGAGCTGCAGAGGTTGTGGTGAGCGCGGTCTACCCCGCCACCAGCCGCCGGAAGGTCTTTTTACCGAGCTGCAGCACCTTGCCCTCAAGCTCGGCTGCAGCAGCAAATTCCTGGTTGGGGTCCGCCAATTTCTCGCCGTCGAGCTTGACTCCACCGCCTTGGATTTGGCGGCGCGCCTCGCTGCTGCTGGCACAGATGCCGACGGCACTGAGCAGATAGAAGGCCTTCGCCGGGAAGTTCACCTCGGCAAGTGAGGCCTCCGGGACCTCGGCATCAGCCGCACCGCTTCCCTTGGCACCACCGACCAACTTGCCCGCATCCGCCTGGGCCTGCTGGGCCGCCGCCTCACCGTGACTCTGGCGGGTCACCTCCAGAGCCATGGCCTTTTGACGCTCCCGCGGGTTATCCGGCAGGGCCGTCAGATCCAAGTTGGTCAGCAGGGTGAGGTACTCCTGCACCGCCGCATCGGGCACCTTCTCGAGCTTCGAGTACATCGAGAGCGGATCCTCCGCCAGGCCGACGGTGTTCCCGAGGCTCTTGCTCATCTTCTGGACGCCATCGAGGCCCGCCAGGATCGGCAGGAGCATCCCGAACTGGGTGCGCTGGCCGAAATGACGCTGCAGGTCACGGCCCATGGCCACGTTGAACTTCTGGTCCATGCCCCCCAGTTCCAAGTCGGCCTGAACAGCCACGGAGTCGTAGCCCTGCAGCAGCGGATAGAGGAATTCGTGCAGGGAGATCGGGGTGCCGGAGCCGTAGCGGTTAGCGAAGTCCTCCTTGGCCAGCATCTGACCGACGGTGGAGATCCCCAATAACTCGATCACCTTGGGCAGATCGAGGGAGGCCAGCCATTCGCTGTTGCGGCGGACCTCCAGGCGACCCGGGGTCTCGAAATCCAGCAGGGCGTGGGCGGGATCCTGGCCCTGACCCAGCTGCTGGAGATAGGTGCGGGCGTTGGCCTCGACCTGATCAGCCGTCAGCTGAACGCGGGTGGCACTTTTGCCCGTGGGGTCACCGATGCGCGCGGTGAAGTCGCCAATGATCAGAACAGCGGTGTGGCCCGCATCCTGGAAGGCCCGCAGCTTGCGGAAGAGGATCGAGTGACCCAGGTGAATGTCACTGCCGGTAGGGTCGATGCCGAGCTTGATCCTCAGGGAACGCCCCTCCTTCGCAGCCTGTGCGAGACGGGCTGCGAGCTGTTGGTCGGCATCAGCGGCTTCCGTGCCCGTGGGGAAGAGGTCAGCGACACCGCGCTCTAACCACTGCGGCAGTCCCCACTCGCCCTTGGCCATGTCTGCCCTGCTGTCTGGGGTCGGATCGTACGCAGACGACGCTCAGGATTCGGCTTCCAACTCCCCCTTCATGCGATCCAGAGTGCATTGCATCTGCTCAAACATCTGATCGGGGGTCATCCCGAACTGGCTAAGCTGCGTGCGGAGCTGCTCAACGGTGAGCTTGGCCTGGAAGTCATCGGAGAGCTCAAAGCGCTTCATAAAGACGCGGTAGCTGTCCATCAGCGCCTCCATGCGCTCGATGAAGAGCTTCTTGCCTTCCCGATCGAACTTGCCGTACTCCCCGCCCAGCTCCATCAGCTGCTGGTAGTCGCCGAACAGGCGCTTGGCTTCCTCTTGAACGATCTCGGATTCAAAGAACGCCATCACACTGAGCCGGGTGAGCCAATCGATTGTGCTGAGCCCGGCCGGGCCTGACGAGTGCGGATAGGCGTAATGAGCTGCTAAGACCGTCGCCCGTGCACACAGCGAAAGGGGGCTCCCCTTCGCGATGGACTACACCCTTCTCTTGCGGCCGTGCGGGACAACGTGGCGGGAGGCAACGCGCTGCTGGGCCACTCCCGCATCGTGGTCTGCAGCGGCTCCAGGCTGGCCCTGACCTTGTTCATCTTGGCCCTGCAACCTGGACCTGAAATCGTCGGAGCGGTGACCACCCAAGAGGAAGGTCTCCAGAAGCTGGCCGAGAAACAGGCCGACGTGCTGATTTGCAAGGACCGCCTCGTGCAGGGCAACGGCGGCAGCCTGTTGGTGCAAGCCAAAGCCATACCCCAGCCACCCGCGACTTTGATGATGGTCACCCAGCCCCGGAGTCTGATGGCCACCTACCAGGCCCTCTAAGCAAACTGCGGCGGGCTCTATCTCGACTGAAGCCTGAGCAAGAGCTATTTCGAAGCATTTGCCGATAGCCCGGGCCACCCCTTGACTCAGCTCACCCCAGGAAGCCGCCCTTGGCACCCGACCCGTCTGAACGAAGGCAGGTCTCTTGGGGTCTGAACCCTTCATAGGTCGCCCAGCAGGTAGACGACACCAGCAAAAGCACTCAACCTCGAAGCACATAAAAAAGGCGGTGCGCCAACACCGCCTCCCTCCCCAAGACGCAACTCACCAGAGGGCGTCTATTGCCGTTCTAAGTCCGATGGATACACAGGAAAGCAGCACAATTACCGACCTAAATCAGTAACAGACCAGGACGACAAAGAGAAAGGTCAGCAGTCCGCCACGGGTTTGTCATCGCCTCGTCGGATGTACACGTGGCAAGACGGGTCCGGCTTCTTCCAGGAGCCCTTCTTGATTGCGGCAACCGTCGCCCAGAGGAACAGCGCGATGAGGATGCCGTCCGTGAGTGGTTCCATCAACCTCTCCTTGTCTACGTCTGTTCTAGCCCTGGCTGGTGCCTTATAAACGGGCTAGCCCAGAGGGCGGCTCAGGAGTGCAAGTAGGTGTCCAGCAACTAGGGGCCTGCATTCCCGGCCCAAATTTGTGAAGCCGTATTACGTAGGCGCATGGACCCAGCTCCCCCCTGGGGGTATACACGCCTGAGGGACAGAGGAGATTCATGGCCAACGTGTACTCAGACTCCTTGCAGGCGCTCCTGGTGGCAGCTCAGCGTTGGTTCCTGGCTCTCGCCGGCATAGGCCTTGTGGCGCTGGTTGCTCTGATGGCCAGGCTTCTTCCTGCGGTGAATCAAACCCAACGCCTGCTCGACTGCGTTGAGGGAGAAAGGCGGGGTTACGTCGAGAGTGCGATCCCGGAGATCGCCGAGATCGATGCGTATGACCACTGCAAGGGGGGGGGGTAGGCAGGCCTAATGCCAGGCAAGATCTGGCCACTCAGGTCAGATCAACCAAAGGGAAAACGGTTGAGCAGTCCGACGAGAGACCAACCCAAACCAATCGGCGACACTTACTCGAACTATCAGCCAAACCGACTGCTACTACTGGAATCGGAGGACTATGAGGTGAAGGATCACCTAAAGCCTTTGTGTGTCCAATAGCTGATCCACTCTTGTCCAAAAGCAGCCAAAACCAGCTGCGACAGCTTGTTGTGTGACGGGGTGATAAAGATCAGGTCGAAGCCTGTCCACGACCAGCGACCAGCAAAAAGCCGTCAGATGTAGCCAGCTGAACCTTGTGCTGGTCCCTGTTCCGCGATCTGTGACTGTCGCCAAGAATCCAGGCAGCACCGATTGCCCAACAGATGCCTAACACGTTTGGCCACCAAAGATCCCAGTGACAGCAAGGTTTTTAGAGATACTAGTAGCCACCGTCACATCTTCCACAAACTGAACGCCAAGAGCCGAATCCAGGCCGCGGTGCAGGGAATTCGACTCGGCTTGGTCGAGTGGCCAGACCCTCGTTAAGGTCGGGCGGTTCCGCAGCACCCGACACCGTCATGGGCCGAGGCCACTGGTTGGATCCTCTGGCCCGGGGCCTGCTGGAAGCGGCCGGACAACTGCCCCGGCGTGAGACGGCCGCCCGCCCTGCAGCACCGGAAGCGCGCCCCCTTGAGGAGTGCGTCGAGCAAGACCTGCTCGAACTGAAGCTCGAGCACAACCCCAACCTGCGCCTCGCCAACGCCCAGGAGGTGCAGCATGCCGCCGCCCTGGGCTGGCGGCTGGATGTGAACCGGGCCAGTGCCGATGACTGGTTACGTCTCCCCGAGATCCAGCGGGATCAGGTCGACCTTCTGCTTCGGCTGCAGCAAGGGGGCGTGCAACTGAGTGGCCCGGAGGATCTGCAGCGCCTGCTGGATCTCCCTGCCGCCGTGGTCGCGATCTGGGAACCCCTGCTGCAATTCCGCTGGTACGGCGATGGGGCCCCGAGCACCGTACGGCCCCTCCTGATTGATCTAAACCGCGCGCCTGCCCAAGCCTTGGAACGGCAGCTGCCACAGCTGAGCCCCGAGCGGCGGCAACGGCTACTGCGGGAACGCCAACGGGCCCCATTCCAGGACCTCGCCGACCTGCAACAACGGCTGCAACTCCCCGCCGCGGTCGTGGAGGCCCTGATCGGCAAGGTGCGTTTTGGCCAGGGGTCAGCGGGGCCCGAACTCCCCCGATCGGCCTAAGGGATGGGACGCCAAGGCGAACTCTTTGGCTCCACTCCCGTCAACAGCGGCGGCGGCAAGACACTGCCGCTCCAGGAGCATCAGCTGATCGATTGGCAGCAACGCCTGCTCGATTTCCAGGGACCCCGCTTTGAGGCGGTGGCCAGCGGCAGCAAGCGCCCCCCGGGCCAGATGGACCTCTTTGGCGGCAGCAGCATCGGCGCCGCCGCAGTGCAGCGTCTGGACCCGCTGCAACTGGCCCCACAGCACCTGCAGTTCTGGCGCTGGCCCGAGCGTCAGCTCGATGGCGCCGCCCTGTACTTCGTATTGGACCGGCCGCCCCATCTCGAAGGGTCTCTCTTGCTCTATGTCGGGGAGACCCAGCAGGCGGACCGCCGCTGGAAAGGAGAGCACGACTGCAAGTACTACCTGGCGGCCTACGGCGAGGCCCTGCAGCAGGCGGGCCTACAGGCGCAGCTCAGCATCCGCTTCTGGCACGACGCCCCCAGCCAACGCAGGGCTCGGCAAGCCCTTGAGCAAGCCTTGATTCGGCACTGGCTGCCCCCCTTCAACAAAGAAACCCGCGGCCGCTGGGCCACCCCCTTCACGGCCGAGCCAGGCTGATCGCTCTACCATCGCGCCCATTGAGCTTGAGATGGCCATGGAGATCCGCTGCAGCAGCGCCACCGCCCGCGAATGGACGGGGCAGGCCCTGGTGGTGGGTCTGTTCAGCGACGCCCCTGGAGACAGCAGCCGCGAGCTGATGAAGGCCCGCTTCGGCGACGCGCTGCTGGAGCGCATAGAGCGGCGCCGCTTCAAAGCCAAACCAGGTGAAAACCTCGTGCTGGAGCTTCTCAATCAAGAGCCCAGCACGCTGGTGCTGGTGGGCCTAGGTGCCGCCGCGGAGTTCAACCTCGAGCACCTGCGCAAAGCCACTGCCATTGGCGCCAAAGCCGCCAATGGCAGTGGTGCCAGCAGCGTGGGCCTCAACCTGCCCCTCGAGGGCTTCGCGCCGGTGGCGGCCACCTCGGCCATGGCTGAAGCAGTTCGATTGATCCTTTTCCGGGACCAGCGTTTCAAGGGTGAGGCTGAGCCCTCAACGCAGCCCGCCCAGGTGGAGCTGCTCGGTCTTCCCTCCGACCAGCTGCCCCCCTGCCAAAGCGCAGCGAGCAGAAGCCAGGCCATCTGCAGCGGTGTCGAGCTCGCCCGTGAACTCGTGGCCGCCCCGCCAAACGTCGTCACCCCTGCCGCCCTGGCCGAAAGCGCCGCAACCATCGCCCGCGACTTTGGCCTGCAGCTGAAAGTGCTCGAGCGGGCGGACTGTGAAGCCCTCGGGATGGGCTCCTATTTAGCGGTGGCCCAGGGCTCGGACCTGCCGCCGAAGTTCATCCACCTCACCTACAGCCCCCAAGGGGAGGTCAATCGGCGACTGGTGCTGGTGGGCAAAGGCCTGACTTTCGATTCCGGCGGGTACAACCTCAAAACTGCCGGCTCCCAAATCGACATGATGAAGTTCGACATGGGCGGCAGCGGCGCCGTGCTGGGCGCGATGAGGGCCATCGCTGAACTCAAGCCTGCGGGCATCGAAGTCCACATGCTCGTGGCCGCCTGCGAAAACATGATCAGCGGCGGGGCGATACACCCCGGAGCGATCGTGACCGCCTCCAACGGCAAAACGATCGAGATCAACAACACCGATGCCGAAGGGCGCCTGACCCTGGCGGATGCCCTGGTCTACGCCTGCAGGCTGGATCCCGACGCCGTGGTGGACCTAGCCACCTTGACAGGAGCCTGCGTGATTGCCCTGGGCGATGAGATCGCAGGCCTCTGGTCACCGAGCGACACCCTGGCCGAGGCCCTGGTCCAGGCTGGGGAGGACGGTGGCGAAAACCTCTGGCGGATGCCCCTGAGGGCCTCCTACCGCGCTGGCCTCAAGAGTGGCCTGGCCGACATGAAGAACACCGGTCCCCGCCCGGGAGGCTCGATCACTGCGGCCCTCTTCCTCCAGGACTTCGTCAACAAAGAGATCTCCTGGGCCCACATAGACATCGCGGGCACCGTCTGGAGCGACAAAGGTCGAGGCCTGGATCCCGCAGGCGCGACCGGATATGGCGTTCGCACCCTGGTGAACTGGGTCCTGGCAGGGGGCGCCGCCTAGGCTGCAGCCCTGCGAGCGACCCAACCTGCAGCATGGCGGTGCCCAAACTTCGCTGGTACGTCAAAGCCCAGTTGAGCGTCCTGCTCCTGCCGGCCGGGCTCTGCCTCTTCGGAGAGGCCGTGCAAAGGCGGACGCTCCAGGCCCTCGGTCAGCCCCACGGACCTTGGTTCTGGTACGGCACCCTCAGCCTCGTGGCCATCGTGGCGGCTGTGGGATTGATGGTGGAAAGCGGCCTGCTGCGGGGCTACCCTGGCCAGCAACAGGGCCGCCCCTAAGCGGCCGTCGCCACGGACGCGCTGGCATCGCCCAACAGAGATGCGGGCTCTTCCAAAGCGTGGATTTGCCAGCGGGCCCGATCACCAAAGAGCTTCAACAGGCGATCGAGATCGTCCGAAGCCTGCTTCGGAGTGGCATAAGGGCCGATATGACGTGTCACGAGACCATCGCGAATCGTCAGCAGATACATACAAAACCTGCAGTCGAGACCTAATCACAGTAATTCCGGTCGCCAAGAGTAAAAAGTCGCAAAAGCCGTATCAACACAGGGGAAAGGCGAATTTCCCGCCATCGGAGCTTTAGCTTTTCCTCAGGATTCAGGTCGGCAGCGAGTCATCGCTTGACCACCCAGGGAGCGTAGCTGCGGGCCCTGGTGCCCAAGACCTGATCCAAACGGCGATCACGACCGCAGGCCCAGCGGTAGTAGTTGTATTTGATCGCGTTGTTCACCGCATAGTTCTGGTGATAGCCCTCCGCAGGCCAGAAGCGTTTCAGGGGTTTGATCTGCACCTTGATCGCCGATGGAGGCTTGCCGAGTTCTTGAGCGGCGGACTGAAGACTGGCTTTCGCTTCCTTGAGCTGTTGATCCCCCTCGGTAAAGATTACGGGCGTGTAGGAGCCTCCGCGATCACAGAACTGACCACCGCCATCAAAAGGGTCAACGTTGCGCCAGTAGGCCCGCAGCAGGGTGGGATAGCTGATGCGCTGGGGATCAAAGCGGATCCGCACCACCTCCTGGTGTCCCGTTCCACCGGAGCTGACCTGGCCGTAGCTGGGATTCTCCAGATAACCGCCGCTGTAGCCGCTCTCGGCATCGATCACCCCCGGTAGACCCTCCAGGTCGTGCTCAAGGCACCAGAAACATCCACCGGCCAAGACCGCCTCTTCTGTCGCCGCCCAGGCCGCAGCACCGGGACCGAGCAGCACCAGGCCGATGGCCAAGCAAGCAGTCAACACGCGGCGAATCATGAGGAGGTGGTCTCCGGCAGGGCATCCAGGATGGCCGACGCCGCCCGGCGGGTGACCCCAGGTTCACCCAGGAGTTCACGCATGCGGCGGTAGCCTTCGCTGACCCGCTTGCGCTCAGCCGGATCCTCCAGCAGGGGCAAGGCCGCCTCCACCACCAAGTCCGGGGTGAGCTCGTCCTGCAGCAACTCCGGCACCAGGCGCTCGCCCACAACGAGGTTGACCGGTGAGATGTGATCGACGTGGAAGCGCAGGATGGTCTTGGCCACCCAGGCCGTGGGACGGCTGACCCGATAGGCGACCACCTGGGGCACACCGCGAAGGGCCAACTCGAGGTTGACCGTGCCGGATTTGTTGAGGGCCAAATCCGCCGCTGCACACAGCACCGGACGCAGCACATCGGCTTCCGCCGCGGGGATCACCCGGGCCTGGACCCCGGCCTGCTCCAGCAGTTCCCGCAGCACCGGCTCGAAGCTGGCCTGGCTCGCGGGGACCATCACCTGCAGCCCGGGACAACACCGCTGCAATTCCGCTGCCGCCTGGGCCAAGGTCGGTAGGAGGTAGCGCAATTCCTGCTGACGCGAGGCGGGGAACAGCAGCAGCAGACGCTGCCCCGGCTGCAGCCCCAACGCCGCCCTGGCCTCATCGCGGCTGGGCAGGTGTGACAAGGTGTCGATCAGGGGATGCCCCACCCAGGTGACATCGGCCCCACGGGAGCCATAAAAACGCGCCTCCTCCGGAAAGATCGCCAGGATCCGATCCGTGAAGCCGATCAGCCGGGTGGTGCCGCCTTCGCCTACACGAAAGGCCCACTCCTGAGGGGCGATGTAATACAGGATCGGCGTCCCTGGCAGACGACGCTTGACCTTGACGCCCAGGTTGACGTTGGCCCCCATGTAATCGATGAGCACCACGCCATCGGGGGGAAAATCACGCAACCACTGATCAACCCGACGTTGGATCAGCAGGGTGGGCCATACCAAGGGCAGAGCCTCCCAAAGGCCAATGGCCCCCATCGCCGTGGTGTTGGCCAGAAGGGTGGCCCCGGCCTGGCGCATCCGCTCTCCGCCGAGGGCAACCACCTCGAGCTCCAGACCACGGGATTGGGCTTCGTCGTGCAGGGATTGGACTAACAGTCCACCCTGCAAGTCACCGGAGACTTCTCCGGTGCTGATCAGCAATCGCCTCATGAACGCCCGGCGGGCAGGGGACCTCGGCGTCCGGGGCCAATCGAAGCCTCCAGGAAGCTCACCAGGGTTTCCGCAGGGGGCAGAAGTGTCTGCTCCCTCACGCCCTTGATCGCCTCAGCCAAGACCACATCACCGCGATAGAGCTGCGCCCAGACCTGCTGCAATTGCTTGGTCTGCGCTCCCCCATCCAGTTCGGCCAAACCACTGCGCTTCAAGCCAATCCGGTTCAAGCCGCGCAGACGACCGGGATGCCCCTCGACGATCGCGTAAGGCGGCACATCACGGTCGATGCGGCTCATGCCACCCACCATCGCCATGGTGCCGATGTGGACGAATTGGTGGATGCCGAGGACGCCACCAATGACCGCGCGATCACCGATCACCACATGGCCGGCCACGGCCACACCGTTGGCAATCACGATCCGGTTGCCCAGGTCGCAGTTGTGACCCAGGTGGCTGTAAGCCATCAACAGATTGCCGTTGCCGATGCGGGTCTGCTCTCCCTCATTGGTGGCGCGATTGATGGTCACGCATTCGCGAATGGCGTTGTCGTCGCCAATCACTACCTCAGTGGGGGCACCGTTGTATTTGAGGTCCTGGGGTTCAGCACCAATGGATGCTCCCGGGAAGATGCGGTTGCGCTGGCCGATGCTGACGCGACCATCGAGCACCACATGTGGACCGATGCGCGTTCCTGAACCGATCGAGACCTCAGGTCCAACCACGGCGTAGGGACCGATGTCCACGCACACGTCGATCTGAGCCTTGGGATCCACCACGGCGGTGGGATGGATTCGGGTGCTGTCCCCGTTCATCACGGCCTGAGTCATGGGGGGAATTCAATCGACCAAGGAGAACATCAATTCACCGGAGCAGACCAGCTGTCCGTCCACCGTGGCCTCCGCCTTGACTTTCCCGAACCGTTGTCGCTTGAGGGAGAGCAGTTCGCAAGTCATCACCAGCTGATCGCCGGGGACGACCGGCCGGCGGAAGCGCACGCCATCGATGCCCGCAAAGACAAACAACCCCTTGGGCAGGTCTGGCATTTGTGTGACGATCAAACCCCCAACCTGGGCCATCGCCTCAACGATCAGGACCCCCGGCATCAACGGGCGACCAGGGAAATGGCCCTGGAACTGGGGCTCGTTGAAGGTGACGTTCTTGATCGCCACCGCCCGCTTGCCCGGCTCGTGCTCAATAACCCGATCCACGAGGGCGAAGGGGTAGCGATGAGGCAGGAGTCCCTGAATCTGCTCGCTGTTCAGAACAGGGGCGGATGGGGAGGCGGATGAAGACAAGAGACTCAGCGAGAAGAAACCAGAGCAGCAGCCAAGGAGGTGTGGAGTCCGTGGGAACCACGGAAGGCGAACACCTGGGCCATAGGCAGTCCCGCTAAGGCGAGATCGCCCAATAGGTCAAGCAGCTTATGGCGCACGGGCTCGTCGGCAAAGCGCAGTGGAGGATTCAGCCAACCCTCGCCGTCGCAGACCAGGGCGTTGTCCAAGGCGCCCCCCTGAATCAAGCCGGCGGCACGCAACTGATCAACTTGATCCTTGAACCCGAAAGTTCTGGCGGGGGCAATCTCCTCAACGAAGCGCTGGGGCGTGAGCTCGATGTTGAACAGCTGCCGGCCAATGGCGGGGTGGGGGAATTCGATGGCTGCCCCCAACCGCAGGCGGTCACTGGGGAGCGCTATAGCGAAACTCTGACCCTGCTGCAGGGTGATCGGTTCGCTCAGGGGCACGGAGTCCGGGTGGGAGCCCAGGCACTGCAGACCGGCTTCCGCCAAGGCTTCCACCCAGGGCTGGGCTGAGCCATCCAGCAGGGGAATCTCCTCACCATCCACCAAGATCAGCGCCGAGGTCACACCCACACCGGCTAGGGCCGCCAAGAGATGTTCCACGGTGGCCAGGCGCTGCTCGCCGAGCTGCAGAGCCGTGCATAGCTGGGTCTCGCACACCATGGAGGGCTGCAAGCGCACGTGGGGACGCTCGGGAGCATTCAGCCAGCCCACATAGAAGCCTGGCTGCTCAGCTGGTTCCAGCCGCACCTTGGCTTCAAGGCCGCTGTGGAGACCCACACCGGAGCGCTCCACGGGTTTCGCCAAGGTCCAAGCCTGGCTGTAATCGCTGGGCCAAGTTGTCACGGGAGCAACCTCAGAACTTCCAACCCACGCCGAGGTTGAAGCGCCATTCGTCGGTGAAGTCCTGGCTGGCCACCTCCAAACGCAGGGGACCCACCGGGGTGGTGACAATCACACCCACACCAGGAGACACACCGTCGCCGGGCTTATCCAGCAGGGTGCCCGGGTTACCGGGGACATTTGCCTGGCTGCCGAAGGTGCTGCCGGCGTCAACGAAGACTTCGCCGCTGATGATGCTGAAGATCGGGAAGCGGTATTCCACCGTCGCCTCACCGAAGCTCTTACCCACGCCCAGGTCGCAGTCGTAGTAGCCGCGAACGGAGTTCGAGCCACCCAAGCAGAAGGCCTCGTAAACGGGCATGTTGCCAAGGTTGGTGCCCACTGAGGCTTGGAAAGCCAGGGCCTGTTTGCAGTCCTCCTTCTGACCGGGTTTTGGACGGCAGCCCTTGTAGAACTTCAGCCAATTCACCGGGATGTAATGGGTGGCACTGGCCCGCAGACGGTTGAAGGTCGGAGAGTCTTGGCCTACGGAGACAAATTGCTCGGTGCCAACGCTCAGGAAGTTCCCCTTGGTGGGGTTTCGGGGATCGTTGAGGGTGTTCATCGAAGCCGCCAACCGCAGGCCGACCAATTGGTTGGTCGTGGCGCCGTTTTCGCAGTTGTAGGCCACACAAATCACGTTGCTTGCGGTGGTCGTGCCGTTGCCCGTGAAGTTGTTGGAGGCCGTGGCATAGGGCATCGCCTCCCCCGCGAAGTTGATCGGCTTAACCTGCTGCGCGTTTAGGCCAACGACAACATTCCAGGGGGCCTTCTTGTAAGGGTCACCGCCGTTCAGGGGGCGGGCAAAGGACGCTGTGCCTCCAATCCGCTGGATCGCCACGGCGTTGCCGTCGAGCTGGAACCAATTGTTGTTGTCCCCGAGCTGAGGATTCGTCGCCTTCGCAGCGGTCGGCGAAGCATAGGGACCAGAGAAGACCGTGGAGTTGCTCTGATACGCAAGGGCCGTGCTGGGGGCGTTGAAGAAGCCTTGGGAGACATCAGAGACGGAGTAGAAGTTGCCGTTCTGCTGGCTCTGGAACACCTGCGGAACTTCTCGGCTCAGGAAGACCTTGGTGCGGAAGGCCGTGCGGTACTTGTCGCCCTTGATCCACGGATCCGTGAAGGAGAGGTCCGCCAGGCCACCGAATTGGCCATAGGTGACGTTGAGGGCCAGGTCCCAGGCACGTCCAAAGAGGTTGCTGTCCTGGAGCTGGATCTGACCAAAGATGCCCTGGCTCTGGCTGTAGCCGATACCGCCGGAGAGGGAGCCGGTGGACTGCTCCACCACTCCCAGGACGATCGTGACGGCCCCCGGCTCACCGGCCACGGGGCGGAGGGTGACCTTGACGTCACCGAACAGGCCGGTGCGGTAGAGGCGCTTAATGTCGTCTTCGAGTTGGCGGCGGTTGAAGGTGTCGCCGGCCTTGATCGAAATCTCCCGAGTAACCACCCAGGTTTTGGTTTTGCCGCGAATCGGCTGGCCCTTTTCGTTGGTGCTGTCCCCCTCATTGTTGAGGAACTGCACTTCAACACCGGCGACGGTGCCCTCACGTACAAGCAGCTGCACGACACCAGCGGGGCTGACGCGGGTGGGGCCCGTCACCCGAGCCAAGGAATACCCCTGATCGGCATACCACTTCTGGAGCTCGGCAATGCGCGCCTGCAGGGCATTGAGATTCAGGGTTTTGCCATAGTCCGCAGCAAAGATGTCGGGAAGAAGGTTCTCGGGAAGCTTGGTGGTCGCGCTGACCCCCTCGAGTTCCACCTTGGTGAGCACCGGGTTCGGCACAACGGTGACCACCAGCTGCACCCCCAGGGGGCTATCGACCGGCTGGATGCGGACATCGGAGAACCAGCCGCTGGCGTAGATCGCCGCGAGGTCGGTCTGCAGTTCGCCGCGGGTGACGCGGCTGCCGGGGCGTGTGGCCATCCCGTCGTAGACCGCGATCTCCATTCGCGCCTGTTCCGGGTGCCCCTCGGCCCCCTGGACTACCACCTCGCTGATCAGAACCCTGGGCTCAGCGGGTGCGGCAGGCGCCAGGGACTCGCCCGCGCTGGGGGCAAGCGAGGGCCGAATACTGGGCGTCTCAGAGGCCGGTTGCTCGGTCGGAGCAGGATCCTCAGGTTCGGGGTTTGTGTCCTGCGCCCACACCGGACCAACCCCAGCCACCAGAGGCAGAGTCAATGCGAGCCCCAGGCTCCATGTGTGGTTCTTGCCGTTGCGGGGTGCAGCCATGGAACGGGGACTAGTGCGGCGAACCGCAAATGCCGCCGAACTTACTTGCCCGACCGGGGTGCTGGGCAGGCGGCTTGGACCCGTTTGAGAACCTTCCCGTAGGCCTCGACCACACCGCCGAGATCCTGGCGGAAACGGTCTTTGTCCAAAATTCGCTCCTGGGCATCACCGCTGACGTTGCGATCCCAGAGCCGGCAGGTGTCGGGACTGATCTCATCGGCAACCACCAGTTGACCGTATGTGGTGAATCCCAGCTCGATCTTGAAGTCCACCAGCTCCAAGGCGATCTCGGCGAAGAAGCGCCGTAGGGAGATGTTCACAGCCATGGCAAGGCGCTCCAGCTCCTGGCGCTGCGGAGCGGTCAGCACACCCAGACGCTCCAGCCGCGCGTCCGTCAGCAGAGGATCGCCATAGGCGTCGTCCTTGTAATACAGATCGAGCAGGGGTGGATCCAGCGGGGTACCGGGCTCGATCGGCATCTGCTTGCAGAGGGAACCAAAGGCGATATTCCGCACTACAACCTCCACCGGAACGATCTGAACCGGCTTCACCAACATCCAGTTGGGTTCCTGCATAGACAGGTAGTGGGTCGCAATCCCCTCGCGCTCGAGGAACTCAAACAGCCGCGCGGAGATCTGACAGTTCATCAGCCCCTTGCCCGCCAGCTGGGCCTTTTTCAAGGAGTTGAAGGCGGTGGCGTCGTCCTTGTATTCAACCGCCACAAAATCGGTTTGATCAGTCTGGTAGACGCGCTTGGCCTTGCCTTCATAGAGGAGCGATCCGAGGGTGTAAGCGGTCATGGTTGCGGTGCGGCGTGGCCTCCGGGGTCGCGGGGGGAACGCAGTTGCTGTTGCAACGCGTCGGCCCTGGCGCTTTCTTCAGAATCTTCTCGCTTGATGGCCCACGCGCTGTAAGCATCATCCAGGCGCTGGCTGAGGCGCATCAAACGGGCGCGCGAACGCTCCGCAACCGCACCAGGCGTCTCAGATTCGATCAGGCTCCGCTGCTGCTCCAACAGCGCGATCGCCAAACCCCAGGCCTGTGCAGCGGCCGCCTGATCCAGGGCCCGCTCCATCAGCTGATCGCGCTCCGCCATGGGGAGATGCTCGAGCAGGGCAACCGCTTGACTCAGCCGCTCGGCGGCCACTTGCCTGGAACGCTGCCCAGCCAGCAGCAGTGCCGCGGCCTCCTGACGGCGCTCCAAGACCAAAAGGTGCTCTACATAGAGATCGAGGGCGGGCCGGGTCACCACCGTGCCGTCCTCATTCACTCGAATCGGTAGGGCCAGGGTTTCCAGCCGTTCTGGGTCTGCAGCCGTCAGTTGTTCCAGGAGACGCGCCGCCAGGGCGTGATGCAAGCCGGCTTGAGCGGCACGCCAACGCTGGACCAACCACTGCTCACGCTCCACGCCTGGGGCCGGGCCAAAGCGGTTGAGCACATCCAGGGCCGCATCCGGGGCCCTGCAGCTGAGCAGGGCATCGGCATTCATCAACACCACCGGGAAGGGCTGGGGCGGCGGAGCCACCGTCAGCAGCCGCTGCTGCAGCAAGCGCAGGCGGGTCACAAAGTCCAAACTGGCAGCCTCCTGGCAGGCCAGGTTTAGTGCCCTTAGGTCTCCGCTTTTGAGAAGTTTGTGAAACTCGGCTTCTGGGGTACTGCCCTCGATCTCCGGGGCAGACGGCCCCTGAACCTTCGGCTTCGGTTGGGCGCGAAACAAGTCGCCGATGAAGGGCAACTTCGCATCGGCCGGCTGCGGTGCAACCAGGAGAAATTGCAGGAGCGCCAGCACCACGCCCCAAGGCGGCCTGCGACGCGCCTCCACCCGCGAGTAAAGAAGGAAAGGCACCCGGAGCAGTCTTCTGGGGAACAACCTAGGGGAGCTCACCGCTCTGATCACCGAACTGACCAACCGCCTCCAGCCCTCCATGACCGCGACCGTTACCCCGCAACACGTGCTGGTCGTCGGAGGGGGCGGACGGGAGAACGCCTTGGCCTGGGCCCTCGCCCGCAGCACCGGCGTCCAAAAGGTCTGGGTGGCCCCCGGCAATGGCGGCACCGCGGAACTCCAGGGCTGCATTCAGCTGGCCATTATCGAGGGCGATCAGGAGGCCCTGCTAGAGACCTGCCAGGAGAAGAACATTGATTTGGTGGTGGTGGGCCCCGAAGCCCCCCTCGCCGCCGGCCTGGCGGATCGGCTCCGGGAAGCTGGATTCGCCGTGTTTGGGCCGGGCGCGGACGGCGCCCAGTTGGAGGCCAGCAAGCAGTGGGCCAAGGCACTGATGGTGGAGGCCGGGATCCCCACAGCCGGTTACTGGAAAGCCAACAGCCGCGACGAAGCCCTCAGCGCCCTCGAGTCCCAAGGCAAGCCCCTGGTGGTGAAGGCCGATGGACTGGCCGCCGGCAAGGGTGTGACCGTGGCCGAGAGCGTGGAGGAGGCCCGCACAGCCATTGAGGAGATCTTTGCGGGACGCTTCGGCGGGGACGCCTCCCTGGTCTTGGAGGAACGCACCCATGGCCCCGAGGTCTCGGTCTTTGCCCTTAGTGATGGAGAGCAGATGGTGCTGCTGCCCCCCGCCCAGGACCACAAACGCATCGGTGAGGGCGACGTCGGCCCGAACACCGGGGGAATGGGGGCCTACGCCCCGGCACCGCTGCTTGATCAGGCCGGTCTCGAAGAGGTGAAGCGGCTCGTGCTTGAGCCCGCCCTGGCGGCTCTCCAGGCCCGGGGGATCAGCTACCGCGGCGTGATCTACGCGGGGCTGATGCTCACCGAGACCGGACCAAGTGTGATCGAGTTCAACTGCCGATTCGGCGATCCGGAGTGCGAGACCTTGATGCCGCTGATGGGACCGGAGTTCGCGGCGGTGCTGCTGGCCTGCGCGACCGGACAATTGGCAACGGCCCCCACCTTGACGATCACCGAGCAGTGCAGCGCCTGCGTGATCGCCGCCGCCCAGGGGTATCCCGGGGAGATCCGGAAGGGCGAGCCCATCGCCAGCCAGATGGAGAACGGGGCCGATCTGCAGCTCTTCCATGCCGGCACCCGCCGGGATGACGCCGGGATCTGCCACACCAATGGGGGCCGCGTGTTGGCGATGGTGGCCCAAGCCGGTGACTTTGATACTGCCTTTGCCAAGGCCTACGCCGGGCTGAAACAGGTGCACTTTGAGGGCATCACCTACCGACGGGACATCGGCCACCAGGTACGCAGCAACTAAGCTGCCGCGGCCGATCTAAGCGCTTTGACCAGCAGCTCCGCCCCGCTTGCCCCTCGCCGTTGGTGGCAGAGCCTGGTGCGCTGGTGGGCGGAATTCAGCCTCCAGACCAAGTTGCTGGCGGCCGCGACCCTGGTGGTCAGCCTGGTGATGACAGCCATTACTTTTTTTGCGCTGAATGGCATCCAGGCGGATGTACGCATGAGCGACACCCGCTATGCCCGCGACCTGGGACTACTGCTATCCGCCAACCTCACGCCATTGGTGGCTCAGGGCAACGACCGTGAGCTGGCCGCCGTCGCCGAGCGGTTCTGGAAATCCAGCCGAAGCCTTCGCTACATCTTCTTCGCGGACCCCGATGGGGTCATCTACCTCGGGATCCCGATCAGCGGCACCACGGGCAGCAGTGAGCTGCTGCTCAGCCGCAAATTGGAGTTGCCCGCGGAACTCTCCAAGCGTCCGCAGAACCCGCTGATCCGTCAGCATCTCACCCCCGACGGCCAGGTCACCGATGTCTTTGTTCCCCTTGTGACCAATGGGCGCTACATGGGTGTGCTCGCCCTGGGGATCAACCCCAACGAAGCCGCCCTGGCCAGTGCAGCCTTGAGCCGCGAGGTGACCGTGGCGGTCTTCATTTCGATCTGGATCCTGGTGATCCTGGGAGCGGTCTTCAACGCCCTGACCATCACCCAACCGGTGAAGGAGTTGCTGCGGGGCGTGCGCTCGATTGCAGGAGGGGATTTCGAAGCCCGGATCGGCCTGCCTGTGGGCGGGGAATTGGGCGAACTGCTGGACGGCTTTAACGACATGGCCTCCCAGCTGGAGGCCTACAACGAAGCCAACATCGAGGAACTGACCGCGGCACAGGTGAAGCAACAATCCCTGATCGCCACCATGGCGGATGGGGCCTTGCTGCTGGATTCCGCAGGCCGGGTGGTGCTGGTGAATCCAACCGCCCGGCGCCTCTTCCGCTGGGAGGGCCGCAATCTGGAGGGCACCCGACTGATGGATGAACTGCCCGAGGGTCTCAATGTCGAGCTGCAGACTCCTCTCGAGAGCCTGCTGGAGAACGACAAAGAGAGCACGGACGTGCGCTGCAGCTTCGGCGAACCGTCCCGCACCCTGCGCATCGTCTTTCAGTCGGTGCGTGATGCCAGCGGCGAAACCCTCAAGGGCATCGCAGTCACCATCCAGGACCTAACCCGGGAGGTGGAACTCAACGCCGCCCAGAGCCGTTTCATCAGCAACGTCTCCCACGAGCTACGGACACCGCTGTTCAACATCAAGAGCTACGTCGAAACCCTCCATGACATGGGCGAGCAGCTCAGCGAGGAGGACCGGCGTGACTTCCTGGCCATCGCCAATGCCGAAACCGATCGCCTCACCCGACTGGTGAATGACGTTCTCGATCTCTCCCGACTGGAGAGCGATCGGGCCTGGTCGATGGAAGCGATGGAACTGCCCCTGGCGATGGAGCAGACCCTGCGGAACTACAAACTGAACGCCAAGGAAAAAGGCGTCGCCCTCGAACTGCATGCCCGCGAGGAGTTGCCACGGGTTCGTGGCAACTGGGACCTGCTGCTGCAGGTCTTGGACAACCTCGTGGGCAACGGCCTGAAATTCACGGCCGCCGGGGGCAGCCTCAGCCTGCGGGCCTACCCATGGCCAGACACCTGCACCATCGACCCCAGCACGGCTTCCAATCCGGAGAACCCCGCCTGCCAACTGACCGCGCCCTTGCCAAAGCTGCGGGTGGAGATCTCCGACACCGGCTCAGGCATCTCCCGCGAAGATCAAGAGAAGATTTTCGATCGCTTCTACCGGGTCGAGAATGCCGTTCACACCGAAGTCGGAACTGGCCTGGGCCTATCGATTGTGCGGGGCATCCTCGAGAAACACGGCGCCATGATTCGCATGGTGAGCGAACTCAATGTGGGCACCACCTTCTGGTTTGACCTCCCCCTGGAGGATGCCGACGACACGGAACTGCGCCTCCAAGCCGAGCGGCGCAACAGCAGCAATTTGGGGGACGGGATCTAGAACTGATCCTCACCCACGCCTTTCACGATGCGCGAGAGTTCGCTTCGCTCATCGTGATTGATGCGGTGCGGGACACCGCTAATGATCCGCTCAAAATTAGAGAAGGAATCTTTAATTTCAGGCCCGTTGCTGGTGATCACAAATTCTCGGATTCCCTTGTCGTGCCAGGAACCACGCATCTTGAAGACATTGAGCGCACGGGCCATTTCACCGCGGATCTCGACGTACTGCAGCAAGAGGATGGTGTCTGTGATCGTCGAAATATGGGAGTCCGTAATGGAGTGGCTCCCCATAAATTCTTCAGAGGTATTAGTAAAGAAGCCGGCAATCTCCTCCTGCTTGGCGTAGCCGGTCACACCAATCACAAACTGCCTGAAGGCGTTGTGACTAACGCCGCGAGCCAAGGCCGAGAGGGAGTCAATGGCCATCCGAGATGGCTTGAACTGACTGATTTCCGTTTTAATGATCTGAAGGTGATCCTCGAGGCCCGTTGACTCCGGATAGGCACAGATGATTTTGAGGAGGCCCTGGCGCTCCATGTCTTCAAAATCAATGCCCCAACTGGTGGCATTGCGCAGCAGTTGAGCGCGGGATTCCTCGTAGGCGAACAGGATCGCCCGCTCCTTGTTGGCGCAGGCGTTTTCTACAAATTTGCTGACCAGCAGGGTCTTTCCCGTACCAGTGGCACCGGTGGCCAGAATGATCGAGTCCTTGAAGAAGCCACCACCGCACATCTCATCTATGCGGGGGACGCCCGAACTAACACGCACATTGGAGCTGCGCTGGGTCAAGCGCATCGCCCCCAGCGGGAAGACACTGATGCCGTGGGAGCCCATGGTGAAGGGGAATTCGCCCTTCATGTGGGTCGTGCCGCGCAGCTTCAAGATCTCCACCGTGCGTCGGCGCCGCTCACCCTCCAGCACGTTGCGGAGGATCACAACGTTGTCGCTCACGAACTCCTCAACCCCGTAGCGGGCAATCGGGCCGTACTCATCAATGCGCTCGGTGGTCATCACCGTGGTAACACCGATCTCCTTGAGGCGAGCAATCAAGCGGAAGATTTCGCGGCGGACGACCGACACCGCGTCGTACTGCTGAAAGACCGCCGTGATCGAATCGATCGCCACGCGCCGGGCCTTGTACTTTCGAATCGCGTAGTTGATCCGCTCGATCAGACCCGAGAGGTCAAAACTGCCGGCAACGTCCTGTCCTTCAGGATCCGGAGAAGCATCGAGCAGGAACAATTTGTCCTGCTCGACCATCTCCTGAAGATTCCAGCCAAAGCTGGCGGCGTTACGGAGAATGTCGAGCGGCGACTCTTCAAACGTGACAAAAATGCCGGGCTCGTCGAACTGACGAATACCGTTGTAGAGGAAGTTCAGCGAGAAGACCGTCTTACCCGTACCCGAGGTGCCACTGATCAGCGTGGAGCGACCAATTGGCAAGCCCCCCTGGCAAACATCATCAAAGCCCTCGATCCCTGTAGGCAGCTTCTGGAGCGAGGACAGGCTTTTGGGTTGCGGGCTTGGATCCTGCATGGAAGGTGTTGTCCTACTGAAAATTTAGAGAGTTTTCGTGACTCTGGCAGCCTTTCTCAAGGGTTTGAACTGGGTTTTCACACAAGGTCTCCCACCACGTTCTCATCGACAAAAGACTCAGCCAAGGCCTCATCACTGAGCTCTTCAAACAAGAGGTCCAAACCAATCAAAACCCTTTCTCTATCTGACAAGTCGCCGATAATCCGGCGCACGGGCGGCGGAAGAATTTTCGAGAGCGTGGGCGTCGCCAGAATCTTGTCTTCTTCGGCCAGCTGAGGGTTCTTAAGCACATCAATCACCTTCAACGCATACACCCCTTGAAACTCCGTATCCAGGATGTTTCGCAAGGTTTTGAGTGCACGCATCGAGTTCGGCGTGTTCCCCGCCACATAGAGCTTGAGGATGTAGGTCTTGCGTGGACTCATTGAAATCACCTCCGAAGAAAAAAATGAAAGGATTAAGGACTACGCACTAACTTCACCGGGTGGCAGCTCAGCGAACGGGGTGTCCGGGGGAATGGAGCGCCTGTACATCTCACACAAATGGGCCATGACGTCCAAGAGCGCAAGCCTGTAATCCTGAAGAAAATCATTTTTATGGCCCTCGAGTCGCAGTTGCTTCCAGAAGGAATCCATGAGATCGACGTGGATTTCAACAACGCTGTTGACAGGGAGATCGCAGAAGAAAGCGCTGTGCACAAAACTTTCAATTGCCTGGTTGGCCGCCGCGGGGTCCTTGAAGTAACTGATCAGGACATCCCGATACCCCCGCTGCAACGACTGACGCAACTCCTCATGGTCTTCCTTCGGGAGATTGCGCAGAAACAGGGAGGGGTCGCGCTTGTAGAAGACGCCCAGATACCCCAAACGACCCTGCAGGCGATTGGGTAGCCGCCAAGGCTGGGGAGTCGAAGTGGACTCACCCGAGGACTCCTTCCCCGCGGACATTCCCTTGCGCAGAAAGCGCGAGACCGCCGCATCCAGGCTGTAGACGATCTGTTCGAGCTGGTCCTGGGGCAGATGCACTTCAGCGTCGTGATAGTCGACACGGCCGCTGACTTCTCCGACAACAACTGCCGGCAATAGGAGCCCGTGTTGACGCAAACCCTCGAGGGCTTCTGCAGCAGTCACCCCCTGCTGCAGCAGGACCACATCGAAAGCATCCCGACGCTGAAGCAACTCGCTGATGGGATCGAACAGGGAGCCCAGATCCTCCAAGCGATAGCGCTCGCCCTTGAGCCAGCTGGTGGCGCCCTTGACCAAACGCGGGTCCGACAACAGCGAAGCAATGGTGAGCGCCGGCTGGGTCATTGGCCGCAGTTGGGGGCCTCGCGATTGACCTCAGTGTTGACGGGAGTCACCTCAAGCGGTGAAACTAATTGTTTGTCTTCCAATTGCCGTGGCAGGCCGCAATGACGGCGTCCTCCCGTCAGCCTGACCACGCCCCCCCTGTCATGAGTACTGATTCGCAAGCCGGCCCTTACGCCATCGTTGAAACGTCTGGGACCCAGGTCTGGGTCCAGCCCAACCGCTACTACGACCTCAACCGGATCCACGCCGAGGTCGACAGCACCCTCACCCTCGAGAACGTGCTGCTAGTGAACGACGGCCAGGCGGCCAACGTCGGTCAGCCATATGTGAAAGGTGCCACTGTTGAGCTGCAGGTGATGGCTCACCGCCGCGGCCAGAAGGTCATCGTCTACAAGATGCGCCCTAAGAAGAAGACCCGCCGTAAGAACGGTCACCGTCAGGAGCTCACCCGCGTGATGGTCAAGTCCATCAGCGTCGGCGGCAAAGCACTGCCCTGATCCTCCAGATCCTTCCTTTGAATCCCTGAGCTCTCTCCCCCATGGCCCACAAGAAAGGCACCGGCTCCACCCGTAACGGCCGCGACTCCAACGCCAAGCGTCTGGGCGTCAAGCGCTACGGCGGCGAATCCGTCAACGCTGGCTCGATTCTGATCCGCCAGCGCGGCACCTCCGTGCTCCCGGGCAACAACGTCGGCCGCGGTGCTGATGACACCCTCTTCGCCCTCGTGGATGGCGTGGTCAGCTTCGACACCATCAAGCGTGGTCTGCGCACCCGCAAGCGCATCAACGTGGCCGTCGGCTGAGGCCCACTGCCACTGAGGCTTTAGCCGGCACCTGGATGCCGGCTTTTTTTGTGCCAGGCGTCAGGCCAGGCGATAGGCGCGGGTAGTGATCAGGTAAGGGTGAAACACCTCGAGGAAGCGGGCCTGAACGGTGCGGAAGAAGCTCTCCACCAAAGCCGGATCGTCGAAGTGGAACGGGTACTCGCCGTTAAAGCCCTGGAAGAAATACCAATTCAGCAACGCAATCGCCTCTGGCGCCATCCGCTGCGCGAACTGATCGAGTTGCGCCGATGGTTCATTGAGGTGCTCAAGCACATCCAGGCAAACCACCGTGTCGAACTGGCCCGGTAGGGCGGCATCCCCGAGGTCGCGGAAACAGCGCAACTTATGGGCCAAGCCAAAGCGCTCCGCCCGCTCCGTCACAAAGGCACGGTTGGCCGGGTTGAGGTCGACAAACCAGACCGCCTCGACAGCGGGCAGGGCCACCGCTGCCAAGGCGTGGGTGCCAATGCCGCCGCCGAAATCCAGCACGTGCCCTTTGGCAAACATCGCCTGAAGCCGCAGAGTGTCCGCGATGTAATCGGCGCTGCTCAGGTGCCAAGCCGCAAGCTCCAGCAGATGGGCATGGCCCACCTCGTTTTCGTAAAAGCTGCCGGCCTGATCAGGATTGAAGGCCCCGGGATGGGCGGCGGCAAGCGCTTCGGTGGCCAAGGGCAATTGCCGCTCGAGCTCAGCCACCGAGAGCGAGAGATGGGCCCCCAGTTGCTGGCGCAGATCAAAACCCCCGGCGAGGAAATGATCGAGGGAGAGAGGGGCGGTGACGGTCATGGCTGTTCACCGTAGAGGTCGCTGCTCAGGGACCAACTCCGCCCCGGCCCCAGGCACCTTCAACCAACGGCGTAAGCAGGCCGTTAACCAATAGAAGGGCAGGGTGTCCAGCAAAGCCGCCAAGGCCTTGAACAGATAGCCACTGGCGATGAAGTTCACCAGCTGTGGCGCCACGGGGAGATCCGCTCGAATCGGCAACACATGGGCGGCGTAGTGGCTGATGAGCACCACCGCCGTCGTATCCACCAGCTGACTCACCAGGGTCGACCCGTTGTTGCGCAACCAAAGAGACCGGCCACCCGTCAAGCGTTTCCAGAAATGGAAGAGGCGCACATCGGTGAACTGCGCCGCCATGTAGGCCGCCATCGATGCGCCCACCGCGCCAAAGGCCAACCCCTGCACCGCAAAAAAAGTCTCATCGGGTGCCCCGGGCAGGCCCGGCAAGACGCCGCCGAGCCAGAGCACCAGCACGATCCAGCCATTGAGGAGCAGGCCCACCCAAACCAGCTGATTGGCCCGCTTCTCACCCCAGATCTCACTGATCAGGTCCGTGCAGAGAAAGGTCACCGGATAGGGGAGGGCACCGACGGCCACCACCACCGGCCAGGACCCGATTTGACCGAGCTGCAGAAAGCGGGTCAGCCCGAGGATGTTCAACATCCCCATCGTTCCCAGGAACAGACCGGAGAGCACCAGGAAGGCCAGCTCCCGGCGCTGTTGCAGAGCCTCATCCACAGGCATTCGGGGCCATCAGCTGCGCCACACGGTGGCAGCATTGCAACCTGCTCGCCTCAATCCAGCGTTGATCTGCGGCTTTCTCGTGCTCGACAAGCCGGCAGGGATGAGCTCCCACAGCTGTGTCTCGCGTATCCGCCGGGCCTATGGGCTCAAAAGGGTGGGCCATGGGGGGACACTGGACCCAGCCGTGACCGGGGTGCTGCCCATCGCCTTAGGCCCCGCCACCCGGCTGCTGCCCTACCTCGAAGGCGACAAGACCTACCGAGGCATCATCCAGCTGGGGGTGCGCACCAACAGCGATGACATGGAGGGGGAGGTGCTCGAGAAGCGCCCCGTCCCCAGCCTCAGCGTCACAGACCTCGCCTCCGCCCTCGCCCCCTTCCGCGGCGCCATACAACAACGTCCACCGGCTGTCTCCGCGGTTCACGTCAATGGAGAGAGGGCCTACAAATTGGCCCGCGCCGGCCAATGCCCGGAGCTCGCCCCTCGGCCCGTCATGATTCACGGGCTGGAGTTGCTGAATTGGGATCCAGCCCAGGGCCGCATCGAACTGGAGGTGCACTGCAGCGCCGGCACCTACATACGCTCCTTGGCCCGGGACCTCGGCGACGCCCTAGGTTGCGGCGGCAGCCTGGCGCTCTTGCGGCGGACCCGGGCCCTGGGGTTTGGGCTGGAGCAGAGCGTGCCGTTGGAGCAGCTGGAGGGGGAGCCCCCCGCCCTGGTGAATCCCCTGGAGGTGCTCGGCCACCTGCCCCAGCATCAGCTGGATGGCGAAGGGATGACGGGCTGGCGTTGCGGGCGACTCCAGAGCTGTGACCCCAGCTGGGACCTCGAGAGCCCCGTTGTGGTGCTGGATCCAGATGGCAACCTGGCGGGTATGGCCCGGGTTGCATCCCCCGGGCAATTGCAACCCAAGCTCGTGCTCGACGCTGCGGGCTAGTTCACTTCGACATCACGCATGGCCGGCCACAGCCGATGGGCCCAAATCAAACGCACCAAGGCCGTGGTGGATGCCAAGCGCGGGGCGGTCTTCACGCGCCTGGGCCGGGAAATCATGGTGGCGGCCCGTGCCGGAACGGACCCCGCGGGCAATTTCCAGCTGCGCACCGCCATCGAGAAGGCCAAGGCTGCGCGTGTGCCCAACGCCAATATCGAGCGGGCCATCGCCAAGGGCTCCGGGCAAGGGGGCAGTGGGGCCGACCAATTTGAGGAGGTCCGCTACGAGGGCTACGGCCCTGGAGGAGTGGCTGTCCTGATCGAATCCCTCACCGACAACCGCAACCGGGCCGCCGCCGAAATTCGCCTGGCCTTCAACAAAAACGGCGGAAACCTCGGCGAAACCGGCTGCGTTGGCTACCTCTTCGAGCACCACAGCGTCGTGCGCTTGAGCCAAGCCGGCCTCCAGGAAGAGGTGCTCCTCGAGCAGCTACTCAACCTCGAGGACCAGGTCCTCAGCTACGAGATCGATGCCGACGGAGCCGAGATCATCGGCCCGTTTGAGCAGCTAGAGGTCCTCCAAGACAACCTCCGCCGGGCAGGGCTGCCGGTCACCAGTTGGGAACACCGCTGGATAGCCCAGACCCCCTGCCAACTGGAAGATCCAGAGGCCCTCGCGGGTTGCCTGAAACTGCTCGACGCCCTCGAGGAGTTAGATGACGTGCGCGTGGTGACCTCCAACCTAGAGGCGGATGAGGCGCTGATGGAGGCGGCCCTCAGCTAAGCGCGGCTGCAGCCTCCCGGTCCGCCACGACCTCCAGCCGGGGGTGGCGCTGAAGCCAGCTGGCGGGCACGGCTTCGCAGGGCGGCTCCTGCAGGGTCCGCCGCAGGATCTCAGACTTCGCGGCCCCGGTGACCACCAGCAGCAGGGAGTCGGCCGCCAGGATCTCCGCTGTTCCCAAGGTGATGGCCTGATCCGGGACATCGTCCGGGTTCCCCCCAAAAGCGTCCGCGTTCTGCTCCCGGGTCGTCTCACTCAAGGCCAAGGCGCGGCAGGGCATCTCGGGACCACACGGGGGTTCGTTGAATCCAACATGGCCGTTGCTGCCCAAACCCAGCAACTGCAGACCCAAGCCGCCGGCGCTTTCAAGGTCCGCGCGATAGCGAAGCGCCTCCATCTGGGGGTCCAGTGCCTGGCCATCGGGAATCCGCAGCGCCCCCCCGGGAAGCTGCAGCGGTGCCCCCAGCTGGACATGCATAAAGGCCGCAAAAGAGCGGGGGTCATCCACCCCAAGACCGACGTATTCATCGAGGTTGAAGCTGCACCAGTCCGCCAAGAGCGTCTGCCGCTCCTGCTGCGGCAACTGATGCAGCAACCGGACCAAAGCGCTGTAGACGGGCAGCATGGTGCGCCCTGTGGCCAGGCCAAGGTTGCCGCTCGAGCGCAGGGCTTCCAGCAGTCGACCAGCGACCAGCTCCGCCACGGCGCCGGCATCGGCAGCCAGCGTCAGGTTGATTAGCTGGGGTCTCACAACCGGGGGGCCATCGCCTGCCATGCCTCCGGCCTTGAGCCTGGCTGAGGCCGGGTCCGTTGTGCCAGGGCCCCGTAGAACTCGAGCTGAACGCCTCGGTAGTAATGGCGCAGGATCGCGTCGAAACTCTCGCCCCGCTGCGCGAGCGCCAGCGCCCCCCATTGACTCATGCCGATGCCATGGCCATAGCCGCGGCCCACGGCCACCAGCTGCACGGCCGCGCCCGGAAGCGGCCGGGCCTGGGGCAGGGAGAAGGCCGGCAAGGGCGGCGGCGGCGGCGGCCAGCCCAGGGGGGCATGGCTGTCCGTCAGTCCGAAGGGCTCAACGCTGGAGGTCTTGGTGGGGGCCAACGCAAAGCGGACCCAGGTGCTGCGCAGTCCCAGGCGACTGCGCAGCTGGGCACCGCTGAGCAGGACCCGCCGACCGCCAGCCCCAAGCACGCGCGCCTCACGGACCCGGCCAGTGGCCGTTCTGGAGAGCACCTCAATCGCTAGAACCTGGTTGAGCTCAGGGAACGCCCGCAGCAACAGCGGCCCATCGAGGGGCTTGCTCCACTGATGCACCGGAGAGGCGTGGTCAAAGTCCGGGACACTGACGAGATAGGGCATCTGGCGGGTCCAGAGGTCACCGCTGCTTTCGGTCGCTCCCCCACTGCTGCTGTGGAAGACCGCATCAATAAGGGCATCGTTGAAGGTCAGCACCAGTCCCCGGGTCTGCTGGACCGCTCCCCAGGTGCTGGCGGTCTCCGTCTCCACCCCCTTGTAGACCTGGCTGGCCACGGTGGCCTTCAGATCAAAGGCCGAGGCGGGCTTGCGAGCCTTGAGGGCATAGGTACGGGCCGCCACCGCCTGGGCCTTCAAGGCCGCATCGGGCCAGCTCGCGGGCATTTCGCTGCCCACCACGCTTGGGAGATATGTCTCCACGGGCACGTGATTGACCACCTGAAGCTGCGCCCCCTGACGCCGCAGCTGCAGGCGGCCGCGGTAGCGACGCTGGCCGAGCCAGAGCCCAGGGTCTGAGTCGGATCCCCTGGGGACCGCCTCAAACCACAACTCCTTCTCTTGCCACTGGGCCTCGAAGCGCAATTCAGCCCCGGGGGGCTCCAACCCCAGCTGCTGACCCCGCCCATCGAAAACGCGAAGGCCGCCCGAGGGCGCAGCCGCCCGCAAGAGCAGGCTGGGGGCCTCCAGGACGAGCACCCGCAACCAAGGCTCCGCCGCCTGCAGGGGCGCCACTGCCAAGGCAGCACAGATCCCAGCGACCCAGGCGATGGCTCGGAGAGGAGTGCGCGGCAGCATCAACCCCAGGGAGAACGGGCAGGTCATTGTGACGAGCCTGAACGGGCCCTGCCAGCCCCGCCGTGGGACGATCAAACCAGAGAGACCGGGGAGAACACCGGCCGTGCAGGTCACCTTCCTCGGCACCAGCTCCGGAGTCCCAACACGAGCCCGCAACGTGTCGGCGGTGGCCCTGCGGCTCCCGCAGCGGGCGGAGCTCTGGCTGTTTGATTGCGGCGAGGGAACGCAGCACCAATTCCTGCGCAGTGAGCTGCGGGTGAGCCAGCTGCGCCGGGTGTTCATCACCCACATGCACGGCGACCACACCTTTGGCCTACCGGGGCTCCTAGCCAGCTTGGGGCTGGCCGGCACCTGTAGCGGCATCGACCTCTACGGGCCGGATCCTTTGCGGGACTACCTCGAGGGGGTCATGCGCACGTCCTCCATGCGCATTGGGTATCCCCTGCGCAGCCACCGGGTGAAGGAGGCCGCCCGCAGCGGCGCCGTCTTGTTGGATGACGACGACATCACGGTGCGCTGCACCGCCCTGACCCACAGAGTGCCCGCCTTTGCCTACCGGGTGGACCAAAAACCCCGCCCAGGTCATTTCGATGTGGAGCAGGCCAAAGCTCTCGGCATCCCACCCGGACCGATCTACGCCGAGCTGAAGGCCGGCCGCAGCGTCAGCTTGGAGGACGGCCGGATCATCAATGGAGCGTCCCTCTGCGGCCCCGAGCGTCCGGGCTGCAGCGTCGTCTACTGCACGGACACCGTCTTCAGCGAGGCGGCAGTGACGCTCGCCGCCGGAGCAGACCTGCTGATCCACGAGAGCACCTTTGCCCATGCGGAGTCCGAGATGGCTTTCGCCAAGCAACACTCCACCAGCACGATGGCCGCCCAAACCGCTCTGGCGGCGGGGGTCAAGCAACTGGCTTTGACTCACCTCAGCCCGCGCTATGCCCCCGGCAACTCGGTCACGCCGGACGACCTGCTGGCCGAGGCCCAGGCGATCTTTCCGAACACGGTTCTGGCCAAGGATTTCCTGACCCTTGAGGTGGCCGCGCCAGAGACCTAGGCCTGCAACAGTTCGTTAGTGCCTTGGGCCTGGCCAAGCAGTGGGCCCAGTGGCCGTGATACAAGGATTCAGGCGCTTTTTAAACGCCACGTTGCCGGCTTTTTCGATGGCCTCTGTTTTCTCCTCTGCACTCCGGTCCCTGGCCCGGCTGATGCTTCTGCCCCTGGCTCTGCTGGTGGGTCTTGCCGGCCCTGCCCAGGCCGCCCAGTGGACCACTGAGCAGCTCACCGTTCCAGCCGATCCCGCTGGCACCTCGGTGACCTTCAGCGAGCAGGAAATCAACGCCGGTCGCAAGACCTTCAACAACAGCTGCGGCGTCTGCCACGCCGGCGGCATCACAAAGACCAACCACAACGTTGGCCTGGACCCCGAGACCCTCGCCCTGGCCAGCCCGGCCCGCGACAACGTCGAGGGCCTGGTGGACTACATGAAGGACCCCACCAGCTACGACGGCGAGTACAGCATTGCTGACGTGCACCCCAGCATCCGCAGCAGCGACGTCTTCGTGCAGATGCGCAACATGAACGATGAAGACCTGCGCCTGATGGCCGGCTTCATTCTGACCGCACCGAAAGTGCTGGGTCCCCAGTGGGGCGGCGGCAAGATCTACTTCTGATCCCGCTTCAACGCCCCTTACCTCAAAGCCCCGCCTCACAGGCGGGGCTTTTTTGTGGCCTGGACTCAGCCGGCAGCCGGCGGCAGGCCATTGCTGGGATCGCAGGATGCCGGCTGCTTGCTATACCACCACTCCTGGAGCGGGCCACTCAAACGCTGGGAGAAGAGCGTGAGCACCGTCTGAGTGGGCCTGGAGCCAGGCTGCAGCAGCTCGACCGCATAGGAGGGGCAACGGCGGGCGGCTAGATCGGGAACAAAGCGCTTACCGACACGGCGCCAGCTTGGTTCCTTGCTGCGCCAAGAGAGCCGGCAACAGGGCCACGGCAGTTCTTCCCGATCGAACAGACGGCAACAGGGACCAATCACACGAAAGCTGTACTGCGCACCGGGGCTGGTGTGCTCACTACCTGGTGCATAGACCTCTTGAACCTGAGGAGGGGTTGAGGCAGTCACGAGGGCAGCGGGGACTCAAAACAAAAAAACCACCCCGAGGGGTGGTTCAGGAAGCACAAAGAGACGGGGCGTAAAGGGGCACGCCCAGTGTCGAGCTCAGTACAGCTCTTCTTCGGCGTGGGTCTTGATGGTGCAGTCGCTGGTGGGATAAGCGACGCAGGTCAGAACGAAACCTGCTTCGATCTGGTCGTCGTCTAGGAAGCTCTGATCGGACTGGTCAACGGTCCCAGCGGTGATCTTGCCGGCGCAGGTGCTGCAAGCACCAGCACGGCAGGAGTAGGGGAGATCGATGCCCTGCTCTTCAGCGGCGTCGAGGATGTACTGGTCGTCAGGAACCTCGATGGTCTTGTTGAGGCCCTCTGCCTCGCTGATGAGGGTGACCTTGTAGGAAGCCATGAAAGGAATGGGGCTCACAGGCTCCTGGACAAAACACCCAGGCCCTGTAGGACGGACCCTTCCTACATCCGACAAGGGCAGTTGCTGGGCTTTCGAGGGGATCCCAAGGCGAAGGCCAATAGGAACCTCGGGCACACATCAGCGTGACTTATACAACAAGCCACTGTTTTGTATTTTGTCAGGAGCGCCTGATGGTCATCAAGCCCCACTGGCTCTGCTGAGCGGTGAGTTCCGCACTCCAGCCCTGCTCCGCGAGGACCTCCTGCAGGCGCGTGGCCTGACTGACCAGCAGGCCACTGAGGAGGCCGAAACCGCCTGGAGCCAGGACGGTGTCAAAGGCAGGACAGAGGGCCTCAATCACCGGGGCCAGGATGTTGCAGAGCAGCAGGTCCGCCGGGCGGCCCTCGAGCAGCTCGGCCAGGCGTTCAATCGAGCCCAGATCCACCTGGAACTGCTCCGCGAAGCCGCTGACCACGGCATTGTCTCGGGTGGCGCGGACCGCGAGGGAGTCCGTATCGGCGGCCGCCACGCTGCTGGCGCCTTCGAGCAGGGCGGCGATGCCCAAAATCCCGGTGCCGCAGCCCAGATCGGCCACGCGAATGGGGCCCAGGCTGCCGCCACGCTCGTCTGACAGCTGTTCGATCGCCTCAAGGCAGAGCCGGGTCGTGGGATGGCTCCCGGTGCCAAAGGCACTACCGGGGTCCATCCGAATCAGATGACGTTCCGCGTGCTCGGGCGGCAGCTCCAGCCAGGCGGGAAGGATCAAGAGGCGCTGGCCAACCGGATCGGGTTCCCAGTGCTGCTTCCAGCTCAGGCTCCAGTCCTCATCGTCCTGCTCGAACCAATGGATGGTCGGCAGGGTCAACGCAAAGGTGTCCGCCAGGGGCTCGAGGGCCTGCTCGAGCTGCTGGCGTTCACTCTCCGGCCAATCGGAGGCCGGCAACCAGGCCACCAGCTTCGGATCCTGAGGCTGCTCGGGGCTGTACCGCACCGCCACCCGGGGAATCCCGAGGGTATTGAGCTTCCAGATGAGCGATTCCTCGAGTTCTGGAAGCGCAAGCAGCTCAAGCCGCCACCAAGCCAGGGCCATCGAAATCAGAGGGTGACGGGGTGAGCCTGCTGAATGCCCTCAATGGCATGAATGCCAGCCAGAAGATCAGCGGGCAGCGGGTCATCGAGGCTGAGGACCATCACGGCATCACCGCGAACGATGCGGCGGCCCACCTGCATCGAAGCGATGTTGACGTTGTGCTCGCCGAGGACCGAGCCGATGTGTCCAATGATCCCGGGCATGTCGCGGTGACGGGTGAAGAGCATGTGCTTGCTCGGGGTCACGCTGACGGGGAACTCGTCAATGGTGGTCACCCGGAGCTCGCCGTCTGCGAAGACGGCACCGGTCACCACGTGGGTGCCGTTGGCGCCCTTGGCGGTGAGCTGCAGCGAACCACCGGCGAAGTCACGTGCCGCGTCATCTTTGACCTCCACGACGTGGATGCCGCGGTCCTTGGCTTCGAGGCCGGCGTTCACGAAGTTGATCGAATCGCCCAGGGCGGTGGAGAGCAGGCCCTTCTGGGAGGCAATCACCAGGGGCTGGGCGGGGTGGTTAGCGAATTCGCCCTGCAGACGCACCTCGAGCTCGCTGATCTGACCGCCGGCCAGCTGGCTGACCAGTTGTCCCAGGATCTCGGCTAGCTGCAGGTGGGGCTTCAGGCGCTCCATCACCTCGGCGTTCAGGCCGGGGATGTTCACGGCGCTGCGGGCGGGAAGACCAAGCAGGACGTCGCGGATCTGCTCCGCCACGTCAACCGCGACGTTTTCTTGGGCCTCTTCGGTGGACGCACCCAGGTGGGGGGTCAAGATCAGGCGCTCGCTGACCTTGCGCAGGAGGCTGTCAGCGGCGAGGGGCTCCTTGGCGTAGACGTCCAGGGCCGCACCGGCGATGACGCCGTTCTCGACCGCCTCGGCCAGGGCCGCTTCATCGATGATTCCGCCGCGGGCGCAGTTCACGATCCGCGCGGTGGGCTTCATGGTGCTCAGCAGATCCGCATTCACAAGGTTTTCGGTGTCCGGTGTGCGGGGCAGGTGAAGGCTGACGTAGTCGGCCTCGGCGAATAGGGCAGGGAGCTCCTGGAGACGCACCTGAATCTGTTGGGCCCGCTCAGCCGAGACGAAGGGGTCGTAGGCCATCACGTCCATGCCCATCGCCTTGGCAACCCGGGCGACGTGGGAGCCGATCTTGCCCAGGCCGACCACACCGAGCTTTTTCTTGTAGAGCTCGTTGCCCACATATTTCTTCCGGTCCCAGCCGCCAGCCATGGTGCTGCCATGGGCGTGGGGCACGTGCCGGGAGAGCGACAGCATCAAGGCCAAGGCATGCTCAGCCGCCGCAATCGTGTTCCCCTCGGGGGAATTCACGACAATCACGCCGCGCTTGGTGGCCGCCGGCACATCCACATTGTCGACGCCGACGCCAGCCCGGCCAATGATCCGCAGATTGGAGGCCGCCTCGATGATGTCGGCGGTCACCGTGGTGCCGGAGCGAATCATCAAGGCGTCGTAGTCGCCAATGATCGACTTCAGCTCTTCCGGTGGCAGGCCCGTTCGCACATCCACCTCAGCCACCTGGGACAGGATGTCGATCCCTGTTTGATCGATGGGATCGGATACCAGAACCTTCGTCATGACCCGGCGGAGTGGAGCGGCCGGAGGTGAAGTGTAGAGAGGGACCTTGTAGGCCCCGCAGCGGCCGGCCGGAGCATGGAGAATCGGCAGGTCTGAAGCGTGACCCGTGGGCAACAGCGTGGTGGTGGTGCTCTCGTCGCGAAAGCGATTGCACCAACTCAAAGAACAGTTGGCCTCCATGAGCCCCGCCCCGGCGCGCCTGGTCGCCGTCGGCGCGGGAGAAACCGCGATGGCCGACGTGGATGAGCTCAACCCCTCGATTGGTCGCAAGCGGCGTCAAAAAGGAATGGCGACCTGGCTGATGCCCTTCGGATTCTTCGCCGGGGTGACATTCAACTTCATGACTGACCTGGACACCTTTGCCTTTGCCGGAGATGTGGGCTCCCATCTCATCTGCGGATTGCTGGGCCTCGGTTCAGGCCTGATGGGCAGCTATGCCGCGGCGGCCAGCGTCAGCTCCGATAGCGACGACCGCATCCGCGCGCTGCGCAACCGCCTCGAAGAGGGCAATTGGCTGCTGCTGCTGGAAACCGCCACCGGCGTTGAGGTGCCCTGGACCCGGCTCCAGGAGGCCAAGCCACAAAGCGTGGTGCGACTCAGCGACAACTAGGAGCAGCGCCGATGCTTCCGCGCGATGAGCTGCTGCAGGGCTGCCGCAACCCCGAGGCCATGGGAAGGCTGATTGGCCTAGCCGAACAAGCCCTTCGCACCTGGGAACCGATCTGGAGTGACTTCCTCGCCGCCGACCTGCTGGAGGATGTGCAGCAGCGCTTCGGAAGACTGACCGAGCTGAGCCTGGCCAGCGAGGGTGGCTGGCCCCAAGCCGAACGCCGGCGGCTGCTAGTCCGCCGCGTCGAAATCAGCGACGGCGAGATCCCGGCCGTACCGCTGCGGGGGCTCGTCATCACTGGGAACTTCCTCTTTGACCCGGCTGAACCCGCGGACGTCCGTGCGGGCCTGATCGCTGCTGGGGCCCAACCCGGAGACCTGGGGGACATTTGGATGCGCGGTGACCGCGGAGCGCAGCTGATCGCGCGCGAAGAAGTCGCCGAGTTCTGGCAGGGGCAAACGGCGCAGGTGCGCAGCGTCGAGGTCAAAACAGAACTCATTGAGATCAGTGGGCTGCAGCTTCCCGCCAGCCGTAGTCCCAAGAAGCTGAGCAGCGTCGAGGCCTCTCTGCGCCTAGACGCCGTGGCCTCCGCGGGCCTTGGGGTCTCCCGCAAAAAAATGGCTGACTGGATACGTTCCGGCGCGGTTCGGGTGAACTGGAACGTGGTCACCAGCCCAAGCCGTGAGCTCAAACAAGGGGACCGCATTCGCCTCGACGGCCGCGGAGAGCTGGAGATCGTGGAGATTCAGCCGACCAAGCGGGAGCGCTGGCGACTGGCCATGCAGAGAAGCTGATCCACCGACTGCTAGGTTCCTCAAGCCGAAAGGCTTCTGAGGGCGATTAGCTCAGAGGTAGAGCACTACCTTGACACGGTAGGAGTCACTGGTTCGATTCCAGTATCGCCCACTTTTGAGTCGGTTCCAGAGCGTCAGCCCATGCCAGTGACGGTGGTTCTCGGGCTGGGCCGATCCGGACTGGGAGCAGCCCGACTCTTGGCCAGGCAGGGCACCGACGTCCTTGTCTTCGAGAGCGGTGCGGGACCCCAGCATCAACACAAAGCCGAGGGGCTGCGTGCCGAAGGCATCGCTGTTGAACTGGGCAAGCCCCTGGCGCCGGAAAGTTTCAAGCCGCTCCTGGCGACCTGCAATCGGGTGATCGTCAGTCCGGGTATCCGCTGGGACCACCCCACCCTGGACTGGCTGCGCGACCAGGGGATCCCCACCAACGGGGAGATCAGTACGGCCTGGGAGGCCAGCCAACCAACCCCCTGGATTGGGATCACCGGCACGAACGGCAAAACCACCGTCACTCACCTGGTGGCCCACCTGCTGGAGCAGGGCAGGCTGGATGCGCCGATGTGCGGCAACGTTGGCCACTCCGCCGCGGAGTTAGCGCTCGAGCGCTTTCAGGGCGGTCAGACGCCTCCCCAGGCCCTAGTGGTCGAGCTGAGCAGCTATCAGATCGAATCGGCCCCGGAGTTGGCACCGGCCATCGGACTCTGGACCACCCTGACCCCCGATCACCTGGAGCGTCACGGAACCCTGGAAAACTACCGGGCGATCAAACGGGGCCTGCTCGAGCGCTCGGCCATCCAAGTGCTGAACGCCGATGACCCGGACCTCTGCGCCCATGCCGCGAGCTGGAGCGGCGCACGCTGGACGACGGCGGAGTCCAAGGAGGCAGCCCTGGGCAAGGGCATTGATCCCTGGCTCTGGATTGAGGGGGATCAAGTCATGCACAGCAGCGGCGCTCTTATTGCGGCCAATGCCCTGGCCATGCCCGGGGCCCATAACCGCCAAAACATGATGATGGCCGTGGCCGTTGGCCTCGAGCTGGGGCTGAGTGGCCCAGCGATGGAGGCGGCCCTACGGGTATTCCCTGGTGTGCCCCACCGGCTGGAGCTGATCCGCAACCTCGATGGAGTCGCCTGGATCAACGACAGCAAAGCGACCAACTACGACGCGGCCGAGGTGGCCCTGAGGTCTGTCGAGGGCCCTCTGGTGGCCCTGGCCGGCGGCGAAGCCAAACAGGGGGAGGCGCGCGCCTGGATTGCCGCCCTGCAAAGCAAGGCGAAGGCCGTTGTGCTATTTGGCGCTTCCCAGTCCCACTTCCAGGAGCTGCTGAACTCCGGCGGATACGAGGGGGTGATCGAATGCTGCGACGATCTGAGCGCTGCCGTGGAGTCGGCCCAGCGCCTGAGCGAAGGGGGAGGCTGCCGAGCCGTCTTGCTCTCACCGGCCTGCGCCAGCTTCGACCAATACCGCGACTTTGAAGCGCGGGGCGAGCATTTCAGGTCACTGGTGCTTTTTTTGAATAGGAATTGAGTCCGCTACTGCGGAATATCCATTTAAGGGTATTTATTGACATGTGATTCTTGGTCTAATGCTGTCTTTTCTGCACAGTGCCGACTGGCAGATCGGCAAGCCCTACGCCCGGGTCGAGGACCCAGACAAACGGGCGAAGTTGCGGCATGTGCGCATTGAGGCCATCGATCGCATCGGCCAGTGTGCGCTGGATCAGCAGGCCGCCTTTCTTCTCATCGCAGGCGATCTCTTCGACTCACCAACCCCGAGCAGCAGCGACATCAGCGCCGTCTGCCAAGCCCTCGGGCGACTGAGCTGTCCGGTGCTGGTGATCCCCGGGAACCATGACCATGGCGCCCCCGGCAGTGTTTGGCACCAACGTTTTTTCCAGGAGGAGTGCCAGCGGCGGGCCCCCAACCTTCAGGTGCTCCTAACCCGCGAACCACTCGTGCTGGAGGAGGCAATAGTGCTGCCCTGCCCCCTGCTGCGCCGAACCGACAGCCAGGACCCCACCGCTTGGGTGCGCACCATCGATTGGGAGGCCCTCCCCAGTGACCGCCCCCGACTCCTCCTGGCCCATGGCTCCATCCATGGCTTCGGCTCCAAGGACCTGGACGCCGATGGAGAAAACCCCGCCAGCAGCCAGAACCAATTGCGCCTAGACGACGGACTCCTGGGACAGCTGGACTACGTCGCGCTCGGGGATTGGCACAGCCTCAAGCAGGTCCATGCCAAGGGCTGGTACAGCGGTACCCCGGAACCCGATCGCTTTCCCCGCCATGACGCCTACCGCGATGGCGTCGTGCTCGGGGTCCATGTCGAACGTGGGGCGCCACCCCAGGTCACACCGCTCCCCACCGCGGCCCTGCAATGGCACACCACAGCAGTCCATCTCAGTGGCGACGAAGAGCTGGAGCGCTTTGAAGCGACACTCCAGCCCCTGCTCGAGGATGAACCCGGACGGCATCTCCTGCTGCTGGAGGAGAGCGGGAGCTTGAGCCTCGAGGGGCATCGCCGCTACGACGCCCTGCTGGAGCGGCTGGAGGCCCAACTCCTCCGGCTGAAGCGCCGGGGCCGCTGCGCCAAGGCTCCAGACCCAGGCGAACTCCAGGCCCTCAGCCAACGGCCCAGCGACCCCCTGATCGCCAACGTCGCCCAGCGTCTGCAGAGCGAACTGGAGGACAGCGCTCTACTGGAGGAGCGCCGTGAACTCGTCCAGCTGGCCCTGGCCGAACTGCACCGCTGCGCGGGGACCTGAGCGATGCACCTGCTCTCCTGCCGCCTGCAACGGGTCCGCCAACACCTCGATCTACAACTGAGCTTTGGCCGTCAGCTGACCCTGATTGGTGGGGTCAATGAATCCGGCAAGAGCACCCTGGTTGAGGCGCTGCACAAAAGCCTCTTCCTGCGCTCCACCGCGACCGGCCGGGGCGTGGAGGAACTCCGCTCGCGCACCCATGGCGGCCTACCGGAGATTGAGCTCTGCTTTTCCGCCCGGGGACAACGTTGGACCCTGCGCAAACGCTTTGCGGGCGCTGGCGGAACCTGTCAGCTGAGCAATCAGCAGGGGCAAGCCCATAGCGGTCCCGCCGCGGAAGAGGAGCTAGCTCGCCTGCTGGGTCTGGAGGGCCCCATCGAAGGTCGGCGGATTGCCCAACTGCCCGAGCGCTGGGCCCACCTCTGGGTACGTCAAGGGGACTCGGGATCTAATCCCTTGGAGGGCAAACCGGAAAGCTACGACTACGAGCGGTTGCTGCAGCAACTGCAATCCAAGACCAACCTCGGGACGATGCAGTCCCCGCTTGATCGCCAAGTGGTCGAGCAACTGCAGCAACGGCTCGGGCAGTTGTTCACCGCAACGGGCCGCATCAAAGCCGGCTCCCCCCTCGCCGAGGTCATCCAGCGAGAAGAGGACTGCCTTGAGCAGTGCAATGCGGCTAAGCAACAACTGCTGGAGCTGGAGCTGGCGATGGAGCGGCTGGGGGCCATCGCCGAACGCCTCAAAAGCATTGATCAGAACCTGCGGCCAGGGTTGCTGCGGGAGCGGGAACTTGAGCAACGCGAGCAACTGCTGCAGGCCGAACTCGAGCCGGTGCTGTTGCAACGCCAGACCCTCGAGCGGCAACTCAAACAACGCCAAGAGCTCGAGCGAGCCCAGCAGGAGCAACAGAAGGAGCAACGCCAGCTTCAACAGCAACTCGAGCAGGCCCTTGCGCAACAGGCCCAGCGGAGCGCTGAGCAGGAGCGCCAGGAGCAGAAGACCAAAGCAGCACAGCAGCAACTGCAAAGCCTGCGGGCCAAGCAAGAGGGGGTTCGCCAGCGGCTGAATCTGCAGCAAGTGCAGCGGGAACGCCAACAGCTCGAGGCCCACCAGCAGAAGATGAACCGACTGCAGACGGAAGCCTCACGGCTCAAGCAGACCCTGGCCGACCTGCCGCCCATCACGGCCGAACATGTGCGCAGCTTGCGGCGGGCCGAGCAGGCCATCTCCCAAGCGGAGGCACGGCTCGAGGCCATGGCCAGCAGCATTGAGGTGCTCCAAAGCGATCAAGTCATCCAGCTGGGCGAAACGCTGATCCAGCCGGGTGAGCGAAGGCAACTCAACAGCATCAGCGTTCTACAGGTCGGTGATGGGGTGCGCCTGAGGGTGAGTCCTGGCGGCGGCGATGCGCTGCCCCAGTCCCAGGCCAAACTGGAACGTTGCCGCCAAGAGTGCGGGCTGCTCGCGAAACACCTCGGAGCCGCCAACAGCGAAGTGGCGGAGGCGATCGAGCAGCAACGCCGGAGCCTCGAGCAGGAACTCTCCACCCTGCGCCAAGCCGCCAAGGCCATCCCCTGGTCCGGGCTCAGCGAGCGACTTGGCGCGTTGGTGCCGCGGCAGGGCGAGCTCGAGCGGGCCATCGCCCAGACCAGCCCAGAGGAGCTGCCCGACGATCCCACGGCACTTGAAGCGATGGATACGGAGCTGCGCGAGAGAATCCAGCGGGAGAGCAGCGCCCTCGAGGCACAGCAGCAACGGCAAAACCAGGAGCGCCAACAAGAGCAGGTTCTGACCCGCCAGCTCGAGCAACAACGAGGCCGCCTCGAGCAACTTGCCGGATCCTTGGCCATGCTGAACGCCCGGCTGCAGGAGGAGTCCCCTGCCCAATCCCCCGAGGCCAGCGCCAAACGGCTGAAGGAACTCGAGCAGGACGTTCTGCATCGCCGAGGCGCCCTGGGTGCCATCGAATCGGAGCGTCAACAGCTGCTGATGCTGCTGCGCCCCGGATCCCTTGGGGCAGCGCAACTGCTCGAGCAACTCAACCAGGAGAAAGAGCTGCTGCTGCATGAGCGGGGGCAGAACGAACAACGTTGCGTCAGCCTCGGAGCCCAGAACCCCAGCGCTCAACTGGAGCTGGCCCAAGCCCGCTTGGACAACGTGCAACAGGAGAGGCTCCATCAGAAGCGGGAAGCACAAGCCCTCCAACTCCTGCAGGAGCACTTCCATGAAGCCCAAGCCGAGCTCGCGAATCGCTACAGCGAACCGCTCTGTGCCGCCCTCAACCCCTATCTCGATGTACTGCTGAATGCCGCGTCTGAGCGGGCCCTACTGGAGTTCAATCCCAAACACGGCTTCGAGCAACTGCAACTGCTGCAAGACAACCAGGCCTACGACTTTGGGCGGCTCAGTGGTGGGATGCGCGAACAACTGGCGGGTGCGTTGCGTCTAGCCATGGCCGAAGTCCTGATGGAGGCCTATGACGGCGCCCTGCCACTGGTCTTTGACGATGCGTTCACGAATACCGATCGTCAGCGGCTCGCCCACTTGCAGGGCATGCTCCAACGGGGGATGGAGCAGGGCCTTCAAGTGATCTTGCTGAGCTGTCATCCCGAGGACTATCAACACGTCCTGAACTGGGCCAAAGAAAAAAGCCCCCTCGAATCCATCGAAGGGGCTGCAGGAGTTGAGGTAAATCTCAGCCGTTTGAGCTGATGATCACTCCTCATCTTCGTCGCTACCGCCGGCCGGGATCAGACGGATCTGCTTGCGGCCAAGCTTGATTTCGAACTCGTCGCCGGGCTGCAGATCGAGCATGGCGGTGTAAGCCTTACCGATCAGCAGGTTGCCGTTACCCTGAACAGTGGCGACATAGCTGAGCTTACGGCCGCCCTTACCAACCTTGCTGCTACCGCCCAGTTCAACGCCTTTCGCTTCCAGAAGGGCCTCGTAGAACGCGGTGAAGTTCAGGCGCTCACCACCGTCCTTCTTCGAGGAGACATAACCGCAGGCGCGGACGATATCGGACTTACTTACATCGCCAAGCTCTTTAACTTTGGCCAGCAGATCAGAACCCGTGAGCATCGAAGTAGAGGGTGTTAGCCGGATACCGTTGCAACATACAGCACGGTTTAGCTAGCGACCAGCGCCAAGAAATCCAAATCAAGGGAGAATTCGGCAAGCAGTTGAGTAACACAGCCCTCGATGCATCGGATCCGAGAATTACGCAGGGAGGAGCACACTGAAGCGATCCGCATCTATCAGCAGGCGGTCCTGAGTTGCGACCAAAAGCTGTACACACAGGCACAAAGAGAAGCCTGGGCCGCACAAGGTGCATCACTCTATTCAGCCCTGACACGAGGTCAAGGGCTGGCGAGTGAAGACCCCAAAGGGGAACTGCTCGCCTTTGCGCTGCGCGATCCCAAAGCGCGACTTTCGCTGCTCTATTGCCGTCCCGAGGCTCAACACCAGGGCCATGGACGGGCATTGGTGAAAGCCGCGGAAGCCGCAGCCGCACAGGAGGGCCTCTCAGACCTGCAAACCGAAGCCAGCTTGATCTCCACCCCACTGCTCCTCTCCTTGGGCTGGCGCATTCGCTGGAGAGAAACGTTGCTGATCCGCGGAGTCCCGTTCGAGCGGTTCAACCTGAGCAAATCGCTGAAACCGATACTGAACTGATGGCCGACGCGCAGCTCCAACAGTTCCTCAAGAAGATCGAGCAACTCAATGCCTTTGTGGCCTTGACCGAGGCCCAGCCTGACCTGCGCCAGGCGCTGGGGGACTGCAGCAATCACCACGATGTGGTGCAACTGGCGGCCCAGTTCGGCTTTGACATTGGCCGGCGCTGGGGGGACAGCCCAATGAAACCGGAGGGACCGTCCGGTCAACCCAACCTGCTGCGGGGGGAGTGCCCTGCATCAGGCCAGGAACGCACCGAGGTCCTCGCAAGTGGGCAGCACTGGCGGCTAGAGCGCATTCATTCCTGCCAAGCCATCAGCCCGGCTCAAGGCTGGTATGACCAAGCGGAGAGCGAATGGGTCCTGCTCCTAAGTGGAAGCGCGACGCTGGAGTTTGAAGACGAAGACCACCCTCGGGACCTCTGCGTCGGCGATGCACTCTTGATTGCCCCGAACCGCCGGCATCGGGTTACAGCAACCGATCCGGATCCTGGGACGGTGTGGCTGGCTCTGTTCTGGTCGGCGGACGCTTGAGGTGCGATTTGCGCACCAGCCAGTAGGCAGCCGCCAAGGAGACGATCGCCACCCCCAAGCCGATTAGCACTGCCGGGTCCTTCTGCATCCCCGGAGGGAAGACGATCACCTTTCGAGCTACGGCTGTCAACGCCGTCACCAGCACCAACTCGATCTGAACGACGTGTTCCCGCAGGTAAGCGGTGAGGTTCTGGAGGACCTCCACGGCAATCAAGATCACCAGGACTTGATCCAGGAGACCGACCAGGCCCTCACCGGTCCAATTGACCTGGAGATCCAGCAGGTCGCCGCCCAGGAAGATCAGCAGTTGCAGGGTCGCGACCACCAGGACCACCGTGAGGGTGACCGAGAGGACCTTGGCGAGCGCGCGCTCAAACCCTGAGATCCCTCTCAGGAAGGCGCGATCACAGAACAGAGACTTCAATTACGAAAGGGCGTGTACTGGGGCTTCGCGGGAGTATCTCCCGGAGGGTTCACCAACTTGGTGTCGCAAGTGATACTTCCGTCCGCTGCGGTCACGCAGTTTTTGGGCTCGACCGTGGTGGCGGGACCCACATTGCTACCCGGTCCCCAGAGAAAGCTTTCCGACTGGGCCTGAACGGCTGCGGGGCAGGCCGCGCCCAGAGCAACGGCGGAAGCCCAGGCCAGCCAACGGGTGCGGGACATCTCAACGGTGCAACTTGCACCCACTGTGACGTGACTGAGGGCAGCCGTCAGCCGTCTCCGACTTCCAGTCGGATTTCTTCGAGAAGCAGGTCCAATTGCCCCAAGGAATCCTCGACGGCGGGTGAAGCCTCAGTCACATCCCCACCTCCTTGATCCTCGCTTTGCCAGACCGCCTCGATGTCACAGAGGCGTTCTGCCAACCCCACCAGGCCGTCGCGCCGGTAGGTGCGATCGAGCTCATCGAGCAGCACCGGCATCCGAATCGAACTGGCCCGCAGCGCCCGGCGCAAGTCCGATTGCGTCCTGCCGCTATGGCGCAGCCAGTCCTTGATAAACGATTGCAGTTCGTCTAACTGCTCAGAGGTCAGAGCAGCCATCAGCGCGTCGGGGGGAACCAGCGATCCAGTTTGCGTTGCGCCCGCAACCGAATGGGGTCGCTCATATGACTCGTGCAGAGCCCCAGTAGACCAGTCAAGGCCACCAGGTCATCGCTAAAGCCGGCGGCCGGAATGAAATCAGGGATCAGATCTACAGGCACCAGGAGATAGGTCAAGGCCGCCAGCATCGTCAGGCGCACCTGCGGCGGCGTGCCCGGATCGAGCATCAGCTCCAGACACTCCAGGGCTGGACGGGCGATGGCGCGACCGGCACGGCGCAACAGGTGACGCAATGCACCCTCATCAACCTCGGTGCTGCCCAGCACCTGGGCATCAATGGGCTTGGCAGCAGGATCTACAGCCATGGGCTGGTGTCACCTCAAGCGATGACACCATTCTGAGGGCGGACTTACTGGACGACAGAACTGACGTCCACCAGGCCGCTCTGGATCCCCACCTTGCGCAGCTTGCGCAGGGACCGTTGGACGACCTGACGGCAGTACTCCCGGCTGCAGCCCAGCAGGCGCGCCACCTCCGCCAAGGTCCGCCATTCATGGCTGCCATCCAGGCCGAAGCGCAGCATCACAACGGTCCGCTCCTTCGGGGTGAGGTTCGACTGATCAAGGAGCTTCCATACGGCGGCATTGCGCTCCGCCAATTCACAACGCTCCATCGGCGGAAGGTCCTCGCTGGGAAGCACGTCCACCAACTCCGTGGGATCGGATTTTGATTTGACGGTGCCCTGCAGGCTGACAGTGACACTGCGCAGCTCGCAACCCAGCAAATCCTCAATTTCATCGAGCGGCAAACCCATCGCCGTCGCCAACTGTTGAGAAGTCGGCGCCATGCCATTGCGCTGCATCAAGCGCGCCTTCGCCGCCCGGAGTCGTGTCAATTTTTCGTTGACATTGACAGGAATCCGAATCGTGCGACTTTGGGTCGAAAGCGCACGATTAAGACCCTGACGAATCCACCAGTAGGCATAAGTACTGAAGCGATGACCGCGGGTGGGGTCGTATTTCTCCACCGCCCGGGTCAACCCCAGGGTTCCCTCTTGAATGAGGTCCAAGAGATCAAGACCCTTGCCCTGATAACGCTTGGCCAAATTGACCACCAGGCGCAGATTGGCGGTGATCATCTGGTCCTTGGCCCGCTCGCCCACACGCATGGTGCGCTTTTCAATGTCGTTGTAGCTGCAGGCCTCGCCGACACCACCAGCCATAGCGCAGCGCTCATGCAAGTGCACCATCGCTTGTACCTTGCGGCCGAGCATCAGCTCTTGCTCTGGTGTCAACAATTGGTGGCGACCAATTTCACCCAAGAAAGCACTCAGCGAGCTGGCCATGATTGCGCGTTCTGCTGATTTGAACCTAAGGGCATTTTTGCTCAATAAAAAAAGGCACTAAAAAGCTTCCAAGTTTCAAAGTTCTTTCCTAATTCATATTTGCTTCGCAACTGCGGATTGGCTTCCAAATCCTGAACAAAACCAGCGCAGCCCCTTAGTCGCTACGGTCTATAACCCATCTAGTCCAAGGCAATGCCCGCCCCGGCTCTGATCGCCGACATCGCACCGACCGTCTTCACCCGAGCCGGCGTGGCCTACGTCCACTACCTCAGCTTTATGCTCTGCTTTGGCGCCCTGGTGCTGGAACGCCGTTTGATCCAGCCCAACCCGAACCGCAAGGACGCCACTTTGATGGTGATCACAGACGTGGTCTACGGCATAGCAGCCCTAGCCCTGCTGGTGAGCGGCATACTGCGGGTGATGTACTTCGGGCAGGGCTCAGAGTTCTATACGGAGAACCCCCTGTTCTGGTGGAAGGTCGGCATCTACCTCTCCGTTGGAGGCCTCTCCCTCTACCCAACGATCACCTACATCACCTGGGCCATCCCACTTCGCAAAGGTGAGCTGCCCCAGGTGACTGAAGCCCTGGCGAAGCGCCTGGCCTGGATCCTGAATATCGAATTAGTGGGCTTTGCTTTTGTTCCGTTCCTCGCCACCTTGATGGCCCGGGGCGTCGGCCTGCCCGGTTAACTCCAACGATGGAGCTGCCGCCTCCAGACCGCTGTCCCGTCGCTTCCGATGTGCGGCCCTGGGCTGGTCAGGGGGCGCTCTTGATCGAGGCCGCAGCGACCAAAGGTGCTGGCTACAGCGATCGCCTGAAGACGACGCAGGCGGGCTGGCCGAGACGCAAGCACTGGTGCGTCTGGGTCCACCCTGTGGAGTCAGATGGACCGGGAGCGATCTGGGAGCAGCGCTGGCATCAAGCCGTCAGCGCCGCCCTGCGCACCTGGCAGGAGCTGCTGCCGATCGAGCTGGTCTCCGATCCGCTGCGGGCCCAGGTCCGTGTGGAACGGCGGCGGCCTCCCCTGCGCAACAACCGCGCCAGCAACGGACGGGCCCTGCTGCAACTGCAGGACGTGCGCCGGCAGCAGCGCTGGCAACGGGAACCGCTGGTGAACGTGTTGATCAGCCCCGGCCAAGCCCAAACGGCTATCCAGGCCACGAGCCTCCATGAACTGGGCCACGCATTTGGCCTCTGGGGCCATAGCGACCAAGCCGGCGATGCACTGGCCGTGAAAGCCGGACCGATCCCGGTGCTCGAGCTCAGCCCCCGCGATCGAACCACCTTGACGTGGTTGCAAGAACAGCCAGGGCTGACCCAGGCTGAACTGCCCTCCAACCATCCATGACTCCGCCGAAGCGGACCCTCTCGGATCTGTTCTTGAGACGGCCCGTATTCAGCTTGGTGCTGAGCCTGCTTCTGCTGTTGATGGGGACCCTCAGCCTGAGCGGCCTGCAGGTTGAGAACTTGCCTAGCATTGCGCCGGATCGAGTTAGTGTCCGGAGCTCCTATCCCGGGGGTAGCCCTGAGGTTGTCGAGCAGGGGGTCACGGCCCTGATCGAGCAGCAACTGAATGGGCTTGACAGCTTGGAGAGTATCCGCTCGAGCAGCAGCGGTAGCGGCAGCAGCATTCAGCTGACCTTCCGCGGCGGCTCCCCGGAGCTCAACCAGGTCAACACCCAAAACGAGATCGCCCAAGTCCTGCGGCGGCTTCCGGCCCAGGTCGCCCGCCTTGGCGTGCAAGTCCGGCGCAGCTCCGATGACCTCTTAATGGTCCTGAGCTTCAGCGCAGATCCCCAGCGCTACACAACGCAGTTCCTCAACGGCTGGGTCAGCCAGGTCGTGCAGCAGCGGCTGCAGCGGGTCGAAGGGGTCGGTGATGTCCGTCTGTTCGGAGGCAGCCCCCTGGCCTTCCGTCTATGGCTGAATCCCGCGGCGCTGCTGGAGCGGCAACTCACGATTAACGACGTGGAGCGGGCCCTGGAAGCCCAGAACGTCTTGGCCGCTCTCGGACAAACCGGTGAGGCGCCGATGCCCCCCGGGCAGGTCACCACCCTGCCGCTGGAGATGGAAGGGCGGCTCCGCAGCAGCGAGGAACTCGAACAGCTGGTAGTCGGCGAGGGCCCCGAGGGTGGGGTCGTGCTGCTCAGGGATATCGGTCATGTGGTCCTTGGCAGCGAGAGCTATGACGCCGTCGCCACCAACCTCCAGGGCAGCAGCGCGGTCGCCATTGGCGTCTACCAACGGGACGGAACGAACGCCCTCGCGGTCAGTGAGTCGGTCGAGCGGGCCCTGGCCGAACTCCAGCCGGACATCCCCCCGGGCATTGATCTGCAGCTGATCGTCAACGAAGCGGAGACGATTCGCACCAGTATTGGGGAGACGGCCGGCAGCCTTCGGGATGCGGTCTTGCTGGTTTTCTTGGCGCTGCTCCTCGGGCTCGGCAACAGCCGCCTCGCCCTGATCAGTGCCCTGGCCGTCCCGGTCTCACTGCTCGGCTCGATCAGCCTGATCAAGCTAGCGGGGGGTTCCATCAACACCCTCAGCCTGTTTGGGATGGTGCTGGCCTCGGGCCTCGTCGTGGATGACGCCATCGTGGTCAGCGAGGACATCGGCCGACGCTTAAAAGCCGATGCCTCCCCGCTGGCAGCGGCTCGCGCATCAATGGCCGAACTCGGAGGCGCGGTGGTCGCCACCTCCCTGGTGCTGGTGGTCGTCTTCCTCCCGGTCATCGGCCTGGAGGGCAGCGTGGGCCGGCTCTATGCCCCCATCGCCATCAGCATCAGTGCGGCGATCGCGATGTCGACTTTTAACGCCATCAGCTTCACCCCGGTGGCAGCCAGTCGATTGCTCCACGCCGAGCAGCGCGAGCCCGCCTGGCTGCTGCGCTGGATCGATCCACCCCGGCGTTGGCTGGAATCACTGGAAGCGCCCTATGGCCGCTGGCTCGAGGGCTCGTTGCGGCTGCGACGCCGCGTAATGGCCAGCGTCGTGCTGGGTCTGCTGATCACGGCCCTGGGCTTGAGCTGGAGACCGACAGCCTTCATTCCCCAGGAAGACAATGGACAGTTGCGGGGGGTCCTTGTCCTCCCGGAGGGGCTCTCACTGCAGCGCACCGAAGCGGTGATGCAGCAAGTGCAAGAACTGGCGGAGGCAGACCCGGCGATTCGAACCGGCAACTTCTATGCCGGACGGTCCTTCGGCGACAGCACCCCCAACAAGGGGCTGCTCTTCCTGCGTCTCCAACCGATCGGTAAGCGGGGACCGGGCCGCCCCAGCACTGAAGCGGTGGCCCAACGCCTGAACAGTGTTCTGCGCAAGCAAATCACGGGGGCGACGGTGATCGTCAGCCAACCGCCCAGCGTGCGGGGCTTCAGCAGTGAGGGGGGCCTCGAGCTGGAGCTGCTCGACACCAGCAATGGCCAGTTGTCCCTGCAGCAATTTGCCGGGGAAGCGCAGCGGCTGATCCAAGCCGCCAACGCCACAGGGAGGTTCGAGCGGGTCTCCACGCGCTTCAGCGCCGATTCACCGCTCTTGCGCCTGGAGCCCGATCGGCTGCAAATGGCCTCCCTCGGGGTCGAGCTGAGCCAGTTGGTAAGCACCTTGCAGGCCAGCTTGGGCAGCAGCTACGTCAACGACAGCTTTGAGGGGGACCAGGTCCGCCGGGTGATTGTTCAACTCGACGGCGGAGGACGACGCAACCTCGATGACGTGCTGGCCCTGCAGGTGCGATCGAAGAAAGGAGTCCTGATCCCCGTCGGTCAGTTGGTGCAGGTGGAGGCCTCCAGCGGAGCCAGCACTATCAACCACAGCCGTCTGGTGCGCTCCATCGGCATCCGCGCCCTCCCGGCCTCGGGGGTCAGCACCGGACAAGCGATGGCCGAACTGGAGCGGCTGCAACAGCAACTCGGCGGCCGCAGCACCGACTTGGCTTGGAGGGGGCTTGCCGCAGAAGAGCGGCGCTCAGGTCGCAGCACCATCCGGGTCTTTGCCCTGGCGGTCTTGGTGATGGGGCTCGTGCTGGCCGGCCTCTACGAGAACCTGCTGGACCCGGTGATCATCTTGATCACAGTTCCCCTGGCCCTGCTGGGGGCCCTGGGGGGCCTGGTGCTGCGGGGGCTGCCACTGGATGTTTACGGCCAGATGGGACTCCTGGTCCTGGTGGCCCTGGCGGCCAAAAACGGCATCCTGATCGTGGAATTCGCCAACCAGCGCCTGCGGGAGGGCCTGAGCTTGAACACGGCCATCCGCGAGTCGGCCCGCTCCCGGCTGCGGCCGATTCTGCTTACGGCGATCTCCTCCCTCGCTGGATTCCTGCCCTTGCTGCTCGCCAGTGGCAGCAGCGCCAGCAGCCGGATCAGCATCGGCACCGTGGTGTTCTTCGGCCTGCTGGTGGCCACCGTTTTAAGCCTGTTTGTCGTGCCCAGTAGCTACAGGTTGATCAAGGGCTGGGAGCTCCAACTCAAAGCCCGGAGGACCCATGCCTAAACCGCCCTGGCTGGCCTTGGCCGTTCTTGGACTCCTAACGCTCTGCGGCTGCGGCTCCCCCACAGGACGGCCGCCGCAAAAGGTCAAGGCCGCGCCCCTGGCGCGGGAGGTGTTCGTACAAAGCATCGATACCGTCAGCACCCTGGAGGCCACCGATGAGATAGAACTCGCGGCCCAGGCCGGCGGACGCATTCAACGAGTCCTGGTCCAGTCCGGGCAGTCCGTGGAGGAGGGGCAGCTGCTGCTGGTCCTCGATCAAACCCAACTCAAAGCCGATGTCTCCGCCCTCAAAGCACAGAGCAAGAGCGATCAGCTGGCCTACGAACGCTTAGCGGGCCTGGTGAAGGAGGGTGCCGCCACCGCCCTGCAGCGGGATGAATTTGAAGCCAAGGCCATCGGCTCCAACCAAGCCCTGCGGGCCAAGTTGGCAGACCTCTCCTACAAGGATGTCCGCGCTCCCATCGCAGGTGTCATCAGCGATCTGAGCGTCAAAGCGGGGGATGTTCTCCAGGCCGGTAGCCCCTTCAGCCGGATCATCCGCAATGAGGCCCTGCAGGCCCGCATCGACGTCCCCGCAGCCCAGGCGAACCGTCTAGCCAGCGGCCAACTGGTGCAACTGCTGGATGGGCAAGGGCAACGGCCCATTGCAAAGGGGCGGGTGACGATGATCGACCCCAACATCAACCCGAGCAGCCAGACCTTGCTGGCGAAGGCCAAGGTCGACAACCCCAACGGCATGCTGCGGGACGGGCAACGGCTGAGAACCCGTTTGATCATTGGTGCTGAGCGCCAGCTCGCCGTCCCCTTTGAGGCGGTCACACGCCAGTTCGGCCAAAGCTTCGTATTTGTGGTCGGCACCCCGGCCGAATGGAAGAAGGACCCCGGCAAAACGCCCCTGGCAAGCATTGAACGCCTGCAGGCGAACAGCACCGTGGCGCTGCAACGCAGCATCCTCTTGGGTCCCCTGCAGGGCGATCGCTATCCGGTGCTCAGCGGACTGTCCCCAACGGATCGCGTGATCCTGAGCAACCGCTCGGGGCTCCGCCACGGGAGCACGATTCAGCTGAAGTAGGCCTACTCGCGACGGGGTGCTCCGCGGCGCGCCGCGAGCACCTGTTGCACCTTGCGCCAGCTCACGCCGTGGTGGGCCAAGGCGACCTGGAGGTGGAAGACGATGTCGGCCGCCTCACCCGCCATCTCATCGGGACTGTTGTCCTTGCACGCCATCACAAATTCGGCGCTCTCCTCCCCGATCTTTTTGAGGATTCGGTTGTCACCCCCCTCCAGCAACTTGTTGGTGTAGCTGTCGGGCTCGGGCTGATCGCGGCGTCCTTCGATGACCCGCATCAGCTCCGTACACACATCGGCCGGCGGAGGCGCGGCGCTGGCACCACCTTCTGTTGGGCTGGGGCCGTCGTCGTAGAAGCAACTGCGGGCGCCGGTGTGGCAGGCGACATCACCCTGTTGCTCGATTGTGAGCAGCAGAACATCGGCATCGCAGTCGTAGCGGAGGCCGCGCAGGGCCTGGGTGTGGCCGCTGGTGGCCCCCTTGTGCCAAAGCTCCTGCCTGGAGCGACTCCAGTAGTGCACCTCGCCCGTAGCCAGCGTGCGCTCGATCGCCTCTTGGTTCATCCAGGCGACCATCAGGACGGCACCGTCGAGCCAGTCCTGCGCGACCGCCGGGATCAGGCCGGCCTCGTTAAAACGAAGCGAGCTGATGAAGGCCGGATCTGGGGCCTGAAATGATGCCTGCAAGGGCTGTCGATCCATCTACCCCGATCCTCCCTCAAGACCCACATCCAGCATTCACCGGGGATGACCGCCGTCTACACCTGCAGCAAAGCCTTTAGCGGCTACCCCTGTTGCCACCGTCAGTGGCGACACGCCGGGCATTGCCGTTTTGTGCACGGTTACAGCCGCAGTTTCTGCTTCTGGTTCCAAGCCGAGGAGCTCGACGAGAACGGCTTTGTGGTGGATTTCTCCAGTCTCAGCGAGCTGGAACAACGCCTCAGGCAGCAGTTTGACCACACGTTTTTGGTCAACGCCGACGACCCGCTGCTGGAGCAGTGGCAGAGCCTCCACGCACAGGGGGCCCTGGATCTGCGGGTGATGGACAACGTCGGCATGGAAGCCAGTGCCGCCCTGGTCTGGGACTGGGCCAACACGCTGCTGAAGGCCCGTGATGGCGGCCGCAGCTGTTGCTGGAAGGTGGAAGCCCGGGAGAACGAGAAGAACGCGGCTTGTTACACCGCCGTCCCAACGTGGTTTAACAACAAAGCGCAGGCCAACTGATTCATCGGCAGCAGGATGGCGCGATCGCAGGAGCGCCCATGGTCCGCAGTCCTGAACGTCAGGCCGAGACCCAGACCTTCATTACTTCGAGCTGCTCGGCCCCGCCCAAACGCGTGGCCATTGGCATAGCGCCGCTGGGAATCGTCTCCATCGGCATCGTGCCCATGGGTGTGGTGAGCATTGGCGTGGTGCCCATGGGCGTGGTGAGCCTGGGGGTTGTCGGCATGGGCGTGCTCAATGCCTGCCTCGTCGGCATGGGCGTGGCCGTCGCTGGACTGAACGCGATGGGGCTTTGGACGTGGAGCCCAGACCCCAGCCAGGCCCACGCCCACCGACCGGCCGCCAAGGAACTCAGGCTCTATCCCAGCCAGCAGGAGGCCCTCGATCAAGCCCGAACCCTCGGCTGCAGCGGCGCCCATCGGATGGGCTCTGGCTGGATGCCCTGCAACAGCCATCCCGATTGAGACCCAATCCTGTCGCATAGGCGACATTCAAGTCTCAGGGGTCGCAACTTAAGATTCGCTTTCGATTTCGCGAAAGCTTTTTCTTGCCCGTTGCACTCCTGGTTCCAGCACTGCAGTTGCTCAATCCCATGCCAGGGGTTGTGACCCAAGACGCCCACGCTGAGCATCCGGCCTTGGACATCGCCTGCGCCGTTGGCACTCCGGTGCGCGCGGCCCATGACGGTGTGGCCTCCGTGGTCCGCAGCCACACCCACGGCAACACCGTGGTGCTAGTGGGCAACAACGGCCTCGAAACCAGCTACAGCCACCTGCACAGCACCCAGGCCCCGGGCAACTACAAGCGGGGTGACCTGATCGGGCTTTGCGGGAACACCGGCGCCTGGACCACCGGCCCCCACCTGCACTTCGAGACCAACCGTCCTTATTTACTGAGCAACCTGGATACGAGCTTCTACAGCGAGGTCGCCCAAGACCCCGCCCCTCCGTCCACGGCAAGCCAGGGCACAGGTGGTTCCCCCGCCGCGCTGATGGGGCGAGACTGAGGGCTCCCGACCTAGCGAGCGCCCTTGGCTCAAATCGCGACGATTTGGGCGATCTTCCAAGGGCTTCTGATTGAGGCCCTGCCCTTTCTCTTCATTGGGGTCCTCATTGCCGGCTTGGCGCGCTGGATCGCGCCGGGTGGCCGTTGGCTGCAGCGCCTGCCGGACCAGCCAATCTTGGCGCCCCTCAGCGGTGCCGCCCTGGGCTTTGCCCTGCCAGCCTGCGAATGCGGCAACGTCCCTGTCGCCCGGCGGCTGCTCGCGGGCGGCGCTTCGATGGGCTCGGCACTGGGCTTTTTGTTCGCGGCCCCGGTCCTGAACCCCATCGTGTTGGCCAGCACCTGGGCGGCCTTCCCCGATCAGCCCTGGTTGATCGCCGCTCGCCCCCTCGGCGCCCTCTTGGTGGCCGTGGTCCTCTCAGGCGTGCTGCAGCGGCTGCCCGAGGGGCAACTGCTGGAAAGGAGCCTCCTGGCGGAGCGCCGGCTCAGCCAGCCGCTCGAGGAAGCCAGCCTGCTGGAGCGCAAAGGTGGCGTTCTTGGCACACCCCCGCCCCCTCGAGCCGAGCCCAGTCGGCCCAGCCTGAGGACGGTTCTCGAGCACAGCACGAGGGAGTTTCTCAACCTGGCGGTGTTGCTGATCCTGGGCAGCTTGATCGCCGCCACCGTCCAAACCCTTCTGCCTCGCAGCTGGCTGCTGGCGGTCGGAGGAGCACCGACCCTCTCAATCCTCAGCTTGATGTTGATGGCGGTGGTGATTTCGGTGTGCTCAAGCGTGGACGCCTTTCTGGCGCTGGGCTTCGCCGCTCAAATCACACCGGGCGCGCTGCTGGCCTTTCTGGTGCTGGGGCCGGTGGTGGACCTCAAATTGCTGGGGTTATTTGGGGTGATCATGCGGCCCAAAGCGATCGCGATCACCGCGATTGGAGCCAGTGTTGTTGTGTTGCTACTGGGGCAATGGGTCAACCTTTGGCTGCTCTGATCCGCCCGCTGACCTTGGGACTCTGGGGAGCCGCCCTAGTGCTGAGCACCCTGAGCGGGCGCCTGGACCTTCTGCTGAGGGGCGCCTTCCATCCCCTGGTGGGGATCTGCGGTGTCGCCCTCTTGGCCCTGGCCCTTCAGCAATGGCTTCAGCCCGCCGCAGGGCGTGAGTCCGTCCAAACCCAACGGGCCTGGCTGTTCAGCAGCGCGATGGCTATCGCGGTTCTCTTGGCACCACCGAATCCGTCCTTCAGCGATCTCGCCGCCAGTCGCAGTGAGGCCTTCAATGGGACGTCGGAGCTGGAATTTGTCCTCCCCCCCTCGCAGCGGACCTTGACCGATTGGGTGCGGTTATTGCGCAGCCAACCCGACCCCCAGCTCTATGTCGGTGATCCCGTCAACATCAGCGGCTTCGTGTACACCCCGAACGGGGGCCGCCCCCAATTGGGTCGCCTGACGGTGCGCTGCTGCCTGGCGGATGCCACTCCGATTGGCCTTCCCATTCGGTGGCCGGAGGACTACAAACCCCAACGCGACACCTGGCTCTCGATCCGCGGCCAAATGGCCGTGGAGACCACCACCAGTGGATCGAGTCAGAGCATCGTGCTCGCCGAGGAGATCCGAGCGATCCCACGGCCCGAGCAACCCCTCGAACCATGAGACAACTGCGCTGGTTCCTGGCGGCTGGACTGGCCCTATCCGCACTGCAGCAACAGGTTCTGCTGCAGAGGCCGCCCCAACTCCGCCGGTTGGAATCCAGCACCGTCGCCTCTGGACCTGCAGCGCTCAGCGCGAAATTCAGCCGGCCCATGGAGCGAGCCAGCGTGGCCAAGACGAGCCAGCTGGAGCCGGCGCTGACCCACCAATGGCTGGGCAGCGGCAATCTTCTGCGCCTGTTGCTGGATCCAGGACAAACCATCACAGCCCCCTTGAAGGTCGTCCTGAGGGGAGCCGATCAACGCGGTGTTGCTCTCGCTCAACAACAGTTCTGGTGGGATCCCAGGCCCTGGCTGGTGGTCGTCAGTCCTGGCCCCCAAGGGGACCAACTCGAGCTCCTTGGACGCGATGGCCACTGGAGACTCCTGAGCGAAGCCAACGGCCCCATCACCTCCGTGGAGCCCCTCGGCAATGGAGCGGGAATTGCCTTCAGCACCAGTGGCGGGCGCACTGAAGAGACCTGGCTGCTTGAACTCGATCAACAGGCCACCTTTGCGTCCAAGCCCCAATCCCTTGTCGTGAAGGGAATCAAGCGACTGCTCGAGAGTCCACTGACCTTCAGCCACTTCAGCAGCAACAGAAAAGGCGATCTGTTGATTCAGTGGGGAGCTCCAGGGTTCGCCCGCTCATTCACGTCGTTGATCCAAGCCAATGGGCAACGCAGGCGCCTCGATCTGGACGCCTCAGGAACGGCTCAGCTGCTTCCGGGAGGCGGAGCACTGATTGCGCCCGAGGCCGATGGCCTGGTGCTGAGCAACCTCCCGGGCCACCCACCGCGACGGCAGTTCCTGCCGGGGAGCCGCGACCTGAGCAGTGTTTGTCCAACGGGGGGCCGAGCGTTACTGACGCGGCGATGGCCGGACTACCGCCAATCCGTTGAACTGCTGGAGCCCGGGCAACCCCCCAAGCAGCTCTGGATTGGCCTGGATGCCGTGATGGGAACGGCCTGCGAACGCAGCGGGGAACGCATCTGGCTCTTGCTGACCCACTGGGACCAAGCGACCAACAGCCAAACCCCGCGCGTCGTAGTGATGAACCGATCGGGCGTCGTCCAAACCCAGCGCGAACTCAAAGGATGGGAACTGGAAATGCGCAGTGGCTTTGCCTTGGATCCCACCCGAGATGTGCTGCTGCTGGCCCTGCGCAATCCCAAGGAGTCACTGGGGCGTGCGGCAGAGCTTCAGGCCTCCACCTTGGCGTTGAAGGTCCTGGACAAACCGATCAAGCAGGCTTTTTGGCTACCGGCGCAATAACTGCAAGGGCAGGGTCAACATGCACACAAACCCAATCACGGGCCCGGGGGGAAGGTTGATCGCAGGTTGCACCGCAACAACGAAACCAGCGCCGGAGATCAGCAATCCCCAAAGGGCTGAGCGCAACAGGGCCTGCCGGAGACTCCTGGCCTTGGGCATCGCCAAGAGGGCCGGCGCCGCCATGAGACTCACCACCAACACAATGCCAACGGCGCTCACCGCGCTCACGACCGCCACCGCGGCCACGAGCGTCAGCAAGAAACGCAGGGAATTCACCCGCAAACCAGCGGCCTGGGCGCCCACAGGGTCGACCCCGAGATAGACGTACTGCCGGTAGCGAAGCGTCAAGAGCATCACGATCACGGCGAAGGCCAAGAGGCTTTGGATCAGCTCACGGGGACCCGCGGCCAGGAGGTCCCCAAACAGCACAGCCTCGAGATCCACCCGAATCCCCAACAAGGGAATGAGCAGAACGCCAAGGCCCAGCGATCCGGCCAAGACCGAATTCAGGACGGCCTCCCGGTTGCGATCCCCCTGGGGAAGAGCGCTGGTCATCCGCTCGGCCACCAAGGCAAACAACACCCCGCTAATCAATCCACCCAGTCCCGGTTCAATGCCCCAAAAGAGGGCGATGGCCAGCCCAGGCAGCACCGCATGGGAAATCAAATTGACCTGAAAGAGCCGGCGCTGCACCAACAGTGCCGTTCCCGCCAAGGGACAGAGCATGCCCACCACCAGGGCGATCCCGAAGGGTGTGAGCCACCAAGAGTCAGCCATAGGATCTGGAATTACGTCCAAGGCGGAAGCGCATGCCCTCCCAGGTTGCCGGCATTAGCGAGCGGCAGCAGCTGATCATCCAGCACTTGGAGGAGGCCAACCAAGAGCTGTCCGGGCAGGACTTGCACGCTCGTCTCCGGGCCAGCAACAGTCCGATGGGACTGGCCACGGTCTACCGGCACCTGCGCCAACTGCAGCAACGGGGACAGATCCGCTGCAGACATCTCCCCAGCGGCGAAGCCCTGTTTGCCCCGTTGGGGCGAGACGAACACCACATCACCTGCGTTGACTGCGGCACAACGGCTGTGCTCAAGCGCTGCCCTGTGCATCATGTCGACCTCGAGACGGAAGACAGCCAGGGGTTCGCACTGCTCTTCCACACCCTGGAGTTTTTTGGCCTGTGCGAGCAGTGCAAGTCCCGGCCACGTGACTAACCACAGCAGTCGTGGCCGACTCTCAAATCACCCAATGAGCGCCGGACCGTCTCAGGAGGCCCTTGAGCCAGCAGGGCACGATCCAACACGAGCACCTGATCGTAACGATCCAGGTCACTGCCCCAGTCGTGACTACTGACGACGAGGGTCAAGCCTGAATCGCAGAGTTGACGCATCACCTGCAACAGGTTGGTGCGAGAGGGAGGGTCAATCGCGGCACAGGGCTCGTCGAGAAGCAAGAGATTTGCCGGCTGCAACAACGTTCGGGCCAAAAGAGCACGTTGCTGCTGACCGCCTGAGAGTTCATCCAATCGACGCCTACCCAATCCAGCAAGACCAACCCGTTGCAGCGCCGCATCAACGTCGCAACAGCCTGGTCGACGGCCAGACAGTCGTCCCAGGGAGACCAAGTCCTGGACCGTGATGGGGAAGCTCCAGTCGATAGTTCCCCGCTGGGGCATTAGGGCGATCTGGCTGCGAGCTAGGGGTGGTGTTAACGGAGAACCAGCCAATTCCATGGAACCTGAGGTCACCGGTAACTGGGCCTCGAGGGCATGAAGCAGAGTGGTTTTTCCTGCTCCATTCGGGCCAACCAAGGCGACTAAGGAGCCTTGGTTGATCTGAAAGGAGAGATGGTCCAAGACCAATTGCTGACCGCGATGGACGCAGAGGTTGCGGACGCGAAGCAAAGCGTTTCGGAGTAGTCAGTTCACGCTAGACGGATCTCAGCACTACGCCTTAGAAGCGGAAACTGACACCCGTGCCGATGTGGTGCTGGAACCCGACACCCCAACCTTCTCCATTTTGAGAGCTGTATATCGCTTCCCAATGGGCAAAGGCAACAACGTTCTCAGCGATCGGGTACTCGAATTCGATCTCACCACCCCAGTCCGTGCGCTGGGGGAGGTTGGCGTAGCTACCAGGGGTGTAAAAGCGAGGACCGCCCGAGAGAGTCACATTGAGCTTGTCGTAATTAAAGCCAAACCCAGCCCAGGTGTCGGTGTAGTTACCCAGATAGGTCCCATCGCTGTCCCAACCGGTGTTGTTGTAGGCAGACACAAAAATGCCGTCAACAATATTTTCCAAGCCATCTCCAAGGGCGAAGTTGACGTCACCATCGCCAAATGCGTATGTAGCACCAGCCTGCACTTCGTTGCGAAGACCAAGCTTATCTTCGTCTTGTGTACGTGTGATGTAGTAGGGCTTGTAGGTGGCCTGAATGCTTAAATTTTTGTTCGGCTGGTAGCGAGCAGAGAGATAGCCCTTGATATCCGTACGTCTCCAAGGGCTAGCCGATGTCACGACCTCATCGTCATGGCCTTCTTCTTCGGCATGGTCCTCGTCTTCATGTTCATCTTCATGCGCCTCTTCAGCCCCATGAATATGGACTTGACCATAAAAGTGCTCCGCTTCACCCCAAACCAGCGCCGGCCCGATAGCCGCCTCAATCGCAAAACTGCCCTCGTTGCTCAGGCCCCACTCCAGGACCGTTCCAAACAGACCGTCAATGGCGTAGTGCCTTGGTTGGCCCTGAAGATTGTTTTCCAGACCACCGTGGCCCTCAATCGTGAGGATGGGAGAGGCTTTGTATTCACCAGGCTTTAGATCAGAGCCTTCCGCTCCGCCATGTGCAGAGGCAGGGAGCGTGAAGGATGCAACGCAACCGAGGCCGACAGCGAGTTTTTTGGAGAGACCAATCAGAAGTTTTTGCATGGAAGTTAAGTTGTTTTTGAGCTCGGGTAGTAGGTTTATTGAGAACGACCCAAGGCCTTCCACTGAGCCGCAAGAGCGTCTCCTGAAGTGCGATCACACACGCCACCCTGGGCCGTCACCACCGAGCAAACATTGGAGACAAATGTCGAGACATACGTCCCGCCATTCGCGACACCATCAACGGACAGGAATTGAGACCGATAAATGGGAACTCCAGAAACCTTGCTAATTCGCCTGAGAGTTTTGGAGGGATTCTTTGCTTCAGAAAAGAGATACTTGGTCCCTGATGATTGTGCAGCCTGCACAATGAAACCGAGGCTGCTTGGACGCAAGGGGCCACCCGATGCGAACGATTGCATGAGGGGCAAGTAGCGAACTTTGTAGCGCGTAGCCATAGAAGAGAGCGCGTCATGCTCGGTGACGATCACGCGATGGCTTTTGGGAATCGTGTCGAATTGACTAGAAGCCCACTTGTCCAACCGCTTCAGCTCGGAACGCACTCGCGACGCGCGGGCACCGATCCCGGCGACCGTCTGTAATGGAACAAGACCCTTGAGTTGATTCGAAACCACAGTCGCCATCGACGCCGCTTGCATGGGGTCGTGCCAAACATGCGGGTCGCGGCGAGGGCTCGAGGGCACAGCCACTTCAGCAACCTTGACGGTCCGCTTCAGACGCCCGATCCGATCCAAGGCGGGGCTCAACTGGTAACCGTTGAGGAAAACCACCGAAGCCGACTGAATCGCCGATCGATCACGAGCGGTTAATCGGTAATCGTGAGGGTCACCCCCGTTCGGGACAAGGCAGACGACAGAAACATCTGCGCCTGCGACAACTCGAACAAGATCACAAAGAATCCCGTTCGCCGCTACCACAGACGGAATGGGTTGAGCGACCGCGATCGGCCCAAGTGAAAAAGCTGCCAAGCCGGCAGCGAGAGCTCCCCCAGGGGCGAGCGCCAGAAAGCGCGACAAATACGTGGAGCGATTTTGGGAATGATAACAGTTCTCACGCTTGGAGCAACCTTGGTCTTTCTGCCAGCACGTAACCAGCCAGACTTAGGAACGATTCGAAGCCGCAGCAAGCCGCCTTGACCATGAGCAGCAGCCTGATGGATCAGGCCCATAGCGGGCTCCCCGTCACCATCCTGACGGGCTTCCTTGGCGCGGGAAAAACCACGCTGCTCAACCACATTCTCAGCAACCAGCAGGGTGTCAAAACCGCTGTTCTAGTGAACGAGTTCGGTGAGATCGGCATCGACAACGATCTGATCATCGCCACCAGCGATGACATGGTCGAACTCAGCAATGGCTGCATCTGCTGCTCCATCAACGGGGAGCTGTTGGACGCCGTCTATCGAATCCTCGATCGTCCGGATCCCGTCGACTATCTGGTCGTGGAAACCACGGGTCTCGCCGACCCGCTGCCGGTGGCCATGACCTTCATTGGAAGTGATCTACGGGATCAGACCCGGCTCGACTCGATCATCACCCTGGTCGATGCCGAGAACTTCAGCGACGAGATCCTTGTTGGGGAAGTGGCCCGGGCCCAGGTGGTCTATGGCGACATCCTTTTGCTCAACAAGTGCGACCTGGTCAGCGAGGAGCGCCTCACTGCCGTGGAGGAGAAGCTGCGGGAGATCAAAACCGATGCGCGGATCCTGCGCTCGGTCAAAGGGGAGGTCAGCCTGCCGCTCCTGCTCAGCGTTGGCCTCTTTGAGAGCGACAAGGTGGCCGCGCAGCAAAACCACGACGACTGCGACCACGACCACGGTCACTGCGTGCATGAGCACGATCACGACCATTCCCACGATCACCACGACCACGACCACGATCACAGCCATGCCCACGATCACGGGCACTCCCACGACCATTCCCACGCCGATCACCTCGCCATCGAGGGATTCACGTCCCTCTCCTTTGACAGCGCAGACCCCTTCTCCCTAAGGAAGTTTCAGAACTTCCTCGACAACCAGCTTCCTGCCGGAGTCTTCCGCGCCAAGGGAATCCTCTGGTTCAACGAGAGCAGCAAGCGCCACGTCTTCCACCTGGCCGGCAAACGCTTCTCCATCGACGACAGCGAGTGGAGCAAGCCCAGCGACCGCAAGAACCAGTTGGTCGTGATCGGCAAGAACCTCGACCACGCCAAAATCCGCAAACAACTCCAGGCCTGCGTCGCCAAGGATGCAGGCAAGGGTTTCTCCTAAAGCCATAATCCAAGCAGCGGTTTCCTGGATTCAGCCCAGGAAGGCAACGAGGAAAGTCCGGCGCGAATCCGGCACTGTCCCGCAGCTGTGATGGGAGCGCGCCGCTCCCCAGTTAGAACGCTCGCCGCCCTCCGTCCTTCCCCTTCAGTACCGGCGCGGACCGGATCTGCCATGACCTCCAAACTGACCAGATCACTGCTGAGCAGCGCCGCCGCCGGTCTCAGCCTGAGCCTGCTGTCGTTGCTGCCCGCCGGCGCCCATGGCGGCGCCGAGCACGGAGTCATCGATGGCGCCCTGCACCCGCTGCTGGGTCTGGACCACCTGCTGATGCTGGTGGCCATTGGCCTCTGCGCCGCCCAGGCAGGCCGCCAAATCCTGGGTTACGCCCTGGCCGGAGCGCTGATCGGCTCGGTCTTCGGCAGCTTCGGCGGTCAACTGCCTGGAGCCGAAGTGCTGGCAGCCCTGGCGCTCTCCGCCGTGGCCGCCGTATTGGTTCTGGTGCTGCGCGGTCTCTGCAGCCGTCAGATCCTGGCCCTGACCGTGGCCGGCGGTGTTTCGGTCCACGCCCTGCTCCACGGCCTGGAGTCCAGCGGCAGCTCCTTCTGGTGGGCTGGTGCACTGCTGGGCTCGGTCGCCGTCGTCGGCGCCAGCGCCTGGCTGAGCCAAAGGCTTGAGCGCGGCGGCGCTTCCTTCGGGGCCGCTCTGCTGGCGCTGGCCGGCGGCCTGCTCGCCCTCGCTCCCCTCTGAGCTGCAGCAACCGCGACAGCAGAAGCGAAAAACGCCGTTATGGTGTGTCGAACCGCATCCCCTGGATGGCCGAGTTCGTTGCACTCACGACGGTTTTCGGGCTCGTTGGCCTGATCTACTGGCTCGGCACCGATTCCGACGACGACAACGGTGGCGGCGGCTTGATGCAGCCGGCCCTCGTCCCCGTTCGCGTCAACCGCCGCTGATTAGCCCTCGGCGTCCTGCTGGGCGCAGCTCGGGCAGAGCGCCCGAACGTTCAAGACACAATTGAGCAACTGGAAGCCGTGCTGCGCCGCCGCCTCGCCGCCGGCCCGCAGCACGGCTTCGCTCTCAAATTCTTCGGTGTGGCCGCAGCGCGCACAGACCAGGTGGTGATGGTCCCGGTGGGCCTCATCACTGGCCAACTCAAAGCGGCGCCCGCCTTCTGGCAGCTCGAGTTCACAGAGCAGCTCCATCGAACTCAGGAGCCGCAGCGTCCGATACACCGTGGCCAGGGAGACCCGTTCATCGGCCTTGAGCAGGCGCTGATGCACCTCCTCAGCGCTCAGGTGACTGCCCTCGCCGAGGCGCTCGAACAGGGCCAAGACCCGTTGGCGCTGGGGCGTCAGACGCTGGCCGCGATCATGCAGGGAGCTGCGCAACGCATCGGCCTGCACCGGGGAGACAGGACCAGCAGGCACGACGTTCCCTCAGGGCACTTCTCAACAATACCCACTGTTGCGAAGCGCCGCCAGGTCCCGGCGGGCGGTGGCCGCCATCAGCAGATCCGCCAAAGACACCACAAGTCGATAGCTCAAGGCGACGGCCAGCAGCGGAGCCTCGGGAACGGCGGCGGCCAGACGCAGAACCAAGACCGCTTCAAACACCCCCAAGCCGCCAGGGGCCGCCGGCACGACTAAGCCGGCGGTCCAGGCCAGGGCAAAACCCGACAACCAGCCGAGCCAATCCAGCTGGAAAGCCAGATCAAAGGCTTGAACGCAGCAGGCAAACCCGGCAAAGCGGCACAGGACAAAGACCAGCTCCGCCGCCAGGGGGACCCAGGGATAGCCCGGAAGGCGCAGGCTTCCCGAACGCAGGTCCGAGGGATCCACCTCGAGGGCCTTCGCGCGGCGACGCTCCAAACCCTCCAGCAGCGGGTTCAGCCAACGGGGCAGTAAGGCCAACAGGGGCAGCAAGGCCAGCAAGGAGACACCACCCCCCAGGGCCACCAACGCCAAGGCCGCCACGGCCATCAACAACGGATCGAGCAGCACCGCCCCAAGGGCCTGGCGCCCACTCAGCGGTTGCCGGCAGGGTCCCCCCGCGCGCAGGGCCCGCAGCCGAGCCAGCAGGTGCCAGACCCCACCAGGCAGGTACTTGCGCAGGTTGGACTCCAGAAAGAGCAACACCACGGGCGTCCAGCGGGGCATCGCCCCCAGCCAGCGCAGCACCACCCCCCAGGCCAGGCCATTGACCACCAGGCTCAAGGCACTCAGACCCAAGCCCAAGGCCAGCCAGAGCCACGACTGACGATCCAGGCTCAACTGCAGCAACTGACTGCCGTGGGACACCACCGCAGAGACCACAAAGGCAACACTGGCGGCGGTCAACCACAGCCGGGCGCCCCCGGGCAGCGCGACGCGTCTGAGCCGCTCGATCACCGCTGCTCCTCCCGCCACTGCAGCAGGGCCTGGCGCAGCTGATCGAGGGGCAGCTGCCGCTCCTCGGCCAACCGCACCAGGTCCTCAAACTCCGGCTTGCGCCGCACGCTGCCATCCGGCCGTGTCGACGTCTTGAAGCGCACCGGCCCCCAGGGGGTCTGATGCTCCTCGATCTGGCGGGGCAGGGTCCAGCGCTGCTGCAGCTCTTCCCGCACCCCCAGGCTGCTGCCGAAGCGCCACCAGATCGCCCGCAGGGCTTCGGCCTGCTCGGGCCAAGCCAGAGCCGTGATCAAGCTGCCGGCACGCCCTTTCTTCATCAGCACCGGCTGGGCAAAGACCTCCAAGGCCCCCGCCCCCCGCAGAGACTCCTGAAGAAACGCCAGATCCTCCGCAGTGGCGTCGTCGATCTGGGCCTGCTGCTGGACCAACGTCTGCAATGCGGGCCCTACGCCGGGGGCGACCTCCGCTTCAGCCAAGAGCAGGCGCAGCTGATTCGGGCGATCCAACTCCCGCGTCCCCAAGCCAATGCCCAAACGGCTGGGGGTCAGGGCCGGTGCCGCGTCGAAGCCCTCCGCCAAAGCCACCATCAAGGCCAAACCGGTGGGGGTCGTCAGTTCAGCCGGGGGAAAGCCAGCGCTGCTCGCCAAGGGAACCCCATGGCGTGTGGCGAGCTCCAGCACAGCAGGCACGGGAACCGACAAGAGGCCGTGGGCCGTCGTCACCTGGCCGTGGCCCGCGGGCGGCGGACTGCAGATCAGGCGCTCCACGCCGAAGTGCTGCAGGCCGGCACAGACCCCGATCACATCCACCAGCGCATCTAGGGCGCCCACCTCGTGGAAGTGCACCTGCTCCGGCGCCGACCCATGAACGGCGGCCTCAGCCTCCGCCAGGACGCCAAACACCCTCAAGACCATCCGCAGCAACGCCGGATCCAGCTCGGCGGTCTGGATTTGATCGCGCAGGCTGGCCCAGTGGCGGTGGGGCGGCTGCTGTTCGAGCGGTTCCACTTCCAGGTGCAGCCCTCGCAGACCCGCGCTGCGCCGCTCCTCTAGCTGCAAGCGATAGAGGCCGCCCAAGCCCAGGGCTGCCAGGGGTTCGTGGACCACCTCTTCCGGTAGACCGCAGTCAAAAAGTGCCGCGAGCAGCATGTTGCCGGCCAATCCCGTCGGGCAATCGACGACCGCCAGCGCTCCCATCAGGCCTCCTGGAGAAGCTGCTCCGCACTGGCCTGCAGCTGCTCACGGTGCTGCTCCAGCCACTGCTGCACCTCGCGGCGGGCCCGGCGTTGTTCGTTTTGGGCTGTCGTCACGTCGTGGCCGGAGAGACCCCAAAGCCGCCCCAGCAGCGCCCGGTCATCGGCGCCACCACAGGAGCCGCCGTATTCCACGGTCTCGGCCACCATCCCGGCCAGCAGCACCCGGCTCCAACGGCGCAGGTCCTCCAGCGGCATCTTCAACTGCGTGGGGGGCTCCAACTCGGTGCAGCCATTCACCCGCAAACCATGGCGAAAACAAGCCCGGCTGCCCACGAGGACCTGCTTAACCGGTAGCTGGTTCTCGGCTGCCAACAGCAGGTGACCAGCCTCATGGAACGCGATGCGGCGCAGCCGTGCACGGCCCAAACCAAAGGGAAGCGATTCCGCCAAGAGATGGCCCCCCAGGCCGCCAAAGCGGGCCGCATCCACGGTGAGGGCCGTCAGCCCCCCACCCACCGCAGTGGCAATCAGCCAAGGAGAGAGGCCTAGCACGGGGCCCACCACCGACACCACACTGACCCCTGCAACAGCAACCCCGGCCCGCAGGGCGGCCGTTGAGCCTTGATCGGAGCTCGCCAGTCGCAACAGAGGCGGCAAAGTCATGGCCCCATCCCGTTCCTAGCGGCGGCCGCCGCGGGCACCACCGCGACCCCGGCCAGCCCGTTGGGGCACTGGAGCAATCACCTCGTGGTTCTCGACCTGCAGGGTTTGCCCGTTACGGCGCAAGTCCAGGGAGACGAAGTGACGCAGATGGGCCGGATCAACCTGGCCCTTCAGCTGCAGCTTGAACGGGGTCGGGCGACGCCCGTCGGGGCGGGGCTGCTGGCGAATCTTGACCACCAGGTCACCATCGTCAGGGCGCGTATAGATCAGCTCACCGCGCACGGAGAAGTAACCGTCGCCTTCGGGCAGATCGTCCCCATCGCCTTCATCGGGGGAGAGGGTGCTGGGTTCCCACACACCCACGAGCTGCAGGTGCAGCTGATCGGGATCGCGGAATCGGGGGTAGGCGACCCAGAGGTGGGGCTTGCTGAGGTCGAGGTGACGACGCATCAACGTCAGCACGCGACCGAGCACAACAGCATCAATCTCGGAGCCGTCCTCGGTCTGAATCACTCCACGGGTGAGCTGATCCGGATCAGCAGGCTCGTAAGTCCCCCGCACCACGCCTATGGCGCGGTACTGCATCGGCTCTGTGACCGGGGAAATGGGGTGTTGACGCATCGTGGCTGAAACCCTCTGGGCGCTCGCGAAATCCATCGCCCGCAGACAATGTACCGAGCTTGCAGAAAGGCCCCAGACTTAGCCCGACTTGCAGCTCCCTCGATGCAGGCACGAGGCCGCCACAACCAGCGCGATGGCGTGCTGACCGCTCTGGTCGCCTCGGCGTTGGTGACCGTCTCCATCATCGGTGGCTGGCTGCTCGGTCAGCACCAAGCCATCAAGGCCCAAGGGAGCTCCGGGGGCAGCAGCGAGCGTCAAGTCGCCCTGCTTCAGGCCCGGCTTGGGGACGGATCGGCGAGCGCGACCGATCAACAGCGGCTCGTTGACCTGCTGATCCAACAGGGCCAATTCCAGGAGGCCAGCCTGGTGCTGGAGCGCCTGGCAGATCAACAGTCCCAGAACTGGCAACTGCGTCTGCTCCTGGCCGAGTTGCGCCGGAACAACAACGACCGCACCGGGGCCGAGCGGGAGTTGCGCCTGATCCTGAACCTCAAGCCCGATCAAATCGAGGCCCTGCAATTACTGACCCTGCTGCAACTGGAGCAGGGTCGAGGGGCCGAGGCTGAAGCCCAGCTCAAGACCCTTTTGGAGGCCAACAGCAACCCGACTCCCCAGCCGCAAAAGTTGGGGATCGGCCTGCTCTTGGGCGATCTCCGCCAACGCCAAGGCAAATCGGCAGACGCCCTGGCCCTCTATGACCAACTGGCCAAGGACTTCCCGCGGGACCCCAAGCCCCTATTGGCCATTGCCTTGTTGAAGCAAGACGAGGGGGACCTGCCCGGGGCCTCTCAAGCCCTCGCCCAAGCCCAGGCCAGGCAACCCGAGAAGAAGGACCCGCGTCTGGATAGTGTCGCCGCCAGCTGGGAACTGCAGATTCTCCGCGAGACCAAGAAGCCGCCGGCTAAGGAGCCGTCACCAAAGGTGAAGCAGGGCTAGAAGCCGCCGACTGCGAATCCAGCTGGCGCAGGGCCGCGTCGATGGCATCGCCCGGATCGGTCGCGTCATCCATCGCCGCGCTGCGGCGCAACTTATTCATCAAGTCGATCGGGTTCGTGCTGTCCAGCAGCGATCCCCCTTGGCGGCTCGTTCCACCGGGCCCCTGGTCAAAGACGCTGGTTTCAGGGGCAAGACTGGTGTTGGTGGTCTGAGCGCGAGCCACCGGGGACACCACTGCCGCTGCAGCGATCAAGGACGCGGTGAAGCCGCTAGCAAGTCCCCGAGGCATGGCACATCCGTCGAACCTCGGAATGCTAGGAGCAGCCCCAGACCAAACTCCCGCCGATGCGCATCGCCAGCTGGAACGTCAATTCGGTGCGGACCCGCCTGGAGCAGGTGCTGGCTTGGCTGCAGGCCCATCAACCGGATGTGCTCTGCCTCCAGGAAACCAAGGTCAGCGATGACCTCTTCCCGCTGAAGGCCTTTGAACAGATCGGTTACTACTGCGCGATCAGTGGACAGAAGGCCTACAACGGCGTCGCACTGATTAGCCGTGAACCCCTTGAGGACGTTCAAGTGGGTTTTGAAGCGCTTCTGCCTGACGCAGCGCAGCTGAGTGAACAAAAACGGGTGATCAGCGGCCTACTGGATGGGGTGCGGATCCTGAACCTCTACGTCCCCAATGGCAGCTCCCTAAAGAGCGAGAAATACCCTTACAAGCTGGAGTGGTTGAGCTGCTTGCAGCGCTATCTCACCGTCCAGGAGGAGCAAGGCGATCCGCTTTGCATGGTTGGAGACTTCAACATCGGACTGGAGGACCGGGATCTTCCGAATCCGGAACGCCTGAATGGAACGATCATGGCCAGCGAGCCCGAGCGCACCGCCCTACGCGGCGCCCTGGGCGATCGGCTGACGGACATCTTCCGGGTCTTCGAGCCGGGAAACGGCCATTGGAGCTGGTGGGATTACCGCAGCGGCGCCTGGGACCGGGACCTGGGCTGGCGGATCGACCACATCTATTTGTCTGAGGAGCTGCTGGGTTGCGCCACCGGCTGCGTCATCGACAAACAACCCCGAGGCAACGTCCAGCCCAGTGACCATGCCCCCGTCGTCGTCAACCTGGCCTGGCCGCCAGAAGAGGAGGACGAGAGCTGGCCCTAATAGAGCTCGACTCCTTCGGGGAGCTTGCGGCCTTCCTCCTTCAGCTCGACCCAGCGGCGAGCCGATTCGCCGCAGGTCTTGGGGGTGGGGAAGATTTTTCCGGGGTTCGCCAGACCATCGGGATCGAAGGCCCGGCGCACCAGTTGCATCGTCTCGAGGTCGTCCGGGCTGAACATCCAGTCCATGTAGCAACGCTTGTCGCTGCCAACCCCATGTTCACCGCTGATGCTGCCGCCGGCATCCAGGCAGAGCTTCAAGATGGCCGCCCCAAGGGCGGTCACCCGCTCGTTCACCCCCGGTTCATCCGAGCGGTAAAGGATCAAGGGGTGGAGGTTGCCGTCACCGGCATGGAAGACGTTGGCCACCGCCAAGCCTTGCTCCTCACTCAGACGCTCAATCGCGGCCAAGACCCAGGGCAGAGCCGTGCGTGGAACCACTCCGTCCTGGAGGTAGTAGTTAGGAAATTGACGGCCCAGGGCTGAGATCGCACTCTTGCGGCCCTTCCAAAGCCGATCCCGCTCCTCCTCGCTCCAGGCCTCGCGAACGCCGCCCGCTCCGGCCTCCCGGCAGAGCTCAGCCGCCAACCGCACCGACTCCTCGACCTCCAAGGGGTGTCCATCAAGCTCCACCAGGAGCACCGCCGCGGCCTCACGGGGGTACTCATCGACCCCAAAAAAATCGTTAACAGCATGGATGCAGCGCCGATCCATGATTTCCATGCCCGCCGGCAGCACCCCAGCGGCGGTGATCAGACGCACGGCCTCTCCAGCTGCCTCCATCGAGGCAAAGTCCGCCAATAACACGGCCACGCAGGCGGGTTGACGCAGCAGACGGAGGGTGATGGCCGTCGCAATCCCCAGGGTTCCCTCGCTGCCGATGAAGACGCCGCGCAGGTCCAGCTCGGGGGTCTCCGCCATCCCCGAGCCCAAGGTAGTCACGCTGCCATCGGGCAGAACGACCTCCATGGAGAGGACGTGGTTGCTCGTCACGCCGTACTTCAGGCAGTGCACGCCCCCGGAGTTCTCGGCGACGTTGCCGCCGATGCTGCAGGCCACCTGGCTCGAAGGATCCGGCGCGTAGTAAAAGCCATCCCCCGCCACCGCGCGGGTGACCCAGCTATTGATCACCCCGGGCTCAACCGTGATGCGCTCATTGGGTAAGTCAATGGCGATGACTCGGCGCATGCGACTGGTGGCGATCACCAGGGCGGGCTGCTCGGCCAAGGCGCCGCCGGAGAGACCCGTTCCACTACCCCGGGCGATAAACGGAACCTGAAGCTCATTGCACAGACGCACCACCGAGGCCACCTCATCGGTGGTCTCCGGCAGGACCACCAGGGGAGGTTGATGGCGATGCAGCGTCAATCCATCGCAGTCGTAGGCCAGCAACTCCTGACGCTTGGCTACGACTGAGCGCGCAGGAAGCAGTGCCCTCAATCGGCGTTCAACCAAGCCCCAGTCTGGATTCACGGCGATTGCCGGGACACCCACCGACCTTAACGAGCTGGCACGGTCTCGACCACTGGGGCCGGGATTGAGTAAGGATGGGCGACGCTTAAGGCCTATTTGGGGTCTCGAGCCCCCAATTCAGTCTGCGGATTCCGTTTTGACCTCGGCTCCTGTCTCGGCACCTGTGCACAACACCACCCTGTCCCAGGAACTCTTCAGTGCCGCCCAGAAGCTGATGCCGGGCGGAGTGAGTTCACCCGTACGCGCCTTCCGCTCGGTAGGCGGCCAGCCGATCGTGTTCGACCGCGTGAAAGGGGCCTACGCCTGGGACGTCGACGGCAATCGCTATATCGATTACATCGGCAGCTGGGGCCCGGCCATCTGCGGCCACGCCCATCCTGAGGTGATCGGCGCACTGCACGACGCCTTGGAAAAGGGCACCAGCTTCGGCGCCCCCTGCGCCCTGGAGAACCAGCTGGCGGAGATGGTGATCGACGCGGTCCCCTCCGTGGAGATGGTGCGCTTCGTCAATAGCGGCACCGAGGCCTGCATGTCGGTGCTGCGCCTCATGCGCGCCTTTACCGGCCGCGAAAAGATCATCAAGTTCGAAGGCTGCTACCACGGCCACGCGGACATGTTCCTGGTGAAGGCCGGCTCTGGTGTAGCCACCCTGGGCCTGCCCGATTCCCCCGGCGTGCCGCGCACGACGGCCGCCAGCACCCTCACCGCTCCTTACAACGACCTGGAAGCGGTCAAGCAGCTCTTCGCTGAGAACCCCGGCGAAATCGCTGGTGTGATCCTCGAGCCGATCGTAGGCAACGCGGGCTTCATCACCCCCGAGCCCGGCTTCCTCGAAGGCATCCGCGAGCTCACTAAGGAGAACGGCGCCCTACTGGTCTTCGACGAAGTGATGACCGGCTTCCGCATCAGCTACGGCGGAGCCCAGGCCAAGTTTGGCGTCACCCCTGACCTGACCACCATGGGCAAGGTCATTGGTGGTGGCCTGCCGGTGGGTGCCTACGGCGGCCGCGCCGACATCATGAGCATGGTTGCCCCCGCAGGTCCGATGTATCAGGCCGGCACCCTGAGCGGAAACCCCCTGGCGATGACCGCCGGGATCAAGACCCTAGAACTGCTCAAGCAACCCGGCAGCTACGAGCGCCTTGAAGCAGTCACCAGCCGGCTGATCAACGGAATAATGGAGGGTGCCCGCGCGGCGGGCCTTCCCATTACTGGTGGTTCGGTCAGCGCCATGTTCGGATTCTTCCTCTGCGAGGGCCCAGTGCGCAACTTCGAAGAGGCCAAGGCCGCCGATGCAGAGCGCTTTGGCAAGGTCCATCGCGCCATGCTTGAACGCGGTATCTACCTGGCACCGAGTGCTTTCGAGGCCGGCTTCACCTCCCTGGCCCACTCCGACGAGGACATCGACGCCACCATCGCGGCCTTCCGCGAGTGCTTCGCTGCGGTGGCCTGACCATGCAACGGCGGGGCCTGCTCCGGGCTGCTGCCACAGCGGCCGGCTCGGCAGGTGGCGCCGGACTTCTCGGGGCCTGCCGCATTCGCAAGGCCGGTGAGGCCTCCGGATTCGCCCGGCCTCAGGTCCGCTGGCGAATGGCCACCAGCTGGCCACACTCCCTCGAGACGATTTTTGGCGGCGCCCAGACCATCAGCCGCCGGATCGCCGAACTCAGCGACGGCCACTTCCAGATCGAGCCCTACGCCGCCGGTGAACTGGTGCCTGGCCTCGAGGTGCTCGATGCCGTCCAGAACGGCTCAGTCGAATGCGGCCACACATCCAGCTACTACTACGTCGGCAAGAACCCCGCACTGGCCTTCGGCACCTCCGTGCCCTTTGGCCTCACGGCACAGCAGCAAAACGCTTGGCTCTACGAGGGCGGCGGCAATGAAGCGATCAACCGTCTCTACGCCGATTTCGGCGTGCTCAGCTTCCCTGCGGGCAACACCGGGGCGCAAATGGGGGGCTGGTTTAAGCGGCAACTGGAGGGTCTCCAGTCGCTGCGGGGCTTGAAGATGCGCATCCCTGGCTTGGGGGGCAGGGTCATGGCCTCCCTCGGCGTCAATGTCCAGGTGCTCCCAGGCGGAGAGATCTACCTTGCCCTCGACCGCGGTGCCATCGATGCCGCGGAATGGACGGGCCCCTATGACGACGAGAAGCTCGGCCTGCCGCGGGCGGCCCGCTTCTACTACTACCCGGGATGGTGGGAACCGGGACCGACCCTCGCGGCCCTGGTCAACCAACGGGCCTGGCGCAGCCTCCCCGATGACTACCAGGCGATGTTCAGCACGGCCTGCTACGAAGCGAACCTCTCGATGCTGAGCCGTTACGACAGCCTGAACGGCGAAGCCCTGCAGCGGCTGATCAGCAGCGGGACCCAACTACGGCCCTACGACGAGGCGATCTTGAAGGAGGCCCGCGCAGCCAGCGATCAGCTCTACGCCGACACATCGCGGGCGAACCAGGACTTCAAAACGATCTACGGGGGCTGGCAGAACTTCCGCGATCAAATCTGGGCCTGGAACCGGGTCAACCAGCTTTCCTACGCCAGCTTCAGCTACAGCCAACCCCGCTGATGGCACGCATCGATTGGCCTGCTCAGATCAATCGCCTCAATCAGTGCGCCGCCTGGATTGGCCGCTGGTCGATCCTGCTGATGTTGGTGGTCGGCGCCTGGAATGTGGTCGGGCGCTACCTCGGCGTCGCCCTGGGGATGAGCCTGAGCTCCAACGCCTTGATCGAAGCCCAGTGGGCCCTTTTCTCCGTGGCCTTTTTGCTGGGGCTGGGCTACACGCTCCAACGCAACGGCCATGTCCGAGTGGATGTGCTCCAAAGCCGCTGGTCGGCCCGCAAGCAACGGCGCATTGAACTGGGCGGCACGCTGCTACTGCTCCTCCCCTTCGCGGTCATGGTGCTTCTGGTCTCCCTTCTGCCCGCCGTGCAGTCCTGGCAGATCTGGGAGCAGTCCCCCGATCCCAACGGCCTGCCACGCTACTGGATCAAGAGCCTGATTCCTCTGGGCTTCGGCCTGCTAGGCCTGCAGGGCCTGGCCCAGGCGCTGCGCTTGCGGCGTGAGCGCTGATGGAACTCGAGGCCTTCGGCTACGTCATCACGTTGTTCCCGGGTGAAGTCCTGGGACCGGCCATGTTCATCGCCCTGGTGCTGGCGCTATTGAGCGGCTATCCGGTGGCCTTCGGCCTTGGCGGCATCTCGGTGCTGTTTGCGCTGCTGGGAATGGCCTTTGGGGTGATTGATCCCCAGTTCCTCACGGCTCTGCCGCAGCGGATCTTCGGGATCATGAGCAACTTCACGTTGCTGGCGATTCCGGCCTTCGTCTTCATGGGGACGATGCTCGAGCGCTCGGGCATCGCTGAACGCCTGCTGGTGGCCATGGGGCAACTGCTGCGTGGCGTCCGCGGCGGTCTCGCGCTGGCCGTCGTGCTGGTGGGGGCAATTCTCGCCGCCACCACCGGTGTCGTCGCCGCCACGGTGACGACGATGGGGCTCATCTCCTTGCCGGTGATGCTAAGGGCGGGATACGACCGTTCGTTGGCCACCGGCGTAATCGCCGCCTCGGGCACCTTGGGCCAGATCATTCCGCCGAGCATCGTCCTTGTGGTACTCGCCGACCAGCTCGGCGTGTCCGTCGGCGACCTCTTCCTGGGCTCGCTCATCCCCGGGTTGTTGATGACCACGGGCTTTGCCCTATACGTCGTGAGCGTCAGCAGCCTGAAGCCCAAGCTGGCCCCCCCCGTCGACACAGATCCCAGCGCCGAGCGGCCCAGCGGCCAGCAGCTGTTGCGGGTGCTGCTACCGCCCCTGGGTTTGATCCTGCTGGTGCTGGGCAGCATCTTTTTTGGCCTGGCCACCCCGACGGAAGCCGGTGCTATTGGCGCCATCGGCGCGATGGCCCTCGCTTCCCTACAGGGTGGACTGAACCGCCGCGGCCTAAGCCAGGTCTGCGACGACACCCTACGCACCACCGCGATGGTGATGGCCATCCTGCTGGGGTCAACGGCCTTCAGCCTGGTATTCCGCGGCGTCGGCGGCGATCATCTGATCAGCGATCTGCTACTCAACCTGCCGGGGGGCAAAGCCGGCTTTTTGCTGTTGAGCATGGCCGTGATCTTCGGCCTGGGCTTCTTCATCGACTTCTTTGAGATCGCCTTCATCGTCTTGCCCTTGCTGCTGCCCAGCGCCCGGCAGCTGCTTGGACCGGAGTCGCTGATCTGGTTTGGCGTGCTGATTGGCGCCAACCTTCAGACCTCCTTCCTCTCACCGCCCTTCGGCTTTGCCCTCTTCTTCCTGCGGGGCGTGGCCCCCAAAGACGTCAGCACCCAAGCGATCTATCGCGGAGCGTGGCCCTTCATCGGGGTTCAGCTGGCCGTTCTGCTGCTGATCGTGTGCTTCCCATCCTTGGTGAACTGGCTGCCGTCCATCCTTCAATCGGCTTGACGGCGCTCGGGCACGGCCGCCGCATCCGGTCGCCGGGGGTCTGCCACACCCAAACTGCCAAAGGGAACGGCCTGAAGGTCCTTCCCGTAGAGCACCTCAGCGGAGTTCGCCGATCCCATCGCCGGACGCAGCTTGATCCGGTGCCCGCGCTGCTCCAGTAAGCGCCAGGTATCCGGACTCAACCCCTGCTCAGCGCTGATCTGGTCGGGCCAAAGTTGGCTATGAATCCGGGTCTCGGCCACGGCTGAAGCCAGGTTGAGGCCGTGGACCAACCGGTTCAGCAGCACCTGCAGCACTGTGGTGATGATTCGACTTCCCCCGGGGCTGCCAGTCGCCAGCAACGGACGACCATCCTTGTCAAAAACCAGGGTGGGGGTCATGGAGCTGAGGGGGCGGCGCTCTGGAGCGATGGCGTTCTGACTGCCCTGACGCAAGCCATAGGCATTGGACGCGCCTGGCTTGGCCGTGAAGTCATCCATCTCGTTGTTGAGCAGGAAGCCCGCGCCAGGAACGGAGATGCCATTGCCGTAGGCCGTGTTCAAGGTGGTGGTCGTGCTCACCATCCCCCCATCACGGTCCACCACCGAGAGGTGAGTCGTGTTGCTACCGCCGTGAAGCGGAAGGGGTTCGGCTTCGAGTTCTACGGCGGGGCGATGACGGTCCAACCGGATCTGTCGCCGTTGGAGATCGGCATAGCGCGTGCTGAGGAGACGATCCAGTGGCATCGCCACCTGATCGGGATCCCCCAGCAGCCGATTGCGATCCCGGTAGGCCAGGTTCATCGCCTCGACCATCCGGTGAATCGTCTCCGCACTGTTGAGCCCCGTGGTCTGGAGCTGCAGCGGCTCCAGGACGTTGAGCAGCTGCAGCAGGGTGGCGCCGCCGCCGCTGGGTGGGGGCATGGTCAGTACCGGATGGCCACGGAACTTGCCGTGCAGCGGACGCATCCAAGGGGCCTGGTAGCGCTCCAGATCCTCCCGGCTGATCAGACCGCCTTGGTCCTGCATCAAGCCGACCAGGGCCTGGGCCAAGGGGCCGCTGTAGAAGCAGCGGGCGCCCTGCTGGGCGATGCAGCGCAGGCTGGCCGCCAGCAGCGGTTGCTTCAACAGCTGACCGGGGAGGTAGGGCGCACCACCGGCCTTGAAGAACTGGGCGGCACTGCTGGAGTCGGCCTTCAGGACTGGTGCGGCCGCTTTCAAGGAAGCGCTCAACTCCGGCCCCACCGCAAAGCCGTTCTCCGCAAGGCGAATCGCCGGCTGCATCACCGTCGCCAGTGGCAGACAGCCGTAGCGCTGCTGCACCTGGGTCAAGCCCGCTACGGTGCCCGGCACCCCCGTGCTGAGCAGGCTGCGCAGGGCCAAGCGCCGATTGACCGAGCCATCGGAGTTCAAGAACAGGTCCGGTCCGGCCTTCAGCGGAGCCTTCTCGCGGAAGTTCAGGGCCACGGCCTCGCCGCGGCCCAGGTTGATGGCCTCAGGAAGCTGGGGCCCCCGGGCGGCGGCGGCGCAGGTCGTAATGGGTCCCTGCTTGGGCAGCCACAGCACGAGAAAACCTCCTCCCCCCAGATTCCCCGCCTGGGGCAAGGTCACCGCCAAGGCAAAGGAAGTGGCCACCGCCGCATCGACGGCATTGCCGCCCTCCCTCAGGATCTGGGCGCCGACCGCCGCGGCCTGGGCCTCCTGGGCCGCCACGATTCCCGCGGAGGACTCCACCGGATGGAAGCGTTGAATGCGCTCCTGCAACAGGTTCGCGAGGCCGGGATCGGGAAACGCCACGGCGACCGCGGCGAGGCCCAGCGCAAGGCGTGATGGCTGAGTCATGGCTCGATCGCTCCATAGGCACCGCCACCGGGGGTGGCCAGGTGCAGTTGATCACCAGGGTGCAACTCCACCTGGGTGGAGCCCGGAAGGAGCTCAATCTGCACCGCCCCCGCCCGCCGCAGGCTGTTCTGACCGCAGGCCCCCGCACCACCGCCGGCCAGTCCAAAGGGGGGAACGAGGCGACTGCCGCTCAACAAGGACGCGGTCAGGGGCTCCAGGGCGGTCAAGGTGCGCAGCACGCCGTTACCGCCTGGCCAGCGACCGACCCCCGCGCTGCCGCGGCGGATCGCAAATTGCTCGAGCCGCACCGGCAAGCGTTGCTCAAGGATCTCTGGATCGGTCAGGCGGGAATTGGTCATATGGCTCTGGACCGCATCGGTTCCCGCAAACCCATCCCCCGCTCCGGTCCCACCGCAGACCGTCTCGTAGTACTGGCAGCGGGCGTTGCCAAAACTCAGGTTGTTCATCGTTCCCTGGGACGCCGCTAGGGCCCCCACCGCCGCGAAGAGGGCGTTTGCCACCGCCTGCGAGGTCTCGACGTTCCCAGCCACCACGGCGGCCGGTGGCCGGGGGTTCAGCAGACACCCCTCGGGCACCACCAACTCGAGGGGGTCAAAGCAGCCCGCATTCAGGGGAATCGACTCACGCACCAGCGTGCGGAAGACGTAAATCACTACCGCCTTAGTGATCGCCAAGGGCGCATTGAGATTGCCTGCGATCTGAGGGGAAGTGCCGCTGAAATCGATCCGGGCCCGCTGGGCCGCGCGATCCACGAGCAGACGCACAACGATTTCGGGTCCCGCATCGAGCTGGACCCGCGCGTCCCCATCGGTCAGTCGGCTCAAGACCTGGCGCACCGCCGCGGCCGCTTGGTCCTGAACGTGGCCCATGTAGGCGAGCACCCGCTCCTCGCCCGCTGCTGCTATCAAGGCCAAGAGGCGCTGGACCCCGAGATCGTTCGCCGCCAGCTGGGCCTGTAGGTCCGCCAAAAGCTGATCGGGATTGCGGGCCGGCCACGGGCCCTCAGCCAAGCGCTCACGCCAGGACTGCTCCAGCAAGCGACCGCCGCGCACCAGCGGAACATTGTCGAAGAGCAGTCCCTCCTCAGAGATGGAACGGCTACTGGACGGCATCGACCCGGGCGTGATGCCTCCCACATCGGCGTGGTGACCGCGCGAGGCCACGAAGGCCACGGGCTGATCCCCCCCTGAGGGGGAAAACAGCGGCGAGATCAGCGTGAGGTCAGGCAGGTGGGTGCCGCCGTTGAAGGGGTTGTTGGAGACCAGCGCGTCGCCAGGCTTCAACGGTTCCAGCTCCCCGTTCTCCAAAGACCGCATCAAGGCCAATACGCTCTCGCCCATGGAGCCCAGGTGCACGGGGATGTGCGGAGCATTGGCCACCAGGCGCCCGCGGCCATCGAACAAGGCACAGGAGAAATCAAGGCGCTCCTTGATGTTCACCGAGACGCTCGTCTGCTGAAGCCGCGTCCCCATCTGCTCGGCGATCGCCATGAAGCGATGGCCAAACAATTCCAAATTGACGGGGTCGGGTTCGCTGGCGCACTCGGCGCTGCTGCTGAGACGATCCGCTTGCTCGAAGGACAGGAGCAGTTCGCCACCCGGCAAGCAACGGGCACTCCAGCCGGCCGGCAACAGGTTCGTTCCCGTGGCCTCGCAGATCAAGGCCGGCCCCTTCAGTACCTGACCAGCCGCGATCGCGTTTCGCTGCCAGAGGGCGGCGGTTCGCCAGGCGCCATCGAGATAGAGGGGCACCTCTACCGCCTCGGCAACGGCCTCGGCGACGGCCGTCGGCTTGGGCCAAGCGGTGGCACCTGGCCAGCTGAACTCCAAACTCAGGCGGTCCACGACGATCTCCAGCGGATGCCCAATGGGGAGGTAGCCATAGCGCTGCTGGAACTGGGCGATGAAGTGCTGCCGCAGCCCCTGGACACCGGGGCAAGGACTGGGCCACGGCAGCGGCAGGCACTGATCCCGTCCGGGCAAGCGCAGCTGCAGGGTGCGCTGAAGCTTGGCCCCGGCCGGCACGGCTGCAAGCCTTTCAGCGGTGATCTCCTCGAGCTCTACCAGGCTGCTGGCCGCAAGCGGGCGACCGCAGGCCTGCTCGAGCACCTGCCCCTCATCGGCCAAGCCAATCCCATAGGCCGAGAGCACCCCCGCAAAGGGATGCAGCAGCACCTGCTGCATCCCCAACCGTTCCGCTAATGCACAGGCGTGTTGACCACCGGCCCCACCGAAGCAGCAGAGCACCGCCTCACGCACGTCATGGCCCTGTTGGATCGAGATGCGGCGAATCGCCTCCGCCATCCGCTCAAGGGCAAGCTCCAAGGCTCCCTCGGCAGCGGCTTCCGCGGAGCAGAGCAGGCGCTCGCCGAGGGCCTCGAACTGCTCGCGAACGACCGCAGCATCAAGGGGCTGATCACCCCTGGGACCAAAGACCGCGGGAAACTGATTGACCTGCAAGCGTCCCAGCAACAGGTTGGCGTCGGTCACGGTCAGGGGCCCACCGCGGCGATAGCAAGCCGGACCCGGATCCGCCCCCGCCGACTCGGGGCCCACCCGCAGGCGAACGCCATCGAACTGCAACCGAGATCCACCACCGGCAGCAACAGTGTGAATCGCCAGCATCGGCGACTGAATCGGCAGCCCCTCGAGCTCCACCTGCTCATGGCGCGGCCAAGGCCCATCGCAATAACAGACGTCCGTCGACGTCCCGCCCATGTCAAAACCGACGATGCGGCCAAAGCCAGCCTGGGCCGCCGTGCGCACAGCGCCGACCAAGCCGCCGGCAGGTCCGGAGAGGATCGTGTCCTTGGCGCGCAGGGCTGACGGGGCGGCCAGGACCCCACTGGACTGCATCACCCGCAGCGGCACTGCGGGGCCGAGAGCCTGCTGCACCTGATGGAGATACCCCTGCAGGACTGGACCCACGGAGGCCTCGAGCACCGTCGTTTGCCCGCGGGGCACCAAACGGGGTAAGGGACTCACCTGGTGGGAGAGCGCCACATGCTCAAAGCCAAACGACTCCAACCAGGAGCCGAGTTGCTGCTCATGGCTCCCATTGATGGCGCTGTGCAGCAGGGCAACGGCAACACTGCGGTAGCCATCGGCCTTCGCCGCGGAGACAGCGGCCTCGAGGGCCTGATCCAGCACGAGGGGTTGGAGCTCAGCACCGTCGGCGGCCAAACGGCCCTGGACCTCGACCACCCGCCCCTGCAGCGGCTGGGGACGGCGGATGGCAAGAGCAAACAGGTCAGGGCGGTGCTGATCACCGATCGCGAGCAGATCGGCAAAGCCTTGGTTGATCAGCAACAGAGTGGGGGCACCACCCCGCTCCAAGAAGGCATTGGTGGCCACGGTGGTTCCCAGGCGCACCTCCGCCACCAGCCCCGCGGGAATGGGTTCTGAGGCAGGCAGATCCAAGCAATCGCGAATCACCCGCACGGCGGGATCTCCCGGCCTGTCGGGTTGCTCCGAAAGCACCTTGACGACCGTCAGCTCTCCATAAGGGGAACGGGCAACGACATCGGTAAAGGTGCCGCCTCGATCAATCCAAAAGTGCCAGCCAGAGCGGCTCATGGGCTGACGAAAGGGCGCGATTTAGCGGTAGTTCTGGAACTGAAGGGGCACTTCCACGTCCTGATCTTTGAGCAGCTGGATCACCGCCTGCAGGTCATCTTTGCTTTTGCCGGTCACCCGCAGCGCATCACCTTGGATGGCCACGGTGACTTTGCTGAGCTCGTCGCGGATGGTTTTGCTGAGCTTTTTCGCTAGGTCCTGGGTGAGTCCTTTTCGCAATTTCACCACCTGCTTGACCTTGTTTCCGCCCACGGGCTCGGGGGTTTGGAAATCAAAGATCTTCAGGGACAGATTGCGCCTGGTCGCCTTCTGACGCAGCACGTCCTCCACGGCCTGGAGGGTCATATCGCTGGCGGTCGTGATGGTGAAGCTGGTCTCTTCCAGGTCCAACTCGGTAGCGGAATCCTTGAGGTCGTAGCGGGTCGAAACGTCGCGGCGCACTTGATCGAGGGTGTTCACCAATTCCTGCCAATCGAAATCGGAGACGACGTCGAAGGAGTAGCTGGAGGCCATGCGGTCGCGCGGGGTGAACCGGGTCCAGCCTAGAAAAGGAGGCAACCCGAGCACTCTGGCTCCGATGCATCCCGCCTTTGCCTGGTCGCTTTTCCTCAGCGCCGGTGTCGTGGTCTCCAGCCTGGTCCCCCTCGGAGCCGCCCGCTCCAAGGCGGACTTCCAGCTGAGTGACCTCGCCGCCCCTCGGGCCATGGCCGAGCGGCTGCCGGACTGGGGTAAGCGGGCCAACTGGGCGCACCTCAACAGCTTCGAGGCCTTCACCATCTATGCCCCAGCAGCTCTGATCTGCCTGATCGCAGGGGTCAGCTCACCGGTAGCCATCGCCGCCGCCTGGATCTATCCGGCCCTGCGGCTGGGCTACATCGCGGCCTATGTCGCCAACCTCCCCCCGGTCCGGTCCCTCTGCTGGGCCGGTGCGATGACCTGCGCGGGCCTTCTCTATTGGGAAGGACTGCAGAGCATCATTGCCGCAGCCAACTGAGCAGCAGGGTCAATCGAAGAACATCAGGCTGACCACCTTCCCCATGTCCTCCGCGGTCCGGCAGCTGGTCAGCAGGGTCTCACTGTCGTGGAAGGCGTAGCAAATCAGCTGGTCGCAGCGGCGGATGATCTCCTGGTTGCAGAGGCTGCTGGCCATCGGCAACGGCAACTCGTCGTTCTCGGGTTTTTCCACGAGATGCAGGACTCGATCGAGCTGATCACGGGATTCGCGGGGCTGGCGATCCAGGCTCTGGGGCAAAAGAACGGTCAGCCGTAACGGGTCGACCTCGAGGACGCCACGAATCACAGCGGCGTTCACGCCCTGGGAACCCGACGTAATCAAGCTGTGTCCCTCTTGGGCCAGGGAGCGAGCCACCAACTCCACCAGATGAACCGAAACCACCGGGACGTGGCGACTGCCGAGGATGGCAATACGGCGCTTGCTCTTGTCCTGGAGCATCGCCAGCTCTTGAGCCAGGGTGTCGATCCGGTCGAGGGCCGGCAGATCAAGAGACCGGGTCAACGCATAACACCAGCTGACACTTCAAAATTAGCAGTGTTTAAGCAGGGACTGGCAGGCGTAGACGACTAAAAAGCCGCTCAAAATCACAATGCTCTTCCACCAGGCGGAAGGCGTAGGTGGCCTTCACCGATTCATGCAGCCGGACCTGGCCAAAGGCGTTTTCAATAACACCAACAGTGGTCAAGGTGTCGTGGTCCACCTTGAGCAAGGGAACCTCCAGTTCCTCCGCCCGAGAAATCAATTGGGGGAGCGGATCGCCTGCGCCCGTGAGGATCAAACACTGGGTGGAGGCCTCGAGGGCCGCCAGTTGGATGTCGGTCCGGTCTGCACCGGTCACAACCGCCATGTTGCGGCGACGACGGAAAAACTCCATGGCGGAGTTCACGTTCATCGCACCAATGGAAAGCGTCTCCACCAGCAGATCGTGGCGCTCTGTGCAGCACAGGGTGCGGGCATCGAGCCGGCGGGCTAACTCCTCTACCGTGACGCTGCGCAGCAGCGGAGAGCGGGGCATCACACCCAGCACCGGCAGACCCAAACGCTCCAGCGCCGGAACCACCTCGGTACGCAGTGCCGCAACCTGCGCGGGGGGAACCCCGTTGAGGACCACCCCAGCCAACAGGTCACCCAACTGATCGCAGGCAGCGAGCAACGGCTCCACGCTGCTGCTGTCTTCCCAGGCATGGACCAAGAGAACCGGTGCCTGAAGACCTTGGGCCACCTGGGCCAGGCTCAGGCCATAGAGCCGACCATCGTTGAGGCTTCCGGAGGCCTCCATCAAGGTCAGACCATCGCTAGAAGCCTGCAGTTGCTGCCGCAGCTGCTCAAAGCCGGCCCCTGGCTGGAGGTTTCCATCAAGCAAGCGTCCGCGGGCCGCTTCGCCGTCCTTGAGGTGAATCGAGGGAACCAGCTGGTCGTCCTTCAACCCAAGGATCTGGCCGACGAAACGCACGTCGTCGTCAATCAGGGGACCGGACACCTCGGAGCCGCTGGCGTCCGCACTATCGGCAAGGGGTTTACCGAGCCTGACCGTGACTCCCCGCTGAAGCAGCTGGCGGGCCATACCCAACACGACCGCTGATTTGCCACTGAAGGGCGCACAGGAACCGATCAACAGGGCGGGGGAAGCGTGATTCGCCGCATTGCCCTGGACCATGTCACCCCAGTTCTTTCGCTGAATCTAAGGGGTGCAAGGGCTCGGCTCGAGCCCGAGCAACAACCATTGCCAGAAGCTCTCCGGCAGATCCGCCGCACCCTCTGGGCCCTGGCGATCCATCAACCAAAGCACCAGCTGGGAGGTGGCAACCGAACAGCTGTAGGAGGCCCCGGGCAAGGCTGGCGACGGGCGAGAAGGATCCGCCTCAACCACCAACTCCAACTGCGCCGGCTCGGCGGGCGCCACCCCCGCCCTCCAGCGGAGGCGAAACGGTCGCGGCCTGGTCGGCTTGAGCTCACACACCCCCGTGCAGGAGACACGGGCCAAGGTCTCGAGCGCTTGCTCCAGCTCCTCCGGGCGCGCGCTCCGTTGGCAATAGGGAGGGAACAAGGCCACCAGCCCCGCCGACATGCCAGCACCATCCTCTGCGCCGAGGATGGCGCAAGCTAAGGCAATCGCCCACCGCCGCATGGGACTGCCTCGCTTTCAAGGACGCACCGTCGCCGTCACAGGAGCCAGCGGCAGCCTGGGGCGCGCCCTGCTGCTGCAGCTCGATGCCGCCGGCGCCGGGCTGATCGCGCTGACCAGCAGCGATCAGCCGCTGTTGCTGGAGCGCAGCTCCGGCGAGCCCGTTCCCCTTGAGCAGGTGCGCTGGAGCGTGGGGCAAGAGCAAGACCTCAGCGGAGTCCTTGCCCGCACCGACATCCTTGTGGTCAATCATGGCCTGAACTGCCATAGCGAGCGCAGCCCGGAGGCCATCCAACGCTCCCTCGAGGTCAATGCCCTGAGCAGCTGGCGCTTGCTCGAGCTCTTTGCCCAGCAGGACGACGGCAGCCCCCCCAGAGAGATCTGGATCAACACCTCGGAAGCAGAGATCCAAGCGGCGGTTAGCCCGCTCTACGAGATCAGCAAACGGCTCCAGGGCCAACTGCTGAGCCTGCGCAGCCTGGATCTGGCCGGTCCCAACTTCCGGATCCGCCGCCTGGTGCTCGGGCCCTTCCGCTCCGCCCTCAATCCGATTGGGCTGATGTCCGCAGACTTTGTGGCCCGGGAAATCCTTAGGCAAACCCAGTGGGGATTAGGGCTGGTGATCGTGACCCCCAACCCCTTGACCTATGTATTGATGCCCCTGGCCACCTTGAGCCGCTGGGCCTACTTCGGACTGGTGAGCCGAGGGGCTTAGAAGTCGCGGTCCGTCAGGATTTCGCAGCCGTCGCTGGTCACCGCGATCGTGTGCTCCCACTGGGCCGAGAGGCTGCCGTCCACAGTCACCACGGTCCAACGGTCCTTCAAGGTGCGGCAAGCGTTGCTGCCGGCATTGAGGATCGGCTCGACAGCCAGGGTCATGCCCGGGCGCAGCTTCAGGTTGGGCAGCTCCCGGGTGCGGTAGTTGAAGACCGAAGGCTCCTCGTGCAGGTTTCGACCGACGCCGTGACCGGTGTAGTCCTCCACCACCGCGAAGCCGTTGGCCTCGACATGGTCCTGGACGGCTCCTGCTAGTTCCATCAAGGTGCTGCCGGCCTTCACGGTGGCCAGGCCCTTCATCAGGGACTCCTGGGCGACTCGCGCCAGGTCCTGCGCCTCCTGGGAGGCGCCCTCGCCGACCAACAGGCTGATGCAGCTGTCGCCGTGATAACCGTCGAAGTAGGCGCCGGTGTCCACCTTGACGAGGTCACCCGGCTTGATCACCCGCTTGTTGCTCGGGATGCCGTGAACGACCTCACTATTGATGGAGGCGCAGATGCTGGCTGGGAAACCGTGGTAGCCCTTGAAACTCGGGACGGCACCCATCTCCCGAATCCGCTTTTCAGCATGGGCGTCGAGATCACCCGTGGTCATGCCGGGTTGGGCCAGCTCCATGATTTCGCGCAGGACTGTGGCCACAATCCGGCTGGCCTGGCGCATGGTCTCGATTTCACGCGGACTTTTGACCTCAACCCCGCGTCGGCTTTTTTGGATACGGGGACCGGTCTGGGTGACCACCGACTGAGGCACCTGACCCTGGTCTTTCTGGGTGGCGGCCAGCAAATCAGCAAAGAGGTTCATCGCGTCAGTACAGGCCTGCTATTGGCAAGTTAGAACCTGAAGCCCGATCTGTGCCGCGCGCGACAGCCCTGGCGAGACCACATGAAAGCGACCTTGGCCTGGATGCGCCGCCTGCATGCCGCTGTGGCACCCGTGGTGGTGGTGCCCCTGTTGCTCACGGTCTGCAGCGGCATGGCCTACCGCCTGCTCAAGGACTGGGGAGGCCTGGGCCACGACCAGGTTCATTGGCTGATGGTCCTGCATGAGGGGGAATGGCTCGGCCCAGCCGCCGAGCAGTTTTACGTCCTCTTGAATGGGCTCGGTCTGCTATGGATGCTGGTGACAGGCACCACCCTGGCGATCCGCCGGCTCTGGCATCTGCGCTCCCGAGAATCGGGGGCACCTTGAGCCAGTACAGTGGTTGTTTGGCAAGGCGTTTTCACGGAGCTGGATGGCAGCGGATTCCAAGGACATGACCGACGAGATCAAGAACGAAGAGACCCAGGAAGCCGCCAGCACCGAGGCTGCAACTGACTCCGCCGTAGCTGTGGCCGAAAAGCCCGCTGCCGCTAAAGCAACCGTGGGCAAGCTCAGCGCCCATGCGCTGATGCAGGCCTTTGAGGCCGAGCAGATCGCCAAGAACCCGAAGGAGCTCCCCGACATCTACGTCGGTGACACCGTACGGATTGGCGTTCGCATCAAAGAGGGCAACAAAGAGCGCATCCAGCCCTACGAAGGCGTGATCATCGCCAAGCGCCACGGTGGCCTCAACGAGACCATCACTGTTCGCCGCATCTTCCAGGGCGTCGGCGTCGAGCGCGTCTTCATGATCCACAGCCCCCAGGTAGCTTCCATCAAGGTGGAGCGCCGCGGTAAGGTGCGTCGGGCGAAGCTCTTCTATCTGCGGGACCGGGTGGGCAAAGCCACTCGAGTCAAGCAGCGCTTCGATCGCTGAGGCTCACCGCCTCAATCAACACGGCCACGTCAAACCGTCGTGGCCACTAAAGACATCTGGTTTTCAGAGGTCTTTGACGAGGGGACATCGGCCCTGCGCCGTTAGTTCAGTTGGTAGAACGCAGGTCTCCAAAACCTGATGTCGGGGGTTCAAGTCCTCCACGGCGCGTTCGATGTCCCCTACCTGCAGTCTCTCGTTTCCGGACATGGAGTTGGATCTACAGCCCGGTGATGTGGTCAAGGTTCTGGAATCCGCCGCCCTCGGCTGGGTCCGTGCCCGGGTTATCCGCGTCAAATCCGGCGGTCGCGTTGTCGTCCAAAGCGACCAAGGCCGTGAGTTCACTGCTCGTGGCAATCAGGTCCGCCTGATCGAACCCGCCGGTTTCCGCCCCTGAACGCTTGGGCTCCGCTCATCACCTCTCAAGCCCGCCCAAGGTGGGCTTTTTTGTTGCTCAGCCCGTGCCAGTTCGCAAGGTTTGCCCTGTTCAGAGGCGAGTGTATTGACGGAGGGCAGGGCGACAACGGATACTTTTGAGGTCGCCGAGGCGATATGGCTGGGGCCTTGAAATCCCAATCGTAGAGAGCTCTTAGAGCACTCAAGGGACTGTAGTTCAACCGGTTAGAGCACCGCCCTGTCACGGCGGAAGTTGCGGGTTCGAATCCCGTCAGTCCCGTTCCCACCTTGAGGTTAACGCCAGTGACTGGAGCGGCGGTACGTGTGCGTCTCGCCCCCAGTCCGACTGGAACCCTCCACATCGGTACCGCGCGTACAGCAGTCTTCAACTGGCTGTTTGCCAGGCACCTTGGTGGCGAATTTCTGCTGCGCATTGAGGACACCGACAAAGAGCGCAGCAAATCCGAGTACACGACCAACATCCTCGAGGGCCTGCAGTGGCTCGGGATTGACTGGGACGCGAAACCCGTCATCCAGAGCGAGCGGATAGAGGCCCATCGCGCCGCCATTCAGCAATTGCTGGAATCGGGCAAGGCTTACCGCTGCTACGCCACCGAAGCAGAGCTCACCGAAATGCGTGAGCAGCAAGCGGCCTCCAACCGCGCACCCCGCTACGACAACCTTCACCGCAACCTGAGCCCGGAACAGGAGCAGGCATTCATCGCAGAAGGAAGAGAAGCAACCATTCGCTTCCGCATTGACGACGATGCCGTCATCACCTGGAACGACCTGGTCCGTGGTGCCATGCGCTGGTCCGGCAGCGACCTTGGCGGCGACATGGTCATTGCCCGCCGGGCCCCTGCAGATCAGATCGGCGACCCCCTCTACAACCTGGTGGTGGTCGTGGATGACGCCGCCATGGCCATCAGCCATGTCATCCGCGGCGAAGACCACATCGCCAATACAGCCAAGCAGCTGCTGCTCTACGGCGCCCTTGGCGCACCTGCCCCCAAATTCGCCCACACCCCCTTGATCCTGAACAAGGAGGGTAAAAAGCTCTCCAAGCGCGATGGGGTCACCTCGGTCAATGACTTCCGCGAGGAGGGCTACACCGCGGAAGCCTTGGCCAACTACATGACCCTGCTGGGCTGGTCCCCGCCGGAGGGCATGGAGGAGCGATTCAACCTCAACGACGCCGCCAAGGTCTTTAGCTTCGATCGGGTCAACAAGGCCGGAGCCCGCTTCGACTGGGACAAGCTGAACTGGCTGAACAGCCAGGTGCTTCATGAACGGAGTCCCGGGCAGCTGCTGGCGGAACTTGAGCCCCAGTGGAGCGCCCAGGGGTGGACCCACAGCGATGTGACTTGGTTGAAGGAGCTCTGCGCCCTCATCGGCCCCTCTCTCGTCACCCTCAAGGACGGCCTCGAGCAGGCCTGCCCCTTCTTTGAGCGGCCTGAGCTGAGTGAAGCGGCCCTTAAGCAACTCGATCTGGAGGGTGCCCGTCCAGCCCTGAAGGCCCTGCTGGAGCATCTCCCGGAGGGACCCCTGAGCACCGAGGCCGCCCAGGAGCTCCTGGGCAAGGCCGTCGCGGCGGCCGGAGTCAAGAAAGGCGTGCTGATGAAAACCCTGCGGGCCGCCCTACTCGGCAGCCTCCAGGGCCCCGATCTGCTGACCACCTGGCTGCTGCTCCAGCCCAGCGGTGAGGCCCGGGCTCGCATCGAGCGCAGCCTCTAGATCGTCAAGAACACCAGGTACTTGAGCGCGCCGCCCGGGATGCCAGCCGCTAAGGCGCGCAACCAAGCACGCCAAGGCCCCCTCAAAGAAGGTAAAAACCCCAGATCAACTCAGAGGTCATCGTCATCGAGGGCGCCGAAGACCGGCTCCACTCGAATCCCCTTCACGGCGATGGGGCGGACCACCAGATATTCCCCGGGGAGCTCGGTGATTGGGACATTAATGAAGGCATCTGCAGGACCGGCGTTCAGCACCATTCCCTACCACTGCTGGAAGGCATCCAGGCTGGGGCAGTGCACCACCTGATCATGCCCTCCAGACAGCAGCAGATGGCTCGCGTAGCGGCTGGGGGTGCGGGTCACCGGAGGGCGAAACCAGACCGAAGCTCCTCCCCAGAATGGGGCAAACGCAGCGGCCGCGCAGCCTTGGCGGCATAAAGCGGATGGCGGGGTTGGCCGCTGGCGGTCAGCCCCAGGGCCAACAGCGGCAGGTCCTGTTGGAGCAAGATCAACGCAACCGCCCGATCGCGGCCCCGCCATTGCCCGCCATTGCCCCAGCCAAGCCAGACCGCCGATCCTGGCGAGCTCGCCAGGTGCGCAAGGCGCCGCCGCAACCATGGGTCGGTCTCCAGACCGATGGGATCGGCACTGCGCCTCAGCACGGCAGGAGTGGGGGAAATGCGTGAAAACAGATTCAGCACCTCCAGCGCCCCATAGCCCCAGGACTGGGCGAAGCCCAGTAACCGCCGCAGGGTCGGGTCATCCCGCTTGCCATTGGCCAGGGAGGGATTCAGGCCGATGAAGAGCAACCGCGGGGCCTGCGGCTGCCACTGCCGCTCGAGCCACCAGCGATAACGGCCGCAGGCGCTAAAAGCAGCCCGGCCCCTTCTGCCAGGCTGGGTCCACTTAATTTCCAGGGCGTTTTGACCGGCGGCACCACCCTCAAACCCCTGCTGCTGCTGGTGGATGGCCACTCCCTGGCCTTCCGCAGCTTCTACGCCTTCAGCAAAGGGGGTGAGGGGGGACTGAGTACCAAAGAGGGCATCCCGACCTCGGTCACCTACGGGTTCCTCAAGGCCCTGCTGGACAACTGCAAAGGCCTGGCCCCCAAAGGGGTGGTCATCGCCTTTGACACAGCTGAGCCCACCTTCCGCCATGAAGCTGACGAGGCCTACAAAGCCCATCGTGACGCAGCCCCGGAACACTTCTTCCAGGACCTCGGGAACCTGCAGCAGATCCTTCAGCAGGCCCTCGACATCCCCCTCTGCATGGCTCCCGGCTACGAAGCCGACGATGTCCTAGGGACCCTGGCCAACCGGGCGGCCAATGACGGCTGGCGGGTGCGCATCCTCTCTGGAGACCGCGACCTCTTCCAGCTGGTGGACGACGAGCGCGACATCGCCGTGCTCTACATGGGGGGCGGTCCCTATGCCAAGAGCAGCGGACCCCTCGAGATCCGCCGCGACGGCGTCATCGCCAAGCTGGGGGTCACCCCAGAAGAGGTTGTCGATCTCAAGGCCCTCACGGGGGACAGCAGCGACAACATCCCCGGCGTCAAAGGGGTGGGGCCGAAGACCGCCATCAACCTGCTCAATGCCCACGGCGATCTCGACGGGATCTATGCCGCCCTGGAGCAGCTCGACGCCGCTGGCCCCAAGGCCAAAGATCCCAAGGGGGCACTGAAGGGGGCCCTGCTCGGCAAGCTCAGCTCGGACCGGGAGAACGCCTACCGCTCGCGGATGCTCGCCGAGATCCTGGTGGACATCCCGCTCCCCAGCGACCCGCGTCTTCCCCTGGGCTCCGTCAACGGCGACTCCCTCGCCGAAAGCCTCGAGGAACTGGAGCTCTTCAGCCTGCGTCGCCAGGTGAACAGCTTCGCCACGGTCTTCTCCAGCGAACCCCCAACGCCATCCGCCGAACCAGCAGCGAAAGCCGAGGCCACACCCGAACCCGAAGCCATCGAGGACACGGCCAGCGAAACGCCTGCTCTCGAGCCCCAATTGATCACCAGACCCGAAACCCTTGAGGCCTTAGTGCATCGCTTGCTGGCCTGCACAGACCCACTGAGCCCGGTGGCCGTCGACACCGAAACCACCAGCCTCAATCCCTTCCAAGCCGAACTCGTCGGCCTGGGCGTGTGCTGGGGCCCAGGCCTCAGCGACCTGGCCTATATCCCCCTGGGCCATCAGGCCGAACTCAGCGATCCGCCCCAACTGCCCCTGGACCAGGTGCTGGGGGCCCTTGCCCCCTGGCTGGGCAGCACCGGTCACCCCAAAACGCTCCAGAACACCAAGTACGACCGGCTGATCCTGTTGCGCCATGGCCTGCCCTTGGCCGGAGTGGTCATGGACACCCTGCTGGCGGACTACCTACGGGACGCCAACGCCAAACACGGGCTGGAGCTGCTCGCCCAGCGCAACTTCGGCTTCCTGCCCACCAGCTACAGCGAACTGGTACCCAAGGGGGCCAACTTCTCGGCGGTCCCGATGGCCCATGCCGCTCTCTACTGCGGCATGGATGTCCATGTCACGTACCGGCTCACCCCCCTGCTACGAGGACAACTGGAGGCCCTGGGCGCCCCCCTGCCGAAACTGCTCGATCAGGTGGAGCTGCCCCTGGAGCCGGTTCTGGCCCAGATGGAAGCCACCGGGATTCGCATCGACACCGACTACCTCGGCAGCCTCAGCCGTGAACTCAAGGCCACCCTCGAGCGCTTGGAGACGGAGGCCAAGGAGGCCGCCGGCACCGAGTTCAACCTGGCCTCACCGAAGCAACTCGGGGAACTGCTCTTCGACACCCTTGGTCTCGATCGCAAAAAGTCACGCAAGACCAAGACCGGCTGGAGCACCGATGCGACCGTGCTCGAGAAGCTCGAGGACGCCCACCCGATGGTGCCCCTGGTGCTCGAGCACCGCACCTTGAGCAAACTCAAGAGCACCTACGTCGATGCTCTTCCGGCCCTGATGGAGCCGGAAACCGGCCGGGTCCATACAGACTTCAACCAAGCCGTGACCGCCACCGGACGGCTCTCCAGCAGCAACCCCAACCTGCAGAACATCCCTGTTCGTACGGAGTTCTCCCGCCGCATCCGCAAAGCCTTCCTGCCCGAGGCCGGTTGGACGCTGATCAGCGCCGACTACTCCCAGATCGAGCTGCGGATCCTGGCCCACCTCTCCGGCGAAGAGGTGCTGGTTCAGGCCTACCAAAACGGTGACGATGTCCACGGCCTGACCGCCCGGCTGCTCTTCGACAAAGACGAGGTCAGCAGCGACGAACGCCGCCTCGGCAAAACGATCAACTTCGGGGTGATCTACGGGATGGGCGTTCAGCGCTTCGCCCGGGAGACCGGCGTCAGCCAGGCCGAAGCCAAAGAGTTCCTCAGCAAGTACAAGCAGCGCTACCCGAAGGTCTTCGCCTTCCTGGAACTGCAAGAGCGCCTCGCCCTCAGCCGCGGCTACGTCGAGACGATCCTGGGGCGCCGTCGCCCCTTCGCCTTCGATCCCAGCGGCCTGGGCCGTCACCTGGGCAAGGACCCGCTTGAGATTGAGCTGGATGTGGCCCGCCGCGGCGGCATGGAGGCCCAGCAACTTCGAGCAGCCGCCAACGCCCCCATCCAGGGCTCCAGCGCCGACATCATCAAGCTGGCCATGGTGCAACTGCAGCAACGGCTCACCGGGAGCGGCCTGCCGGCGCGCCTGCTACTACAGGTCCATGACGAACTGGTGCTCGAGGCGGCACCGGACGCCCTGGACGCGGTGCTCAACCTGACGCGTGAAACCATGGAGCGCGCGGTGACCCTGTCTGTACCCCTGGTAGTCGAGACCGGAGTTGGCCCCAACTGGATGGAAGCGAAATGACCCTGCGGCTCACCAACACCCTCACCCGCCGCGTCGAGGAGTTCACGCCGATCGAGCCTGGCAAGGTCAGCATCTACTGCTGTGGGGTCACCGTCTATGACCTCTGCCACCTCGGCCACGCCCGCAGCTACATCGCCTGGGATATCCTTCGCCGCCACCTGCGTTGGAGCGGCTACGCCGTGACCTTCGTGCAGAACTACACCGACATCGACGACAAGATCCTTAACCGCGCAAGTGAAGAAGGGAGCTCCATGGACGCGGTGAGCGAGCGCAACATCGAGGCTTTCGTCGCCGACATGGGACGGCTGAACATACTTCCAGCGGATCGGATGCCGCGGGCCACCCGCAGCCTCGATGCCATTCGCACCCTGATCAGTGAGCTAGAGGCCAAGGGGACCGCCTACTCCGCCGATGGAGACGTTTACTTCGCCGTGATGAAGCACGCCGGCTACGGCAAACTCAGCGGGCGGGATCTCGAGCAGCAGCAGGACAACGCCGCCGGCCGGGTCGCCAGTACCGAAGAAGCCCGCAAACAACATCCCTTTGATTTCGCCCTCTGGAAGGGCTCGAAACCTGACGAGCCCAGCTTCCCCTCACCCTGGGGCCAGGGGCGCCCGGGCTGGCACATCGAGTGCTCGGCGATGGTGCGCGAGGAGCTCGGCGACACCATCGACATCCACCTTGGCGGTGCGGACCTGGTCTTCCCCCACCACGAGAACGAGATCGCCCAATCGGAAGCCGCCACCGGCAAAGAGCTTGCCCACTACTGGCTCCACAACGGCATGGTCAATGTGGGCGGCCAGAAGATGTCGAAATCCCTCGGCAACTTCACGACTATCCGGGCCCTGCTGGATTCCGGGGTCTCACCGATGACCCTGCGCCTGTTCACCCTGCAGGCCCACTACCGCAAACCGCTGGACTTCACTGCGGAGGCCCTCGAGGCGGCGGCCACCGGGTGGAAGGGACTCAATGCTGCCCTCGGGCTAGCCGCTGCTGGGACCACGAACACCGAGTCGCCAGCCGCCCTGGGGGACGCCCGCGCGCGCTTCGCGGCAGCGATGGACGATGACCTCAACACCTCCGCCGCTCTGGCCGTGCTCTTTGAGCTGGCCAAACCACTGCGGGGTCTAGCCAACCGGATCGAGCGCGGGGATGCCAGCGCAAGCGACGAGCTGAAGCAGGACGGCCATCAACAGCAACTGGCACTGCTTCTGGAGCTCGCCGAGGTGGTGGGTCTGAAGCACGAGGCCCAGGCGAGCGCAGTCGCGCTCGATGGCGGCGTCATCGAGGCACAAATTGAAGCCCGCAAAGCCGCCAAAGCAGCCAAGGACTTCGCGGCCGCGGATCGGATTCGCGACGAGCTCAAGGCCCAGGGGATCGAGCTGATCGACAAACCCGGTGGCATGACCGAGTGGCTGCGGAGCTGAGGCCTTAACCCTTGGGCGCCTGCTGATCGCGCATCATTTTTTCGATCTTGCGGATCCGGATGGCGGTAGTGCTCCAGACCTCCTTTTGAAAGCCCTGCTCGCACTGCTCGACGAGGGTTTCGATCGGCTCGCCCCGCTCAAAGGCCTCCCACAGCTGACGCTCCAACTTCGCCCGCTCAATGAAGTTGAAGCGCTGAAGCCACTGGGGACCGATGGCCATGGGGATTGGAAAGCTCCGCTCAGTTAAGCGCTATTGGATACACGTACTCAATTCAGCTTCTTGCATTGCGTAGGCATTTCTTCAAAGTTCACTGCTTAAAAAAGACGCAGAACCCAGCGCAACAAACGCAATAGGCCAAATCCCTGTTCAGACCAGGTCTGAGCAAGGCTAATGATCGAGATCAGTAGGCCCACGCTGATGGCCGGCACGGAGATCCAGCGCAGGGCCCAGCGCAGCAACCGCACCAGATCCGGCGAGGATCCCGACTCGAGCAGATCCGTGCGGAAGCGATCGGGCACCTGCCAGCCCAGCAGCAACGCCATCAGCAGGCCACCGGCGATCAGGCAGACGCCACCGAACAGGGCATCCATCCGCTCGAGCACCGCGACATCCAGGCAGGACGGCAAACCGATCACGGCGATCAACAGCACCATCAGCCAGACCGAGCGGGAGCGGCTCCAACCAAGGCGATCCATCAGCGAACTCACCGGCACCTCCAGCAGCGAGACCGACGAGGTGATCGCGGCCACATAGGCCAACAGGAAAAACAGCGCGGCCACCACCCGACCAGCGCCGCCGAGGGAGGCCAAACCGGTGGGCAGGCTGATGAAGAGGGTGCCCACGGTGCTGCCGCTCACCACGTCCACCAGGCCAAAGCTGGCCACAAGCGGGAAGGTGATGCAGCCGGCCATCAGGCCAACGGCGGTGTCCATGCCGACCACCGCAACCGCCTCACCGGGAATCCCACAGCGGCGATTGAGGTAGGTGGAGTAGGCCAAGATCGCGCCAATGCCGGTGCCGATCGAGAAGAAGGCCTGGGTAAATGCGTTGCGGATCGTGGTCAGGTCCGTGAGCTTGCTGGCGTCCCAACGCAGCAAAAAGCCGTTGTAGCCCTCGTGCGCTCCAGGCAAGAAGGCCGCCCAGATCACCAGGGCCAGGAGCAGTAGGAACAGCAGCGGCATCGCCCAGCGGGTCAGGCGCTCAATGCCGGCCTTGATGCCAGCGGCCACCACCACCCCGGTGAGGGCCAGGCTAATTAGGTGCCCGAGCACCGCATCGCCGCCGCTGCTAATGCCGGCGAAAAAGCGTTCAGCCGCCGGTATGTCGGCGGGAAGCGGCGCACTCAAGGCATGGATCAGGCTGCGGCCGGTCCAGCCCATCAAGACGGCGTAGTAGCTGAGGATCCCGATCGCGGCGGCCATGAACAGCCAACCCAGCGGGGCCCAGCGGCGACCGCCGGCGGTGATCGGCGCCAGTAGGGGAGCATGCCCCGTGCTGCGCCCCAGGACCATCTCGGCCACCAAGACCGGCAGACAGACCACCGAAACGATCAGCAGATAGAGAAGGACGAACGCCGCGCCGCCCCCCTGGGAGGCGCGGTAGGCAAAGCCCCAGAGGTTGCCCAGGCCGACGGCACTGCCCGCAGCGGCCAGGACAAAACCCAGGGAGGACCCCCACTGCTCAGGGGGATGACCGCGATCGCCGGAGGTCATGCAAGGGATGCAAGCAGCCCCCAGTTTCCCCGGCGCGGCAAGGGAGCGACCTCAGCCGCCCATTTCCGCAGCGCCCATGCGCTGCTGCACCCGCTCAAGACCCAACACCAACAGCACCCCAAGGCCCATCAACAAAAGGGACACGGCCAAGGCCGAAGCGCTGGGGGGCGCCGCCAGGGCATCCCGCAGGACGATCAGCTTGCCTTTGGCATTTGTGGTGCTCTCCAGCACGGTGCGGAAGGGCCAAATCTTCCAGAGGGAACCGGCCATGAAGCCCATTAGCAGGGCGACGGTCTGGCCGTGCCAACGCTTCAGCAACCAGCTCAGCAGACGCACGAACAGCAGCAGACCCATCGCACAGCCCAGGGCGAAGGGCACCAAGGTCGCCAGATCCAGGGCCTTTACCCCCTCCATCACGTGCTGGTACTGCCCGAGCACTAGCAGCAGGAATGAGCCGGACACCCCCGGAAGAATCATCGCCATGATCGCCACGGCCCCGCTCCAGAAGATCGTGAAGGGGTCGTGGGGCATCGTCACCGGCGTACGCGTCACCAGCAGCAGCGCCGCCGCCACACCGACCACCATCGCCAGCAGGCCTGCGGCACCCCAGTGGGCGTGGCGGGCGACTAGCACGATAGAGCCGACGATTAGACCAAAGAAAAAGGCAAAGAGCAGGGCCGGCTCGTTCACATAGAGCCAGGCGATCGGGCGCACGAGCACCAGCACGGACCCCAACAGGCCGGCCAACAGCGGCACCAAGAAGCCCAAGTGCACCCGTGCCGCCGCTTCGGCCCAGGCGCCGCGGCGCAACAGGCCGAGGAGCTCGAAGTCAAAGCCGGAAACGGCCTCCAGCAGGGTGCCGTAGATACCGAGGATGAAGGCCATCGTCCCCCCGGAAACCCCCGGGACCACGTCGGCCGCACCCATGGCGAAGCCACAACCCAGGACGTAGAGCCAGCGCTGGGGCGCCGCCGGAGTCTGCTCGGCCATCGCGGATCAAAGGAGTGCCGGCAACGCTAAGCGCCTGGAAATGGGAAACTGGCCGCAGATTCCTGGAGCTCCGCCGTGAAAGCCCTCTCCGTGCTCGGCTCCACTGGATCCATCGGCACCCAAACCCTGGAGATTGTCGAGGAATTCCCGGATCGCTTCCGGGTCGTCGCCCTGACGGCCGGCAACAACCTCGACCTGCTTATTCATCAAATCCAGAAGCACGCCCCCGAGGTGGTAGCCCTGGCGGACGAAGCCAAGCTACCCGCGCTGCAGGAGCGCCTGCAGGCGCTGGCCCCCAGCGAACGACCCGCGAAATTGCCGGAGCTAGTGGGCGGCTCCGATGGGCTCTGCTCCGCCGCGTCCTGGTCCACGACCGACCTCGTCGTGACCGGCATCGTCGGCTGCGCCGGCCTGCTGCCGACCCTGGCCGCGATCCGCGCCGGCAAGGACCTGGCCTTGGCCAACAAGGAAACCCTGATCGCCGCCGGTCCGGTGGTGCTGCCGGAACTGGCCAAGAGCGGCTCACGCCTGCTCCCGGCGGACTCCGAGCACTCCGCGATCTTCCAGTGCCTGCAGGGCACCCCCTGGGCCGACACCGCGCGACTCTCCACTGGCGTGCCCACGCCGGGGCTGCGCCGAATCCAACTGACTGCAAGCGGCGGCGCCTTCCGCGATTGGGACGCGGCGGATCTGCACAAGGCCACCGTGGCCGATGCCACCAGCCACCCCAATTGGAGCATGGGGCGCAAGATCACGGTGGACTCCGCCTCCTTGATGAACAAGGGTCTGGAGGTGATCGAGGCCCACTACCTCTTCGGTCTGGACTACGAACACATCGAGATCGTCATCCACCCGCAATCGATCATCCACTCGATGGTGGAGCTGGCGGATTCCTCCGTGCTCGGCCAGCTGGGTTGGCCGGACATGAAGCTGCCGATCCTCTACTGCCTGAGCTGGCCGGAGCGCCTCGAGACCCCCTGGCGCCGCCTCGATCTGACGGAAGTGGGGCAACTGACCTTCCGCAAGCCCGACCCGGCCAAGTACCCCTGCATGGAGCTGGCCTATGCCGCAGGCCGCGCCGGGGGAACGATGCCAGCGGTGATGAACGCCGCCAACGAACAGGCCGTGGCGCTCTTCCTCGAGGAGCGAATTCACTTCCTGGACATTCCGAAATTGATCGACGCGGTCTGCGATCGCCACAAGGCCGACCTCACGGCCCACCCCTCCCTGGACGATGTGCTCGCGGTCGACGCCTGGTCCCGTCAGACGGTCCGTGAGGCTGCAGCAGTCTCTGTTTGAGCCAGCTATTGATTCAGCACCACCTGCTGCTGTGCGCGACCCCGGCCAAGGCGCTCTGCACCCCTGATCCAGCCGTTGGGATTGAAAGCTGGAACACCCTCAAGCGGCTGGTGCGGGAGTGGGGACTTGAAGACCCGTCCCGGGCAGAGGGAATCGTGCTGCGCAGCAAGGCGGACTGCCTGCGGATCTGCGCCGAAGGCCCGGTGCTGTTGATCTGGCCCGAGGGGATCGTCTACGGCGGTGTCAGCGCCGAGCGGATCGAGCGGATCCTGAGGGAGCACGTCATCGGCGGCGCGCCCATCGAGGAGTGGATCTTCAAACGGATGCCGTTTCAGGCCAGCAAGGCCTGAAACCAGCGGGACGTGAGCCGATCGGTCCAACAGCCGCCGCGGCCGTGGAAGCCGTTGTGTCCCCCCTTCGCCGTCAGTAGCAGCTGGAAGCGATCGTCCTGGAACGCTTCCAGTCTGCGGGTCGGCTCCACGGGCACCCAGGGGTCGTCGTCCGCATGGATCAACAAGACGGGCGGCAGCTGGCGCCTGATGCGGGGGTCCTGCAGACGCCAAAGGGGACTGGCCTGGCGGTAGTAGTCGCTCACCGAGGCATAGCTCCAGCGGGGAGCCGTAATGGCTGCATCGAAGGCGCGAATGGTCGGCAAGTGGCCCTCGAGGGCCTGCCGTTCGGTCGTAGTGACGCCGAAGGGATCCGCCAGGGTCTGGGCCACCAGCCGCTTCAACAGCCAGTGCTGGTAGAGGCAGTTACGGGGCCGCTCGATTTGGCGCGAGCAGCTCTCGAGATCCACCGGAGTGCTGATGGTGACGAGCCCATCGAGGAGTGGCGCCTGGGGATCGAGACCGGCCGTGCGGCGCTCGAGTGCGCTGGAGGTAAGGGCATTGAGCAACTTGGTTCCGCCCAGGGAAATCCCCATCCCGAGCAGAGGGCGGCCGGCGGCCAAGCTGCGGGCCTGCCGCAGGACCGGCAGCAGATCGCGATTGCTGTTGGCCGCATAGGTGCCGCGAGCCAGGGCACGGCCTTCGCCTGCACCACGCATGTTCAGCCGGAGCACGGCAAAGCCTGAGCGCTGAAGGGTATCTCCCATCCGCCGCAGTCCGCCACGTTGGCTGGATCCCCCCAGGCCATGCATCAACAGCACCAAGCCCAGGGGCTCCGGCCGAGAGAAGGGGGCATCCAACTTGGCGAGGAGTTGCTCGCCGCCGCCCACATCCAAGGGCAGGAGCTGGCCCTGATCGGGGGGCAGAGCATCCGAGCGGAAGGTATCCCGGAGGGTTTGCAGGTCGCCGTTCCACCAGGGGAAACGAGGCTGAAACGGCGGTTCACCGTCCATGGAAAAGGGGCCCCGAGGGACCCCAATGCCGCGCGTTGGCGTGGAGCGACTCAAGCGCCCTTACCGATGCCCTGACTGCGCAGTTCAGAGCAGAGGCCCTGGAGCACGGCCTTGGCATCACCGAATACCATCGCGGTTTGGGGCAGTTCGAACAGGGCGTTCTTGATGCCGGCATAACCGGAGCCCATGCTGCGCTTGACAACGAACACCTGACGTGATCCATCCACCTCGAGGACGGGCATGCCGTAGAGGGGGCTGTTGGGGTCGTTCTTGGCGTCCGGGTTCACCACGTCGTTCGCACCCAGAACGATAACGACATCGGTGCGGGGGAACTCGGGGTTGATGGTGTCCATCTCGAGCAGCTGCTCGTAAGGGACGTCGGCTTCCGCCAGAAGCACGTTCATGTGGCCCGGCATGCGGCCGGCCACGGGGTGGATGGCGTAGCTAACCTCGGAGCCATTGGCCTCGAGCATCTTCGCCAGCTCGCGCAGGGCGTGCTGAGCCTGGGCCACGGCAAGGCCGTAACCAGGAACAAAGACGACGCGCTCGGCGCTCTCGAGGGCCATAGCGCACTCTTCAGGGCTGCAGCTGACGATCCGGCTGTAGCCGGCTTCATCGCCGCCGCCACCCACGGGGGCGCTGCCACCGAGGGCACCACCGAAGAGCACGCTCACCAGGGAGCGGTTCATGCCGTCGCACATCACCTGGGTGAGGATCAGGCCAGCGGCACCGACCATGGCGCCAGCCACGATGAGCAGCTGGCTGCCCACCACGAAACCAGCGGCTGCGGCAGCCACGCCGGAATAGGAGTTCAGCAGCGAAATCACCACCGGCATGTCCGCGCCGCCGATGGGCAGGGTCACGCCAATGCCGAGCAAGCTGGAGGCCACCACCAGCAGCCAGAGCGAAGAGCCAGCGGGATCGCCGGGGAGGGCGAAGGCGCCGACCAGGGCGGCAACAGCAATGGCGATGTTCACGCCATGGCGGACCTGGCTTTGGGTCCAACCGGGGGTATCAATCCAGCCCTGCAGCTTGCCCATCGCCACAATGGAGCCGCTAAAGGTGATCGCGCCGACAAAGACCGAAATGACGATGGACACCAGGGCCACCATGTCCGACTCAGCGGAGTTGTAGAGGGCCACGGCAATGGCCACCAGAAGCGAGGCCATGCCTCCGCAGCCGTTAAAGAGGGCGACGGTCTCCGGCATGGAGGTCATCGGCACCCGGCGGGCGGTGATCAAACCCAGGAGACCGCCAGCGGCCATACCCACGGCAATCCAGAGCCAGGCCACCGGCGAGGGGGCCAGCTGAATCAACAGGCCGACAACAGCCAAGCCCATAGCCAGGGCGGCGAGGCCGTTGGCGGAGCGGGCGGAGCGGACTTTGGAGAGGCCCTTGAGGCCCAGGGCCAGCAGCAGGACTGCCAGCAGGTCAATCAGATAACCAAACAGCGCGAGGCCACTCATCGGCGTGCTCCTGACTTCTTGCGGCTGAACATGGCGAGCATGCGGTCGGTCACGAGGAACCCCCCGATCACGTTGAACAGGGCAAAGCCCAGGGAGACCGCGCCGAGGATCAACATCCCGGGATTGCCCTGGGCCTGAGCGATCAGGGTCAGGGAGGCCAGCACGGTGATGCCGCTGATGGCATTCGCGCCACTCATCAGGGGGGTGTGCAGGGTGGGAGGCACCTTGCCAATCAGTTCCAGTCCCAGGAGGCTGCCGAGCAGCAGCACCCACAGGGCTTCATTCAGGCTGCTCATGCAGCACCTCCGGCGGATTCAGGGGCGTTGTGGCTGAAGAGGCAGCCAGAGACGATCTCATCGTCGAGATCGAGGTTCACCGAGGAGGCCCCCTCGGCGGTGGTGTTCAGCAACAGCTCCAGCAGGGCAGCGATGTTGCGGGAATAAAGGGCACTGGCGTGGTTGGCCACGCTGCAGGGCAGCCCATCACCAGCGACCAGCTGAACGCCATGGCGGAAGACGGTCTGACCGGGCACGGTGCCTTCGCAGTTGCCGCCTTGGGCAACCGCCAGGTCAACCACGACACTGCCGGGACGCATGTGTTGGAGCATCGCGTCATCAATCAGACGTGGCGCCTTCTTGCCGGGAACCTGGGCGGTGCAAATCACCATGTCAGCCAGGGCCAGCTGTTCGGTGAGCTGACGACGCTGCTCAGACAGGAACGCCTCGGTGGCCTGCTTGGCATAACCACCGGCCTCACCGGGCTTCTGATCCAGCTCAGGGGGATCAATGAAGCGGCCGCCGAGGGACTCCACCTGCTCCTTAGCGGCGGGACGGACGTCGCTGACGTAGGCCACGGCACCAAGGCGACGGGCGGTCGCGAGGGCCTGGAGACCGGCCACGCCGGCACCGAGGATCAGGGCGCGGGCCGGTTGGATGGTGCCGGCGGCAGTCATCAGCATCGGCACGTAGCGATCCAGCGCCGCCGAGGCGAGCAGTACGGCCTTGTAGCCAGCGATGTTGGCTTGGGAGGAGAGCACGTCCATGCTCTGGGCCCGGCTGATGCGAGGCAGCAGCTCAAGGGCCAGCGCGGTCACGCGACCGGCCTCAAAGCGCTGCTTGAGGGCGTCATTGCCGTGGGGCTCCAGCAGACCCAGCAGAAGGGCGCCAGGCTTCAGAGAAGCGAGTTCGGAGCGCTGTTGGGCTAGATCCGAGCCCTGGACGGCTAGGACTACATCAGCTTGGGACCACTGCTCAGAACTGGAGTCCACCAGTGCAGCACCTGCCTCTTCGTAGGAGGGATCGTCGTAACCGCTGGCCTGGCCAGCGCCGCGCTCCACGACAAAGGTGCAGCCGCGTGCCACCAAACGGCGCACGGTTTCGGGAGTGGCCGCAACCCTGGTTTCACCAGGCCGGCACTCCCTTGCCACTAAAACACAAATCAATGTCTCGACCCTGGGTGGAGGCAGATTCGCATACGGCCGGAAGCGTTCTCAAGCCAACCAGCTGGCAAGCGCAGGGGCTTGAGGGGCCGGAGCATCCGGGACCGCACTCGTGATCTCCACAATGCGTCCCACGCTGGCTGGAACCGTCAAGGCATCCAGACAAACCCGGGCCACTAGACGACGGGGAAGGCTGCCGTCCTGCTGTTGGTCAGCCCCGGAGAAAAACAGCTCCTGGACCGCCAAGTCCTCCTCCGCTTCCTTCAGGCCGCCGGGGCGAACGATGGTGACCTCCAGACCGCTCTGCTCGAGCCACTGCTCACCCAGGCGTTTCCAGACCAGGATCAAGCCAAAGAGGTTCAACGGGTGCAGCCAGCGGCCCGCACAGAGGGAACTCACGAGCACGACACGCTTCAGGCCGACGGCGCGGCAGGCCTCGAGCTGTTGACGCACCCCCAGGGCATCCACCTTGAGGGGCCCCAAGAGATCGATGCTGGGTCGGGCACCCGTAGCAATAATTAGGGCGTCGCAGTCCCGCAGAGCGTCCTGGAGGGCAGGGCCGTCACTGAGCTGAAGCCGATGGATCTCTGCAGCACCTAAGCCGGGCGGCAGGAAGGAGGACGGCCGAACAATCGCGCGGACATCGAAGCCACGAGCTAAGGCTTCTTCGACGACTCTCCAACCGGTTTTGCCGGAGGCGCCGGTGACCGCCACGCGCATGGGCTCAGAACAGGGGTAGAAGCTCCTGTTCTAAACAGCGGGCCTGGGGGCTGGAGCCCTGCCGGCGCAGTTGGCGTGCGCGCAGGATCATCGGATCGAGATCGCACTCCAAGCTCAGCGCCAGCTCGAAGCGCTGACGCAGCTCGTCGGTATTCAGTGAAAACAAAGAACGCTCATCCATGGGCGAAAGGGGCAAAGCCCGGGAGCGGGTGATGGCCGGAAGTTAGTGCGTCCAGCGCCGATGCGAATAGGTATAAGTGCCCAACTTTTTTGGAGGAATCGCAACACAATGGCGGCATGCGATCGCTGTCGTTTGACCTGCGCGTCCCCAAGCGCACCCCCGCCGTCGCCGCGGAGCCCGCTGCGCTGGATCCTCGGACGCTCAACCACCTGCAGCCGCGGCAGTGGCAAACCCAGCTGATCCAACTGCTACGGCGCCGGCTGGAAGCACGCCAAGGCAGCGACGTCTTGATCAATGCGGGGCCAGGGGCCGGCAAAACCCTGGGGGCCCTTCTGAGCTTCGAGCGGCTGCTGCGGGAAGGACGGCTGGAGCGCTTCCTTGTGTTCTGCCATCGCAGCTCCATCGCGGCCCAGTGGATCTCCTCAGCCGAGCAGCTCAACCTGAAGCTCAAGGACTGGCAACCGGGCCTGGGGGCCAGCGACCTCGCGGAGAGCCATGGGCTGCTGATCACCTATCAAGCCGCCGGGCGCAACCTGGACTCCCTCGAGCAGCAGCTGTCCCAATGGGGCTGGGGCCCCTGGCTGGCCATCGCCGATGAAGTGCACCACCTGGGGGTCGACCCCGAGGAACCGGAGGCCACCGCATGGGGATACGCCTTCAGCCGCCTCAGCGAACGCGCCCAGCTGCGCCTGGGGCTCACCGGGACGCCTTTTCGGGCCGACAACCTGGGCTTCTGCGCGGCTAGGCGGATTCAGATCCACGACGGCCAGGAGTGGGTGGAGCAGATTGCCCCCGACCTCAGCGTGGAGCCCCGGGAATTAATCCAAGCCGGGGATGTGCGTCCCCTGGAATTCCGCTTCCAAGACGGCTGGGTGGATCACGGCCGCCAGGGGGACTCAGGCGACACCGAACGCTCACCCCTGTCCCAGGAAGAACGGGAGAGCTGGCGGGCCAGGAACCTGCGGCGGGCGATCCGCCTGGGGGACAGCAGCAGCATCGCCCTGCGATTGCTGCTGAACGCTCGAAAACGGCTGGAGGCCGTGCGGCGGGAGCACCCTGAAGCGGGCGGGCTGGTGGTCGCCCGCGACATCGCGCACGCCCGAAGGATCTGCGGCCTGCTGGAGGAGGAGGGGGACCGGGTTCATCTGGTCCATTCGCAGGATCCCGAGGCAGCTGAGCGCATGGAACGATTCAAGGCCGGGGACTCGGACTGGCTCGTCAGCATCGACATGTGCGCCGAGGGGTTCGACTCACCCAGGCTGCGGGTGGTGGCCTACCTGACCACCGTGGTGACCCGCACCCGTTTTGTGCAGGCCATCACCCGAGCCGTGCGGATGAACGGGGAGCGGGCCAGCGCCGAAACCGTGCCGAGGCACCCCTCATACGTGTTTGCACCGGCGGATCCGCTGCTGATGCAGTACGCCCGAACCTGGTCCCTCAGCGAGCCCTACGTTCTGCGGCCCAAGACCAACGAGGCCCCCGAGGAGCCCAGCGGGCAACTGCGCGGAGCGAGCTTGCCGCTGCAGGCCGTCGAAGACGGGGCCGGAGGGGTCATCCGCGTGCGAGGACCGCAGCTACCTGACTTCTTGATGCATCAATGACTACATCGAAGGAAAGGCAATAAATGCGACGTTGTGCAAATCAACCCCGGGAAGCGGCACTCCAACCGCCAACGTGGTCTCAACCGCACGGAGAACCATGCACGGTTCAATCCAACGGCGCATCACAGTTGCAACCAACTGGGCTGTTACACGCATTGCTTGCCTTGATGATCGCGAGCTCTACGAAGACAGTTATGCCCTGACAGAGGAGTTCCGGGAATGGATCCTCTGTGCTGATGACCAACCGGAGCTGATCCTGGACCAGGTCTTGATGGTCCCCCACTTCAAGACACGCCCCGAGAACGAAACCAGCAACGAATCCGACGGCTTGCTTGAAATCTAAAGAGAATCTTTAGCGCCGCCCCTTTATTCCTTCCGGCAAAGGGGATTCGGGCAACCGACCCACCCGGCCGCACCAATTGCCCGCAGGATTGTCCCTAGACTAAAGCGAAGTCATTCCGCTTTAGGCCATGTCAGCTGGCGCGCCCGGATCGGTTGAAAACCTCGTCATCGTCGGCTCCGGTCCAGCGGGTTACACCGCCGCGATCTACGCCGCCCGAGCCAACCTCAGCCCCGTTGTGATCACGGGCTTTCAAGACGGCGGCATACCCGGCGGTCAGCTGATGACCACCACCCACGTCGAGAACTTTCCGGGCTTCCCCGATGGGATCCTCGGCCCCGAGCTGATGGACCGGACCAAGGCCCAGGCGGTGCGCTGGGGCACCCGGTTGGTGGAAGCCGATGCCGATGCCATCGACCTCTCCCAGCGACCGTTCCGGATTCAGGCCGACGGGCAGACCATCCAGGCCCATGCGTTGATCCTGGCCACGGGGGCCAGCGCCAATCGGTTGGGCCTCCCCAGTGAGGAGCGCTTTTGGAACGCCGGCATCAGCGCCTGCGCCATCTGTGATGGCGCCACTCCGCAGTTCCGGGATGTGAAGCTGGCGGTCGTCGGCGGCGGGGACTCCGCCTGCGAAGAGTCGGTCTACCTGACCAAATACGCCAGCCGCGTCCACCTGATCGTGCGCAGCGACAAGCTTCGGGCCAGCAAAGCCATGGCAGATCGGGTGCTCGCCAACGCCAAGATCCAGGTCCACTGGAACCGTCAGGTGGCGGACTGCAGGGGTGGGGACTGGCTGGAGGCGATCCAGCTCAAGGACACCAGCGGCGGCCCCGGCGAGGAGCTGGCCGTGCGAGGGATGTTCTACGCCATCGGCCACACCCCCAACACCCGTCTGGTGCGCGACCAACTGAGCACCGATGCCAAGGGCTACCTGATCACCGAGCCCGGACGTCCTGAGACGAGCGTCGAGGGCGTCTACGCCTCCGGTGACGTGGCGGATGCGGAATGGCGGCAGGGCATCACGGCCGCCGGAAGCGGCTGCCAAGCCGCGCTCGCCGCGGAGCGTTGGCTCACCGAGAAAGATCTCGCGGTCACCGTCAGTCATGAGCCCGTCGATCCTGCGGAGGTGGGCGAAACCAAGCGCACCGCCGTGAGCGATGAGGCCAACTTCAGCGCGGATGCCCTCTGGCAGAAGGGAAGCTTTGCCCTGAGGAAGCTGTATCACGACAGCACCAAGCCCCTGGTGGTCGTCTACACCTCACCCACCTGCGGCCCCTGCCACGTGCTCAAGCCGCAGCTCAAGCGCGTGCTGGATGAACTGGGGGGACAGGCCCAGGGCATCGAGATCGACATCGAGGCTGAACAGGAGATCGCCCAGCAGGCTGGCGTCAGCGGGACTCCCACCGTTCAGATCTTCTTGCACAAGGAGCTCAAGCAGCAGTTCCGCGGGGTGAAGCAGCGCAGCGAATTCAAGACTGCAATCGAAAGCCTGCTCTAGGGGGCAGAGCCCACTCCTCAACCCCTGGCCTGGCGGCCAGGGGTTGAGGAGTGATCAGCGGCGGCGGGGGCCACCGGGACGGTTGCCGCCCGGACGGGGGCCGGCATTGGCATTGCGCTCGCGGTAGGTGATGCGGCCACGGCTGAGGTCGTAGGGGCTGATCTCAACGAGCACCTTGTCGCCTGCAAGCAATTTGATGCGGAACTTGGTCAGCTTGCCGGCGGCGCGGCAGAGGCATTGGTGGCCAGCAGGCTGCTCGAGGGTGACCAGGTAGAACCCGTTGCCCTGTTCCTTCTCGATGACGCCGGAGGTCTCAATCATGCGCTGCTGCTAGTGGCCAACCCAAGTGCTATCCACAGCTTAGGTGTCGCTAGGGTCGTCGCTCAAGATTGTTGTGTCAGCCGGCATGGTTCTCCCCCCCGTTTCGATGGACATCGGACTGCTGATGATCTCCATTGGGGTTGTGAATCTCTGGAAGGCTCGCCAGGCTTCCTGAGCTGAGCGCCGGCTTCTGACGACCCTTCTCTTCCACAAGCCCTACGGCGTCCTTAGTCAGTTCACCCCTGAAGAGGGGAGCCGCTGGGGCTGCCTCTCCGATCACATCGACGTTCCCGGGGTCTACGCCGCGGGAAGGCTCGATGCGGACAGCGAGGGCTTGCTGCTGCTGACCAGCAACGGGCGACTGCAACAGAGGCTGACCGATCCCGCCTGGGGGCACTGGCGCCGTTATTGGAGCCAGGTGGAGGGCTTCCCCAGCGAAGAGGCCCTCGACACCCTGCGCGCTGGGCTGGTGATTCAGGGACAACGCACCCTGCCCGCCCAGGCCCGAGCGATCGCAGACCCCAGCTGGCCCGAGCGCGATCCACCCATTCGCGTGCGCCAGAGAATCCCCACGAACTGGCTGGAGCTGGAGCTTCGGGAGGGCCGCAACCGTCAAGTGCGGCGGATGACCGCGGCCGTCGGGCTCCCCACCCTGCGGCTGCTGCGAGTGGCGATGGATCTGATGGATGGAGGCCCGCCCCTCAACCTGGACGGACTGGCGCCGGGCCAATGGCGGCCGGTCCATGAGGACGAACAGCGCCGGCTTCAATTCCTGCTGCAATCGGGCCGGGGCGGCCGCGCGGGGGGAGGAAAGTCGGGCCGCGCTGGAGGTTGGGGAAAGGGGGGCGTCGCCAAAGACAAGTTCCGGAGATAAGACAGGGGAAACGCGCGCGATTCCCCATGGACTACGCCGTGCCCCTACTGGTTGCAGGCATTGTGAGCGCTCTGGCTCTCTATGGAGTGCGAGAGTTGATCCGAGAAGTTGCCTTTGTGCTCGAGCACAAAGGCCATGCCGGGAGCAGCTAAGTCTTGAGGAGAACCGGGGATCTGCTTCGAACAGCAGCGGTCCTCAGCTTCTGGTTCCTACTCCTGGGCAGCGGATTAGTCTCCTCCCAGCTGCGGCTGCAGGGATCGAGGAACACTATTGATTTTTGCGGCGAGGATAGCCTGAGCAAGGTCTGCAACTTCCACGCGGTGCTCAACGACTGACGCCTGTGAAACAGCTCCCGGGCCGAGAACGCCCCCCCTGGATCACGGTCCTGCTGCAGGCTGCTTCTGCGGTCGTGGCCACGATCTGGCTGGCCAGCCTGCTGCCCTATTTGCTGCTGATGGCGCTGGTGGTCAGCCTGATGCTGATCCCGACTCTGCGGAGGCTGCGCAAGGAGGCCGAACACACGGTCGCCGCCCAACAGCGCAATCCCTTCCAGGGGACGCCGCTGGAGCCGTTCTTCGAGAACCTCTATCGACAGGCAGCCCCTCGGCCGATGGTGGATGTCACCCCACCCCACCGGAAGCTGATCCGCGCCTTCTGGCAATGGCGCCAGAGGCGCTAGATGCGTTCGCGGTGCTTGGTGCGTAGGCGCTCGGTGACCAGGACGCCCTTGCTACCGAACTCAAGGCCATCGACGAGGGCCACCTCGGCCTCAATGCCCTCGGCCCTGAGCTGCTCGATCAGCCCCTTCATCACCTGCTCCTCGACCAGCTTCTGATCGAGACGATCGGGCGTAAGCGCCTCAAAGAAGCGATTCGTCTTGGCCGCCACGACCTTGGAGGCGTTGGTGATGTTCAAAACCAGCATCCGCCGGGATCAAGCCTGCGCCCAGTAGTCCTAGTCGCTTCATCCAAGCTCCGCAATCGCTACGGTCTGCCAAAGGGGAGAGGGGCGATGGGGGAATCCGAGAAGTTCGTCAAACATCTCGTCGGCAACGTACGTCAGCTGCTGCGCGCCCCCGCCAACTTGGTCAAGGCCGAGCGGGAGTGGTCCCTCTCCACCATTTGTGCGGTGATTGATGCCCGCAACGCGGCGCCCCAGGTCATCACCACCCATGTGGGCACGATTAACTCGGTCCTGGTCGCCAGTAGCGTTCTCGATAGCCCGTTGCTTCAGTCCTTCCTAAAGCGGGCCCGAGAGAGCGACCCCGAGCTGGCGTTATCGGAATTTCTCGATAGTGCCGAAGCGGAAGCCTTCAAGGAGATCTACGAGCGCTACAAAGAAGAGCGCGAAGAAAAGGGCCACGCGGTGTGGTCAGTCGGTGATTCTGCTGCCTTTGTGGCCAAATCACGCGAGGCTTGGAATGACCGGGAGCTGGCCTGCGTTGCGGTCACACCGGGACAACGGCCAACACCCACGGGGTCCTGACCTTTTCACTTCCCCTCAACTGGCTCTCCTAGTCTCAGCGTCCGCTCTGCTGCTCAACAACCCACTTGGTCGCTGCCTTCTGAGTCTGCCAAGCATGCATTAACTGCTTCGCCAGGCTGCGCAATTGATCTGGATCTGTTGTGGCATCCAGAGCGCGATTGAAACGCTCAATTTCAAACTGTTGGCCAACGGTGAGTGCAATCGAGTTGGACATCGCGCCTGCAACCGACGATTGATCGAAACGTATCGGCTTAAACCAGGCAAGACGTAACCAGAGCTACCGACCCGCTGGATTGTCAGTGTTTCAGGTTGTAATCAGGGCCACGCAGGCGCAGTCACTGGATTGATAGTGAAAAGGTGGTCGATGCACCCTCATGCAGCTGAGTTGGAGCCAACACCTAGAGACGGCCCGGCTCATTGAGAACTGCAGCACGGAGGACCGCGGCACCGCCCTCGCCCTGATGGGCATCGCGCTCCTTATCCTCAGCGAAGACTTGGCCCGCGCCAGCGGACAGCAGGAATCTGTGGTCCTGCGCTGATCAAGCGCTGCTTGAGATCGCAGTGATCGTCAGCGTGGAGCTCTTGGTCTGCTACAAGCAGCAGCTCCATCAAATTGGCGAAGTCATGTTCGGACAGCTCACCGGAGGGCTGCCATTTCAAGCAGGTCCGGCGTTCGCAGCTGCCTGACTCGGGGTGGCGTTGATCAGCCATGGTCTCCTCCTCTGGCTGTGGCTCTTTTCCTACGACGAGTGAAAGAAGAGCGTCCAGAGCAGAAATACCGGGCCTTACACAAGCATTAAGACCTGATCCGGCGATGCAGTGATAGTGCTGGAGTGGATGAAGCCGCAGCGCCAGACCATGGAACAAACCGTTCCCAACAGCGCAGGCCAAGGAGATGCCGCTCTCGCAGCAGACCGAGATTGGGAGGTCCATAACCCGCGTGTCTCGAACGAGCAACTTGAGGCACTCCGCGAGAAGGAGAAGCTCGTGGCCCTTCGCCTTCGCCAGCAACAGCAGAAGGATCTCGCCGCCTAAGCAAGCGTTGACCGCTTACCAAGCTCAGCCATTGGGTGGGGATCGGCTTGGTAAGCGCGCTTGCTCAAAGCCAAGGCTGGACACTCAAGCTCAACTGTCAGAGCTTTTTCACCCAGACCCCCTGGCGGATGAAGTTCACCAACTACGACTTTCTCGTCGACGCCGGCGGACTCGAGTACTACTTCACGGTCTCGCTGGTTGAGAACGCAGGAGCCCATCTGGAGGGCCTTGTGATCACCGAAACCTCAGGAAGCGATCAAAGCTTCTGGATCGATCCCAAGCAAACCAGCGCGTTCTTCAGCCGCCCGCGCCAGGAAAGCGAAGCAATTCCCGTCCAGGCCCAGTTCCACGAGCAGAAACGCACCATGCGGGTTGGACTGTCCCGATCCACCTCCCCCAGGTTCAACGCTGACCGAGGTCCCGTGGCCGCCAAACAATCCCTAATGAACAGCCTCTATCCCTTTGCTATCGAGGCGCTCCCCGCAGGACCGAACCCTGCGCCTGCTCCGCTCGGCTTCGCAGGGATGGAGATCCTGGACGGCTGGGATCGTTAATAGGAGACACTTCTGCCATGGCGAATGACGGCGGCATCCAGGCTCTGGTGGAGAGCGTGCGCGAGGAGCTCGCGGACATTGCGCGCAATGCAGAAACCCAAGCCAGTTGGTCCTTGGCGCTGCCCGTGGCCGTGATCGATGCCCGAAAGACACCAACCCGGGTCTATGAAAGTGCGATCGGCACGATCGGGTCCGTACTGCGCATCTCCCGGACCGTGGATCACCCGCTGATCCAACAGCTCTTCGCGCTCCATGAAGAGGTCGGACCCGAGAACGCGATTCAGTTCCTGCTCAACGGCGCCGACGGCGAGGAATTCACTGAGCTCTGGGAGGAGTACCGGGAGGAGGCCAAGGGCGAACTGGTCTGGGGAGCCAACGACGCGGCTGCCTTTGCCACCAAGAGCAAGGCCTGCCATGAGGACGGCGAACTGGCTCTAGTCGCCCTGGTACCGGGGCACCTCTATTCTTGCGGTGTGCCGATTCGGGCCCTAACGGCCTAGCCGATCACGTCCTTCAGCTCACGTACCACCTGGAGTTGCCCGTAGTAGTAGTTCGCGCGGGCGCGGCGATCGGCGTCTTCCATGCTGTCGACGACGTCAAAGCCGACGGTCTGCCAGAGGTCGTTGCCACAAGCTCGACTCACCTCTTCGACGGCCTCTTGCTCAAGCAAACCGAGACGGCGCTGCAGGTTTTTGATCTGAGCAATGGCCACCGAATCACCTCAAAATCAGTTGAATAGTACAAGTGAATTAGTTCGCTGACTAGAGGTCAGAAAGGCAATTTCTTCTTGGCGTCCTTGTCCAAATCCGCCTCCATGTCACGCAGGCGCTTGAGGATCGTGTCGTAGTACTCCTTCAGGTAGGCCTCCATGTCCGTGGTCTCCGACGGATCGAGGCCAAAGGCGGCATAGCTCTCCTCCATCGGGGCCGACAGGGCTTCTCCACCGCCCATCACCTTGTCGAAGGCAAGACGCTCCGCGACGTTCACCGAGGGCTCAAAGAAGGCACTGATGCTCTGCATCAGCCGCAGCAGGAACGGCTGCACGCGGATCACGCGGGCGCTCTTGGCGGTGTATTTCTCGCACATCTGGGTGATCTCACCTGTGCTCCAAGCACGGTTCCCAACCACCGGGAACGCCTTACGACTAGTTTCAGCCCGGCTCAGGGCCGCTACGGCAAAGCGGGCCAGGTCCTGGGTGTTCATGTAAGCGATCGGCGTGGGAGTGCCGCTCACCCAAACCGTCTGACTTTCAAGAACCGGGATCGCGATCTGGCTAATCAGGCCCTGCATGAAGGCGACGCCCCGGAGAATCGTGTAATCGAAGTCGGAGTCGATCAGCGCCTGCTCGGTGCAGTGCTTGATGTCCATCAAAGGGACATCACCATGCTTCTCCGCGCCGAGCAGTGACAGGAAGATGAAACGCTTGACCCCAGCCCGCTCGCAGGCGTTCAAAAGGTTGACCTTTCCGGTCCAGTCAGTGTCGTAGACGCTGCCTGGATCCGTTGCCCGCGCGGTCGCCGCGTCGATGACGGCCTCTTGGCCCTCCAGGGCGTAGTCGAGGCTGTCGGGCTCGAGCAGATCGCCGCGGGTCAGCTCACAACCCCACTCCTGCAGGAAGGCGGCTTTGCGCGGCGAGCGCACCATGCAGCGGACCTGATGGCCGGCATCCAAGGCCTGACGTGCGATCTGACGACCCAGGGTTCCGGTTCCACCGATCACCAGGACCTGCATCGGGCTGTAAAAAGAGAGGTGCGAGCCTAAAGGCGAGCCGAACCGGCCCGCGATTTGGGGATCAGTTGTCGCCTTGGAGCTTCAGCAGCAGGGCGCCACCCACCAGACCCAGGGGGATCAGAATCCAGAACAGCGCTGCGGTGCCGAAGATTTCCGAGGCCATGAACCCAAGCCGTAACGGCTACCTATCTAGCGCAGAAGCCAACTCCACCACGCGCGAAAAGGGCGCATTGCAGCGGAACTGAGCAGACATCACCCCGGAGCGCTGGGCCGCAAAGCCCTCGGCCCGCAGACACTCGATCAGCGCATCCAAGCGAGGCGGCCCACCGCCGAGGCGTTTGGCCAGGGCATCGACCGGCCAACAGGAGACCGGCAGACCGTCATCCATCCGCAGTCCCTCCAGCAGTCGCCGGCTCGCTGGTGCCACGCTCTCCTTGGGCAGTCCCTCGGCGTCCTGCAGCAGCTCCCCCAAGACCAGCGGGTCCTGCAGGGGCCCCAGCCAGAGGGGTCCTGAAATCGCCAGGGGGGCCGCCGGATCATCGCCGCAGCCACAGGCCGGCCAGCGGCGCAGGCGCAGCAGGCTTTGTTGGGACTGCTCGGCGCAGCGGTGGCAGTAGGCCCAAAGCCCAAGCTGCTCCTCTTCGCGAGGCTCCGGGCGGCGCCGCAATTGAATCGCCGTCCGGAAGGTCCGACCCTCACTAAAAGAAAAGAGGGGCTGAATCCCGCGCCCCATGGCCCAGGCCACCTTGGCCACCACGGCGAGCTGCAGGCGCAGGGCCAACTCCCAGCTGGAGGGGTGGGCCCGGGCGGCGGCCCCCAAGGAGCGGATCGCCGACGGACGGTCATGGCCGGTGGGGGAGCGGCCATCGGTGCTTGCTAAGTAGAGAACCCCTCCGAATTCCAGGGCTTCAAGGGCCAGGGGCACCAGGGCCGTTGGGCAGCCAAAGGCGTCGAGATCGAGTAGATCAAAACGCCGCTGCTGCATGAAGCAGTCGGCCAGCAGGTGCTGAGCCTTGCGCGCACTGAGCTCCAAGCGACGTCCCTGCAGGGGCTGCAGGTTCTGCTTCAGCAGGGGCAAGCGATTGACGTCGGCATCGTTCGCCCATACCTCCTTGGCCCGGCCCTCGAGGCCGTAGCGCAGGCCCCGGATCCCGCAGCCCGCCATCACATCGAGCACCCTCCCTGGGCGCTCCCGCGTCAGCCAACGGGTCAACAGCACCCCGGCATCCCGGGAGGGACGGGATTGCGGCCGAAAAAAGCCAGGTCCCAGCAGCAGTTGCGCCGCTCCTTCGCAATAGTGAGCTGGGCTAGCCGTGTCGGCCACTGTGAATGCGCCACCGCGATTGGATCTCCAGCCTGCCTCTGCGGGGGTGCACTGGGGGAAGCACGGGACCTGGCACTGGCAGGGCCATGCCTGCCACTGGCGTGTCATCGGTGCGCGGACGTCCCCCGCGCTGGTACTGATCCATGGCTTCGGCGCGGCCAGCGGTCACTGGCGCCGCAACGCCGCCGCGCTGGCCGAGGCCGGCTGGTGCGTCTACGCCCTGGATCTGGTGGGCTTTGGCGGCTCAAGCCAACCGCGGCACCGGCGCCATCGCCCGCTCGATAACCGGCTTTGGGCCCGGCAGCTCCAGGGCTTCCTCGAGCAGGTGGTCCAAGGCCCCGCGGTGCTGGTGGGCAACTCTCTAGGCAGCCTCGTGGCCGTGACCTGCGCGGTCTTCTTCCCCAGCTGGGTACGGGGGGTGGTGGCGGCACCCTTACCGGATCCAACATTGCTGATGCCCATTCGGAGGCGGCGGCCCCGCTGGCGGCGCACTTGGAAACGCCGCGTGGTGGTCCTGCTCTGCCGGATCCTGCCGCTGGAGCTGCTATTGCCCTTTATCGCCCGCACGCCGCTGCTGGACCTTGGATTGCGCAGCGCTTATCAGGACCAAGGGGCGGTCGATGGCGAACTGCGGCGCCTAATCGCTCGGCCAGCACTACGCCCCGAGGCGGCCCAGGCCTTAAGGGCGATGAGCATCGGCATGGCCCTCAGGCCCCGGGAGGCGACCGCCGCACCCCTGCTACGGCGAATGCAGCAGCCGCTCCTGGTGCTTTGGGGCAATCAGGACCGCCTGGTTCCGCCCAGGATCAGCCGGCAACTGCACCCCCACAAGGGTGATTTGCAGCTGGAACTGCTTCAGGATCTAGGCCACTGCCCCCATGACGAGCGGCCGGAGTTGTTCAACAGCATGGTGATCAGCTGGCTGACACGTAACTTGGGGAGAGGTCAGCCACACGAACCGCCCTGGGCATGAAGCACACCCTCTCGGTGCTGGTGGAAGACGAATCCGGTGCACTCAGCCGCATCGCTGGTCTGTTTGCCCGCCGCGGCTTCAACATCGAAAGCCTGGCCGTCGGCCCGGCTGAGAACCGCGGCAAATCCCGGCTCACCATGGTGGTGGACGGTGACGCGCAAACCCTGGAACAGCTCACCAAACAGCTTGACAAACTGGTGAACGTACTGGCGGTAACCGACCTCACACCGATCCCTTCGGTGGAGAGGGAACTGATGCTGATTAAGGTCTCTGCACCCCCCGAGAACCGTGCAGCCATTCTGGATCTCGTCCAGGTCTTCCGCGCCAAGGTCGTCGACGTCGCCGACAGCGCCCTCGTCATTGAGGTCGTGGGCGACCCTGGGAAGCTCGTGGCGATCACGAACGTGCTCGAGGGCTACGGAATTCTTGAAATCGCCCGCACGGGCCGCATCGCTCTGGAGCGCGCCTCCGGAGTGAATACGGCCTATCTAAAGGTCACCAGCCTGGACAAGCGGGTTCCGGCCTAGTTGGCGTCCCGCACCAGCGTTCCACCTACTAGGACGCTGGCACTGATCAACTTGTCCCCCTGGTTGATCTGATCGACGACGTCCATTCCCTTGGTGACGCGGCCGAAGACCGCATAACGGCCATCGAGTTCAGGCAGGGCGCGCAGGGCGATATAAAACTGTGCGCTCGCTGAATTGGGATCGCTAGAGCGTGCCATCGCCAGGGACCCTCGCTCGTGGGAGAGCTTCAAACGCTGCTGCTGGGTGGGACTGGTCACCACCTGGCCGTAGCGAGGGGTGGATTCGCCTTCAAACAGAAGCTCCAGCGGGATGAAGCGAGGTTGACCGCTCGAGGGATCAATGAAGCTGCCGGTGCCCAAAGCCGACACCGGGGTATCCGGCTTCGAACTCTGGGGGTCTCCGCCCTGGACCACGAAGGGGATCGGCTCTTTGACGACACGGTGGAAGACAGTGCCGTTGTACGTGCCGCGGCGGACCAGATCAACGAAGTTGCCCGCCGTCAGGGCCGCTTCACTTCCATCGAGGCCCAGTTCAACGAGACCCTTGCTTGTCTTGAGCTCCACGAGGGCCTTGCCCTGCAGGCAAGGAACGCCAGAGGTGCCGCAGCCGAAATTCGCACTGGATGTGGGAGCCGCGCAGGCCACCAGCCACATGGGGCTGAGCACGAGGAGTAGAGCGAGAAGCAGGGAGCGCACCATGGCTCAAATGCCCTCCAGGGGAACGCCGAGGAAGCGAGCCAGTTCGGCGCCACCGCGCTCGAGATCAGCCAGTGGCATGGGCTCACCAACCGTGGTCAGGGGGAGATCACGGCGGCCTTGAACACGCAGTGACAGGCGACGACGGGGATTCAGGCCATCACGGACATCGATCTTGACCGCCTGGATCTCACTCAGAGGGGTCGTCACGCTGATCAGCTCCCGAAAACCACGGCGGGTGACAGTGAGCTTTCCACTCGTTTTGTTGAAGCTGTTGCTGCCGGCGCCCACATCGATGGCGATCACAGCCCAGAGGTAGGTGGAGAGCAGCGCCGCTGCGATGCCATAGAGGCCCATGACCAGGCCCTGGGGTGCCCAGGAGAGAGCGGCGGGGTGGCCGATAGGGAGCAGATCCTTGCCCAGATAGCTGGAGGCACTTGTCAGCAGAAAGCCCAAGCCCCCGGTGCTGACCACAGCGGCGACCAAGATATTGGAGAGACGGCGAGAGCCCACAACAGCCTGCTCAAGCAGATCAGAGGACGGGGCAGCCTTGGCGGCGGAGGCCGATGCCATGGAGGGCAGGAACCGAGAGCCTGCCATCTTCGCTCCCCCACACGTCAGCACGGGGTTCCGTAAGCATTAATGCCTAAGGACGCAATGGTGACGTGCCGTGTCAGCCCGTCAAAACCCCTCTCGCAGCGCGAATGAACGTTGTTACCATCGCCCGGTATCCAACAGCTCGCGGTTTTCCCACCCATGACGATCGCTGTAGGGCGCGCGCCGCAGCGGGGATGGTTCGACGTCCTCGATGACTGGCTCAAGCGCGACCGCTTCGTTTTTGTCGGGTGGTCGGGTCTGCTCCTGTTCCCCACTGCCTATCTGGCACTGGGTGGCTGGCTGACCGGCACCACCTTTGTCACCTCCTGGTACACCCACGGCATTGCCAGCTCCTATTTGGAGGGCTGCAACTTCCTCACCGCTGCGGTGAGCAGCCCGGCTGATGCCATGGGCCACTCTCTCCTTCTTCTCTGGGGCCCAGAAGCCCAGGGCGACTTCGTTCGCTGGTGCCAGCTCGGCGGTCTCTGGACCTTCGTGGCCCTGCACGGCGCCTTCTCCCTGATCGGCTTCATGCTGCGTCAGTTCGAGATTGCCCGCCTGGTCGGCATCCGTCCTTACAACGCCATTGCCTTCTCCGGCCCGATTGCGGTGTTCGTCAGCGTTTTCCTGATGTACCCCCTCGGTCAGAGCAGCTGGTTCTTCGCACCGAGCTTCGGCGTAGCAGCGATCTTCCGCTTCCTGCTGTTCCTCCAGGGCTTCCACAACTGGACGCTGAACCCGTTCCACATGATGGGCGTGGCCGGCATCCTCGGCGGCGCACTGCTGTGTGCGATCCACGGCGCCACCGTGGAGAACACCCTGTTTGAGGACAGCGAACAGGCCAACACCTTTAAGGCGTTCGAGCCCACCCAGGAAGAAGAGACCTATTCGATGGTCACCGCCAACCGCTTCTGGAGCCAGATCTTCGGGATCGCGTTCTCCAACAAGCGCTGGCTGCACTTCTTCATGCTGTTCGTGCCCGTCATGGGCCTCTGGACCAGCTCCATCGGCATCATTGGCCTGGCCCTCAACCTGCGTGCCTACGACTTCGTGTCACAGGAAATCCGCGCTGCTGAGGACCCCGAGTTCGAGACCTTCTACACGAAGAACATTCTTCTGAATGAAGGCCTGCGCGCCTGGATGGCCCCCGCGGACCAACCGCACGAAAACTTCGTCTTCCCTGAAGAGGTTCTGCCCCGTGGTAACGCTCTCTAATCCTTCTCTCTCCGGGATCGGCGGGAAGGATCTCGACTCCACTGGCTATGCCTGGTGGTCGGGTAACGCCCGTCTGATCAACCTCTCCGGTCGCCTTCTAGGCGCCCACGTCGCTCACGCAGGCCTGATGGTCTTCTGGGCAGGCGCCATGATGCTGTTCGAAGTGAGCCACTTCACCTTCGACAAACCCATGTACGAACAGGGTCTGATCCTGTTCCCCCACGTCGCGACCCTGGGCTATGGCGTGGGTCCTGGCGGTGAAGTTGTGGACGTCTATCCCTTCTTCGTTGTTGGTGTTCTGCACCTGATTAGCTCCGCAGTGCTCGGCCTCGGCGGCCTATACCACGCTCTGCGTGGTCCCGAAATCCTCGAGAACTACTCCTCGTTCTTCTCTCAGGATTGGCGGGATAAGAATCAGATGACCAACATCATCGGTTATCACCTGATTCTTCTTGGCGTTGGCGCCCTGCTGCTGGTCTTCAAGGCCATGTTCTTTGGCGGCGTCTACGACACCTGGGCCCCTGGTGGCGGAGACGTTCGCTTGATCACCAACCCGACTCTCGATCCGGGTGTGATCTTCGGCTACCTATTCCGCGCACCCTTTGGCGGCGAGGGCTGGATCATTGGTGTGAATTCCATGGAAGACATCATTGGTGGCCACATCTGGCTGGGTCTGACACTGATCTTCGGTGGCATCTGGCACGTCGTCACCAAGCCCTTCGGTTGGGTCCGTCGCGCGTTTATCTGGAATGGTGAGGCCTACCTGAGCTACAGCCTTGGAGCTCTGAGCTTCATGAGCTTCATCGCTTCGGCCTACATCTGGTTCAACAACACCGCCTATCCCTCGGAGTTCTACGGCCCCACCAACGCCGAAGCCTCCCAGGCCCAGAGCTTCACGTTCCTGGTGCGTGACCAACGTCTCGGAGCCAACATCGGCTCTGCAATGGGTCCCACCGGCCTGGGTAAGTACCTGATGCGCTCCCCGACCGGAGAAATCATCTTCGGTGGTGAAACAATGCGCTTCTGGGACTTCCGTGGCCCTTGGCTTGAGCCCCTACGTGGACCCAACGGCCTTAGCCTCGACAAGCTCCAGAACGACATTCAGCCCTGGCAGGTGCGCCGGGCGGCTGAATACATGACTCACGCGCCAAACGCGTCTCTGAACTCGGTAGGCGGCATCATCACCGAGCCCAACTCGGTGAACTTCGTGAACCTCCGTCAGTGGTTGGCTTCGACTCAGTTCGTTCTGGCCTTCTTCTTCCTGGTCGGTCACCTGTGGCACGCCGGCCGGGCCCGCGCTGCTGCTGCTGGCTTCGAGAAGGGCATCGACCGCAAGGCTGAGCCCACACTCGCTATGAGCGACCTCGACTGATTCGTCTGAGCGATCGTCACTAAGCCCTCACCGTTTGGTGGGGGCATTTTTTTTGAGAAATGAACGTATTGGCAGCGAAGTAGATAAATAATGAGAAGTAAGACCAAGCTGAAAATGGCAAGAGAGCAGCTCAGAGTCCAGATAGAAGACGTAATCCGACTATGGTGATGCTATGATAAAAGTATGATTAACATGAGATTCAGCGAGTCTGGCTCGCACTCACTGAGGAACGAATGGCTCGAATTCTCAAGACTCCATTGCCTTGGGTTTTGGGAAAAGAAGATTATGTACTCGAGGGTACCAGGAGCTAATTGCGACCTAATAAGGAACACATTATTCAAAGAAAACGGATTCAATATACAAGGGCATGAACAAGCTCTTCAGCAAAACGACCAAGTATTCTCACTTGAGCTGAAAGAACTGTACAAGTATAAGAACAATAGCTTTGCTGTTATTCAGCATCCCGCAAAAAGGCTGGCGATGATTCCGGCTCATCTCAAGATGAATAGGGATGGATGCGCTGAAACGTGGAGTCAAATGACAGGAAAACAATGGGATAGCCTTAGCATTGTTGAACTGGCGGAGATGTTAATAAGCAGAAATGATCTTTCTGTCGCTAGTCACTGGTGGTGCCCACAAGAAACATGCCTCATCTTAGAGCCAGGTTCATACACAGAACTATTCAGGGAATCTAGCTTAGATAAGCTTGCTTGGTGGCTGGGAGAGAGGGGAGTGCAAATGGGTACAGGAAAAGAGGAAGATCAATGGGAGCCGAATATATCCGAGTTAGAATCAGAGAAAGATCTCAAGAATGCGAGCCTGAAGTCACTTGGCGACCGAGTATTGAGCAATGAGTACATATATGAGGTGATAGATGCAGAGCTATATAAGCTGGCACAGGATCTGTTCGAGAGCGATGCAAGGATTTACGCTACGTCAAAATGACAAGAGAATTCCCATTTATACATGAGACGACAATAGTTGAGGGCGATCAGATACTACTGCCATCCTCATCTCATATAGAGCCAGGCTGCATATTTTTCGCGGGGCTGAACGGGTCAATAGACGTTGGAGAAAGAAATACTTTTTATCCTGGTGTAATCATTAGAACATCATCGGGCAAAGCACAATTTGGAGACGATGTTTCATTTGGACCAGGAGTCAAGATTTACGAGGTAAGGAGTGGACTAACAATCGGAAATAATACGATGATCGCGGCGGGTGTCACGATATGCGGGACGAGCCATGGAATGTCAACAGAAAAGCCTATGCGTTTTCAGCAAGCGACAAGCCAAACAATTTCAATAGGTGAGAATGTTCTTATAGGAATGAATTCTATAATCCATCCGGGTGTCGAGATCGGAGATAACACGATAATCGGGTCAGGTAGCATTGTAACAAGGAGCATCAGCAAAGGATATGTAGCATATGGGACTCCATGCGTAGAAAGACGAAGGAGATAACATGTCAAAAAAGGAACGGATGAAGAAGAAAAACAGGAGAAGGCAAGAACTGCAGAAGTGCCTTAGAGAAGTTGAATATTTAATAGAAAAGAGTAATTATATGGATGCCATAATAAGCAGTGAGGTATTAGCCGCTAGCGCATGGGAGGAAGAGGAGGCAGAGATTGCTGGTGAGTCACTATTTTACTGTGGATTCGCAAGGTCAGAACTAAGTGATATAGATGGAGCAAGAGCTGCATACAAGAAGTCCGTTCAGTCAGGATACAAGAGAGTTGGACTTTATTACAACCTAGCGAATCTCGAAAGGGAAGCGATGAATACACAAGAGGCAATAGAATTATACGAAGAGGCGCTGAGACTGAACCCGAGGCATGGACCATCAATGAATAATATTGCGTTGGCACTTGAGGATGCCGGAAGGCGTGAACTTGCAGAAGAGTACTACCTTAAAGCGATAGACCACCTTCCTCAAGGCGAACAGGCCAGGTCAAACATCGCGTATATGTTTCTACGAAGAGGGCAATACAAGAAGGGATGGAAGATATACGAGCAAAGACCTGGCGTAACAGCAATTACTGGATTAGAACCTACCTGGAAAGCAGGGGAGAGCCTAAAAGGGAAGGACATACTTGTGATGGTTGAACAAGGTTACGGAGATGTGGTTATGTTTGCAGGAATGCTTGAGGAAATAAAGGAAGAATGCAAGTCAATAACTCTGTTGTGCGACACACGACTTGGACCGATACTTAAGAGATCACTTAAAGGGATACGGGTCACCAGTAGACTGGAAGGGAAAGAAATAGAAGCTTGTCAAGCAATACTTGGCATAGCTAGTTTAGGATACATTTGCAGGAATCAGAAAGCCGAGGATATAAGACCGGTGATGCCGTATATAGTACCTAGGGAGAAGTCTAAGAGAAAGACTAGTCAGGAATCACCACGTCTGTGTGTCGGGTTAGCCTGGAGAGGCGGTGGTGAATTAAGAACAAAAGCAAGAAGGAGCTTAGATCTAGAAGCATTTTATCCATTACTGAAAGAAAGTGGAATTGAATGGGTAAATTTACAATATGGAGAGACGAAAGAAGAGATTGATAAGGCATGCCAGGAGCTGGGAATAGAGATTTCACGGGAGTTCAACGAGAGCAATGATATGGAGATTTTTTGCGAACAGATTGATAGAGTAGATTTAATTGTCACGGTACAGCAAACGGCTGTTCACTTTGGAGGAGCTATGGGCAAAAAGACACTAGTACTGGTACCTAAAGTTCCAGAGTGGAGATATGGAACAACAGGGAGTAAAATGACATGGTGGGAAAGCGTGGAAATATTTAGGCAAGAACGGTTCGGATATTGGGAAAATGAGATTGAAGAATTAAGATGCAGACTAGAACTGGAGAGAAAAGAGAAGCTGAAGTAGGCACCTGCTTAGTACTTTAGGTTTTCCGGAACTAGATGCTGATAAAGAATACGAGGCGCATTCGGGTCAATAGTAAAACCTAGCTTTTTCTTGGAGCTCTTTTGAAGAAAGTCTTTTTTACTAAGCGTGGAGATTTTCAAGACCAAAGAGGATGTTCCGGTGTAGTTTGAGAAAAGGACAGATTGACCCTCGATATATTCTTTTTTTGTATCACCCCAGTGATATTGGCGTAGCTGTATCTGTTTAGAGTTCTGAGGATGGCAATTGTATTCGGCAAAATAGCCAGGTAAGCCGCCGGGTCGGTACATGTGGTAAAACGAATGCTTGGAACGAGAAGGAAAGACAAGCCCAAGCTCAAAGAATGACACAGAGGTAAAGATTGGGGTCTTAGTATCGGAAGGCAAAAAACAGTCGTAGAGGTTAAAGGGTTTTAAAGGAAGTGAACGGCAGAAGTACCGGAGAGCCTCTTTTTTATCGATACTGGTTTGGACTAACTGCCTTAGTGTCGATGAAAGTTGTGAAGCTGTAAGTGATGAATCAAGATATGTACCTAAAGTCTCCCGGGGAAAGTCAAATATCAAGACAAGGGGGGGGGTCAGTAGGCAATTGAAGAGCTCTGAAGGTGGGCAGATCGGTATTGGTTGATAGTTTGTAGTAGATGGTCGCGAAAGATGTTTAAAGCATTCAGCAGCAGCAGGCGACTGCAGCAGTAAAAAGGAAAAAAGGAAGGTAAGAGTTGAGCGCATAAAAAAAAGCCCGATCAAGTGACCGGGCAAAGACAGATGTAAATTAGAAAACAGGTTTAATAGGAACGGCAGTTAGTGAAGCTTCAGAAGAGTTAAGGGATGCCTGATTAGAAGGTGCGGGAGTAGAAGCGTCTAAGCGTTCAAGCAACTTCTGAATGAGTTCGTCTTGACGATTCAGGCGATCTTCCAGATCAGAGATCTGGGTCGAAGGGGGAGCCGAGGCTGCTGCTTCTAAGGCCTGGATTTGAGCTTGAAGTTGAGCAAGCTTGTCATTGAGCTCCTGGTTTGCACTGACAAGGTCGGTGTAATCAGAGAGCTGAGACTCAAGTTCAGCAACTTGTTCGCGAAGTACCTGAATGAGTTGATCTGTCTGTGAATTGGGCTGCTCAGAAGATGCCTTGGATGTAAGTGCTTGGATTTGATCAGTTAGATCAGAGATCTGCTGATTGAGCGAAGTAATCTGAGCATCGCGCTGAGTTACAAGAGCCGCAATTGCCTGATCATCAACAGAAGCAGGAGTTGGCTTTTTGTGGATAACGCCCAATGGGAATGTAAGACCCACGCGACCGACTGTTCCGCTTAGAGATCCATATCCGTAGTCGGTGTTGCTTGAAATAGCAACTGCACCATTGAGTGAGGCACGGTTGCCAATCTTGACTGCACAACCCAGTGAGGCTGCACCAACGCTGGAAGCACCGCCAGCGCCGATACCACATCGAGCGAACTCATCGTCACTTGGTACATAGGTGGGTACAGCACTTAAGGCTGCAGACATGGCGACTTGTGATTTAATGCCTTGGCCCAACTGCTGAATTGAATTTTCAACAAAGTCAGGGTCAAAACCTGTACCAAGAACGCCGTTCGCATCGGTAGTAAGAATCCTTGTTCCGTTTATTGAAGGATTCTGATTAGCCTTGCCAACGAAGTTCCCACCTGGGGCTAAACCAGGAAGTGCATAATTGGAACTCTGGGTACCGATTACAACCTGATTAGATCTCCAGGTAGCAGCTCCAGCACCAATTGCAGTGGATCCATTGTAGTCGGCCCTCGCTCCAGCACCAAGGGCTGTTGCATTGAGTGCAGTAGCAGATGTCTCTGCACCAAGTGCAGTAGATCGTGCACCAAAAGCGTCTGCTTCGATACCGAAGGCAGCAGAGTCCTCACCCAGAGCCTGTGATCTTGAACCGATAGCAACTGCTCCACCAGCAGATGTTCCGCCTCGGTTAATTGCTTGGGCTCCTTCACCCAAAGCAACTGTGCCTTGCCCTTGGGCTTGTGCTCCTTGACCAATTGCGGTTGCAGCGAGAGGTCCATCCTGACTATCAGCCTCGGAATAGGTACCGATAGCTACATCGGAGGAGTTGACCGCGCGAGCACTAGTACCAACGGCAATCGAATTCCCACCTTCAGCAGACGAATTAGTTGCGATTGCAAGTGCTCCTGTGGCTGAAGCTTGAGCGTTGGTACCGACTGCAGTCGAATCAATGCTGTCAGCTCCAGATGTCTGACCTATAGCGGTGGAGCGGAGTCCAGAAGCTGAGGCAGAGACGCCTTGGGCTATTGAATTGACACCTGTGGCTTGAGCCTGTCTACCAAATGCAATGGAACTGGAGGCGTTAGCGACGGATTGGTTACCCATGGCAACTGAACTTGTAGTTGCCGTAGACAGGTTGCCAACAGCGATTGCCTCTTCGTCAGTTGCTTGAGCACTGTTACCGACCGCGATGCCATTAAGCGTTACTGCAGTGGCATCTAGACCAATGGCAACAGAATTCACCCCTGAAGCTTCTGCGCTTGCGCCGGATGCAAGAGCGTTTGTTGTAGCTGTGGACTTTGCACCAATTGCAATTGCTTGGTCGTCAGTGGCTTGAGCGCTATTACCGACAGCTATTGCATTGATGGTCAATGCAGTTGCATCGAGGCCCATCGCTACGGAACTTGCACCAGCAGCTTGTGTGCTTGAACCGACAGCTACTGCATCAACCTTGGAGGCAGAGGACTCAGTACCTACAGCGATCGCTCGAGAAGCATTTGATCTAGAGCTTGTACCAAAGGCAATACTGTTGGAGTTTGCCGCACTTGAGTTAGTACCAAGAGCTGAAGCATTGGATCCAGCAGCACCAGAAGCACGGCCTTGAGCCATTGACTGGACACCAGATGCAATTGCACTGGAGCCGATAGCAATGGCGTCAGTGGTTGAGGCGGTAGTGAATTTACCAATGGACACCGAGCCTGAGCCGTTCGCTACAGACTGGTTACCCATGGAGACTGCACTGGTGGTCGCCGTTGAGAGATTACCAACAGCGATCGCGTTTTCGTCTGTTGCTTGAGCGCTATTGCCAACGGCGATGCCGTTGAGGGTAACCGCAGTGGCGTCGAGACCGATAGCAATGGTGTTAGCACCAGATGCCTCTGAACTAGCACCAGTAGCAACCGCATTAGTGGTTGCGGTTGAGTCATCACCAACGGCAACCGCAGATGCACCAGTTGCTTTCGCACTCACACCTGCAGCCACTGCGTTTGTGGTGGCACTCGACAGTGCACCAATTGCAGT
>JBJBCN010000001.1:0-6832 GCA_047285805.1 Synechococcus sp. | reverse complement strand
ATTGGAAAGAGGGAGAGGCGGGTCCGTCAGGATCAACGAGGTTAGAGAGAGAGGCAGAGAGTGTATTGCCTTCTAGAGGATTGCCAGAGATGGAAAGAGAAGCGGTGGCTTGATTGTCAAAACCGTCCATCTCAACCTGAGAGCTACTTACATAACTTGTGCCAAAAAAACTGTTTAATCTTCTCCAGAAGCTATCCGGATGGCTTTTATCTAGTTCAATTACACCATTCGTTTGTCCATCTTTGCTAAGTACATAAATTCTATGGCCTTCTTCTACCTTCGCCATAGGAGAGACAGAGTTGCTACTCGACGTCAGCACAAGAATTGTGTTGGAATCATAGTAACCGGCACCTATGACCTCCGAAGACTCATTATCCCTCCCGTACCATGTTAAGTATCTGGCTATGTTGTCTTCGCCACGTATATAGTAATCACTTGTATCTATACCCTTCTCAACTTGAATTCCATTTTGCTGAAGAACAATATCTGTTTGCTCTGCGAGCTCTCCATCCCGGTTCAGATCAACATCGGACAAAAACTCCCATTTAGCAATCTCGTTTCCCTCTAGGCTGAATCCAAGCTCTATCTTTTCGAATCCAAGACTATCCTCGTTTTTGCTTACCTTGGTTAAATAATAAGACTCCGACTGAACCAACTCCCTTTCAACTACCTCTACCTCGACTAATGACCTTCCAACCCTGGCCAGTCTGCTGGAATAAGTGTATTCATATTCATCTGGTGTATACGACAATACAGAGGTGTTATAGGCTGAAGACGAATTGGCCCCAAGTACAACCTCATTGTCCTTGAATTCGGACAACTCTATCTCTATACTACCGGCGAACAATTCCTTGTTCCAGAGCCTATAATGCTCATCGCTCTTACCTACATATGCATTGCCGTATGCCTGCACCTTATTGTAAACATATACCGGGTCCGAGGTGTGAAGTGTTCTCTCTCCTTCATCGACAACTCTGTAACGTATATAACTATCTTCGTGTCTGCTGCCTAAAAGAATATCAAATCCTTCAGCTCCTGCGGAAGTAAACGTTGTTGAATCAGCAGATTCTTCCCATTCTATTAAATAGTTCTCATCTAATAGAGCTTCTATGCCTGTCAAAGAGGCTGATAATACTTCTCCAGCTAAAGGGATGTAATTTGTGTATTCAAAACTATCGGGAATTCCAAGGATGGATTCCCGCACCTGCGCATCCCATACCCTGTCAGGGCCCATACCGACAATGGCTCCACCAGAATTTTAACTCTCATAGGCGGCTGCGGCAATAGTGATAAGCTATTCTGAACTAATGGGCGGATCTATAAGTTCTTTTATCTTCTCTTCGCATAGTCCCCAGTCACTTTGACTTAATAATGTAATTGATTTATACCAAAGCATGCTGCTGTTCTTAGTCTCCTCTGAATTATCAACATAGCGCCATCCCGGGGGGCTTGCTGCAAGTACCAAGCATCTTTTGCCAAGTGCTCCAGCTATATGAGCAACAGTCTGTTCACATGTGATGACTAAATCTAGGTTGTCTATCAATGCGGTTAGATCTTCTAAATCCTCAGCAAGACTTTCGTACAACTTGATATCTATCCCATAGTAGGAATTTGCCTCCTTTACCTCTTCGTAATCCGGGCGATGCTGTAATGATACCCACTCTACATCTAAGCCTCTGCCTAAAACCTCCCACTTCCTTAGTGGAATTGAGCGCTTCTCAATGGCTTCTCTTCCTACACCTCCGCGCCATCCGATCCCGACTTTTACGCCCTTTGAGCTCATTAACGTAGAGGCCCACATTCTTTTGCGATCATCATCGCTTTTCAGGTACGGCTTTCTCTTCGCAATATCATCCTTAGTGTTGTAATACACTCCGGCAAGACTTGCTAGTCGCATGAATGCATCATACTCTTTGTACCTATTATCATTAACTGTGGTTTCTATCACTAACCCCGGTATGCATCTCTTGAAAATGCCTGCCAGCCTCTTGTCAGCATAAACTACATGTTTGCAACTATCTTCAATTAACCTTTCCAGTAGTGGTAGAAACATGATCGCATCTCCAACCCCCTCATCTGTTATCACTGCCACACTCTTGCCATTAATATCGTCTCCAGAACGCCAATTGCAATCCAACCATTCTAGATTCCATGACCTCGGTCGATTCTCAAACTCATGCCAACCTTCTTTATACCTCCCACTCCTTAGTAAGCTTATCGCTAAATTAAGACGAATATGCGGAGCATCAGTCCTTTTCAGTGTCTGCTTATACCAAAATATTGCTTCGCCGTCTAATCCCAAGTTTTGATAGCAATTTGCTACTGAAAAGTAAGGTAACCCCCACTCTGGGCTTGTCAGAACTATTTCAAGCAACCTATCTAATGCTTCCCTGTACCTCATTCTCTTGATAATTGCCAAACAATAGTTAAACTGAACTATCTGATCATCCTTTTTGGCTAACGCTAACTCTCTTAACGTCTTCTCTGCAGAAGCAACATCTCCTATCTCTTGTTCCGCTAATGCGTAGTACATAAGAGATAACTCTTTTTGGCTTGCAGTCAACTCACTTGCCAGATATTTCCCATGTGCCTTATCTAACGCCGCCACCGCCTCTTCCCATTCCTGCTTATTTATGTAGCAAGCAACTTCATTCAAACGCAATGTAAAGCTGTCTACAGACACCTTTAGGCTAGCTTGAACGTACGAAATACATTTTTCATATTCTTTCTCGTTTACGAGCGAGCAACTCATTCTTTCTGCAGCTTGTATGCGATCATCCATCGTAGCCTGATCGGTGTTGCAGCCGCTCATTATGGTGTTTTAATTGACCATCTTACCGTATTTTGTAGATGCCATCTGATCACAACCTCTTTCAGGAGGCTCTGTCTCACCACTTAAGTGGTCAGTTAGCCTACGCCGAAGCTAGCTACCGTAAATACATTGACGATTGTGACAGTCTCCCTATTGCTTGCACTAACATAGCCGGCTTACTTATCCAAAAAGGAGAGTTTCATGAAGCCTCGCTGTTTTTGGAGCGCGCATTAACGTATAGCCCTCAGTATCCCGAAGCTTTATCTAACCAAGGCTATCTCTATCTTCTCTCTTCTGACTACGATAAAGCTCTAGATGTTCTCAAGAAGTCTCTCCTCTACAAGCCTAACCTTTTGCAATCTCTTAAGCACCTTTATACAATCTATTCTAGACGCGACACTCTAGCTGAATTATTACCCTTCCTAGACAGGGCTCTTTCATTATCTTTTGATCCTGATATCCTTCTGCTTCAGGCCCAAGTTCTTTCTTCCATATCTAGTACCACACAAGCAATACAAGTATTCAATGACCGCTTGGCAACCGCGCCACCTGATGCTCTTCCATCTACATATTCTCGCCTCGCATTCTTTCACCTGTCCATTACCCGAGACTATACCAATGCTTTAAGCTGCTTTGATCATGCGATTAATCTTTCTGTTTCACCCGAAGAATCTGACTTAGTCAATAAGGGGGATTGTCTACGACTCCTCTTACGATTACCTGAATGTATCCAGTGGATCAACCAATGTCTTCGCGAATATCCGCGTTCGGCACCTCTCATCAATCTTAAGGCTGCTGTTAACAGGCAAGCCGGCGACAATAAATCAGCACTGCGTCTCTTCAATATAGCCTTGAAATCTGACCCTACCAATACACAAGTCCTCATAAATAAAGCTCTATGTCTCTCTGACCTCGGAGATATCCCCCAATCTCTAAGCACCTTAAATCTTGCACGTAAGATTGATCCTCAAAATGCATTTTGTCTGCAGGCTTTAGGAGAGCTCTTTTTCAAAAATGCAGAGCCCGAAAACGCTCTCTCGAGTTTCCTGCAGTCAGTAGAGCTTAATCCTGCCTCTTTCGAAGCCTGGAATTCTATTCTTTATTTTCTTAGTTTCACCCGTGTGGCAACCACTGTCCAGCGTTCTACTCTTGTTGACTCTTATTTAACGGCCTTATCTGCTTTACCTAAATACCCCTTTAATCATTCTTTAGCATCTTCAGACAACAGACCTCTGCGGATAGGTGTCCTTAGTGCAGAGATTGGAAATCACGCAGTCTCGTTCTTTCTTGAATCAATTCTTTCAAGCTCTAAGCCGAACCATGCACTCTTCTACATCTTTCCAACCCGTGATAGGTCACATGAAGAAGCTTGGTCTACACTCAAAGATCTTGCAGAAGAATTCGTTCCTATCTTCAATATCGATGATCAAGCGGCACACCGTCAAATAATGGATTACGACCTAGATGTAGTCATTGATACCTCGCATCACATGTCATTTAATAGACAATTACTTCTTTCTCGTAGGCTCGCGCCCGTCCAGGTCCACTACATCGGTGTCCATGGTTCTACCTTTAATCCCACAATAGACTATTTTATTGGTGATGATATCATCACGCCCAAAGAATTCCAAAACGAGTTCTCCGAGACACTCATCAATCTTCCCAGGACCTGGGTCTCTTTCTCTCCCCCAAAGTGTTTACCTGTAATTACTCAGCCGCAACATACCAATATCCGCTTTGGCTGTTTTAATAACTTCATGAAGATCACAGAAGAAACAATTGGTTTGTGGTCTTCTGTATTAACTGCATTTCCTGATACCTCACTTCTCCTTAAGAGTTCTCTTCCTCGCGAAACCGATGATCCAAGAATGTCTGATATTTTTCAAGCCTTCGCTAATGCTGGAGTTGATCCATCCAGAATTGAATTTGCCCCTTACCAACCTTCTTGGTCATCTCATATGAATCTTTATAACTCTATAGACATCTCTCTTGATACTCTGCCGCTGGCCAGTGGTACAACTGCTTTCGATTCTCTCCTCATGGGAGTCCCCCTCGTTGCCTTCAGTTCACCTTGGATCGGCGGACGCTTGTCCCACTCGATTTTGAATGGCTTGGGGCGTCTTGATCTCGTTGCATATTCAACCAATGAATATCTTGCTATTATTGACAATCTAATAACGCTAATAATCTCCTCCAATCATTCACGCTTGCAATTGCGCCAAACATTCTTAGACTCCGAACTCTGCGACTCAGCCACTCTCTCTGAGTCCCTTATCCATAATCTTCGTGAACTCCATCGTAAAGCTATTCTCCCTGAATCAAAACATGCAAAATGACTAAGCTTCATCTCGGCTGTGGCTCCAAATATATTCCTGGTTTCGTTCACATTGATTCTACTCATTACCGGCATCTAGACTTTTGCGCTGATGTTTCACATCTGCCAATGATTCCAGATCTGTCGGTAGACCTCATTTATGCTTGCCACGTTCTTGAGCACTTTGACCGAAGATCGTTTCCCAACGTTCTTCAAGAGTGGTTCAGCAAACTCAGGGATGGCGGTGTTCTGCGTTTGTCTGTCCCAAATTTTGAATCAATAGTCGATGTCTATCTTTCGGAAGGTTTCAGAGATGGACTTAGCGGCCTAATAGGACTCCTAGTTGGCGGCCAGCGTGATGCCTCTGATTTTCATAAAATGATCTTCGACTACGATTTTCTCTCTTCATCTCTTTACGACACCGGCTTCGCGCATTGTCGTCTTTGGGATTGGCGATCAACTGATCACTCGAGAATTGACGACTATTCTCAGGCCTATCTGCCTCATATGGACAAACTATCCGGTCGCCTCATGAGCCTTAATATAGAAGCTGTAAAGTGATGCATCCGCGCTTACATCGATGATTTCCTCATTCGGTCTTGTAGCCGTCTTGGCTTCCAGCCCCCTTGCGCCTACTTCTTTTTCGCAGAATCTCGGTCACCGCCAGCTCATTTCACAGCAAACTCCTCCATCTTCAACTTCAGAACCGAGCTTTAAAGAATCCTTCATCAAGGGAGTCTTAGATTCTTGCAAAGAGGCACCATCTTCGGAGATTTCTTCGCCTGCAAGCCGAAATGCTTACTGTCCTTGTTATGCCTCAATCTTTTCCAGATACACAGAGCCTGAATTGCAAGCTATCAACAATCTGGCAGTCGAATCAGATCGCAGTCGTACCATAGTGAGACTCATGATAGAGCCTGAGAGGCGAACTTGCTTAGAAAAAATCAAATAAACCCGTGAGACTTGCGAGACTCGAGGCACTCGAGATCTCTGTGCCAGTTGCTCCTCCGGTTTAGTCTCCAGTTCTCTTTTTTCAGCTATCCTTCGCGAGATTTGCTTTTGTCTTGTGCCGCCTCGTAGGCAGCCCAACGGCCTCAATGGTTTGGCTCTAGGCCTTTTGCTTAGGGCTTCCCTGATGGGGTCAAGGGGTACGCCTACGCCGAAGCCATCGCGACGAGTTTCTCCACTCAAGAGGGCCTTGGGCCTCTTCGTTGCTCTGGTCTCACTTGGCAAGCTGCTTGCACCCGTAGCTGCATTTGCAGCAGCTATCGAAGTCGATAATGGTGGTGGTGGTACTACAGATGCTGAAGCAACTTTAGGCGCCTCGGGTGCAGTTCCCGCAGGCTCAATCAACCTCGGTACATCAGTAGGAGACCCAAATGTTGCTGGTCTAACAGCTATCACGGGTACAACTGCTGGTGTTATTGCAATAGGTGATGGACAAACTACTGCTCAAACCTCTGGTGCCATTGCCATTGGTTTTGATTCGGTTGCCTCATCAGTTAACGCCCTAGCTATCGGAACAAGCGCTAGAGCAGCAGGTGTTTCTGCAGTCGCCGTTGGTGATGACTCGGCAGCGACCACCAATGCGGTTGCTACTGGTGCAAGTTCGGTCGTAACTGGTTCTGCTGGTGTTGCCGTTGGTCAGGATGCCACGGCTACAAGCGAAAACGGCATCGCGATTGGTAATAGCGCTCAGGCCACAG